>PLMU01000011.1 GCA_003142595.1 Phycisphaerales bacterium
TTTTCTATCCACCAATTAACTCCTTGTGAAAATTCGAACTTTTTATTCTATATCTTCATTCCAAAGTAATCTTTGGCGTTGTTGAAGCAGATATCTTCGACCATCGGGCCGAGGATTTTCATATCTTTGGGTATAAGTCCGTTTTCAACATCATTGCCGAGAATATTGCATAAAATTCTGCGGAAATATTCGTGTCTCGGATATGAAAGGAAACTTCGCGAATCAGTGAGCATGCCTACAAACCTGCTTAAAAGGCCGAGGTTCGAGATCGCGGTCATCTGCTTTTCCATACCGTCTTTCTGGTCGAGGAACCACCAGCCGGAGCCGAGCTGCATTTTGCCGGGAGCCGAGCCGTCCTGGAAACTGCCCATTATCGTGGCAAGAAGCTCGTTGTCGCAAGGATTTAGATTGTAGAGAATTGTCTTTGGCAGTTTTTTTTGCGAATCGAGCCTGTCGAGGAATTTGACCAAAGTTCTGCCGATGTCAAAATCGCCGATAGAATCCAAACCGGTATCCGGGCCAAGCGATTTGAATAGTCTGCTGTTGTTATTTCTCAAAGCGCCCATATGAAACTGCTGAACCCAGCCTTTTTCGGCGTCCATCAGACCAAATTCGAACATCATCGCGGATTTGAACTTCAGGATTTCTTTGGGGTCAAGGTTTTTGCCGCTTCGAATCTTATCAAATATTTTTTTAATCTCACTATCGGTATAATCCTCGGCGTAGGCTGTTTCAACTCCGTGGTCGCTTAACCGGCAGCCGGCGGCGTGGAAATAATCGTGTCTTTTTCTCAGGGCCTGAAGATAATCGTCAAAATTCTTTATATCCATACCAGCGGCCTGGCTGAGTTTGTCTATCCATTCGCTGACGGCTTTTACATTTTCAACGGCCATTCCCTTGTCGGGACGCCAGGCGGGATAAACTTTTACTTCAAAACCATCGGCAGCAATTTTTTTGTGATGGCGAAGGTCGTCAATCGGGTCGTCAGTTGTGCAGACGACTTTTACGTTCATCTGACGCATAATGCCGCGAGTGCTGAACTGCGGCGTTTTCAAAAGCTCATTGCACTTATCGTAAATTTCTTTTGCCGTTTGCGGGCCGAGCAGTTTATCGCCGATACCGAAAGGCCTTTTTAATTCCATATGCGTCCAGTGATACAACGGATTGCGAAGGCAGTGCGGGACGGTCTGCGCCCATTTTTCGAATTTTTCCCAATCGGAGGCGTCGCCGGTGCAGAAACGCTCATCGACGCCGTTGGTTCTCATCGCCCGCCATTTGTAATGATCGCCGTAAAGCCAGATTTGCGTCAGGTTCTTGAACTGAATGTCATCGGCAACCTGCTGGACAGGCAAATGACAATGATAATCGAAAATAGGCATCTTTTCCGCGTACTCGTGATAAAGATGTTTTGCTGTATCAGTCTGTAAAAGAAAATCTTTGTGAATAAATTCAGATGCCATATTCTATTTCCTTAAAGACCTAAAGCCTTTTTCAATTTGGCGACCATATCAGTTTTTTCCCAGGTGAAATTGGGGCCGCTTCTGCCGAAATGGCCGTGATATGAAGTTGCCTCGTAAATCGGTCGTTTAAGTTTGAGATGGTCTATAATTCCCTTCGGCGTAAGCGGGAAAACTTTTCTTATGGCATCCTGCAGCTTTTTCTCGCTGACCTTTGCGGTGCCGCGTGTGTCAACGTGAACCGAAATCGGCTGGGCAACGCCAATGGCGTAAGAAACCTGAATTTCACAGACATCGGCAAGACCTGCCGCGACGACGTTCTTGGCGATGTATCTTCCCATATAACTTGCGGAACGGTCAACCTTTGATGGGTCTTTGCCGCTAAATGCGCCACCGCCGTGATGTCCGCTGCCGCCGTAAGAATCGACGATAATTTTTCTGCCTGTCAAGCCGCAGTCGCCTTTCGGGCCGCCGATAACAAACCTGCCGGTAGGATTAATGTGGTAGATAATATTTTTATCAACCATTTTCTTCGGCAGCACGGGCAGAATAACTTTTTTAATTATCTCGCTGCGTAGTTTATTATATGCAACGTCCGGCGAATGCTGCGTGGAAACGATAACAGTATGAATCCTGTAAGGTTTTCCGTTTCGGTATTCGACGGTTACCTGACTTTTGCCATCGGGCCGCAGCCATGGCAGTTTTTTGGTTTGACGCATCAGTGCGAGCCTGGCGCATAGCAAATGAGCAAGCTGAATCGGCATCGGCATAAGCTGGGGAGTATCCTTGCAGGCGAAACCAAACATAATTCCCTGGTCGCCGGCACCCTGCTCTTTGTGCAGGCCCTGACCTTCGGTGACGCCTTGCGAAATATCGGGGCTTTGTTTGCCGAGACCAACAAGAACGGCACAATTATCATAATCGAAACCCATTTCGGGGTCTGTGTAGCCTATGTCCTTTATAACCTGACGAACCACGGCGGGCACATCGACAATGGCGTTTGAGGTGATTTCGCCTGCAACCATAACCATACCTGTCTTTACGAGCGTTTCGCAGGCAACTCTGCTGTTTTTGTCCTGCTGAATATGCGCATCGAGAATGGCATCCGATATTCGGTCGGCGACCTTGTCGGGATGTCCCATTGTTACAGATTCGCTTGTAAAGAGGAAATTATCATTGCTGAAATTCAAATCGTTACGAACTTTCTTTGCTGCCATATAAATCCTTTATAAAACTAAAATTATTTTTCCGGTTCCGGCGGCTGCTCATTAAGCTGCCAGTTGTATTTGAGATACTCAATAGTATATTCTTTTCGTTTAAGAAATTCCGCGTTTGCCGGGGAGACATAATCCTTCACAAAATTCAGTATCGCCCTATCGATAGGTTCCCTCTCCCTGAAAAGCTTATTTGTTCCATATTGTTTCAAAAATGCATCCTCGTGCCATTGATACATTTTGAATACCGGCGAGAGATAAACAACATTATTGATTTCATCTATCTTCAAACCTTCAGGATTGGCAAAAGAATTTCGTACCTGCTCGTCAAGCTGCTTTTCGAGCACTTTTCCCACGTAAGGCTCAGCTCTCAGCGAAGCGCCGCTCGAAGTGCCGTAACATACAGCGAAACAAACCCTCGGCTCCTCAAACCTTCCGAGAAGGACATCTTTTTCAATCTCGTCGAGCGTATATTGTATTCCCATTATCATAAAAAACGTCGTGTTTTTCAGTCCGCGGATGTGCATAACACTGTTTGCAGGATAAAAGAACAGCATAAATCTCGAAGGCTTTATCGGATAATTATCAACAATGCCTTTCAATGTGCAAATATTGTATGCGTTTATCCAGAAAGCTATTTTTTCGTTTCTCGACCATGTGATGTAAACTTCCGGTTTGAGGTCGGCAAGATTTGCAGTCGCCTGATTCAATTCAAGCCGATGTCTTCTCAGTTTGGCGTAATTTACAAGCCCCTGTTTATCAACATATCCATTAAATATTCCGGTAAAACCAAGATTAAACGCGTCTCCGCTGATATATCCGCTGAGAGAATTCGGCCCTTCGACCTCGGCGGCATTGATAAGCTCACGGCTGTTTTTGGCGTCGTTACTGTCGTTAGGCTCCAAACCTTTTTTTACAGACTTGTTATGGGCCGGTACCTTTGCCTCATTTTTTTGATGAGTATTAGGATCAGCAGCCCCAGCCGTTTGAAGAAGATTCCAGCCGGCAACCAATATAAATAACGATATAATTAACCTAAAATTTTTCATATCTTCCCGGATATTTAACCCTTAACCTTACATCCTGTTATATTTTGCGAATTCCAGATTTTAATGATTCCAGCCGCAATTGCCAGTCAAAAGTTTATCGATGGGACAAAAAGCCAATAATTTGGAAATACCCTTGACAAAAGCAGTCATTTTGATTATTTTTTGAGCATTGATTTTACCTATATTATGTTTTTAACGGATGTTACGAATCATGCGTATTAATCACATTCTTTCCTGTAGTCTGGTATTGTTAATAGTTCTATGCCCTGTTTTGGCCGTCAATACAGCTAAAATAGATGCCGTTAGAAACAAAGAAACCGTTACCGATTCCGATATGGCCGTTATACAGCAGTTTTTGACCGATGCCTTCTCGGAACTTTATGAAAAAACCGACTTTTCAGATGTCGCGGCCCTGCGAAATACAATTGTAAGCAAAAACTCATCTTCTCTGGAGAGCGGACAAATTCAATATGGACCACGCTTCTTCACAATAGCTCAAAAGGAATTTTCCGATACTCTGAAAAACGTAAAAGGACTTCCAGACGGCCAACGCAAGACCCTGCTGACAATAAATTTACTGGTATTAGCCAATGACCTTGGAAATCTTGAAATAGCAAAATCCGCTCTTGATTATCTACAAAACTCCAATATTATCATACGATATTGGGCAACAAACTGCCTGAGCAACGCATCCATTCTCAGCCAACTAAACTATGATTCCGCAGAAAACCGCCAACTGGGTGATGATATAGTCAAACGGTATTCCGCAAACATAAAGACAGAACAGTCCGGCTATATCCTTGCCATAATAGCTCAGTTCGCATCTGGATTGAAACGGCCGGCGGCAAATGACCTCTTAACAGAAATAGCACAAAAAAGAATAGACCTCTATATGGGCTGGAAGGTCAATGATGAAATGACCGACGCCTCAATATTAAAGGCACTTATCGACAGAACAACGACCGATGCCGACAGCAGTAAAGTAATGGCNNCAAAAGCAGCCTTGTTTCTGTAATTACCCAGTCTGAAAAACTCCTGACCAAGTTTATCCCCGATTGGCAGGGTTCGCTAAAAAGAGCAATAGAAAAAGGCGGCGGCACAGGGCTTCTTGCGGAAAGCGACTCGCTATTCGGCACAGCAAGCGCAGCGGGGAAACTGCCGGCTGCGGCAGGATTCGATTATGGCAAAAATCCCGACGGCTCAGCCAAGAACGCCCCGCCGACACTTCCTAAGCCATCGACTGAAAAAAAGACTGAGAAAAAGTAGCCATATAAATCACACAGAATTTGCATTCTACCAGTTTATTTCTTATAATATATATGGAGCGGGTAATTCCTGTAGTGGGTTGCCTCGGGCACCGGACCCCAAGGGCGGTTGGGCCCAGGGCGGTCGGCATTACAGGGGCCGCTTTTTTTATGCGCAGGATTTAAACAACGTCCAATAAAAGATTGGCACATAGGATGCTTTTTTGATAGAATTTCCAGGTCGTTGAAAATAACAGAAACAATGGAGGTTTGAGCTGATGAACGGACTGCCGGGCACAGGCACAAAGGCATTTTTTTTACTCTTCCTTCTAATCATCATAATATTATTGCAGTTATTATCCCAAAACCAGTTTAGCAGGTTCAGCCAAAGATTAAACTCACTCGAAAAAATCATATCCATCGCACCGGTGCAAAATCAAATACCGGCAAAACAAGTCGGAAATGAGTCCTCCTTCGCTAAAGCTACGGAGGATGAAGGCGACTGGCTGGTGTGGGCATTGGCTGTCGAGCCGAAAACGCTAAATCTTATTTCCTCCGACCAGGATATTTATACCACATGGATGGTATTTGAAACGGTTTTTGAGCCGTTGATGGCGTATGACTACGATGAGGTGAAACTAAAACCGTGTCTTGCAAAAAGCTGCCAGGTATCCGATGACGGACTTGAGATAACATATACATTAAGAGACGATATTCACTTTTCCGATGGCGTGCCGATTACCGCAGATGATGTTATTTTTACATATCAAACTCTCATAAATCCGAAAATTGACGCGCAGCTCGTGGCACAATCATACGTTGATGTTGACAGGGTTGAACGCATCGACGATAAAACGGTCAAATTCTATATGAAACGGCCGTACTTTCTGGCTCAGGAAGTAACATCGCTGTGGCAGGTGGGCGTATTTCCCAAACATATCTACCAATTTAAAGACCCGCAGGAATTTAACAAACGCATATCGAATCCAATCGGCAGCGGACCATATGTTTTTGAAAAATGGGACACGGGAGATAAGGTAACGTTCCGCAGAAACGAAAACTACTGGGGAACGAAACCGAAGATAAAAAAAGTAATATATAAATTTATTATCAACGATAAGGCCAGACTGCAGGCACTTCGCAGCGGTGATGTCGATATGATGATTCCTGCGCCGGAACAGTATGCCGAGCTGATTAAGGATAAAAATTTCACGAAAGACTTCAGATGTGTCGCTTACTGGAGTCCGGGAACACCTTATTTCTATATCGGGTGGAATGAAGACACGCCATTTTTTGCCGACAGGCAGGTAAGACTTGCGATGACGGAGATGCTGGACAGGAAAGGAATGGTAAAACATCTTCTCAAAGACAGCGGGCAGGAAATAACCGGACCGTATCAGATACTCACCAGAGAAAACGACCCAAATATTCAGCCGTGGCCTTACGACCCTAATAAGACTGCCCAGTTGCTTGACGAAGCCGGGTGGAAAGACCACGACGGCGACGGGATACGCGACAAAAATGGAGTCCCTTTCAGATTCAAATTTGCTTACGCAGCCGATAACGGCTTATATCAAAATATAGCCAACGTTCTAAAAGACTCCGCAGCTAAAGTGGGGATAGAGGTAATAGCTGACCCTGTCGAATGGTCAGTCCTGATAACAAGGATTAACGACCGGAAATTCGAGTCGATGATTATGGGCTGGGGCGGGCAGATAATAGAAGACCAATACCAGATTTTTCATTCATCGCAAATCGGCAAAGGCGGGTCGAATTATGTAGGCTTTAAAAACGCCGAAGCCGATAAAGTCCTTGAGCAGATAAGGCGCACAATGGACGAGGAAAAACGTATAGAATTAAGTCGAAAATTTCACAGCATAGTGCACTACGAACAGCCATATACTTTTTTGTTTTCAAGACCAACATACCGTATAATTTTGCCTCGGTTTGAAAATGTAATTATTCATAAACTCGGTCTTAAAGAAGAAGAATGGTATGTGCCGAAAGATAAACAGAAATATAAAAATTAATTTAAAATTTAAAAATTAAAATGTAAAATTGTGGAATCAGCCTTCGGCTGATGAATATTTTATAGGAGTATTATTATGAATGGACGGTCGGGGTGGTTTGCGTTTTTATTGTTTTTACTGATTTTGGCGGTAATTTTGCTTCAGGTTCTGTCGATGATTCAGTCGGACAGGCTATATGAAAGGCTTAATGTCCTTCTGGACGCGGTATCTGGCCAGCGGCAGGAGACAACGAACAAGCAGGAGTCAAATTTGACAGCCCAGCCTGCAAATAAGCAGCCGGGCGACGAAGGCGACTGGCTGGTCCAACACCTTGGTGGAGAGCCAAGGAGTTTAAATCCTATTTCCGTTGATTACACTATGGAAAGCATAAGGGTATGCGAAAGAAATATTTTTGAGACTTTATTTTATTACGATTTAGACTTCGATGGAGTAAAACTCAAACCTGTATTAGCGGAAAGTCTAAAAGTTTCGGATGACGGCCTTGAAATGACTGTCAAACTAAAGGAAAATATCTGGTTTTCTGACGGCACGCCAATCACAGCAGACGATGTTGTCTTTACGTTTGAAACTATAATGAATCCTCGCATAGACGTTGCCGATTTAAGAGGATATTATCAGAATATTAAAGAGGTCGTAAAGACAGATAATAAAACTGTTAAATTTATTTTCAACGAGCTTTACTGGAAAACTCTGGAGTCGGTAGGAGTCTTCGAAGTACTGCCTAAACATATATACCAGTTTAAAGACCCTAACGAATTTAATAAACGCATATCAAATCCTGTGGGCAGCGGGCCCTATATATTCGATAGATGGGATGTCGGACAGCAAATAATTCTTAAACGAAACGAAAATTACTGGGGCAAAAAGCCGAATATGAAAAAGATGGTTTTTAAAATCATCACAAACAGCACTGCGGCACTTCAGGCACTTCGTTCTCACGATATAGATTATATGGAACCGCGATCAGAACAATTCGCGGAAGTATCCAAAGATGAACAATTTAAAAAAGAATTCAATATACTGTCGTATTGGGAGCCAAGCGGAGGATACGCTTATATCGGCTGGAATGAAAATACGCCTTACTTCAAAGACAGTAAAGTAAGACTGGCAATGACTCATATAATAAACCGCAAAGCGATTGTCGAATATCTTCTCAAAGGCAATGCTACAGTAATTTCAGGACCATTTTATTTATACGGCAAACAGAACGACCCGAATATCAAGCCTTGGCCGTACGACCCAAATTATGCAAAACAATTACTTAAAAAAGCAGGATGGGCCGATACTGATAAAGATGGAATACTCGATAAAAACGGAATTCCTTTTCGCTTTAAATTTTCTTATCCCGCAGAGAGCCAGACCGGAGAAGGCATAGCAAAGCTGTTAAAAGACGATGGCGCCAAAGTCGGCATTGACGTAATTGCTGATCCGGTTGAATGGTCGATTTTTATTGAAAAAATGAACAGCGGCCAGTTTGATGCATGTATGTCGGGATGGGCAGGCACAATAGAATCAGACCCTTATCAGCTATTTCATTCTTCTCAAATGAAAGACAGAGGAAATAACCGTGTCGGATTTAACAATAAAGAAGCCGATGCTCTTATTGAAGAATCAAGAAGGACACTGGACGAGAATAAGAGATATGCCCTGTATCACAAATTTCACCAACTGCTGCATCAGGAACAGCCATACACATTTTTATTCAGTAAACCAACTTTTGGATTTATAGATAAAAGATTTGAAAATGTAAATGTTCACAAACTCGGCGTCGATACATTTGAATGGTATGTGCCAAAGGAAAAGCAGCGATATAAATGACAACATATATAATCAGGCGAATTTTGTTAATGATTCCGACGATACTGGGCATAACCATAATGGTTTTTGCCATCAGCCGAGCTGCGCCGGGCGACCCTGTGAGCCTGTCGATGGGACCCAACGGCCAAATGAACGCGCAGCGAGCGGCGGACGTCAGAAAAGCGAGAATGGCGCTTTACGGGCTGGATAAGCCTATACCTGTCCAATACGCAATATGGCTGAAGCGCGTCGTTAAGCTGGATTTCGGCGATTCAATCAAACATCATCGGCCTGTGATTGACCTCATACGCGAGAGGCTTCCGGTAACAATTACTCTCAATCTGATTTCAATCGTGATTATTTATCTTATTTCAATACCGCTGGGAATATTTACGGCGGTAAAACAGGGCAAATTTTCCGACAAGGTAAGCTCTATAATATTATTTATGCTGTGGTCGCTGCCGAGTATGTGGGTCGGCCAAATGCTGATAGGTTATCTTTGCGGGCCGACATTTAAAAATTGGTTTCCGCCTGCGGGGCTGAGCAGCAATTTTGCCGATTCCCTGCCGTTTTTCCCGTGGCTTGGCGACCGGCTTTGGCATCTTGTTCTGCCGGTGGTATGCCTGAGCTATTCGGGATTTGCATATCTGACAAAACAGGTGCGAGCGGGAATGCTTGATAATCTTCGCAGCGATTATATCCGCACGGCAAGAGCAAAGGGACTGGATAACTGGACGGTAACGTTCAGACACGCATTTCGAAACAGCGTTATACCTGTAATTACAATTATGGCGTCTCTGCTGCCGGCGATGATTGGCGGCTCTGTCATTATCGAAAGTATTTTCAGCATACCGGGAATGGGCAGACTGGCGTTCGAGGCGATTACAACGCGAGATTATAACGTAGTGATGGCGGTGGCGACAACGGCAGGATTTCTCGACATTGTCGGTCTGCTGCTTGCCGATATCGCTTATGCAATCGCAGACCCGAGAATAAGTTTTGAGCGAATGGAATAAATTAACCATCCCGATGCGTCGGGACTTTCGCTGCGCTTCAGCGAATGAAAACAAATGAATATAAAAAAATGGAATTAAAAACAGAAAAAAAGAACTGGGGAACATCTTACGGCCAGCTTGTCTGGCAGCAGTTTTCCAAGAACCGGACAAACCTGGTATGTATGTGGTTTATAATAATACTTTTTACGATTGCGGTTCTTGCACCGTTTATCGCAAATGATAAGCCTTTGATAATTCATATTGACGGCAAAGTGCATTTTCCGCTTTTCGATACCCTGACGGCAAATGACTATGCGGTGTTTATTGCGGCGATAACCGGCATCACTCTGATTTCATTAATCAGGCGCAACAGCCGAAAAGTCGACCCATTCCTGCGTTCTGGGGTGTTGTGGAAGCAAGTATTAATCTGCACAGGAACTCTGCTTGTCGGCATAATACTTCTGCTTGTTTTTATGCCGCGTAAACTCGACGCTACCGATTACAGGGCGATGATAGCCAGCGGCAAAGCGAGCGACGCGATTTTCCCGCTTGTTCCCTACGGATACGGGCGAACGGATATAAAGGTTAGCCAGAAACCGCCGAGCAATGAACACTGGCTTGGCACAGATGACGTCGGTTCGGATGTTTTGTGCAGACTCATTCACGGAACACGCATTTCATTGTCTGTCGGATTTGTAGCGGTAGGCATTGCAAGCGTTATCGGAATTGTTTTCGGCGCGATAATGGGATACTTCGGCGGAAAAATAGATTTTCTCGGGATGAGACTACTGGAAATTATGATGTCGGTGCCGACGTTCTTTCTGATTATCACTATTGTGGCGTTTTTCCCGCGAAGTCTGCTGAATATAATGATTATCATCGGCATAACAAGCTGGACGGACGACGCAAGATTCATACGCGCGGAATTTTTCAAACTGCGCAACCAGGATTTTGTTCAGGCGGCAATCTCGCTGGGTCTTCCGCTGCGAAGCATTCTGTTTCGCCATATGCTGCCCAACGGCATCGCGCCGGTTCTTGTCAGTATAACATTCGGAGTGGCAGGAGCGATATTTATCGAATCGGCGCTGAGCTTTCTGGGCTTTGGTGTAGCGCCGCCGACGCCGAGCTGGGGACAGATGCTAAGCACAGGAGTCAGCACGACGGGTGAATTTTTGTGGTGGCTGACACTGTTTCCCGGTCTTGCGATATTTTTTACGGTAACTGCGTATAACCTGCTTGGCGAAGGCCTGCGGGACGCAATCGACCCGAAACTGAGAAAGGCAGTATGACAGAAAACGGAAAAATTTTGTCGATTCAAAACCTTTCGACCTTTTTCGATACCGAACTTGGCGTCGCAAAGGCTGTGCAGGATGTGTCCTTTGAAATTGAAAAGGGAAAGACCCTTGCGCTTGTCGGCGAAAGCGGATGCGGCAAAAGCGTAACCGCCCTTTCGATTATGCGGCTGATTCCGACTCCGCCGGGCAGGATAGAATCGGGAAAAATCTTTTATAGAGAGCATAATATTCTCGAATTTTCCGAAAAACAAATGCGGGGAATACGCGGCAATAAAATCGCGATGATATTTCAGGAGCCGATGACGAGTTTGAATCCGGTTTATACCATCGGCGACCAGATTGTAGAAGCAATTACGCTGCATCAGAAAAAAACTTACGAACAGGCGTGGTCAATGGCGCAGGAAATGCTTGATAAGGTTCGTATTCCCGACCCGGCAAGGAGGATGTCGGAATATCCGCACCTGCTGTCGGGCGGAATGAGGCAGCGAGTTATGATTGCGATGGCGATATCGTGCAAGCCTTCGCTGCTGATCGCAGACGAGCCGACGACCGCGCTCGATGTTACCATACAGGCACAGATTCTCGATTTGCTCGACGAACTGCAGCAAAGCGAAAATATGAGCATTCTCCTGATTACACACGACCTTGGAGTTGTGGCCCAGCGTGCGGACGATGTCGCCGTGATGTATGCTTCGAAAATCGCCGAGAAGTGCTCGTGCAAAGAACTATTTAAAAATCCGCTGCATCCTTATACGCAAGGACTATTACACTCGCTGCCGCAACTGGGGACAAGACAAAAAAGGCTGAATACCATCGCGGGAAACGTTCCGGAACCGCTGAATTTCCCCAGCGGGTGCAAATTTCATACCCGCTGCCCTATCGGATGCAACGATAAGAGATGCCAGACGGCCGAACCGGAATTGAAAGAAGTTTCAAAAGACCATTTCGCTGCGTGCTGGTATGCACCGGGATATGAAAAGTAATTATGAATAATAATATTTTATTAAAAGTTGAAAATCTTAAGACGTGGTTTCCCATCAAGAAGGGACTGCTCAGGAAAATCATCGGCCACGTCAAAGCCGTTGACGATATAAGTTTTCAGATACCGCACGGAAGCACGTTCGGACTTGTGGGCGAAAGCGGCTCAGGTAAAACCACTGCGGCCAGAACGATTGCACGGCTTATTCACGCGACAGGCGGAAAAGTGTACTTTAACGGCGAAAACATTTTGCCGCTGCATCAGTCGGAACTGAGAAGGATACGAAAAGATATATCGATAGTTTTCCAGGACCCATACAGCTCGCTAAATCCGAGAATGACGGTGGGTTCGATTATCGCAGAGCCTTTGAGGATTCATAAAATCGCAAAGGGTTCGGAGCTAATCGACCGAATAGCGACTCTGCTCCAGAAAGTCGGCTTGTCGGCGGCACATATCAATCGCTATCCGCACGAATTTTCCGGCGGGCAGCGGCAGCGAATCGGCATTGCAAGAGCGCTGGCGGTTGAGCCGAAACTGGTTATCTGCGATGAGCCGGTAAGCGCACTGGACGTTTCAATTCAGTCGCAGATTTTAAATCTGCTTAAAGACCTTCAGGAGCAATTCAGACTAACGTATCTTTTTATCGCTCACGATTTATCGGTGGTCGAATTTATCAGCGATATTGTGGCGGTAATGTATCTTGGCAAAATTGTTGAAATCGCACCTGCAGTCGAGCTGTATGAAAAACCTCTGCATCCTTATACGAAACTTTTGCTTAGCGCTATCCCCCTGCCTGTGCCGGAAAGGAAAAAATCTACGGCTTTTGTCTCCGAAATCGGCCAGGAAGCGCCTGCGGGCTGCCCATTTTCGGGCAGATGCCCCATAGCAGACGGATTTTGCTGCAGAGAAATACCACCGCTGGAAGAAAAAGCACCCGGACATTTCGCGGCCTGTTTTAAAACATAAATCTTTCTCGACTTTTATAACGCAGATATATATAATGTATCCGACCATATATGACAGATTATAACGTAATAAAAATAATAACCGAGCCGATTGCCACGATAGTATGTTTTAATACTACAAATCTTGGCACCGAGCAGGGTCTGGAGGATGTGGCAGAGCAGATTTCGGAGCTTATAAAAAATCAAAAGCCCAAAAACATTATTATCGACTTCAGCGGCGTGAAATTTTTCTCGTCGCAGGCCTTAGGATTACTTCTCGACGCAAAGAAAAAAACATCCACCCAGAAAGGCAATATATTTATCAGCGGGATAAATCCGCAGCTTTACCGTGTTTTTAAGATTACAAACCTCGACAAAATATTCACGTTTTACCCCAACGTCAAAGCTGCTATAACCGATTTGAAAAAACTCCAAAAATAGAATTAGAGAGGATAAGTATGAATACTGAAAAGCAGTTTTCGATTTTTATGGTAAACAAGCCCGGCATTATGGCGCAGATTCTCTCGGAATTCGCACGGGCAAAAATCAATATTATCGCTCTTACCGTGATGGACTCTGTGGAGCACGGCGTGCTGCGGATTGTGCCGGAATCGGCGGACAAGATGCGGGACGTACTTAATCATATCAATATGCAGTTCAACGAAACGGAAGTGCTTTGCGTTACACTGCCAAACAGGGCCGGGGCGTTCGCGGCAGTTGCGGAAAAACTGGCGAAGGCGCATATCAATATAGCTTACGCTTATGTTACGGCCGGTGCCAAAGGCGGCAAAACAACGGCTGTTCTTAAAGTCGCAGATGTCAAAAAAGCAATGAAGATACTCGGCGAATCTCTTGAATCGGACAGCGACTCGCATCAGGCGGAAAGACGTCCGCCGACGTCAAGGCAAGGCTGATTTAAACGATACTGTTTTTTTAAAAAGGATGATGAGGTTGCCGAAAAAGATACAGAACCCGCCCGCTACCCCGCGATCAAAAATCTTCTTTTCAACAGGATTGATGTGCGGCTTTTTCTTATTGGGAGCCGTCACTCTGTTTCATCATGAAATGTGGCGGGATGAACTTCAAACATGGATGACGGTAAGGCACTGTCACTCTTTTTCCGAGCTGTTAGAGAATAAAAAATACGATGAACATCCCATTCTTTGGTATTTGTTTCCTTATTTTGCGAGCAAATTCACCGGCAATCCCCTAGCGATGCAAATCATCCACCTTCTTATTGCAGGAGGAACGGTTTATCTTTTTACGAACTATTCACCATTTTCACGGCTTCAAAAGGCATTGTTTGCTTTTGGGTATTTTGCGCTTTACGAGTATGCAGTAATCACACGGGATTACGCCATAGGCATTTTCTTCTTATTTTTGTTTCTTTCCTTCTATGACCCCCGCAAAAAACCCAGATGGCTGTTGCCTTGTTTGCTGGCCATATGCGCACAAGCCAATGTGTACAGCCTGATGCTTTCCATCTGGCTGGGGAGTCTTTACTATATGACTCTGCTCTACACAAAGAAGACCGGGGCTGCTTTTACAAAAAAAGAAGTTTTCCTGTTTCTGTTTGGTGTTGCAATTTTCATTTCAGGCATTTCCCTTTCTGTGATTCAAATGATTCCTCCGCCCGGCAGTTGGGCCCCCCCTCCGTTTTTGGACATGAACATAAACCTTGTAAAAAAGGTGCTTGCAACGTTATGGAAAAGTTATGTTCCAATCCCCAGCAACGCAATGCATTTCTGGCAAACGAACATTATCGCTTCACTTAACAGGCAAGTTATCTTATCAGTGGTTTTATTTCTTTTCTTTTTGCTGGCATTTATAAAAAAACCTCTCATTGCGATTTCCTATTGTGCGGCAACGCTGGGACTCTTCTTGTTCTTTTACACAAGCTATTTCGGCTACCTGCGGCATCATGGACATTTGTTTATTGTATTAGTGATTTGTTTTTGGTTGTACTCACTTTATTCGGAATACAAAATCCCCAATCGTTTATTAGAAAACATCGCTGTTTTGCTGCAGAGAGTCTCCGTTTATTGTTTTACTTTTATTTTAATTCTGCAGGTAATTGCGGGCTTATACGCCTGCGTGTGCGACTGGAGATACCCCTTTTCCGCCAGCAAAGAAGTTGCCGAGTATCTTGTGAAACAAAAGTTGGCGCAAAAGCCCATAGTAGGCTGTCTTGATTATGTTGCCTCTGCAGTGGCCGCTCGCCTGGATACCCCGATTTATTACCCGCAAAATGGCCGGTTGGGGACATACCTTATTTTTGACGGCAAGCGGGAGGAGACATTACGACAATATGGAGCAAGTTCGGCATTTGAGGACTTCATTTTAGACAGAAGTTATGACTATATGTTAAAGAAAAAAGAAGACGTCTTGCTCCTTCTTAGTTTTACGCTCGGACAAACAAAATACCCCATAATCCCAATTAGAACATTTACGGCAAGCATCCAGCCAGACGAAATATATGCTCTGTATCTTATGAAATATCCGAACACTCCCAATTGATGTTTTGTTTGCAGCCAAAATTAATTCTTGACATTCGCCCTGCTAAAAGATAGTATTAGAGTTTTGGTAATTTAACTATCGGAGTTTTTTAATGTTTAAGGTTAAAGAAAACAGGCAAATGCATCTTACAAACCGCGTAGCGGATGCAATGTTCGTCTGCATTTATATTATGCCGCAGATTAAGGAGAAAACTCCCTAAAAGACTTATTTTACAGATATTAAAAGCCTTGCAGGGAGTAAAACCTGCAGGGCTTTTTTATTGGCTATAGAAAGGAGCCATCGATGAGAAAAATACAGGAAAAACAAAAGATTTGGTATGAGAACAAGAACCTCTGGAAAACCTTTGCGCCCCTGCTGTTCAATCAAAAAATTATAACAGCAGCCGGCGATGAAATAAAACAAATTATAAAGCTTTCTGGTGTGCGTAACGGTGGAAAGGTCCTCGATTTATGCTGCGGAATCGGCAGGCATTCGCTTGAACTTGCCCGCAAAGACTTTAAAATTGTCGGCGTTGACCTGACGGAAGAATATCTGGCCAAGGCTCGCAGAAAAGCCAGAGCTGAAGGTCTAAACATAAAGTTTGTCAGAGATGATATGAGGCGATTCTGCCAGCTCGATTATTTCGATGCGGTTATTAATATATACACATCTTTTGGATATTTTGACAATCCGGAAGATGACAGACGCGTTCTAAGCAATACATACTATTCGCTGCACAAAGGCGGAACGCTGATTATAGATGTAATCGGAAAAGAAATTCTGGCTCGCATTTTTAAGCCGCGTGAATGGCAGGACGATAATGGCAGAATCTTTTTACAGGAACGAAAATTAAGCCGGGACTGGTCGTGGATTGACAACAGGTGGATTATAATCGAAAATGGTAAAAAATATGAATTCGAGTTCGGCCATAGAATCTATTCCGCTGCCGAGTTAACTGCCCTGCTGAAAGATTGCGGCTTTAAGTCTGTCAAAATTTTTGGCGATTTGGCCGGCGCAGATTATGACCATAACGCAAAAAGATTGATAGCTGTTGCTAAAAAATAAAGGAAAGAATATGAAAATAACCAAAATGCAAATTAAAGATTACGACGAGGTTTTTTCGCTTTGGAAAAACACCGAAGGGATGGGACTGCATAGTGATACTGATTCTAAAAAAGGAATCCTGCGATACCTGAAGCGAAACCCCGGTATGAGTTTCGTTGCTCGTGAGAACGGCCGGCTTGTCGGCACGGTTTTATGCGGCCAGGACGGCAGACGCGGCCATTTATATCATTTGGCGATTGACCGTTCCTATCGTAAAAAGGGAATCGCCAAAGCCCTGGTAAATCGGGCACTGTCAAAATTGGCCGCCATAGGTTTTTCAAAATGCACTTTATGCGCCTTTGTGAAAAATTATGCCGGGCGGAAGTTCTGGAGACATACCGGCTGGACTGAACGGCCGGATATAATTATGATGGCAAAAGATACTGGAAAATAAAATGCTCAAAAAAAATAATCTAAAAATGAGAAAGTTCAAACTCTCTGATTTAGACACAGTCAGAGACTTGATACATAAAACAATCGATATAAATTATCTTCCGTTTTATAACGCCGAGGCAATAAAATATTTTAAAGATTATCACAATATTAAAAATATCTTGAAAGCCGCAAAAGAAGGATATACCGTTGTTTTAGAAAAAGGCAATCGAATCATTGGAACTGCAACTTTAATAGATAACTATATTACGAGAGTTTTTGTTAATCCCAAATTTCAGAAACAGGGCTTTGGAAAACTTCTTATGCAAAAACTTGAGACAAAAGCCCTTGTGGCTGGAACCAGGCTTGTTAAATTAGATTCATCTCTGCCGGCCAAGAAATTTTACGATTCGCTGGGTTACAAAACTATTAGAAAAACCTTTGTGAAAGTCGAAAACGGCAAAAAACTTGATTATTACAAAATGAAGAAACTGTTAAGGACGCAGAAAAATGGAGCAATACAAAATAGATTTTGAATCAATGGAATGGCAATCGCCGGCGGTCGGTGTAAGGTTCAAGGCCCATGAACAAGGCAGCAGGAAACTGCGGTTAGTAGAGTTTGCCAAAGGATTTATCGAGCAGGATTGGTGCACAAAGGGGCATATCGGTTATTTACTCCAAGGACAAATGGAAATAAATTTCGATGGAAAATTAATAACTTTCGGTCAGGGAGATGGCGTCTTTATACCGGCAGGCAAAAAACACAAAGCAAAAGTGCTTACAGATACAGCCAAAGCGATTCTTGTAGAAGATGTTTGAGACTACAAGGACGCTTACTGATTCTGCCGAGTCTGACAAAGATTCTCGTCAGGCCAAACGGCGTTCACTGTCCACAATAAACGGGGGAAGGTCACAAATCTGATAATTTTCGTACTGGTATGCAGTTACGCAATTAAACCTTACAATCCCCCAATAATATCAAAATCTCCCTCGAATTACAACCTTGTCCCACATCTATTTAGCCCCCGAATTTATTCGGGGGTTCGTTTCTGAAATATCAAATTTCAAATATCAAATCCGTTTTTTCACCTCATAAGATACGAAAACGGCAATTTATCCTCAAACACTAACTTCGTAAACCCTTCCGCCAGTTCCTCATCGACATTGCGCTCCATAAACGCCTTTACCAGTTTATCTCTTATCTTTTTCAGGTATTTTTCGTATTTTTGCACTGCCTTTTTAACGATAGTTTTGTCTTTCGGTAGGTTACATACAAATGGTCCTGCCTGCCTGTGGTGAGCATCGTCGAACCATGTCGAATGGATTCTCCTTGCGTAAAGCACATATTTCGCCGCCTCGAAATAGTCGAATTCCAAAGGCATCGGCCACTTCTCAGGGCAGATTTGAATCTTTTTCTCAATCTTTAATTCGAATTTCCCCTCCGGCAGCACTATTACTTCATACATCATTTTCGCTTCTTTTTTTTTAGCGTATTCGTGTAACGTCATTGCTTTTAGCAAATTGATATTGTCTAACCTATGCCTGCGATTATGACTCCGCCCGCCCGGCAATGAGCGATACATAGTTGCCAGACTTCTGCTCCTTTTCTTACCCCGTTCGTATTTAGCCCCTTTGCCAGCTATCTTCGTGTCCTTCGTGATCTTCGTGGTTTAAAAAATCAGCGAAATCAGCGTCTAAAAATTTGTGCCTTAGTGCCTTAGTGCCTTAGTGGCTAATTCTGGCTATTAAAGATTGCCCAATTTTTTGCCCAAAAACCCATTAAAAACCTGCTCTTTTCGATGTTTTTCGTGTCATTTACCATTACTTTTCAGTGAAATCCGCGAAATCTGCGTCTAAAAATACTCACTTTTTTAGCTTTTCGAGGAGCAAAACAATTAAAACATACATGTTTGTTAAAAAAAATGACGTTTTTGTTCGAACTTTTTTTCATAACTCCTTATTTTTAAAAATAAAATAACGACTTACTTCATTTTCTCCAACGTAAAATAATAACTTACATCAAATTTTCCCTATGTAAAATAAGAGCTTACGGCAGGTTTTCAGAACGTGAAATAAGGACTTATAATTTTTTTTAACTATCGATTAAGCGGGCTTTATTTTTGTTTTTTAAGTACTCTGTCGGCTATTACCTGAAGTTTCTCAGCCTGTCTTGACGTCCAGAGAAGTGTCGGCATAAGACTATCATAGCCGGCATAATGCTTATCTACTGATACTGCCTTGAGATACGCTTGGTCGGCAGAGTCGGTCAATCCCAGGGCATCATAAGTAATCGCCAAACCGGCGATGGGGTCTGCTTCGTTTGGAGCAAGTTGAGATGCTTTTGTAAAAGCAGGTATGGCTTTATTATATTCGCCGGTATCAAAAAGAACAAAACCGAGATTGTCGCTGCCGATAAAAGAAAAAGGATTTTTCTTAACCGTATCATCCCAAAGAGAAATACTGTTGTGCCACACAAACTCTCGTTGAATCGTATAGTAACCTAAAAATACACATACAGCCGCCGGAATAATTACGCATAATGCTTTGGATAACAATTTTTCCTGGATCTTTAATCTGCAAAGTCCCGCACCCAAAGCCAGGCAAACTCCGACCATCGGAAGATATAGATATCTATCGGCCAGCGGCCTGAATATTGGAACAAAGTTCGATGTCGGCAGCATTGCAAGGCAGAAAAATAAAATACCTGTGCTGAAACCAGTATTTTTACGGGATATCAATCCAGCTACGACAATTGCCGCGGCCAATACGACCAATGCGGCAGATAAAGTTATGAACCGTATCGAATAATCAGTCTGGTCAGCGCACAGCAGATTAAGCCGGAAAAGTTCCAGCAGTTGAAATGTCCATATTCGCGGCTGAATGGTAAGCATTCGCCCAAATGAGCCGCCGATATATGAAGCCTTCTGAAAAAAGATTACCGACTTGGCTGGAATGAGCGTAAAACGTGCAATCATAAAAGCTGCGTTTGCGATGAAACCGGCGGCAATCAATTTTGTCCAGATGCGCCATTGACCGGCTTTGCGGACCAGTAGCCAATAAACAAGCAGAAACAATGGTGCCATAGCGCCGCTTTCCTTGACCGCGACGGCAAAGAAACTCAAAATGACAACAAAGCCGCCCAGCAGCAGATTTGTTGTTTTTTGTTGAGTTGGAAAGTATTCGGCAAAAATGAGCATAAGCAGCACAAAAAACACCGCCAGCAGGTCTTCTCTGTAAGTTACGACACAAACAGCTTCACTATTTATCGGATGTATCGCGAATATTATCGCCCCGATGACTGCCGCCCGTAATGCGCCGATATTTTTATTGTTTTGTGCAAACAGCCTGCTCAAAACTCCGTAAATCAGCAGAAACATCATTGCCGAATTTAACGAATGCAGCAGCAGGTTAGTCAAATGATAGCCGAAAGGATTGCGACCCCACAATAGCGAATCGAGCATCAGCGACAGCACCATTATAGGGCGGTTGTTATCGAGAATATCTTTTCTCATTACCGACAGGCTTAGTACTTCGGCAAAATGAGCAGGCTTATGGATGTAGTTATCAGTGAGTATTTGCGAGATATCGTCATAGACGAAATCAGCCGACAAAATAGGAATGTATAGCACGGCCGCTGCAGCGGCGATGATTACAGCAAACGCAGCGACTTTGGATTTGGCCGTTTTTAAAGTTTGCACTTCTCGCATAGTGAGTAAAACCATACTCAAAGAAGCATTAAATGTCAAACTAAACAATTATTGCCCAAGACGATGACAAAAATAGGCTTATGTAAAAACTGTTGCCAAGTTCTGTGTTATAAATTATGATTATCCGCTGCAAAAGTAATCAATGTATTTGAACAGAAAGGGAAAAATGAAACACGATAAACCAAATTGTCCTGGAAAGGCTAAATACTTGGCCGGCAAACGAGTTCTGCCAAAAGCCATCAGCAAAGACACAAACATTATCGAACTTGTCGATAATATGGATGCCTATAACGGCGGAAGATTACGAGCGGCCTGCCATCTGCTGCGCGACAAATATTCTCAACCTGATGTAACTGTAGGACTTAGCCTTGCAGGAGCGTTAACGCCGGCAGGACTGGGACCGTCAACAATAATTCCGCTAATGAACCACGGATTCGTCGATTGGATAGTAGCAACCGGCGCCAATATGTACCACGATATTCACTATGCCTTTAATCTGCCAATGTTTAGGGGCAACCATAATGTCGATGACGCGGATTTGCGAGCTAAAGGCGTAACGAGAATTTATGATATTCTGTTCGATTACGAAGACGTCTTAATGGAAACAGACAGGCAACTTAGAGAAATTCTTTGCAGACCTGAATTCCAAAAAGAAATGGGCACGCGCGAATGCTATCATCATCTGGGCAAAGTACTTGACGAACACGAAAAGAAAAACAAAACCGGACAGGTAAGCATCCTCGCAGCGGCGTATCGTAATGGCATTCCTGTATTTACGTCTTCGCCGGGCGATTCAACTATCGGTATGAATGTGGCAGGACTGGAACTTCTGGCAGAGGGATTTGGACTGCTGGATAAATTCAAACTTAAAATCAATCCGAGTATCGACTTAAACGATTCAACGGCAATCGTTCTAAACGCTAAAAGATACGAAAAAGGCAAAACCGGCGTTATCCTAATCGGAGGCGGAAGCCCGAAAAACTTCGTGCTGCAAACCGAGCCGCAAATTCAGGAAGTCCTTATGATTCCAGAAGTTGGGCAGGACTTCGATATCAATGTAACTGACGCAAGACCTGATACAGGCGGACTTTCCGGCGCGTCGCCAAGTGAGGCGGTAAGCTGGGGCAAAATCGATCCGACTAAACTTGAAGAAACCGTTACCGCATACCTCGATGTAACTGTAGCATTTCCAATTATGGCAGCATACGCTATACAGTCGGCTAAACCCAAGAAACTAAAAAGGTTATATGACAGAGCAGATGAACTCCATAAAAAACTTATGGAGTCGTATTTAGAGAACAATAAGGAAATCGAGAAGCTGAAAGCTTTAATAAAAAAACTGTGAGTTGATAATACGCTGCGTTTAAAATCTTCCCCCCATGGGGTCTCCGCTACGCTTCGACAAACCCCCTGAAAACAGAGGGTTTTTTATGCTAGAATCAACGCAAAATGGCCTGTTGACCTTTCCCCCAAAAACTGTGCCAGTTGCAATTAGAGTACCGGCATGATAAAACCTTTAAAAGGAGGTGTACCATGCGTGGTAAAAGATTTAAACAGGAACAGATTATTCCAATCCTCAAGGAGGCAGAAGCTGGTGTCAGTGTGGCTGATTTATGTCGTAAATACGGCATAAGCGATTGCACATTTTACAACTGGAAGGCTAAATATGGCGGTCTTTCAGTCAATGAAGCCAGGCGAGTCAAGCTGCTGGAAGATGAGAACAGGCGGCTCAAGCATATAGTTGCCGAACAAGCTCTGGAAATAAGGCTTTCAAGAGCGTTGTCTCAAAAAACTTTTAAAGCCTAGGGCGAAGCGTGCGGCAGTTAAGCAGATAATCGAACGCTTTGGGCTAAGTATGCGGAAGACATGTAAGATGATAGGCTTATCGAGAACAAGCTTTTGTTATAAGCCGGTTTTGAAGCCGGATGAGGAAGTCATTGTCAAAAGGCTAAAAGAACTGGCCCAGACAAGAGGACGATTTGGCTGTCCGAGATTGCATATAATGCTCAGGCGGGAAGGATTTAAGATTAATCATAAAAGAACAGAACGCATATACAGCCAACAAGGGCTTATACTGCGTATACGCCGCAGAAAGAAGATATCCTCGCAATTACGAACAGAGATGCCGAAGCCGAGTTATCCCAACCACATCTGGAGCATGGATTTTATGCGAGACAATCTGGCCAATGGACGAACGATAAAAGTTTTATCAGTTGTTGATGAATATACACGAAAATGTTTCAGGATAGAGGTCGATACATCAATCAACGGGATGCGAGTTGCCAGAGCTCTCAGTGAGATAGGCCGGATAGAAGGACTGCCGGAAATAATCATCAACGACAATGGTCCGGAGTTTATCAGCAATGCACTGGACAGTTGGGCATACCAGCGAGGCGTAAAGCTGACATTTATTCGTCCCAGAAAACCTGTAGAGAATGCATATATCGAAAGTTTTAATGGGCGGCTGCGAGATGAATGTCTGAATGAGAACTGGTTCTTGACGCTGGAACATGCCAGAGGTATTATCGAGAGATGGCGTATGGACTATAATACGGTCAGGCCGCATAGTTCGCTGGGATATTTAACGCCGGAAGAATTTGCGAGACAGAAAAGTGGAAAAAATTCCACAGGCATGCCTGTGGAAGCAGGATTGATTAACGCTGGATACTCTAATTCATAGTGGCACAATAAACGGGGGAAAGTCAACCCCGCACCTATTCCTTATACCGTAGTGATAAGTGGAAAGAACCCCGCACTTATTTTTTTCAATAACTATAATAGTGAATGAATAAGAATATTTGATAAGTGCGAGACAAGTGGGGCGAAATATTGGAAAAACGGGATTATGGCTTGGCCATCTTAACGATTGTATTCGAGGAAGATTTTGATATTATTATGGGGTTGAAAGGTTTAATTGCGTAACTGCATACCAGTACGAAAATAATTAGAAAAGGCACATAATAATAGTATGGCTGTAATTGGAATGCAGGATGTGAGCGTTGGTTTTGGCGGTCAGCCATTGCTCGAACATATAAATTTGCAAATCGAGCCGGGCGATAGGATTTGTCTGCTCGGCCGCAATGGCGTAGGCAAAACGACGCTGATGAAGCTGGTTACAGGCGAAGTCCTGCCCGAAAAAGGCGATGTTTCACGTCTGCCGAAACTTACGATAACGTGTCTGACACAAGATGTGCCGGATAATCTGAGCGGGACGGTGTTTGAGCTGGTATCCGAGGGGCTGGGCCAGCGAGGAAAGTTGCTGGCGCAATATCATATTGTCAGCCATCGGCTCGCCCTTGACCACGATAACAAATCGCTGCTGACTAAGCTTGATGAACTGCATCGCTCGCTCGATGCCGAAAACGGCTGGCAGATGGACAGGTATGTCGAGGACATTATTCAAAATATGGAATTGGATTCCGATGCCCAGGCCGCGAGCCTTTCGGCCGGGATGAAACGGCGGGTATTGCTGGCGCAGGCGCTTGTTCGCAATCCGGATGTACTGCTGCTTGATGAGCCGACTAACCATCTCGATATCGATGCGGTGACGTGGATTGAGGATTTTCTGAGCAGTTATAAAGGAACGCTGATTTTTGTCAGCCATGACCGCGTATTCGTCAGGAAACTGGCGACGCGTATCATCGAGCTTGATAGAGGCCGGGCAATAAGTTATTCCTGCAACTATGAAACATTCCTCGTTCGCAAGGATATCGCCAATGAAGCACAGGCGGTTGAGGATGCGCTGTTCGATAAAAAGCTGGCCAAGGAAGAGGTGTGGATTCGCACGGGAATAAGGGCACGGAGGACACGAAACGAGGGTCGTGTACGGGCACTCAAGAAAATGCGTGACGAGCGAAGAGAGCGCAGAGAGGAAACTGGAAATGTCAAGATGCGGCTGCAGGATGTCCAGCAATCCGGCACGTTGGTAATTGATGCAAAAGATATTTCATTTTCATATAAACCCGAAAAACCGATTATTTCGAATTTTTCCACGACCATCACGCGTGGCGACAAAATCGGCGTCATCGGGCCGAACGGCTCGGGAAAAACGACGCTGCTGCAGGTGCTGCTTAAGGAACTTGCCGCCCTGCAGGGCTCAGTACGTCATGGCACAAATCTGGAAATCGCGTATTTCGACCAGCTGCACGCGCAGCTCGATTATGAAAAATCCGTATATGAAAATATCGCCGGCGGCAATAAGACGGTAGTGATTAACGGAATTCCCCGGAACATCGTCGGCTATCTTCAAGACTTTTTGTTTACGCCTGACCAATCGCTAAGTCCGTTGTCGAATCTTTCCGGCGGTGAGCGGAATCGGCTGTTGCTGGCTCGACTTTTTGCCAAGCCGTCAAATATATTGGTAATGGATGAGCCGACAAATGACCTTGATATCGAGACGCTCGAGCTGCTCGAAGAATTTTTGCTCAACTATCCCGGCACAGTGCTGATGGTAAGTCACGACCGGGAATTTTTGAATAACGTCGTTACTGGTATCATATCGCTGCAGGGCAATGGCATAGTAGAGGAATACGTTGGCGGCTATGATGACTGGCTGAGACAGAGAAAGATATCGCTGAAACCCCAGCCCCAAAACATGCCGGCCAAAGCGGTAAAAGCACCGCCGGTAAAAGAAAAAGTGCAAAAATTGACCTTCAAGGAAAAAAAGGAACTCAAAGCGTTGCTCTCGCTGATAGAAAAATTAGAAAGCGAGCAAAAGCAATTGAACATTGCGATGGCTGACCCGGCACTTTATAAAAAGGGTTCAGAAGTTGTCGCAGTCACCACCCGCGCCGGCGAATTAAAAAAGCAGCTCGATGAAGTTTACGCCAGATGGCAGGAGTTAGAGGGGCGGCAATAGATAACTTACAGTTAAGAAGTTCTCCGTCTTCTTCTGTCTTTCTGCTTCCTGATTTTTTCTATTTTTTTTGACTCCGGGCTTTCTTTTCCAAATAATTTATTCTCCAGCAGTTCACACATTTGCTTTCTGGCATAATAACGATTCAGACTCTGGCTGCGGCTCTTTTGAACCTTGACAGCCAACCCGCTGGGAATATGCTTCAAATGGACACAGGTGGAAGTTTTATTGACTTTCTGCCCTCCTGCTCCACTGCTTCGGACAAACTTTTCCTCAATATCATTCTCAATCAGATTGCAGTTAAGCATACGCTGCTGGAGCTCTTGTCTTTTTCGTTCTGTAATCCCAAAGTTAATCATATATCCTGTCATTCAGGTTCTATTACATCACAAATTACCCGCCTTGGGTATCCCGAATCAACAAAATTATAATGAATACTATTAAACTCTGTGATCTTCGCGGAGGATTGTGCGGTAACCGCCGGACTGACTTCGGCTCCAATTCTTGGGCGGTTTGATTTTTTTAAGTCTATCGAGCTGGCCGATTTCCTTAAGACGCTTGTATATTAGCTGCCATGCGCATTGCCGATTGGGGTCAACTTCACAGCGGTCTTCGCGCGAGCCGCTGCATGGACCGTTTAGCATATGTTTCGCACAGCGAGTGACCGGACAAATGCCTCCATAAAGATGGAGAACACATTGACCGCAGGCAGCACATTTTTCAGTCCAAATTCCTCTTTCCTCAAGAATGCCGATGAACGATGTATCAAGGCCGGCATAGACCGGCTTGGAAGGATAACGCTCTGCGATAGCCTGCACGCCCGCACCGCAGGCAAGCGAAAGAACAGCGTCATTTCTTTGTATGGCCTCTGCGGCCTGCTCAATAAAAACATTGTCGCACTGGCGTTCTATAGTCAATTCTTCAACTTCAAGCTGCTGCCCTTTCAATTTTGCAGCCATCCGTAACGCAGAGGCAATAATACTGACCTCACGCTGTCCACCGGCAAGGCATACGGTAACACAGGTTCCGCAGCCAAGCACAAGAAGCTTTTTGTGACTTTTAACTATTTCCAGCAGGTCTTGTATTTTTTTTCTTTCAGCGACTATCATAATCGGCTTTCCTTTTTAGATGAACCATTTAACTTTACAGGGTTTGGACCCAGTTTTCGAACGGTTTCCACCATTTCAATAATTAAATCAGCCAAAGGCCGACCCATCGCGGCAGAAACGTTTACCATCCGGAGGCGTTCTTTTTCGATTCCGATTTCTTCGAGCATTTCTCTTGTATAATTCACCCTGCGTTTAGCGCAAATGTTTCCTTCGACAAAATGGCAGCCGCCTTCAAGACATCCGGCGATAAACACGCCGTCGGCGCCATTTTCAAATGCCTTGATAAAATATTCGGTCTCAAGTCTGCCTGTGCACGGCGTTCGGATAATACGCACATTGGGCGGATATTGAATACGCATTGAGCCGGCCAAATCCGCCGACGAATACGCACAATAGTGGCAGCAAAAAGCAATTATTTTAGGTTCGAAAACTTCCGGTTTCATAATTTATACTTTTTCCGTTATTTTTTTTATTTCTGTTTCCTGTTGCGCCTGGCCATTGCCGCTTTCAAACAACTGGCGAATCATAACCAGGAACTGGTCTGTCTCAAAATGGTGTAATTGTATCGCTCGTGCCGGACATTCAGATGCACAAATACCGCAACCCATGCACTTGGCGGCTTCGATTTGCCCTTTGCCGTCCTTGTTGCAGAATGGCGCCGAATACGGACAGGTGTTGACGCAGGTCATGCAAGATATACACTTCTGCTGGTCAACGTAAGAAACCTGTGCGCTGACTTCGAGCTGTGTTTTGGATAGTACCGTAGCGGCTCTTGCAGCGGCGGCGCGTGCCTGCGAGATATTCTCGTCAATGGCCTTTGGCGAATGAGCAAGACCGCAAAGGAAAATGCCTTCTGTTGTGAAATCAACCGGACGCAATTTCATATGCGCTTCGACGTAGAAACCATCAGCGTTAAGCGGCACCTTTAGCATATCAGAGATACGCTTGTTGTTTACTTTGTCGGCTTCAACGCCGGTGCTCAGCACAACGTTATCAGCTTCAATTTCAATCTGCTCGGACAAGTCAGGACTTTTTAGCGTCACTACAAGTTCGCCGTTCTGGCGAATCTGCGGCGGAGCATCGGGATTATAACGGATGAAAACAACGCCGGCTTCGCGAGCCTGCATATAATATTTTTCTCTGAAGCCGTAAGTTCTGACGTCTCTGTAAAGCACATAGATGTTAGCATTGGGGTCCTGCTTTTTGATTGCCAGTGCGTTTTTGACAGCCATAGAACAGCAAATTCGGCTGCAATACGGATGTTCGGTGTTGCGTGAGCCGACGCACTGAATCATTACTATATTTTGTCCTTTTGCAGGATATGTTTTTTCGAACAGGCGTTTTTCAAGTTCAACCTGCGTCAAAACCTGCTGGGATTTGCCATATAAAAATTCGCTGGTTTGCGCCTTGCCTGCTCCTGTGGCAACAATTATGGCACCGGTCGTAATTTCGGATTTCTGGCCGGCTTTGCTGAGCGTTATATTAAATTTACCAATGTGCCCTGCGATGCTCGCGATTTCAGTCCCCAGATAAACTTTAATATTAGGATTACTCTCAACCTTTTTAATAAGATTTTTTGTAAAGCCGGTTATATCATTTTGCTCAAATGTAAAGTGAATATCGTGCAGATTTCCGCCGAGGCGGTCAGCCTGTTCAACAAGATGCGTAACGAATCCCTGGTTTGCCAATGCCAGAGCCGATGTCATTCCGCTCAGACCTCCGCCAATGACCAGACCTGTTTGATTGACCTGCAGAGTTCCGCTTTCAAGAGGTGAAAGCAGGTGTGCCCTTGCGATTGCCATCTTTACAAGTTCGGTCGCTTTTTCGGTGGCCGACTGCGGCTGTGTCGTGTGCACCCAGGAACACTGGTCACGTATATTAGCCATTTCGAATAGATATGGGTTCAGGCCTGCTTCACGCAGTGTTTCACGGAACAAAGGCTCATGAGTTCGAGGCGTACATGACGCGACCACGATGCGATTAAGCCGATGCTCTCGAATCATATCCTTGATGTTCGACAGGCTCGTATCCGAACAGGTGAACATTGTATGATTAGCCACGACAACGCCAGGCTGGTTCTCGATATTTTTAACCACGCCTTCAACATCCACCACCGATGCGATATTCATTCCACAATGACAGACAAACACGCCGATTCGCGGCTTTTCGTCAGTAACATCATGCTCCGGCGGATAGACTTTTTTAGTAATAAGAGTATTTCGCGACGAGGCCAGCAGTTCCATCGCCATAGAAGCGGCGGCACTTGCCTGCGTTACCGTTTCTGGAATATCTTTCGGCTCCTGGAATGCCCCGCCGACAAAAACGCCTGGCACAGAAGTTGACAACGGATTCAGCCTGTCCGTAAGACAGAAATTGTAATCGTTAAGTTTAATATCGAGCCGCGACGTTAATTCTTTCATCGAGGCAGGCGATTCCATTCCGACCGACAATACGACAAGGTCAAAATCTCTCATCTGCACCTGGTTGTTTTCATCGATGAAATTGACGCTAAGGTCTTTGCTCTGGAAATCCTGATAAATCCGCGAAGGAATGCTCTTTATATAATGTATATTTTCCTGAGCTTTCGCGCGCTCATAATATTGGTCGAAATCTTTGCCGTAAGCGCGTATGTCGATATAAAAGATTGTCGCGTCAAGTCCGCTGACGTGGTCGCTTGCGACCATAGCCTGTTTTGTCGCCATCATACAGCATATCGACGAACAGTATTCGTTGCCGCAGCTTGAATCTCTCGAGCCTACGCACTGAATCCAGGCGATGCGTTTAGCCTCCCTGCCGTCTGACAAACGTATAACATGGCCTTCGAACGGTCCTGCCGCAGAAAGCATTCTTTCAAATTGAACACTTGTAACGACATTCGCATATCGTCCGTAGCCGAATTCACCTTTTCGTTCGGCATCAAATTCCTTAAATCCGGGCGTAAGAATAACCGAACCAACCTCCAGTTCGATTGTTCGTTCTTTCATAGCGTGGTCAATAGCGTGCTGCTCACAGGCCTCGACGCATTGGTTGCACTCCGAACACAGCGCACAATTCAGGCAACGTTCAGCCTCGGCAAGTGCCTGTTCTTCGGTAAGTCCTTTTTCAACTTCATCGAAGCTGCTCAGTCTTTTTGAAACAGGAAGTTCTTCGGGCTTTGGCCGTGTTTTTTTCTCTACATCATCTATGGAAGGAAGCAAATCCTCCGGAATCGGGCGGATAGTTTCGCTGAACCTATCTGCCAGTAAATCTTTTTCATTTATGAACCGTTCGATTGATTCCGCCGCCCTTTTGCCTGCCGCTATTGCCTCAATAACAGACAAAGGTCCTGAGGAGTTATCCCCGCCGGCAAAAACATTTTTCTGCGAACATTGCCCGGTTATCGGGTCGGTCTTAAAACAGCCGCGTTCGCTAAGAATATCTATATGCTCGATAAATTGCTCATCGACCATCTGGCCGATGGCAACGATAATCTGGTCGGCATCAACCGTCATAACATCTTTTTCATCATAAACGGGACGGAAACGCTTCTGGTCGTCGAAAACTCTTGTGCAGCGTTTCAACTCTATTGCGACCGCTGAATTTTTGCTTACAATTCGCTTCGGTCCCCAGCCGTTTCGAATCTTTATATTTTCTGCCAGTGTCGCTTCAACCTCTTCTTTGTAAGCGGGCATTTCGTTTCGCTGCTCAAGACAAATCATTTCGACATTTTTGGCACCGAGCCGCAGCGCGGTTCTTGCGACATCGACAGCAACATTACCGCCGCCGATAACAACCACTTTGTTTTTAACTTTCGGTTTATTTGCTGAAGCGGCCTGTCTGAGGAATTCAACTCCGCCAAGAACACCGTTTATTTGCTCGCCTTCAATACCAACTTTTCTGCTTTTGTTGGCGCCGGCACCGATGAACACAGCAGCATTGTCTTTCCGCAGCGTGTGAATGGTAATATCCTGACCGACGCGGCAATTATAAATAAATTTAACGCCCTTTCGGCGGATAATTTCGATTTCATGGTCAAGGACTTTCTTCGGCAGCCGATATTCTGGAATGCCCCATCTAAGCATACCGCCGGCGGCGTCGAGTGCTTCATAAACCGTAACAGCAAATCCCGCATCTGCCAAATCATTTGCTGCGGTAAGCCCTGCAGGCCCTGAACCTATTATTGCGATTTTTTTGGCGTCAGCCGAAGGAGTTTTTTCCGGCGGCAGTTCCAGTTGACCTGCCTGGAGTAATTCCATTTCTTTATCCGATGCGAACCGTTTGAGCAATCTTATCGCAATCGGGTCGTCCGCTTTGCCTCGCATGCATTCAGCTTCGCACGGATGTGTGCATACCCTGCCGCAAATAGCGGAAAGCGGATTTCTTTGGCGAATCAGATTAACGGCTTTTACATATTCTTTTTTCTTTATAAGCTGAACATATCCCTGAACATTTACATTCGCAGGACATTTAATCTTACAAGGCGAGTGCCCGTTTTTAAGAATTCCAAAAATATTCGGAGTCGCTTGCGCGTAATGTTTGGCGATGCCTTTTCTGGTTCCCAGACATCGGTTGAACTCATCCGGTATGTCCACCGGGCAAACCTGTGTGCATTCACTGCAGCCGGTGCATTTATCTTCGTCCACATATCGCGGATATCTTTTGACCGTTGCTTTAAAATTGCCGGGCTGTCCCTGCAGGTCCACCAGTTCAGAAAGCGTCAATATCTCAATATTTAAATTTCGTGCGCACTCGACAAGTTTCGGCGAGACGATGCACGTTGCACAGTCGCCTGTCGGAAATGTCTTGTCCAGATGCGCCATCATTCCGCCGATAGCAGCATCACGCTCGACCAGATATACCTTAAAACCGCTGTTTGCTAAATCCAGCGCCGCCTGAACACCGGCGATACCGCCGCCCTGCACAAGCACTGCACCTGTTTTTTTGTCATCAAGTTTACTCATTGCTGTTTTGAGCCACCTTTTCTAAAATATTTGAAGCCGGAACCATAAGTTTTTTGAATCCGAGTTTATCCGGGCTGATGCCGAAACTTAGTCCGAGAAGTTGCGTGATATATACAATCGGCATTTCATAATCTCTGCCGGTTTGCTTTTTAATGTCCTGCTGCCGCAAATCAAGATTGACCTGGCACATCGGGCAGCTCACCGCTATGCAATCGGCCCCTGCCTTCTGAGCCATACCGAGAATTGAATCCGTCAGATCTACCACCACATCAGTTCTCGTAAGCGACAAACCTCCGCCACAGCATTCGACCTTGCCCGACCAGTCAATACTTTCTCCGCCAATAACTTTTACCAGCTTATCGAGCGATGTCGGATTTTCAGGGTCGTCGAATTTCATAACTTTCGGCGGACGAACAAGCAGGCAGCCGTAATAACAAGCTACCTTAAGACCTTTTAGCGAATGTTTGACGGCCTTTTTAATTGTCTCAAGTCCGACATCTTTAAGAAGCACTTCTACAAAGTGTCGAACGTTAACCGAACCATCGTAATCTCTGCCGATTGCGTCGCAAACACTTGTGCGAATTTCGGAATCGGTCGAGATTTCGTTGTTTGCCATTTTCATTCTGTTGTAGCAAGCTGCGCAATTAACAACCATATCCAGTCCCATATCCTTAACTTTGACCAGGCTGGCAGCTGGCAACGAAGCGGCCAATATTCGGTCCGTTTGATGACCCGCAGTTGCTCCGCAGCATGTCCAGCCTTTTGGCTCTACCATCTCGATTCCCAAAGCCTTGGCAACAGCCAAAGTAGATTCGTGCATATCGCGGGCTGTCGATTCAGCAGAACATCCTGGATAATAAGCATACCTCATACTTTGGCCCCTTTATTTTCTTTAGTTTTTTTGAATATCCTTCGGACGATTTTTCTGTCGCCATGGAGCGAAGGTATCAGCGATATTTTGCCTTTTTTGATCATTGTCGGAAATTTTTCCGTGTCGTTCATAAATTTACCTGTCCCAAGTTTATAGGCGGCTATCATCGCGATTTCGTATGTTCGGCCGAAAATTTCCACTGTTTTCAAAAATGCCTTGTTAAACAGCGGCACATTGCCTTTCTGTTTCGATGCCTTCCTTTCAAGTGCCAGTTTTCGCAACGCGTCTATTATCGCCGCAACTTCAATTCCCATCGGACAGCGAGTCGAACAGGTCTCGCACGAAACGCACGTCCATATAATATCGCTTTCAAGCAGCTCATCCCCTGCGTTCAGGTGCAACCGTCGCATAATCTCCGAAGGCCTTGATACAGTCTGTTTATTCACAGGACATCCGCTGGAGCATTTCTTGCACTGCAAACAAATGCTCAGGTCAGCGCCGCTTAGCTGCTCAACAATCTCCTTAAGACGGTCGCTTTTTTTAGTTTTTCTAATCGTTATCGTCATATTTTCTTTCGCAATCTATTCTGTTTTTGCGGCCGGTTCTTCCTCTTCTTCAAATGCCTCTTCAGTATCGTCCGTATTTTCTTCCGAGGCTGCAGCAGAAATATGGCCGGGAACAACTTTTCGATAAACTTTTTCCGGTTTCTGTTTTCGGCCGTTCACTGTCAAAAGCTGGTCTATTGTTATTCCAAAAAGTTTTTGATTTTCTTCAAGGTAAGGCAGAATCAAATCCCAGTCCTGGTCTGTAAGCTCGGCAAAGTGTCCGCCGTTCAACTGCTGGTCGACCAGCATATTATTGGGGTCGCGGACATAAATCGCCCCGCCCGATGCGAGAGAAAACAGGTTGCTGCCCGGATAAGGATGCGGCAGAGAAACCAATCGTCCGTCGTCATCGAATTTGACACCGTTTAATACAACAAAACCACCACCGTTATAAGGATCGCCCGCCATAAATGATTCAGCGAGAAAATCCAGACACGTGCCATTTATTACCACTCTGGGTCTGCCGACAGAATTGATAAGAGGTCTTCCCGCCGCGTTTCCCAGAACAAATACGCTTCCGCCTTTGGCTCCGTACATAAATGTCTGGCCCACGTCGCCGTAAATAACTAATTTTCCCCTTTTTATAATTTGCCCAAGCTGGTCCTGTGCGTTTCCATGCACGCTAATTGTAAGTCCGTCGATGCCCGAACTGAGATAATCGCCGCTGCTGCCGTAAACATCTATTGTCACTTCATCGGTATCAGGCCCAAGTCCGCAGCCTATGTACCGCTGACCGATGCAATTAAAGCTGATAAAATGCCGCCACCCTTTTATATATGCGTTGACCAGCAGAGTCGCGTCGCAGTCGTTCCCTTCCGGCGCAAAATGTGCTGCGTCTATTACAAGAGTCTTTTCATTGCCCTGCGGACCTCTTAGACTGTCACGAGTATCAAAATCTATTAGGCGAAATTCGCCTTCATAAGAATTATTATTGATGATATTTGGAATTCCGTTCAGCAGCCGTTTCATCTCACCGTGTATTATATGAAGAATATGACTGCGTTTCTTCGAACCGGTCGAATATCTTCGGTCGTTAAGCCGGCTCAAAACCTCTATAGCGGTAGTCGTTTCAGCCGCGTTTTTCGCCTGGTTCACTATTTGCTGACACGCCAGCCGAAACTCATCGAACGTCCACTCGGGTATCAGCTCTCGCATCATTTCGAAAATCGCCAGGCTGTTGCCGGGCACGAATTTTTCGTTGATTACAGTCTGGATTGCTTCCTCGGATTCGGAGGATACCAAAACTCCCTGTGTAAAATCGCATCTATCTGTACCAGCCGGCATTTGAACTTCTTTGCCGAATTTGTCTGTGCACGTAATTTTCATTTTGCCGGCCGAATCTTTTTCAAGATTGAATATAAACGACCCGCCGTCCGTATAACTGCCGCCGCGTGCGTTCCAGTATTTGTCCGCCACCGGGCATATTCTATCGTCATCTTGCGACATACTGAGCAATGTCGCATCAATCGCCTGTTTTTCCGAGCATATCAATCCGACCTGCACCTCGCCATCGCAGAATGCGAACACCTGCGGCCGCAGCATTGCGGTATCGGTAATGCCCATCAGTTGCAATTTCTTTTCGCGAACAATATTGCGTGCGATAATGAAAAACCACGGGCCGTCAGGCGAACCGTGTATGTGAGCCGCCTGTATGGCTCTGTAATTTTTTTGTTTCTCTTCGTCCAGTCGGTCGAAATCCAATTCCGTCGTCGGGGCAAGTGCCTCGATGATATACTCGAGCGGATAATGATAAGTCCTGCTCAATAAATCAAACAGCAGTGCCGATACTTCTGTATCCGTCAGAAATTGCGGATATATATTTCGCTGCCTCAGATATTCCGTTACCGAATGGTAATTTGCAAAGTCGCCGTTGTGTACAAGCGCCATATCGATTGCCGCGAAAGGATGTGCTCCGCCGGGATGCCATACTCGGCCCTTTGTCGGGAACCGTTGATGTGCTATCCAAACGTGAGCACGAAGGTCTTCAATTTTATAATATTTTACAATCGCTTCAGCAAAGCCGACGACCTTTAATATCATAATATTTCTGCCGTGAGAAAGAACAAAGGCTCTCTTCTCGCCTAAAGACGCGTAATATTTCTGATTAAGCTCAAAGCTGTTCTGACTAATAAATTCTTCTTCCGCTTCCCCGCGCTCAAGTTTCTGCAGATTATTCTTTGCAATAAACGAATCCAGCACCGCAGGCTTAACGCGAACAAAATATCGGCAGACATCGGGAGGTTTTACTTCCAGGCCGGGCACGGTTTTCCAGTCATCGACTTTATCGAGCTGACTCATCGCCGCGATATCGAAATTGGGCGTGATAAATTGCTTTTCTATTTCCGGCCGGACTTTATCGTCCAGGAACGCTACGTGCAGCATATAATAATTTTCGAGCACTTCCCTGCTTACGCCCATTTGTTCCGACACAAATCCAACCGCAGCTATACCGCCGCCTTTGCCGTTTCCTCGATTGTGCATCTGCCGCGAAGGTTCGTAAATATGTTTGCCCGCCGCCGGCTCACTGCAGCAAAAACCGACAACGCCGCAACCGCCTTCTTCTGCTTCTTTTTTTATCTCAGAAGAACAGTTGAGGTTTTCAGCCAGTTGTTTTCTCGAATATGCAAGTTTTTTTATTAATTCATCGTTCATTTTTTCACCCCGACATCATTGGAATAGTCAAGATGCATTAAAAGATCGCTGCGGCCTCGAAGTTCTTTGACGCTGCGCATTCCAAACTGCTGAAGAATCCTGACAATCTCTTTGCGCCATGCGCTATAAAGGTTAATAATCCGCTGAGTGCCCCAGTCGATATTTAATTTTTTACACAATTCCGGGTCGGTAGTCGCGATACCTCTCGGACAGCCTCGTCCGCTTTCACATCTGCTGCAACGTATGCAGCCAAGCGCGACCAATTCCGCTGTTCCTACGACGACTCCATCTGCACCAAGTGCGATAGCTTTGGCAATATCGTGTGCCGAGCGTATTCCGCCGCTTGCTATGAGCGTTACCTTGTCACGAGCCCCTTCATCCGTCAGAAAATTATGCACCCTGCCAATAGCATACTCAATCGGCATCGCGATATTTTTCTTTGCGATATCAGGTGCCGCGCCGGTTCCGCCGTATCCGCCGTCTATATGTACGATATGAGTGCCCGCAGAATAACTGCCGACCGCGACCATATCGACATCCGTCGGCGTCGATACTTTTGTCGATATCAATGCCCGTCTGTTGACATGCTTAATCCAGTCGATGTGTTTCATATGGTCTTCGATGGAATATACGCTGTGAAACGGGAATGGCGAGAACAGTGATATCCCAAGCACCGCTTCGCGCATTTTCGCGACTGCGACAGTATTTTTATCGCCCAGCAAATGTCCACCAAGACCCGGCTTTGCTCCCTGCGCATATTTGAATTCCACGATCGGCACACGCTGAATCGTTTCCTCGCGCACACCGAATAGGCCCGTCGCAACCTGTGTAATCACATGTTCGTCGTATGGCCTCATACGTTCCATATACCCGCCTTCGCCGGTGCACGTGAACGTATTCCACGCGACAGCAGCCCTTGCTTTTGATAATTGCGTTGCGTTGCTCACCGAGCCGAACGACATTCCGCCCCCATACCACGGAATATCAATTTTTATTTTCGGCCGTCCATCGTCGCGTTTATTCAGCAGGATGCTCGTATCAATCTCGTCTTCGCTGAGTTTTACAGGCGGCTTGTCAGGGAATTTGAATCTAAGTTTATCGAATCCCCCGCCGGAATTGCCGCACTGGTAATTATAACCGTAAGCCGAATCGGGCACATCGCCGGTTTCCGCCATTTTCCACGTCGCCAAAATCAAATCCGCCGGCCAGCGATAATCCCCCATCGTCTTATACATCGAGCTTTCTTTGAGCTCCAATGCTCCGTTGGGACAGTTCGCTATGCAGTAATGACCACTTTTTTCGCAGGATGTTCCAATGCACAAATGATTATTCGGCTCGCCGAAATATTTGTAGCCCGGTTTCAGCGTATGAACGTTATATTTGCACAATTGGGCGCATTTGCCGCAAAGTTTGCATTTGCCATTGCGATGGACAATATACCTGGCGATTTCATTCCGATACCGCGGCGGCGTAAATTTGACATCGCGCGTCACTTTTTCCTGCGGCACAAGTGTCTTCACCGTATTTTCGGGTAATATTTCCCTAATTGCTTTTTCTTGTTCCGAATAATTTGCCAAAGGTTTCCTTTTCAAGATTCTCAAAAAACATTGCGCGTCCGACATCGCCCCTAAGCCGCCGAACCTCGCGCATTCCCATCGCTCCCATAACTTCTATCAGTTGGTCGTGCCAGGCCGCGACAAGATTCGTCATTCGCCCGACACCGTATTGGAAATCGATTTTTTCCAGCTTCGCCGGACACGTCATCCCCGGCCTGCAGCTACTGCAAAGATGGCATTCCAGTGCAATCATCACAGGCAGATTAATTGTTACCACATCCGCCCCGCATATTATCGCTTTTGCAACATGTTCCGGCAGTGCGATTCCACCCCCTGCCATAATAGTTATTTCATCCCGGCACCCTTTTTCAATCAGCGCCGTATGAATCTGACGCAGCATATCTTTAATGAAACGCGGTTTCGCCGCTCCAATTTCATTGCCATTCAGGTCCGCCGAAACGTGTATCACTTCAACTTCTTTAAGCTGTGCAAGTTCGATCGCTCGTTCAATTCCACCAGCCGCCAAATCAACTCTGATAGCTATAACTATTTTTGGATGTATTGCTTTTATATCTTTAATGCGATCTGCCACACGAGGACTGTCGGCTATTTCAACCAGCCTCGTTTTCTTTAGCAGCTCATTCGGCAAAGCAGGACTATCCGGCCCTAAATAAAATGCTATATGTTCCAGTTTTTTTTCGTCAACTGGTTTGTTGCGCCATTCAATTATTGCTATTATGTCGGTATTAACCGCCGTCTGTATAATAATTTCATCAAGTTGCGGCAGCGTGTGCACGTCCGATGTCATATCCAAAATCAATGGCATTGGAATCGAAACAAGTGGATGCGGATTTTTCGCTGTTGCGCCTGCCTGAAAATCCAGATACGATAATTTTCTGCCGATATCCACTGAGGTACTGATATACTCCCGCCCATGAATACCATCCCGCGTCGGACGAACAATCTCGGACATGTCCGTCCACATAGAATCAAAACCCTGTCCTGAAAACGGGCCACGATATCCTGCTCCGGAAACCGGAATTTTCGCTGTTTCAGCCTGAAGCCATGTCGTTTTAATAATGTCCGCTGTCCAATAACTGTTCCCGAGTTTTTCATATTCAGGATTTACCGCCATCTTCAGAATTCCTTTTGTGCAATCCTGAACGCACGATAAACATCCCATGCAATCGAAAAACAAAGCGTTCACTTCGCTTAGACTTCGAATATAATCCGCCTCCTGCCTGTAGCGGTCATAAACGCACGCCTTTTTCACGCAGTTATGACAGCATGCGCAATCTTCGCGCCAATCCACTATGCCGTATTTACCAATGCGCGGCATACGCGGCGGTACAGGTTGAGTTTTAATATGATATTTTTCCGGCATATCTTTCCCAGTATTTACAGCCCGGATGCGGCGAGAATTTGGGGCACCAATTCTTCCTTACCTCCCGAAAGAATATGTATCCCTCTCAAACCTTTCATCTTTTTTAGCTTGCTGATTATTTCAATACAAATATTCATTCCTTCTTTTTTCTGCGAATCTTTGTCGCCTGCTTTTTTCAGCCGTTCGACAATCGCGTCAGAAACATAATAGTCGGTATAAGTATCTCGCAGATTTTGTGCCTCATCGGCGCTGTCCAAAGGAAAGACACCGGCCAAAATAGCTGTTTTTTTATCGATGCCTTCACTGACAACTGCATTAAACCATTGACCGAATGTTTCAACATCGAATACCGCGTGAGTCTGAATAAATTTTGCTCCGGCTTCGACTTTTTTGCCGAGCTTGAGTATGTTAAGCTCCAGAGGCTTCAAAAACGGGTTTGCGACTGCCCCGACAAGCATCGAAAATTGCCCGTCAATCTTTGCCCCGTTGTCAAGCTCACCTTTTTCCGACATTTTCGTTACCATTTCGATAAACTGAGTCGAATCTATATCATAAACATTGGCCGATTCCGGGTATCCCGTCAGCACCTGATGATAGCCCGATAAACATAATATATTTTTTATTCCAAGATAGCTTGCTCCGAGCAAATCGGACTGAATCGCTATTCGATTTCTGTCGCGTGTTACAACCTGATAAATCGGTTCGGCACCGGATTTGATTACCGCAACTGATGCCGCAAGAGACGACATAGCCATACCGTGATGGTTGTCGGATACATTTATCGATGCAAGTCCCTTACCCAGGGCTTTCAAAGCTGCTTCAGTCGCCAAGCCGTTCGCTTCTGCTATGGGCTGTAGCTCGGCGGTGACAATAAAATCTCCGGTTTCAATTTTCTTTGCGAGTTTGCTATCTGCTTTCATATGACGCTGGTTTCCTATTCCTTAACAGAATTGCTGCATAAATTGGATTTAGGCAGATTTATAATCTTGTTGAAGAAATTATTTATTTCCCCAAGAGTTTGTTTCGTATCGTCTTTTAATTCGATAACAGCCATTCGTCCGGCGCCCATTCCAATTTCCTCAAGAAGCGATTCCACCGCTTCGGCACGTTTCTGTGCCCGCAAATTTCCCTCATTATTCTGACATTCATTTTTCTTGCACGTTACTATTACCGCGCCGTCTGCGCCGGTTTCAAACGCTTTCATTAAATAAGGAACATCCACTTTGCCGGAACAGGGCAGACTAATTGTCTTAACCGTGATACCATCGGCTCGGCTGCAAACGCCGGACAACTGCTCTTTATCAAGGCTGTTTGAGCAGCAAAAGACATATATCTTCTTCATGACTCGATTATTCATTCTTCTTATCCACTGTATTAAACATACTGATAAACTATCATTATTGTTTGTTTTATCATAACATTTTGGGGTTATGAAAGGGATACTACTTCACCTTATGCCCAGAACCATTAATATATCTTATACTGACTATTTTAGCAATATTTTTTTCCCTTCTGCCAAAATAAGGGGATTTCCTACCTAAAATAAGATTTGGAAACATCTAAAAAAGCATATAAAGCCTATATATTATCTCGAAGAGAAGTGGAAACCTTAGACTTTCAGCCCGGCAATATGAAGTGGCTGTTTGCAACTATTTGTCAATAAATGACTAATAATTGTCAAAAAAATGACTGTGAATATTTTACCCAGTTTAAAAAAGGAGTAACGTAAAGACCGGCTATCAACACACCTGCCGTCACAATAGCCAGTGCAATCTGAAGAGGCACTGATTTGGGCCCAATCTCCTTGGCTTTTGGCTCCTCAAGATACATAAATTTAATAATTCGCATATAATAATATGCCGCAACGATGCTATTTATGACCCCAACTACCGCCAGCAAAATAAATTTTGATTGAATTGCCGCGTTAAATACAAGAAATTTTCCCCAAAATCCCGCCAACGGCGGAACGCCTGTAAGAGACAGTAAAAATATGCTCAGCATAAACGATGTTACGGGGTCCTTCTTATAAAGTCCTGCATAGTCCTCGATAGCATCGCTTTTTAAATAGTTCGAAACAAGAATAACACATCCAAAAGCGCCGAGATTCATAAGCGTATAGGCAAAAATGTAATATAAGACGCCTTCTATGCCCCCCGCCGTTCCGACAACAAATCCGATGAGCATATACCCGGCCTGCGCAATGGATGAATACGCCAGCATTCGTTTTATATTGGTCTGTGATATCGCGATGACATTTCCAATTGTCATCGTGAAGATTGATATGAGCATCACCAAAGTGACCCAGTTTATATATAGATGGAAGAAATTATTTGAGAATATGCGTAAAAGCACGGCAAAGCCGACAGCTTTCGGCCCAACCGAAAGAAATGCTGTAACGGCCGTCGGCGCACCCTGATAAACATCAGGCGCCCACATATGAAATGGAACCAGGCTGCATTTAAAACAAAGTCCTGCCAATATCAATACGAGCAAAATTAGCGAGACCAGATTATTTATTTGACCAGCGCTAACGGCTTTTGAAATCATAGCCAGGTCTGTCGTGCCGAATAAACCGTAGACAAGCGAGATGCCGTAGAGCATTATTCCGGTTGACAGAGCGCCAAACAAAAAGTATTTCAGGGCAGCCTCACTTGACAGAGTATTATTTTTCAAAAAGGCCACCAGGATATACGAAATCAACGAGAGCATTTCAATGGACAAATATATCATAAGCAGATTATTGCTCGATACCGCCAGCAGCATTGCGATTGCGCCGTTCAGAAGCAGAAAAAAGAATTCCCCAATATACTTTTCTTTCAGCTCCTCATAACCAATTGATATTAGTATGATGATACCGGTGATAAATAAAATTATTTCCTTAAAAAACAGGGAGAACGAGTCATTTGTAAGCATATTAAAAAATAGAACCGGCTCCACTTTCTGGCTTTGAGGCAAATATAACGATGCAGCGACGATTGCCGACAATGCAAACACGCCCAGCACGTTTTTATTGCTGACAAAAAGCGAAAACATCAGGATTATAATCGCTCCGGCGAGCAATATAATTTCCGGCGTTATAAATCTTATGCTTTCAATCAAACTCAAAATATCATTCCTCCCAGCTTCGCAATAAGCTGTTCAATAGCTGCCATTTGAAATTTCAGCGCCGCCAAAGGATACACGCCAATTAGTATCGCGATTGCCATTAGAGGAATCAGCGTAAAAAGCTCGCGTTTATTTATATCGGAAATGGCCGCCAATTTTTCATTCAAAGGCCCCATAAGCACTCGCTGAAGCATATATAAAAAGTATCCAGCGGTAATAACTATCCCTAACACAGAGATGATGGTTATTATTTTGAACGCAGCATAAGAACCCAGCAGGGACATAAATTCGCTTACAAATCCGCTCAGGCCCGGAAGCCCCAGCGATGCAAGCGAGAACACGGTCAGCATTCCTGCGTAAACAGGCATCTTGACGCCCAGTCCGCCGAATTTATTAAGATCTCTTGTGTGTGCGCGGTCATAAATAACGCCGACCAGAAAGAACATCGCTCCGGTAATTATTCCATGATTGAACATTTGAAGAAGCGCGCCGTTAAATCCCGTTGTAGTCATACTCGCAAGCCCCAGCATGACAAATCCCATATGGCTTACTGATGAATAGGCGACCATCTTTTTAAAATCGACTTGCGCCATCGCCACAACAGCCCCATACACTATGTTAATCGCGCCAAGAATCGCAAACGGCAAAACAAAATAATGTGCCGCGTCTTTAAGCAACGGAAAACTTATTCTGAAAAATCCATATCCGCCCATTTTCAGCAGCACTCCTGCCAGCAAAACGCTTATGGGAGTCGGCGCCTCGACGTGCGCATCGGGCAGCCATGTATGAAATGGAAAAACCGGAACTTTTACCGCGAACCCCAGATAAAAAGCTATGAAAATGAGAATCTGAATTGGCATTGTCAATGCGTCTGTCGTTTTACCAAGCTCCAATATGCTGAACGTATGCGGAGTTGATGTAAAATAAAATGCCAATATACCCAGCAGCATAAAAATAGAGCCTGCCAAGGTATATATGAAGAACTTGATAGCCGCGTATTCTTTTCTCGGCCCACCCCAGATGCCGATTAAAAAATACATTGGAACCAGCACTATTTCCCAGAAGACATAGAACAAAACAAGGTCAAGAGCGACAAATGTGCCCAGCATTCCTGTCGCCAGCAAAAGATACAAAAAGAAATATTCTTTTTGACGCATGCCTATACTGTAAGACCCTATACACGCCAGGAAACTTAATAGCGTCGTTAAAAATATCAGCCCGATGCTTATGCCGTCAATTCCAAGATGATAAAAGATGTTGACCGACGGTATCCAGCTTAAGTTTTCCTCGAATTGCATCGACCCCGAGTAGTTGAAATTGACCAGCAGAATTATCGAAAGAATCAAATCAATTGCGGTAACCGCCGTTGCGACTGTCTTTATTAAACCAATATTTTGTTTCGGAACAAAAAGTATTATCAAACCACCCGCAAGCGGCAGAAATACGATACAGGTCAAAATCGGAAATAACATCATTAACCTCCTATTATCAATTTAACGAAGATAATAATCACCAGCCCGAAGAATGCTATGAGCAGATAAGTCTGAATGTAGCCCGTTTGCATTCGCCGAAGCACCAGTGAAAAAATCCCAACAATCTTTGCCGTCATATTTACCGCGCCGTCAACAATATAGCGGTCAATCCACGCGGCGATTTTACTCAATATCACAGTTAACCTTGCAACGCCATTTACCGTGCCATCTATCACTCCAAGGTCGAATTTGAACGCGAGCTTCGCCAGTCGCATAGTTGGCCTGATAAACAGAAAATCATAAATCTCGTCGATATAATATTTATTATATACGAGGTTATATAACGGCCCAAAATATTGTCGCACCCGCTGCGGCAATAAATTCTTGTTCAGCATATATAATAGATAGGCGACTGCGATTCCCAGCATTGCTAAAAGTGTAGAAAGCCCCATAACCGCATAATCCGGTTTCATAATTTCGGCTTCGTGAGGATATATAAAATTCTGAAATGCGTTATTCATAAATGGCGAACCAACCAGCCCAATAAATATCGCAAACACTGCCAGTATTCCTAAAGGAATCGTCATAACGTTTGGAGATTCGTGTGGATGAATTTCCGAACGGGATTTACCGAACAGGACTAAAAAAACAAGCCTGAACATATAAAAGGCAGTCAATAAACTTGTTACCGTAGCCAAAACAAATAAGAATGGATGACCATTCTTTAGAATTTCAGATAATATTTCATCCTTTGACCAGAACCCCGCAAATGGCGGGATACCTGAAATCGCAAGACTCGCTATCACAAAACTCAGTCCTGTGATTTTCATTTTTCGAAAAACACCGCCCATTTTTTGTATATCCTGTGTGCCGATTGAGTGAATAACGCTGCCCGCGCACAGGAAAAGCAGTGCCTTAAAAAACGCATGCGTCATTAGATGAAAAACTCCAGCCGAATATCCACCGACGCCCAAACCCATCATCATAAATCCCAATTGGCTTATCGTCGAATACGCCAGTATCCGTTTTATATCGTTGTTAACTACAGCGATAGTAGCGGCAAAAAACGCCGTAATCCCGCCGACATACGCGACAGTGATAAGAGCCGCCCCATGTGCGGAAAATAGCACAAAGCATCTGGCAACCAGATACACGCCTGCCGCGACCATTGTTGCCGCGTGGATTAAAGCCGAGACAGGGGTTGGGCCTTCCATCGCGTCTGGCAGCCATACATGAAGCGGAAACTGCGCCGATTTCCCAACCGCTCCGCAGAATATCAATAATGCCGCCGCTGTAAACAATGGACCTGTGCCAAGGTTTCCAAGTTCACTGAAATAAACGGTATGCGCGGAAAAAATCAGGATAAAAATTCCGATAAGAAGACCCGTATCGCCGATTCTTGTCGTGATGAACGCTTTCATACCCGCTTTTGCCGCCGATGGCTTTTCAAACCAGAACGAAATTAATAGATATGAGCAAAGACCCACGCCTTCCCAGAAGATGTAGAGCATCACAAAATTATCAGCAAGCAGAAGTCCGAGCATCGAGCCCATAAACAGCGACATATACGCGAAAAATCTTGAGAAACGCGCATCGCCTTTCATATAGCCTATTGAGTAAATCTGTATAAGCGTTCCAATAATCGTTACGACAACAAGCATCATACAGGTCAGCGGGTCCACTATCACGCCGATGTTCAAAGATATGCCGCCGAAGATAAGCCAGTTGAATAAACTATACGCCCCCTGTCCCTTCAGAAAACAGACAAGGGTATATACAGACAGGCAAAATGAAATGACAGATGCCGAGATTGAGACAATCGCGCTGAATTTTTTGACCTTTCGGCCAAAAAGAATGTTTACCACAAACGCAGCAAACGGAAAAACAGGAATTAAATGCGCTAAATTTACCATTTCATTAAATTAATTTTATTCACCAGTATAGTTTTTGAGTTTCTGTATATCGATATAACCAGGCAAAGTCCCACAACAGCCGACGCAGCTGCTATCGCTATCACGAAAAGGGCAAAAATTTGCCCCAGACCGTCGGGACTTGCCGAAAATTTGCTGAATGTTATCAGGTTTATATTCGCTGCATTCAATATCAATTCGATAGACATTAGAATTCCGATTGCGTTCCTGCGGGTAAACACGCCGAATACACCTATCGAAAACAGCGCCGCGCCAAGAATCAAAAAGTGGCTTTCCGGTATCATCTCTTCTCCGCCTTTCCAATAACAAGGGCTCCGACCAGTGCCGCCAGTGAAATCAATGAAATAACTTCGAACGGGAGCGCATATCCCGTCATTAGAGATTTCCCTAATTGCGACAGACTAATGGATGCTCCCGCCGGCACAGCCGTCTTCCAAGCCGTCACCATATTTATTACCTTGAAAAGAATAAAAAATATTGCCAGCGAGGCCACTGCTGCCACCGACATACGTCGTAATGTTCCGACAAATGTGCCGCTATCGATATCCGCCGTTAACATTACCGTAAAGATAAACAAAACCACGATAGCACCGACATATATCAGCACCTGAACAACAGCCAGAAATTCCGCGTCTAGAAATAGATAAACTGCGGCAATGCCGGTCAGCACTACGGCAAGATATACCGCGGCACGAAATATATGGCGGGAAAGCACAACGAAAAGTGCGAACAGCAAAGTCAGAGCGGCTATGAAATAAAAGGCAGCTTTTATAACAAAGTCTTGCGGTATGCCGTGGCTATTTAATAGTTGTATGAGTCCACTCATCGTATTTTTTATCATCCAAAAGATTTATATCTAATTTTTTTCGGTCATACACGCTAATCTCATAAATTTTAGTCATTACTATTGCGTCTGCCGGGCAAACCTGCTCGCACAATCCGCAAAAACAGCAAAGTTCCATATTATATTTGAACGTTTCGAGCGTTTTTTTCTTATCTTCCAGTTTATGAGTAATCGCAAGACAGGCCGTTGGACACATCTTGACGCACTGATAGCAAACTATGCATTTTTCCGGGTGAAGCCCGACCAATCCCCTGTAACAATCGCTCATTGGCCGTTTTTGGGTCGGATATTGCAGTGTAACTGCGGGCCTGAAACAATATTTTATCGTAACGGCAAGTCCTTTTATAAGACTCCATATCCCGATAACAAAATTTTTGGAATACTTTATCATTTCAATAATAGCCATCCTGTTATTGCCAGGTTAACAAACGATATCGGCGTTAAAATCTTCCACGCAAATCCCATCAATTGGTCCACTCTTAGCCGCGGGAATGTCCACCTGACCCACATCAATACAAAAACTATGCCATACGACTTTATAAGAAACCATACAACTCCGGGAAGAATTGGCCCCTGCCACCCGCCGAAGAAAAGCGTTGCCGCGATTGCCGAAATGATGAAAAGGTTTGTGTATTCGCCGATGAAGAACATCGCGAACTTCATCCCCGAATATTCCGTATGAAATCCCGCAACCAGTTCCGACTCGGCCTCTGGTATATCGAACGGCACGCGGTTTATCTCTGCAGTGGCCGCTATTATATAAACAATAAAAGCCATCGCCATATTAGGATGAAGAATATTCCAGCACCCCGCCTGCGCCAAAACTATCTTTTGCATCGAAAGTGAACCGGCCTGCATCGCTACGATAATCATTGATATTATCAGCGGAAGCTCATAACTTATTATTTGTGCCGCCGATCTCATTCCGCCAATCAAAGAATATTTATTATTCGACCCCCACCCTGCCATAAAAATCCCGATAACGCTCACGGAAGACAGCGCCATAAGATACAGAACGCCTACATTCAAATCTTTTACAATTAAATTTTTCCCAAACGGCAGCACTACGAACGCCATCACGGGCGGCACTATGGCAATAAAAGGCGCCAGCCACCATACTAATTTATCCGCTTCCGCGGGAATTATGTTTTCCTTAAGCAAAAGTTTTACCGCGTCCGCTACGGATTGTAAAACACCGTGCCAGCCCACTCGCATAGGCCCGTATCTCGATTGAATATGGGCGGATACTTTTCTTTCCCACCATATCAGGAACATTGCCGAGGCCGCGATGAATCCTAATACTATGATTCCGACTATCAGCGCCCAAATTATTGTCAGTATGCTTAGCATTATCTGTCAATCTCCCCCATCAGAACATCGAAACTTCCAAGCACACAAACTATGTCCGCAACTTTTATCCCTTTCACCAATTCCGGCAGCACCGCCAAATTCGAAAACGATGGCGACCTGATTTTTAATCTATATGGATACACCGAGCCGTCGCCAACAATATAAAATCCCAATTCGCCTCGCGGATTTTCCGTCCTGAAATATGTTTCAGACGCAGAAGGCTTAAGGATACGTCCAACCCTAACGGTAACTTCCCCTTGCGGCAGCGACTCTATCGCCTGCTCAATAATTCTCAAACTTTGTCTCATCTCTTCGATTCTGACTTTATACCTGTCCCACGCATCGCCGTTTTCCCCGACAGGAATATCAAATTCTAATTTATCATAAACAAGATAAGGCTCATCTTTCCTCAAATCCCATTTAACCCCAGACCCACGCAGATTAGGCCCCGTTACGCTGTAATTTATCGCCATTTCTTTCGACAGCACGCCGATATGTTTCGACCTTGCCAGAAATATCACATTGTAGGTTATCAGTTCGTCGTAATCGTCGACTTTCGGCCTCATATATTCGATGAATTCTTTTATCTTCTCGATTATTTCGCCCGACAAATCCGCCAGAACTCCGCCAATCCGCATATAATTATAGGTAAGCCGGTTTCCGCATATCTGGTCGAATATTTCTACTATTTTTTCTCGCTCCCGGAAACAATAAAACAGCGGCGTCGCGAATGCTCCCAAATCCTGCGCAAATGTCCCGGTAGCGATAAGATGACTTGCAATCCTGTTCAGCTCAGCGATTATTACCCGGATATATTTCGCCCGCTCGGATATTTCCAGGTTCAATAATTTTTCAACCGCCATCACGTATCCCAGGTTATTATTCATTGACGCGACATAGTCGAGCCTGTCGGTAAATGGAATAAATTGCGTAAATGTCCGGTTCTCAGCTATTTTTTCCATTGAACGATGCAGATAACCGATATGCGGCGTGCAGTTCCTGATAGTTTCGCCGTCTAATTTTAATTCAAGAGAAAGAACGCCGTGCGTCGATGGATGCTGCGGCCCCATATTGATGAGAAACTCTTCTGTGTACATTTCCTTTGTTTGCGTTGCATCCATACAGTTTAATTACATCCTTGGTTTGGCTATAAAATCCGGGTTAGAATAATTTTTCCGCAGCGGATATCCCTGCCAGTCGTAGGGATTTAATATCCTCCGTAAATCCGGATGCCCTGAAAATATTACGCCGAATAAATCATAAACTTCCCGCTCCAGCCAGTTTGCGGATTTCCAAATCTCAGATAAACTCGCGACATTTAAGTCTTCCGGCGTTAAATTTACTTTAAGCGTTACGCCATGATGTTCGCCGATGGAATAAAAAGTGTAAACCACTTCTATTTTCTCTTTCCTGTCGATTCCCGTTATGCAATGTAAATTATCCATTCCCAGCGGCGGATTTTTTATATATTGTGCGACTTCTAAAATGGATTCTTTGGGCACAATGATATAATTAGTTCCCGCTTCTTCTTTTACCTGCGGAAATTTAGATTTTATAATTGCTGCTATTTCATCTGGCCGCATTTTTTTCATTCCTGATTTTTTCCTGCAGTTTCATCAGCCCGAAGAGCAAATTTTCCGGCCGCGGCGGGCAGCCGGGTATAAACACATCCACCCCGATACCAAGTGCTTCCGTCCCTTTCGTAACCGAATAGGTGTCATAATAGAATATGCCTCCCGAAATCGCGCAATTCCCCATAGCGATTATATATTTAGGTTCAGGCATTTGCGCGTAAAGCCGTCGGATGCAGTCGTTCATTTTAACGCATATCGTCCCTGCCACTACCATAACGTCGCACTGCCGCGGGCTTGCACGGAACACTCCTGCCCCGAACCGGTCAATATCAAAATGTGGGGCGCCTGTAGCAATCATTTCAATCGCACAGCAGGCCAGTCCGAATGTCATAGGCCAAAGAGACGATACCTTCCCCCATTTTAAAATGCTCTCGCTGGTCGTCAGAAAGAATCCGCCTCCCGGCACTTTTTCTATTATTTTCGAACAGGGAATTTTTTCTATTACTGCCATTCAAAAACTCCCTTCTTCCACGCATAGATTAAACCGACAACGAGGATTGCGACAAAAATCATCATTTCGATATAAGAAACCACGCCCAGTTCGCGGAATATTACAATCCACGGCACCAGGAATAAAACTTCAATATCGAATATTACAAACATAAGTGCCACAAGGTAGTATCCGACGTTAAATTGAACTCGTGAATCTCCTTTCACGATTTCCCCGCACTCGTAAGTTGAGTTTTTAACCGGATTTGGGTCGCGCGGCCGAAGCAGCCACGATACAATAAACGCTGCTGCGGCAAAAGCGATACCTAAAACAAGAAACAGACCGACAATGCCATAATCCTGAATGACCATTTTGATTGCTTAAAATCCGTTTTTATAAATCTATTTTGTTTTAAAAATTACCGGCAGGAATTATATACTTTACCCCCTCTTTCCGCAAATGCTAATTCCAACCGTTTGCCAGCAGGCATCTCAATTTTTTTCTACAAATTTGTCGAAAGTAATGAGTGCGAATAATCAGTATTATAATCAATAACCCATTTGTTCAATGTTGCCCGGAATTCAAACGGCGTTGCAAAATCATTCGGCCAAACTAAGTCTTCCTTTATCGTCTTTCAGTATCAGCATTTGACTTTTGGATTATCATAACTGGTAAATATCTGTTTTATCTCAACAACTGTTTGCCGTTCGCGCATCATTGATTGGAAAAAAAGCTGCCTATTCGAGCTGTTCAGAAATTGGCTGGCCACTCCAAAATTATGACCAAATTGACGAATTTTCGACGAACTTTGCCATTTTTGGCACTTTTTGGGAACGAAACAATTGACAACTAAGGCGGGAACCTGTTATTATACAACCGCTTACGATTTTATGGCGGCGTAGCTCAGTTGGTTAGAGCATGGGATTCATAAGCCCAGGGTCGGCGGTTCGACTCCACCCGCCGCCATTTTTGCCCCCATCGTCTAGCGGCTAGGACGTCGGGTTCTCAACCCGGCAACAGGAGTTCGATTCTCCTTGGGGGTATTTGAGCAGCGGCAAAACGGTCTTCACTTAGGCCACAGTATGCTATAAATAATTTTCTTGATTGACTGAAGCCAGCCGAAGTCAGCAAAGATGTCAACTACTATCGCCGTAATAACAGCGACAAAAATAGCACTAATAACCGTTAAAATAAAATGCGAAGTTTTCTTGAACATCCATCCAGTTACCCTCTTAATTCCCCAGCATTTTGCAGTATCTGCTTTCGGGGTTAATTCTCTCTCAAGGTCTCTAATCAATTCCATATTGCCCTCAAAGGTGTTCGGGTAATCGCTTATGCGAATAGATAACTTAGGCTCGGACTCCGCAAGTTTAATTAAACGGCTTTTTATAGGGTGGTCTGGGCCGCCTTCACCGAACCGGTAACGGCTGAAAATAAATTCCCACTTATTCCAAAACCTTTTCAGTAGTGGCACTATTTCCCTAAGCGTTTTAGCTTTCCAAATAGCCTCTGATTCTTCGCCAAATTCACGAAGCTGCTGCTTGTTTAAGGTGTCAGGGGATGCCCCGAAAGGCAAAGCCGAAAGTCTTTCATCTTCAAGAGATTCCCACGTATAAACTCTTTTGGGCTTTTCAGTTTGCTTTTCTTTTTTCATTTTACCCGCCTTTTACCTTATACACAACATTACAACAATACTGATAAAAGCTAATATTGCCGCCACTGCTGCCCATATACAAGCCCCTTTAGCAGTAGTAGAGGATTGTTCAGCCGAAACACAAGCATTTACCATAGTCTCTGTCTGTAATGCGTTATTTATCCCGAATATAAGTTCTGTTATTACTTCTTTTTTAGCCTTGATGTCTTTTTCTCCTATATCTAAAGCAGTTACGTCTTTTGCGTCAGAATAATATTTTTCGATAAGAAACCAGCCCGTCCCAATACTTGTACTCGCACCAACTTTCTCAGCTAACGATGTAATATCGTTAAGTATATTATCTAATTTGCCATTAGCATCTTTTAATCCCTGAGCAGATGACAGTGAAAATCCTTTGATTTCGTTTGACCTATTAACAATCTGCTTTAGGTCATTTTTATATTTTACAATTTCTTCGTTCGTCATTTTTCACCTGTCTTTTTTCGGGTCGGTATGGCCTGTAGCAGGTTAGCAGGTGAATACGAACCTTGCCACAGGTCAAACCGCTTGGCAGGTGTACGGCCTGCCGTCCCGATAAATCTTAGCTTTTACGCTATTTTACCACATAAACCAGTATATCAAAAAACCATTTTTTCTTGAGAAAACCTTTTAAAGCTTGATATATTCCTGATAAAGTATTCCCAAATGATTAAAATTCGAGTTGCCCATAGGGCTGCCTCGTTCAATAACCATATTGAATGGCGAAAAGGCAATTTTGAACGTTCTCAAGCGAAATAAACAAGAAATTCGGAGTTTATTAAGCTAATGGACAAAATACCTGAAAAACTCGGTGATATTCTAATTAGACAATTTACTGACAATCTTCAAAAGGATGGGATAGCTGCCAATACGCGAAAATCATTAGTAACTATTAGATATAACCTTGAGACATACATTACACAGATCACAAGAGCGCGTGAATTATTGACAAATAAAGAATTGTGGCTCCCTAATGCCTATCTTGCGAATTTGTTGAATGAGGCCAAAGCAGCCCTTGTAACAATTGAAAAGCGTCTGGCTGAAGGTGATTATACATACTGAATTTTTAAGGCTTACGAATACTGTCATAACTTTTTAAGGAGCAAAAAATGCCAGAATTAATTGTACCTATGATTATAGGGTCGTCTTTGTGGGATTTTCACTTTGTTCCGTCTGCTGTGTTATTGCTATGCGTATCATCTGTTCCCGTCTTGTTTAAATGTAATGCCATCCGCCTTAATTCTGCGCGTTCTTCAGGGGTTAATTTAATAGGCTTTTCGGTTGTCTGATTGTTGATATTATCAGTGAACATAGCCAGATACTTGCCCTGCAATTCAGTGCAGCTTTTTGATACGCTGTATTGGTGATGGTTTCTTGCCATTAGCTTATCATGTTCCAAGTCGGCCAAAACCTTGTCCACTGTTATCATATTTCGCTGCATATTTTCTTTGTGTAATTCAAAAATACGTTCAGCAACAGGAAAAGGAAGACACAGGACAAGCGCAGCTTGAATTTTAAAGTACCACGCCTGTAAAGGCCGTGGGGTATCTATTTTTACCGGCGTTTTTGCAATAGAACTATACTACCGATACCAAGAAGACAAAAAGTAACAGGTTCGGGAACGGGAACGGCTGTAGCCAAATCGCCAATATTTACACCCGCGGGCATAGTTGCTACAGGACCTCCTATGCTCAAGAAAGTCGCTGGGTCAAGTTCATAAATTTGACCTGTGCCCCCCGGTCCCAGATTACTACCATAGAGCCTGCCATAAACCCATGCAAGGCCTGCATGGTCCGCACCTTCCTCTTTAGTTAGTGTATGACTGGTCGGATCCCAGATATAGTTATTAACAGAATCATAGCCGAAAAATACATTGCTCGTGCTTATATAAAGTTTATCATCAGGCCCCCATGCAATGTCACCTAAGGCGTATCCTTTAATCCCCATAGCGCCACCAATAGGAAGCGTAGCCTGCAGAGTTCTGGCACCTGTTGTTTTATCAATGGTCCAGAGCTGGCCACCGGGGTCGTCAGTCAGAGCCAGGAATCCTCCCGAAGCCAGGGGATCGCGGCTTCTCGTTGTATCCATAACCCACAACTTGCCGTTCTTGTCTACATCTGCATTTTGCTCGGATATATCAGTTGTGCTGATACTTGTATTTATGTTGGTCAGCGGATTCCATTTGCTTATGCCCCGCTGTGTCACTTTATCACAGTTCCAGTAAAAAAGATTTGTCCCATCAAACGCGATACTTATTGTTGAATAATTTGCCGTAACGCTGACCGGTGTGACACTACCGGTACTTACATCGATATAGTATATGCTGTCGTTATTAACGGCCATCGCATACAAAGAAGGAATCGCAGATGCCTGGCTGATATTAGCGATTAGCACAATTACCATAACTGAAACAATAATTGGTAGTTTTTTCATTTTTCTGTTCCCCTTTTTTGCTTAATACTTAACAATAGTTCCCTCTTCTTTTTTTTCTGCGAATCAGACTCAAAACACCAAGGCCAAGCAGGCAAATTGTCGCTGGTTCAGGAACTGGCAAAACTGTCATATTTGTGCTGCCTGTAAAACCAGGGGAGGAGAAATTACTGATAGTGTTCGGCGTGACGGAAAACGTGATGTCAACCAGTTTGCCTTCCGAACCAAAATCCGGCTGCAGAGTCCCACCTGAAACATTAAAGTAGCCCTGCCCTGCGAACATTCCGGAATTATCATATATTTCGGTCAGGTTAAAGGACACGATTGTGCCTGAAAGCAGCACATTAGAACCAGCGTCCATATAGGAGAAGGACCCGCCGGCAAAATCTCCGCTGGCTATACCGCTGGATGAATTATCGCTCATAAGGGTCGTATTCAGACTGAACTGGGCGTTGCCATACGTGTTCACAAAACCTGATAAATACTCGCAATTGATTCCACCCACGCCATTCATAGTCAACACACTGCCGATACCGCCCCCGAACGATGTTCCTACATTAGTTGCGCTCATCGATTTTATCGGCTCTGCCTGAACCATCGAACCTGCTGCTATCAGCGCCACAGCAAAAATGATTAAAAATTTTCTTATCATACTGTTTGTACCTCACTTTCTATATTAAAGTTATTCTTTCACGCTTTAAAAAAGCGCACAAACTCTCTACGAATTACTTCTCTCCGGATCAAAAACAAAAGACTTGCTTTAAAACAATGCTGCAAACCACAAAGACATTTATTATTTTTATCGCTTTAAAAAAAAGCGCGCAAACTCTCCGCAAATAACTTCTCTCCGGGTTAAAAAAAGACTTGTGCAAACCAATACAGAAAAAGGAAACCAGAACGCGAAACCCAATGTAACAAGCTTATTCTGACTGGTTAACTAACTTCCCTACCCCATTCTGATAGGTATTGTATCACAACGGGAATAGAAATGCAAGAGAAAAAACCGCTTTATTAAAGATTTTTATCATTCCTTTCCTTTGAAAGTCGGGATGTTTTCGAAGATTTACACACAAAAATAGGGCCAGTCTGGTGACTGACCGGCCCCATCTGAATGACAAAAGTCCTTTAGAGGAACTTATTTTCTGCATTTTATCTTCATAGAGATAAATAAACCAACTGTGAGCAATACAGTTTCAGCAGGTTCAGAAACTGCTGATGAAGTAAACGACGCTGTAGCGGTAAATCCATCGCCGCCGGTTTGGAACTGGGCGATGGCGGCAAAACTGAAAGAGAATTTCTCCAATGAAATGGTATCTGCAATTTAGGAGCCTGTAATTATGACATTTTGAATGACAAAATCATCACACCCCAGACTTTGCCGCGATACAAAGACATCACTAAAACTAATACTCACCAAAGGCGTCGTCGATCCCGAGTGGTCATCCGCATAGAACCTAATCTGTCCGGAACCTGTCTTGCTGTATGTGACGTCCCACACCATCTAAGTCTCAACTATACCTATCTGATCCATCCTGAACCATGCGTTGTCAAAAGTACTGTCGCCATATGGTATTTGGAAAGTCAAACCTGGCTTTCCAAATACCATCTACGAAGCCTTTAAAATTTCCAGGTAAGATTCATTGCTAAGGCATCGGCAGAAGGTGTATGCTGATATTCAATACAGTAGAAAACGCTCTTGGTTAATTTTACCTCACTGCCGATATAGAGGCCAAATTGTCTCAAATTGTCAATATCATAAGAAGATTTGGTGATTCTGTGGACATCCTGTTCTGTAGTCTCTTCTCTACTGCCAGAAATATCGCTGGAGCCAAAATTAGCATAGTGCCAGAATGGACCGCCATAGATTGAGACTTTTTCCGTGAGGTGGTAGGTTGGACCTACCGCAATTTGCATTTCAGTTAACTTCAATTTAGCAGTTTCTGAAACGTCCTCTCCACCTCTCATACCATGAAATCTGGCTGTGGACTCAGCCCAGCTTATTTGGAATAATGCACCAATCTCCAATTTATCCTTATTGTAGAAAGTCTTTTTTGTTCCAAAGCCGTATGCAAAACCTGCGTCACCATCGTAATTTCTCGCTGAGGCACTTGAACCTGTTGGGAACAAATTGTCGCTCCAATCAGCGCTCATTCCTCCCAGTCGCACAAAAACTTCCCAGTCGTCTGTTATACCATAACCAATATTGCCGTAAACTTTGTCCATATCCAATTTGACCTTGAATGGTGCAACTTTGCTTGAACTTTCACTAAATACCCCGTCAAGAACAATTGTAGTCACTGTTTCGTACCCATCCATTTTTAGTTTCATTCTGGTGTGTGAGTAATCAGCCCCTAAACCGAACTTTCCCTTACTCAGACCAGCCGTAGGCGGGCCCATTGGATCCAGCGCAAAAGCTGCTGAGCCAATCAGACCAACCAACACAAAAACGATAATTAACAGTAATTTCTTTTGCATAATCACACCTTTCATATGGGAACAATTTCAAACAAAAAACCGTGTTTTTTCTAAATTTTTTATCGGTGCTTTTTCAATAGAACTATATTACTGATTCCATGGGAACAATTTCAAGCAAAAAATCGTGTTTTTTACTAATTTCTCGGGAGTCCCCCGCCTGTGAAGGCGGGGCTTGAATGTTAAATTTTGTTAAGTTTATTGCCTATAAAAAACTGTAGTTTTCTGTAAATTCTAAATGTTATCTTTTATTAGTATTTTAAAAACGGATTCAACGTGTCCACAATTCAAAAAATGATATATCTTTCTTGGCAGCCTATTGCTTTCAAGACCGGCGGCGGGTCTGGGGGCGTTAGGGTCGTCTTTAGGGGATTTTCACTTTGTTCCGTCTGCTGCGTTATTGCTATGCGTATCGTCAGTACCAGTCTTATTTAAGTGTATGGCCATACGTCTAAGCTCTTCACGGTCTTCATCGGTTAATTTAATAGGCTCTGGAGTATTATTGTTGTTGATATTGTCCGTAAAATCGGCTTCAGACTTGCCTAATAATTCTGAAGCTCTTAACCTGTCCGGCAATGGTTTGCCAGTATCGTTCATAATCTGCGTCCAAAACTCCTGCCGCTGCTGTCTTGTCGCTATGTCGCAGGGTCTTATCTCAGTTTCCTGCCGTTTTTTGATAAGTTCTAAAATGTTGCTTTTTGTAGCCAGTCGGCGGCAATATTGATATGTTAATCCAGCTTTTTCAGCCGCTTCTTTGATATTACCCGCAAAACAATCAACAAACTTCTGCTGCTTCAGGGTAAGGTTTCTCGTAACTGGTTTAAGTGTTTCTGTTTCGTTCATAATCAATTCTCCATAAATTTTATCGCCCATTAATTCTCCAAAGCCGTGAGAAAATATGCTTCTGGCGAGAAACGGTCTTTGAATGCGTCTTTGTAGAAATTTATACTCCTCTCTCCCTTATCAATGCTATAATCTCTGTTTGATATGTTCCGACAGGTTCGGCCAAGCGAAAATTACCTGCTCAATTTCGGGGTGATTTTGCAGGAGTTTACACAAACTGGCACACAAATCAGCCTCTTGACTTTTTATAAGTTCTTTGTTATTAAATGGTTCTGTGTTTTCCTTAAGGAGTTCGATTCTCCTTGGGGGTATTTTTTATCGAATCGAACAACAAATTTCCTCTTAAACAAAATGGATGAAAAACAAGACCAGCAATTTATGCGAGCGGCAATCGACCAGGCTTATATCGCCCTGGAAAATGATGATGTGCCGGTCGGAGCGGTCATAGTTCACCAAAATCAAATTATCGCCAAAGGCTGCAATCAGCGGCATCAACTCAACGACCCAACGGCTCATGCGGAAATTATCGCGCTTACGGCCGCGGCCGAGCATATCGGCCACTGGCGATTGCATAACTGCACGATTTATGTTACACTTGAGCCCTGCTCAATGTGCGCAGGGGCACTTGTCCTTGCGAGAATCGAAAGATTAGTTTTCGGCTGCGACGACCCCAAAACGGGCGCCTGCGGCAGTTTGTATAATATCGTGCAGGACAAACGGCTAAACCATAGAGTCGAAATAACCAAGGGTGTTCTGGCTGAAGACTGCTCAAAAATTCTGCAGGACTTCTTCCGTGTAAAAAGAGAACGAAGCGATAACGAGTTTTAAAATAAAAATCAGCGATTCCGCCTTAGGCGGATAATTTATGGAGAGGTGTCGGAGCGGCTGATCGAGCACGCTTGGAAAGCGTGTGTACGGTGTAAACCGTACCGCGGGTTCGAATCCCGCCCTCTCCGTTTTTTCTTTATCCACCAAAATAACGTTCATAAATTATTATAACTCAGGCAGTTGCGGATTGTTGCTTATTTTAGACTCCTCCGTTGCCATTAAGTTGCCCTTAGTTTGGTCAAATATATCGAAGAAATGGATGATGCCGATAGGGCAGTGGAAGGCTGCCTTGAGCCAGTTTTCGATTAGATTTGCCGACGGATTTGAACTGTAGGAAAAAGGAGCCCGTTTTCAGCGGAACTGATTTGTTGAGTTTATCGCTTATAAGCCAAAACAGAAAAAGCTCCGGCAGCGATAACATATGCGGGGGTTTTCTGTTCCGGCATCGGCCTGACGCTCGGGTTGCTCTCCAGCAGAGCCTTATCCTTCAGAGCGATATGGACAAACTAAGGGAAATGAACTATAATAAGAGTAAATTGGAGCTGCGTAGCGTATTACGCAGCGAATCGTTAAGGCCATTTATACAGTTAAATGAACAGACCCGCAGGATAAGTTATAACTCTCGCCAGCTTTTTCAAGACCAATTTCATTGCCTATATCTAAGATTTTACACTATTTAATTACCTACAAATGTTCTCTAAACGTGTTTGAATATATGCAGCGATATTTTGATTATTACAACAATCATCGTTCGCACAGCAACCTGGGCTATCGAATACCGTCGGAGGTATACTTCGAAGGACACGATTCGCTTTGCCCCGCTTATATAAAGCAAAAATTGGTCTTGACAATGGGTACCACAGAAACAGCACTGCATCAGGACTACAAGTTAAATACCCTTTATGAAATTCAAATTACAGCTACCGAATTTCTAAGGATTTCTGAAGTCCGGATTGCCGATGCCCAAGGGAAACAATAGGCGAACAGTTCTGTCTTTTGTGATTGCAAAAAAAAAGACTTACGCCTGTTTAATTGCAGGCGTAAGTCTTTGGTTTTAGTCTTTGGTTTTAGTTTGACAAGCTTGCTATGGGGCCAATCTTGGATTTTCCGAGCTGAGCCTGAATATACATATAGATGTTTTCATTTTCAGCCTTAGTTAGATTGCTGCCGTATTTTTCAAGAACAAAAGCTGTAGAGTCTCCTACTGGCGCGCCCAGTTCGGTATCGAGTACTTTTGCGTACTCAACGAAAGCATCAACATATTCCATTGCAGTTGCGTATTGCGGCATATCAGGATTGTTTTTATAGTCGGCAAACGCATTGGCTATCATTGCTCCCATTTCAGGAGAATACGGTGTATTGGCAGGTGCAAGCTGGTTAAAGACCTGAACCATAGCGGCCATGTGCTGGCCTTGCGAGTCTTTGAGGATGCCAGCATAGTTTACGACCTTTTTACAAGCCTCACAAGGTTGCGTATCCGGAGTGTCGGTAAGAGAATTTCCAATCGCGACCTGGATGTCTGCGGGATTGATTCCAAGCTCCATAGCAACAGCACCCATCAGTTCGGGACATCCCGATATCTCCGGCAATCTTATGACAGGCAAAGGTGCCGCCGATAATATTGGTTTGATTTCTTCTGCAGTTACAGTAACTGTAACAGTGCCATTACCATACTCAGGAACCACGCTGCTGATCTCACCATTCACAAACATATATTTATTCTGGCCATCCCATACATTGATAGTAAACTCTTCGCTGCCTACATAGCCTTGTGCCGGTGTATAAATCCACTTAGTGCCGTCAAATTCAAGTTTGCCGCCGGCTGAACCGTTATAAGTACCAATTATATGACTTAGAGTATCGAGACCATTATCCTGGTCAACAACGCCTACAGGTTTGCTAACTCCATTTTGGGTTACTGTAAGAGCGGTTCCCTCCGGTGTACTTCCAAGATCGCCACTGCCGGTCGGTAAAGTATCGGTTATTGCAACTTTCAGTGTTCCGGTACGAACAACAGGGGTTGCTGTAGCACTTACTATGCTTTTATCGTTAACTGTATACTCAAAGCTGTCCGGCGTACCTCCAGTAACATAACCATCAAGAGGATGGTAGGTTACGATATTTCCGGAGATGCTTGGGGTGCCAGTGTGAGGAGTAGGGCCATCACCCAGACCCAGCACTAAGTCCTCAGGCGAACCATCGATATCCGTTATTATTGGATTAGTACCCAAAACGAATTTAGCATCCGGTGCGCCATTCGTAGTTGTTACCATATGGATCGTAGTGTCAGCATTACCTGGTACAGGCAGGAAGTTTGTAACGTCGATCGTCACCTTTGCGATATTTGTAGAATGTATCGTTACGCCATTTACCACTTTTTCGGCTTGGTATGTAAAGGTGTCAGTGTAAATCGCTGGATTAACAGGATTGCCAGCCGCATCAACAATGCCATCCCATACGAATACAGCACCTTTTGGTGGGGTATATATGAATCCCTGTATGGCACCACCATGGTCATCCGTTCCAATTACTCCCAATGTCCATTTGCCGCCGCCTTGGGTTGCATTGATAATTTCACCATTATAAAGCCGCAATAGACTATCATCATTTGCCAGCACATCGACAGGATGATCCTCTGTACTCCAACTTATGGTATCGAAATCATCTGCTATCAAGAAGTTCTGCGGCACAAGAACCCATGCCCTGCCATCGGTAATGACCGGATTTCTACTAGGATCAAGACCGGCACCACGCAATATGTATGCATAGCCAGGCGGGAAAGGTAAAGGATTACCGTTAAGTATATCAAGTGCATAAGGCAGACGTCCGACGGCACCTTCAAGCCATTCTGTTATACGAGAGCATACTTCCAGTCTGTCACCAACATTACCGCTTGCTAATGAGGCTTCAAACGGACCACCGGGGACTCCGCCATCAAAAGTTACATTTGTCTTTGCATCGATGACCATTGCTCCCTTTGGTACAAGCTCGCATTGCGGTTCTACTGCCACAGCAGCCATAATCTGTCCTTGTTGCCCAATAGGCTCCTCAATAGGCTTGCAGGACATAATTGAAACTGGTGCACTGACATCTACATCGCCGTTCAGACTCGCAACATAAATCGCTAAATCAAACGGGACGCCCTGATTTCTTGGGTATGCGCCCGGCAGCGGAATATCAGCAGGAACATCAAGGAAATCGATAGCTGCACGGTCATCAACATCATCATAGTACTTTCCATAAGCATGCAACTGGGCACCTGAGCCTATATTCAGGCTCTCATGACTCATAATCACAATTGCCGCCCTCGGAACTAATCCGCCGCCTTCAACTGCAAATGGGTCATAATCTTTGCCATATATTCCGGCATCATAAATGCCGGTTTGAGCGGAATGGTTGGAACTGCCTTTTATGGAAACATTAATTGTATCGTCGGCACCACCACTTGTGTAAATCTTGCCGTTCTTAGAATAAACGGCCACGCCGCCGGTAGGCCTGCACCAATCATCGCCGTCGTCAAATGTCGTCAGGTCACCGCTGATTTGAACGTCGCCCTGACCAATAATCCACAGGTTGCCCAGACAAGTGCTTGCAGCAGGCTGCCCATCAGTACTATTATGGCGGAGGTCCACAGCAAAGGTCGGCGAACCGCCAATCAGCCACATATCGCCTTCGGTAACCTTGTGGATAAAGCCTTGAGCGGTAAGTGTGCCAGTCTGGGCTTTTATTGTTTGTGTGTCAGAACCGTTAACGACGGTATTATCGTTCAGTGAAACATTCCCATAGGCGATTACATCGCCGCCAAGATAAGTCGTACTATCCGATGAATAAATATTGATGCTGCCCTTTGTCGAAGTAAGATCACTCTTGGCTATCATATCACTGCCAGCGTTCAAAGTCATGTCCTGAACAGTCGTCACAGCACCGCCAAGGATAACATTGTGACCTGCCTGTACTGTCAAATTACCAAGACCATCCAACGTCTTGCCATCTGCCAGAATCGCATCATGGCCGGCATCAATTATCACACCGTCATCTGCGACTGTTTTGTTGTTGAGATAAATATCACTGCCTGCTTTTACGTCAGCTGGCGCAAACATATCAGCAGACTTGTGTATGTTAATAGTTGAATCGCCCGCTGTCATATTAATCGTGCCGACTGCTACAAGTCCATTAACATTAAGATTACCAGTGCCGTCATTGTCTAAATCAGCGTTCAGGGTCATATCACCACCAGCGGTGGCAATATCCTGAAGATTAATAGATTCGTCTGCGGAAACCTCCATTTTGCCAGTCTGTGCCATTAATGTACTATAAGCATTTATATAGCTATTACCATATATAAGTGCATCAGCCTTCAAAATCAAGTCAGTGTGTGCGTCAACAGCACCGGATAAATTGATGTACCAATCGGAAAAAACATCTATCTTGCCAGTCTGGGCCGTTAATGTACTATAAGCATTTATATGGCTGTCATCATATGTAAGTGCATCGGCCTTCAAAATCAAGTCAGTGTATGCGTCAACAGCACCGTATAACTTTATGTACCAATCGGAAAAAACATCTATCTTGCCATCTTCAGATGTAAGGGGACCATAAGCATTAACATGACCCATGTCGCCACCGCTTACACCGCTTACCAGGATATCATTCTTGGCTTTTACTGCACCATCAAGGTCAACTCCAACGCCCGAGATATCAATTTTACCACCCATATTAGTTATTGTGCTCTTGGCATGTATATTGCCAATACTGTCCGTATCCGCGTCAGCATCAATTTTTAAATCTCCATTTGTAACAACTGATGTTGTTACAGCTCCTCCGAGAGTAATGTCTCGGTCAGCTTCAACAGTCAGGGCACCGTTACCAGTTAGGGTCTTGCCGTCTGCCAGAATAACATCATGACCAGCATCAATTATCACGCCATCATCCGCTATCGTGTTGTTATGTAATGTAATATCTCCAACGGCTGTATCATTGCCGTGCAGATAGGTCGTAAAATCTGACGAATATATGTCTATATTTCTGCCTGCATTTAAGACATCGGCATGTACATCCTTGCCGGCTGTTAAGGTTATATTTTTTGCTGCTGTCGCCTTATCATGCAGATATATGCTCCCATTAGAAGTATAAGGTTCCGTGCCACCTGTGAAAGTCGGACCTGTTACAGATGGAGTTCCGTTAAAGCCATCTGCTGTAATTGTAATACCGCCGCCTGAAGTAAGTTCACCGGTAACATCAACATCGCCACCAGCAATAATCTGATCTCCAGGATGGCTTAACTTCCACAGCCCATGAGCATAAAGTGTCATATCGTGACCAGACTGTGCACCTTGGAGATAAACGTTAGTGCCTTCAATATACATTGTTCCAACAGCATCCAGGAAACCATGAGCAACTACATTATTGCCCCAATAGTTGTCTGTATCGGCATGAAGCGTCATATCTCCACCGGAACTGATATTTTGGGCATCAATACCATGTTTTGCCTCAATATCAACGTTGCCCTTATCAGCCGTTATATCTTTGCCGGCTATTACGTTATAACCGGCCGTTACGCCTATGTTGCCATTCTTGGCCCACAGCGACTTGGTTGCATCTGTACCGCTATTACCTAAAGTTATGCTGCCGCCGTTACCGACAAGAGTAATGTTTTGATTCGCTGTCGCACCTATTGAATGCCATTTATCTGCGGCATTTGCTAATTTTGTTTCATCTGCTGTAACAGAGCTATTATCGCTGATCAGCGTAAGGTCTGTGTTTGTTTGATTGGCAAAGGTATAGTTCTTCAAATTCAAATCCAGTCCCTGATGCATTGTCAGTGTGCTGCCCGTAACGCTTATAACAGTGTCCGGAGCAACTATCTCGTTACCGGCCCACAACGTCAGAGCATGCGTGCCGGTCAATACCGAGCAATATCCCGGATATCCAATAGGATCAGTTGCTGTTCCTCCATTTTGGAGAAGGATATTTTTGCCGGCTTTAAGCGTTATACCATTGCCTGTATATGTGTCGTTGAAAAGCGAAAGATTACCACTTACGGCGGTAACATCGCCATCCAAAGTTATCGTACCTGGATAATAGTTATCCTCATAATATCCTGTATCTGAAATCACAATATCGCCGCCTGCAGTGAGAGTTTTCTTGGCCCATACATTGCCCCAGTCCGGAGTAGTGTCAGACTCGCATTGCCTGCCTGTTATGGTTATATCTTTGCCGGCTGTTACGGTATCGCCGAACACAATGTCATTACCCGAAATCTGTATATTGCCGCCCGCACTGAGAGGGGCGTTGGAATACATAAAATCATGTTCATCTTTAGGTGCGGATATGATGTGATCCTTATCAGCAATGATATCCATATCGCCGCCGGTTTGAATAGTACCGTTTATGATGATATAATCCTTGGCATTCAGTGCAATTTTCCCGTTGCCGGTATTAGTGATTGGAGCACCAGCCTCTACCTCTATGTAAGTTCCTGCGTTAAATGTTAGGGTTCTTGGACTGTTATAGATTAGATCGTTCATGACTTTGATCCAACCACCCGTAGTAGCCAGCGTGACATCGGTTGTATTACCATTAAGAAGATTTGCCAACTCCCCTGTATTCCAATTCCAATTTGAACCAGAAAAATCGTTGCCGCTAATGCTTATCGACAAGTTAGTTGGGTCTATCAAAAACATACCCGTTTCACCATGAGGTGCTCGTGTATCAACAGCTGGAATTGATGACAGTGATGTCTTGGCGGAGACCTCGACAAAACCGCCATTACCGGACAGGCTTCCGCCTTTGGCTTCAACTACTGCGCCATCGTGGAAAAGTGCAGTATCGGGCGAATATATGATGACTTCGCCGCCGTTGCCGTTTGTCCCGGCATTTGCAGTGGTCCTGCTATCGGAGCCAAGAGCAACCATATCGCCGGCAGTTAAACTAACACTACCGCTACCGGCATTGATCGTGCCAAGCTGGGCAACCCGACCGTTACCACCATCAACTTTAACCGCTTTGGTATCAGTATTCATGGCGGCCGAGTAAATATCGCCTGCAGCTAATACGATTTGTCCACCGGGCGATGTAATGCTGCCAGTAGTATTATTAGTAACACTGCCGGTACCTTCTATATTCGAAGTGGAAGAGGCCATTTCGACAATGATCTTGCTTCCCGGCTGGCCGAGAACAACTTTATCTCCCGCGGCCATTACTACTACATATCCGCCATTGCTGGTTACAATTGCTCCGTTGTTGAGTATTTTTTGGCCAATCAGTGCGACACCTTCGGTGCCGGTAATTGTGCCATTGTTGATTATGCCGATTTGCTGGCTGGGATTAATGCCGGGAATACCGCCTTCGAAGTTGAACTGGCCTGTATTGATGCCGTTTAGGAAGTCGGCATCGGTAATGTTCAAGCTTGAAGCTATCAATTGATTGACATTCACCGATGAGCCGGCTCCGAACAGAACACCGGCCGGGTTGATAATAAACACTCGTCCGTTTGCATTCAATGTTCCCATAATGCCAGTTGGGTTACCATCGAATACTCTGTTGAGCATTGCCGCGGAGGCAGAAGCCTGATTAATGTTAACAGTTGCAGCAGAACCGATGTCAAAGTTCTTCCAGTTAACGACCGCCCCGTTCTGCACGTTATTAATGGTTAGTTTATTCAGTACTGTACGGTCAAAATTCCCTGCACCAACAGTTGTCCCCGGCAAAATTCCGTTTGGCAGTGCATTACTGGCCGGATTTACATCGGCCCAGCAGGTGAACGGTACTGTCGCAAATATCGCCCACACAGCCAGGAAATACATAATTGCCTGTCTTACATGGTATGTTCTGTAAAGTCTTTTTGTCGTCTTCATTTTTCTTCCCCTTATGATTTTAGGGTTCCATATTTATATTATGCATCCTGCTACGCAAGAAAATCCTTCTTTGCTTTATAACAATATTACCATTGCAGCATTGCAAACATGTTTATTCTTCCATCGCCAACACTTGTCGTTGAGGTTGCCTTTAACGGGTAGCCGTAATATACACCGCCGCTTAGATGCTTGCCCCATTCGAAGAGAATACCTGTACCAATTGAGTAGAGTTCTTCATGTGGTTTTTCACCGGCAACAGCGTCTTTCATCTGGGCTCGTCCATAGTCAAAAAATACCAGAGGCGCAAGTTTTCTGAGTTTCTCTGTTTTTTCCTGCGGCTCGCCTTTTTTAGCGAGTTTGGCCTCATTATGTTTTACGATGTCATATTCATACTGGACTGAAGCGAGTATGCCGCCATCAGCGACGATTGCGCTTTCATCATAACCCCTGACCGTGTACATACCGCCGAAAGTAGTCATTTTTGCAGGAATCAGGCGTGTATTCGGGCGAATGTAACTGAAAGATCCAAGTATCCGATGCACTTTTGCGGCATCAAGATACTGATAACGTGTCGCACTGAAATTCCATATCCAGAAGTTTTTTTCGGAGTTGACTCTTGCACCAGTCGCGGTGGCAGCATCCCAGTAGGCATCCTGGCCTGAACCGCCGATTCTCTGAACTCTTTCAAGATTGATGTTAGTTTTGCTCATATCATCGGTTTTATGCACCTTTAAGCCCATGTGCCAGAGCTGCATCCTGACATCGCTGCCAAGGGCCGATGGGAATTGCGAAGCTGTTACATGGGTCTCTTCATAGCTTAATCCGGTGAAAATATCAAAGAACCAGTTGTTGTGCTGGTAAATGTTGTATGTCAAATTACTTCCTACGACCGTGCCATTTCCAAGGAAGTCGATGCCTTGGCCGCCGTTTACGTTGAATTCACTTCTTCCGGCATAAACATTTAATCGTAACCTGGGGGAAAACATTGGCACATCATAGCTCATAAAAGCAGAATAGCGGTGCTTAGAGGGCTCATCGAGGGGGGCCTGCAAAACCGCGGTAAACGTATCGTCACGTCCGGTAAGATTTGTATTTATAAGTCCTATTCTTGGCGCCCACCGCTGGTCTTTGGTGCCGGAATTATCTACCTGGAGGAAGAAATGCCAGGGCGATACTTCATAGATGTTATAGCCTACTTTCAGGGTGTTAGGCTCTCCTGTGTTAGGCTCTCCTTTGGATACGGTTGCAGTGACATATCTATCCGGGTTAAGATTGAGCAGATTAAGGTAGTCATCAAGTTTTTTCTGGTTTATAGGCTGACCTGGTTTTACAGGAGACCATTTCTTGACGATCTCTGGTTTTAGATAAGTCTTTTTCGGAGGATTCCCATTAGCGTCAAAATAGGTCGTATTGACTTGATATGTAACCGTTTCTATAACTTTAACCAGCAGAATCCCGTTTTTTAATTCCTGTTTTTGCGAGAAGGTTTCAGCGGGTATGTAGATATATACTCCTCCATAGCCTTTTGTTTGATAAACACTAGACAGGTATTGTTCAAATCCCTGTATCGTTCTTACGGAGACCTGATGTGTCTGGTCGGGTGCTTCCAATACCCTTTTGATATTTCTTAAATCATAAAGAAAAACCGGGTCAGTCTTTTCAATTTTTTGGTTTGAAGTATTGTATACAGAAGGCATGCCTTTGAGCAGCTGGTCTGTCGTCAGAAGTTTATTTCCGACAACCTCAATTTTAGAAACACTAAGCAGAAGAGTTGTGTCTTCAGGTAGATTGATATTTTTAGGTAGGCCATTAGCTTCCTGAACAGTTTTCTTCTTGGACGCCAGTCGTTTCTCCTGCTGAGCGGCTTCTCGCTTCTCCTTAATTTTCTCTGCTTCTTTGGTTGTTGGTGTCAACGTTTCCTTCTCGATGTCACTTTCAGCAGCAACACTCGCTGCGACACCTGTGAACATGAAGCAGTAAAGCAGGCAGCAAGCCAGACCAGATACCAATGTTAGACGACAATGTTTTAAATTTGTTTGTTTAACCATTAGTATATCTCCATATATCAAAATCCATTTGGTTATTTTTTCCCACTTTCTGAATTATGCATCCTCTCGATTACACATTTTATCAGTACTGATACACCAGTTTTTTTACCGCAACAGCCGAACAAGGCTCCTGAATCGGAACCTCTGTAAGTCATGGGATTGTAGCACATATACTGTATCTTTTCAAATATAATTTGACAGTTTTTTGATACATTTTATGTTATTGGCACAAGACCGCATTTTTGGCATTGCATAAACCTTATTATCGGTAATTGCTGTATAGTCGTTACCAAAAGTGAGACAAAAAACCTCTGAATTAAGGGGTAGTTTCGGCCACTGTTATTAATGGTTGTTATACTTTTCAGGCATTTTTCTTTCAGCTCAAATCCATCAGTATGCCCGACATCCCCAGACGTGCAACAGTACTTTCTCCTTGGCAGACTTGCGAAACATTTCAATCTTACCGTTAGTCTGGAGAGGATACGGGCTTTACGAAATATCCCCGATATCTTTTGCTTTCAAGGCCATATAATCACCAAAATTTTTACTGACCAAAGTCGTCAAAGCCGCCCCCGTAGCTTTTTGCCTACCGCCTCGACTGGCGTCGATAGACGCGGAGGCAGGTCAATAAAAAGTTACATTCCTTCTTGTGGTGAGCGTAGTCGAACCTAATTTCCCCTGTATGGTGCTCCCAGATTGTCATCAAAAAGGGCTGCAAGCATTATGCTCACAGCCTTTTGCTTAACATATTACTAACCCTATTTTTTAGAACTACCCTTATTGTGTGGAACTGTAACAGTTGCACTACTCAACGTAAGATTCCCAGAATTGTCAACAGCCTGATAAGTTATAGTGTAAATCCTGCCATTACCAAGGCCGCTGCGTTCAGCCCTCAGATAAATTTCCCCATCTATTATTTGAATATCATCGTTTTTATTTCCATCACCATTGGCATCATCTTCGCTGTTTGTAATACTCACTAACGATACCTTTGGTGTAGGATCACATAAATCGCTTAGTACCCAGGATGGGGCAATTTCAACCATTTTGTGATTCACCAGCCACAGTTTATCAGGTGTGACAGAAAGCGTAAACTCAGGTGGCGTTGTATCCCGAGCAAGAAAAAGCACTTGTGTTTGTGAGCCATCAGCATTATTGGTCAGGCCAACATAGATATAATTATCCTTAGCATCAATACTACTAAGATTCCAGCCCGTTTCGGTTAAATATTTTTTTGAAAATAAGTCCACTTTTTTGGTGTATTTTGTGTAGTGCCATTCCAATATATTTATTATAGGGCGTTTGTTTTGTCGTTATCTGAATAAGAATTTATTTATTGACAAAATCCGGCTGTTGTGCTATTATTGAGGTTCACAATCATGCGCAGGAGGACTATAGAAAAAAGCAGGGATGCGTGATTTCGAATTCAGGAGATGTTATCGAAGTGTCAAACATGGATGGTGGTTTATAAACATTATAGCGCACTGCAACTTGAATTAAACAGGTTGACAATCATATTTGTGTAAAGGGGAATAAAATGGCTATCGAAGAAATATCCAATAGGCCGATGGTAAAACCTCCTCGTAGATTTGGTGAATCCCTCGTTTTTAAGGGTTTGCTCAAAACTAGTGAACTTGACAAAGCGTTAAATGAGCAACGTGTAAGCGGCGGGCGTATTGGTGAGGTACTTCTCAGGATCAAGGCCATCAATGAGACAGAAATGACCAATGCTCTTGCCGAGCATCTTTCGATCCCCCTTTTCAATCCGGCCGATCTTAATGACATAGATATTGAGACGGCAAGAATGCTTCCAGAGAGCATTGCCAAACGGTTCCGACTGGTTGCGGTTGGTAACGATAACGGCAGTGTCGTTGTAGCAATGGCCGACCCTCTGAATGTAGTTGCCCGCGATATTGTTGAACAGAAACTCCTTCAACCAATCAAGGTGCTTCTGAGTGCGCCTCATAAAATAAGTGCAGCAATCGAGCTAATCTATCACGGTTCGGATGTAGCTGAACAGCGCCTGCGTGACCTGGTAGAACTCGAGACAGATCCGTACTCAAGTGAAAACGACTTACTGATCGAAGAAGTCGCTCAGGCAAATTCAAATGAAGCGAATATTACAGAGACCGACACTGGCGCAGAAGAGGCGGGCAAAGCGCCCGTGATAAGGTTTGTGGACTTATTGCTTAGTCAGGCAGTTAAGAGCCGGGCAAGTGATATTCATATTGAGCCGCAGGACAAGTCAATGACCATACGTATGCGTGTCGACGGAATTCTTACCGAGACGGTCCCGCCATCGCGTAAAATGCAGGCTGCAGTGGTAGCACGCGTCAAAATTCTTTCGCAGATGGACATAGCCGAGCGCAGATTGCCGCAGGATGGCAGGTTTAAAATTAAAGCCCCCGGCAGAGACATTGATGTTCGGGTTTCATCTATTCCGGCGATATATGGTGAAAAGATTGTAATGCGAATTCTTGACAGCAAGGCCGTTGATCATAATATTAATCGCCTCGGATTTGATGATGAAATGCTTTCCAAGTTCAAGAAGGTTCTTTCGCTGCCTCACGGTAT
>PLMU01000003.1 GCA_003142595.1 Phycisphaerales bacterium
CTTGTGCAAGTCCCCGTCTATTCCTTTGAGTTTTAAGCTTGCGCTCGTACTTCCCAGGCGGCCTGCTTAACGCGTTAGCTTCGCCACTCCGAGGGTCGATACTCGAAACAGCAAGCAGGCATCGTTTAGGGCGTGGACTACAAGGGTATCTAATCCTTTTTGCTCCCCACGCTTTCGTGTCTCAGCGTCAGAATAGGTCAAGTGCTCCGTTTTCACCACAGGCGTTCCTCTTGATATCTACGCATTTCACCGCTCCACCAAGAGTTCCAAGCACCCATGCCTACCTCAAGACCAGTAGTTTGCCGAGCAGTTCCTCGGTTGAGACGAGGGATTTCACAAGACACTTTCTGGTCCGCCTACACACGCTTTAAGCCCAGTGATTCCGAACAACGCTTGCCACCTCTGTATTACCGCGGCTGCTGGCACAGAGTTAGCCGTGACTTCCTTTGGGTTATATCAATCTTACGACTTTATTACCCCTGACAGTAGTTTACATCCCGAAGGACTTCATCCTACACGCGGCGTCGCTGGGTCAGGCTTGCGCCCATTGCCCAATATTCGTTACTGCAGCCCTCCGTGGAGGTCCGGGCAGTGTCTCAGTCCCGATGTGGCGGGCCAACCTCTCAGTCCCGCTACCCGTCAAAGCCTTGGTGGGCCATTACCTCACCAACTAGCTGATAGGAGATAGGCCGCTCCTGTGCCGATAAATCCTTTGGATATTGATCATGCGATCAATAACGTTATCCGGAATTACCGCCCCTTTCGGTAGTCCCTTGCGGGACGACGCTATTCCGGTGCACAGGGTACGTTACCCGTCCGTTCCTCACCCTTTCGCCACTGATTATACGGTTAAGCATAATCCGTTCGACTTGCATGTCTTAGCCACGCCGCCAGCGTTCGTTCTGAGCCAGGATCAAACTCTTCAAGTTGATCTATCGACTCTATATCACTTATAGGAATCGTTAAAAGCTCAATACTTACGTTACGCACCGAAAGTGTTGAATTTAAAATGCGACCTTATTCAGGTCACACACCAAATTATTACTCTATTGCCGCTGCGTAGCAAACAACAGAGCTACACTTTCGCTGCTTGTGTGGTACAACTGTTAACTTTCGAAAGAACCCCGTCTTCGTCAAAAAGACTTCGACGCGACGGGCAAATAAAAACGGCCGAGTCGTCACACTAAGACAGCTCGCCCGCTGTTGAGTCCACCATACTAATCCGTTTGCAAATATAGGTCAATCATTATTTTGAAAGATTTTTCAAGTTTTTATAACCGCTTTGCCAACAGGCAGTTATAAAAACAGTTGCTAGTTGCTGGTTGATAGTCGCCAGTATAGAAAATCAAACCTCGTTAGTTGATAGTTGTTAGTTACTGGTTTATAGTTGCTGGCATTTGGTGATCGGGCGGGAAAAAATGAAAAAAGGCATGATTTTTTGGAAGTTTTCAGGAGTTTTTGATGATTTTTTAAGGATTTTTAAGGTTTTTGAGAGTAAAATCGGGAGGAATTATATAAGCTATTTATAATTATTAATAGTAAATGGAGAACTCAGATGCCAACAAAAGAACTAACACACAAGCCAAATCTGTTTGATAATTCTCATTTTATCGCTACTGACAAGCCACTTATTATAAACAAAGTTAAAATTGTGGAGTTAATCGGAAACTTAAAGCAGGAACACTCTTTAACTTCGCTAAGAAACTCTGTTTTCTGTCTCGAAAAAAATCTACAAAGTGTTAAAAGTGACGAAGTTGGGGTCATAAACGTTGATTCTAATGGTGGTACTGTAACAATTAGTCAAAAATATATCTTTGATCAATTAAACCAAATTGCGGAGTCTCAAACCATAGATAGAGCGAAGTATTACATTGACCGATTTGAGAAAGCCATTAGCGAAGTCAGGACAAGCCAAATAAATGATATAAATTTAAACCGCTGGCAAGAATATGAAGATATTAAAACAGATAGTTTGTGGATAATGGATCGACGTGATAGTACGGGAGTACACACAGCAGGTTATTGGGGAAACTTCATTCCACAAATACCTAATCAGATGCTCAAACGATACACAAAAAAAGGAGATTGGGTACTTGATACTTTTGCAGGATGTGGAACAACTCTCATTGAAAGCCAGCGCCTTGGCAGAAACTGTATAGGAATTGAACTTCAAGACAATGTTGCACAAAAAGCAAGAGAACTTGTTTCCAGCGAACATAACAAGTTTGGAACTATTTCGGAAATCGCCACTGGAGACAGTACCACAATTGACCTAAAAAGTATATTGCACAAGCATCATCAGAAAACAGTGCAAATGCTTATTATGCATCCTCCCTATTTCGATATTATAAAATTCAGCAATGATCCACGAGACCTAAGCAATGCCGGTACCATTGACAACTTTTTAGAGATGATGAACAAAGTTGTTGATAACGCTTCGGCTGTATTGGAGAAGGGTCGCTATTTTGCATTAGTTATCGGTGACAAGTACTCAAAGGGTGAATGGATTCCATTGGGCTTTTTGACAATGAATGAAATTCTTAAAAGAGGATTTATATTAAAAAGTATTATTGTCAAGAATTTTGAAGAAACTCTAGGCAAAAGAAATCAAAAAGAGTTATGGCGATATAGAGCGTTAGTTGGTGGATTTTATATATTCAAGCATGAATATATTTTCTTGTTTAAAAAGAAATAAAACGTGCGATATTACTATTTGAAAGTATGTTCATGAGCAAACATCCATTTAATGAAGGAACAAAACTAGCACAGATATTTACGATTTTGGCTGATGGGGAATGGCATTGCGGAAAACATGAATTGCCCGGTACGCAACCTGCAAAAGCAATTCAGATTATCAGACAGAACGGGTTTTCAATTGAGAATAAAACTACTTTTTGTGCTACTTGTAAGGACAAAACGGTTCATCGCAGGTTAGTATCGACAGAACCAACTCAACAGTCCTTTGCTAGGCAGCAGTTTCCGGCACAGCTTAGAAAGCGAGTTTTACAGCATTACAAAAACATCGAAGCAATTACATTGCGAGAAATGATACCTAATGAACTTGAAGTCGATCATAGATTTCCTCAAGTCAGGTGGTCAAAAAACGAAGAATTTGATCCAAACATGTCCGAAAGTCAGCTACATGGCAAATTTCAGCTATTAACGCGACAGCATAATCTATGGAAAAGCCGTTATTGCGAAAACTGCCAAAAGACTGGAGAACGTGGCACCTTTATCGGCATCAATTTTTTCTCAGATGGAGGGCCTTTGTGGAACAAGAGTATTGCCCCCGATAATGAGAAAGGATGTCATGGATGCTTTTGGTATAACCCCGACGAATGGCGCAATGCACTCAATAGTCTCATTGATGAAGGAGGCAGGGATTGACAGCTCATATTTTCACAGTCAACCCTGACACGTTTAACGTGCATTTAAATTACATGTTCGCAGGAACAGGTAAGGATAACGAAAAACATAACAAAGGTGCACTTGCTGACATACTCGCTGTTAGGCCAGGTGATGATATAGTGTTTTATGTTATCGAACGTGGCTTCTACGGCTTTTTTAAAGCGGAGAATCACCCCATCTTCTACGAAGGGCTCGCAGAGCATTACCTGCAAAGAGAATTGGGGCGCACTTTGACATATCGCCTCTTCATTGAGCCAAGTTCCGATGGAGTTTTTAGATCCGGTGTCAAAGAATGGGACGCAATAGAAAATCCAGTTTTTATCCAAGAAAATAAAATCTACAATATGCAGTGGTCTTGGATATTTAAAAAACTTAAGGGCAATCGAGGCTGTACTGCCATAACTAATGATGAGTTCAGGCTTTTAAGACAAATCATCGCAAAAGAAGAAGATAGGCTCCCACAATCGCAAGCTTTTTCTTTTTCGGGCGAGCATATCCTCCCTCTTAATCGCAAGCTTTCTTACACGGGAAATACAACAGAAGCACCCCGCAATTCGGAAGATATAAAAAGGATACGACTAGAAGTTGATCTCCGCATCTGCTTTACTGCACTATCTGGCCATGACATCGTTTTCAATCCCATTTTACAACCTGAGCGATACGGAAATATCATATCCATTGCCAATGAGGTTATATGTTCCTTTGGAGAAAAAAAGATCGACCTGATGATGTGTACTGACAGACAGAAATGCCTCCTTATAGAGCTTAAGAATAGTTTTGAGTGTGACGATAGCGTTCCGCATCAGATAGCTTCATACGCTCGTTGGGTATCTGCCTATAAGCCTGAACTTCAAGAAATAATCCCTATTCTAATAGTCAAGGCCCCTAAGCCGTATCCTGCCAGAGGCGGTTGTAAGAAATTCAAGTGTCTTTCTCTTCATGCTTTTGAACAGAGCATCACTTCTCCTTGGTATAATAGTATATTGGCCAAAATTACAGAAGCGAGGCAAATTGTTCGAGACTACCAGCTTGCGAGGACTTCTGCTTTGCGAGTCTACCAGTTTTCCACCGCCGAAAAAAATATTCTTACCGGATTCGCAGAGATTCGATGAGGTTGTTAAGAATTAATTAAAAGAGGACCGAAAAGGCGGATTTGGACGATTTGAGGGGTATTTACAGCTCAAAACCGTGAAAATTGGTGTTTTTTTGCGATTTTTCACGATTATGTTGACAAAAGCGTGAAGAATTATATACTATAATTATGGCAAAAGTATTACATATTTTTAATACAATAAATCGCCTGAGAGAACGATATTATGCCGCATCTGGCGGGAAACAATCGCTTATAAAAATAATCAGTGAAGCGGAGATTGCCGAGCAGGTTTATAACTCCAATGCCATCGAGAACAGCACTCTTAGTCTTGAAGAAACAGAGAAAATCCTTTTACAAATAGACTTAGACAGATACATTTCTGAGCGAGAAATTTTTGAAGCGAAAAACCTGGCGCGTGTGGTTTCTTATATCGACACAAAAGCCAAAGAACAGGAACTCAGTCTTGAGGTTATTCTGTCGCTTCACAAAATGCTTATAGCGAATATCCGGGACGATATCGCCGGAAGATTTCGCAAGGCCGGCGAATATGTTCGGGTTGCCAACCATATAGCGCCGGGGCCGGAAGAAGTAACAGGAAGATTAGAAAAAATGCTTGCGGAGTATAACGCAAACAGCCATGAAAATATTATAAAACGCATCGCAATGCTGCATCTTGTATTTGAACAGACGCACCCGTTTGTCGATGGCAACGGCCGAATCGGAAGAGTAATAAACAATTATTTGCTTATACGAGAAGGTTTTGTGCCTGTGAATATTAAATTCATTGACAGGGAGATGTATTACGAGGCGTTTAAGGAGTTTAACGAAAAAGGCACTGCAAAAATAATGGAGGAAATCGTCGGCAAAGCGATTACAAATAGTTATCACAAAAGACTTGCGTATCTGGAAGGCGCGCAGATTATGACGCTTGCGGAATATGGAAAAAAATATAAAGTATCGCACTCTAATTTGATAAATAAAGCAAATCGCCAAACCATAGAGGCTTTTCTTGAAAAAGGCGTTTGGAAAATTGGCGTAAGATGAACAAAAAATCAGATAAAACCAAATCTCTTTTAATTTGCCTGATATTAACATTGGCTACTTTTGCCGTTTATTTTCAGGTGCATAGTTTTGCGTTCGTTACTTTTGACGACCCCGGCTATGTCTATAATAACCCGAACATCCAGGCCGGGGTAACAATTAATTCAATCAAATGGGCTTTGACTACCGGCGATGCGGCTAACTGGCATCCGCTGACCTGGCTTTCACATATTTTAGACTGGCAGCTCTACGGTTCCAATGCCGGCGGTCATCATTTAACCAGTCTTTTCTTTCACATCGCAAATGTTCTTCTTCTTTTCCTTGTTCTTAAACAAATGACAAACGCTATTTGGCAAAGCGCATTCGTGGCGGCTCTGTTTGCACTTCATCCGCTGCACGTCGAATCTGTTGCCTGGGTTTCAGAGCGAAAAGATGTCCTTAGTACTTTTTTCTGGCTGCTAACTATGGCGGCGTATCTGCGTTATGTCAAACAGCCGACTGCCGGGCGATACATAGTGGCTCTGCTGCTTTTTGCGCTCGGTCTTATGGCAAAGCCTATGCTGGTAACTTTGCCGTTTGTATTACTTTTGCTGGACTATTGGCCGTTAGAGCGAAAAATATCCTGGCGTCTGCTGGTTGAAAAAATACCATTCCTGTCGCTGGCGGCAGGGTCAAGTGTCATTACCTTTTTCGTGCAGCGAAGCAGCGAGGCTGTAGTAACAATTACCACGTTTCCTTTAGAATACCGCTTTTATAATGCTGCTATCTCTTATGCAGAATATATAGAAAAAATGTTCTGGCCGGTGAAAATGGCGTTCTTTTACCCGAATCCCGGACAAAGTGTGTCTATCCCTTATGCCGTAATGTCAGCAATTTTTCTGACGGCTGTATCTATCATTGTTCTTCTATTTTCAAAAAATCATCGATACCTGTTTACGGGCTGGTTCTGGTATATTGGAACGCTGGTGCCTGTTATCGGTTTTGTTCAGGTTGGCAGCCAGGCTATGGCCGATAGGTACAGCTATATTACCCTGACAGGTTTGTTTATTATTATCGCATGGGGCTTGCCAGAATTGCTGGCAAAATGGACTTCGGCAAGTTCAGTCGGGGCGCGACGTAGAAAAATTGCGCTTCAGACAGCCGGATATACTGTTTTGTGCGTCTTGGCCTCTATTACATACATTCAAACGGGATACTGGAAAAACACTCTGACGCTTTCCGGGCACGCTGTCGAAGTAACCGAAGATAACTTCCTGGGTAATGTCGGTGTGGCGCAGGAATTATTTAAACAGCATCAAATCGAGCAGGTAATCGGGTATTTCTCCGAGGCTATCCGAATCAAATCCGACTACGCCGCCGCTTTCAACGGTCTAGGGGTCGCTCTGTGTTATGCGGGAAGAATCGATGAGGCTATCGTTAATTTCAATAAGGCTCTGGCATTAGAACCTGAAAATGCCTCTGCTCACAACAATCTTGGTATAGCGATTGGCTCGCAGGGAAAATACGACGAGGCTATCGTGCATTTTAAGAAGGCACTGCAAATTGACCCGCAATTTATCGACGCAAAGAATAATCTCAATCTTGCACTAACAAAAATAAATCAAAAAAAATAAATCACTTCTTCAATATCAGGCAATACAAAAGCCCCAGAAACTTTGTTTGGCCTATTTTAAATAACGTTGGCTGGGCCATTGACTGGAAATCGGCCTGACTGTAAAAGGGCTCTTCGAAACTGTGGAGCCAAAAGAGGGTTGTTCTAAACCATCCAAATTGGCGTTTGCAATCGGCCAGAATTGTTTCGGGGGTATCGCTGACAAGGTCGTAAACAAGCACAAAGCCGCCCGGTTTGAGAACGCGATACGCTTCGTTAAGCCCTTCTGTCGGATGCTTCCAGTGATGCATCGAGACGGTGCTGATGACTATATCAAAATAATTATCAGGATATGGAATCTTGTCGGCGTTGCCATCTTTTATCTCTATCGACTGGACGCCTGAGGTATTCTCTTTGGCCTTGGCGACCATGGCAGGCGATGAATCGATGCCGAGGAGGCGCAATTGAGGCGATTTATTATGAAGTGTCAGAAGCAGCCGGGCAGGACCGGTGCCGATATCCAAAAGCGTGCCGCTGCTGCAATAGTTCAATATATCGTCGGCGACCATTTGGTAATGACGCTGAAATATTACAGTTGAACTTATCGCGTTATAGAGAACCGAGCCGGGCCATGGAATCGACTCGGGATGAAGACGCTTCATTAGTCTGCCCATCAGAGAATGTTTTGCCATTGTATCCAGTCCTGTTACGCGGTGATTATGTAAACGTGGTCGCCTTTACGGACCTTGTCGAGGACTTTAATTCCGATTGAGTCGCCGGGGTTGGCCTGGGTAACATTTACATTATTGACCTGCATTGAGCTTATCGTCATCTCGAGGTCGGTTGTGTGGCCCTTGATTTTAATTTTGTCGCCGACTTTCAAGGCCCCTGTCAGCTCAATTCCGGCTACTACCGGCTTTGCAAAAAAATCCGATACTTTTCCAATAATTTCCTCGCTCATTTTCAGCTCCTTTCCATTCATTGTTTTATTTAGTATACTTTTATTATTCTATCGCCGGTATTTTCCTCACGCAAGAGGCAAAACCGACAAAAAAGCCCATTTTCCTGAGCCTTAAATGTATTGTAAATCCGCAGAAAAAATGGTAAAATAGCTTTTAAATCATTCGGCGGTTATCGGCCGAACGCAAAACAAGGAGTTATATATGCGCAATAGAGCTTTTTCTGTGTTTGCGGTTTTTGCAGCGGCTGTATTGCCGGCTGCTGTAATGTGCTGCGGTCAAACCGATTCAAATGAACCTAATAAACCTAATCATTTTTCCGAGGTGCTGCTTGGCACGGTGTCCAATCAAATACTTCACGCTGTCCGCAGCATCGATAATCGGCATATTGCCCTTGTAACCGCCAAAGGCTCCAAGATTCAGGTTATCGTCGATGGCAAAGTTGAGCCGGAGTATGACAGTCTTATGGAAGGCGCTCTTCTTTTCAGCCCCGACAGCAATCATATGGCATACCTGGCCAGAAAGGACATAAGATGGCTTGTTGTTGCCGATGGCAAACCAGGAGCGGAATATGACGGCATCAACAAAGAAACTATCGCCTTCAGCCCCGACAGTAAACGCCTGGCTTACGTTGCAAGAAAAGCAGTCAAATATGTCGTTGTCACTGACGGCAAGAACAGCCCGGATTATAACGGCATTGTAACAAGCTCTTTTTTCAGCCCCGATAGTAAACATACCGCGTATGCCATCCAGAAGACCGGAAAATGGCAGCCTGTTATTGATGGAAATGCCGGACCGGAATACGAACGAATCGGCTTTATCGTTTTCAGCCCCGATGGCAAGCGAGTGGCTTACGTTGCAGTAAACAAAGGCAGACCATTGGTCGTTACCGACGGAAATGCCGGACCGGGGTATGATTTTATTATGGAAAAAACTCCTATCTTCAGCTCGGATAGTCAGCACCTGATTTATGCAGGTAAAAAAGGCGACAAATGGCAGGTCGTTGTCGATGGCCAGAGCGGCCCTGAATACGATGGCATCGGCAAAGGACTTCCTCCTATTTTCAGTCCTGATGGAAAAAAAACAGTCTATATAGCCAGAAAAGAATATAAATGGCTGGTCGTCATTGATGGTAATGCCCAGCCGGAATGTGCCGACGTCCAGGAAGGCTCGCTCCTCTTCAGCCCCGACAGCAAACGATTGGCCTACGTCGCCGGAATAGCTGGCAAATGGGCGGTTATCGTGGACGGAAAAGCACAATCCCAGTACGATGATATTATGGCAGGAAGTCTCTGTTTCAGTCCCGACAGCAGTCGCCTGGCGTATGTCGCAATAAAGGGAATTAAAAAAACGGTCGTTGTCGATGGCCAGGCCGGCGTGGAATACTCCGGAATTATCCCTCCTGTTTTCAGTCCCGACAGCAAACGTTTAGCATATATAATTCAGAAAGACAAAAAATGGGCCGTCATCGTAGATGGCCAGTCCGAACGGGAATATGACGGAATTACCCCAATTGTTTTCAGCAAGGACAGCAAAAAAATAGCTTACGGCATACAGAATAACGCTAAGTGGCAGCTCGTCGTTGATGCTGATGCAGGCCCGATATATGATGCTTTTGTGTGCAGCCCCACAACGTCCGGCGAAAATGGTTTTGGGGCAATTGCCGTTCGAGACAATACGTTTTATCGAACGTTATGGAAACCGTAAACTTTTTTCGGCTATAATCATTAACTATTGTTTGATTCTCAAAAGCTTAAATCCGCTCGCAGGGTCGGTTTCTCTTACTGCGTCAATTCCGTCTATTTCAATAATCGTTACTTCAAGGATTAAAAATATGCTCGCCCCACCGCGCGGACAGCCGACAATATGATTACCCCCCCTGCCCAGTCCGGCGTGCAAATGCAATTTAGGTTTGCCTGTATCGTCGTAATAAATTGTACCGACGCCGAAAGTCTCGCCCGGCCCTTCGAAATTTACAAAATTCGCCTCTATCCTCGGCTTTTCAGTCTTCGGCCCGACAACTACATCAGCTTTTCTGATTCCGCCGGTTATCAGGACCGCTGCTGATTTTATTTTTTCTTTTTCAGCAATTGATTCGATTGAGCCGTAAAGATTTTCGCCCTCAAAGAGCCGCGCCGCGATAACTCTGCCCACTCTGCCAACCGCATATTCCATATCTATCTCCTGTAAAACTTTAAAACCTTAACCAATCGAATAGTTTACTGTAAAAAACAATATGATTAAAGAGAAAAGTTGGTTTAGATCAGCCTCGCTGCCTGCGACGGCGGTTTGTCATTCTTATACACAGACCGTAACTGGTTTTGCTCCTTGACAACAAATGTTCGTGTAAATATATTACTGTCTATGCCCGAACAGGTAAAAAAAACTCTTGTCATTTCAATTTATTTCGCCTTAACAGTCAGTGCATTGCTGGTCTTCTGGCAGGTCAGGAATTTCGATTTTATCAATTATGACGATAAGGATTATGTATCTCAAAATCCCTATGTTTTAAACGGCCTGACCGCAGGCGCCGCCCGGTGGGCTTTTACGACCGGCCATGCGGGAAACCGGCTTCCTTTGACCTGGCTTTCGCTTATGCTCGATTGTCAATTGTTTGGCCCCAACGCAGGCAGGATTCATCTTATAAATCTCCTTTTGCACATTGCAAATACCCTGCTGCTCTTTACGGTTCTTAAAAAAATGACCGGCGCTCTTTGGCAAAGTGCTTTTGTGGCCGCTCTCTTTGCTCTCCACCCGCTTCATGTCGAATCTGTTGCCTGGATAGCGGAACGCAAAGATGTATTAAGCACTTTCTTTTGGATGTTGACGTTACTTGCCTATTTTGTTTATGTCAGCCGTCCATCTGTATTTCGATATATTGTGACTCTTGCAGCCTTTGCGCTGGGCCTTATGGCCAAGCCTATGCTGGTAACATTGCCTTTTGTATTGCTTTTGCTGGACTATTGGCCGCTTGACCGTATTGGCCGTTTTCAATTGCGGACACTCAATCGTTTGATTCTGTCCGCAGGACGCCTCACGGCGGAAAAAATCCCTTTTATTGTTATTTCGATTGCATCAAGTGTCATCACCTTTCTTGGCCAGCAAAGCAGCAAGGCAGTAATATCATTTGCCCAGTTCCCTTTAAAGTTTCGCATCGGCAACGCCTTTATTTCTTATGCCAGGTATATAGAAAAAATGATTTGGCCAAGCCGCCTGGCCGTGTTTTATCCGCATCCCTATGAAACCGTATCTGTTTCATATGTTGTAATATCAGCCATTCTGCTATTGGCCGTAACGATTCTTGTAATTCGATTCGCCAAAAATCACCGATACCTCGTTACTGGCTGGTTTTGGTATCTTGGAACGCTCATACCCGTCATTGGCATTGTTCAAGTCGGTTTGCAGGCCTATGCCGACCGTTATACTTATATTCCATATATAGGCCTGTTCATAATGCTTGCATGGGGTTTGCCGCAGCTTCTTTCAAAATTGATTTATCGGAAAATCGCTCTTGGCTTATCGATGGCAATTGTGCTGACGACTTTCGGAATATGTGCTCATCGGCAAGTAAGCTTTTGGAATAACAGTATCACCCTTTTTTCGCACGCCATCGAGGCAACGCAAAACAATTATATTGCGTATAATAATCTTGGCAATGCTTACAACGGTATTGGTCGCTATCAGGAGGCGATAGAGGAATTCAGACAAGCCATAAAAATCAGGCCGTATTATGCAGATGCCTACTATAATCTTGGCCTTGCTTACGGCAATCTTAGCCACCACACCGAGGCTATAGAGGCCTTTAAGCAGGTCATAAAAATCAAGCCGGATGATGCCGAGGCATACTATAATCTTGGCAATGCCTACTACGCCCTTGGCCGCAGCCCCGAGGCGATAGATGCCTATCAGCAGGCCATAAAAATCAATCCAGATAATGCCGATGCACACGCCAATCTTGGCGTTGCTTACCTGGCGATAGGCGACAAAAATTCCGCTCTGGCAGAATATAATATTCTTAAGTCTTTAAACTCAGAACTTGCAAATGATCTCTTAAACCAGATTAACAAATGAAAAAGTAACCTTTGCAGGACTTAGGACTTTTACTGCTCGGCATTCTTACAGGCTGACCGTAACTGGTTTTGCTTCTTGACAATAAATGTTTGTGTAAATATATTGTTGCCTATGCCCCAACAGGTAAAAAAAACTCTTGTCATTTCGATTTATTTCGCCTTAACAATCAGTGCATTGCTGGTTTTTTGGCAGACCAGAAATTTCGATTTCGTCAATTATGACGATAATACTTATGTATCTGAAAATCCTCACGTTCTAAACGGCCTGACTTTCGACAATATCATTTGGGCTTTTACGGCCGGCCACGCGGGAAACTGGCACCCTTTGACCTGGCTTTCGCTTATGCTCGATTGCCAGTTGTTCGGTACCAACGCAGGCTGGATGCATCTTGTAAATCTCCTTTTGCACCTTGCAAATACTCTGCTGCTCTTTACGGTTCTGACTTCGGCAAGCTCAGTCGAGCCTAAAAAAATGACCAGCGCACTGTGGCCAAGCGCATTTGTAGCTGCGGCCTTTGCACTTCACCCGATGCATGTCGAATCGGTCGCCTGGATTACTGAGCGCAAGGACGTTTTAAGCACTTTTTTTTGGCTGCTTGCGATGTTAGTGTATGTGCGGTATATTAAGCAGCCCACCGCTGCGCGATACCTGCTTGTCTTATTAATTTTCGCTTTTGGTCTTATGGCAAAGTCTATGCTGGTTACTTTGCCGTTTGTATTTCTTCTGCTGGACTATTGGCCGCTTAATCGAATAAACGGTTTTAACTGGAAAATAATATACCGGTTAATTTTGGAGAAAATCCCTTTCATCTTTCTATCAGCGGTCTCAAGCGTTATCACCTTTTTGGTTCAGCGAAAAAGCGGTGCGATGCCGGGCATTAATATTAATGGTCTTCCTTTGAAGGCCAGGACTGTCAATGCCTTCTTATCTTACGCAAGATACATAGGGGAAATGTTCTGGCCGCAAAATATGGCGGTATTTTATCCTTTTGACGCCGGCAGCTTTGCGTTCCGGCAGGTGGCGATGTGTGTTTTGCTGCTGCTTGTTATGTCCATTTTTGTGATTCGTTTCGGACGAAATCAAAAGTATTTGCCTGTAGGCTGGTTTTGGTTTGTCGGAACACTTGTGCCTGTCATAGGATTTGTTCAGGTTGGCTCGCAGGCCTATGCCGACCGTTACACTTATGTCCCGTATATAGGCCTGTTCATAATGCTCGCATGGGGTCTGCCCGAGTTGCTGGCAAAATTGCTTTCGGCGAGCCCGGTCGAGTCGCCTCAACGAAAAATCGCTCTCGGCTTATCTATGGTGATTGTGCTGACGACTCTCGGAATATGTGCCCATCGACAGACAAGTTATTGGAAAAACAGTTTTACACTTTTTTCGCACGCACTGGCGGTAACACAAAACAATTATGTCGCATACGGTAATCTTGGCGTTGCTTACGTTAATCTCAACAGTTACAACAAGGCGATAGATGCCTATCAGCAGGCCATAAAAATCAATCCGGAATACGCCTTTGCATATCATGCTCTTGGTGTTGCCTGCGCCAAACTCAGCCGTTATCAAGATGCTATAGAATCCTATAAACAAGCTATCAGGATAAAGCCGGATGAGGCAGATGCACACTATAATCTTGGCAATTCTTATGCTAAGCTTGGCCGCTGGCCCGAGGCGATAGATGCCTATAAGCAGGCCATAAGAATCCAGCCCGATTTAGCCGATGTATACAGAAATCTTGGCAATGCCTACGCCAGACTTGGCCGTTATCAAGACGCTATAGAATTCTATAAACAAGCTATCAGGAGAAAGCCGGATGATGCCGAGGCAGAGTTTGACCTTGGTAATGCCTGCTACGCCCTTGGCCGCCGGCCCGAGGCGATAGAGACATTCAGGCAGGCCATCGGAATCAAGCCGGATTACGCCGAAGCATACTATAATCTTGGCATTGCTTATGACGACCTTGGCCGATATGCCGAGGCGATAGATGCCTATAAGCAGGCCGTCAGAATTAAGCCGGATGACGACGAGGCTCACTGTAGGCTTGGCGCTGCTTACCTGGCGATTGGCGACAAAAATTCCGCTCTGGCAGAATATAATATTCTTAAGTCTTTGAACTCAGAACTCGCAAATAAACTCTTAAAAGAGATTAACAAATGAAAACGCAACTTATGTCCGAACAGGCAAAAAAAACTCTTGTCCTTTCTATTTATTTCGCCTTGGCAGTCAGTGCGTTGCTGGTTTTCTGGCAGGTCAGAAACTCCGATTTCGTCTATTATGACGATGACGATTACGTATCTGCAAATCCCCATGTTTTAAACGGCTTTTCCCCCAGCAATCTGGCCTGGGCTTTTACCACCAACCTCTCGTCCCACTGGCATCCTTTGACATGGTTTTCGCTTATGCTCGATTGTCAATTGTTCGGCCCCAACGCAGGCAGGATTCATCTTATAAATCTCCTTTTGCACATTGCAAATACCCTGCTGCTCTTTATAGTTCTAAAAAAAATGACAGGCGCACTTTGGCAAAGCGCATTCGTGGCGGCTCTGTTTGCACTTCACCCACTTCACGTCGAATCCGTCGCCTGGATTGCTGAGCGAAAAGATGTATTAAGCACTTTCTTTTGGCTGCTTGCGATGTTGGCGTATGCGCAATATGTCAAAAAGCCCGACGCCGCGCGATACCTGCTTGTCTTATTAATTTTCGCTTTGGGTCTTATGGCAAAACCTATGCTGGTTACTTTACCGTTTGTGCTGCTGCTGCTCGATTATTGGCCGCTCGAACGGATAGGCCGTTTTAGTCGGCAAATTTTTTATCGTTTGGTTTTGGAAAAGGTTCCTTTCTTCGCTCTTTCAGTCATCTCAAGTATTATCACCTTTTTAGTTATGCGAAGCGGTGGCACGGTGAGTGATATCTTTTCTTTGAACAGCAGAATCGCCAACGCTTTTTTATCCTATGCAGAATATATCAGTAAAATGTTCTGGCCGTGCAATCTGGCAGTATTCTATCCTTTTAACGCCGGAAGTATTTCATTCGGGCAGGCTGCGATATGTGCTTTGCTGCTGCTTGTTATATCCATTTTTGTAATTCGTTTTGGACGAAATCAAAAGTATTTACCGATGGGCTGGTTCTGGTTCGTCGGAACACTTGCCCCGGTCATCGGCATTGTTCAGGTCGGCCGGCAGGCTTATGCCGACCGTTACACTTATATCCCATATATAGGTCTGTTCATAATGCTTGCATGGGGTTTGCCGCAGCTTCTTTCAAAATTGCTTTCGGCGAGCCCAGTCAAATCGCCTCAACGAAAAATCGCTCTCGGCTTACCGATGGTAATTGTGCTGACGACCCTGGGAATATGCGCCTATCAGCAGACAAGCTATTGGAAAAATAGTGTTACCCTATTTTCGCACGCACTGGCGGTAACACAAAACAATTATGTCGCATACAATAATCTTGGCATTGCTTACGTTGATCTTGGCCGCTGGCCCGAGGCGATAGATAACTGTAAGCAGGCCATAAACATCAAGCCGAATTTAGCCGAAGCACATGCCAATCTCGGCATTGCTTATGCTGCCCTTGGCCGCTTGCCCGAAGCGATAGACGCCTATAAGCAGGCCATAAACATCAAGCCGGATTTCGCCAAGGCATATTATAATCTCGGCGTTGCTTACGGCGAGCTTGACCGCAGCACCGAGGCTATAGAAGCCTTTAAGCAGGCCATACTTATCAAGTCAGATTACGCCAAGGCATACCTTAATCTTGGCGTTGCTTACGGCAAGCTTGGCCGATTGCCCGAGGCGATAGAGGCCTTTAAGCAGGCCATAAAACTTAAGCCGGATTATGTTGAGGCGCACAAAAATCTTGGCACTGCTTACCTGGCGATAGGCAACAAAAATTCCGCTATGGCGGAATTTAATATTCTTAAGTCTTTGAACTCAGAACTCGCAAATAAACTCTCAAAAGAGATTAACAAATGAAAAAGCAGCCTATGCCTCAACAGGCAAAAAAAACTCTTGTCCTTTCTATTTATTTCGCCTTAGCCTTCAGTACATTGCTGGTCTTCTGGCAGGTCAGGAATTTCAATTTCGTCCATTGCGATGATAATGATTACGTATCTAAAAATCCAAACGTTTTAAACGGTCTCACACCCGCCGCTGTCTCTTGGGCTTTTACAACCGATGTGTCCAGTCATTGGCATCCGCTGACATGGCTGTCGCTTATGCTCGATTGTCAGTTATTCGGAGCCAATGCAGGCGGGATTCATCTTGTAAATCTCCTTCTGCACATTGTAAATACCTTGCTGCTTTTTGCTGTTCTCAAAAAAATGACCGGCGCTCTTTGGCAAAGCGCGTTTGTGGCGGCTCTGTTTGCCCTTCACCCGCTTCACGTTGAATCGGTAGCATGGATTTCAGAACGAAAAGATGTATTAAGCACTTTTTTCTGGCTGCTGACAATGTTGGCGTATGTGCTGTATGTCAAACAGCCGAATGCCGCCCGATACCTGCTGACGATGTTGATGTTTGCTCTGGGCCTGATGGCCAAGCCGATGCTGGTAACTTTGCCATTTGTGCTTTTACTTTTGGACTATTGGCCATTCCAGCGGAAAATATCCCGGCATCTGCTGGTGGAAAAAATCCCTTTATTTGCTCTTGTTGCCGTTTCAAGTGTCGTTACTTTTATGGTGATGCGAAGCGGCGGAGCATTAATTAAGATGGATACGCTTCCTCTGAACAGCAGGATTGCAAATGCTGTTTTATCTTACGTCAAATATCTATACAAAATGTTCTGGCCGCGGAACCTGGCGATATTTTATCCATTTGGCGCATCTGCAAGTTTCCCATTTTGGCAGGTTGCGATGTGTGTTTTGCTGCTGCTTGTTATATCTATTTTTGTAATTCGGCTTGGACGAAATCAAAAGTATTTGCCCCTCGGCTGGTTCTGGTTTATCGGAACACTTGTGCCTGTAATCGGCATCATTCAGGTTGGTCAGCAGGCCTATGCGGATCGTTATACCTATGTCCCCTATATAGGTCTGTTCATAATGATCGCATGGGGTCTGCCGGTGCTTCTTTCGAAATTGCCGCAGCGGAAAATCGCTCTGGGCCTATCTATGGTGATTGTGCTGACGACCCTGGGAATATGCGCTCATCAGCAGACAAGCTATTGGAAAAACAGCGTTACTCTTTTTTCGCACGCGCTGGAGGTAACTCAAAAAAATTGGCTCGCATATAATGACCTTGGCCTTGCTTACGACGATCTTGGCCGCAGCGCAGAGGCGATGGAGAATTTCAGCCAGGCAATAAGAATAATACCGGATTATGCCGAAGCGCATACTAATCTCGGCATCGTTTACACCAAACTTGGCCGCTGGCAGAATGCTATAGATGAACATAAGCAGGCTATAAAATTCAAGCCGGATTTAGCTTTGGCACACAACAATCTCGGCATTGTTTACACAAAGCTTGGCCGCTGGCAGGATGCTATAGATGCCTATAAGCAGGCCATAAAAATCAAGCCGGATTTAGTAGAGGCGTACAATAATCTTGGCTATGCTTATTCCGCTCTTGGCCGCCATGCTGAGGCGATAGAGGCCTATAACCAGGCCATAAAATTCAAGCCGGATTTCGTAGACACACACTATAACCTTGGCAATGCCTACTACGCCCTTGGCCGCTACCCCGAGGCAATAAATGTCTTCGAGCAGGTCATCAGAATAAAGCCGGATTATGCCGAGGCACACTATAATCTCGGCATGACTTATTCCGCCCTTGGCCGCTGGCCCCAGGCGATAGATGCCTATAAGCAGACCATAAAATTAAAGCCAGATTTGGCCATGGCGCACGAAAATCTTGGCGTTGCTTACCTTGTAGTAGGCGACAAAAATTCCGCTCTGGCCGAATATAATATTCTTAAGTCTTTAAACTCAGAACTTGCAAATAATCTCTTAAATCAGATTAACAAATGAAAAAGTAACCTTTGCAGGACTTTTACGGTTCATCATTCTTACACACCGACCGTAACTCGTTTTGTTTCTTGACAACAGATGTTTGTGTAAATATATTGTTGCCTATGCCCCAACAGGTAAAAAAGCCTCTTGTCATTTCGATTTATTTCGCCTTAGCAATCAGTGCATTGCTGGTCTTCTGGCAGGTCAGAAATTTCGATTTCGTCAATTACGATGACGATTTGTATGTATATGAAAATCAGCATGTTGTAAGCGGTCTGACTTTCGACAATATCATTTGGGCTTTTACGACCATTCACACAGGCTACTGGCATGCCTTAACCTGGCTTTCGCTAATGCTCGATTGTCAGTTGTTTGACCCCAACCCTGAAGGTTTTCATCTTACTAATCTTTTCTTTCACATCGCAAACACTTTGCTTCTTTTCCTTGTCCTCAAACAAATGACAAAAGCACTTTGGCAAAGCGCATTTGTGGCGGCTCTGTTTGCACTTCATCCGATGCATGTCGAATCGGTCGCCTGGATTGCCGAACGCAAGGACGTCCTGAGCACTTTCTTTTGGCTGCTTGCGATGTTAGCGTATGTGCGGTATGTCAGCCGCCCCAACGCCGCGCGCCACCTGCTTGTCTTATTAATTTTCGCTTTAGGTCTTATGGCAAAGCCTATGCTGGTAACATTGCCGTTTGTGTTGCTTTTGCTGGACTACTGGCCGCTTGACCGTATTGGCCGTTTTCAATTGCGGACACTCTATCGTTTGATTCTGGAAAAAATCCCTTTTATTGTTCTTTCAATTGTTTCAAGTGCCATCGTTTTTCTTGTCCAGCAGAGCAGCAAGATATTAATACCATTTGCCCGGTTCCCTTTAAAGTTTCGTATCGGTAATGCCTTTATCTCTTATGCCAGGTATATAGAAAAAATGATTTGGCCAAACTACCTGGCCGTGTTTTATCCTCACCCTGTTGAAAACGTATCAATTTTATACGCTGTAATATCAGCCATTCTGCTATTGGCCGTAACGATTCTTGTCCTTCGATTCGCCCAAAATCGCAGATATCTTGTCACAGGCTGGTTCTGGTATCTTGGAATGCTCATCCCCGTCATCGGCATTATTCAGGTTGGTGCGCAGGCCTATGCCGACCGTTACACTTATATCCCATATATAGGTCTGTTCATAATGCTTGCATGGGGTTTGCCGCAGCTTCTTTCAAAATGGCCTCAACGAAAAATCGCTCTGGGCTTATCGATGGTGATTGTGCTGACGGCCCTGGGAATATGCGCCCATCGGCAGGTAAGCTATTGGAAAAACAACGTTACTCTTTTTTCGCACGCACTGGAGGTCACACAAAATAATTGGCTAGCACACAATAATCTTGGCAATGCTTACGCCAGGCTTGGCCGTTACGAAGAAGCAATAGATGCTTATCAGCAGACCATAAAGCTCAATCCGGATTTAGCCGAAGCACCTAATAATCTTGGAATTGTTTACGGCAAGCTTGGCCGCTTGCCCGAGGCGATAGATGCCTTCAGCCAGGCCATAATAATAGATCCGGATTACGTCAAGGCACACTATAATCTTGGCGTTGCTTACGATAAGCTTGACCGCTTGCCCCAAGCGATAGATGCCTATAAGCAGGCCATAAAAATCAAGCCGGATTTAGCCGAAGCGCACAATAAGCTTGGCGTTGCTTACTTGGTAGTAGGCGACAAAAATTCCGCTCTGGCAGAATATAATATTCTTAAGTCTTTGAACTCCCAACTCGCAAATAATCTCTTAAATCAAATTAACAAATAAAAATGTGCCCCTTTTAAGTTTGTTAATTTACGCAGAGTTTAACGACTATATAGACTATGCCAAGTATTCTCATAAGGATTTTATTTGCAATTACTTGCGACAGGTATTATTTTCCCGTTATGTCTAAATCTCATCTTGTCATTTTAAAAAAAATATATCTTGATAAGATACTTAACGGCTCTAAAACAATAGAGTTACGCCTGTTAAAAGCCGCCTTTCCGCCATTTGGCCACGTTGCCGCTGACGACAGATTATTTTTAAAAGAATCTTCCGGCCCCGTCTGTGCCGTTGCGCAGGTATCGGCATTTACTGAATTCATGAATCTTACACCTGCAAAAATTATCCGTCTCAAAGCTGAATTTAATAATCTGATTCTCGGCAATGACGAGTATTGGAAATTAAAATCAGACAGTAAATTTGCCGTTCTCGTCTGGATAAAAAAAGTCAGAGCCATAAAACCTGTAAGAATTTACAAAAAAGATTGGCGTGCCTGGGTGGTATTGACTGAGAGGGAAAATTTCGGCTTATTTACTTCTGCCGATATTATTGACTAATCCTACGGACACGATATTTACCAATAGACTCGACCCGCCATAACTTACAAACGGCAGCGTAATTCCGGTAATAGGCATTATGCCGATATTCATACCGATATTTACAAGCACCTGGATTGCGAAAATTATGCTTATTCCCGCGGCGACATAACTTCCAAATACATCACTGCTCGCGGCTGAAATTTCCAGTCCGCAAACTACGAGCAACGCGTATAATCCCATTATTAAAACTGCACCGGCGAATCCCCATTGATGGCTGATGAGAGCGAAAATAAAATCGTTATGCCTTTCCGGCAGAAATTTATATTTCACAAACGGTCCGCTTCTGTAGCCTTGACCGCTAAGTCCGCCGGAGGCAATCGCAAGTTTAGAGCGCGTAAGCTGATAGCCTTCGCCGCCTTCCCAGTTGCGAAGCCGTTCGCTCGAGACGCCGAAAATATTTGCAAGCCAGGCGTGTTTTGCGCTCTGCTGTTTTAGCCAGCTTTCGCTGCCGTCGATACCGCTTTGAAAAAGCACAGAACTTACGCGCATCCGCTGATAGTCGTGCATTTGCATCCAGAGAATCGGAAACGCCAGTATAGCAAGTGCAATTATAACGATAAGATGTTTAACCTTCGCGCCGGCAAGAAACAGCATCGTTAAAAATACCGGCATCATTAAAAGCACCGTTCCCAAATCCGGCTCAAGCAAAATCAACGCCATCGGCAAAATCGTCAGCAGAAACGGCGGTATAAGCGCGGATAATCTCCGATAATTGCTTCTGTAACGCAAGTGCCAGCCGAGGGCTATTATGTAAATGAGTTTGAAAAACTCCGACGGCTGAAACTGCAGAAGCGAACCTAAAACAATCCACCGGCGTGAGCCTTTCTTTATCGGCACGAAGGGCAAATGCACAACGCGGTCCAAAAGCAGAATTGAAAGCAAAATAATTATACCGGCGTAAAGCCAGAAACTTGCGGGGCCTAATTTCTTATAGTTGAATGAATTGATAAAAATAAAACCAATGAATCCCACAGCGGTGAAAATCGCCTGCTTCTTCCACATATCCGCAGATGAGCCTGCGGCTGAGTCAGCAGGATTGCCGGAGGCGTAAATCATCATAATGCCAATGGCTACAAGCGAACCTGCCGCAGCCAGCATTATCAGCCGGGTAAATTGCTGCCTGCCCTTTAAAAAGTCAAACATATCAAACATAATCAGAATAATACCAAAAATGAGAAAAAAAGAAAGTATTCAGAACTTAGCTTTCAAGACAACTTAAAAGCTTTAAATCTTTTTTTACAAGCAGGACACCTTTTAATTAAATCTTTTAGAGACTTCTCAACATCAACCCTATACTCCTGCTGGTCTTTGGGCAGATAATATATGCTGAAACGGGGCAGAGGAGATTTGTGCGACATCAGTCTTTTTCGCATCTGGCGGGCGAGAACATTGTGCCTTTGGGCCAGACTCTTCGGCTCAAGAAGATTAAAGGCAATATAATTTGTAATCTTCCTTTTTCTAATCAGATGGCCTGCAAACATGTGACATTCTACGTGTTCGCCAAGAAGGTGCTTATTACAAAGTACTAAAGGGTCAACCATCCACATCCGCATTTTAAAACTCCGGCAATAAAACCGCTATCAATAATAACAGAAAACGTGCAGAAAAAAATGTTTATTGGCCGATAAAATGGCAGGAAGGGACCGTGTCCTATGAAGTCTGATGAGATTAAAAAATTAGCAATCAGCTGCCTGGCGGTTTTGGGGGCCGGGTTTGCAAGCTCAGTTTTTGTTACAAGCACATCGGGATGGTATGAATCGCTAAAAAAGCCGGTATTTACTCCGCCGGGGTGGGTATTCGGGCCGGTATGGACTGTGCTTTATCTGCTTATGGGAATCGCATTGTTCCTGGTATGGCGGAAGGGATTTTCAAACGCGGCGGGAAAAACGGCACTCGCGGCATTTATCCTTCAAATGGTTTTCAACGTAATCTGGACTCCGATTTTCTTCGGATTCAACCAGCCATTGATTGCGCTTGGTGATATTGTAATGCTGTGGCTGGCGGTGATAACGACAATTCTGAGCTTCTGGAAAGTTTCGCGATTGGCGGGGATTTTACTTTTGCCATATATAATATGGGCCAGTTTCGCGGCGATTCTGAACGCCGGTATCTATTTGCTTAACCAATAAAAAGTCCAGGCTAACCAATACCGCCAAGCTGGTGCTGCAACTGCTGCATTAAGTTAAGCAAGAAAGCTTTCAATATCATGTAAATCCAAATGGAAATAATGGTAATAATAATAACCAGTATAGATACAATCCATTTGGTTCTGGGATTATAACGGGGATTGAACCAGACAAGAGGTAGTGCCAGTGGACCGAAACACAGTAAAGCGATTACAACCCAATAATTTGTAAAATACCACTTTTCTTTAGGCTGGTCCTTTTCGTCGAACTCTTTGCCGCAATAAGGACATTTTATCATAGGTACCTCCCTGTCATAAAAATCGCCCTTCATAGGCTGGAAAATCAATATACCGCCGGAGAAATGAAAAGTAAAGACCCCTTATTGAGCAGGGCAAGTTTTGTATTTGAGACGACTTAAATTGCTGGTATAATTGGAGATAATCTAATCCGGAGAGGTGTTCGAGCGGCTGATGTTGCTGGTTTCGAAAACCAGTGTGCTCTTTACCGAGTACCGCGGGTTCGAATCCCGCCCTCTCCGTTTTTAAGTTTCGATAAAAAAGGGGAATTGAAAATGCAAAGGATAATGAATCGCGGGGCAGCATTCATCGGGCTGCTGATAGTAATTTTAATCATGGCAATATTGTATCTGATTGACTTTACGGCGATGTTCGGGCCGATAGATATAAACCGCGCCTACGATGAACGCCCATGGTTCGAGGAACAAAGACTGCTGGACAAAGAAGCATTTCCTGTGAAACAGACCGGCAAAAAAGGCAAGGCTGTTATAAAAGAAAAAACCGTTCTCAGCGGGCAGGTTTGGCGGAAAAACGAGCACAGAGGCAATATCGAAATTGTTATTGAGCCAAACGGCATGGCAAAAGGACACTGGCAGTGCGCATATAGCTATACAGACAGCAACTATACCGTAACCGCGGATTTTAAAGGCAATATCGACCCGACAAAAACATTCGAAGACCCAAAAGGAAAAAATAAAAAACTGCTGTATTTTATTACGAAGGGAACCTATCAGGAGATAAAGACGGATGAAAAAACAGGCAATCAATGGCCGACCAAAGCACCAATCTATGTCGTCGGATGGATCGATAAAGATTATTCGGCGAAAGGTAAACTATTTTTGATGGCAAACAACGATACAGAAAGCCATGGAAACGCGGAATACGACTGGAAGACAAAACAAAACGAACCGCATAATTAATTTTCGAATTGGTTCAACTTACGACACATATCTTTTATTCTGTTTATTTTTTCGCTGCCGAGAAGAATTATCGGAAACGCGGTTTTGCTGTGTAAAAGCGGTTCGCTCAGATCAATATATTTTTCGCAGAACTTTCCGTCTACTGTGCCGGGTATGGGCGAAAACTCGGCAAGCATAATTTTCACGCCGAGACTACCTCCGGCAAATTTCATCGATTCCTCGATTTCCTGAATTTCATAATGCGGATGACCTAAAATCAAATACGCCGTTATGCTGTTTATATCCGCACCGGCGGTAATTAGCGTTTTTACGGCATTGGCAAACTCATCATCGTAAATTTTTGAGCCGGTCTGTTTTTGAAACTCCTGCGAGCGGCTTTCAAAACCAAGATAAAAACTTTTGAAGCCTGCCTTGATTAAAAGAGAGGCAAGTTCGCTGTCAATAAACCTGGCGTTAAGTGCGTTGGGAGTATGAAAAGAAACATCAATTTTATTTTCTATTACATAGTGTAATAATGGTTTCAATACTTCATCACTTTTATACAACAGTGCATCATCGTAAAAGGCGATATTTTTTACGCCAAGGGAAATCAAAAATCTTAATTCATCAATTGCCTGCTGCAGCGGTTTTGTGCTAAAGCCATCGCAAAATATCGGCACTGTGCAATACGTGCATTTGAACGGACAGCCCTGCGTAATCTTCATCGCGGCAGTATCAATCTTTTTATAAAGATTCCATAATGGCAGTTGTTTAGCCCCCGCACCTGTCGAAGACCCTGTAAGGGTGGCGGGGGTTTGTTCATCACCATAAATAAAATCCGCTCCAAGATTTCTGGCGTGTTCCGGACAAATCATTGTGTAAGGCCCGCCTAAAACAATTTTAGTCCTCGGCCAGTATTTTTTTAGCTCATTTATCACCTCCTGATAGCCTAAATACCAGTAAGTCATAACGGTTTGGACAAAAACAAAATCGCAGGGCTTGTTTGTTTTCAAAAAATCTATAAAAATTTCAGCAGGCAGGCCGAATCGGCGGTAATACCTTGGAATTTTCTTAAGCACATCTGGTTTTGGGATTACAGTTGAAAAAAACCGGCCTCTGCCCCAGGGGTCGCTTTTAAATTGAGGTTTGTCAGAATAAAATTGGTGATTCCTGTCTAAAAAATCGAATAGCTGGAAATCTGTAGCATTTGCGATTTTTCCTGCGGCAGTTAACATTCCCAGGGGCTTGAGCCAGAAGTCAAAGGCCGCGAAATCATAAATCGGCGGATTTACGAGAAGAATAGACGGTTTATCATTCATACCGATATATTACCCCGCACCTTCTTTTTATTCAATTTTCATTTGATATATTCAAATATATCAAACCATTATTTTTTTATGATTTCTCAAAATATATTTCTGAATATTTAGAAGGTGCGGGGTTGATTCCTCAGATAATGCAAAATTACTTTTTTGCTTATGCGGCACAGAGGGCTTGTTTTGCCTTTAGACGCAGATGTTTTTTTGTTTTTTTAATCGTCCGAATATTGAATATCAAAAGCGTTGAAATTATCAATGCCACTCCAAAAAATCCGCTGAAAATATACAGTGTTGCCGAATAACTTTGCGTCTTGTCCTTAACCAATGAAAGAAACATCGGACCGAAAATTCCCGCCGCCGACCATGCGGTTAATATATATCCGTGAATAGCGGAAACCTGTTTTGTGCCGAAAAGGTCGCTGATATACGCAGGCACAGAAGCGAATCCGCCGCCGTAACAGGTCATAATCAAAAAAATAACTGCCTGAAAAAGAACGGGATGCGTAATTCGCGGCAAAGATAAAAATGCAATTAACTGAATTATAAAAAATATCGTCCACGCCCTGGGTCTGCCGATGTGGTCTGAAATGCTCGACCAGCCGATTCTGCCCAGCCCATTAAAAATGCCGATTATCGCGACCATTCCCGCTGCTGCCGCGGCAGATAAACCCGCCAGTTCCTGACCCATCGGCGAAGCGACAGAAATTACCGCTATGCCGCAGGAAATATTTATAAACAACATCAGCCAGAGAAAATAAAATCTTAATGTTTTGACCGCTTCATTAGCGGTAAGCTGCGAAAGGTCTGACCTGATTCTTTTTGTCCCATTATCCAGCTTGGCCTTAAAGCCCGCAGGAAGCCAGTCTTTCGGTGGCGGCGCAAGATACTGTGCCGAGCTGAACATAACAAGAAAATATATTGCGCCCAGAACGTAAAACATACCTTCAACGCCGACCGACGGAATTGACATCAATTTTTTCATCAGGAAACTGGCGATAAACGCGGCAAAACCGAAACCCATAATCGCCATACCTGTCGCCATACCCCTTTTATCTGGAAACCATTTTATCAGTGTCGATACAGGTGTGATATATCCGGTTCCCAATCCGATTCCGCCTAATACGCCGTAACATAAATATAAAAGCCACAGAGAATGGAACCTGATTGCAAGGCCGGAAGCCGCTACGCCTATGCCAAAGAAACAGGCCGCCAGCATTCCCGCTTTTCGGGGGCCTTCTTTTTCGACAAAATGGCCGAGGAAAGCAGCGCTTAATCCGAGAAAACAAATCGCGATGGCAAAGGTAAGTGTTACCTGTGAAATTGAACATTTGAAAAGGTTCATTATCGGCTTGGCCGCAACAGACCAGGCGTAAACAGAACCAATGGAAATATGAATACCGACGGCGCTTAAAGCGATTAGCCACCTGTTTTTCATAATATCACTCCGTACTGTCATTCCCGCGAAAGCGGGAATCCATTTTTTCGTCTTTTACCTTTTGGAATTGGGATAACATACCTTATTTGCTTATGGCAGGTCAATAATGATTGTGAAAAAATAAACGAAAATTGCAGAGTTTTTTTCGCAAACCGGCAGAAAATGGATAAAACCGCTACAGTTGGGCGATGTCAACGTTCTTTGCCGCGGCCGTTTCGTCAAGCCTGCCAACGGGCGTAGTTATCGGCGCAGCTGTTAGTTTTTCCGGCTCCTGTTTTGCCATCTCGGCAAGTTCTATCATTGTTTGAATAAAGGCATCAAGCGTTTCCTTGCTTTCCGTTTCCGTCGGTTCAATCATTATCGACTCTTTGACAATCGACGGGAAATAAACGGTAGGCGGATGGTAACCCCTATCGATAAGGCCTTTTGCGATATCAATGGCGTGTATGCCGGTTTCGATTTGCCTTGATGCACTGAAAACACATTCGTGTTTGCAGACCTGGCCAAATGGAAGTTCGTAATATTTTTTGAGTTTTTCTTTTACGTAATTTGCGTTTAATACGGCATTTTCAGCTACACGTTTAAGGCCTTCTTTTCCGAGCATAAGGATATAAACATACGCACGAAGTATTATCGCGAAGTTGCCGTAAAACGGCGCGATGTAGCCGATGGATTTTGGTCTGTCGTATTCGAGCGCGAAAGTGCCGTCATCTCTTTTTACGACAAGCGAGACGGGCAGAAAATCGAGCAGTTTTTCAACAACGCCAACCGGCCCAGCGCCCGGTCCGCCTCCGCCGTGAGGGGTAGCGAAGGTTTTGTGAAGATTGAGATGCACAATATCGAAACCGAAATCGCCGGGGCGAGCCTTGCCGACAATGGCGTTGAGATTCGCGCCGTCATAATAACAAAGGCCGTCAACGGAATGGATGATTTTGCAAATTTCTTTTATGTCAGGCTCGAAAATTCCCAGCGTGTTGGGACAGGTCAGCATTATGCCCGCGGTTTCGGAATTAACTGTCTTTTTTAACGCGTTTAGGTCCACTACGCCCCTGCTGTCGGGAATTAAAACCGTAGTTTTTTTATTTCCCTTGTCGCGATGATACGCGGCCATAATCATAATGCCTGTAAGTTCGCCGTGAGCGCCGGCCATTGGCTGCATCGTGAAGCCCGCCATTGCGGTTATTTCGCAAAGCATCTTGTCCATATCATATAAAACTTCCAGCGCGCCCTGCGTCAAAATTCCGCCCATTCGCAGCTGCGGCATAAGCGGATGAAGATGCGCAAAGCCCGGATATGCGGCGATTCGCTCAGCGACTTTAGGATTGTATTTCATCGTGCAGGAGCCGAGCGGATAAAAATTAGTATCGACGCCGAAATTTCTGCGCGAAAGCTCGGTAAAATGCCTTACAACGTCAAGCTCGCTAAGCTCTGGCAAAGCGGCGTCTGAACTTCTCAATAATTCTTTCTTTATATGTATCGTACTGGCCACATCATTTGTCGGCGGCAAAACACCATGGCGGCCCGGAACACTTTTTTCAAAAATCAGTTTCATAACACGGCCTCCAGCGATTCAGCGAGCATACCAATCTGTTGTTTGGTTCTTTTCTCGGTAACGGCAACGAGCAGCGAATTTTCCATACCGCTGTAATACCTGCTAAGCGGAAAACCTGCGGCAAAACCTTTTTCAATCAGTTTGCCCGCGACATCTGCGGCGTTGGCGGGCAATTCGAGCACAAATTCATTAAAAAACCATTTTGCGTTAAATCGCGGTTTTACGCCCTTTATCGCGGTCATTCGCTGCCAGGCGTAACTTGCCTTGTCGGCACATAACTGGGCCGTTTGCTTTAGCCCTTCTTTGCCGAGCAGCGACATATATACAAGAGCAGTCAATGCACAAAGGGCTTCGTTAGAACAAATATTCGATGTCGCTTTTTCGCGGCGGATATGCTGCTCGCGCGCCTGAAGAGTCAGAACGAAACCTGTTCTGTCTTTATTATCTTTTGTCCTGCCGACAATTCTGCCTGGCATTTTGCGGACATAATCTTTTTTCGTCGCCATAAATCCCAGATACGGCCCGCCAAATGACATTGCTAATCCGAGGCTCTGGCCTTCGCCGGTAACAATATCTGCGCCCATCGCGCCGGGGGTTTTTAAAATGCCAAGTGAAATCGGATAACAGGAAACGATAAGCAGTGCGCCTTTGGCGTGAGCAGCCTCTGCGATATCCGTAAAGTCATCGATGCAACCAAAGAAATTCGGGTTCTGAACAATCACCGCGGCAGTGTTATCATCGAGTTTGTTTAAAAGTTCCTTGCGGTTAATCAGACCCTGGTCATTTTGGGTTTCTTCGAGGTTTATGCTGAGATTTTTTGTATAAGAATTAAGCATTACACGATAAATCGGATTGACGCTGTCATCGACGAGGATTTTATTTCTGCCGGTGATTCGCAGCGCCATCATCATCGCTTCGTAAAGAGCGGTGCCGCCGTCGTAAAGCGAAGCGTTCGCGGCTTCCAAACCCGTCAACCTGCAAATAAGCGACTGATATTCGAAAATCGCCTGCAAGGTGCCCTGCGAAATTTCCGGCTGATAAGGCGTATAAGCGGTATAAAACTCACTCCTGCTGATAATGGCATAAACGGCAGCGGGAATGAAATGGTCGTAAAAACCGCCGCCCAGAAAACATGTCAGGCCGATATAATTTTTTCCGGCAAGCTCGGCAAGACGATTGCGGACTTCAAATTCGCTCATTCCCGCAGGCAGATTAAATTCCTTCGACAGAAATTCTTTTGGAATATCGGCGAATAAGCCATCCATCGACAGACCGATTTCCTTGAGCATCTGGTTTTGCTGCTGCGGCGTATTTGCGATAAAAGGCATTTTTACCTCAGGCTAAATAGTTTTAAGATATTGCTCATATTGAGCGGCGTTCATTAAATTTTTTGTGTCGGGGTTTGCGACTTTCAGTTTACAAATCCAGCCGGCATTAGAGCAATCCTGATTAATCAGCTCAGGCTTTGAAGAAAGCTGGTTATTAACTTCTGTTACCACACCGGCGATTGGACTGAAAACATCGCTGGCGGCTTTGGAACTTTCCACAACCGCAATAACGTCGTGAGCCTTGAGCTGTTTTTTGGCGGCGGGAAGCTCAATAAATGTAATTTCGCCGAGTGAATGCTGGGCGTAATCGGTAATGCCGACTGTCGCAGTATCGCCTTTAATCTGCACCCATTCATGGTCTTTCGTATAAAAAGTATTTTCCGGTGCCATTGATAACTCCTTTTTAATCTTTATAGCCACTAAGGCACTAAGACACAAAGAATTTAAGATTTAAAATTGCCGATTTAAAACTTTTCGAACCTTTCAACAACTTTCCCCTGTATGTCCGCTGTCAATCTTTCACCAACCGAAACTTTTTCTTTCCTGCCCTGCTGAATATGCCCTGCATTTCGAGCCAGGTAATAAATGCCGACCGATTTTCCTGTAATGTTATACTGCTTTTTAATCAGAGCAAGAGCAATCTGTCTATCATTTACGCCCGCACAGCTCAAAACCTGACCTATGCAAATCCCGTCATCGCTTAAAATGCCGTCCAACTGCCTGATTGGCCTTACGCCTTTGCTGCCGTCAAATTTCAGCCTTGCAACTTCTGTATCGAAATTTGCCGCTTTTTTCGTAATCGCATCTTTGCCGATAAAGTTTTTCTTCTGCAGTTTTACCGCCCATGGGTAACCAGCCTGGAAAGGCGAGATATTAAAATCGCCGTCTAGCTCGTGGCCGTATAAAGGCAGGCCCGCTTCGATTCGCAGGCTGTCTCTTGAACCAAGGCCGCAGGGAATTACTCCGAGAGATTTTCCTTCTTTGAGAATCGTATCCCAAAGCAGCGCAGCTTTTGACGGATGAACGAATAATTCGTAACTTACTTTTGCGCCGGTATAACCGGTTGAAGTAATAATCACATCGAGGTCTTTAGATTTGGCGAAGACAAATGACAGGGATTTAAGGCCGGTTACATCGACGCCGAAAATATTTTTAATACATTGAGCCGAAGCAGGCCCCTGAAGCGCGATATCAACTCTCGCATCCGGCAAAGACGCGTTCTTGAGGTCTTTAATATCAACCCCGTTAGAGACAGGCCATTTGCTGGCCGTCAAGCCTAAGGCTTTGTCTCTAACGGGGTCAACCTGCAATTCGCTGCAAAACTCCACGAGAACTTTGGCAATCCAGTCTTTTACCTTCTGCTCATTGGAAGCGTTTGCGACCATCATAAAATTTTCCGGCGCGATATAATAAATAATAATATCATCAACTATGTCGCCTGCGGGGGTGAGGATGTATGAATACTGGGCCTTTCCCGGCTTTAACATTGAAACGTCGTTGGTGGCGAGAACATTCAGGAAATTGGCCGCGTCTTTGCCGGTAATTTTCAAGACGGCCATATGTGTGCAGTCGAAAAGCCCTGCCGTTTTGCGAACTGCTTCGTGCTCGGCACGAATTGAAGTGAACCACAGCGGCATCAGCCAGCCTCCAAAAGGGACAATCTGGCTTTTGGCCGCTAAAGCCGCGTGTTTTTCAAACAAAACTGTCTTTTTTGCTTCAGTCATTTCCAAAATTTAAGCGAAATAGTATTATTGTCAAACAGAAATTAGAAAACTTATGCTTTGGCAAGTTATTATGCATTTCAGTATATAATGGAAACAACAACCTATAAAATAAACGACCTTGTATTATTACTTTTTGATTTTGCATACCTGAATAAAAAGATACGCAGAGGCACAGAGGTAACAGACTTACTTGCCTTTGGCCGCATCCATATCCTTGAGGAACGACTCGACTTCCCCGAAGAAGAACTCAGGCTCATCCAGTTGGATGAAATGCCTGGCCTTGGGCGCAAAGACAACCTTGTGCCTCGGCACTGCTGCAACCTGAAGCCTGTAATTCTCCTGGGCCGCCTTCCTCTGGTTAGGGTCCGTTATGGACGCTGTAGCCCCGATGAGCAGAACGGGCATCTTGATCGCCTTGACCTCGTTCCGCAGGTCGGTGGTCATCAATTCATAGGTGGCCTGCCCCACCGCTTTGTGGTCGGACTTCTCGCCAAGCTGGCAAATCTTCTCAACATCCTTCTGGTCGGTTATCATCATTGCCAGAAACGACCGGAAACCCATAGCGAACTGCTCAGGCGTTTGCGCCTTGTACATCGCACGCATGCCTTCCGCAAATGGTTTTACCGACTCCGCCGTGGCCTTGGTATCGTTCAGCGCCGCGAAAAACGGCACGCCATCGACGGCGATAATCGGCCCGACCTGATCCGGCGCCGTCACGCCGAGCCAGAATGCCATGAATCCTCCCAAACTGTGTCCGACGATTATTGGCCGCTCCAGTTTCTTCTGGCCAATGTAATCGACCAGGCCCTTGCGAACCTGCTCCAGGAACGGCTCCCCGATGGCCGGCTGACCTGCAAAGCCTGCCAATGTCACGACATGGCACTCATAGCGGTCCTTGAAGTGGGCCACCGTTCCGTCCCAGACATTGCCTCCACATCCCAACCCGGGGATCAGAATCATCGGTCGTCCTGACCCTGTCACCTTCACTGTAAAGGCTGCGGGCTTTGGCCCGCCATCTTTTTCCTCAGCCTTCAGGAGACCTGCCTGGTAGAGGGCTATCGCGAAAACTAACACCCATATCCGGTACGCTGCTCTTGCATTTGTCATGTTTTGCGTTCCTTAAAACTCGTGCTGCAGACTCTGTTTCGTCATCTTCCTTATCGGTGAACTTTCTTCTATTTCTGGGCTCCATTATCGCCAGTCCTCACCAGATAGACAAGAATAAATCGGGAACGTTTACCTATTTTTGAATTTTAATCTGTCATTTTTATTTTTGATATTTGATTTTTGATATATTTCTCTTCGTGTCTTTGTGCCTTAGTGGCTACGAATAAACTTCTTCCTTTTTGCCCTGTAATCCTGTATTTTAGTGTATAAATGAAAACAGAGATTTTGAAAATAGAGGACCATATAAAGGATATCGAGGCATTAAAAAAAGCCGCTGATTGCGTCGATTCGGGCGGGCTGGTCGTGTTCCCCACCGAAACGGTCTACGGCATCGCCTGCAAAGCTGATAAAAAAAGCTTAGAGCGACTCGATGAAGTAAAAAAAAGAGATACGGAAAAAAGATACACCCTGCACATCGGCGATAAAAATAAACTGTCCGATTTTGTCCCCGCTGGGACGAGTCTGACTCCTCCGGCAAAAAAACTCGTAAAAATCGGCTGGCCGGGACCGCTTACAATTGTTTTTGAAATCAACCAAAAAGACTTTGCCATGCTTGTCCCGTTAGAGACAGGCCGCCACGGTCGGCCGACAGGCGTCATTGACGACTCGTCTCTAATGGGACTTTACAAAGACAATACCATCGGCATCCGCTGTCCGGAAAATGATATAGCACGCCAGTTTCTAAATCTATGCAAAAACGCGATAGTAGCCCCGAGCGCAAATACCGCCGGCAAAGAGCCGGCGACAAACGCCCAGGACGCGATAGAGCAACTCGACGGAATAGTTGATATGATTATCGATGGAGGAACGTGCAAATATAAAAAGAGCAGTTCGGTAGTGAAAATTTCGTCGGCGGGCTGGGAAGTTCTGAGGGAAGGAGTATTTTCCAAAAGGCAGATACAAAAAATGCTCACTGTAAATATTCTTTTTGTCTGCACGGGAAATACCTGCAGAAGCCCTATGGCGGCAGGCTTTGCAAAAAAAGCATTGGCCGAAAAACTTGGATGCAATATTGACCAGTTGGGGCAGATGGGGTATAAGGTAGCTTCCTGCGGCATTTCAGCGACGAATGGCATTGGCGCAACTAATTATGCCATAAAGGTTTGTGATTCGAGGAATGCGGATATATCCAATCACAAAAGTAGAAATATTACGGCAGAAATGATTAAAGAAGCTGATTATATTTTTACGATGTCAGAAGGACAAAAAAGTGATATAATCCAGCTTTCGCCGGACGGGCGGCAGAAGTGTATGCTGTTGGATGAAAATAAAAATATAAATGACCCTATCGGCGGCGATTTTGAAACGTATAAGATATGCGGTCAAATAATAGAAAAAGCAGTTATTAAAAGGATAAGCGAGCTATGAAAGTAGCAGTAGCAAATGACCATAGAGGTATTGAAGCCAAGGAACAGATTAAAATCATTGTAACCGAACTGGGCAACGAGTGCGTTGATTTCGGAACAAACGGCGAAGGGCCGGTCGATTATCCGGATCTGGCATATTTGGCGGCTACTGCCGTATCGAAGCATGAAGTCGATATGGCAATCCTCGTCTGCGGAACCGGAATTGGGATGTGCATAGCGGCAAATAAAGTGCACGGCGTTCGCGCGGCATTGTGCTATGATGAACTTAATGCGCGAATCAGCAGGCAGCATAACGATGCAAACGTGCTGTGCCTGAGCGGCGATTTGCTCGGCTCACAAGTCCTGAGAAAAATAGTCGAAGTCTGGCTGTCAACGCCATTCGCAGGCGGGAGACATCAAAGAAGAGTTAATAAAATCGCGGCTATCGAACAGGGTCTTGACCCTAAAACCATAAAAAACAGCGGTAAACAGTAACACCCTTAAGGGTGAGAAATTTCGCGATGAAAATCGCAATTTCCTTTAGAAGGTGTTACCCGCGGATTATCGAAAATGTTAAACTGAGCCTAGTATAACGCATTAAAAAAGGGCAAATACCGGATTTTTTTATGTTCGATATTCTGTCCTTATCCTGTTGAAAATAGACCCATTTGTGATTAAAATCACATCTTGATAAATCAAAAACTGGAGTATCAATTGGCAAAAACACTAACATATAAAATCATCGAAAACCACCTCGTTGACGGCCAACTTGAAAAAGGAAAGGCAATCGGGGTCAAAATCGACCAGACACTAACGCAGGACGCCACGGGCACAACCGCGTTTTTACTGTTCGAGTCAATGGGGCCCTCCGAACGCGTCAAGACCGAATTATCGGTAAGTTATATCGACCATAATATGAGCCAGTTCGGGCCGGAAAATCATAACGATCATCTCTATCTGCAGAGCATCGCAGCGAAAACAGGCGTATATTTTTCTCGGCCGGGCAACGGAATTTGTCATCAGGTCCATCTCGAACGATTCGGCAAACCCGGCGCAACACTTTTGGGCAGCGATTCACACACGCCTACCGGAGGCGGGATTGGAATGCTGGCTATCGGAGCGGGCGGACTTGATGTCGCTGTCGCGATGGGAGGCGGAGCATTCTATATCAACTGTCCGAAAGTTATCGGTGTGAAACTTGTCGGCGCTCTTGCTCCGTGGGTCGCAAGCAAAGATATAATTTTAAAATTGCTGAGTATCCTCACAACCAAAGGAAATGTAGATTGTGTAGTCGAATATTTCGGGCCGGGAGTGGCAACGCTGAGCGTGCCGCAAAGAGCAACCGTAACAAATATGGGCGCGGAACTGGGCGTAACGTCAAGCGTCTTTCCGTCCGATGAACTGACGCGAAAATTCCTGGCGGCGCAGGGCAGAGAAAAAGATTATAAGCCTTTGGCTGCCGATGAAGGCTGCGTGTATGACCGTGTAATCGAAATCGACCTATCTAACTTAGAGCCGATGGCGGCGTGTTCGCCTTCGCCGGACAATATAAAGACGATAAAATCGCTTGCGGGCACAAAGGTAAACCAGGTTATCATCGGAAGCTGCACAAATTCGAGCTTTACAGACCTGATGATGGTCGCAAAAACGCTTAAAGGCAAAACGATTCATCCTGCTGTTGAATTCGCAATCTCGCCGGGCAGTAAACAGATTATGAATATGCTCGCGAGCAACGGGGCATTGGCCGATATAGTCGGGGCAGGAGCGAGAATTCTCGAATCGGGCTGCGGGCCGTGTATTGGTTTGGGATTTTCGCCGGCGGACGGAATTGTAACGGTGCGGACTTTTAACAGAAACTTTACAGGCAGAACGGGCACGAAAAACGATAATGTATTTTTGGTAAGCCCGCAGGTCGCAGTTATAGCGGCGCTGAAAGGCGAAATTGTCGACCCGCGGGAAAGCGGAATTGAAGAGCCAAAGGTTGAAATGCCATTCGAGTTTACCATCGACGATAATATGATTCAAAAACCGCTGCCGGCGAAAGAAGCGAAGGCAGTGAAAGTTCTGCGAGGTTCGACAATCGTGGTGCCGGAACCTGCGGTGAAACTGCCCGATACTTTGCAGGGCAAAGTTGTTCTTAAATGCGGCGATAAAATTACAACAGACCATATTATGCCGGCAGGAGCGCTTTTGAAATATCGTTCGAATGTGCCGGAGTATTCAAAATATGTTTTCAACTGCTTTAACGAGCAGGGAAAACCAACTTTTGCGCAAAGAGCACTTGAACTGAAGAAAAAAGGTATCGGCGGCGTTGTAATCGCAGCCGAAAGCTATGGGCAGGGTTCGAGCAGAGAACACGCGGCGCTTTGTCCGATGTATCTGGGCGTAAAAATGATAATCGCAAAGAGTATTGAAAGAATCCATAAGGCAAATCTGATTAACTTTGCCGTTCTGCCTGCTGAGTTTGAAAACCCGGCGGATTATGAAAAAATCGGAGCCGGCGATGAGCTTGAAGTGAAAAATCTTAATGACGCGATAAAATCGGCGGATGTAATTACAATAAAAGATAAAAGCGGAAATTTTGAATTCAAAGGCAAATTGACTCTTTCTCCGAGAGACAGAAAAATACTTCTTGCTGGTGGATTGCTTAATTTCACTAAAGGTTAGAGCCACAAAGACACGAAGGCACAAAGAAAATTTTTAATTTTTAATATTGAATTGAGGAACCGCTGAGTGCGGGTTAAAGTTAAAAACTAAAAGTGAATAGTGAAAAGTTTATGAACGAAGAGAAAAACAACAAGTCAGAACCCCAGAAGGAACAGGCAGAGAAGCCCAAGCTGAATGAAGAACAATACAAATTACTCCTAAGCTGTTCTGAGAAAAAAGACATTACGGCTTGGAACAAATATCGCAAAGAGCATCCGGACGAGGAAATCTGGTTGCAGGGTGCCGACCTTAGGAAATTCAAGCTGCAAGATGCCCACCTTAGTGAAGCTAATCTGCAAAGTGCCAACCTTGATATGGCCAATCTGCAAAGTGCCAACCTTGATATGGCCAATCTGCAAAGTGCCAACCTTCAGGGAGCCAATTTGCAAGGTGCTGACCTTCAGTACGCCAATCTGCAAGGTATCTATCTTCTCTTCGCCAATCTGCAAGGTGCTGACCTTAGTAAAGCCAATTTGCAAGATGCCCGCCTTATGACGGCCAATCTGCAAGGTGCCCACCTTAGGGAAGCTAATCTGAAACACGCCAACCTTGATATGGCCAATCTGCAAAGTGCCAACCTTCAGGGAGCCAATCTGCAAGATGCCTTTATTTCATTAACCAATCTCATAGGTGCCGACCTTATACAAGCCAATCTGCAAGGCGCCTATCTCGCGGGAGCCGATTTGCAAGGTGCCAAACTTAGGGAAGCTAATCTGGCAGGTACTAATTTTGAGATTGCGGTTGTCGATGGCGGAACGTTGATTTGGAAATGCAAAATAAACCGTTACACCAACTTTGAGGGTGTTGGGCTTGACAGTGCACAAATAGACTCGGCAACAAAGCAGCTTCTCGAATACAATATAAGGCGTAAAAATTGGGAGGAATGGTATAAGAGTGAGTCAAAGAATAAGTGGATTATAAAAATGCGCCGCTTGACAACTTTCCCCATCCGTTTATTCTGGTGGATAAGTAACTATGGCATTTCAACAGTGCGAATCATATTATTGTTCTTTTTATGCTCTTTTATGTTTACGAGTATATATTATATCTGGGGCATGATTGCCTCGCCGGGGATTGTAGATAACCTATTTGTTGATAAAAATGGTATTGCGATAGAGTCGTGGATTGTGCCCTTCCGAACCATGTACTTTTCGACAGTCACAATGACAACGTTAGGATTTGGAGATATATATACAAACGCGCATAGCGTGTGCGGCCATATCCTAATTAGCCTTCAGGTAATTTTGGGCTATTTTCTCTTGGGAGCTTTGGTGACACGGTTAGCAGTTTTGTTTACGGCAGGCGGACCCGCTGGCAAATTCGCCAAAATGAATAACGAAAAGGCAGTTGAACCCCGATGAATATCAAATAGGTGCGAGATAAAAACAATGAGCGAAAAAGTCGTAACAATTTTCGGAACGAGCAAAGTAAAAGACGGGGATAAGGTTTTTAACCTCGCGAACGAACTTGGCAGACTTTTGGCCGAAGCGGGGTTTGTAATCGCCAACGGCGGATACGGCGGAACAATGCTGGCGGCGGCTAAGGGAGCTAAAAGAGCCGGCGGAAAGACAATCGGAATCACCTGCAAAGCATTCGGCAAGAAAAATCCAAACGAATTTGTAACTGAAAATATAACGACCGAAAACCTGACCGAAAGAATAGCGAAACTAATCGAAACAGGCGATGCTTACGCTGTTTTGCCGGGCGGAACGGGCACCCTGCTTGAATTTGCCGAAATATGGGAACTGGTAAACAAAGGCTTTGTAAATCCGGCGAAACCTATTATACTTATTACGGATTTCTGGAGGCCGCTGGTTGAATTGATGGCGATTGACGACCCGGCAAGCAGCGGATGTATAAGGATTGCCTCCAGCGCTGAAAATGCAGTGAAAATGTTAAAGGAATGCCTGAAATGATAAAAGCTGAAAACTTAAAGCTTAAAACCAAAAACCAAAACTCAAAATTAAAAACTTCCGGCCAAAGGCCGTTCGATAGTTTTAAACTTTCAGCTTTAACTTTTAACTTCATCTCCCCTTCGATGTTCGGATTTCTGATTTTTCTTATAACAATTTTATTAATATTAAATAATGTTTGTCTGGCGAAAGATAAATACTGGATGCAAAAACAGGGTAACCCACCACAAAAGCAGAACCTCCCACAAACGACAAAGTCAAAGATAATACCGGTTCGGGACGGCTTTATTCTTGACGGCGTCGACGGAAAAATAACAGAAGTAAACGAGCAGTGGTATTTTACGGTTTTCGAACCGCTGACAGACGGTAAAGGGGCCATTAGTCCGCAGACTCCTGTCGAGATTTTGCCTTCGAGCACGCTCGAAAAACTTTCATCTGTCGTCTCGAAAGAAAAAAATTCATACCGCATCTGGGGCAAGTTTACAAAATTCGGAAATAAAAATTATATTTACCTGTCTTACTTTCTGCCGGTCGCCCCGGCCGAGGAACCGGCGCAGCAGAGCGATGAGGACAGCAACGATGTTAACGCTGTTAATAATGTTAATGATGTTAATGAAACCAAAATCATACCCGAAGACGCTCTTTTGCTTTTGAAGCCAAAGAGAATTATAAGTCTGGCCGAGCTAAAAAAACCAATCAAAACCGGCGCTGACGGAGTATTAATCGACAAGACTGGTTTTTTGAAAACAACAAAAGACGGGCTTTATTTCGGATTCGACGAAATGGGCAGAAATATAAATTTGCTGCAATTGCCGCTGCTTCAATGCGAGGAAGTTGAAAGAATAGCCGCGGAGCAAAAGACGACTGTGACGCCATTGCGATACAGTATTTCCGCTATCGTTACGAGATATAAAGGCAGAAACTACCTGCTGCTGCAGCGGGCGGCAAGGGCATATAATTACGGCAATCTTGTAAAATAATAAATTTGACGCTGATTTCGCTGAGAAAAAATGGAAAAAGAACTAAAAAAAATATTACTGTCATACACATCTAAAAACTTTGAGCAAAAACTTTCAGATTTGCACGCAAAAGTCTGTGAAACGGCAACCTTCAATCCCGGCAGTCCTGAAGGAAAAAAAGTTGCCGAGATTATCGGCAAAGTACGGAACAACGGCGACAAAGCGGTCGCTTTTTATACTAATCAATTTGACAATGTAAAAATTTCGCCTGCACAATTTAGGATAAATAAGCAGGAATTGAAAAAAGCTCATCAGCAAATAGACAAAAAACTTCTTTCATCAATCCGCAAAGCAATAGCAAACGTAAAAAAATACCAACAGGAAATTTTTATAGGCAAAAATAAATCCTTCGGCGACACAGGAATAAAATATACTCCTATAAGCCGTGTGGGCTTATGCATACCCGGTGCATCGGCTCCGCTGCCGTCAACAGTAATTATGACGGCAGTTCCTGCTCTGGTTGCGGGAGTAAAAGAAATTGTGGTTATTTCACCGCCTCGCTGCAAAGGCAGTATTCATCCGACTATTTTGGCAACTTGCTATGAACTTGGAATCAAAGAAGTCTATCGCATCGGCGGCGTTCAGGCTGTTGCAGCCCTTGCTTATGGAACGCCAACGATAAATAATGTTGATAAAATTGTTGGACCTGGAAATCGCTGGGTCCAAATGGCAAAAAAGGAAGTTTTTGGTAAAGTAAGTATAGACTCCATCGCAGGTCCGAGCGAAGTTTTGATAATAGCAGATAAAACCGCAAACCCCGCCTATATCGCCGCTGATATGCTCAGTCAGGCGGAACACCCTGGAAGCGCTGTATTATTTACAGACTCATTAAAACTTGCTCAAAATGTCATTAATGAGATCGAAAAACAACTTAACGATTTAACAAAAGCTGAAGATACGCTTCAATGCTTATCCAATTACAGCCTTATAGCATGTTTTAAAAACATGAATGATGTAATTATGTGGGCAAATAAATTCGCAACCGAGCATCTCGAAATTCAATGCGGAAAAAACAGTAAAAAAATTGCCGAAAAAATTAAAAATGCCGGCGCGATTTTTATCGGTGAATATTCGCCTGTCGCTGTCGGCGATTATTTCGCAGGGCCGAGCCATACGCTGCCGACAGGCGAATGCGCGAGATTTTCAAGCGCACTTACCAGTAATGATTTTGTCAAATCTATAAGCATTATCGAATATGATAGAAATAAAATTTTAAAAAGTGCTGGAGATATTATCCGGCTTGCAGAAGCTGAAGGGCTTGACGCGCACGCGAAAAGCGTAAAAATACGGTTGGAAAAATAACGAACCCCGCCAAGGTGTTGGCGGGGCTAACCACGAAACAAACAAAGTTATTTTCGCAGTTTAGCTTTTATAATTTCTGTCGCTCTTGCCAGGGCATCGTCAAGTTTTGAAGGGTCTTTCCCGCCGGCCTGAGCCATTTGCGGCCGTCCGCCGCCGGCACCGGAAACTATGGGTGCAATTTCCTTAACCAAATCGCCTGCTTTTAAGCCCTTTGGAATTAAATCATCAGTAACGGCAGCGAGCAGTGTAACTTTATCGTCGCCTTCGGTCATACCAAAGAAAACCGCGGCAGAGGCGGCTTTGCTCTTTATCATATCAATAGCGGCCCGAACCTGTTCGATGGGCGTGGTGTCGATTTTGCTTATTACTAAAACGGTTGTGCCGATTGACTCGGCCTTTTCGAGCAATTGTCTTGCCTTATCGAGAAAATTAGTGCCATTGCTCTGCGAGGGAGCGGATTTGGCCTGTTTGGCAAGTTTTTTATTTTCATCGATAAGTTTATTCACGCGAGCGGGCAAATCTTCTGCTCTGACTTTTAAAGTCTGGCAAAGCTGTTCGATAATATCGCTTTGTGCGGTAAGAAAATCCATCAGGGCATTGCCGGTAAGAGCGGTTATTCTTCGGACGCCTGCTGAAATGCTTTCCTCTTTTATTATTTTAAGGCCGAGGATTTTGCCGGTATTGTTAACGTGCGTTCCGCCGCAGAATTCGCGGCTGAAGGCTTGCGCAATATTTTTTTCGTCCGGTGCGCCAATAGCGATGACTCTTACGGTATTGCCGTATTTTTCATTGAACAGCGCCATAGCGCCGAGTTTCTTTGCCTGGTCAATCGGCAGAACAACACTGGTTACCGGAAGATTTTTGCGGATTTTTTCGTTGGCAAGTTTTTCAACTTCCTTAATTTCATCCGGCTTTAATGCACGCGGAGCGGTAAAATCAAATCTCAGGTACTCCGGGCAAACCAAGCTGCCCTGCTGAGCGACATTCCTGCCGAGAACCTGCTGCAAAGCCCATTGCAATATATGCGTTGCGGTGTGATGTTTCCTGCTCTGCTGCCTTGAATCATCGACAATCGCATCGACTTCATCGCCGACCTTCATCGAACCTTTCGCCAGCGTTCCTTTATGAATGACACAGTCTGCGGTTTTTTCGGTCGCCTCGACAGCAAATTCGCCTGACTGAGATTTAATAATTCCCTTATCGCCGACCTGCCCGCCCGACTCGGCGTAAAAACAGGTCTTGTCGAGTATGACGGCAACCTGTGCTCCAATGGCAAGTGCGCCGCTGCCGGCGAAACCGGACTCATTCAAAAAGCCTGTGATTTTAGTTCGTATTTTATCCGAATTATATTTTGCCGAATCATCGGTCGCAGGCAACTTAACATCGGTAACAATCGAGGTAAAGCTGCTGGATTTTTGCGAGGCTCTAGCTCGCTGGCGCTGCTGGTCCATAAGTTTTTCGAAACCTGCGGTATCAACCGAAAAATTTTGCTCTCTTGCCATAAGCTGCGTTAAATCAAGCGGGAAACCAAAAGTATCGTAAAGCTGAAACGCATCTTCGCCGCTGACAACTTTCGAGCTTTGGGCTTTTTCGGCGGCGGCAGAAAATATCTCAAGGCCTCTGTCCAGTGTCCGGCCAAAACTTTCTTCTTCGGATTTTATTACGGTTTTAACAAGCTCCGCTCTTTGTTTGATTTCCTCAAAAGCATGGCCCATCGAATTAACAACCACATCAACCAATCTATAAATGAACGGCTCGTGCATCCCGAGCGTTCGGCCGAACCTTGCGGCGCGTCTTAAAATTCTGCGGAGAACGTATCCCCTGCCATCGTTGCTCGGCAGGCAGCCGTCGGTAATCGCGAAGACGAGCGTTCGCAAATGGTCTGAGATGACGCGAAAGGCAATGTCAGATTTATTATCCATAGTCGCGGCGTATTGCTGATTGCACAATATACCAATCGCATTAAGTATCGGTGTAAATAAATCAGTATCGTAATTAGATTGCCTGCCCTGCAGAATACGGGTTACTCTTTCAAGACCCATACCTGTATCGACGTGCCTTGCGGGCAGAGGCGTTAATTTGCCGGCTGTATCACGATTATATTGAATGAAAACAAGATTCCAGATTTCAATTACGCTTGAGTTATCTTTATTAATAAATTTTGCACCGGATTTGTCAGCCGTGCCATCATAATGAATCTCGCTGCATGGGCCACAGGGGCCGGTATCGCCCATTTCCCAGAAATTATCTTTTTTGTTGCCTTTGTGAATTCTCTCATCGGGCAAATATTTTCGCCATAAATTCAGCGCCTCGTCATCTGGCGCGAGATTATCGTGCGGGTCGCCCTGAAAATAAGTCGCGTGCAGGCGCGACGGGTCGATCCCCCACTGCTTTGTCAAAAGTTCCCATGCCCACTCAATCGCCTCGGCCTTGAAATAATCGCCGAAGGACCAGTTGCCGAGCATCTCGAAAAAAGTGTGATGATAAGTATCGGTGCCGACATCCTCAAGGTCGTTGTGCTTTCCGCCGGCACGAATACATTTCTGGCTGTTGACCGCGCGATTGTATCCGCGGGAGCCTGTGCCGAGAAAAACATCCTTAAACTGATTCATTCCTGCGTTTGTAAACAGAAGAGTATCATCGCCAATCGGCACAACGGGCCAACTGGGTACAAAGGTATGATTTTTTTTGACAAAAAAATCTATAAATGAACTTCTGATTTGTGCAGCAGTCAACACTTAGCAATCACCTGAATTTAAGACTTATTTTTCTTTTACGCCAATCGTGACAAGAATTTTGTCGGCGATTTCTTTAGTAAGTTTTTTATCTTCGATAAGGAGCTTTCTGGCATTTTCCTTGCCCTGGCCGAGTTTCGTATCGCCATAGAGGAGCCATGCGCCGCTTTTAGTGAGAACGCCGCAGGTGCAGCCGAGGTCAAGCAGGTCGCCTTCGTAACTTATGCCGCTATCGAACATTATGTCAAATTCCGCTTCGCGGAATGGCGGAGCAATCTTATTTTTTACCACGCGAGCCCTCACCCTGCTGCCGATGGCATTGACCGCATCCTTTATCGTTGAAATCCTTCTGACGTCCAGTCTGACGGAGCTGTAAAATTTCAGGGCGTTGCCGCCGGTTGTGGTTTCGGGATTGCCGAACATAACGCCGATTTTCATTCTAATCTGGTTGATGAAAATAAGACTTGTTTTGCTTTTGCTGATGACACCGGTGAGTTTTCTCATCGCCTGGCTCATAAGTCTTGCCTGAAGTCCCATATGCGACTGACCCATCTCACCAGCCAGTTCGGCAGCCGGTATAAGAGCCGCGACAGAATCTATTACAATAACGTCAACTGCGTTTGACTTTATCAGCATCTCGGCGATGTCCAATGCCTGTTCGCCGGTGTCGGGCTGGCTTACCAGAAGATTGGTAACATCGACGCCAAGGCGCTTTGCCCAGGTGGTATCGAGGGCATGTTCTGCATCGATAAACGCCGCGATGCCGCCGGTCTTTTGGGCGTTGGCAATAATATGCAGCGCGAGGGTCGTTTTGCCGCTGGATTCGGGGCCGAACAATTCTATCACCCTGCCGCGAGGAATTCCGCAGCCGCCGAGGGCAATATCAAGCGAAATGGAACCTGTGTTAATGCCCTGAATCCTTGCATAACGACTTTCGTCCATCTGCATAATTGAGCCGTTGCCGTACTGCTTTTCTATCTGGGCAATCGCCCTTTCAAGAGCAACGTTCTTTGTCGTTGGTTTTTCCGCTTTCTCGTCAGCGGCCGTCTTCTTTGCTTTGTTTGTTTTAATCATTATTATCCTTCCTCAATTCTAAATCTGTCCGAAGTTTATTTTTCTCAACAGAGTATATACAGGACCGGCCGATGTCAACTGGCTTTTATAAAAGCATACCGAATCAACGGTTATCGAGCCTGCATTGACTTTGCCGAAATTGTCTATAAACTCCGCTAACTGCCTGTTTGGGCGGTCGTCTTTTATCCGGGCAAGCGTAAGATGAGCACTGAAAGGCCTTTGCTCTTTTGCAAATCCAAGCTCTTCAAAGCTCTGTTCGATATCCTGAACAAGTTTTTCAAGCTCGCTGCTTTGTTTTTCCCCGCCCAGCCAGAGCACTTTGGCCGGTCTGCCGAAAGTTCCTACTGTTGAAAATTCAAGTTCAAAATTTTTTTGCTCCGCACAGACCAGTTGAATCGCCTCGGTAATCTCGCCGGCTCTCTGGTCTTCAACATCGCCTAAAAATTTGAGGGTAAGATGAATAAGCTCGGGTTTGACCCATTTTATGCCGGTTTGATTTTTTATCCGCCTCTTAAACTCACTTTGGAGTTTTTCTATCTCTTTGCGAAGTCCATCATTAATATCAGCCGCAATAAAACATCTCATAATCAGAATTCAGTCATTTCTTTCAATTCGCCCAGTCTTTTGTCAATCAGGCTTCTGCCGATAGCGGCGATTGACGATAACGAAAACCCTTCGATAACAATTGAGGCGGTAACCGTACCATAAGCAATCGCTGTTTTGAGATGTTTCGTATCCGTCCGGTCGGCCGAGGCAAGATAACCCATCAGAGCGCCGGCAAAAGCATCGCCTGCACCTGTGGGGTCTTTCAAATGGACTGTCGGATAGGCGCCGAGCATAAACCAGTGGCCGTCGCTGTCCAATGTAATCGAACCATTAGAGCCTTTCTTGATTATCACTGCCTTTGGCCCCATCTTTATCAGCTCCTGCGCGGCAAGAGCGAGATTATCGCATTTAGTCAGCATTTTAGCTTCACCGTCATTCAGGATGAGGACATTAATCCTCTGCAGCAATTTTTTTAATTCATCGGGCTGGCTGTCGATCCAGCAGTTCATCGTATCAGCGACAATAAATTTCGGTTTTTTAAGCTGGTCAAGAAGCTGCATCTGCAATGTCGGATGAGTGTTTGCCAGAAACACGTATTCGCTGTCCCTGAAATGCTCGGGCACAATCGGCGGCCGTTCGGCAAGAACATTTAATTGAAGAGCATCGGTCAGTGCCTGGCTCATATCGCCCTGATAAGAACCTTTCCATCTGAAAGTTTTGCTGCCGGGGCGAACCTCAAGGCCTGAAAGGTCGATATCTCTGCCTGCAAAGACTTTTGTTAAATCGAACGGACAATCATCTCCGACAACGCCGACGAATCGCACCGGCGAAAAGAAACTTGCCGCCATCGAAAAATATACAGCAGAGCCGCCAAGACAGTTTTCACTTTTGCCCAGCGGGGTCGTAACTGTGTCAATACCAATCGAACCTGTTACAAGAACACTCATTTTATCTCCTTTACAATCTTATCGGCAAATTTTTTAATCGTTCGTTCTATCCTTCGAACTGTTGCCTCAAGACCGAGCATATCTATTGACTCGAATATCGGCAATGAAATCGTCGTGCCGCAAATCGCCAATCTCAGCGGCTGAGCGACCTTGCCAAGACCGACCTGCTTTTGCTCCGCAAGACCCCGCAGCATATCTTCTATCGTTTTATCATTTAACGTCGGAAGATTTCTCAAATGTTCTTTTAATTCCGCAAGCATTGTAAGGCCCTGGCCATTATTGTTAAGCAATACTTTATCAACGTCTTTTTGGTTATATTCAATCTTGTCGTCTTCGGTAAATAAAAATCTGCTTTTGTGGTCTATTTCCGCCAGCGTCCTTGCGCCTTCGCTTGCCTTTAGCACTCTTTTAAGCAGAGCATCATCGGCCTTTGCGGCAGGCGAATTTACCACTTTAAGGAAATCTTTATACCTGCTCAAAAGTTCATCCGCTGAAAGCAGTTTTATATGCTCCATATTAAACGAAAGCAATTTTTTGCGATCAAACAGGCTGTTTGTCTTGTTAAACCGCGACGAGTCAAACGTATCAATCAATTCCTGTAATGTAAGAACTTCCTTATCAACAGGCGCACTGTAGCCTAAAAGAGCAATGAAATTAACGAGCGCCTGCGGCAAATAACCGCTTTTGAAAAAATCGACAATGTTAATTTCCGGCAGGTCCATATGCAGGTATTCGGCCATCGCATCGACAGCAGGAGTATCGGGCATCGCATCTCCGCTGATAAATTCCTCAAGTTCGGTTATGTTTATGCCGCCGGCGGAAGCAAGAGCTTCCATATCGAGGCCCTGGGATTTTTTTATCGCTTCTTTTAAAACCTTCGCCCTGTCGCGCTTCGACATTTTACCGCCGCCTTCGCTGACGGTTAAAGACATATGTGCATAAACAGGCGTTTTAAAACCGAGCGCCTTTTGCAGCGCGATATGGCCGGGCGTATTCATCAGATGTTCCTGTCCCCTGATGACGTGGGTAATACCCATAAGCTCATCGTCAACAACGCAGGCAAAATGATAAGTTGGAAATCCATCGTTTTTGAGAATTATCAAATCACTTATTTCGCTGCCTTTGAATTTTACCTGTCCGCGAATTACATCATCAACAACAATTTCCTCTTCCGGCATACAGAAGCGAACTACCACGTCTCTGCCTTGTACTTTTGCCTTTTCAACATCGCTCGCATTGGGAAATGTTTTCGGACGTTGATAGATAAAATTCTGTTTTTTTGCAGCGGCTTGTTTTCGCATCTGTTCCAGCTCATCAGCCGACTCAAAGCAGTAATAAGCTTTGCCGGAATCCAAAAGCTGTTTGATATACTTATTATAAATGTCGAGTCTTTGAGACTGAAAATAAGGCTCTGCAGGGCCTCCAACCTGGGGCCCCTGGTCCCACTGAATTCCCAGCCATTTTAAATCGTCCATTACCTGTTTAGCCGCGGTGGGACTGTTTCGGCTTTGGTCGGTATCCTCAATTCTGAGGACAAACTTTCCGCCTGTCTTCTTAGCCCATAAAAGGTCAAAAAGAGCCGTACGTGCCCCGCCAATGTGAAGATAACCCGTAGGGGAAGGTGCAAACCGTGTAACTGCCATTTACCGCCTTTCATAACAAATAAGAAGCTGTTGCTAAATTTAAGTGCCATAAATAGTAATGTCAAGGACATAAAACCCCCTATTGTTGTATTCTATGCTCCATTAAGTCCTATAACGGGTTTTCAAAAATAGCTCAAATCGACACTTCGGGCAAATAAGACATTTTTGGTCTTTTTGTTGTTTTTTCCCTTTTTTATGTCTATTTTTCTTTTCTATTCTATTTAGTTTATTTTTTCTATTGACAGGCTTTGGATATGATGTTATATTTATATATGTGTTATGGAAGCCAGATAAGGCTGGGCTAAATCATAATTTAATAGAATGTCATTATAAGTTTTAATTTTTCATATTAGTATTGCCCATCTTTTCGGACCTCTTTCACACACCTTTTAAAGTTAAGCTGTACTTCTTACGATGTAATCTAAGATTCGCGTCATTGCAGACTAAATGAATCTTTGTCGCTTTTTAAAAAAACGTAAAAAGTGCTGTTCTTTGGCCAAATAGCATTATCAACAGAGAGATTTGCAAAAGAACCGACCAAAGACCGAATTTGCAGTATAAGCGTGTATGCTCTTATAAAATTACAAACGTCGCCGAAGACAGCACTTGACGTAACTCTCTCGGCTGAAAAATTAGAAAGGAACATATTATGGAAAGGCAGAAAATGAAAAAGAAAGGCTTTACACTGGTTGAATTGCTGGTGGTTATCGCCATTATAGCAATGTTGCTGGCAATCCTTATGCCGGCTTTGAGCAAAGTAAGACAGCTTGCTCAACGTATTATGTGCAGCACGAACCTGTCAGGTATCGGCAAGGCGATGCTGACTTACAGCACAGATGACAAATATGAATCTTTCCCGATATCCGGAAGCCCCAGCGCTTATTGGGACAGGGGCAGCGGCACAAAGGCAGGTATTTGTTCATGGAACTGGATAGATCCAAAAGCATTTCCGGAAACAGTAGCCTCCACTGCTTACAGGGCCACCGTTAGTTCATGTCTCTATCTGCTTATAAAATACGCAGATGTATCGTCCAACCAATTCATTTGCCCGGGTTCAGACATGAAAAAATTCGAATTGAAAAATTATAATATGGGCAGCGACGTATTTGCAAATAATACTTCAACTGATGTGTGGGATTTCGGCTCGAAACTCGGACTAAGTGGAGTAGGTGGAGAAAAAACACCAGGAACCCGGGGTAAAGGACATCAAAGTTATTCTTATGAGCTGCCTTTTGTATTTAATGGGATTAAGGACAATGGGAGTGCTAAGGCAAGCGTCACCGCAAGCTGCCATCCTGCAACGGCCACATCTAATCCTTCCAAGGCTGTTCTGGCTGACAGAAACCCATACTGGCAATATCCTTCTGATTCCGGAAGAACTACGGCTTTTCTATATGTATGGGATTCTACAAGCAACAGGGTACACCCGAGTTCTATTGCTAAAGGAAACGCCATATATCATCAAAGCGATGGCCAGAACGTTCTCTATGTTGACCAACATTCAAAATTCGAAAAAGGTGCTAATTGCGGCATTGAATCGGATAACATTTACACTACCTGGAGTTCGTCGCTTGGTGGTCCTGCTACCCCAGGAGTAATTGGTAACGGTGAAGAAAAATTTAGACAGTGCGGAGCAGGCGCGGCGAACTATCCTGCTAGCTCTCCTGTGCTGAATGTTGAACCAGGGGATGATTCGTATTGGCCGGTTAGTGGAGACGACAACTATCTGGTTTCCGACCTGGATAGTGATGTTTAATAAATACTAATAACAGAATAAAGACTGTATCAGGCTGCAGTCGTACCGGCCTTTCGTATATATTGCGAAAGGCCGGTTTGTTTTATATAAAGCAGAATATAGGACAGGGGATAGCAAATACAATCACCCTGGAAAAGGCTGTTTTGAAATTTAAAATTTTCAATCCGCCGCAGGCGAACAAGTCTTAAATTTTAAATTTGTTTCACTTCTAATATTGAATTATATTCCCCGAACGGATTTAGCTCAATATTCTCATTGTATGGGTCCTGCTGCCATTGGCCGTCAACGACCATACGATAGCGGTATTTTCCCGGAGCAAGCTCCATGGCCAGTTCCCATTTGCCGTCTTTGCCCGGCTGCATAATTGTCTGTTGCGGTTTCCAATTATTAAAGTCTCCGGCAATCTGCACCTTTTGGGCACGCGGATAAAGCGTAACAAACTTGATGGAATTGCCTAATTGGCGGGCGCCATAAAAATCATTAAGTTTATCATTAATATCTTTCTTCACTCTTGTTTTTGTTTCACCCTTTAGACCGGCAAGAAGCTCCTGTGCCGAGGAGCTTATCGACTCAAGGTTATTATCCAACTCCTCGATAATCTCTTTTCTTTCCTTTGCCTGTATAGAGGCCTGTATCACCGGTTCGTGTTTATCAACAGCAACCGCAATCTTCTTTTGCTCGACAAGCGTATCTGTGGCAATTAATTCCTGGGCCAAACCCTGAAAGTCCTTGTGTCCTCTGCTGGCAGGGTCATATTCGCATATAGGCTGGCCAAGACTGGCGGCTTCTTTCAATTTAGTGTTAAAATTGACAACGGTCCAGAACATCCTGCCTGCAAAATTCTTTCGAAGCTCCGCTAAAATCTCCCTTCCCATCTTTGTGCGAATATCATACATACTGGCAAGAACCATAACATTTATATGCTGTGAGCACTGTTTGCACAAAATACTGAGAGTATCGAGTTGCCTGCTGAGACCGTGAAGCGAAAAGTATCCGGTCTCTACCGGCACAATAACATCTGTCGATGCACGCAGAGCATTGAACGTCAGCAGATTTACCGCCGGAGGACAATCCACTATTACATAGTCAAAATCCCTGGCAACAGCGGCAAGCACATCCTTTAAACAATTTTCACGGTCCGTCATTCCATTAGTCTGCTGCTCAAACGCAGCGAGGTCTATACTTGCCGGTGCAAGTTCAAAGTTATCGCTAATCTCCCACAATACTTCGGTAAGCTTTATCGGCTCACCTCGCCGTGAACTGAGCAACACATCATAAATACCCTGTTCAATTTGCTCATCAGGCACAGCAAGACCTACGGCGCAATGGCCCTGCGGATCCATATCAATCAGTAAGGTCTTCTTGCCTTCGTCAGCGAGAGCGCTGGCAAGATTTATCGATACGGTAGTTTTCCCACATCCGCCCTTCTGATTAATCACCGCTATAGTTCTCATAAGATAATCCCTTATCAACCTAAATATTTCGTTTTTAATATTAAAAACGGCACTTTAAGCGTATGGGAAAAGATAGTCCCATATCTGAATTTTCGGCCTTTGTAATGTAAAAACTTTAGGCTTTATCGGACAAAAGATGATTTTCCGCCTTTTTTAATACTGAAACTGCCCTTTTTCAGCAGAAATTACTAATTACGTATATGTTATTTTTCAGTCTTTAGTTAGCATAATCCGATATAAAATAAGTATTTATGTCTATGAGAGCTTGAAATATAGACCTTTTTTTGCTATTCTTCGTACAAATGTTATGCAGCCAAAATATAGGTGTAACGCGATTTTTGTTTATATTATTATGGAGCTATAATGCAGCTAAATAGCGATAAATCACTTGAGGAGCTAACTGTTCCAAACAATAGATGGCTGACATCCAGGATTAGCCTGTTAATAGTTCTGATAGTTGCCGTTTGTGCAGCAGTTCTTATAACACATTGGCCCGCTTTGTCGGCAAAGGCTTTATCTTTCGATGACAATCGATATTTTCAAGAAAATTTTCTCGTGCGGAGTCCCAGTTTAGAGTCGGCATGGCGGTTTTTAACAGAGGTTCTTAATCCGTCAACCGTAGGCGGATACTATCAGCCATTAACTATGATTTCACTGATGCTGGACTATGCTATAGGCGGACAGACAGATAATATAATGACGTTTCATAGAACCAGCCTTCTGTTTCATGTTTTGAATACTGCGCTAATAATTGTGCTCCTTTATCAGTTGTTTGGTTCAGAATGGATAGCGGCAGGGGTGGGGTTGCTTTTCGGGGTACATCCTTTGACAGTAGAAACAATCCCCTGGATAGGTGAACGCAAAACCCTGCTGGCTGCATTTTTTGCATTTTGGAGTCTAATTCTTTACGTTCGTTTCGCCCGCAGCGGTAATTCCAAAGCTCGTATAGGCTCTATTGTTATGTATGCGCTGGCTCTAATGTCCAAGCCAACAAGCACACCGCTGCCTGTTTTGATGCTGCTGATGGACTACTGGCCGCTGAGACGGTTAACACGACAAACTATTATAGAAAAATGGCCGTTTTTTGTTATCGGCGGCATATCTGCTGTTGTAACATATATTTCACAAAGCCTTACCGCTTCAGTAATTCTGCCTGAATCATACGGTATAATGCGGGTTCCGCTGGTTATTTGTCATAATATTATTTTCTATCTTTTTAAAATGGTTTGGCCGGTAAATCAATCTTCGCATTACGCCTTTCCAGACCCGCTTGGATTTTCTACTCCGATGGTAAGGATTGGCATCATAGGTACTTTAATACTGATTCCTTTATTGATAATATCATTGCGGTGGACACGGGCGGCACTAGTCGGCTGGCTGATTTTCTTTGTGATGGTTTTTCCAACAATGCAGATGCTTCAATTCAGTGACGTTATCGCTTCAGATAAATTTGTTTATCTGCCTTCGATAGGAATACTGATGGCACTGGCGGCATTCTTGAGTTGGATATGCCGTGTCGATGATGTTCGCCGGCATATGGCAAGATATGCAGTGATGGCAATTGTGGTTATAACGCTGGCGGGTGCAGAATCTTTTGCCACACGGCAGTATCTTGCGGACTGGAAAGATACAACCAGTCTTTTCGAACATATGACTAAAGTAACTCCTAATGCCGTATCTCCATATAATAATATGGGGGCGGCTCTTGGTGAAGCAAATGATTTAGAGGGAGCTGCAAGATGTTTTGAAAAAGTGCTAACAATAAAGCCCAACAATATTGATGCGCACATTAATCTGGGCAAAATATATGCCGACCAGGGTAAATATGATGAGGCTATGTTACATTATAACAAAGTGCTGCAAATAGACCCTGGAGAGGTTAGCGCATATGTTCATATAGGTGTTATGCTAACCAAACAGGGACGCATTGATGAGGCAATATCGCACTACCGTAAAGCAATAGAGCGTAAAATGCGGTATCCTGCTCCTTTACATGTTGGACTTGGTACGCTTTTTCTCCAGCAGGGCAAATTAGAAGAGGCAATATATGAGTTCAATTACGCTCTGAAATTAAAGCCCGATGCAACAACCTACAATAATTTGGGAGTAGCATTGAGTTTAAAGGGCAGAATAAGTGAGGCAATGGAATGTCACAAGAAGGCTATAGGGCTTGACCCCAAAAATGCTGAGGCACACTATAATCTTGCAAACACTTTGCTCGCACAAAACAAGTTCAGGCAGGCGATTAGCGAATACGAGGAAGCAGTGTACCTCAATCCCAAATACACCAAAGCGCACATTAACCTCGCTGTTGCGTTGATGCAGGAAAACCGGTTCGATGAGGCAATCGAACATGCTGCTGAGGCGGTAGATATTGAGCCGAATAATGTCAATGCGCAATACAACCTTGCTGCAGCATTAAGCCAGCGAGGCCGACTTGATGAGGCCATTGACCACTTTAACAAAGCGGTGAAGATTGAGCCGAATAACGCAGATACGCTTTACAATCTCGCAATAGTACTTGGCCAAAGTGGACGATTTGACGAGGCAATTGACCGCTTTGCCGAGGTGGTAAAAATCGATCCTAATAATATCAATGCGCATTACGGTTTAGCTCAAGCCCTGGTTTACAAAGGTCGATTTGATAAATCCGCCGACGAATATCGTCAGGTATTGAGATTACAGCCGCAGGATGCCGATACGTATTGTCTTCTCGGCAATGTTTTTGCCAGGCAGGGCAAGACTGAGCAGGCAGCCGCCGAATATCGTCAGGCGCTTAAAATAAATCCCCAACATTCCGCAGCACAGGAAGGGCTCAAGAGCGTTTTGTCTCTACAGGACGCAAATCAAATAGCAAAATAAGGTTGATGAGTTGTGTTTGAAGTAAATAAATTAACGGCAGAAATATAAAATATCCCTCGTTTATTTGATGACAATTTTGGAAAAAACTATTTTATCGGGATTTTCGTTTATATAATTAACATCCGGAAAAGTCGCTCCTTCCAGCCAACCAACACTTTGCCATTCGGCATTCCAGGTATTGCCGTCTTCGGTAACCGGCCCAGTAAAATAATCTTCAATCCTGCCTTTAAGGTTGCCGGCCGGCATTTGCATTTCATAATATTCTAAAACAATCTTTACTTTCAGTGTTTTAGTGGTCTTATTATATCTTGCTATGCAAGGTCCCATTATAAACGCAGCATAAGTATTTGGATCAGGACCGGTTATATCGACTCCCCCTTTTGCTAAATCTATTGGGCCGCCCAAAAAGTGAATAATTTTCTTAATGGAACCATCCGGTTCAAATTTAATGCCCCATTTGCTGGCGTCTCTTTCATTTACTACTGCCTCCCACACACCAACCATTGATTTAGGAAACGCGCCGGTTTTGGAATACCCTTTGAAAAAATCAGGCAACACATTTCCTACCGGGGTTTTGCCATCCCAAACTGAATTAGGGCCTTGAACAGTATTTGGGCCTTGCGGCGTCGGCGTCATCGATATTTTTTCATTCTGGCGGTTACAGCCGGCTAAACCTGTCAAAAAACATATAAGACTCATTATTAACATATCTCTTGCATTCATAACAGAACTCCAAATATATCGACACCCGTTAAAACAATTAATTTGCGGATTTTAACCAGTATCCCCAAAAAATCAACAAAAAAGAGGCGTCCCATTTCGGGGCGCCTCTTAAAATCACCTGTTTCTGACTTCCTGAACAGCGTCTTATTTGCGACGACGCAGGAACAATCCGCCAAGACCCAATAGTGCCATTGTAACCGGTTCTGGAACAATCGTAATAGTGTTGCTCTGCAGGTCTACATCATCAAAGTTGCCATCAGCGCTCTGAAAAGCGGTGATAGTATTGCCAGCAACTGCACCACTATAGGTTACTGTTAGCCAAACACCTTCTGGATAAACACTGGTAAAGGACGTCATGGTCCAGATTTCTCCGTTGCCATAAGTTGCATCACTACCGTTTCCCAGCATTGCCAGACTAGCCTCAGTATCTGCTGAATCTGTCGGAGCATTAGCGCCAATAGTGCCCAAGCTCAAAGTACCAACACTACCACCCGTGGCCTTTTTGATGCAAATAGCCATCTGAAGATCAATCTGATCACTGGAAGGCACAACGCTAAGGTTTATAGTGCCTGAACCGGGAGTGTTGTCGCCGCTTAGCGTCATAGATACTGTTGCACTAGCCAACGAGGCCATTCCAAGAACTAATACTAAAGTTAACATTTTTTTCATTGTTCGGTCTCCATACATAAAAATTAACAACTTAATTGCTTTAGCCTGAAACCAGGCACAATTTACATTAAAAACGTTTGCGCGTTTTAAAGTCGATTCGATAGCCACAAAGCTTGCCCGCCTTAGGCGGGGTACTAATACATAGAATCTAAGCTAATGACTAATTGATTGTTTTCTCGACCCCGATTAAATAGCCACTAAGGCACAAAGAAGTAAATAAATATATACTTGCGGCTATTTACAGATTAAATTGCCAAAAAGCTATTACTATTTCAGCCACTAAGAATAAAAAATCTAATTAAAATACTTAGTGAGTTTTCTTCCCGCCTTGGTAGTAATAACTTCATCTCAACCCCATTTACTTTGTGTATTATAGCAGGTTGGATAAGTGAATGCAAGAAAAAAATAAAAAAATTTTAGACACTGATTTCGCAGACTAACGCAGAACTCTAAATAACTATATTATTAGACGCTGATTTCGCAGAGTGACGCAGAGATATTTAAACCGCTTTTTGACGCTTATTTCGCAGATTTCACAGGCTTATTTCAAACAATTTTTGCGGGCAGTCTGAAATATCTTGCGTTTAACGCTCAACGATTCGCCGAAATTCAACAGTAGGCCGACATCTATATTTGTTGCTTTTAGGTAATTGACCAACTGTACTTCATGTGCCGAATTGAGCGTCTGAACAGCTTTAATTTCAACGATGACTTTATCGGACACTACAATATCGGCAAAATATTCTCCTACAATTTGATTTGCATAATGAACGGTAATAGGTTTTTCCGCCACAGCCGAAAGCCCTATACTTTGCAATTCTATTACCATTGCTTTGTGGTAAATTTTTTCGAGAAAATCGTACCCGAGAGTATTGTGAACATTGTGGGCTGCTTTTATAATCTTTTCCGTAAGATCCGAATGTTCATACATAATTATCTCCTTTAGCGTCAATCAGCGAAATCAGCGTCTAAAAGACCGTTTTGCGACAGTATATCTCAACTTCAGGCAGTTTACAATCCAAAAGAGTTATAAACATATCGGTAAAATCAGCGAAATCAGCGTCAAAAAATAGTTATTTAGAGTTCTGCGTCAATCTGCGAAATCAGCGTCTAAAAAAACAAAAAAAGAGGCAGGTCCGAAAACCTGCCTCCTACATTTTTACTAAACAAGCTTCTAAAAGTTAAAGCTTATTTTTTCTTCCTGAGCAGCAGTCCGCCGAGGCAAAGCAGGGCGATTGTTGCTGGTTCTGGAATCACAATAGTGTTACTCTGCATGTCTACATCATCAAAGTTACCATCAGCGCTCTGAAAAGCGGTAATAGTATCGCCGGCAACTGCACCAGTGTAGTTTACTGTTAGCCAGACACCTGTTGGATAAACACTGGTAAAGGACGTCATGGTCCAGATTTCTCCGTTGCCATAAGTTCCATCCACACCCATCATTGCCAAACTAGCATCAGTATCTGCTGAATCTGTCGGAGCAGAAACGCCCATAGTACCCAAGTCCAGAGTACCCGAGCCTATGAGGCCAATAGCCATCTGAAGGTCAATCTGACCAGTGGGTGAAGGCACAACATACATACTTATAGTGCCTGAACCAGGAGTGCTGTCGCCGCTTAGCGTCATAGACACTGTTGCACTGGCCAACGAGGCCATAGCAAGAACTAAAACTAAAACTAACAACTTCTTCATCTTAATACCTCCTTAAATTAAATTAACATTCGAATGTTAAACTTTCTACATTCTTTAAATGTTTACATTATTAACTTTTACGTTACGTTACGTTACTTTACTTTAATTCATCCAGAAATTATACAAACCAACTACCGGTGCTGTATCGCATTGCGGAACAACAGTATTCGCTTTGTTATAGTAAGCCTTTAAAATAGTCAAGTCAGAAGCCATTACGGGCTTCAAGGATGAATCTTTGCGATCAAAGTCTGCACAAATAGCAGGGTAGCCAGTAACTACAAGATCCCTAACAACGGATCCGGCCTTGTTATAGCCTCCCTTTAAAATAGTCAAGTCAGAAGCCATTACGGGCTTCAAGGATGATAGTTTGCCATCGGCATCGCCGCGACATTGCTTCCTATAGCACCAGCAGTCAGGTCTGCCATATGTGACCCATCTGTTGTACTCTGTAGCAGTACTTTTCATACATTCTTCAACTCTGAAGCTCCAAATATCGCCGGTTGTTGTGCCGACAGTATTCTTTTCATCGATGCGCCAATAGTAGACTTTGCCCTGAGCCATTGTGCCAGGTATGGCATAGCTTGTGCCGGCCTGGTTTCCAATGTATATTCCAGGACTTACTGTTCCGAAATAGACATCGTGTGAATCAACAGTACCAGTTCCAGCAGTCCACGTTAAGCTTGTACCGATACGAGCAACGCCGGTATCTCCATTATGATTTGGACCGGTTGCCTTGCCTGGAGCTGCAAGCGTGGTATAAATAAACGTCTTGTCGGCAGCAGTTAAATCCTGTGTGCCGTTTTCAAGAACTAGACCACCACGATAAGTAATCTCATCACTCATTATGATGGGTGGATTGCTTACCGCACCTGGATTAACCGTGAATTTGCAAAGTGTTCCGCTTGTTGGCGGAGCATTTGTGTCGGTAGCTGCAGGATTGTCATAATACAATGAAGCGAACTCAAGCACCATGTGCGATGATGGAAGAGCAGCGCCTGCACCTGGGTCTGCTGGCGATGAAACATTTGAATCAGCCAGTGGAGTGCCCCAGTTCTGTACTACGCCGGCGGTGTCAAGACTTATCCTTGCCGGATAAATACCATAGCCCCTATGATTGGGCTGGTTGCTCTCGCCGGTCATATAGCTGCCGCTCACAACACTTGAAAACTGTGCGCCGGTTGGGAACGTCAAATCCAAAGCAAATGCCCTTGGAAGATTAGTCGAGCACGCATCGCTATAGGTGAGATCAATGACATTGGTCGTGCCTTCTCTAGTCAGATTGACAGACAAAGCAAAAACTGGTGAAGCCATTAAAGCAATCGCTAAAACTAAAATCAGCTTCTTCATTTCATACCTCTCTAAAATAATTCTCTTTTTCTTCTTACGATATTCACATTTTTCGCTGAGCAAACAACTCAACAAGGTTCTGGTTTCTTTTTCTTTCTATTACCATTTTGCTCGAAAGAAACCCAACAAGCAAAAAAAACTCAAACGTCAATCAGACTCACAAAGCAAGTCTGACTCGAGTTTTCTCCTTTTTCCAGCACCTCCTTTCGGCCTAATGGCAAAAAGAAAAGACATTGTTTCTTTAGTGCTAATATCGTTCGGCAACATAAGCACAAGCCTATATTATCATTCTGCCATACAAAAATCAAGGAAAAAATAAAAAAAATGCTGATTTCAGTGCTGAAAACGGCATTAAAGAGCCTAAAGAGCGACATATCTTTGCCTATTTTGTAGTATAGTATGTCCTATAAAAGTAGGACCTATTTTAAAAAATTTTTTACAGAAAATTATTCTTACTATTAACTACAAAAATGCGTACTTTCTTAAAATAAATCGAAATATTTTTTTTTTATAGGAATTTATATGCAAAAGACAATATGAACACAAAACATCTTGTTATCTTTAATTTCACCTTAAAAAAGTGCACAAAAAAGACATTTAATATATAATTAATGAAAAATTTCAAAAATTTATACAAATAATTTGACTTTTTTGAATTAAATTCCTAATATCCGTCGGTTTTTACGCGTAACCAAAGCAAAAAATATTGCTGGCGAAAACCTCTAAAATACTCCTCGTTTATAAAAATCGGAGGCACTATGGCAGTAGAAAACGCTAAAGAGTTCTTACAGGAAAAACTGGACAAAGACAATTTCAGTAAATTATCAGCTATCGCAAACGATAAGCTTTACCAGTTTATCGCTGACGCCGTTGAGCTGACAAAGCCGGCAAAGGTCTTCGTTTCTACAGATAAGCCGGAAGATATCGAATATACTCGCAAGCAATCTGTAGCAACCGGCGAAGAAAAGCCTCTCAAAATTAAAGGACATACTATTCACTTCGACGGAATGGAAGACCAGGGCCGCGATAGAGAAGTTACCAAATACCTCGTTCCGCAAAACGAGACCCTCAGCAAAGCCCTTAACCAAATCGAAAGAGAACAAGGCTTGAAGGAAGTTCGCGGCCTGCTGGCAGGGGCGATGCAAGGCAGAATAATGGTTGTCCGCTTTATGACGCTGGGACCAAATAATTCAGAATTCAGCATTCCCTGCGTCGAATGCACCGATTCTTTCTATGTTTCGCATAGTATGAACCTGCTGTATCGGCTTGGCTATGAAGAGTTTAAACGCTTAGGGGCAAAGGCGAAATTTTTCGCTACGCTGCATTCCTGCGGCAAAATGAGCGACCGTATGGTCAGCGTCGAATCCGACAAAAAACGCATCTATATAGATTACACGACCGATTCCGTTTATGCCGTCAATACCCAATACGGCGGAAATACAATCGGTTTGAAAAAACTCGCTCTGCGACTAACTATCCGAAAAGCAGACCGCGAAGGATGGCTTGCGGAGCATATGTTCCTTGCCGGCATTTACGGCAAAGGCGGAAGAAAAACTTATCTGGCCGGTGCATTCCCGAGCGCCTGCGGCAAAACCTCAACAGCAATGCTGCCGGGCGAAACAATTCTCGGCGACGATATCGCATATTTCCGAAACGTCGATGGCAAATGCAAGGCCGTCAACGCTGAGTTCGGCATCTTCGGCATTATTCAGAATGTTACCGAAAAAGACGACCCTGCTATTTGGGATATGCTGACAAAGCCGGGCGAAGTGATATTCTCCAACGTGCTGATAAAAGACGGAAAACCTTACTGGCTGGGTATGGGAATCGATATTCCTGCTGACGGCGAAAACTATTCAGGCCAGTGGACCAAAGGCAAAAAAGACGCCAAGGGCAACGAAATACCCTGTGCACATAAAAACGCCCGATATGCAGTAGCTTTGGATGCATTGAAGAACTGCGACCCGGAATTGGACAATCCGAAAGGCGTGGATTTAGCGGGCATTATGTATGGCGGACGCGATGCGAAATCATACGTTCCCTGCCAGCAGGGCTTCAACTGGGAACACGGCATTGTCGCTTACGGCGCATCGCTGGAAACCGAAACGACTTTCGCAACTATCGGCAAAGAAGGCGTGCCGGAAATTAACCTGATGAGTATCCAGGACTTCGTCGCGATTTCGCTGGGCAAATATGTCAAAAATAACCTCGATTTCGGCAAGAAATTCAAAAATCCGCCTCTGGTGTTCGGCGTAAATTACTTCCTGCGCGACCAAGACGGCAAATTCGTCAACGGCGTTCGCGATAAACACGTATGGGTCAAGTGGATGGAACTTAGGATTCATGGCGAAGCAGATGCTGTGGCAGCACCGACCGGATTAATTCCAAAATTTGAAGACCTCAAAAAGTTATTCAAGGAAGTTCTCAAAAAAGATTATACTCAGGCCAACTATGTCAATCAGTTTACAATCCGCGTAAAAGAGAACCTTGACAAGATAGACAGGGTCGAGAAATTTCACCGTGAACACGTGGCTGAAGCGCCTGCTGAAGTATTTAAGGTTTTGGCTGCACAGAAAAAACGGTTGGAAGAAGCGGGTAAGAAGTATGGCGATTTTATTTCGCCGTTCGACCTTGATAAAAAATAATTGATTACTCAAGTAAACTCAAAAACCCCGGTATCCTTCGACTTCGCTCAGGACAAGCATGCCGGGGTTTTTTATTATCTAAGAAAATCTTTAATCTGCGAAAAGACTTCCTGACGTATTTTTTCGGATTCATTAAATAATTCGTGGCGGCAGTTTTCAATCAATTCTATTTCGTAATTTTCAAATTTAGACTGAATAAACCTGATATTGTGCCGCCAATTAATAATGTTATCTTTTAAGCCCTGGATGACCAGTATCGGGCGAGCGGAAGTTTTCGCATCGGCAATCCTTCGGTCCCATTTAAACATAGCACCAACCCATTTTAGAGAAATCTTTTTGGCCTGCAGCGGATCTTTGTATTTTACAAATTTTAAAAATTCTTCATCAGAAGAAACCCTGCGAAAGACTCTGGGCACAAACCTGCTAAACAAGCGGCTTATCAAAAACCCGATTTTTTCCAATACCCACCAGTCGGTCCGTTCTAATGGTGCTGTTAAAATCACTTTATCAAAGCAATCATCCCTGCTTGTGCTGAGCCGGGTCGAAGCACCTTCGAGCAGATATTCCAATATTATCGCGGCGCCGGTGCTGTGGCCGATTATATGGAACGGGGCGTGTAATTTTGGTTTTATTGTCTTTAAAAAATCGCTTAGCGATTGGCTGTATTGCGCGAAATCGTCAATCGACGTAGTCTCACCTGAAGACAGGCCGTGGCCGGGCAAATCATAAACGGCAACGGCAAAACCTGCTTCAACCAGATATTTGATAAGTTTAGCGAGCAAGCCGCAATGATTCAAATAGCCGTGAAGAATAACTACTGTCGCTTTGTAATCTTTTGGTTTAAAAGTATGGCCTGCCAATTCAAAGTCGTTTGATTTAAACTGGACAAATTCGTGCGAAGCAACAGCGATGTTGAGGCCGTAAAACTTAAGATAACTTTCAATTGAATCAAAGTAGCGATTATTAAGCATCTTTAGCCTTGTTTTTCATTTCGAATATACGGACGATGACATAGGCCACCAGCGCAACCACAAAGAAAACCAAAAGCATCCACGCGATACCCTGAAGTGTTTCGATTATTGTTCGATAAATTTCCAGCACCCAGCGTTCTGTGGTCAACTGGACTATTTCAGCTTCTTTATAAAATTGTGGTTTTGTGATATACTTTTCGAGATTCCATATTCTTACACCGCTGGAGATACCGGTAACGTATATGGCGAATTTAAGATATTTCGACCATGCTTTGCTTATCTGGTCAGAGATGATTCGGTCGAGAATGTTATCCAGCGGCCGGCTGAAAAATAAAACTACAATCGTTGAGACAACAAACGCAATTACAAACGTCGCAGCTAATAGTGTGATAAACATTTTTTCTCCTTTCAATAATTCGTTAATACTATTGTATCATACGCTGCTTTTCTTTGAAATCTGTTTTAAATACCAACTAATCAAATACAGAATAGCAGTTAGTTCAAAACATCCAAAGAACAAGTTCAGAAAAAATTTTCGCTCTACGATGTGAAATACAATCATACCTGCAATGATTAAAATACCGCCAATGCCCTGCCATTTAAGCCCGATAAGTAAACCGAGGAATATGCCGAACATTGCAAACGTCTCGGCTGCCTCCGGCAACGACCCAGCGAACGGATTAGGCGGACCGCCCTGGCCTATCGCAAAGGCCAGCAGCAGAGCAGCCAAAAGGCCTGCAATTATTCTGGCCATCCAGCAGACGGCAGGAATCCAAAACCTTCGAGATGTAAAAAGGTCATTCACTTTTAAATCCTTTCATATATATTGTTAATACATTAACTATTTTATTAAAATTTTTTTATTTCCTCAAATTCGTTCTCACTTTTTCAAGAGTTGTTATCAGTTTTTTCAGTTCGGACTGATTGAAGCCGGTCATTGCCTGTTTTATCTGCTTCAAATAAACAGGTTCGGCTTTTTCAAACGCTTTTTTGCCTTTGGCGGTCAGCTTGATAATATTCGTCCGCCTGTCATCAGAATCGCTTGTGCGAACGACCATTGCTGTTTTTTCCATTCTATCTATCAGTGTCGTTATATTGGCGCGGTTGACAAGCATCATATCGCTTAGTTGTGCCTGGCTAAGACCGAATTCATCGCCTCCCTGATAAGTAAGAAGCATTAAAACATTAAACTGGACATCCGTCAGGTCCAGCGATTTAAAAAACTCATCGGCACTTTTCTTCAGGCCCGTTGCCGTATAGTAGATATTCAGCACCGCTTCGTGCTCGAGCATCTCGAACCCTCTTTTCAATTTTAATTCTTCTTTAAGTGCCATAATTAACTTTCCATGATTTATTGTTAATATATAAACTATATACATACTAACAAATTGTCAATAAAAATTTTTAAGTTTTTTAAATAATTTTTAATTCAAACTACTGTTTGCCTCTTGAAATATGCGGCAAAGCCATATAAAATATAAACTTACCAAAAATGGATTAAAGTGTCTGGAATAAGTATGCCAGCTGAAAAAAACCAATTTATTCTCGCATCCGCATCGCCGCGAAGAAAGGACCTGCTTACAAAGGCAGGCTACAAATTCGATATAATTGTCTCAGATGTGGATGAATCCGCCCTGCCGTTAAAAGGAGTATCGCCCGCGGAATTTGCGTGCAATGCCGCTATCGCCAAGGCAAATGATATAGCCCGGCGATTTAAAAACAGGCTCGTAGTCGCCGCCGATACTGTAGTGGACTATAACGGCGAAATTATCGGCAAAGCCCAAGACGTTAAACACGCAGAAGAAATAACGAGAAAGCTTTTTAGCGGGCCGCACAAGGTTATAACCGCAATCGCAATGGTTAAAAAAGATATCGGCCTTGAAAAAGTAGAATACGACTCGACAACTGTTTATCCTACAGGAATGAGTGAAAAGCAAATCGAGGAACATATCGCATCGGACGTCTGGAAAGGCAAGGCCGGTGCCTACGGAATCCAGGAAGGCGGCGATAAATTTATCGACCATATTGAAGGCAGCGAAACCAACGTTATGGGCTTCAGTATGGAATTATTTGAAAAAATGATAAAAAAAGTTCACTTTTAAAAATAATCGGGCTTTATAACTCCATAAATACAAATAACTTGTATAATAAGATGACGTATATAATATAGATTAAAGGGCATTGCATTATAAATGTAATTATGCTAATATGGGCAAACTTGTATTTGTAATAATATTTTTTCATTCAGGAACTAAAAATGGCCGGAATGTTTTACACATTGCAGGAAGTCATCGAAAAGCTCGGCAAGACCGAAGCTGAAATTAAAGTATTTGTCAGAGAAGGCAGGCTTCGCGAATTTCGCGACGGAGCAAAACAGCTTTACAAGACTGAAGATGTCGACGCACTGTTGGGCTCTGCTGCAAAGCACGATACAGCGATACTCGACGACTCGCTTCAGATTTCCATAGATGAAACCGGAGACGTATCTCTTGCACCCGAAGAGCTCGATGCTCTTATGAATCAGGACACCTCCAAAGGTAAGACAAAGAAAATGGATATCCAGCTTGATGAGACCGGAGAGCTTCTGGCTGAAGAGACGCTGGGCGGCACACCGAAAAAACCTTCTAAAGAAAAAACCCGCAAACCGAAAGCGGATGATGAAATCGAGCTTATGCCCGCCGAAAGCACAAATGCAGGAACAAAGGCCCCATCAAAACCCGCTTCAGACAGCCTTTCACTTATTGACTCCAAGCAGGGCGCGGACGTATCAAACGAAGATACCAGAATTTCGCCAGGCGGCGACAGCATAAACGTATTAAGCGAAAGCGAGGGCGATTTCAAAATCTCCGACGATACAAGCAGCAAAACAAAAATGATGCAGCCGAAACCGAAAGCTCTTGACGCAAAAGGCGGCGGTGGAAGACTTGATGACGACGTTAATCTCGACGCAGGCGGAAGCGGTTCAGGGCTTCTGGACCTTTCGCTGCAGGCCGATGATACATCTTTGGGTGCTGTGCTCGATGATATTTATCCTGAAAGTCCCGGCGGTACACCGGCCGCAGGGCAAACTCCTGGCGCGGGAGTCGCGGTAGAAGCCGAAGCAGAAAAAATTCTCGAACAGCCGGAATCCGCCGAAATTCCCCAAGGCACTGTTCCGCAGGAGGCCGCAGTGCCAGCCGGCGCGGTATTTGCCGTCGAAGCGCCGCCGGACAGTTCCAGCAATATTTTCGGTATTATCCTTTTTGTGCCTCTTATCGTTCTTACATATACTACCATAGTTGTAATCTCCGGCTATAAACCCATATTAAATCTCCAAATATCATCCTCTATTGAGCCTATGATCTGGTATTTTGCCGCAGGTATCGCTGCAGTAGTGGTTTTGGTCGCTCTTATCGGCTCTTTTTCCGGCAAAGGCGGTCCTAAAAAGCCTAAAGCTCCAAAAGAGCCTAAAGTCAAAAAAGTCAAACCTCCGAAGGAAAAAAAGGGTAAAAAAGGCGCCGAGCAGCCCCCTGCCGCCGAAGCCAAATAGTTAATCTGCCTGAAGTTAACGAGGATATTTTTTCGTCAAATTTTTCTCTGGCATTTCTACGTGCTTGTGATAGATTTTATTTCCTATTTGGTTTAATTAATAAAAAGGGATTACTGGTTTTTGTCAGGAAAGGACAAATAAAATGCAAACTAAAAACATAATATGCCTTCTTGTTGTATCGCTCACCGTCGCTCTGCTGGCCGGCGGCTGCAACTCTCAGCAACAATACGATGACGTGAAGCTGCGAAATCAAAGTCAACAACAGAGAATAGACGAACTCGAAAGCCAGCTTAATGTAACAAAATTAAAACTTACGCAAACCGAGAAACAACTCGCTGAACTGCAGGCGTCATCTGCTGCGGATATCGATGCACTGAACAAAAAAATCGAAGCGCTGCAGAACGATATCACAAAGAAAGAAGAATTGATTAAGACGCTGCAGGCTTCACTGGGCGGCGCTGTTCTTCCGCCGGAACTTGCCAGCGAACTGCTGAAGTTCGCCGCTGAAAACCCGGATATGGTTACCTTCGATGAAGCGACCGGAATGGTTAAATTCAAGAGCGACCTGCTGTTTGAAAAAGGCAGCGACGTGGTTGCGCCTCAAGCGGCCGAATTGATGAAAAAGCTTAGTGAAATCATCAACTCGAAAGCCGCCGAAGGCTTCGATGTTATAATCGTCGGCCATACCGATGATATTCCGATTAAAAAATCAGATACTATGACTATGCATCCGACAAACTGGCATCTGTCAGTGCACAGAGCTATCGCTGTTGAAAAACTTATGGAATCAGAAGGCGTAAAGCCGACACGATTGGGCGTAAAGGGCTACGGCGAATACAGGCCTCTTGAAGCCAACGAAGCAGGCAAAAAAGGTAATGCAAAGAACAGACGCGTTGAAATTTATCTTGTGCCGGCCGGAAAATAATTTTTAGTGAAAAGATAAATATCCCGCACCTGAATAAATTCCTTTAGGTGCGGGATTTTATATTGATATGAACGAAAGAACCTTAATAATCATAAAACCGGATGGTATGCAGCGGCGGCTTGCCGGCGAAATTATCGGCCGGTTCGAGAAAAAAGGCCTCAAAATCGTCGCAGCCAAATTCCTCCAGATTGGCCTCGAACTTGCTAAAAAACACTACGCTGTGCATAAAGGAAAAGATTTTTTCGACGGGGCAGTAAAATATATATCTTCCGGGCCGGTGCTTGTAATGGTTCTGGAAGGTGAAAAAGTTATTGAAATTACCAGAAAAATGATGGGAGCAACCTTCGGCTACAACGCCGAGCCGGGAACAATCCGCGGCGACTTCGGCACATCACAAACTTTCAATCTCATCCACGGCTCAGATTCCCCCGAAACCGCCAAATATGAAATCGGCCTGTATTTTAAGCCTGATGAGATTCTCGATTATCAAATGCCCGACCAAAAGTGGGTATAAATTCCCTGCTTGCAAAAATCATCGGCGGATAATACATTATCCGCTATGAAGGACATAAAAGAAAAAATCCAGTCGTTGCGGCAGCAAATCAGAAAACACGATAATTTCTATTACGTCCAGAACAACCCCCAAATTACAGACCAGGAATACGACCGGCTTTTTTCCGAACTTAAAAAACTCGAACAGCAGCATCCCGAACTTATTACGCCTGACTCGCCCACGCAAAGAGTCAGTGAACAACCTATCGACGGCTTTGCGCAGGTAACTCACACAATTCCAATGCTGAGTATCGATAACACATACAGCGCCGAAGAACTCAAGGATTTCGATCAACGGGTAATAAAGGGACTTGGAACAAAAAATTATCAATATGTCGTCGAATTAAAAATTGACGGCCTTGCAGTAAGCCTGCGATACGAAAAAGGCATTTTAGTTCTCGGAGCGACAAGAGGCGACGGCGAAAAAGGAGATGACGTTACAAATAACATCAAAACCATAAAAGCAATTCCTCTGCGGCTCGAAGACCAGCCGCCTGACGTGCTCGAAGTGCGCGGCGAAGTTTATATGCCCAAAAAAGCGTTTGCAAAACTCAATGAAGAAAAAGAAAAACAGGGCGAGCCTTTGTTTGCAAATCCGAGAAACGCCGCGGCAGGTTCGCTGAAACTGCTCGATGCGAAAACTACCGCACAAAGAAATTTGTCTTTCTTTGCTTATGCACTTGGCGAAACAAGCGAACCTTTCGCAAAAACACACTATGAAAGTCTTGAAAAGTTTAAAAAAATAGGGCTGCCCGTTAATCCAAATATCAAAAAAGCTGAAACAATCGAACAGGTAATTGAAATATGTAATCAGTGGGAAGATAAACGCTTTGAATTGCCTTATCAGATTGACGGAATGGTTATTAAAATCGACCGGCTCGACCAGCACGATATCCTCGGCACAACCGGCAGAGCGCCGAGATGGTGTATGTCGTATAAATTCGCGGCCGAGCAGGCAAAAACAAAAGTTCTGTCTATCGACGTGCAGGTCGGCAAAACAGGAATTCTTACGCCTGTTGCCAATTTCGAGCCGGTGCTGCTGGCGGGCACTACCGTAAAAAGAGCAAGTCTGCATAACTTCGACGAAATAGACAGGCTCGATGTTCGGCAAGGCGATACGGTAATTATCGAAAAGGCGGGAGAAATAATTCCGCAGGTCATCGAGGTAAAAAAAGAATTCAGACCAAAAGAAGCAAAACCATTCAAGCCTCCGACCAAGTGCCCTGTCTGCAACTCAAAAGTGGAAAAAGACCCTGACGGTGTTTATGTCCGCTGTGTAAGTTCAAATTGTCCGGCGCAACTTAAAGAAAAATTAAGATACTTCGCCGGCAGAGACCAGATGGATATTGAAAATCTCGGCCCTGCTTTGATTGAGCAGCTTGTTGATAAAGGACTGGTAAAGGATTTCGCCGATTTATATAAGCTCGATATATTCGCACTTGCCTCTCTTGAAAGAATGGCGCAAAAAAGCGCGCAAAACGTCCTCGACGGAATTGAAAAAAGTAAACAGGCGCCTCTGGCAAGACTTGTCGCGGCTTTGGGCATTCGCCATATTGGAATTCAAAACGCTGAAATTCTTACTCAACAATTCGGCTCTATAGACGAAATCAAAGGAGCAGCCGAAGAAGAGTTTACAAGAATTGAACAAATAGGACCGGTGCTGGCAAAAAGCATTTATGAATATTTCCACAATAGCAATAATTTGAAAATCATTGATAAACTCACTGCCGCAGGTGTAAATCCGAAACAGAAACAAACAAAAAAAGGCGATAAACTTTCCGGCAAGACTTTTGTCGTTACAGGCACTCTTGAAAACTTCAGCCGGTCGCAAATAGAACAGACTATAAAAGACAATGGCGGCAAAATATCGTCCAGTGTCAGTAAAAAAACCGATTATGTTCTGGCAGGAACTGAAGCCGGCAGCAAATTGGATAAGGCACAGCAATTGGGTGTGAAAATCCTCAACGAAAACCAATTTCTTGATATGATAGGCAAAAAATAATGGCCGCAGATATAAATTTTATGAAATCTGCGATGCTCCTTGCAAGAAAAGGCCTCGGCAATGTTGAGCCGAATCCTGCGGTCGGATGCGTAATTGTAAAAAACGGCAAAATCATCGGCAAAGGGTGGCACAAAAAATTCGGCGGGCCGCACGCGGAAATAAACGCATTGAAAAACTGCAAAAAGTCCCCTGCCGGGGCAACAATGTATGTAACACTTGAGCCGTGCTGCCATTTCGGAAAAACGCCGCCTTGCACAAACGCGATTATTAAAGCAGGTATTAAAAAAGTCGTCGCCGCAGTCCAGGACCCGACAAGGAAAGTGGCCGGCAAAGGTTTTAAAATCCTGAAAAAAGCAGGAATTGAAGTTAAAACTGAAATCTGCAAAACGGAAGCTGAAAAATTAAACGCTCCGTTTTTCAAATTCGCCAAAACAAAAAAACCATGGGTAATTATCAAATGGGCGCAAAGTTCTGATGGTTTTTTGTCGCGAAACGATAAAAAACGATGGATAACTAACTCAGCAAGCAGAAAAGACGTTCAAAAAACCAGAAAAAAAGTCCAGGCAATCCTCGTCGGCATAAATACCGTTCTTGCAGATGACCCAATGCTCACAGTAAGACCCGACAGAGGCAAACAACCATTAAGAGTTGTTTTAGACAGCCAATTAAAGATTCCGCGAAACTGCAATTTAATTAAAACTGCGGAAAAAACGCCGGTTTGTATCTTTACGACAACTAATAAAACAAAAATAAAACAAAAAGGCGTTGAAATCATAAAAATTGGAAAATATAAAGGCGAAACAGACCTTAAAGCAGTGCTCGCCGAACTTGGCAAAAGAAATATTCAGCAAATTCTCGTCGAAGGCGGAGAAAAAGTCATAACATCGTTTCTCAAACGTAAACAGGCAGATGAAATTATAATTTATACTTCAAATGAAAGACTTGGCAGAAAAGGCAAAGTTAAAACTTCACAAATTATGAAAAACCTGTATAATCGTTTCAAAATCAATCACTTCGATAAAAGATTATTCACTAAAGATGTTCGATTAACAGGTTTAACTAAATGAAAAAAATTGAATTACTGGGTTTGCAGACGATACCTGAAATTAAAGCGGGCGATAATCTCGCTCAAATTATTTGCGATTGCGCAAAAAGCGAAAATGTCGGCATAAATGAAAAAGACATTCTTGTCCTGACAAGCAAAATTATTTCAAAATATCTCGGCCTGACAAGAAAAAAATCAGATGTGATAGTAAGCCAAAAAGCGATTAACATCTCCAAAAAGACAGGCAAAGACCCGGTATGGGTCCAGATGGTTCTCGATGCCGGTCACGAGATTATAGCGGTCGTACCCCTCGGCGGCACAGTAACGGACTATATCGTTTCCGTTTCTGGCGACGCCGAAACCAGCAAAAGGCTTTGCGACAATGAAAAGTGTCTTTTCATAACCAAAGGCCCGACCGGCCGCATTCATACCTGCGATGCGGGAATCGACGGCTCAAATCATCCCGATGGAATCTTCAGCCTGTTTCCCGATAATCCGGATGGCGAAGCAGCTAAAATCAGAAAAGAAATCCAAAAAATATCCGGCAAAAATATCGCTGTTGTTCTGGCAGATACAGAACTGGTTCTTTATGGCACTATTGATGTAGCGGTAGGCTCTTCGGGCATTAATCCCTGCTCGTTAATGTTCGGCAAAAAAGATAAATTCGGCAAACCGAAATTCGGCGGCGTCGATTTGGTCAGCTGGGAAATGACCTCCGCTTCGGCTCTTCTTTTCGGCCAGACGGACGCGGGAATTCCTGTAACAATAATAAGAGGTTATGAATTCGAAATTGATGAAACAAGAAATATCTCCAACACAATGCGATTTGTCGGCGACGATAAGGATATTATGCAGATTGTGCGGGGTACGATGGAATTGACTTCTTACACTTTCAGAAGCTTTGCCAAAAAACTTGTCTTCCGCATCGGCTCGTGGTTTATACGTTAAAATGAACTAAATGGCCGAGACAAAGAAAAAATATTATCGCCAATACGTGAAGTATCCACCAATTTAATGTAAATAATTTAAACTGACCCATATTTACCTCCACAGCATAAAGCCGAGATAATAAACAACACTTACCACAACTAAATGAACAAACCACCATCCCATATTGGGATAACGATAGCTTACGCCTGTTTTCTCTCTGGTTGCGTCATAGCCGAAAAATTCCAAATCAAAGAGAGCCTTTCCAATAAAAAATTTGCCCCACAAAATCAATATATCAGCTAACAATGTATTCAAAAGAACAACCTGAAGCGTCGCAGGATTCGGCCAATGAGCAATCGAAAAATGAGCCATTGTGACAGTGCCTATAATAACTAAAAAACCGTTTAAAATATAGCCGTAAGAAATCGTTTTCCTGAAACAAAAAAGAACTGGTACAACCAAAATACCCAAAATACACGAAATAGCAGGAACAAGGTTTGAATAATTGGTCTTGATTGGATGAATTCGAGTGTGAAGTAAAATTCCCCCGATTGAAAGCGATATCAGCCCGGCGAGCAGTATTGTCTTAATATAAGTTCTAACAGTCATGATTTTCTCCTTAAAAACAAAATTATACAGCGTTATTACCCATTAAGCATCTTTTTTTTTCGCAGGATATGATGATAATGCTGCGCAAAACGGTGCGCTTCATCGCGAACATACTGCAAAAGTTTTTTTGCCGGGTTTGTTGCGGGCAGTTTCAGAGGTTCATCTTTGCCCGCGACGTAAATTATCTCCTCCCTTTTTGCCAGCGCGACAAGTTTTGGCGGTGAGACTTTCAATTCTTTAAAGGCATCCTGTGCCGCGTGGAGCTGACCGATTCCGCCGTCAACTAAAACCAAATCAGGCCAAAGCTCCTGGCCTGTCGCAGCGTGATAGAAACGCCTGACTAAAACTTCCTTCAGGCAGGCATAATCGTCTATTCCGCTGACGGTTTTAATTTTGTATCTTCTGTAGCCCGCTTTAAAAGGTTTGCCGTCGATAAATCGCACAAGCGAACCGACCGTATCGGCCCCGGCGATATGAGCGATATCGAAACCTTCAATTATGCGAACGGGATTAGGACAATCCAAAAGCTTCTGCAATTTCACAAGGGCATCCGTCGGGTCTGTAAAGAAAACTTCCGGCTGAACGTCCTCGCTGACAGAGCCGCGTTTGTCGAGATTTTCAATCAGCCTGATTCTGTCGCGATACATTGCCGCTTTTTCATAATCCCGTCTGCCGGCAGTTTCGTCCATTTGCTTTTGCAGCTGTTTTAAAACTGTTGTTCTTTTGGAATTAAGAAATTTAACCAAATCGCCAATATTTTTGCGATAATCGGTTTTACTGAGGTAATCAGCGCAGGGTGCCGTGCACTGTTTTATGCTGTAAAGGATACAGGGCCTGAAAAACCGCCGTTTCTCGTCAGATGCTGAAATTTCAAGCCGACAGGTGCGAAACTTAAATATCTTCTGCAGGATAACCATCGCCCCTCTCAAGTCGCCAACATTAGCGAACGGACCAAACAAGCGACTGTTAGCCTGCGGCTTGCGGGTTATATAAACGCCCGGAAATTCATCACGAATCGTTATTTCAAGATAAGGAAATGTCCTATCATCGGTTAAATCTGAATTATAAGGCGGGTGAATATCTTTTATCAGCCTTGCTTCCTGTAAAACAGCGTCAACTTCGTTTTTTGTCTCAAGGAAGTCAACTATTTCGACCTTGGCGAGCATCTCGGCGATTTTCGGTCCGCGGGTCGATTCGATATCCGACGACGGCTGAAAATAACTGGCGACTCTCGACCGCAAATTGCCCGCTTTGCCGATATAAAGAACCGTTTCCTTGGAATCCTTCATAAAATACAGGCCGGAACCGGTAGGAAATGTACGTATTATTTGCCGAAGTTTTTCAAATTTGTCTGCCATTCGTTTCTTATTGTAACTGATTTTTGCCTTACAAGCGATGACAAGTGGGTTGTGTGATGGGAAAATCTCAAAAAAATGCCATAACAAAGGCTAAAATAACGTCCGATAATTTACTTATTATTAAATAATTTTTACACCCTAATCGCCAGGTAAACAAGTAACAGGAGCGAGAAAAAAATATATTACTAAAAAAATTTTCCGCAGGTTCATAATCTACAAGGACTAACGAAATTTTAATAATTTTTTCATTTTTTAGGTTGATAAAAGGATATTCGAGGCGTAGTATAAATTACGGTGTTAATCACCTATATATTGTGGATTAGCCACAATTTTTACAATATATTGTGTATCCGGCACCTATTTTTGATACAATGGCGGAAGGTAAAATCTGTGATGCAGGTATTTTTGAGCTTTTTGTTATTTCGCAGGACCAATCAGATAGATGCAGGACGAGTTTAGTCGCAAGGCGCGAGTATTTGCAGGGAGGCACATGGCCACGATGAGCAATTCGAATGGATTTATGGATCGAAACGAAAAAAGCGGTATGTATAATTGGCAGGGTTCTGGTAATTCCAGGCCCAAAGGCTTGAAGATAACTCAGTTTTTCTCCACGCCTGCGGTTCATCCGTTCGACCAGCTCGAATGGGAAACAAGGCAGGCAAAAATCACCGGCGACGGCGGCGAAGTAGTCTTCGAACAGAACGACGTCGAAGTGCCCGCTTCCTGGAGTCAGCTTGCCACAAAGGTTGTCGTCAGCAAATACTTCTACGGCGATATGGATACCGGCCATCGTGAAAACTCAGTCAAGCAGCTTATTCACCGGGTTTGTCGAACTATCGCCGACAGAGGACACAAAGACGGATACTTCGCTACCCAGACAGATACGGAAAACTTCTATAACGAACTTGTCTGGCTGTGCGTCAATCAATACGGCTCATTCAATTCTCCGGTTTGGTTCAACGTCGGGTTAAAAGACGTTTACGGCATTGAAGGCAGCGAACACAACTGGCACTGGGACCTCAAACAAAATAAAGCGATGCCCTGCAAAAGCAGTTACGAATATCCGCAGGCCTCGGCCTGTTTCATCCAGTCCGTAAAGGACACGATGGAAGATATTATGAAGCTTGCCGCAAGTGAAGCTATGCTCTTTAAGCACGGCTCAGGAACCGGCACAGACCTTTCAACCCTCCGCAGCAGCAAAGAGAAACTTGCCGGCGGCGGAAAGCCATCGGGTCCACTGAGCTTTATGCGCGTTTACGACCAAATCGCTGCCGTTGTAAAATCCGGCGGAAAAACAAGACGCGCCGCAAAAATGCAATCATTAATGGTAACTCATCCGGATATTAAGGAATTTATCTCCGCTAAGATGGAAGAAGAGAAAAAAGCCCGCGCTCTAATCAGGGAAGGATACGGCGGGCCTTTCAACAACGACGCTTACAACAGTGTGATGTTCCAGAACTCAAACCTGTCGGTCAGAGTTACCGATGAGTTTATGGAAGCGGTTGAAAAAGACGATACATGGACAACCCGCGAAGTTACCAGCGGCAAACCTTCGGTAAAATACAAGGCAAACGAGCTTATGGACTTAATTGCCGAAGCGACAAGGCTTTGCGGCGACCCGGGCATCCAGTATCATTCCACAATTAACAGATGGCACACCTGCCCGAATTCCGGCGAAATCCACGCCTCCAATCCGTGCAGCGAATATATGTTCCTCGACGATTCGGCCTGCAACCTTGCCTCGCTCAACCTGATGAAGTTCAGAAAAGAAGATGGCTCGTTCGACGTGGAAAGATTCAAGACTGCGATACGAATTTACATCATCGCTCAGGAAATTCTCGTCGATAACGGCAGCTACCCGAATTCAATGATTACGGAAAACAGTCATAACTTCCGCGCTTTGGGATTAGGTTACGCAAATCTCGGCTGTCTTATGATGAGTCTTGCCCTGGCCTATGACAGCGATGAGGCAAGAACCTGGGCATCGGCGATAAGTGCAATCCTTACTGGAACTGCGTATATTACAAGCGCTGAAATCGCCGCCATAAAAGGCCCATTTGAAAAATACCAGTTAAACGGTCAGCCTATGCTGAACGTAATCAATATGCACCGCGAGCATTGCAGAAACATCTCAGAAGTGCAGTGCCCCGATTATCTGCTCAGTGCAGCAAGAGACGCATGGGACCAGGCGCTTGACGCAGGTTCAAAGTTCGGATTCAGAAACGCACAGGTTACAGTTCTTGCTCCGACAGGCACTATCGGCTTTATGATGGACTGTGACACAACGGGAGTTGAGCCGGATATTGCGCTTGTAAAGTACAAACTTCTGGCCGGCGGCGGAATCTTCAAAATCGTCAACAAAACCGTCCCGATGGCGCTGGAAAGAATCGGCTATAGCGCAGAAGACATTAAACATATCTGCGATGACATCGATAAAGATGATACAATTGAAACAAGCAAAAAACTTAATAAGGAACATTTGTCGATATTCGATTGTGCTTTCAAGCCGCAAAAAGGCTCCCGCAGCATACATTATATGGCTCATATTAAAATGATGGCCGCGGTTCAGCCGTTCATCAGCGGCGCAATCAGCAAAACCATTAATATGTCTAAAGAAACAACTGCTGAAGAGGTCCGCTCTGCGTATATGGAAGGCTGGAAACTTGGTTTAAAGGCAGTCGCAATTTATCGCGACGGCTCAAAACTGCTTCAGCCGGTAAAAACCAATGAACATACGGACGATTCTAAGGAAGAATTTAAAAAGCCCATCGCTACCGCCAAACCGTATAGGCGAAGGCTGCCGGAAACCAGGAAAAGTATCACGCACAAATTTTCCGTTATCGGCCATGAAGGTTATTTAACGGTCGGCCTGTATGATGACGGCCAGCCGGGCGAACTGTTTATCACTATGGCCAAGGAAGGCAGCACGGTCGGCGGCTTGATGGATGTCGTTGGCACCTGCGTTTCGATGGCCCTGCAATATGGTGTGCCGCTGATTACGCTTGTCGATAAGTTCAGACACGCAAGGTTTGAGCCGGCAGGAATGACTTCAAACAAAAAAATCCCATTCGCAAAGAGTCTGATTGACTATATCTTCTGCTGGATGGGTTGCGAATTTATCCCCGGCTACGCGGAAAAGAACACGCCGAACCGTTCGGAAGGCAATTCGCCGGACAATAAAACTACAACTACGGCAAAGACCCTTGTCGAAAAAACAAAAGACCTTGCCAAAAAAATCGCCGAGGCCAAGTCTATCCAGCCAAAACCGCCAGTAAAACCTATTGACGAGGATTCATTGTCGCATCGGCACGAAAAAAGCAGATTGGCCGATTTAGCCGACAGGACTATCGCGATGGTAACTTCAATCGTCAAAGGCGACAGCGACATACAGGCTGAGGCCGCCGCAGTCCAGCAGTTTAACGCCCAGTTCGAGCATTTTCAGGATGATGCGCCGGTCTGCGATATCTGCGGCTCGATTACCGTCCGCAACGGCTCGTGCTACAAATGCTTTAACTGCGGCAATTCAATGGGCTGCAGCTAAAAGGCCAAAATAAAGAATAAAAGAGAAGCTGGGTCGACAAATTACTCACGATCCGGCTGTTAAAATCTACAAAAAATGCGTTGACACCTCTTTTTTGGCCGTTATAATACTTCGTTTCCTAAACATTTAAGAAAGAATCTATGAAGAGTTTTTTAGCTAAAAAAGAACAAATTCAGCGAAAATGGCATATAGTTGACGCCGATGGGGCGATTCTGGGCAGATTAGCCGCCAAAATAGCGCCGATTTTGATGGGCAAAACAAAGCCGATTTACACGCCATCCGTTGATACCGGCGATTTTGTCATTGTCATAAACGCCGAAGGAATAAGACTTACCGGCAAAAAGGCCCAGGCCAAGTTGTACGACTACTACACATTTTATCCCGGCGGACATAAATATGTCACCTTTGAGGATTTGATGAAAAGAAAGCCTGAAAAAGTCGTCGAGCTTGCCGTAAAGAGAATGCTGCCAAAGACCGCTCTGGGCGAAGATATGTTTAAGAAATTAAAGGTTTATCGCGGTACGAATCATAAACATGCCGCGCAGCAGCCTGAAAAAATCGAATTATAAATAATTTTACGGAAACTTAAAATATGGCAGAAACTCCAGCAAACACAAATACCCCTCTGGCAGGATTAAAGGTCCCGGCCACTGCAGCGCAGCCTGCCCAAAAGCCCAAGGCAAAAGATATTTATACCTGGGGAACCGGCAGAAGAAAAACATCCGTCGCAAGGGTCCGAATCGCACCGGGAAAGGGCGAGCTTAAAATAAATAACAGAGAGCTCGACAAATTCTTCACGAGACCTCAGGATATTAGTAATGTCATCGCTCCATTGAAGGCGACCAAGACTGAAAAGAGTCTTGATATCCTTGTCAATGTCAAAGGCGGCGGAATTACCGGCCAAAGCGGCGCTATTATGCTTGGAATCGCGAGGGCATTGAAGATTTACGACCCGACTTTGCTTCCGGCACTTAGAGACGGTGGTTTCCTGACCCGTGACGGCAGGATGGTCGAAAGGAAAAAGCCTGGACAGTCCGGCGCCAGAAGGAGATACCAGTTCTCAAAACGTTAATTGCAAATTACCTTCAGGATTATTACAATGGCCGCGATACGAGAACGCGGCCTTTTTTTTGGAGATTTTAAAATGTTAAATGTCGCTATTATAGGTGCCAGCGGATACACCGGAGCCGAGGCTATCGAAATTTTGCTCCGCCATCCGCAGGCCAAACTTGCCTATCTTACCGCTCTGCCGGAAGAATGCGGAAATGTCGCAGACGTTTTTCCGCGATTCAAGGGACGATGTTCACTTGATATCGAACCGCTTCAGATGAATAAACTCATAGACAAGGCAAAAATCGTTCTGTGCTGCCTGCCGCACAAGGTATCGATGGAATTTGTACCTAACCTGCTCAAGGCGGGCTTGAAAGTTATCGACTTCAGCGCGGACTATCGAATCAAAGATGTCAAAGTCTATGAAAAATATTACCAGCCGCACAGCGATAAGGAAAATCTCAAGCACGCAGTCTATGGTCTTTGCGAACTGAACCGCGATAAAATTAAGGACGCAAAACTTATCGCCAACCCCGGCTGTTTCCCGACAAGTTTCATTCTCGGCACAGCTCCTCTTTTGAAAAACAATCTCATCAAAGGCACTGCGATTGTGAACTCCGTTACAGGCACCAGCGGCGCCGGCAAAAATCCATCGAAGAATTTCCATTTTCCGAATATGAACGAAAATTTCTATGCTTACAGCATTGGCAAACATCGTCATCAGCCTGAGATGGAACAGATTGCAGGCGAAATCACAGGCAAGAGCTTTGAAGTCCTGTTCCAGCCGCACGTCGGCCCATTCGATTACGGAATACTGTCAACGATTTATTGCGAGCCGAAAGAAAAAATCACAGCGGAAAAACTAACTGAATTGTATAAGGAATTTTACAAAAATGAGCGTTTTGTGCAGGTGCTTAATACTGCCCCGATGCTCAAAGATATTGCCAAGACAAATTATTGCCAGATTTATCCGGCTGTATGCAAGGACAAGATTGTAATTTTCAGTGCCATAGACAACCTGATAAAAGGCGCTTCCGGCCAGGCTATCCAGAATATGAACATTATGTATGGTTTCGATGAAACCGCAGGACTTTTATAGCAATGGCGAATCCCGGAACAATTAAAATTGCGACCTGCCAGTTTCCTGTAAGTGAAATTGTCGAGCAGAATTCAAAATATATTCAGAAGTATCTGCGCAAAGCAAAAAAACTCGGCGCCGAGATTGTTCACTTCTCCGAATGCGCTTTAAGCGGCTACGCAGGTGTTGATTTCGATTCTCTCGATGGCTATGATTGGCCTTTGCTTGTCGAAGAGACCAAAAAAATTATGGCCCTTGCCGGCAAATTGCAGCTATGGGTCGTCCTTGGCAGCACACACAAACTTACTGAGCCGAATAAGCCGCATAATTGTCTGTATCTTATTAATCCGCAGATTAATCCACAGGGCAAAATTGAGGACAGATACGACAAACGTTTCTGCACCAATAGCGACTTGAATTATTACACGCCCGGTGACAGGTTCGTAACTTTTGAACTTAACGGCGTAAAATGCGCCCTGCTTATATGCTTTGATTTGCGTTTTCCTGAATTGTATAGAGAATTGAGAAAATTAAATGTTCAGTGTATCTTTCAGTCGTTTTATAATGCCCGACAGAAAGAGCAAAGTGTGCACAGACATATAATCAGACAGACAATGCAGGCAAATGCCGCTTCGAATTATTTTTGGGTAAGTCTGGCAAACTCCTGCGGCGAAATCGCTCCGTATCCATCCTGTTTTATCCAGCCCGACGGCGAAATTGTAAATGAATTAAAAACTCATAAGCCCGGCATAATGGTTAATACTGTCGATACTGCAAAATCTTTTTACGACCCCTCGGCCCAGTTCAGAGACCTCGCGATGAAAGGGATTTTAACAAACGGCCCCGGCTCAATAAATGACCCCAGAAGCAAAGATACAAAAACTTTATAACACAACAGGAATGCAAAAATGAAAAACACTACAGTAACGGCACCGAAAGGATTTCTCGCGGCAGGAATCAGCTGCGGAATTAAAATCTCAGGCAAAAAAGATATCGGATTTATTGCCTGTCCGACAGGCGCAAAAGCCGCCGGCGTCTTTACGACAAATAAAGTCGTATCAGCGGCTGTAACCGTCTGCAAGCAGCACATCAAAACTGGCAATGCCGAGGCAATTGTCGCCAATGCGGGCATCGCCAATGCCTGCACAGGCAAACTGGGCTTAAAAAATGCCGAGGCTATGTGCCAAACCGCTGCCCAGCTTATCGACGCAAAAGCAAATCAGGTTCTCATCGCTTCAACGGGCATTATCGGCCATCAATTGCCGATGGATAAAATCAGCAGAGGAATTATTCTCGCCGCGGCGCAATTGTCGAGCAGTCAAAAAACCGGAAATGATTTTGCCCAGGCCATTATGACAACCGATACCCGCTGCAAACAGGCATTTAGAACAATCGTAATCGGCAGCGCGAAAATATCTATCGCTGGCACCGCAAAAGGAGCTGGAATGGTTGGGCCGAATATGGCGACCACTCTTTGCTTCATTACAACAGATGTCGATATCACAAAACCGCTGCTGCAGAAAGCCTTAAAAGATGCTGTCGGCAATTCCCTCAATAAACTTACCGTTGACGGCCATCAAAGCACAAACGATACGGCGATTATTCTCGCTTCCGGCCTTGCCGGGAACAAACCGATAGCAAAAGCAGATTCGCAATATAATAAATTCGCTGCCGCCCTTGCCGCCCTTACTACGGATTTAGCCAAGCAGATGGCTCTCGACGCCGAGGGCGCGACAAGAATGTTTACTATTGTCGTAAACGGCGCGGCATCGAAAACCGATGCTGCAAAAGCTGCCCGTGCTGTCGCGAATTACGACCTTGTCAAATGTGCAATTCACGGCGGCGACCCCAACTGGGGCAGAATTATCTGCGCTGTCGGCTCCTGCGGCGTAAAAATAAATCTAAACAAACTTTCCTGCTCAATAGGAAATACAGCCGTCTTTAAAAATGGCCAGCCTGTAAAATTCGACCCGAAAAAAGTCTCAAAAATCATAACACAGAAGGAGCATACGATTACTGTAAATTTAGGAGCCGGCAAATTAAGCGACTTCTGCTACGGCTGCGACCTGAGCAAAGAATACGTAACAATTAACGCCGATTATCACACATAATTACAAACAGTTGACTTAAAACAAGATTAAATGTATCCTATCGAGGTCGAGATTGTCTCTCGGCCCTGTTTTTTTATAGAAAGATTAATTTGGCAAAAAAGAAAACTACTGCAAAAAAACCTGCTGTTTTAACTGCAAAAAAATTCGTCCTCGAGGCGGCTAAAATCGCCCTCGAAAGACATTGCACCAACATAGTTGCGCTCGACCTCAAAGGCAAAAGCCCCGCAACCGATTATTTTCTCATCGCCACCGGCACAAGCGACCGCCAGACCCGCTCCATCGCCGACGAAATCATACAGTTCGGCAGAGAACGCGGTTTTAGAATCTTCGGCCGGGCTGGTTACGAACAAGGCAAATGGATACTCCTGGACTTCGTTGACGTGGTCGTCCATCTCTTCGACGAGGAATTCAGACAATATTATGACCTTGAACTGCTCTGGGGCGACGCAAAAAAATTAAAAATTGAAGATTAAGGTTTTATGAAACCTGCAATCCAAATAATCTCTGAAAGAATCAGCCAGGCAATCCAAAAGGCAACCGGCCAAAATGTTCCCGCTATTGTAACACCCGCGACAGACTCTAAATTCGGCGATTATCAGAGCAACAACGCCCTTGCCCTTGCCAAACAATTAAAAGCAAATCCACGCCAGCTTGCTGAAAAGATTATCGCCCAATTGCAAATTGATGATATCTGCCAAAAACCTGAGATTGCCGGAGCAGGATTTATTAACCTTAGACTCAAACCTGAATTTGTCGCAAAAAATCTGCGTGAAACAGTTTCCGACAAAGACAGACTTGGCATAGAAAAAACAAATAAGCCCGAAACTGTCGTTGTTGACTTTTCCGGCCCGAACATCGCAAAGCAGATGCATGTCGGCCATCTGCGAAGCACAATCATCGGCGACTGTATCTGCCGAATGCTCGAACTTGCAGGCCACAAGGTAATCCGCCAGAATCACATCGGCGACTGGGGCACACAATTTGGAATGCTTGTAGAATTTCTCAAGGAAAGACTAGAAAAATTATTTAATTCCCATTCAGTTGAGTGGACGGCAGGACCTATAGAAGACATAGAAGATTTTTATAGACAGGCAAGCGAACAATATAAGAATAACACTGAATTTGCTGGCAAAGCAAGAACAACTATAGCTGATCTACATAGCGGCAATCCTGCCTGTTTGGAGCTTTGGCAAATGATAGTTACTGAAACGAGAAGACATTATCTTCCACTCTATAAAATGCTGGGAGTTAACCTGACTATTAATGATGAACGTGGTGAAAGTTTCTATAAAGATAAATTAGCTGATGTAGTCAATGATTTAAAAAAACAAGGATTAGCTGTTGAATCAGAAGGTGCAATTTGCGTTTTTCCTGAAGGCTTTAAGACAAAAGACGATAAGCCGATGCCTTTTATTATTCAAAAATCTGATGGAGCTTTCCTTTATGCAACAACAGACCTGGCGGCGCTGCGGTATCGTATAAACGAATTAAAAGCTGATGAAATTATTTATGTAACCGATGCAAGGCAGAAACAACATTTTGAAATGCTCTTTGCCGTGGCGAAAATGGCCGGCTGGGTGAAAGATACAAAACTTGTTCATATTACCTTCGGCTCAGTCCTGGGCGAAGATGGAAAACCTTTAAAAACCCGCTCCGGCGAAAATGTAAAATTAAAAGAGCTTCTCGATGAGGCCGTCAAAAGAGCAAAGGCAGTTGTTCAGGAAAAAAATCCCGACCTGCCGGACGACGAAAAAGAAAATATCGCTCAGTCTGTCGGTATCGGCGCGGTTAAATATGCCGATTACTCGAACAATCGGACAAGCGATTATATTTTCAGTTACGATAAGATGCTGGCGATGGACGGCAACACAGCGCCATATATGCAGTATGTCTATGCCAGAGTTTGTTCTATTTTCAAAAAAGGAAATATCGATATTAAAAAGGAATTAAATGAAATAAAAGAAATATATTTAAATGAACCTGCCGAATTTGAGCTTGCAAAACAGCTTATCAGATACAGTGAGGCGTTCAATTCGGCAATCGCAGATTTTAAGCCTAATTTTCTTACCGCTTATCTTTATGAACTTGCCCAGAAATTCAGCGCATTTTACAATGCCTGTCCGGTTCTCGACGCCCAGGAGAAAATCAGGCCGTCGAGACTACTGCTTTGCGACTTAACCGCCAAAATTATCCGTCACGGCCTTGAAAATCTGCTCGGCATAAAGACAATCGAGCGAATGTAGAAAGAAAAGCTATGAAGATTTTAAATAATTCCTTTACCGTCAGCACGGGAAAACGCAATGAGATGGTCGATATCACCGGCAAAGTCGAAAAAGCCGTCGCCGATGCAGGTATATCGGACGGCACTGTTGTAATTTACTGTCCGCATACAACCGCGGCAATTACAATAAATGAAAACGCCGACCCAGATGTGGTGCACGACATTTTGCTTACGCTTTCGGCTCTTGTTCCGCAGGACAAAGACGGCTACCGGCACTCCGAAGGAAATTCTGACGCTCACGTCAAAAGTTCAATCGTCGGCTGCAGCGAAACAGTCCTGGTAAACAATGGACAGATGCAGCTTGGCACCTGGCAGGGAATTTATTTTTGTGAATTCGACGGCCCGCGAAAAAGAAGCGTCATCGTCCAGATTACCGGACAATAAACACCCCTTAAATTAAGTCCTGAATATATCGGCGGAGAAACTATGCGCAAAAAAATGGCGAGTAGGACAACGTGGTTTGGGGGGAAACCACTTGTTGCGCCTCCTCGCCGAGGATTTTTCAGCAAAATTGCGACGTTGCGGGGGGAGACCTCGTCATGAGGAAAACTCTCGCCGCCTCTTATAAAGCCTTAAAGGCCTTAAAAATGGCGAGACGGTCAAAGTGGCTGGGGGGGAACCACTGTTTTGACACTGCCTCGCCGAGGTTCGTTAAACTGCTTCGCGCAGCATAGTTACATATATACAATTTTCTACAAGGATTAAGGTGTATTATATCAATTTTAAAGAACAAAGTCAAAGGAATTTCCGATACCCGCGCACATCCTATAAAACAGAATCTAAAAGGTCTGTCAAGCCCTTTTTAGCGAAAAATGCATAAACTTTAGGCTTGAATTACTCAATTTTGCACCTTAGATTATGTATTGTTAATTTACGAAACTTTTCCCCTGTTTTTTCGCTGGGAGTTGCAATAAATGAGTAAAAAGACCGATTCGGCCGTTGCCGAGAAGATTAAAGATGCGGCAAGGTCCATTCAGGACAAGATTTTAAAGAAGCAAAAGCCGACTATGTCCACCCCTGTCCGTTCGCTGGGCAATGTCAAATATCAGTCCGACGAAGGACATTTCGAGATTCTCGGCAAAAACAAGATTAGAACTCTTACTGTAAGCACAGTCAAAACTTTCGCCCAAACTCTAAAGATGATGTCGCTTTCAAAAGAGCTTATCGAGGCAAATAATATGGCTACAAAGAGAGAGGCCTATTACATCTCGAAGAACTGGGGTAAGGCAGGTTTCACCGAACAGCCCGAATCGGACACAATAATGGACGACATCGAGGCGATGTTTGGCGTCAACCGCGAGCAGCTTAAATTTATTCCTGAAGAAAAAGGCGGCGAAGTCGCCGGAAGACTTATCGTCATCGATGCCGATTCAAAGGGAAACAGGCTCAAAATTGACTGCACACGTTTCGGCTCCGGCGCTTATTCCATTCCAATTGACGTCGAGGACCTTGAATTTTCCAGCGACGCTAAATTTATTCTCGCCATTGAAACTGCCGGTGCCTTTCAAAGACTCGTCAAGTACGACTACTGGGAAAAAAATAACTGCATCCTTATCAGTATGGGCGGCGTTCCTACCCGCGCATGCAGAAGATTTATCCGCAGGCTTTCCGACAAGCTCAGAATACCTGTTTACGCCTTTGTCGATGGCGACCCTTACGGCTATTTCAATATTTACAGAACGCTGAAAGTCGGCTCAGGCAATTCCGCTCATCTTAATCAGTATTTCTGTGTCCCAAAGGCGAAATTCCTCGGCGTAACTCCGCAGGACATTGTTGACTATAAGCTGCCCACGCATCCGCTTAAGGAAGTGGACATTAAACGCGCAAAGGACGCGCTGAAAAATGACCCGTTTGTTAAACATCACAAACCCTGGCAGGCCGCAATGAATCAAATGCTGAATATGGGTGTCCGTGTCGAGCAGCAGGCCTTTGCCAAGCACGGCCTCGATTTCGTTGTAACAGAATATCTCCCGCGAAAACTTAAAAATCCGGCAAAATTCCTGCCGTGATAATTTTTGTCGGATAAATCAAATGAGCAAAATTGCCGACAATCTGAAAAAGGTTCGTGACAGCATTGCCTCTGTCTGCGCACACTGCAATAGAAATGTTTCCGAGATTACTCTGGTCGTTGTAACAAAATCCGCAAATCTCGACGCGATTAAACAGGTTGTTCGTCTCGGTTGCACCGACCTGGGCGAAAACAGGGTCCAGCATCTGAAACTCACCGCAGACGATATCGAAGCGTTTATAAAACAGAATCCCGACGATACCGCCCTGCCGCAAAAAATTAACTGGCATATGATTGGACATCTTCAGAGAAACAAGGTTCGTCAGCTTTTAAAATGTTCTGATACCATCCACTCCATCGATACGCTCAGGCTCGCTGAAGAAATTAGTAAAGACGCTGAAAAACTTGACCTCTGCCCCAAAATTCTGATGCAGGTTAACGCTTCCGAAGAACCTCAGAAATATGGCGTCCCCGTCGGCGCCGCCGTTCATCTTGCCGAACAGATTGCTACTATGCCTAATATCAAACTCATCGGCCTGATGACGATGGGCCCTCTTACACTCAACAAGGACATCGTAAAAGCCTGTTTCATTCGTGTTCGTGAACTGTTTGAAGAAATTCAAGGCGAAAAAATAGCCGGGCCGGACTTTAATCACATCAGCATGGGAATGAGTCAGGACTATGAAGTCGCTATCGAATGCGGCGCTACAATTCTGCGAATTGGTTCAGCGATTTTTGCCTGATTGAACTATACCTGCCCAGGCTTTTTTTCTATCGGCCATCTCGAGAATGCCAGGACACAGAGCATTATTATCGTCCCGAAAGGCGCCAGTATCAGTAGACTAAACGCTCCGCTGTAGCCGGCCTTTGAAAAAATCCGCCACCAAAGAAAAATCTTAAATAAAAACAACGGCATAATAATAGCAAACACCAGCAGAACCATAAAAAGCCCCATAAACGGTGCCGCTATTAAAGCGGGATTTATTCCACAATGCATATTTGAACCCTCTCAATTATATCCGACTAATACGTAAAATTACATTCAAAGACCGATAAAATCCTAATCTATTTAATCTTATCCGTCAAGCGGTCGCTTTGAACATAAGTCACCGGCTAAAACTGCCGAAATAAGCTTGTATTAAATAAATTGTGGTCGAAAAAATGGTCGAAATCCTTACAAAGCCAAAGAAAAATGCAGCAGACTTCATCGATGCTCTGTTCATCTTCGCCGACGATTATTTGCGCCCGGAAATCCAAAAAGTCATCGACTATGAAAACCTCACATGGCAAATTGTGGATTTAGCTAAATTCTCCGAAACAGAATTTAATCTCGAAACTATTGGAACTGCCGTAATCGACGCCGAATCAATAACAGACAGTAATCAGGAAAAATGGCTTGAAATTATCGAACTGCTCGATAGGGCGAATATCCCCACTGTGCTCTATGGAAACACCGACAACATCAACATAGACAAATTTGAAATGTTGAACATAATTGAAAAAAACTCCGCCCGGCAGATTATTCCCGTAATAAAAATAAGCAACGTATATCGCAAAAAAATCATTGATATCAAAAATAATAATTCTGATGTTTCAGCAAAAGACAATCATGCCGAGCATCTCGAAACTCAGTTAAAAATGGCAGGCGCCGTTCAGCGAGATTTTCTCCCGCAAACTCTACCGGACAGCGATAAATTCAAATGGGCTATAACTTTTATGCCGGCCGACTGGGTCTCAGGCGATATTTACGACATCACAAGGCTCGACGAGCAGCATATCGGCTTTTATCTTTCCGATGCCGTCGGCCACTCTATGCCGGCCGCACTGCTTACTATGTTCCTTAAACAGGCCATTCTAATGCGGCAAACTATCGGCAACGAATATAAAATCTTTTCACCGCTGGAAGTTATTGATAACCTCAACGAAAAAATGTTCGCCCAGCATTTAAGCGGCTGCCAATTCGCGACAAGCTGTTATTGCCTCTTGAACACGCAAACTCTGAATTTATCTTATTGCAGGGCAGGCCATCCTTATCCGATTTTGATTAGAAAGAACAATCCTCCGCAGCAGCTTCAGACAAGAGGCTCGCTGCTCGGCGTTTTCGATAATGCTCCTTTTGAACAAGCCTCGGTTCAACTCCAGTCAGGCGATAAATTGCTTTTATACTCCGATGGCGCAGAGCCTTTTATCGGCGCAGTTGACGATAATCAGTCTTTCAGATTTGACAGTCGTTTTCTCGATATCACCGGTTTACCGGTTTCACAGCTAAAATCGGAATTTGAATCCCTTATTCGACAGGATAAAAACTCTGCCGAACGCGATGATATTACCCTGATTGCACTTGAAATCCTCTAAGATTTGTTTCTTTCCACCTGTTATCTTAAAAAATCATGCCTATTACATGTCTTGTGCTGATTATTATATCCACAAAAACAGCCGAATACAAAACCAGCATCCTCGTGCTATGCCAGGCAAAATTACCCCGTGCGATAAAAAATATAAGTAATACTGCCATAACGCCTATGCCGTACAGGCCGACAGCGCCGGACACTCCTGTCAGTAAAACGCTGAACAAGCCGAACAATAATAAAATCGCTGTCATTGTCAGCAGCCATTTTGAATCTCCTGCGCCGGCAAGAATTACGGCTTCCAGGCCTGCCGCTATCATCACCGAGCAAAGCATTACCGGAATTGATGCCCATACTACCGGCGGCACATTAAACAAAGGCCTGTAAAACGCTGCGCATATCGTTATCGCAAATAACGCGATTGTCCATAATCTTTTTGTCTCCAGCAGCAGCACAACCCCCATAATCAGTCCCGCTATAGACACATGATAAAAACCAATCGTAAAAATATTGGGGCTTACGCCGGTCGGGTTTATAATCCCCGTCAGACTTTGGACTGTTAGAGATGTATTTACAGGTATCGGGTTAAAAAAATACATCCCCGCGGCAAATTCATAAGCGCATAAAATAAATAGAATTGGCAGCAGCGAAAGCAACGCCGAGATAATTGCGACAGTTTTTGATTCTAATTTCGTCCAATGATAGAAAAATACCCCCGGCACAAAAAACCACGGCACAAAAGCATTAATAAGTCCCGCAAGCGGATGATAACAGTAAACTGAACAGGCGTATGTACCGAAGCCGAAGACAATTCCGCCCGCCAGCGATGCGAAAAATGAAAGCACCCATCGTCTGCACAGAACAAAAACCCCCGTCGCGCCGATGACCGCTGCTGCCGGAAAAAGAATCTGGCCACGTGGCTGGCCATGTAAAAGTTTCTGAGTATAAGGATAGAAAAGCCAACAGGCGAACGCCGCGTAAATTATTACCGCGGCCGGGAATGAAACAATCAATGGCGGTCTTTTCTCCATAGCCGGACCTGCTCAGCAACTATTTTAAAATTACGTTTCCGCTTCCTTTACGGATAACGCCTATTTTATACACCGTCTCGCCGTATGAACACAACTTTTTTGCCACCGAATCGGCAAAATCTTTTGAGACCACAACCACATATCCGATGCCCATATTAAATACGCGAAACATTTCTTCTTCCTCTACAGGACCGTTTTTCTGCAAAAAGTCGAATATCGGCTGTTTTTTCCACGCCGATTTTTCCAGTACCGCGTCGCAGCCCGCCGGCAGAACTCGCGGCACATTGCCCACAAGCCCGCCGCCCGTAATATGCGCCATCCCGTGCACAACTTGTTTTATCTTGTATTGCGAAAGCAGCTTTATAATTGGCCGAACATAAATTTTCGTCGGAGCCAGCAAACAATCGCCTATTGAAAGCCCGCCTAGTTCCGGAATTTCTTTTTCCGGTTTCAGTTTCATTTTCTTAAAGCAGATATTTCTCGCAAGAGCAAAACCGTTGCTGTGAAGTCCGCTCGATGCAAGACCCAGTATAACGTCGCCCACTTCAATTTTTGAGCCGTTAATGATTTTGTTTCGTTCCGCAACTCCGACGGCAAAACCCGCCATATCGAAATCGTCTTTTTTATAAACATCCGGCATTTCTGCCGTTTCTCCGCCGATAAGTGCGCAATTCGCGACCCTGCACGCCGCCGCGATGCTCTCGACAAGTTCAGCCACTTTCACAGGGTCAAGCGTATGAAGCGCCAGGTAGTCCAAAAAGAACAGCGGTTCTGCACCCATCACAAGCATATCGTTTACGCTCATCGCGACAAGGTCGTAACCCAGCGTATCGAATTTTTTCAAATCCCGCGCGACCAGCACTTTTGTTCCGACTCCGTCTGTGCACGCGACGAGGATAGGACTTTTAAAGTTTTTCTTGAATATTTTTTCGTCATAATCGAGCCGGAACAGGCCCGCGAAGCCTCCGTGAAGGTCGATTACCCGCGGCCCGAAAGTACTCTGCACCGATGACTTAATCCGTTCGACCATCTCATCGTTCGCGTCGATATTCACGCCCGATTTGGCATAGGTAAGGTATTCAGCCATTACATTTGCACCGAATCATCTTCAAAAAGCTGCATCTGATAACGCTCCATCGTAAATTTATTCACTATCGTCTGAATTGGTATCGGATAAGTGCCGGACCAGCAGGCCGTGCAGTAATGCTCCTTTGGCAAAGATGCGCACGACAGCATCCCTTCCAGCGAAAGATACCCGATACTGTCAACATCGAGAAATTCTTTTATCTGCTGCATATCCCTGCCGTTGGCAAGCAGTTCTTCCTTCGTCGGAAAATCGACTCCGTAAAAACATGGATGTCTTATAGGCGGACAGCTCACTCGCATATGCACTTCTTTTGCGCCAGCTCGTCTGAGAGCGCTGATTTTACCTTTCGTGGTTGTGCCACGCACGATTGAGTCGTCGACAACAATCACGCGTTTGCCTTTCACAACTTCTTTCACGACCGCCAGTTTAAGTTTTACCGCCAAATCCCGCATATCCTGCCGCGGCGAAATAAATGTTCTGCCGATATAATGGCTTCTGATAAATCCCATATCGAACGGTATCCCGCTCTGCCGTGAATATCCTATTGCCGAAGATGTGCCCGAGTCCGGAACAGGAACTACAACGTCGGCATCAACCGGATGCTCTTTCGCTATCTGAGCCCCAAGTCTTTTTCTGAATTCGTGAACATTTTCCCCGAAGATTGTGCTGCTCTGCTTGGCGAAATATACATGCTCGAAAATACAATGTGCAGGCCGAATATTTTCCGGCTTTACAAATCTTCTGCTTTCGAATCCTTTTTCGCTTAGCGTAATAATTTCGCCCGGCTCGACATCGCGGACATAATCCGCTTCGATTGTATCGAGTGCGCACGTCTCGCTCGCCACGCACCAGGCTCCTTTTTTCGTTTTGCCTATACACAAAGGTCTTATGCCGAATGGGTCTCTTGCCGCTTCAATCCTGTCCGCAAATAAAAACAGCAGAGAATATGCTCCCTGCAAATGATTAAGAACGTGACCCAGCGGGTCCGGCTTGGAGACATGCGATGGCTTTGCCAGAAGATGAATAATAATTTCTGTATCGTTTGTGGATTTGAAGATATTTCCATAAGCCTCGTATTCGTCCCGCAGCAGCGACGCGTTTATTAGATTTCCATTATGTGCCACCGCTACCTGCCCGCGCGAATATTCGCTAAGTAATGGCTGGGCGTTGGCCAGATTCCACGATCCGCTGGTCGAATATCGAACATGTCCTATCGCCATCTTATTGCGAAGCTGGTTAAGAACAGTTTGACCCGACCTGAAAACCCTGCTCACGTGCCCCATTCCCGTATGTAATATAACCGTATCGCCGTTGCTTGTAGCGATACCGGCCGACTCCTGCCCACGGTGCTGCAGGCTGTGAAGAGCGAAGAACGTCTTTTCAGCAGAGTCAGGATCCCCATATATCCCGAAGAGACCGCAGTTTTCTTTTTTATCCATAAACATCATCCAGATAAAAAGTTAGAGCAGAAGCAGTATCGAAAATGATTGCCCTTGTGAAGTATGCCACAAGTGTATCCAAATATACCTCTCAAGTCAAATACTTTATACGTTTTACGCCTCTCAACGGTCTTTTTAAAAGATAAAATGGAAATAACAAGAAATTATTGCAAAAACCAGCCCTTGACTGTATCCTGTAAGCGGATAGGAATTTATCTTTAAATGGATTTTTTTAGAGGCGTCTATGACAGGGGGAAAACCGAAAGTTGTTGTCCTCGGCGGCATATACGTTGATATGGCCATTCGCTGCGAGGACTTTCCCGACTCTGCCGAGCTCGTTCCGGGCAGCGAATTTTCACACATCCCCACCGGCAGCGGTATTAATCAGGCTATCCAGGCTGCACTTTGCGGATGTCAGGTTACACTTGTCGGCAAAGTCGGCAATGACCCCTTCGGCCAAATGGCAATAGACAACCTGAGGGATTTCGGAATTAATTGTGATTTTATTTTCGAGGCCGAGGCCAAAAACACCGGCGTTACTCTTTCATTTGTCAATAGCGCAGGCTCCAACCGCACCGTCGTTTCCGAAGGAGCGAACAGGGCTCTTACTCCCTCTGATATCAGCGGCGCTAAATTCGAAGAATTGATTTCGAATGCGAACATTTGCCTCGTCAACGGAAAATTGCCTCCGGATTTCGTTTCCGCCGCGATAAGAGCGGCAAAACTTTCAAACAAAAAAGTTATTCTCGACCCTGCCCTGCCCGGCGGAGAGTTTCAGCATCAAAGCGTCTCACTGCCGCCAGATTATTACACCGCCGATATTTTAGTGCCGAATTTCGTCGAGGCCGCCGAGATAATCAACCCCCAAAACCATAATATTCATAACGCAAAACTCATTGGCGCAGACCTTATCGCCCGCGGCGTCGGCTGTGCCGTTATAAAGCTCGGCAGGCGCGGAGCATTGGTTATCGATAAGGCAGGCGCAGACCATATTCCGTCTTTTGAGGTTAAATTTGTTGACCGCACCGGTTGCGGCGACGCCTTCGATGGCGCACTTGCAGCAAGTTGCGCCGTCGGCTCCGCTAAGGGATGCCTTACGGCAGATGAAATAAGAAAGGCCGTTAAGTTCGCTTCTGCCGCAGGCGCACTTGCCTGTTCCAAATTCGGCTCTCAGGAATCACTCCCCAAAAAAGAAGAAATTATCGAACTCCTCCAGGACCTGCCGTAATCAATTAAAACAACAATTTAATTGCTGCTGTTGCCGCGAATATTTGCATTGCGATATTAAACCATTTCTGCGGCACTTTTTTTAGTATAAACAGTCCCGCCACTGCTCCGGCCACAATCAGCGGCAACATGATAGCGTCGGATGCGATTGCCCCGGCGGTTATTCTGCCTTCGGACATAAATATTGGAACTTTAATCCAGTTGACAATCAAAAAAAACCATGCGCTTGTGCCGATAAATTCGAACTTCGGCAGGTTCATCGCCAGCAGATAAATAACCATAATTGGTCCTGCCGCGTTGGCAAGCTGCGTCGTAAGTCCCGCCAAAAATCCCATTACCGCGGCAAACAGCACATGGTGCGGCAGTCTGGAATAATCCTGACGCATTATGCCTCGCAGGTAATTCGCCGCCAGCATAACAAGCACTATCACACCTATAATTGGAGCGAGTTGTGCGTCGCTGATTCGCCTGACTACAACAGTTCCTACCGCCATACCGGCCAGTGCCGCCAGCAGAAGTCTGAGAATATATTTCCATTTCGCGTGGCGATGATAAAAACCTACCGCCATCAAATCGCCCGTTGCAAGCATTATCAAAAGCAGGCCGGTCGAACTGCCTGCCGGAAAAAACGATGCCATTAGCGGCACAACGACTACGCCCATTCCAGGCATCGCCGTTTTATTCAGACCTACGCAGACTGCGCAGATGCAAAGCACGACCCATTGCGTCAAACTGTAATCATGCGGCAGTAAATTTACATAATTTGAAAACATAATGAGCTAATATTAGCAGTTAAGCCGGATAAAGGCAAAAAAAATGGCTGCACAGCAGAATTTGCCACACAGCCATGATTTTCCAAAAAATCAGTATTTACCTTCCAAGATACTCGGTTTTCGGCAGACCTCCGGTCAACGGCAGTGCATATTCTACAAACGCCTTTGTTATGCCGTTGCCTTCTTTATTAATAAATTCAGCCGGCATCGACTTTGTTTTTTCGGCGACGTTTGCAAGTTCAGTCCTGAAAAGTTCAACGCCGTAATTTTTGCTGTTGCCTGTTCGTTTCATCGCGACAGAACCGTTGGCGTTTGTCATCGAAAGTTTAACCGCTTCTATTCCGCAGCGTCTTGCTTCAGAAGCGTCAACAGATGATTGCAAACCCGCGAAGCTTCTCTGCAGATAGCCGAATGTGTCTGCGCGAACGCGCTTAATCTTCAAAGTGTCCCTAATTCTATCAGCAAGAAAATCTGCCAAGGCACCTGTTCCTGAAAGCTGAATATTTCCGTGAGAATCGGTTTCCGCTTCTTTGGCAAGTTTTTCGGCCCAGGTAACACCTTCAGAGTCACAGATCCCTTCGCTAATAGCTACAACACATCTGCCGAGTGTTTTGTAAACTGACTCAACATCAGACAGAAATTTATCCAGCGAAACACCTCGCTCCGGAATATATATAAGGTGAGGAGCATCGTCATCTCTTTGTTTGCCGAGAGCTGCGGCTCCGGTCAGGAAACCCGCGTGCCTGCCCATAATACAATCGATTTTAATTCCGCCTAAAGAACGATTATCAAGGTCATCTCCTATAAGCGCACAGGCGACAAACTTTGCCGCTGTGCCGAAGCCTGGACAATGGTCGGTAACAAGCAAATCGTTATCTATTGTTTTCGGAACGTGAAACGCCCGCAAATCGTGGCCTGTTTCCTGTGCCATTTTATTTATGATAAAGCAGGTATTGGCCGAATCGTTGCCGCCGATATAAAAGAAATAACGGATATCCCGCTTTTTGAACACATCGAGGACTTTTTTGCAGTATTCAGCGTCCGGCTTATCCCTGCTCGAGCCCAGCGCCGATGACGGACTTGCGGCAACAGTTTCGAGAACATCATTTGAGATTTTCATCAGGTCTATGAAATTTTCCTTTACGATACCGCTTACCGCGTGAATCGCACCGTAGAGATTTTTAATCTCGGGATGTTTCTTTGCTTCTTCGATAACGCCGACCAGTGATGCGTTAATTACGCCTGTCGGCCCGCCGGACTGACTGACAATCGCGTTTGCTTTCGGAGCACTTGCCATTTCTAAAACCTTTCTATCTTAAATCTTATACTTTTATGGACAGGTCATTATACATATTTGGCCGTTATCATCAAGCGGAAACCTGCTTTACATAACCTCGGCTATCGTTTAGGATTATGAAAAATATCTGTATTCGACGGAAATGTATTTTATGAAAATCGGAATAATCAGCGACACCCACGACCATCACGTCAATGTATTAAAAGCAGTTGAGATTTTTAAAAATGAAAATGTTCAATATATCCTGCACGCAGGCGATATGGTTTCGCCTTTTACCGCGAAGGCTTTTGGCGATGTGAAAAATGCCAAATTCATCGCAATCTTCGGCAACAACGACGGCGAAAAATTTATGCTCGAAAAAGTTATCGAAGGTTTCGGCGGCCAAATCCACCGCGACCCTTATCACGGCCAAATCGCCGGCAAAAAGATTTTTATGACACACAAGCCCGGTCTTATAAACGAGGCCGTCGCAAGCGGAAAATACGATATTATCGTTTACGGCCATACGCACTTCAAAGACATCAGAACCATCGGTAAAACGCTGATTATAAATCCCGGCGAAGCGACAGATTGGGTGTGCGGCAAAGGAAATCTTGTAATACTCGACACCGACAGTTTGGAAATAAAAGAGATGGAACTCTAATTTAGAATCAAAGGTTTTTCTTTTTTTCTTCCTGCGAAAGCATTTCATTAAGCGAACCGCTTCGAAAGCCTTCAAGGTCCACGGAAACAAACTTAAACCCCAGCGATTTTAAATTTTCAGCAATTTCCTCTCGCAGTTCCATCACCTTGGCTATATCTTCCTTGTGAACTTCTATTCGGGCGACCTGGTCGTGATAGCGAACGCGAAATTCTACAAACCCCAGACTTCTCAAAAAATCTTCCGCCTGTTCTATTTGTTTGAGTTTCTTTTCTGTAATTTCCATTCCATAACTGATTCGCGAAGCCAGGCACGGCGAAGCGGGAATGTCCGCTGTAGGCAGTTTTAACTTCCTGCTCAACTGCCGTATCTCATTTTTAGTTAACTGTGCTTCCGCAAGCGGACATCGCACATTAAAAAGTTTCACGGCCTTATTGCCGGGCCGGTAATCGTCATAATCATCCAGATTGCTGCCGCACAGAACCGTATCGCATCCTTTTTCTTTGGCGATTTTGTTGAGCAATTTGAATAAACTGCTTTTGCAGTGAAAACACCTGTCAGCCTTATTGGCCGAAAATGCCGCATCGGAAATTTCGTTTGTCTCCACTGTTTCAACGGCAACCTGCATATCATTTGCAATTTCAATTGCGTTATCCAATTGGCTTTTCGGCAGCAAAGGTCCTGTTGAAATGCACGCCAGCACGTTTTTACTGCCGAGGTTGTCAACGCAGACTTTCAAAAGAAAAGTGCTGTCAACGCCGCCGGAATATGCTACGAGCACTTTGCCGAGCTTTTTGATATTTTCCCCCAGGAGTTTATATTTTTCATCGATTGTCATTGCTTGTTTTTGCTGCCTGTCTCTATTTTTCTGTTTATCAGCGTAGCTATTACCGCCGCCGAAAATCCATTATCTATATTTACCACCGACACGCCTGATGCGCAGCTGTTCAGCATTGTCAAAAGCGCAGCCACACCGCCGAAATTCGCCCCGTATCCTACGCTGGTCGGGACCGCGATTACCGGGCAATCGACCAATCCGCCTACAACGCTTGCAAGCGCCCCTTCCATTCCCGCTACAACGATAATTACGTTAGCTTCTCTGAGTTTTTCTACCTGTCCCAGAAGCCTGTGCAGACCGGCCACGCCGACATCGCAAATTATTTCCGCCGGCTGACCCATTATTTCAGCGGTAACTTTCGCTTCGCTTGCCACAGGCAAATCAGAAGTGCCTGCCGTTATTATCGGCACAGCGATTTTCGACCGCGATAATTCTTTCTGTTCCAGAACAATCGCCCTGGCTAATTTTTCATATCTTGCCTTGGGAAATTTTCCTGTTTTCGCCAGTGCATCGAAAATATTTTCTTCGGCCCTTGTCGCCAGAACATTATTTCCTTTTTCCGCAAGTGCTGAAAATATGGATATTATCTGTTCTGCCGTTTTGCCGGGGCAGTAAATCACTTCCGGCAACCCGCATCGAATCTGCCGATGATGGTCCACTCGCGCAAAGCCCAGATCTTCAAATGGCAGATGACGCAGCTTCGCCTCTGCCTGTTCGACGGTAATTTCGCCGGCTTTGACTTTTTCCAACAGTTCTTTTATTTGCTGTGCGTTAATAATTCACCTTATTCTTTCCAACAAAGATTATAACTCAGAAGTATCATTTACCATAGCAGGCATTTCAAGGCCGTATTCTGCCATTAGTTTCGTATCAAACATTATTTCCTTTGCTTCTCCGTCTGCGATTATGCGTCCTTTATCCACCAAAACAGCCCTGTCGCCAATAGCAGCCGCAAAATTCATATTACAGGTGGCTATTATCAGCGTCTGGGGCAGATTTTTCAGCAGCGCAACAAGTTTTTCGCGGTTGCGAGGGTCAAGACTGCCGTCAGGTTCATCGAGTGCGATTATATCCGGCGACATTGAAAGAACCGTCGCTATTGCCGCCGCCCGTTTTTGACCCGCCGAAAGATGATGCGGCGCCTTTTCCGCCATTGCCTCCATACCGACCGTTCGCAATGCCTGTGCCACACGAATTTTTACCTGCTCGGTATTAAATCCCATATTTAAAGGGCCGAATGCAACATCGTCAAACAAGGTCGGCATAAATAATTGGTCATCAGGATTTTCAAAACAGCAGCCGATTACAGTGCGAATTTTCTTCAGGTTTTTCTTTTCAACTTTCAAACCGTTGACAATAATTTCACCTTCGCCTTTTGCAAAACCAGCCATTGCCAACATCAGGGTCGATTTGCCCGCGCCATTTGGGCCGATTAGAACGACCTTTTGTTTTTCCTCAATACTAAGATTGATATCGCTAAGGGCAATAGTGCCGTCTGGATATTTATAAGAAAACCTTTTTATTTCAATCGCTTTTGCCATAAAACCTTTAATTCAGGACCGGTACTGCAAAAAAATACAATGAAATCACAAAAACACTAAAAAGTACGCCAAAAATATAATCATTGTTCGAAATTTTTAACCGCGAAATTGTCCGCCAGTTTCCATTAAAGCCTCGCCCATGCATCGCAATATTGATTCGTTCTGCCGTATCGATACTGCGGATAAAAAGAGAGCCCAGCATAGCTGATGCTATTTTCATTTCCTGTTTAACCCCCAGATTCCTGAAAGTTCTGCCTGTTCTTGCCCGAAGTATATGCTGTGCGGTATCTATAAGAACAAATATATACCGGTATAAGAACCCCAACTGAATTATCAAAAGTTTTGGCACGCCAAGCTTGCCAAGACCGGCAAGTAAATTACTGAACCGTGTCGTCGAAACAAGTGCGATAAGCGCAAGCATCGTAACAACAAATTTGCCGCAGATTGTGCAGCACCGCTCCCAGCCGACCGTGGTTTGAAACACAGACGGCCCAAAAGCAATTTTCACGGGCGTTTTATCGTATAAAGGACAACTCAGCGCAAGTATCAGAACAAACGGACTGACAAGTAAAATATGTTTAAAGACGAATTTAAGAGGAATTCTGCCAAGCACAAGAATTACAAAAGGCCCAATCGCATAGCAGAAAAGTATTGCAAAAGAAGTTCGCGGCAGCGAAATCACTACCGCAGTAAAAATAACCGCAGCAATAAACTTAACCCGTGCGTCGAGACGATGTACGGGCGAATCCTGATAAGCAAATTTATCTATATGTGCGTGATGCATTTATCGATTCACTAAACTGCAACTGTTTTGGGATTATTTCTCCGCAAAATCCAGGCCGTCAGCCAGATAATGACCATTGTCGTAATCGACCCAAAAATACCGGCAAAACTCCTCCAGCCCGCTAAAGCCTGGATTTTTTTATCCTCGCCGTCACTTCTCACCGAATAGTCCGGCATCAAAGAATATTTTGATTGCAGCTTATCTACAACTGCGATTCTCGAATCATTATTTGACACAACAGGCTTAAAATTCGGCTGGTCAGGCCTTTCGGCATAGCTCCACTCAAGACCGTCCGGCATACCGGATGCCAACAGCGATAATCCTGCGCCGATAATAATAGTGAAAACAACAAAGGTTGTTAATACCGCTCTCTTGCTCAGCCTGATTTTACCTTGAAGATTATCTGCGACAATGTCCGGTCTTACCTGCTGAATATATGCCAGCACAGTTACCGTTATAAGACTTTCAACAAGACCCACCAGAAAATGAACTCCAATCATTGTTGCAAGAAAAGTCGAAAACGGAACCATCAGAACGCCGGACAGGCTTGTCTCTATGGGAACCAGAACGGCACCCATTTCAATTCCGATAAGGCAGGCCAGCATTACACCAATATACGTTCGCAGATTACTGAACTGTTTAGCGGTAACTATCCTGTATAAATAATATCCGACATAAGTAGGAACAATGGCCATATTGATGATATTGCAGCCAAGAGCCAGCAGGCCGCCATCCTGAAATATCAGGCACTGCACAATTATCACTGAAGACATTACTATTGCAGCGGCGTGCGGACCAAGTATTATCGCAAGAAGAACCGCCCCTACCATATGCCCGCTCGTTCCCGGCATCGCCGGAAGACGGAAATTGACCATCTGGGCCGCGAAAACAAATGCGCCCAATATTCCCATCAGGGCAAGTTTTTCTGATGTGATTACCTGTTTCGCTTTTCTGCAAATCAGCCCCAGAACCCCGCCGGCAATTGCAAGAGTGCCGCCAGCCACAGGCAGCGAAAGTAATTCATTAGCCATGTGCATAGTAAAAATCCTTTATTTCTGTTGACATATCTGATTCCCGCGCATAAAATTATAAAAAACGTAATACCGACAATAGCTTACAAAATTTGGGCCGGACAATCAAGCGCGAATTTGAAAATTTCATACGATTTGGGAGTAAAAAGATGACAATAGAGCCTTTAATTGTAAAACTGAACGACAGCACTGAATATCAATCTTTACTTAAGCCTCCTAAAACATTCGGCTTGCACGCCGGACGGGTTTATTTAAAGCCCGGCGCCGAATGCGGGCAGCATACAACCGGCATAAATGAAGAAATGCTTGTTTTTCTCTCAGGACAGGGACAGGCCGTTTTGGGCGAAAAAACTTTTCCCGTTGGAGTTGGCAAAATTACTTATATTCCACCGCAAACCATACATAATATAAAAAATACATCTGACAAACCGCTGATTTATATATTCTGTGTGGCCCCGGCAGTTGGTAAAGGAGAATAAAATGGCTAAGGGTATAGAACGAATAGGTGTCTCGCTCGAAAATGATTTGCTTGCGTCATTCGACAAAGTCATTTCCTCCAAAGGCTACAAAAACCGTTCCGAAGCGATTCGCGATTTAATTCGCGAGCATTTATCGAAACTGAAAATCGAGCACAAAAAAACTCCCGCAATCGGCGCTATTTTCCTTGTTTACGACCACCATACAGCTCACATCTCAACTGTCTTTAAAAAACTGCAGCATCACAAGCCGATAAAAACAATTTCTTCCATCCATGTTTATATCGACAGCCATAATTGTCTCGAAATTCTTCTGCTCAGAGGTTTGGCTTGTGATATCAACAATCTTGGCGAAAAGATGATTAGTCTGCGAGGCGTTAAGCACGGTTACATTAATCTCGTAGCAATCGAAAACGAAAAATAAGTGGTTAGCCCAGCCAACACTTTGGCTGGGTTTAGCTGTGAATCAGCAGCCAGGCTCTCAACACTTCCGCCACGCTCCATGCTTGAGCGAATGTTCCTCGCGGTTTGTGCGGCCCGTCGCCGTCGAATATTTCGTTTATACTGTTTATACAACCGTCATTTTTAAAATGTTCAATTAATGGTTCGAGCCAATCCTCGCATATTTTTTTGCTCTGCTTGTTATAATCATTAACTTTCAGATATGCTTCGATGAAACCGCCTATCAGCCACGGCCACACTGTTCCCTGATGATATGCGCTGTCGCGTTCTTTTGGCCCGCCTTGGTATTTCCCTTTGTATTTGCTGTCGCTTGCGGCAAGTGTCCTCAGGCCGTAAGGCGTCAGAAGATTAATTTCAACACAGCTCACCACCGCTTTTTGCATCGAGATGTCCAGCGGCGAATACGGAAGCGAAACGGCAAATATCTGGTTGGGCCTGATGCTGGCATCCTTAAATTCTTCCGTTACGCAGTCGTAAAGATATTGGCCTTTTTCATACCAGAAACACGAAGAAAAACTGTGCGCAATTCTATCGGCCATTTTACTGAATTTTTCCGCCATAACTGCGTCTCTGTTTCGATAGAACTCGGCGCAGTTGCAAATGGCGTTATACCAAAGTGCATTTACTTCCACCGCTTTGCCGTGCCGGGGCGTAAAAACGATATTATCAAACTTCGCGTCCATCCACGTAAGCTGCGTATCGGCGCTTCCGCCCATTATTAACCCGTCAGTATCGGCTTTTATGCCGAACTTGGTGCCCTGCTGATACGCATCGATTATCCAGCGAATCACGGGCATTAATTTTGAACTGAAGCCTCTTAGGTCGCCGCTTGTTTTATAATATTTAAATGCCGCGTCGATAAACCAAAGCGATGTATCGATGCTGTTGAAATGAGCACCTGTTTCGTCATCGCCGAAATAGTTGGCAATCATTCCTTCGTCGGCGTTATATGCGAAGTTAAGCAAAACCGCACAGGCGTCTTCGTATCTGCCGCAGCACAGCAGCAAGCCTTCCAGCGAGATGAAAGTGTCTCTACCCCAGTCGCTAAACCAGGGAAAGCCGGCAAGGATTGATTTTGTTTTCAGTTTCTCGATTTTCCGGTCGATAACAAATTGGTCTGCCGCAATAGCAAGCGACTGGACGACAGGATCTTTGCTTTTCACATTGTTCAGCAGTTGTCTTTGCCGCAGTTTAAGGTCGTCGATTATCACATCGACATCAAGCCCTGTCATTTTATGCGACATAGTCGAATCGCCGAAGCCCGCCCAGAGAACGATTCTCACGGGCCCTTCAACGGTTATCCTGAAAAACCCCGGACAAAACAGGTCTTCGATGTAATCGTAGCCCCGCTCTTTTTCCTGGCGATATAGAAAATTATACCACCACTGCTTGTCCTCTATGAAGGCCATTTCATCTGTCGCCAGCAGAAGCGCAGCCTTTTCGAGACTTTTGTTTTTGACCGCCAGAAAATCATCCTGCCATTCAATATAAAAATTATTGCTTGCCCGCCCGAGGCTGTGATAATTCCTCATCGCGGCAAACGGCCTTACGGTAAATTCGAACTTCTGCTGTACATCGCTGAAATTATATACGATTGCGGTTATATCGGAATCCGGCAGCAGGTAAATGCTCTTTGTAAGTTTAAACTCGCCGGTTGAAAAATCGAAATGTGCCCCGACATCCTTCCTGAAATCTACCGGCAGCGGCACGATTTTATCATCTGAAGGCGGCTCAAATTCCAATTTATTGAGATTATACTGATGGTTCTCGGTGATTATTGTTTCAAGACAGTTTGAAAGTGTGACAATTCTTTTCGCCGGCGGCCTCAGCGAACCGTTGAGCAGTCCGTGATAGCGCCTGGTATTGCTGCAGCACAGCGTCCCGCAGGCAAAACTTCCGCGATTGTTTGTCAGCAGCCATTCGGTATCTATCAGCTTTTCGAATCTATCCGCCCAGCCGGATTCGTCTTTGGGAATCTGCTGTTTTAGTTTTGAAATCTGTTGGGCAAGTTCCGCCATCCTGGCAATTCCTCCTGGAGTTTATTTCATAACTTTTTGACGGCTATGCTGCGGTTTCGTGCATCTTTTATCCAGATTGCCCATCACGTTCATAAAGTTAATATAAGAATCGTAAGGCGAATCGTAAGGGTTAAAATATTTATGCACATCGCCGTCTGAAAAATATTTCGTGCACATATAATAAAAATGGTCTGAGCTTTGAAGTTTTCGCCAGTCCGACAAAAGAGACTTGTCGCCGGTCTTTTTTACCTTATTTTCCATACGATAAAGCTCGTGCAGAGCGTTTGATTGCATCGCGTTGCCGAGCCAGGCAGAAAGGTCTCTTTCCATATCGGCCCAGCTTATCAGCTCCGGCACATTTACCACATCCGTTGCCGGATAAGCCGCTATCGCCTCGGAAGGCGTTTTAAAATTGTTGTCCGGATGCTTCATAATTTCGTCAGGCAGCTGTCTCATAAAATTGAATATGCCTGTATCTTCCCACTGGTGTTCGCCGAAAGTTTCATAATCCATAAAAAGATTGACAACATATCCGTTGCCGTTGACCCTGTTCACCCAATGGCTGAATTTCTCCGCCATAAGCGGCCATTCGTTCCAGTCTCTGTTCGAGAATCGAAACGCGATATCGTCGCTCAAAGCGTAATTTTTCAGCAGCAGTTTGATTTTCCCTTCTTTTGGCGGCTTATAAAGAAAATTCGGGCTTCTTCCGCCCAGAATCCGGTCCGCACCTTCGGTTATAACACCGTCAAATATCCCCATCTCTTCTATCGCCGCCGCAAGGTCGTTGCTGTAAATAAGCTCGGTATTACGGAAAACCTTCGGCCTCTGTCCGAAGAGCTTTTCAACCGTATCCATATGCTTGAAAATCTGTTCTTTGAATTCGTTTCGCGAATATAAAAAGCTCAGGCTGTGATAATACGTTTCCGCCAGAAATTCCACGCATCCTGTTCTTGCAAGTGCGTCGAATGTGCTCATTACCTCTGGAGCATACTCGGCCAGTTGTTCCAGCAATACGCCGGTAATGCTGTATGCCACTTTAAATCGTCCTTCGTGACGTTTTATCAAGTCAAGAATCAGTCTGTTTGTAGGAAGGTAGCATTTGTTGGCGACTTTTTGGCAGATTGCTTTGTTCTTGAATGTGTCGAAATATCTCTGGTCTTCATCGAAAACCGTGTAGTGTCGAAGCCTGAAAGGCTGATGGACTTGAAAATAAAAGCATACAGACGGCATAAATCAATCCTTTGATAATATTAACTGTTTAGACATTTTTAAACGCCAACCGGCTGCTCGATGAGCTGCAGGTATATCTGTTTGCACTTTTCAGCGGCATCTTCCCATCGGAGTTTGCGCACTTCAAAGTTGCCGTGTTCCTTCAATGTCATCTGCAGAGGCGGATACTTCAGCACCGCGACAATTTTATTTGCTATTTCATCGACGTCCCAGAAGTCCGCCTTGAGAACATGCGTTAAAACTTCCGACACGCCGCTTTGTTTGCTTATCAGAACCGGAACATCGTTATTGAGCGCTTCCAGCGGTGCTATGCCGAACGGCTCGGACACGCTTGGCATAACATAAAGGTCCGCTCTTTCATAAACCTTTTGGACTTCATCGCCTCTTAAAAAGCCCGTGAACAATATTTTGCTGCCGATACCAAGTTCAGCGGCGAGCTCAATAGACTTTCTCATCATATCGCCGGAACCTGCCATAACAAATTTGACATTGTCCATTACCTCGAGAACTTTTTTGGCCGCGCCAAGAAAGTATTCCGGCCCTTTTTGCATCGTGATTCTGCCGAGAAACAGAACGATTTTTTCGTCTTTGCGGACTTCCACCTTGCCTAAATTTAATCCATTGCCATTTCTCTCGATTCCGTTATAAACCACTTCCACCTTATCGCCGTTTACGCCGTATCTGGAGAGAATTATATTCTTCGTAAGATAACTAACTGCGATTACCTTATCGGCGGCATGCATCCCGGCCCGCTCGATATTGTAAATCATCTGATTAACATTTTCGCCGCTGCGGTCAAATTCAGTTGAGTGAACGTGAACGACAAGAGGTTTGCCCGTAACTGCCGCTACGGCAAGTCCTGCCGGGTATGTCATCCAGTCGTGGGCGTGAATAACATCGAAATCTTCCTGCATCGCCAGTTTTACGGCTGATGCCGCATATCTGTGAACTTCGGTATACATATCGCCGGAATAATGTCCGTTGGTGTCAGAATCGTTTGCCGCGCTGATTCCGGTTACGCCGCCGCGCTTTTGTTTGGCGCGTATCATATTCTCAATTTCGCTGCGGTAAGTTTCCGCGGTGGCATAAGGTTTCAGGGCTGAGTCTATGGTCTTGAATTTTATATTTTTGAGTTCGGAATCGAATTTTTCTCCGAGTTTGCTGTAATTTATATCCGCAGGCGTTCGCATTTTTACGCAAGTCGAGGAATTATCTACGGGTATCGCTTTGGGCAGAACAAATGTAACCTCAAGTCCCAGCTTGCTCATCGCTTTGGTTAAGCCGTAACATGCGGTGCCTAGTCCGCCACTGATAAATGGCGGAAACTCCCATCCTAACATAAATATCTTCAAGACCTTATGGTCTCCCAATAAAAACACAAGTATAGTGGGTATAAGATAATATACCTCTTTAGGAATATAATCGGTCTTTTAGTGTAACTGGTTTAATAAATTGTTCCTATAAAATCAGATTTCAGTATCGCCAGCCCTGTTTTTTGTGGTTATCGGACGTTGAACGGGTGAAAGTTAGAAATAACGACAAAAATTATACAAAAAAGACAATCAGACAAAATCCTTGTTAAGTTTAGCCGTAAAAAAAACCGACCTCTGCCCAATTCACAGAGGTCGGTTTCAAGTCTCTCAAATAGAGATTTAATCTTACAGGTCCTGTGGTTTTAATGTACTTCTTCTGTTGCCTTTTGTGCGTTCACAGGCATGATCGAGAATACAATAAACCTTGTCGCTCAGTGCGCCAAGCGCATCGGCCGATGTCATCATCTTTTTGCTCTTTACATAAGCCTTTACTTTGCTTGCCACAATCAGAGACTCTTTGCCGCCTTTTTTCTTTGCCATGCTATAAAACCTCCATGAAAATTAAAACAACTATTCCTTTTTTATCGGTCCTTTTACGACAGGGTCGATTCCTGAGGCCTATTTTGAATACTTATAAGACCTTTTGCAACAAAAAAATTTGCTAAAACCACGAAATTTTGCACTTAATATGCCATTTGCACGCCTTTTCAGATTATATGACACTCATTTATTGACGAAAATAGCTTAGGACCCCCCTAAAAGGGCTTTTTTGACAATGTTGGGATGGGAGTCAAAATAATGAAAGACAATGACAAGAACATCGATAACCAGAGAGTGGCTTTGGAGGATTATGTTACTGTCGCTATCGCCGAGGACATTGATCTTGCAAACGAATATCGGGACATCCTTGCCGGGCACGATATTCCAGCTGTTACCGCCACGCAGCGAAGTTATTCTTCGGCTGTTCTCGGCACAGCGGTAATGGTTCCTGAGTATTATCTCGAACAGGCACAGGAAATCATCGAATCCCAGCAGAACTTTGACCATTTTCTCGATGACGCCTTCAACGACCCCGACCAGTGGAACGACGACGAACCTGACGCCGAAGATATTGATGACAAGGAAAGTTTTGACGATGACGACGAAAATATTTGATTTGACTGAAAATTGATGAGGTGATGAAAGTGGAAGAATATAAATCACATACAGAAAATTGTTTCACAGACAGGCGCAGCATCGCCGCCGAAAGACGTGCAAAAGGCAGGAGAGCCGATGTCATGGACAGAAGGTCCGACCTTGACAGACGTCGAGGCCCCGGCAGGAGACGCTCGGAAGACAGAAAAGCCGCTGAAGAAGGCCAGATGACCGATGAACAATTTGAGTTTATCAGGGCCGTTGATGAATACAAAAAACTCAACTCCCGGCCTTTTCCAAGCTGGACTGAAATTCTTGAACTCATAAAGACTCTGGGTTATCGAAAGGTAGAAGATTCCTGCTCTATCAAGGATTTGCAGGATAAAGAGGCTTCAGAATCAAAAGACTAAAAAGCTTACAAAAACACCGGCTGATACACAGCCGGTGTTTTTTTATTCCCGCAAAGCATTCTTCAAATAAAAATAATCAGACGGTTTTTCTTCGTCTGTAAATAAATATTCCGCCAAGCGTCAAAAGACAAATCGTCGCCGGCTCGGGCACCGGGTCGAGCAGAAAGGCATGATCCTGCCCGCCACGATATCCATACCCCACAATTTGCCCGGAGTCGTTAATAGCAGTTGCCGACTCTAACGTCCAGTCCGAGGCCGGGTCAATCAGGGTATTCAGGTCAATCATCGTCGAGCCGCTGCAGAGAAAGGCATGAGGGCCACCGGCGGCGATATCAGCCTCGCCCACGACCTGCCCGCTGTCGTTGATGCCATTGGCAAAGCTATTCGTCCCGCCGAGTGTGCCCAGGTCAATCATCTTCGAGCCGCTGTAGAGAAAGGCGCGATAGCCATAGTTACTGTTAGACCAGCCCACGATCTGCCCGCTTGCGTTGATGCCCCAGGCATAGCTGTCCCCGTTATATACGAATGCACCGAGGTCAATCATCGTCGAGCCGCTGTAGAGAAAGGCGTGATAAGAATCGTGAGTGGCAGCCCAGCCCACAATCTGCCCGCTGTCGTTGATGCCATGGGCAGCGCTGTCCCTTCCGCCGAGTGTGCCCAGGTCGGTCATCGTCGAGCCGCTGTAGAGAAAAGCATGCTCAGCGGCATTGCCGGTAGTGTAAGAATAACCCACGACCTGCCCGTTTGCGTTGATGCCTATGGCCCCGCTCCACGTCCCGCCGAATGTGCCCAGGTCGGTCATCGTCGAGCCGCTGTAGAGAAAGGCATGCTCCGCAACATTGCCTGTTGTATAAGCATGGCCCACGACCTGCCCGCTGTTGTTGATACCATCGGCCCCGCTCCACATTCCGCCGAGTGTTCCGAGGTCGGTCATCGTCGAGCCGCTGTAGAGAAAGGCACGATAAGCAAACTCACCGGCGGCGGTATTAGCATAACCCACAACCTGCCCGCTTGCATTGATGCTATTGGCCCAGCTCCCTGTTCCGCTGAGTATGCCCAGGTCGGTAATTGTATATTGTGTTACTGCCATCACCTGCCCGGAGCCAACTAACATTAAAACACCGGCCATCATAATAATAAATTGCTTTTTCATAACTTCATCTCCTTAAAAATTTTATAATATTATTTTATAAATTACACCGCACAGTGCGATTTACGGTTTTTCTTCGCACCAAAGAGATAATCTGGCCGGATACGGACGGACTATCACCAACTTAGGCTGCAATCAAAAAATGTTCAGATTTAAAGTGGTGTTAAAAGAGATGGGCCAAAAAAGATATGATGAAAAAACCAAACTTATATATAATGACATTCTTAAATTATAATTTTCTTCTGTCCATCTCCCAAACAGACCATTACGAATATATAATACCACTAATCTGTAATATGTCAAGAAAAAAGTAGATTTACCAATAAACCAGCCGTGTCTTTGTTTCCTGATTTCTTTATTCCCTCATTGTTCTGGACAAAAACAGGCTGTTTTTATTGTTCGGCTATGAACGTACCAGCCTGCTTTTTTTATCCATCAGCAGAACCGACTTTTCATATATGGCCGGACTAAGTTTTTCTTTCAGGATTTTTTTTGCGTCAAGAATATGCGTTCTCTGGCTCAAATGCGTAATGATGACATATTCATTTTCGAATTCAGCGAGCATTTTCGCGAAATCATCGACATGCATATGTTCGCCGGCAAGAGCCCTGTCTGTATGCTCATCGGAAACAAACGTGCACTCGGCAATCAGAATTTTGCTTTTGGCGACATAGTCTAATTTCGCGAAGTTGGAATACCGCGTATCGCCGAGGTATGTTACTATCGGCAGTTCGACCGGATAGTCTATCGCTATATTTTTGCTTTTGAGTTCGACTATTTCGCTGCTCGAAAGGCCCAGATATTCTTCTTTCAGTTTTTTCTTTTTCTCGATAACAGTAAATCCCAATGACCCTTTGCAGTGTTTGGTCGCGAATGTCCTGATAAAAAGATTAGGTTTGATTTGGTGCTCATCGCCGGCCTGCATTCCGACAAGTTCAGCCGGTATTTTATTTCCGTCGAGTCTGCCCCAGCCGTCTATTATTTCCCGCATCGGAAGTATCATATTTTCCGGCGCAAACACTCTGCCCGGCTTTTGTCCGCAGAATATCCTGTGTGAAAGGTAGTAAGCGATTCCGGCCGAGTGGTCCATATGGCCGTGCGTCAGCAAAACATTGTTTATGCTTATAAGCTGGTCGGGTGCCTTGCCGATATCGAAGCATACATCCAGTTGCGGTATCCCCACGACCGTTTCTTCGCCCGCGACCGAATAGCCGATAATATCAAGGTCATCTATTTTTAATTTTGCCAGGTTATGACTTGCCATAAGTCCTTAATTACAAAACCATTGCCAATCTTACTAAATTTTTAATTTATCGCAAAGGCCTTTATTAAAAAATATGGTTTTTTTATGTCGCCAATATAGCCGGCCGTAAGCCTTTTTAGGCTCCTGGAAGGCCTTAAAAGCCATAAAATAAAAATAATTAACGGCGTTGTTGTGAAATATGCTCTATTTGACGGTATAACTTTTGGCCTTGATGGCATAATCTTTTGGTCAAGAACTGTTATTTCCCACCTTCTATTAGATGCTTGTTAAACGTTTAACAGTCGTATTTTCGTTATTTCGCGATAGTTATGACGTTTTGCCCTTCCATACACTCCATAAGACTATTAAAATCATTACCAGCCTCACAAAAATATCGAAAAATTACTAAAAATAATTTTGAACAATATTTTTTGCTTGACGTATTATGGGTATAAACGTTATTCTTGATAACCCACACGTACCTCCTCCTCTTTAGGAGGCGCACACGGCATGGCGGTTTCTCTCCTCGGCCGCCTGCCATTTTTTTTGCGCTAATTTTGACAAACATTTTAGGGGCCATTTCGTATGATAAGTAGGAAGCTACTTCCATAGTTGGCCTTCCATGGGCAGACAGCCAATTCCTCCTGTGCTGTTTGCCCATCTTTTTTTATATGGCCTCAAAACTATCAAATCGCATATTTTGCCTGTCTTTTTCCACACAGAATAAATATCTGAAAACACTGTCATTTTTACAAAGGTGCGATAAAATACCGAAAACATAAACAATCAATACCGGTTCTTTATAAGGAGATAAAGTATGACGGCAAGTATTGTTGCACTGGCGATTTTTCTTATCGCAATGGTAGTCATCGGATTCTGGGGGATGAAAAAAACCACAACACTGAATGATTTCTTCCTGGGCGGTCGGACGGTCGGGCCATGGATTTCGGCCTTCGCCTACGGAACAACTTATTTCAGTGCCGTTATCTTCATCGGCTTCGGCGGAAAAATCGGTTGGGGTTACGGCCTAAAAGGTATGGCCATCGCTTTCGGCAACGCTTTTATCGGCGCCGGACTTGCCTGGCTCGTCCTGGCCGCAAAGACAAGAAGAATGACGCACAATCTCGACGCTATGACTATGCCGGAATTTCTGCAGGAGCGTTTCGGAAGTAAATATATAAAGATGTTCGCCGCTCTGATTATTTTCGTATTTCTGATTCCATATTCCGCCTCTGTTTTCAAAGGCTTAAGTTATCTGTTCGAAGCGAATTTCCATATCCCCTATGATTACGCGCTTCTGAGTATGGTTGCTATCACAGGTTTATATCTGATACTTGGCGGATATTTCGCCGTTACCCTGACCGATTTTGTGCAGGGTATCATTATGATTTTCGGCGCAATTGTTATGGTGGTTATTCTCAGCAACAGGGCCGGCGAAATTGCGGCGGTAAACAGATTAGACGGCGGAGTTATTCAGGCCGCTGCCGAACGTTATAACCAATGGCACGCAACTCTCCCGCCGGAAAAACAGCCCAGTATGTTGATGTTGTGGGCGCTTGTTTTTATGACATCTTTCGGCGTATGGGGTATGCCGCAAATGGTGCAGAAATTTTACGCCATTAAAAACGTCGCCGTCATAAACAAAGCCGCTCTGATTACAACAATCTTTTCGGTGATAATTTCTTTCGCCGCGTATTATACAGGTGCGCTGACGCATATTTTTTATGATAAGCTGCCTATGCTCGCAAACGGAACTGCACCGGACTTCGACAGAGTAATTCCCGAACTTTTGACGAAATATCTGCCCGGCGGACTTATGGCTATTATACTTCTGCTGATTCTCTCTGCCTCGATGAGCACGCTCTCGTCGCTGGTGCTTGTCTCAGCCTCGGCTGTCGCTATCGACCTTTACAAAGGACACGTCAATCCGAATATCTCAAAGGAAAAATCTCTGCTTATGATGAGATTTCTCAGTGCTGTTTTTGTTGCGGTATCATATCTTGTCGCGAAATATCAGCTTACCATTATTGTCGAGCTTATGGCTCTTTCCTGGGGTGCGGTGGCTGGTGCTTTTATGGCCCCGTTCTTCTATGGTCTTTACTGGAAACGCGCCACTCACAGCGGTGTTGTAGCCGGAATGGTAACGGCCCTGGTTATAAATACTGTTCTGTATTATTATCTCGGCTCGAAAAATGCCCCGATTGCCGCAAGCATCGCGATGATTGTGCCATTTGCCGTGGTACCGCTGGTTAGCATTTTCACAAAGCCGCCGTCAGCAAAAATTATCGAAAAGGCTTTCGCGTAAATATTGTTTCAGAGCCCAAGAGATAGCGCAGGGTAATTCAGATTTCCAAAAGCCCGCCGATTTATTCGGCGGGTTTTTTTTATTTTACGCCTTTCGGAGTTCTGCTCCGATTTTAGCGGCCAGTTCTGCGAAAATTTGCTGCTGCCAGCCGTCAACGGTCTGGTGCTGCAAAGTCCCGTCCTCGTCTCTGAACAGAAGCGAAACAGTAACGCTTTTTTTGCCCGCGGGTATCGGTTTGCCCCTGTAGATTCCCTCGAATTTTACTTCTTCAAGTTCCTGAGGCGATTTAGACAATACAATTCCTTCTATCTGCGACCATTGCACAGGCTCATCGACTATCAGTGAAAGGTCCCTGTTAATGGCCGGGAATTTCGGCAGAGGTTTCATCCTGATTTGTGTTAGTTCCAGTTCCGCAAGCACATCGAAATTAATCTCAGCCGCGCAAACCATCGATGCCTTGATGCCCAACTCGGATATTATCTGGTCTTTTATCACGCCTGCGGAGCCGATTTTCTGTCCGTTTAAAATTATATCGGCGCCGGTTTTCGCCCAGAAAACATTGGCGGGATTAAAAGAAACCTTCGCTCCCCCGTCAATCGCTTTAATCGCCCCTTCAATCGCTCCGCGCATAATTCTGAAATCACCGTCGCACAACGCCGCAAGACTGCAATTTTCCGTATGTTTGCCGTCTTCGATTTTATTGAATACGTTTGCTATTTCGTAAATTTTTATATTCTTGCTGCCGGCGTTGTAATTTCGTTTGAGAACCTCAAGCAGCGAACCTATTAATGTGCTCCTGAGCATATTCGCCGTCCTGCTGCTCGCGTCCTGCACGACAAGATGGCCGTCTGCTGTTTTGCCGGTTATTAACTTTGCGACAGAATCCTCGTTAAAGCCCGGCGTTATCGTTTCATAAAATCCGCAACTATTCAAAAAATCGCTTACCGCGGCGATTCTTTTTTGTCTTTTGTCAACCGGCACCACTTCAATATTTATTTTCTGCCGTATGCCGACTTTATCATAGCCGTAAATTCTCGCCACTTCCTCAATCAGGTCGACTTCTCTGGTAATATCCGGCCGCCAGGTCGGGATTACGCAGAGAATTTTATCCGTTTCATTTTTTTGCGGACTGAAACTCAGCCCGCGAAGTATCTCGAAAATCGACTGTTGCGGAATATCTATGCCCAGCAGTTTCTTCACTCTGTTCAGTCTCATTGAAACCATTCGATGGTTCGCCGTCTTGCCCGGATAAGCGTCAACAACGCCTTCGATGATTTTCCCGCCCGCGACCTGTGCGATAAGCTGTGCCGCCCTCTGTGATTCCCAGTCAATCTGCTCAATGTCAACGCCCCTGCCTAACCGGTACGCCGCTTCGCTGGGCAAAACAAGTTTTTGTGAAGTTTTTCTGACGCTCACGGGACTAAAAGACGCGTTTTCGAGCAAAATTGTTGTCGTCGAATTGCTTACTTCCGTTTCGATTCCGCCCATAACTCCGCCTATCGCCACCGGCCTGACGCTATCGGCGATAACCAGCATATCCGGCTCAAGGTTGCAACTTGTCCCGTCAATGCTGACTAATTTTTCGCCTTTTTTTGCCAGGCGGACGATAATTTTTGCGCCTTTGATTTTATTATAATCGAAAGCGTGCGGCGGCTGACCGGTTTCCATCATCGCGTAATTCGTCGCGTCAACGACATTGTTTACGCTGCGAAGTCCGACTGCTTCGAGCCGTTTAACCATCCACGCAGGACTTGCCCCGATTTTCACTCCCTCGATTATTCTCGCCGTATATCTGCCGCAAAGCGCTGGCTCCGCTATCTCGACGCTAATCAGACTGGCTATATCTTTTTTCACCGGCTCATATTTGACTTTCGGCAGCACCACTTCTCTGCCGGTCGCCGCGGCGATTTCGCGGGCTATACCGATATGGCTCAGGCAGTCCGGCCGGTTACTTGTAATTTCAAAATCAATCACAGTATCGTCGCCCGCCTGCTCGATGCTTTCGGTATTAAACCCTATATTGCTCAACAGGGCGCTAAGTTCCTGCGCCGATTCGCTTACAGGAACATATTCCTTTAACCAGCTTAGAGAAATTTTCATCTTATTTACCTGTACAAATTAAAAAAGCTACTTTAACCCGTAATCTTGCCTATGTCAACGTTTTACACCTGTGGAGATTAAAGTTTTAGGAGGATTTTTCCGGCCGAAAGCCGGATATGAATAATCAGCGAAAGTGAAATTTAATTGCAAACAGTATTTTTCTGTAATTCTTTTGCCATCTGCTTCCACTCGGTGATATCACGGACAATTGCCTGGATTATGGAATGCCCATCAATCTCAATACAGTTAAGCGAGACTTCCACGTCGAATAACGTGCCGTCGGGCCGTATATGTGTCCACTCAAAAAACTGGGGATTACCTGCATACGCTGCATGGATTTTCTCAAGTGCTTTCTCATCTGAACGTCGGCCGTCGGGTTGAGTTTCCGGCGAGAAACGAATCGGTGTTTGACCGATAATCTGCTCCCGCGTCACACCGAACATTTTAAATGTGCGCTCATTGCAGTCGGTGAAGTATTCGTTCTCCATTAACAAGATAGCATCGCTCGCCTGCTCAAAGAGAGTATGGTACCGTTTACTGCTGTCCTGCAGGATATGCTCCGCTTGCTTCCGCTCGGTGATATCCAATGCCGCAAAAACAATTCCGCGTGATACGTCTTCTTTATCTAATACTATCCCGGTAAGCAATATATTCAAAATTCTGCCGTCTTTGTGCTTCCAGTTTACCTCTATCTCAGAACTGCCTTTTTCTCCTAATTCTCTGTAGAATTGATTACCGACAAGGTTATACCCTTCGTCAGTTTCATAAAATATACGGGTGTCACTTCCGACAACTTCTTCTCTTTGGCGACCAAGAAGCTGCAGAAGATAATCGTTTACCCATTCTGTCACCCTGCCCGTGGCCATGCCTAAACCGACAGGCACTGCGGTAGCAATACTCCTGAACATAGTTTCGCTGTTTTTCAGATTTTCCTCCGCCTGCTTGCGAGCCGTAATATCGCGTATCATTCCGATAGCGCCGATTATTTGGCCGCTGCTATTCCGGTGAGGCGTATAAGTGTTGGCCACCCAGCCCATTTTGCCGGTTTCAGGGCATCGATACGCTACGTCCGGCATAGCTATCGTTTCCCCTTCAAATACCCGCCCAAGCGCTTTATCGACCCCGCTTTCATGAATATGAGGAAATAGTTCTCTCGCGTCTTTGCCGATTACATCCTTCCTCTTCATCCCGGTCATATTCTCCATGAACGTGTTCCATTCCAGGTATCGTAACTGGGCATCGTAAACAACCACGCCTACCGCGGCATTTAAGATTATTTCCTGGTTGAACCGCAAAGCGTCTCGCAGTTCGGCATTAGATTTTTTACGCCCTTCCTCCATCAGCCTCCGCTCGGTAATATCCCTTATAAAATGCACCACTTCGATAACTTCTCCATTATCGCCGAATACCGGATGGGTGGATATTTCCAGATGTTTTCTAAGGGCTTCGTAATATATTTCTACTTTGGCCGTCTTACCGTCTGACAGCGTCTTTCTCAATGGACAATTCTCAGGCGGCTCTTTCGTATTATGCACCAGCTCACAGCATCGTTTGCCGACAAGTTCCTCTGGCCGCTTTCCAAATACATCTGCAAAGTTCTTGTTAACGATTTTAATTCTATGGTCGCTGCTGACAATTGAAACCAAATCTGGAATGGAGTTGAATGTCGTGCTCCATTCTTTGGCCTCATCGTATTTCTGCCGGTAGAAGCGTATCTGCTGCTGCCTCCAGACCGCCCCAACACCTGCTCCCGCCCCTCCGACAAGAACCGCGATAAAAGCGATTACCGCCCATAGTTTTTTATGTAAAGGCGCATATACCTCAGAGGCATTGATTTTGGTAACCAGAAACCACGGCGAATCAGGCACGGCTCGAACATCGGCCAAAACCGGATTTCCCTGATAATCGCTTCCATCCACGACGCCTTCATGTCCCAAAACCGCTTTAACCGCAGGCAAAGTTATATTCGCGATAGAATGATCTAATTTAAGAGCGGTCCCTTTTCGAAATTTAAGTTCATTCAGATATTCAACCGACTCTCCCTTTTTGCGGACAAGCAGCGTTTCCGCTGTTTTAATATTCGGCACCGGCCAGTTTGCAATAAACGGATACAGATATATTTCAGGGTCGATTCGCAACGCCACTGCGCCGATCATCTTGCTGCTGCCTTCCTCGAGAATGGGAACAAGAATTTTCAGATAAATTTTATGATTTTGTTCATTCCAGTAGAAATCCTCAAAGACTATCTGCCCGGTCTCCAGAATATCAGATGTGCCCCACGAAACATAGGATGTGGGCCTCTCCTCGGGACTGTCCGGGATTATCATCTTCTTGCGATATAGGCTGTCCAGAAGCATTAGCTTGTCATATTTATAAGCCGTCTGCATGCTGTTTAGCCGCTGCTCTATCTCCACTCGTGCTTCTTTGTCGTTGGGGTCATTAAAATATCTTTTGACAAGAGCGGAAAAAACATAGTTCTTGTAAAGAATTTCTCCGTCTCCAAGACGTTCTTTTCTCCAATTCGAAATCTCCTCTGATTTCAGTTTGCCTATAGCGGTCAGTTGTTTTCCTATCTCATTTCTGTATTGTTCTTTGTAATTTGAATAATAGAACCCGCCGGCGGTAATTAGACCGACCAGCATTGTTACATATATTATGACAAGTATGCGCCCTAATGTTTTATCTTTTTTGACCAATGCACTCACAATCGGATATCCTTTTTCGCTTTTGTCAAACCTCAATTTTTTCTCCACTGGTGCGGTGCCGGTGCTTTAATTTTATCGGCAACTTCCTTTAGTGCCTCTATCTGCTTTATCTGCTTTAAGATATTTCTTTACAATAACTTAAATATGGTTTTTCTTGCCCCTGCGCCTTTTTATTATAAGACCTTTTCGCCTCCCTCAGTTAAAACTTCCCCCCTCAGTCCCATATTATCCCGCCCTTGCCGTTATTTAGCCCCTTGATTCATCAAGGGGTTCGCTTGCCCCGTTAGATGCGTAAATTAGCTTCTTGAAGATGCTTTAGCTATCTAACTGGGGTCGGCGTTCGTTTCTGAAATTTTCAAATCTTAATCCGCCTGCGTTGTCATTCTGAGCGCAGCGTCGGAGCCGCAGCGCAGACCCCAACGCATCGGCGAAGAATCTCGTCATTCAACGTTCAATGTTCGATGTTGGACGTTCGGCATTTCGCCTTCTGCTCTAATCCTTCTCCTCGCCAAATTAATAGGTAAACGTCTCCTGTTAATTTTCACAAAAAATTTATTTACATTCCTGAATCTATATGTTACTATATGAGTAGATAATCATATAGTTATATATCAAAGGTGGAACTATGGATAAAAAATCGCAAAAAATGGTTTATGACAAACAGGCCGAAATCTTAAAAGCCCTGGCACATCCGATTCGTATCGCGATACTCGACTTTTTAAAGGACGGCGAGCAATGCGTCTGCGATATCGCCGAATTCGCTGGGTCCGAGAGATCCAATGTTTCAAAACATTTATCTGTTTTGGTTTCCTGTGGAGTTCTTGAATTCCGAAAGGAAGGACTGAAGGTAATATACAGTCTGAAAGCCAGATGTATTATGGATTTTTTCAAATGTATAACTACCTGTGTCAAACAGCAGGCAAAAGACAGTGAAAATTTATTGAAAGTTCTATGAAGACAAAAGTATTAAAATGGATTCTGTTTTCGGCTGCAGGGGTAGTTATATGGTGGCTGATTTATTCAAACCTGTCGGCGTTTGCCGGTTGGTTTACATATTCTTTGCTGAAAATGGAGCAGGGCAGACATCTCGCCTCGGCTGTTGAGTTTTTTGTTTTTGAAACGCCGAAGGTACTGATGCTCTTAGTATTGGTTGTGTTCGGCGTAGGTATTATACGTTCATTTTTTACTCCTGAAAGAACACGTAAAATACTTTCCGGCAAGAGTGAATCGGTTGGCAATGTTCTGGCAGCGCTGCTGGGGGTGGTAACGCCTTTTTGCTCGTGTTCTGCGGTTCCGTTGTTTGTGGGATTTGTAACGGCAGGAGTTCCGCTGGGCGTAACGTTTTCATTTTTGATTTCCGCGCCGATGATAAATGAAGTTGCGCTTGTTTTGCTTTTCGGGATGTTTGGCTGGAAAGTTGCGGCGCTCTATATGGGTGTCGGACTTTTAATTGCGATAGTTGCCGGCTGGATTCTTGGAAGGCTGCATATGGAAAAATATATCGAGCCATGGGTTTTCGAGACGCAGGTCGGAGAGAATGTTGCCGGGCAGGTTATGAATTGGCAGGACAGGATAAATTACGGACTGACTGCGGTACGGGACATCGTTTTGAAGGTTTGGATTTATGTGATTTTGGGAATCGCGGTCGGTTCCGGCATTCACGGCTATGTGCCGGAGGATTTTATGGCGTCGTTTATGGGTAAAGGAGCGTGGTGGTCGGTTCCGCTGGCGGTACTGCTTGGCGTGCCGATGTATTCGAACGCGGCAGGGATAATTCCGATTGTTAAGGCACTATTGGAAAAAGGCGCGGCACTGGGAACGGTTCTTGCGTTTATGATGGCGGTGATTGGTTTGTCGCTGCCGGAAGCGATTATTCTGCGGAATATTTTAAAGCCGAAACTGGTTTTTACGTTTTTCGGCATCGTGGCCGCAGGGATTATAATCATCGGCTATCTTTTTAATATGGTTTTTTAGAAAAGGCAAAGGATGAGAAAAATACAAATACTCGGAACAGGCTGCCCGAAGTGCAAGAAACTTGCCGAATGTGCCGAAGCAGCGGCAAAAGAGCTCGGCATCGAATATGAAATTGAAAAAGTTACGAAGATAAGCGACATAATGAAATTCGGCGTGATGTCAACGCCGGGCCTTGTCGTTGATGGCCAGGTAAAAGTCGCTGGAAAAGTTCCGACAGTCGAACAATTAAAGGAAATGCTCAAATGAGGAATTTGTGGAAAATAATCATCGTATTGCTTCTTGTTTCAGCAGTGGCTGCCGTCATAGTTTTGAAAAAGAAGGAAAACCAGCCTCTACAAACCCAAACGAATGTAAATAATCCTCAACCAGTTGTTGTCGAGGCTAATAAGACGCAAAAACTGCCAAGATTGGTCGATTTGGGCGCCGATAAATGCATCCCCTGTAAAATGATGAAACCTGTACTTGATGAGCTTGGGACTGAATACAAGGGCATTCTTGATGTAGTTTTTATTGATGTATGGAAAGACGAGGCTGCCGGCAAAAAGTTCGGTATAAGAGTTATTCCGACACAGATTTTCTTGGACCCAGACGGCAAAGAACTTTTCCGGCACGAAGGTTTTTTTTCTAAAGAAGATATATTGGCTAAGTGGAAAAAATTAGGCTTTGAAATTAAGAAGAAGGATTAATATGAAAACAAGTAAAATTGCAATAGCTATGTTAATTATTTCCCTGACGTGCATCGCATTGGCGGGCGAACCGAACACAATTATGTTAAATGAAAAGTATCCGGGTCTGGCATCAGGATGTCTGACCTATGCCAAACTTGCGGAACTTCCGGCCGGAATTCTTCTCAAATCGCCTGATGTAAATGTAACCGCCTCGGATGCTAACGAACAGATTGCCAAAAACCCTAAAGAGGTTCAGGAACAACTTAAGAAAAACGAATTCTTTCTGGTCGAGCAAATCGCTACGGGAAAACTTTTGATCGTGATTGCCAAAAAAGATGCGGCCGACAGTAATAGAACAGACCTGAAAAACAAATCCGACAATGAAATAGTTCAGGCTTATTTTGAAAAAGTAACAAAATCTGTAAGTGTAACAGATGCAGACGTAAATCAATTTTACCAGGAGAACAAAGATGCCTGCGGCGGGGCAAGTCTGGATGCGATGAAGGACCAGCTAAAACAATATGTTCTCGACCAAAAGAAACAATTAGCTGTTACTGAGCATATTAAAACACTTGGAAAGAGACTGCCCATTGAAGTTTCTTCGAGCTGGGTCAAGGCGCAAGCTGTGCTGGCAAAAGATAATCCTGTCGATAAGGCACGAGCCAGCGGAAAACCATCAGTTGTTGATTTTGGCGCCACAGGCTGCCGGCCTTGCGATATGATGGCGCCGATTCTGGCAACTCTAAAAGAAAAATACGCTGGGAAAGTCAACGTGCTTTTTGTGCACGTTAAAGAGCAGGAAATCCTCGCCAGCCGATACGGCGTGCAGTCTATTCCGATACAGGTGTTTTTCGATAAGGACGGCAAAGAAATTTTCAGGCATAGCGGTTTTTATCCTCAGGCTGAAATTGAAAAGAAACTTGTTGAAATGGGAGTGAAATTATAACTATGCAGGAATTATTTACACAACTTACCCGTGCCGTTGAAAGCAGCTGGTTTATTGCCTTGGCCGCTTCGTTTATCTGGGGCGTTTTGAGCATTCTGCTTAGTCCCTGTCATCTGGCAAGTATTCCGCTTATAGTAGGCTTTATTGATGAGCAGGGGAAAATCTCAACGAAAAGAGCGTTCTGGATTTCATTCCTTTTCGCGGCCGGGATTCTTATAACTATCGGGATTGTCGGTGCGGTTACGGCCGCTGCCGGAAGATTAATGGGCGATGTAGGAAAATACGGCAATTATTTTGTCGCGGCAATATTTTCCCTTGTAGGACTCCATCTGCTCGATGTGATCCCAATCCCGTTTTCAGGGCCTTCAAAAATCGGTATAAAAAGCAAAGGGCTTTTGGCGGCATTTCTGCTTGGTCTTATCTTTGGCATAGCAATCGGACCGTGTACTTTCGCGTATATGGCGCCGATGCTGGCTGTTACATTCAAAGTCGCTTCGACAAATATCGTTTATGGCATTTTACTTTTGGTTTTTTATGGACTGGGTCATTGTTCGGTGATTGTTTTTGCCGGCACATTTACAGAACTGGTTCAGCACTATATGAACTGGAACGAAAAATCTAAAGGTGCTGTGATTCTCAAAAAAATCTGTGGCGTACTTGTTCTTGCGGGCGGACTTTATCTGATTTATACTGCTACTTGACCTTAAATAGGGAACGTTCAATTTTTAAATTTTTATTTGTCATTTTGCACTTTGATTTTTGATATTTAATTTTCTCCTGAAACTATACCTGCCAAATTATATCCTAAAAAAACATAAAAACCAAAGGAAATTATCAGCACCCTCCGCCGAGATAGTCTTTGAACATCTGAATTTTGGTTATTCGAAATTGTTTCGGATTTCGATATTCGTATTTCGAATTTTTTTCTATTTGGCATCTTTACGTTTATATTGTATATTATATATAGAGTGGGTAATTCCTTTAGTGGGTGACTTGAGCTTCAGCCTCCTTGAGGCTCGGCGGGCCACGCTGCCACAGGCGCCGCTTTTTTTATGCGCTTTAAATGTCTCGGCCAACGGCCGAACTCCTCAATTAAAAATTAAGAATTAAAAATTAAAAATTCGCTTTGTGTCTTTGTGTCTTAGCCTGTCTCGTCGAAGCCTTGGGCAAAGACGGATGGCTAAATTTCTCTTTAATTTTTCACTTTTCACTTATCACTATTCACTGTAAACTATCCGCTATGGAACTTTCCTGGACAATGAGAATTAGAATCGTTTTAGCAGTGGCAATTGGTGTTGTGCTGCTGGGCATTTTACCGTGGAATCAAATTAAGCCTGGACCTGAAGGCATTTTCGCCCTTTTGAGCGGCAATATCAGCAGGGCTGATTTAATAACTTGCGCTATTTTGGCGTTTGGAGCCGGTTTTCTTGCTTCGACAGTATGCACGCCTTTCGGAATGCAAATCGGTGTAATAGCCGCCCCTGCCGGTATGGCTGTCTGGTCATTTAGAAGTGCCGACCTTTCAACTCTTTTCCAGGCATCCCCCGCCGTAAATGACAGATTAGCGGTTTATGCCAGGCTCAGATTTGAGGCGTTTATCTGGCTGGCATTGGCGGCCTGTTGTTTTCTTGGTGCTTACGTTGCGGATAAACTGATTGGCAAAAAGAACGCAGATTTACCGGACAAATTCGATGCCACGTTTAAGCTTCCGAATTTTGCGATAATTCCCGCGGCGGTTATTGGAACTGTTATTGTTGCAAATATTTTAATAAACATTCTTGCCGGCGACGTCCGTTATTCCGACCCGAAGATGGGTCAGGTAACTGGCCAGCCGGCCAATTTTCAGATAGCTTTTGCCGTTATAGTTGCTTTTATGGCCTGCGGATATGTAGCAAAATTATTTATTGGTTCATCTTTTATATGGCCCGCAGCGGCATCTGCGCTTTTAAGCTCTTATTCTATAATCACTTACAGCAACCAATCTGCTATAACATATTTGGCCAAAACTTGGCCTGCGGTCTTTTTTATCAAGCCTGTAACTGCGGTTTTGCCGGTTCAGATGGTCGCTTTCGCCTGTTTGGGGGCCGTTTGGGGTTATTGGCTGGCCGTCAGGTATAACCTCTGGAAAACATACGAAAGCTGATAATAATCATTTAAGCATAACCCATTTCCAACAAAGCACTTAGTGATATTTTAGCCATAATTCATCAATTTTAAATCTTCAAAGTTAATTAACCCGCATTAATGGTCGAAAACATAGGGTAGTGTTTTAAATGTAAAGATATTATGAAACAGAAGACAAAAAATTTTCGTAGTATAAACTGCAGGAAGGCATATATATCCGCAGAAAGGAGTGCCGGAAAATGTTAGTACTAAGCCGACAAAGAAACGAATCGATAATGATTGGTGACGACGTAGAGATCACTATAGTCGATGTCCGTGGTGATAAGGTAAGATTGGGTATAACCGCTCCTAAGACAATATCCGTCCACCGCAAAGAGGTGTACAATGCGATACAACTTGAAAAGGCGGGGCAGAAGCCGGTAAAAAGCCATCCGGAACCATCACCAAGCTAAAATACCCAGCCTGAGAACGAACAGTAAAAGGCCGTGAGTTAAACGGCCTTTTTATTTTTTAAAGCATCCGGAATGGAATAAAAAAGCCCTGTGGGAAACAGGGCTTTTTTTGTTAGTTTTGTTTTGGGGGTTTTATTTTCTTCGGCTTTTTCTCTTTTACCATCGGCTTTGCCAATTCGTCAGCAGTCTGCTGCTTCATCTTTACGGCCTGGTCTATCAACTGGTCCTTTTGCGGCTGCTCATACGGCTCAAGTTTGAACGTCCAGGTGTATTCGTCAATCCTCGTGTGAAACGCATCGTCAAGGAAATCAAAACCGACCTTGTCCCGCAACGGCCGTTTCAAATTCTGATGAGTATTGAGAGTCTTAAAACCCTCTTTTGTGAGCCTGACACTGTAATCGCCATACCATTCAAAACCAACAGTAACAGGCGATGTGCCGATGTCCTCATCGTTGAGCGCTACAAGAGCGCCAGAAGGTTCGGTTAATATGGTAATCTTTCTCTCTACGCAGCCGCAGCAAAAACAAATCAGGGCAAAAAAGATTATCATCGCAGCAGCGTTCAGCTTCCTTACTGACATATTCGTCTCCATAACATTAATTTTAACGGCCTGATTATCAGCTAAAACACATAAAATGTCAATCAGTAAGAAACCGGGAGAAAATTGCAGATTTTTTGAGGTTTTTCGCGGCCATATCCTTTGCGACCATTATTTTTTACAAAATGCGCATGTAAAAAAGTGCGCGCTTTAAAAAAATAAAAAAATTTATATCCTTATTCTACAAGGACTTACAAATTTCACATCTCAAATTTTGTTCGAATTTTCGCACAAAGCGCGCAAGTTCCTATGTAATATGGAGAGCTATTTTTTGTCCTTGGGGCAGCCTTTATTGGAAGTCCAATGTTACGTTGTTTTAATGTTTTAAGGCGAAATCCCATAGGGATAAAAAATTCAAACACTAAACCCGGCTGAAGCTTGCTTCGGAGAGGGTTTTGTTTGAATTTTTTATGTGGTCGTAGAACACCGCCTTAAAACATAGTCTCTGTGAACTCTGTGCTCTCTGTGGCTCTGTGGTGAAATTATTTTCCCCTCGTGTCGCTTCCACACAGTGTCCCTTACGGGAGTGTCTAAAAAATCAATGAAATCTGCGTAATCTGCGTCTAAAAATTCGTGTCTTAGAGTTTTCGCTGAAGCGCAGCGGAAGTCCCGACGCATCGGGATGGCTATCGGGATGAAAAATGTCACCAAAACAAAAAATGGACTATCTGATGTTCAAAGTTCGCGGCCGATTGGTAAAAGTTGACCCCGATATCTATTACAAAATCAGAAACGCAATGCACGAACTACCTTACAGAAAATACAACGGCGGTATTATCGCAATGCGGCTTAATGATGGCTATCCGATAATCGTCTGCGGAAAAGAAAAACCGGAAAGATATATCCTGCTCTCGCGGTTTGTAATGAACGCAGAAGAAGGCGAAATCGTTGACCATATAAACGGCGATCCGCTCGACAATCGCCGATGTAATCTGCGAATCGTAACTCACCGTCAAAACAGTCTGAACAGAAAATCAAAGACTTCCACTGGTTTTGTTGGTGTTACAATTAATCGCACCCACGGAAAGACTTATTGCCTGGGACGGTTCCAGCTCAGCACCGGCAAAGCGCCAGCATTTAATCTACCCGACAGTCCCGAAAATCGAATCATCGCGGCCTTTGCCCACGATAAATTTGTCCTGCAGGCCGGCGATGAAGAATACGCGCCGCTGAATTTCCCCTGCTTTAAATTTGAGCCGTTCAGAAGCTTTCTGCTGGCAGAAGATTTGAAAAAATACAGGGAAATTAACTGAATTGACAACCCATCCCAATCAGGTAAACTGTCGAAGAAGAATAATAATGAACGATGGGAATGAAAGAAATTTCGGTCCGCAGCCTATCGCCGGCATTATGACAAAGCTCAATTTAAAGCCGCACGATCTTGTAGCGGCTTTGCCGCCGCAGCAGCTTACGCATAAAATGGTTTCAAGGGCCTGTAAAGGCAGAAAGCTGACCGACAAAAGCAAATCAAAGGTTCTAATCGCCCTAAACCTTGTCACCAAAAAGAACTACGCACTAAGCGATCTTTTTAACTACTAACGACGGTCTCTTGCTAATCGGCTATAATTGCGGTATTCTAATCTGATTATGATTATGAAACTTAAATCACGTTTTATAGTTCTCGACGGCCCGGACGGCTGCGGCAAGAGTTCACAGGTTAAGCTTCTTGATAATGGAAAAATACTATTACCCTCTATACCATTGCTTGAGGAACGAATAATTGCAGGAAAGAACGTACTGCAAAAGTATCCGTCATACCTGCTATAAAATCTAAAATGATCAATTCATCGGGGTCTAAGGCGTCGTATATTTTTCCCATATCTTTTTTTACAAATTCATAGAGTATTCTGTAAACAGCTGGATCTTTTTCTGCATCTTCATCATAATTATTAAATCTACTCGTTTCTTGTAATTTCTTTAGTAAGGCCTTAAAGAGTGATGTTATAGTGTTTTGGGCTTGGGTTCTATATCCCTCTGATTTTTCGCTATGGTATATCTTCTCAACATTAAAACTGATCATGCTGAGTAATAAATCAGCTTTTTCTTGAGAAAGAGCTATATAGTCTTTTTTATGGCTTTCTTTGATAATATCTTCTAAAAAAGCACCTATTATTTGGCCATTGTTTTCGCCTAATTCTTTATTTATTTTCTCAGGAACTTGTGATATTGTTATAATATTCGCTGCAATTGCGTCTTCAATATCTTTGCCGCAATAAGCTATCTTATCAATCAATCGGACAATACAACCTTCTAAAGTTGTAGGATTTCCAGCATTTTCTTTATTTCTTATCGCTTCCAAATTTTTAAGTTTGTCACCTGGTACAAGTTTACGGGTTTTGTAATCCTCTCCACAATGAGAAATAATGCCATCCCTTACATCCCAGGTTAAATTAAGGCCTGGAGTTTCTCTGTCAAGTTTGGCTATTTTATCGACAACTCTAAGACCATATATCTCATGTTGAAATTTCGGTATGATCTGTTTTAATTTGGGATTCTTGCAAGTTTCAATAATCTCTTGTAGAAAACCCTCTCCTTGATGACCAAAAGGAGCATGCCCAATATCATGTGCCAAACCAATAGCTTCTGTTAAATCTTCATTCAGCCCTAAACATCTAGCCACCGTTCTTGCTTCTGAAGCAACTAATAATACATGATCCATACGAGTAGAAACATGATCATTTTGTGGAAAATAAAAAACTTGTGTTTTATGCCGTAAACGCCTAAATGCTTGTGAATATATTATCCTGTGAACATCACGTTGAAAATCTGTACGAAACTCATCCTGCCCAAGAGGCTTATTCCTTCCTCTCTGACTACCTATTGTTGCATATGGGCTAGAATAGAGTTCTCTCTCTGATTTGATATATGTTGACATCTCATCTCCCCAAAAAGCAATATTAAAAGTTCCGTAATCTCATTCAATGTTTTTTTAGAAGATAAATATTCACGAATAGTTCGACCATTTTTCTTTGCAGTTTCAAATTTTGGGGAAACTAAAGAATCAGCATCGTTAGAGGATTTTTTAAATTTTTCGGCAAAAGCAATAGGGATGTCTTTATAATTTTCTACAAACTCAAAATTAGATAGCCCCATTACTAAAGGATTACAGTTGCCTTGAATCAAAGAACGATCATCGTTTTTGAATATCACTAAGGATTTGTTATTGGCCCAAGCTATACCAGCTTCAACCATTGCCCCCTCATCAGGAACTCGCCCATTAAGATTTAATGCTAAACCATCTGAATCTATAATTTCAAAAACATCGAGTGAGAATATTGCCATATTTAATATTATTGCGGCTTGGAGCGGATGTATATTTTTGGCAATAAAAGCCGGTAATAATTTAGCAAATTCCAGCCCATCCTCTTGTGGTAAAAAATAATCATAACCAGCAGAATCTAAAGCTGATGCTATGCTGGCCATTTCTTCACGTTCTTTGGGGTTAAATAAGGGGCCTGCACAATATATTTTGTATTGAGATTTTTTCATAGCGACTCAAAGGAATATTATAACGTCTATCGAAATAGTTAGCAAAGGGATTCAAAACTATCTTTTTATAATTATTTTCTTAATAGATTGAGGAGAATTATAGCCGAGAATAAGGTAGAAGGCAAGGGAAATCCGTCTTTTCTGCTCCACCTCAATAAATCAGGGTAGCTAAGGGCTTACATTAAAACTTCACTGAGATTTTGCAAAGATAAATTGTGGCTGCCTCTTGCCAGTTGGCAATGATTACTGTATTCTAATCTGATTATGCTTAGGAATTTAAAAGGACAATTTATAGTTTTTGACGGGCCGGACGGTAGCGGGAAGAGTACACAAATTAAGCTACTTGAAGAATATTTAAGCAAATTCAATCTTGATGTGGTAACTACGAATGATCCGGGGGGAACTCCTATTGGAAACCAAATACGGCGATTGTTAAAGTATGATGCGAAGAGCAAAATGGATGTGCATACAGAACTTATGCTTTTCATGGCTTCTCGATCCCAGCTTGTAGCCGATGTCATTTTACCCGCTCTTAAAGACCATAAAGTGGTTCTTTGTGATAGATTTGTTTCTGCGACATGTGCCTATCAGGGTGCGGGAGGTTATGATCCCAAAAAAATAATTGATTTAGCCAAATATGTAATAGATGGACATTGGCCAGATTTGACAATAATCTTGGATTTGCCTGTTGAGGAAGGTCGCCTAAGAATTGGCCAGAAACCTGGCCAGAAAACCAAGACAAATCATGAAGATGCATGCCAACCTTATCTTCCTAAATTTGAAAATACTACAACTGACTTATTTGACTCAAGAACTGTTGAATATCACCGTAAGGTAAGAAAAATATTTCAAAATTTGCATGATTATTATCCTAAACCAGTTGAAATACTTGATGTTAGCAACACAAGCCAACTTGAGGTGAACGAGAAAATAGTTCAGATAATAAAAAAACACTTCAATTTCTAAAAATATATGAATCTTTCCGAAATTTTTTGTCAGGCCAAAGCTGTTGATACACTGACGCGGGCGTTTGGTGCCGGCAAATCGGCGCACGCTTATATCTTCGAAGGTATCGAGGGCGTTGGAAAATATACAACCGCCCAGGCTTTCGCCAAACTCCTGCTTTGCCAGTCGCCTGTAAAAAACGACTCTTGTGGCAAATGTCCATCGTGCACGGCCTTTGAGGCCGAGTCGCATCCTGATTTTCATCATGTCTATAAAGAATTAAATAAAATCAGTAAACTCCCTGAGCACAGGAAAAAACAGGTTTTTGAACTTCCTATTTATGTCATCAAAGAATTTCTCATTGAGAAAGTCCAGTTAAAGCCGAGTTTTTCAGCGTCGAAGGTTTTTGTCGTAAGCGAGACAGAGGAGCTTAATGCCGAAAGCCAAAACGCGCTTTTAAAGGTTCTCGAGGAGCCGCCGAACAAAAGTTTTATTATTTTGCTTTGCACGAAACTTGATAACCTGCTTCCGACGACAAGGTCGCGATGCCAGATTGTTCACTTCGGCCCGTTAAGCGAAAACATAATAATTGAAAAACTTTCCGCCAAAGGGATTGACAAGGCCGAGTCGAAATTCTGGGCGCGGTTATTTGGCGGCAGTTTAGGACAGGCGGAATTTTATTCGAATCCCCAGCCTTCGTTTTATAAAATTAAAAAAGATTTTTTAAATCGCATAAGCAAACTTCAGCTTGGCGAGGTAGTCGATTTTGCGCAATGGATAAATTCGACCGCTTCGGAGTTTACGACTGCCTGGCTGAAACTGAATCCCGACGCAAATAAGTCCGATCTCGGCAGACAGGCCAAAAGAGCTTTTGTTTCGATTCTTATCTCGGCTTTTACCGATGCGATGAAGATGTCTTTTACCGGAGCTCCTGCTGCGCAGGAAAAAATGACGAATTTCGACCAGCCGGGTGCGATAAAACAGCTTGCCGAAAGGTTTGCCCCCGAGGCTTGTGCCGAGCGGATTGAGCGTTTCTTCGAATCAATCCGGTATATCGACGCTGCGGTCAATGAAAAGCTTGTTTTCGAGCATTTGTTGCTCAATTGCACAGAATCTGATATAGTTAAGGAACGTAGCCACTAAGACACAAAGGCACTAAAATAATATTAAAAATTGTGATTTTGTGCTTTTGCGGTAAAAATAATAATATTCTTTTGGGATTTAATCCTGTTTCAGGGAATTTATGAACGATACCGAAGCAAAATTTAAACCTAAGTTTAATCCGCCTGAGAAGAAGATGCTCGTGCGTTATGGAAAGACGAGTATCGTAGGCTGGTTTGTGCACGAAGAAAAGACGATGCCCAAGGCCAACAGTAAGGTAATGATAAAGACTGAAAGAGGTCTTGAAATAGGTGAAGTGGTGGGCAGATTTTCGTATAAGACCGGGGCTTTTAAAAAGAGCGAAGAGGCGGTTGTCGATTATTACGGGCAAGGCGCAGCTGAATGTCCGGTGACGGCAGGCGGAAAGTTTGTCCGTTACGCTACTGAGCAGGACCTCAGCGAGGAGCACCATATTAATCTCGGCGCAAAAGAGGAACTGGCAAAGTGCAAGCAGGCTATAAATGAATTGAAATTGCCGATGAAACTTGTCGATATCGAACATGTTTTCGGAGGTGAGAGGATAATATTTTATTTCACGGCTGAGTGCAGAATCGATTTCCGCGAACTTGTGAAAAGACTGGCCAAGGAATTCCAGACCCGTATAGAGATGCGCCAGGTCGGCTCGCGAGACGCGGCGAAAATCGCCGCCGATATCGAAGTCTGCGGCGAGCAATGTTGCTGCCAAAGATTTTTGAAGATTTTGAAGCCGGTGAATATGAAGATGGCCAAACTCCAGAAGGCTACGCTGGACCCGTCAAAAATTTCCGGATACTGCGGCAGACTTAAATGCTGCCTAAGATACGAAGACCACACTTACAGAGATCTGGTCAGGAGACTGCCAAGAAAACGCTCACGCGTAAGAACATCACACGGAGACGGCTTCGTCATTGACGCACAAATCCTCACACAACTTGTCTGCGTAAGAACGGATGATGGAAATGTATTCGCGGTGCCGGTAGAAGAAATACAAATTCTCGACCAACCGCCTCAACAACCTGTTTCCAACAGACCGGATGAAGGCGACGAATATGATGAAAAACCAACTGAGTCCGCCCCAGGCGAGACTTCGCCAGCGGGCGAACCGCAGGAACCTGATATCGACCAGGAATATGAGATAGACGACGATACCGCCAAGGGGACGGAGAAGTAAATGAGCAGAAAGATTATCGTCACATCCGCACTTCCTTACGCCAACGGCCCAATCCATATAGGACATCTTGTAGAATACCTGCAGACTGATATCTGGGTGCGATTCCAAAAGGCAATCGGCAACCAATGCTGGTATTTCTGCGCCGACGATACACACGGAACACCAATAATGATTAAAGCACGGGCCGAAGGAATCGAGCCTGAGCAATTAATAAAGAAAGTTTACGCAGAACACACAAGAGACTTTGACAAATATCATATTAAGTTTGATAACTATTACTCCACACACTCGGACGAGAACAGGCAGCTTAGCGAGCTGATTTTTCAGCGACTTAGCGAAAAGGGGTCGATTGTAAAAGGCGAAATCGAACAGGCATACTGCGAAAACTGCAAGATGTTCCTGCCGGACAGGTTTATTCGCGGGACTTGTCCGAAATGCAAAGCGGAAAATCAATACGGCGATTCGTGCGACAGCTGCGGAGCGACGTATCAGCCGACAGATTTGATTAACCCTGTCTGCGCGACGTGCGGGACAACGCCGGTGAGAAAAAAGAGCATTCATTACTTTTTCAGGCTTGCCGATTATCAGCAACAATTAAAAGACCTTATGGCGGGCGGTTATACCGGTAAAAGCGTTTCCAATAAACTCGACGAGTGGTTTTCGGCGGGACTGAAAGACTGGGACATTTCGCGGGACGGGCCATACTTCGGATTTAAAATTCCAGGCGAAAAAAATAAATTTTTCTACGTCTGGCTCGATGCACCTATCGGATATATGGCGAGCTGCAAAAATTACTGCGATAAAAACGGGCTGGACTTCGAGAAAGTCTGGAATAGTAACGAATACGAACTTTATCACTTCATCGGTAAAGATATTATGTATTTTCACGCGCTGTTCTGGCCGGCGACTCTGATGGGCAGCGGATTTAGAATTGCAAAAAGACTTTTTGTGCACGGATTTCTCACCGTCAACGGCGAAAAAATGAGCAAATCCAAAGGCACTTTCATAAAGGCTGAAACTTACGCAAAACATCTCGACCCGGAATATCTGCGGTTTTACTACGCAAGTAAACTGGCAGGCGGAGTGGAAGATATAGACCTGAGTCTTGACGATTTTGTCGCTAAAGTAAATTCAGACCTTGTCGGCAAACTGGCAAACCTGGCAAGCAGGTCGGTGCCAATGCTGACAGGTAAACTGGACTCGATGCTGGGAACAATCGACGCGGCAGGTAAAAAACTACTTCATCAGCTTGTCTCGGCCAAAGAGCAGATTATTAGCGATTATGAAAACCTCGATTATGCATCGGTTATGAGGCAGATTGCCCTGCTTGCCGATGCGGCAAACAAATATGTCGAGCAAAATAAGCCATGGGACACAATAAAAACAGACGCGGAAAAAACCCGCACGGTTCTAACAACAATTCTGAACGCAGCGAAAATTCTTACTGTGTATCTGAAGCCTGTGCTGCCGGTGTTTGCTGAAAAGATTGAAAAGATTCTCAATATCGCTCCTTTGTCGTTTGCGGATATCGAAACGGTATTGGAAAATCATAAAATTAACGAATATATAAGACTTGCTGAAAGAGTTGATAAGGATAAGGTGCAAGCTATGTTAGAAGAAAGTAAAAACGAATCCGCCGTCGCCAAGGCTATGGCGGACGGGCAAACAGGCCAAGTTACTCTTGCTGAGCCGATTGAGCCAGAGTGCACAATCGACGATTTCAAGAAGGTTGACCTACGGGTTGCAAAGGTTGTAAAGGCTGAAAAGGTTGTCGGCGCGGATAAACTTCTGCATCTTGAACTGGATATCGGCGGTATAACGAAAAATGTTTTCGCGGGCATCGCACAGGCATATGTGCCGGAGCAGCTTGTCGGCAGATTAGTTATTTGCGTCGCTAATTTGCAGTCGCGAAAGATGAAATTCGGAATATCGGAAGGAATGATTCTGGCAGGCGGCAGCGGCGGTAAAGATATCTTTATGCTCGGCATAGACAGCGGAGCAAAGCCGGGACAAAGGATTCACTAATTTAAAATTTAAGATTTAAAATTTAATGAAAAAGAGTATTGAAGAAATAGCGAGGCTTGACGGGAGATATTCGCTGCGGGCGTTTGAGTTCGTGCAGGAAGGCCTGAGCCGAACTGTAAAAAAACATTACAGCGATGAAGTTGAAAACGAGGGGCCTCATCATGTAACGGGAAAACAACTTTGTTTCAGCCTTGCGGAACTGGCGGCAGAAAAATGGGGCTATCTTGCAAAAGTCGTCCTTAATCAACTCGGCATAAAATCCACAATCGATTTCGGCAATATCGTATATATAATGGTCGAAAATAAATGGATGCACGCCCGGCCGGAAGATACGTTAGAAGAGTTTAACGACGTTTATAACTTCGAAGAGGTTTTTGAAAAAAATTATCAGTTTTCAAATTCTAAAAATTAAGTATCAAAAAACAAGGTTTGGACTGTTAGGAGATTTGACACTATGAACATCATTCGTATAAAAATTATAGCCTTTTGGTTATCATTTCTGCTTTTCTGCCTTTTGCTCTGTTTTTCGTGGAGTCACAGACTTCTGTGGATAGCCATTTTTATTCCTGCATTGGTGATTATCGAACTCATCAAGCCACGGTTGCCAGTTCCACCTCCAAATATCAGGCTACTAATAGGGCTGATTTTATTCGTATTTGTGTTTGCGTTGGTAGTGCACGGTTTGCTATTTCCTCATTCGAGGGCTCTATACCTTGTGGTGATAATCCTGCAAGCACTGCTCTCGGTTCCGGTGCTTTGCTACAAGGCGTATGCCGATTATGTTGCGTTTAGGTCGTCACGCAACGAAAGATAATACCAGCGATAAATTATTGTGTATCGTCGGGGTGTTCTTGTCCGATTTTAATATCACTGAAACAATCGGGGGCGTGGTGTTTTAAAATTTTAAATATCTCCGTGCAGGCAATCCTGATTTCCCACTGGGCTTTGGGACTTGTGCGGATTTTTATAATATGCCGCCATTCGCGTAAATTGGCCGTTACGACAATCTCGCTTGTGCAGGCGTTTGGCAATACAAACCTTGCGTCTTCTCTCTTTAACCCCTTATCCCGCCATTTTTTATACATCAGCCTGATAGTTTCCATATCGGTTTTAAATTCATCGACATCTTTTGCGGGCAGAGTTTGGGGCACAACGAAACTGAAATTTTCCTCATCGACATATCTTTGCGACTGCTGGGAGACGCTCATCAATCTGTGGCGGACGAGCTGATGGGTCATCGCGCGGGAGCAGTTTTCAATCCTGAATGTCGCACAGGCGTGCTCAAGGGGAGAATCGTGGCCCATTTTTATAAGTCTCTGTATGAAATCGCTGGCGGAGTTTGCGCCGATTTTGTCGTAACTTAGATAACAGGTTCTGCCGGCCTCTTCAATGAGCTTTTCGGCGTCAGGGGTTATCGCAAGTAATGTAACTTTTAATTGATGATTATTTTCGTTCATATTTAAATTACCGCTCATTTACATTCGCGGCTCTGAACCCCGCCATAGTGATGGCGGGGCTAACCGCTAAATATTTTTAAATTTGATTTATATCCAATTTACCTGCGGCGACGAGGGCTATTTTTACATTTCCAAACGGCGCGCTAATCGCAAAGCCGGCGACATTATCCTTTATTTTGTCCATCAATTCCACGGCAATCTGGACGCCGGCTTTTCTGGCGTCGCTGCCGTCTTTTGTGCGGGACATTTTTTCGAGAATTTCGGGCGGAACGACAACGCCGGGGACTTCATTGGCCATAAACTCGGCGTTTTTATAGTTTGTAAACGGCCAAATGCCGGCGATTACAGGAATTTTACAGTCTTTTGTCAGCTCAAGGAATTTAAATAAACTTTTTTCATCGAAGACCGGCTGAGTAATCGCAAATTCGGCGCCGGCGGCGACTTTTTTTTTGTATCTTTGAATTTCCCTGTCTAAATCGGAGGCGACGGGATTTGCGCCAACGCCAATGACGAGCGAGGTCGGGATAGAAAGGCTGTTGCCTGCGATATCGACGCCGTGGTTCAAATCGCTGACTACTTTTGTGAGCGTAATCGAATCAAGGTCGAAAACGGCAGTGGCGTCCGGATATTCCCCGAGTTTCGGCGGGTCGCCTGTGATTATCAGGACATTTTGTAAATCAATCGCCTGGATGCCGAGCAGGTCGGACTGCATCGCAATGATATTTCTGTCGCGGCAGCAGAAATGCAAAATTGTTTCGATATCGCAAAGCTGTTTTATTTTTATGGCCGTTATCATTGCGCTTAATCTCGAACTTGCGCGTGGGCCGTCTGGAATATTTACCGCATCAATGCCCATTTGGGCGCAGAGTTTTACTTTTTCGATAAGGCCTGAAACATCGGTGCCTCTTGGCGGAGAAATCTCTATCGTATAAATTTTCTGGCCTGCGGCGAGTTTTGCACCGAGTTTAGATTTATTTTTCAGCTCAACTGGTTTTTGCCTTGGGGCCTGCTTTTGAGAAGGTTTAATTTCTATTACGGCAGAGCTTAAATCGGCTTTGTGCAAAGGCCTGACGGCTTTTACCATTTGTTTAATATGTTCGGGAGTTGTGCCGCAGCAGCCGCCGAGAATTCTAACGCCCTTTTCGTAAAATCTTTTTGCGTATTCTGCCATATATTCCGGCGTACACATATAAATGGTTCTGCCGTCGATGTTCTGGGGCAGGCCTGCGTTTGGCTGAATCGATATCGGTTTTGTCGTCGCTTTTTTAATTAACTCAATGTTTTCGAGCATTGCGGCCGGGCCGATAGTGCAATTCAGACCAACGGCGGCAACGTGTTTAAACTCGGAAGCTTTTGCGAGGGCAAATTCGATTCGGTCGCCATAGAGCGTTTCGCCATTTTCGTTTACCGCCATTTGCGCTACAATCGGAAGAGAGCAAACATCGGCAGCAGTTTTTATTACCAAAAGCAACTCGGCCAGATTGCCAAAAGTTTCCAAAAGCAGGAAATCAACGCCTGCATCAGCAAGAGCTTTTATCTGTTTTGTGAAAGCATCGATAATTTGTTTTTCAGTTATCAGGCTGCCGGCGGCGATATCGATACCAAGCGGTCCGAGAGCTCCGGCGACAAGGACTTTGCCTGCGGCGGATTGTTTTGCGATTTTGACGGCGGAAGTATTAATTTGGACGGTTTTGTCGGCAAGGCCGAATCTTGCGAGCCTGAACTCGTTTGCACCGAAGGTATTTGTCTCGATAAAGTCGCTGCCGGCGGAAATATATAAGTCGTGGATTTGGCCGACGAGCTGGGGGCGGGAAATATTTAGCTCTTCAAAGCAGGTATTGATAAATACGCCCTTTGTGTAGAGCATTGTGCCCATCGCGCCGTCGCCAAAGACGAGCTGCTTGCTTAAAAGGTCTGTTAATTTATTTTGTATCATTTCGATAATTATACATATATAATTGGAAAGTTCAAATTCAGAGTAAATTATTTATAATGAGGCGATTTATGGGCTTAAGATTTAAAGTCAATCTGCTACCATCGCTTATGCCGGGAGAGACGGTGCTTTTCTTCAAAAAATGGATATGGTATTGTTCGGCTAAATCTTTTCCGAATTACCGGATTTTCTTTTCTTTGCCGCCATTGTGGGACGGCGCGGTATATATTACAAACAGGCGAATACTTTTTGTCGGTTATCTTTTCAGGCTTATAAATCAGGAATTCGATCAGTGGTTCGAAACAAAAGAAAAACCCTCCGATACCGAGATTATCAAAGAGGTGAAGGTTGGAAAAAATCGGCTGCTTGGCTCTTACCTGGAGATTATTTCTGAAAACCCGGTGAAGCACTGGTACAGGTCGCCCAAAGTTCGCATCAGGTTATATATGAAGAATGCGGAATCCTTACACAAAATCATCGCAGATAACTGCCTTAACAGCAGAGCCTAATTCATTTTAAAATTCATTTGCAAAAATATCCAATTTCACTATACTAACCGAGCGTAAATTGTGCATTTTTTGCGAATAAAAACCATTTTGAGGACTCAATAATGGGCGATGAAAAAAAATACGATTTAAAAAAGGTCAAGGAAATCATCGATATAATGGTCGAGAACGACCTTGTAGAGGTGGAAATAGTCGATGGCGACAGTAAAATCCATCTGAAGCGGCCCGGCTCGGCAGGAGTTATAACTCATACTGCTGCTCCGCTGCCGATTATGGCACCGGCGGCGGCTTATCCAGGCGCTGCACCGGCGGCTCCGACGGCCTCTGATAACCTGGCCGATATTAAATCACCAATAATCGGAACTTTCTACTCGGCACCAAGTCCCGATTCACCGCCTTATGTAAAAGCCGGCGACCATGTAACGCCTGATACGGTGGTATGCATTGTCGAGGCGATGAAAGTAATGAACGAAATAAAGGCTGAAACAAGCGGCACAATCGAAAAAGTTTTAATCACAAACGGCCAGGTAGTGGAATTCGGCCAAGTAATATTCAAGGTCAGGCCGGATTAATGGCGGGACCGGTTTTCTTCGGATAAATTCATGTTTTCAAGAATTCTCATAGCCAACAGAGGCGAAATAGCATTACGAATAATTCGTGCCTGCCGCGAAATGGGCATCGAAACGGTGGTTGTCTATTCCGAGGCGGACAGGAACGCTTCTTATATCGAACTTGCGGACCAGGCGATTTGTATCGGGCCGGCAAGTCCGACGCATAGCTATCTTAATATCCCGGCAATTATCAGCGCGGCAGAAGTTGCCGATGTCGATGCGATTCATCCGGGTTACGGATTCCTGGCGGAAAACGCTCACTTCGCGCAGATATGCGCCGATTGCGGAATAATTTTTATCGGGCCGCGGCCGGAATCAATGAGAATGCTCGGCGATAAAGTCGCTGCGAGAGAGCTTGCGAAAAAAGCGCACGTTCCCGTTGTGCCCGGTTCGGATGGACAGATTAAAGACGATAAAGAAGCAATCAAACTGGCGAATAAAATCGGATATCCTGTCATTGTAAAGGCGGCGGCGGGCGGCGGCGGGCGAGGAATGAGAGTCGCTCATAACGATATCAGCCTGCGAAACGCATTTGCGACTGCAAAGACCGAAGCTGAGGCGGCATTCAAGGACGGGACGGTTTATCTGGAAAAATATATTGTCGAGCCACGACATGTCGAGGTGCAGGTTATGGCTGATAAGTCCGGCAATACGCTGCATTTTTTTGAGCGCGATTGTTCAATCCAGCGCAGACATCAGAAATTGATTGAAGAATCGCCCTGCCCGATACTTGACGAACGTACACGCGAAGAATTGTGCAAGTCGGCCCTTAAAGTTATAAAAGAAGCAAATTATGAAAATGCCGCGACAGTAGAATTCCTGCTCGACCGCAATAAGAAATTTTATTTTATCGAGGTCAATACGAGAATCCAGGTTGAGCATCCGGTTACGGAAATGGTGACGGGCATCGACCTGATAAAGATGCAGCTTAAAATTGCCGGCGGGCAGAATATAAATTTAAAACAAAAAGATATCAAGCACAGCGGCGTGGCAATAGAATGCCGCATTAACGCCGAAGACCCGGAACGTAATTTTTCGCCGTGCCCGGGAAAAGTTGATAAGTTTATCCTGCCCGGCGGAATGGGCGTAAGAGTTGACACGCATATCTTCCAGGGCGCAGTGGTTTCGCCTTATTACGATTCGATGATCGCAAAACTGATTGTGCATCGGCCGACAAGAGACGAGGCGATAATTACTATGAAACGCGCGCTGAGCGAATTCAGAATCGGGCCTATAAAGACCACAATTCCCGCCTGCTTAAAAATCCTCTCGCATAACCTGTATCTGCAAAACAAAGTCGATACAAGTTTCATCGAACAGCATCTTACCTAACAGTTTATTTTGCCTCAATCGCTTCTTTAATTTGCGACAGAAATTCTTTTACTTTCGCGGGAATGGATTTTTTGTCATTCAAATTATCTTCGATGATTTTTACAATTCTTGAGCCAATGATAACACCATCTGCGCCGGCTTTTGCTAATTCAACTGCGTGCTGGGGCGTGCTTATGCCAAAACCCACACAAACCGGAACATCAGTAATAGATTTTAATCTGCTTATCAGAGGCTTAATCATATCGGACAGGGTATCTCTGCCGCCGGTGACGCCGAGCAGCGAAACGGTATAAATAAATCCTGTGCATTTTTCGGCGATTTTTTTAGCGCGCTCGATTTCGGTATTCGGCGTTACCATAAAAACGGTATCAAGGCCCGCTTTTCGAGCGGGAGCGTAAATTTCATCTACATCGTCAATGCTCAAATCTGCGATAAGAACGCTGTTTACGCCTGCCCTTGCGAAATCGACAAAAAACTTTTCTGTGCCGTATTGATAAATAAGGTTGTAATACATCAAAAGACCAATAGGAATATCTTTGTAAGATTTAATTTTTCTGATTAGATCTTTGGCTTTTTCAATATTAATGCCGGAGGCAAGAGCGCGAATATCGGCTTTCTGGATTGTCGGACCGTCGGCGATAGGATCGGAAAAGGCTACGCCAAGCTCGAGAATGTCAACGCCAGCGTCAATCGCGGCTTTTATGATTTCAAAACTGGTATCGAAGTCCGGGTCGCCAATGACAAAAAAAGGTATCAATGCGGCACGTTTTAATCCGCTATGAGATGCCTTACGGCACTCGGCAAATGTCTGCTTATATGTTTTCACTTCCTGTTCCTTTCGACTATATCAACATCTTTATCGCCCCGGCCGGAAAGATTGACAACAACAGTAGTATCGGCAGGCAGTTTTCCTTTCTGGCTGTAAACCCACGCAAGAGAATGCGAGCTTTCCAGAGCAGGAAGAATACCTTCGCATTTTGTAAAGATATCGAAAATATCGAGAACGTCTTTATCCTCAACTGCGACATACTGCGCCCTGCCGGTGTCCTTCAGCAGACAATGCTCCGGGCCAACGCCGGGATAATCAAGACCGGCGGAAATAGATTCGGTGTCAAGAATCTGGCCTTCCTTATTCTGCATAAGATACATTTTAGTGCCGTGCAAAATACCGACTTTGCCGGCATTTAACGGAGCGGCGTGCTTGCCGGTTTTAATGCCTTTGCCGGCCGGTTCTACGCCTATAAGTTTTACATTTTTATCGTCGACAAATGCGCTGAAGATTCCGATAGCGTTGCTTCCGCCGCCGACGCAGGCGGTAACGATGTCGGGCAATTTTCCCATTTTTTCAAGGCACTGTGCTCTGGCTTCTATTCCGATACAGGATTGAAAATGTTTTACAATGGTCGGATAGGGATGCGGGCCGCAAGCAGTTCCGAAAAGATAAAATGTATCTGCGACATTCGCTGTCCAATAGCGAAGAGCCTCGTTAATCGCATCTTTTAATGTTTCCGTGCCGCCTTTGACAGGGATGACTTCCGCCCCGCAGAGTCTCATTTTGTGAACGTTTACGCTTTGGCGTTCAACGTCGATTGTGCCCATAAATATTTTTGTCTGCATTCCGAACAACGCGCCAACCATAGAAGTCGCAAGGCCGTGCTGGCCTGCGCCGGTTTCGGCAATCAATTTTGTCTTTCCCATATATTTGGCAAGCAAACCCTGACCGAGGCAGTTGTTTACCTTGTGTGCTCCGCCGTGCAAAAGGTCTTCGCGCTTTATATAAACCTTAAAACCAACAAGTTCGCTAAAACGTGTAGCATAATATAAAGGAGTCGGCCTGCCTGCGTAGTCGTGATAAAGAACATCAAGCTCGGTAGTAAATTTTTTATCCTTGTAATATTTATAAAAGGCTTTTTCCATTTCCTCAAGAGCCAGAATAAGCACCTCGGGCACATAAAAGCCGCCGAATTGTCCGAATCGTCCGCCGTATTTCATCGTTCACCTTTACCTGATAAAATAGTTCTTAAATTTTTGAAAAGCTTAGTCATTTTTTTATGGTCCTTTTTGCCGGGAGAGCTTTCGATCCCGCTGCAAACATCGATGCCGTAAAAACTCTGACTGATGGCCTCGATTACATTTTCCGGATTTATCCCGCCAGCCAGAAACGTTCTGCCGAGAATATGGCCGGTAAGTTCCGGAAGCGATTTCCAGTCGAATCGCTCGCCTGTTCCGCCATAAAGCGACGGATGAAAAGCGTCCAGCAGCAATGCGTCGGTGGCGAAATTTTTCGCGTATTCGATATCTTTAGGAGTTTTAATTCTTATAGCCTTCATAATCTGCGCAGTCATACTATTAAGCGACTGGCAGAACTGCGGGCTTTCATCGCCGTGAAGCTGCACCCAGTCGAGCATCAGACGGCCCGCTGTTTTGCGGATTGTTTCCGCATCGGCATTTACAAATACTCCGACTATTTCAACAAACGCAGGCAGCTTTATAATAATTTTTTCAGCTTCCTCGGGCTTGATATATCTTGGGCTTTGGGGATAAAAATTTAACCCGAGCATATCGGCACCGAGCTGAACAGCGGCGACAGCGTCGTCGGCATTTGTTATTCCGCAAATTTTAATTTTAGGCCAAATCATAATTTCAGCGATTACCTTTTCCTGTTAGAAATTTCGATCAGTTTTTCCAGACATCCAATTGCGGCGCCGGAATCCACGGACTGGCCGGCTTTTTTGAAACCATCCTTGAGATTTTCTGCAAGGCCGGCGACCATTATAGCCGCTGCCGAATTTAAGAGTATCATATCGCGGGCAGGGCCTTTGTTTTTGCCGTGTAAAACTTCTTTTATCATTCCGGCATTATATTCTGCGTTACTGCCGACAAGTTCGGCCATTTTCGGCGAGGAGATACCGAAATCCTTAGGATGAATTTCGTAGGAGGTTTTTTTCTTATCCTTAATTTCCACGACTTTTGTCGTCGATGTAATACTGATTTCGTCGAGACCGCTGCCGTGAACAATCATCGCCCGTTTAATGCCGAGAATTTTGAATGTCTCGGCAATTCTGTCGAGCAGAGATTCCTGCGGCACGCCCATAACCTGAGCCTGCGCACCGGCAGGATTTGCAAGCGGCCCTAAAATGTTAAACGCTGTGCGGAAATCGAGGCTCTTACGGATAGGCTGAACAAATTTCATCGCAGGATGAAACATCGGGGCAAACATAAAACCTATATGCGCATTTTCGATACATTCTGCGACGACGTCGGGCGGGCAATCAACTTTTACGCCCATCGCTTCCAAAACATCGGCAGAGCCGCATTTGCTCGTAATGCCGCGGTTGCCGTGTTTTGCGACATAAGCTCCTGCACCGGCGGCGACTAATGCAGCCGCTGTCGAAACATTAAATGTTTTTAAAGGCGCTCCGCCAGTTCCGCAGGTATCAACGAGGTTTGTAATTTTCGTGTTGACCTTTACGGCGTGGTCCCGCATCGATTGAGCAAGGCCTGCGAATTCTTCGGCAGTCGCTTTTTTCATTCTCATCGCAGCCAAAAATGCTGCAATCTGAACCTCGGCAACATCGCCTTTTAAAACCAGATCCAACAGGTCTTTCGCCTGGTCATATTTAAGGTCGCCGCCTTCAAGAAGAATTTCAAGGTATTCAGTTATTTTAGTCATAGCGATACTTTCCTGTTCTTCAACGATATCGTTAAAAGGTTCTGTATTATTTTCCCGCCGGTCGGGGTAAGGATACTTTCCGGATGAAACTGCACTCCATAAATCGGTTTCTGTTGGTGCTGAATGGCCATCACAATATCTTCATACGTTGCTGTTACTTCCAGGCAATCGGGGACTTTTACGGCACAAAGACTGTGATACCTGCCGGCCTGAAGCGGATTTTCCACTCCTTCAAAAATTCCTTTCTCGTTGTGCGTTACTTTCGAGGCCTTGCCGTGCATAACTTTCGACGCGTGACTGATTGTGCCGCCGAAATATTGGACGATTGCCTGATGGCCGAGACAGACGCCGAAGATGGGAAGCTTGTCCTGGAAATAACCGATTGCCTCGAGCGTAACACCCGCGCTGGAAGGATTGCCGGGGCCGGGCGAAATAACCAGCAGGTCCGGTTTAAAATCTTCAGCAATTTTTTTGAGACTTTCCAGCGGCGTATCTGCGCGATAGACCTTTGCCTGGCAGTCTCTCTTGCGAAAATCATCCACAAGGTTGTATGTAAATGAATCGAAATTATCTATAAAAAGAACTTTTAGTTCGGCAACGCTGGCTACAGGTGTATTCTGATTCGTATCATTCATAGTCACTTCCCCCTTACTGCCCGCAGGCAGGAGTTTGCTTTGTGCTGCGTTTCCTCGAATTCTGTTTTTGGGACACTGTCATAAACAACGCCTCCGCCTGCACGGATATAGGCCGTATGGTCTTTTATCTGCAGTGAGCGTATAGTTATACAGCTATCGAACTGGCCGTCAACAGTTAAATACATCACCGCCCCGCCGTAATAGCCGCGTTTGTTTTTTTCGAGCTGGCGGATAATTTTCATAGCCTCTATTTTCGGCGCGCCGGTAAGAGTGCCCATATTCATCGTGGCAAGATAAGCGTTTAAAGCGTCGAATTCATCGGCAAGGATTCCTTTGACGTTGCTGACAAGGTGCATTACCGATTCGTATTTTTCCACAATCAAAAGTTCATTGACTATTCGCGTGCCTTTTTGCGTAACTCTTGCGATATCGTTTCTCGCAAGGTCAACGAGCATCATATGCTCTGCAAGCTCTTTTCTGTCGAGTTTCAATTCCGCCTCATACCGGAAATCGGTGTCCGGGTCTATTTTACCGTCGATTTTTCCGCGAGGCTTCGTGCCTGCAATCGGACGAATTTCAACCTGGCGAATTTTTGTTCCGCTAACGCGCAGATTAAGTTCGGGGCTTGCTCCGGTCAAAATAGTGCTGGGCGAATTAATGTAAAACATATAAGGCGACGGATTAAGCAGCCGAAGTCTTTTATAAACATCCAGCGGCTCATCGGGGCATGGTTCAATAATAGTTCTGCTGGGGACAACCTGAAAAATATCGCCGTCAACGATATGTTTCTTGGCGGTCTCTACCATTTTTATATATTCGGGCAGTTCGGTGTCGGTGCCGGCTTGGGGCAGAGGGCCGGTATATCTTACAGGCTTTGGCATTTCTGTTTGAAGCGTCTTAAAATAATAATCAAAACAGCTTTCGGCATCGGCGATAATCTGGTTCCTGTCGTCGTTGGTAATAATTACATTGACAACAACGTAAGATTTTTGCGTTTTATGGTCCATCAGGAAAATATTGTCCGCAAAATAAAGTTCGTAATCCGGCACATCGAGCAGAGCATTTTTGTTTGCGGGGAGTTTTTCAAACTGGTCGATAAAATCATAACTTATCGCGCCGAGCATTCCGCAGGTAACGCGGAAAGGAGGACCGGAAAGTTCAAAGGCGAAATTAACTGCCCTGATTACGTCCATTTGATTTACAGATTTTAATCGAGCCTGTTCGTCGATGATATCGTGGTCTGGATTGAGCCGGCCGGTAATACTTTCTTTCTTAAAATTGATTTCTTTGCAGAAGTCGAACCTGTTGCGCCCGGTGGTCGCGAAATATTTAATCATTCTTTGCCCAGTCGGACTCAGCGCAACGATTTGAAAATCATCGCCCTTTCCGGAAATATACAACGCCGGCCGTGCGGTGCCGAAAGTCAGTTCGCCCTGGCTTTTTTCCGCCAGGTGGTCTTTCGACTCAAGCAGACAGCAGTGTTTTTGCCTGCCGTAGTCGCTAAGTTTGGCAAAGAAATCCACCGGCTCGGTAACGTCAATCTGCCTGACGAGCGGAACGATTTGGCCTACTTTGGCCTCAGTTATTTTTTTGTTTAATTCCATCATAATTTCTTCTCACAATTTAATAATATACATAAAAAAACGGCCTGTCGCTACCCGACAGGCCGTGAAAATTTATTTTTATATAGTTTTAAATGCAAAAAGAGGTTCACAACCTGTCAGCTATTGGACAAGCCACCACCAACCAAAATAATACTTAGAATAGTTTTGAACCATAATTAACTAAATAATACCATAATAACGCGTTTTTGTCAAGCGGTTAATTTTGGCAATTTTCAATACTTGCATAAAAACCGATTTATGCTTATATTATTGCCCGATTATAGGAAATTGTTAAAATAGTTAAATAAGGTTTTTTGCGGCATTTGGAGAAAAAAGAATGAATACGTCTAAATATGACCCATACCTTCCTTACCAGGTTGCAGATATTTCGCTTGCCGAATGGGGCAGAAAGGAAATGAGTCTTGCCCGCAATGAAATGCCTGGTTTGATGGCTATGCGCGAAAAATACGGAAAACAAAAACCCTTAAAGGGCCTGAAAATCACCGGCTCTCTGCATATGACAATTCAAACAGCGATGCTGATTGAAACTCTCGTGGAACTCGGCGCAAAATTGAGATGGGCATCGTGCAATATTTTCAGCACACAGGACCACGCAGCGGCGGCAATCGCGAAAGATAAACTCGCGGCAGTCTTCGCATGGAAAGGAGAATCGCTCGAGGAATATTGGTGGTGCACAGAGCAGGCGCTTTTGTGGCCGGACGAAGGCGGACCGGATTTGATTGTCGATGACGGCGGCGATGCAACGCTCTATATTCATCTTGGCGTGAAAATTGAAAAAGACCCTTCGATTCTGAAAAAGCCATGCGATAACGATGAAATGAAAATAATTATTAAACGTCTCGAAGCGGGCCTTGCCGATGATCCGCAAAAATGGACAAAAATCGCAAAGGCAATCAAGGGCGTTTCAGAAGAAACAACAACAGGCGTCGCGCGGCTTTACCAGATGCAAAAAGAAGGCTCGCTGCTGTTTCCGGCGATTAATGTAAATGATTCGGTGACGAAATCGAAATTCGATAATCTTTACGGCTGCCGCGAGTCGCTGGCCGACGGTTTAAAAAGAGCGACAGGAATTATGGTCGCGGGCAAATGCGTTGTCGTCTGCGGTTACGGCGATGTCGGCAAAGGCTGCGCTCAATCGATGCGGGGCTTCGGCGCAAGAGTAATCATTACGGAAATCGACCCGATATGCGCTTTGCAGGCCGCGATGGAAGGTTATGAAGTTAAAACACTCGAAGAAGTTGTAGGGGAAGGCGATATTTTCGTGACGGCGACCGGCTGCTGCGATGTTATCCGCAGCGAACATATGGAAAAAATGAAAAACGAGGCGATTGTCTGCAACATCGGACATTTCGACCATGAAATTCAGATAAGCTATCTCGAAAAAAATCCCAAATGCAAAAAACAGAATATAAAACCACAGGTTGATAAATGGACTCTCGCATCCGGAAATTCTGTTATCGTTCTTGCCGAAGGCAGGCTTGTAAATCTTGGATGTGCTAACGGCCATCCGAGTTTTGTGATGAGCAACAGCTTCACAAATCAGAGCCTTGCACAGATAATGCTGGCCAAAGGCGGCCTTGAGAAAAAAGTTTATACGCTGCCCAAGAAACTCGATGAGGAAGTCGCAAGACTGCATCTGGGCAGGCTTAAAGTGTCTCTTACAACTCTTAGTGCAGCACAGGCGAAATATATCGGCGTTCCCGTTGATGGACCATTCAAGTCTGAACATTACAGATACTAATATATCTAAAATACGGCGGGCTCTGGTATGTGGGAGCATTTTGCACATCAGGCTGATATCGGCATAAAAGCAACTGCCGAGAGCATAAGCAAGGCGTTTGAAGACGCCGCTTTGGCCCTAACGGCAATTGTTACTGACCCGAAAAAAGTCGATGCCGTAGAATGCGTGGAAATTGAATGTTCCGCCGAGGAAGATGAACTTTTGTTTATTAACTGGCTCAGTTCTATTATATACGAGATGGATGTCAGGAAAATGCTTTTCAGCAGATTCGAGGTTCAAATTGAAAATTTGACCGTTCACGCGAAAATATGGGGCGAAAAGATTAATCAAATTAAGCATTCTCCTGCTGTTGAACCAAAGGCTGTTACTTATAATCAATTGAGCGTAAAAGAAGAAAATGGCAAATGGACTGTTCAATGTGTGATTGATGTTTAATGGTAAAACCTCCACTTAAACGAGTTGGCGAATATTGCTGGCGAGTCGAGCCTTTCGGCAGAATGACTGTGCCTGGTATAATTTTTGCCGACAATAATTTAATAAACGATATTGACGAAAAAACTATATCGCAAGTCTGCAACGTTGCTGCACTGCCGGGAATCGTTAAGGCATCGTTCGCAATGCCTGATGCGCACATGGGTTATGGCTTTTGTATCGGAGGCGTTGCGGCTTTTGACCCTGACGATGGCGGAGTAATTTCCGGCGGAGGCGTCGGATTCGATATCGCCTGCGGCGTTAGGACATTTCACACGGGTTTAACAGTCGATGAAATTGAAGGCTTGAGAGAAAGACTGGCTGAATCTCTTTTTCGAGATATTCCAGCGGGCGTCGGCAGCACAGGAAATATTATTCTGACTTCCGGCAAACTTGATGATATGCTCGCGGGCGGCGCGATCTGGGCGGTTGAAAAAGGATTCGGCACAAAAGAAGATTTGGATTTTATAGAAGAGCACGGCCGTATGAAAGGCGCGATGCCGGAAAAAGTTTCACCTCAGGCAAAAAAAAGACAGCAGGAACAAATGGGCACGCTCGGTTCCGGAAATCATTATCTTGAAGTGCAGAAAGTTGTTGAAATTTATGATAACGCGATTGCCGAAGGATATGGTTTGAAAAAAGGCGACGTAATGGTTAGCGTTCACTGCGGCTCTCGCGGACTTGGCCATCAAATCGGCACGGATTATCTTAGAGAAATGGCGTCGCAAGCAGGAAGTTTCGGAATTGAACTGCCGGACAGGGAGCTTGCATCAGTACCTGTAAATAGTCCGCTTGGTCAGGATTATCTCGGCGCGATGCGGGCGGGTGTTAATTGTGCTCTTGCCAACAGGCAGATTCTCACTGCGCTTATCAGAAGAGTTTTTTCAGAAATATTTCACAAGGCTCAATTAAAAATGCTTTACGATGTAAGCCACAACACCGCGAAAATGGAAGAGCACGAAGTAAACGGCAAAATAAAAATGCTTCTGGTTCATCGCAAAGGTGCGACGCGGTCTTTCGGGCCGGGAAGCAGCGATTTGCCGCCCCGCTATAAGTCCTTTGGCCAGCCAGTGTTAATAGGAGGAACAATGGGGACATCTTCATATATTCTTGCAGGCTCAACCCAAAGCGAATCTCTTGCGTTCAGCTCTGCCTGCCACGGCGCGGGTCGAAGTATGAGCAGAACGGCGGCGACAAAAAGATGGCAAGGCAGTCAGATTGTCAAAGAACTTGCCGGGCGAAGAATAATTATCAAATCGAGATCAATGAGGGGCCTGGCTGAGGAGGCCCCGGATGCTTATAAGAATGTCAGCGCAGTGGTCGAGGCGACGGCAAACGCAGGCCTGGCAAAAAAGGTCGCAAAGTTATTGCCCATTATTTGCGTTAAGGGCTGATTTGTCTGAAGATAATGCCTTATCGTATTTTCGCAGCAGAATGCCGCGAATAGTTGCGGCTGTGCCAAGCGCAGCCGATTACGCGGATGGGATTATTCCGCTGCTGAAAAAAAATCTCAAACAGCATCGCGAACCGATTCAGAAGGATTTCGCACAGGAACTTCTGGCTAAGATTCAGAAAGCTGAACAGCAGAAAGTGCTTGCCAAAGTCGTCTGGCAGGAAAGATTGGCCTTTGCAGCATTTATATTACTGTCGATAGGAGCAATAGTGATAATGTTTGCTTTTCCAAATTTAGTAATTGCACCTATCCGGCTGGCGGAAAAACTATATCCGCTGATTAAACTGGCAGTTACAAGTTTTGTAACTCATTGGCAATTATGGGTTTGTTATATTCTCGCCGCAGCGGCCTGTTTGTATGCCTTCTACGAGTCGCTTTTGCGCGAAAATTAATACGGCTTCTCCGGCGCAACCATTTCTTCGTAGCTTTGGCGTTTGCGGATAACCTTGAAATTTTTGCCGTCAACGAGCACCTCTGCAGGCAACGGCCGGGCGTTATAATTACTGGCCATAGTGAAACCATAAGCGCCTGCGGTGAAAATTGAAATCAAATCGCCGCGCTGGACAGGCGGAATGGCACGGTCTTTTGCGAAAAAGTCTGTTGCTTCGCAAATCGGCCCGACAACATCGACAAACTCAAGCCCTTTGATATCGAGCTTATCGGTTCTTTTCAGAAATGAAAATTTTTCTTCAACTTTGGCCGGCCAGATAAAGTGAAAAGCCTCGTAAAGGCTCGGCCGGATTAAATCATTCATTCCCGCATCGACAATAACGAATTTTTTACTGCCGCCCTGCTTGAGATATAAAACTTTCGTAAGCAAAAGGCCGGCATTAGCCATAATGCTTTTGCCGGGTTCGAGAATAAGTTTAAGATTTTTATCTTTCAGCAGCGGCACAATTCCCTGGGCATAATGCGCAGCAGTGGGAACAGTATCAGTTTGATAATCTGCTGCGTATCCGCCGCCCAAATCGAGAGCTTCGATTTTGAAGCCTTTACTTCGCAGCGTGTCAATAAGCGGCAGAATTTTTTTAATCGCCTCACAATACGGGTCAATAGTCTTGCCGCCTGAGCCTAAATGGATATGAATGGCACAGAGGTTTACATATTCATTTTTGCCGAATTGCTCAAAAACTTTTCCCGCGCGCTCAATATCAACACCGAACTTGGCTTCTTTTGTGCCGGTAGTGATGTGTTTATGAGTTTTCGGATCAACATCGGGATTGACTCTTAAAGCGGCTTTTGTTTTTTTGCCGGTCTGTTTAGCAAGTGCGATAAGATTTTCAAGTTCAGCTTCGGATTCGATATTAAAATAGCCAATCGGCGCTTTGAGAGCAGCGATAATTTCCTCATCGGTTTTGCCGACTCCCGCAAAAACCGTTTTTTTCATATCGGCTCCGGCCTGCTGTGCGCGGTAAAGCTCACCGCCACTTACAATATCAAAGCCGCTTCCGGCCCCGGCCAGTATTTTTAAAATATTTATATTGCCGCAGGCTTTGATTGAATAGCAGACGGTAGTATCGAGTCCGGAAAAAGCTCTTTTAACTTTTTCAAAATGGTCGAGTATTGTCGCCTTGCTGTAAACGTAAACAGGCGTCCCAACCATCTGAGCGATTTTCTCTACATTAACGTCTTCGGCAAACAATTCGCCTTTGTTGTATTTGAAATAATCCATATTTTACCTTTTCGCATTTATAAGCCAATTAAACCAGCCTTGCATACCTTTAGCTGTTTTAGCAGATATTTCAAATATTTTCAAATCTTTATTTAGCTTTTTCGCGTCGCGTTTTACTCTGCTTATATTGAAATCCAGATGCTTGACAAGGTCTATTTTATTAATTAAAAGCACATCGGCCTGCGCGAAAGCCTTTGGGTATTTTGCGCATTTGTCATCGCCTTCGGCTGTCGAAAGCACAACTGCCCGTGCCGTTTCGCCGAGGTCGAAATCCGACGGGCAGACAAGATTACCGACATTTTCTATAACGACAATATCAAGTTTATCAGTGTCTAATTGATGGAGCGCCTTTGTAATCTGCTGGGCACTCAAATGGCAGGCGCCTTTAGTCTCAATCTGCACCGCAGGCAGGCCGGTCTTGCGGATTCTGTCGGCGTCAAATTCGGTATAAAGGTCTCCCTCAATAACGGCGATGTTAATTTTATTTTTTAAGGCCTTTGCGGTTTTTTCAAGTATGGTCGTCTTGCCGCTGCCCGGCGAAGAAATCATATTTATACAAAAAATATTTTTCTTTTTGAAAAATTTTCTGTTCGATTCGGCGAAATCCTCGTTTCTTTCGAGAATTTTTTTGTTTACCTTTATTTTCATTGTTGTTCCTCAAATTCTATTTCTTCCAACAGCAGCGGCGCGTCATCGCCAAGAGAAAAATCGCTTTTGCCGCATTTGGAACACTTTGGATTATACAAATCAAAATCAAATTTTTTATGGCAGTTTTTGCATACGGCTTTGAGCGGAATATGTTTTATTTTGAGTTTCGCTCCCTGACAAATAGTCCCGGCCGAGGCCATCTCGAAGCCAAATTTTATCGCTTCATCGTTAAGTGCGTTTATCTGGCCGCAGCTAATTACAACACGGGTAACTTTTCCGCCTTTTTTCGGAGCCTGGGCAACAGCCGTATCAACAATATTCTGAGCGACAATAGCCTCGTGCATCAGCAAATCCTCGGCAATTCTCTGCCGTAAGGCATTTGAACAATCCGTCTGCCTTTAATTTTCGTTTCAAGCTCAACCAGCGGCTCACCGCTTTTGGAAACCTCTCCTATTATCGCGGCATCTTTGCCGTTTTCGCAGCTTCGGCAGATTTCAAGGCACTTTTGTGCTTTTTGCTGCGAGACAACAATTACGACTTTTCCCTCATTTGCGATTTCCAGGATATCGAAGCCCAGCATATCCGCAGCCGCTCTTACCGTAGGATTTACGGGTATTTGGCTTTCCTGTATTTCAATTCCCAATTCAATTTGATTGACAATTTCATTTAAAGTCGCTGCCAGTCCTCCGCGCGTCGGGTCTCTCATAAATTTTATATCGTCGCCTAAAGCTTCTATAACTTTCCCACAGATTTGTGCAACAGAGCCGCAATCGCTTTTCATTTCAGACTCAAATTTCATGCCTTCTCTGTGCGACATAATTGTCATACCGTGGTCGCCGATAGTGCCGCTTACGATAATTTTATCGCCGGCAGTAATCCTTTCGAAACCGATGTCGGCTTTGAGGAGTTTTAATCCTATGCCGGAAGTGTTTATGAAAAGCTTGTCGGCAGAGCCAGCCTCGACCACTTTCGTATCGCCGCAGACGATTTCGATATTTTCTTCTTTTACCGCTCGCGCGGCGCTGTGCAAAACTTTTCGCAATACTTCTATTTCGAGGCCTTCTTCCAAAATGAGAGATAAACTCAGAACAAGCGGTTTTGACCCGCTGACGGCAAGGTCGTTAATCGTGCCGCAGACAGCGAGTTTGCCGATATCTCCGCCGTTAAAGAATAACGGCTTTACAACAAAGCTGTCGGTCGTGAAACATATATTGGTTTGTCCGATTTTAATTTCAGCCGAATCGGTAAGTTTATTAAGTGAATAATTTCCAAGAGTCGAGAGGATTACATTGCGGATAAGTTCATCGGTTAATCTGCCGCCTCCGCCGTGCGCAAGCAGGATTTTATTGTTAGCTGACATTATTTCTGCCTTTTTCTCCGGGCATATTTAAACCATGCTGCGCAGGCTCCTTCACTGCTGACCATACAAGGGCCGACCGGAGTGTCCGGCGTGCATTGCTTTGCGAACAGTCCGCATTCAGGCGGGTCTATTAAACCACACAGAACCTGCCCGCATCGACAGCCGGTAAGGTCCTCTTCAGGTATGAACTCAACTCCAAGCTGCTTTTCCGCATCGAGACTGCTGAACTTTTCTTTTAGTTTCAAAGTGCTCTTGCTGATTTGGCCCAGTCCCCGCCAGTATCCGTCAACGGCATCGAAAGTTTCATCAATTATTTTTTGCGCTGTTTTGTTGCCGGCGCCTGTTACCACGGCAGAGTAAAGAGAACAAGCCTGAGGTTTTCCTTCCACAATTTGCCGGCAGATTTCCGCTAAAGCCTCAATTATCTGCATCGGCTCAAAACCTGCCACAACACAGGGTTTCTTGAACTGCTCAACAACGGGCTTATATGCATCGGAACCGATTATAACACTCACATGGCCGGGACACAGAAACGCATCGATTTTGTTGTTCTTGTCCAATAAAAGCGCCTGCATCGCGGGCACGACGAGCTTATGATTGCTGAAGATAAAAAGATTTTTAATCCCCTGCTGCATCGCTTCGTTGACTACAATCGCCGTTGCCGGCGCGGTCGTCTCAAAACCCACGGCCACGAACAAAACCTTTTTGCTGGGATTTTGTTTCGCGAGGTTCAATGTGTCCTGGGCGCTCAAAATTATTTTTATGTTTCCCCTGGCGGCTTTCTGCTCGAGCGAACCTTTTCTGCCGGGCACGCGAATCATATCGCCGTAAGTGGCGATTAAACAATCTTCTCTTTCGGCAAGCGACAGAACAACATCTATATATCCCTGGTCTGTAACGCAAACCGGACAGCCGGGTCCGCTTAGAAGTTTTAGGCCTTTGGGAAATGCTTCTCTAAGGCCGGCGCGAAAAACGCTTACCGTATGCGTACCACAGACCTCCATTACGTTTATCCTGCGGCCGAGAACCTTGTGGGCCTTGTCTATCTGTGAATATGCTTTGTTTATTCTTTCAAGCATCTTTGTTTCGCCTTTTACCCTGAAACTCTCTTGTCGGTTTTGGAAAAGTTATCCAGGTCTGCCAGAAGCTGCCAAGTTTTTTGGGCTTCTTCTTCATCTATAATCGCTATCGCAAAGCCCGCGTGGATAAGAACAATATCTCCCAACTTTGCGCCGGGTACAAGCGTAGTTTTCGCCTGGATATGATTGCCTATCGCGTCGGCAACCGCATTGTCGCCATTTAATTCAATTATTCTTGCAGGAACAGCAAGACACATAAATTTATCCTTTCTTAGCAGTCCTTGCGGCTATTATCGCCTGTCCCAGTGAAATACCGCCGTCATTGGCGGGCAAAAGCCGATTAGATAATACATTAAAGCCGTCATTTTGCAACAGTTCTGTCAGCCTTTCCGAAAGAAATTTATTGCAAAACACTCCGCCGCTTACCGCGACAGTGTTAATGGCTGTTTCTTTTTTAGCCAGTCTCGCCAGGGCAAGGAAAAACTCGGCTATTGTATTATGGAATTTTGCCGAGATAACGCCTTTAGCGACTTTGCCGATTCTGTCGGCTGCGATATCTTCGAGCATATTTCCAATCTCAATTATGGTAATTCGATTTTCTTTTTTCAGTTCAAATGGATAACACTCAGTTACTCGCTTATTGGCCATCGCTTCAAGTGCCATCGGAAGCTGCGCCTCGAAATTATTACGACTTCCAAGACCGCAAAGAGCTGACGCGGCGTCGAACAATCTGCCAAGGCTCGATGTTTGAACAGTATTGATATTTTTTTCAATCTGCTGCTGAATAGCGAATCTTTTTTCTTTGTCCGGCTCAATTTCATCAAGTATTTCCTGCGGAACGGCAAAATTATATTTTTTCATCAGTCCCATTATCGGCCGAATCGCTTCTTTCGCTGCCGAATCACCACCGGCCAGCAGATAATACGCCAGATGTCCGAACCGCACAAATTCATCGAGCGAGGCAATAAGGCACTCGCAGCCCCAGATTGCCCCGTCGGTGCCGTAGCCTGTGCCGTCGGCGACAAGGCCGATTACCTTTTCATCAATATTATGCTCAGCAAGAACAGATGCTATATGAGCCCAATGATGCTGGACTTCGATGAGTTTATCTTTTTTAGCTTTTTTGGCGTATTGACTCGAAAAATAATTGGGATGTAAATCGCAAACAAAAATGGACGGCTTGACATCGAGCAGATTCTTCAGATGCTCTATTGAACTTAGCCAGTGTTTGTAAACGCTCGCGTCCTCCATATCGCCTATATGCTCACTGACAATGAGTCTGTTCTTCTTCACAAAGCAAAAAGTGTTTTTTAAATCCGCACCTGCCGCGAATATATCCGCATCGGCGGAAATTTTAGAAATAAACGCCTGCGGCACAAATCCTCTCGACCGCCGCAGTAATACAGGCTCATTATTAATTATATTAACGACAGAATCGTCAACCTGGCGGTAAATTTCCCGGTTATGCATCAAAAATACATCGGCTATCTCTGCAAGTTTTTTAATCGCCTCGTCATCCTTGCATATCAAAGGCTCATCGGAGATATTTCCGCTGGTCATCACAAGTGCATTAATATTTTTCTCGGCAAATATAAGATGATGCAGCGGCGTATATGGCAGCATAAAACCAAAGGTATTAACACCTGTTGCGATAGACCTTGCTATTGTATTTGGCTCTTTTTTTGGCAAAAGCACAATCGGCGATTCGATGCTTTGCAGAATTTCCCGGGCTTTTTCATCTACATCGGCAAATCGTCTGATTTTTTCAATACTTCCTGCCATCATCGCAAATGGTTTATCATCGCGCATCTTTCGCAGCCGAAGCTGTTTTACCATTTCGTCATTTTCCGCATCGCAGGCAAGATGAAAACCGCCAAGCCCTTTAATCGCCGCGATTTTCCCTTCTTTCAATAATCGCGCCGTTTCTGAAATGACTTTATTCGAATCATCTTCTATTATCTTTCCTTTGGTATCGCAAAGATATATTTTAGGCCCGCATACGGGACAGGCAACCGGCTGGGCGTGAAATCGTCTGTCCTCGACATTTTCATACTGCTGTTTGCATTTATCGCACATCGCGAAAGCGGACATCGTAGTGTTGGGCCTGTCATAAGGTATTGTTTTTATGATTGAATAACGCGGCCCGCAGTTTGTGCAGTTTATGAACGGATAACGATACCGAAAATCGTTTTTATCGAATAGTTCTCTGAGGCAATCTTTGCAGGTTGCGATATCGGCGGTAACTTCTGCGCTAACTGTTCCTTTTGCCTGGCTGTGTTTTATCTCAAAATAATGCTCGTCGCCAACTGCTGCTATATTATTGATATCCATTGAGATGATTTTAATAAGAGGTTTTTCCTTGTCCGCATGTTTTAACCTCTGGATGAATTTCTCAGCATTTTCTTCGCTGCCCTGGATTTCTATTATCACTCCCTGGGTAAAATTATAGACAAAACCAGTTAAATTATATTCCGCGGCCAGTCTGAAAACATGCGGGCGAAAACCTATCCCCTGTACCTGTCCCTGTACCGTTATTTTTTTTCTTATATTTTGCATTAACTAATCTGTTTCCAACTGATGAGGCAATTTTTCAAGCGGACAGCCGCTGCATCTGGCCTGAGGTTTGCAAAATTCCTTGCCCACTCGGACGAGCAAGGCGTGATATTCGTTAAACAATTTTACATCGCTTTCAAGATTATCCTCAAAAAGACTTCTAAGCCCTTCATAATCACATTCACGCTCAATCAACTGATGTCTTGTCGCGATTCTATAAGTATACGCATCGACAACGAAAACAGGTCGCTGGAAAGCGTAAAGAAGAATCGAATCGGCCGTTTCTCTGCCGACACCGTTTATCTGTAAAAGTTCTTCACGAAGAGCATCGGTTTTTATAGATTCAACCTCTTTTAGTGAACCATTATGCTGCTCGAAGAGCCATTTCAAAAGAGATTTTAGTCTCTTTGCCTTTATATTGTAATAGCCGGCAGGCCTGATGAGCTGAGCCAATTGCTCCTGTTCGATGGAATATAACTTTTCAAGACTTACCAGAGACGCTTTTTTCAGATTCAAAATAGCCTTTTCGACATTTTGCCAGTTGGTGTTCTGGGTCAGGATAGCGCCGATAATAATTTCATCGGTGGTTTCGCCCGGCCACCAGTGCTGAGGCCCAAACCGTTCAAAAAGCAATTTGTATATCTGTTGTAGCTTTTGTCCTGTCATATTTCCTGCGGCATTATCAAATACTTTTTTGCTGACGTCAAATGATATGTTTTGCTTTTTTTGTTTGCTTCTGTTAAACTTCAGCGGCAATGGCTCGAAAGGATTCGAATAAAAACGGTAACCACACTAATGCCATCGGGGCGGCAAAGACAGGTTATTTTGCCAGGACCGCCCGGCCGGTTTATGCCCTTATTTTTCTCCTGCCCGTTATCGTCATTTATGAAATTCTCGTTCTTGTGGTCAATCCTCAGCTTCTCAGTGAGCCTGTCAATAATATCCGCGGCGGAGTCGTAGCATTTGTCTGGATACAGAACTTTTTGCTGTATATCGGCCTGGACGCCAAAAACTCCTGGCTCTGCGCTCCGCTTGTCATAATCGTAATACTTCTGCTTTTGCAACTTACTTCAAGGAAACAATGGAAAATTATATGGTCTGACTTTTTGGTTATGGCCTGTGAATGTATCGCAATATCGCTGCCTCTTATTGTTCTGGCAATGGTTCTTAACCGGCCCGCTCAGCAGCGGCAGCCGGCGAGTTTCGCCGCTAATAGAATAATTGTCTGCAGCAGCCGAACCCAATCAAAAACTCCCGCACCTGTGCCGCAGGCAAATATTCCCAATCATAAAACGGACAACGGCAAAACTGTTTCTAATGCCGATAAACTTACCCATCATAGCTTTTTAATGGACATTATTACCGGCATTGGAGCCGGTATTTACGAAGAGCTTATTTTCAGGCTTGTTCTTATCGGTTTGCTTATGCTGTTTTTCGAGACAATTCTTGGTATAGAAAAAACAAAGGCGATTGTTATATCCGTTCTTGTCTCAGCGATTTTATTCAGTCTGCACCATCACTTTGTCTTTTTAAACGGCAGATTCGCCAAGGCTGAGCTTTTAACAATGGCTCCGTTTATTTTCAGGACAATTGCCGGCGCTTATTTTGCAGTGGTTTTTGCCGTTCGCGGATTCGGCGTTGTCGCCGGCGCTCATATTTTTTATGACATTATCGCAACAATTTTGAATGTTTGTTTATTCAACCAGTACTAAATCTTTTCAAAAAAAACAAAAAAAATCATCTTTTCTGCATTTATTTGAAAAAATCTTAAAATTTACAACATTCTTTATCCCTGCTGTTTTATGAATTTGTGTAATAATCGTCCGATAAGACCTTAAAACCGCGTTTCCAATACTGATAATGCCTTGTATTTAATGAGCATTTCTGCTAAAATAACATCATAGAAACAGGCAAAATTTACTGCTTATGAAATGAGCTTTATGATGGATACACCCAATACAAATGTTGTTGTCAGCGAGTTGACCTTTACCCTTTACCAAAGGCCGCTTCATCCGGAACTTTTCAGCATCTACGAAAAACGCACAATCAAGACCGACAAATATGAAGCGATTATCTGGGCAACGGGCGGTTCACACGTAGTAAGTGTTTTCTCTAACGACCTTTGTCTGTCGGAACTTATAAGCTCACCGATGCAGCTTCTGCCACGGCGCGGCCTGATAGAAAGATTCAGATTCGCCGGCCAGAGAAATCATAAATGCACGCTGGCCAAAGGCCTTAGCTATATGACCGATTTCCAGGTCGAAAAGATGAGCCCAAATCTCTATCGTCAGAGTCATACCGACCTTGAAAGATTTGCTCGTAATCGCGGCATATTTGTGAAGTTCCCGAAACTCGCCATCGGCGGTCTTGAGCCATTCAGCTACATCGACTTCGAGGCAAGACGGGACGAACTGCATATTCACGCGTTCCACGCATATCCCGACCAGGTTACAATTATCAAGACCCAGTCGCTGTTCGATATGCACTAAATTCAGTCGTCCGATTCCATATCTAATTGACGCACAGATAAAGTCTGTCTATACTAATGCTTTCTCTATTGCGAAGGTATCGGATGCCATTACATTTTCAGTCTTTGAGAAGCAGCAGTTCAGGCAATTGTCTTGTTGTCAGGACGCAGAAAACTACGGTAGTCATAGACTGCGGCTTAGGCTCAATAAGAGCAACCAGAGAAATTCTCGGCCAGAGTATCGCCAGTCTGAAAGACATTGATTTAGTGTTAATTTCCCATCTTCATTCAGACCATATCAGCCATTATCCTCTTAGAGTTCTCGAAGATGAAGGCATTAAGCTTAAGGTTCATCATAATTGCATAGAGAATTTAATAAATAAACATCTTTATGGAACCGGATCAAAAAAACTAAAGCTTGAAGAATATGATACGAAAAAATTTAATGTCGGCGACCTTGTAATAGAGCCTTTTGAAATTCCGCATCATCCGGATTACCTGACCTGCGGGTTTGTCATTTATCATAACGATAAAAAAATTGTAATAGCGACGGATTTCAAAGATTGGGACGGTCAATTAGATTATTTTGCCGATGCGGATTTTATATTCGTCGAATCGAACCACGACCTGGAATTACTGAGAATGCATTTCAATCCAAACAGTCTTTATCATATGCCTAATCCGAAAACAGCACAGCTTTTGTGCATGGCGGTTAAAAAGAGCAAAAAGATTCCCAAATGCATAATGCTGGGACATCTTAGCAACCAGAGAAACACTCCCCAAATCGCCATTAAAGAAATCAAAACAGCGTTTAAAAAAAATGGCATTGATAACGGTTTGAAATTATTGACGGCACCGCCGTATGAATGCAGTGAAGTAATTAATCTGTAAGGTACCTTATTAAAAGATTTTTACCTGTATTCCTTTCTCGCTTGTTTTATCGAGGGTCTTTTTCAATTTTTCAATCGCTACCTTGAGCTCTTCGCTGCTGTCAACCAGATTATTATATAGTTTGTCGTCATTGACAAGTTTTCCTACGGTGCCCTGGCCGTTATTGACTTTGTTAAGTATTCTTCGCAGCTCGATGAGCGTTTCGCCAAGCTCTTCGCTGGTTTTCGTACCCGACTGGGAAAACTCTCTTATCCGCTGCAAAGTCGTGATTGATTCTTCCGTTGCCTTGGAAACATTCGCGAGCGTATTTTTCAGATTGGTCTTGTTCTGCTGATCACCTACAATCTGATTTAAGTTATCAACCAGTATGGTAATCTTTCCAACAAATCCTTTAATGTCGTTCTGAAGGTCTTCAGGGATTAAATCATTCCCGCCGCCTCTTGAACCCTGCAAAACCATTCCCTGCTTGATATATTTAGTCTCCAGGGCATTAATATCCGCCGTTGTCATCGGCGGTGCGCTTATCTCTATATAACTGCTGCCCATTCCTCGCCGAAAAAGCTTGATCGTCGCGTTGGACGGGATGTCACTATATTTTTTGGATATTGCCATTTCCACTGCAACCTGATGGATTATCCTGCCCTTTTCGTCCTGGGATGGCTCCGGCGGATAAACGTTCGTTACCTTGCCTATCTGGTAACCGCAATACTGCACAGGCGTATCTGCCTCGACTCCCGGCGCGAAAGGAAACATTACCTTTACGGTAAACGATTTGAATTTGGCCGTTACGACGGGAAGTTCGCCGAAGAGAAAAACCATATAGATAAAAACACATACTCCCACAATAACGAACGCCCCGACAATCATATTCCGTTTTTGCTGTAAATAATCATAATCGCTCATGAACCGGTTCCTTATATTTCCAGTCTGCCTTCGAGAAAAAGTTCGCGTATCGCACGAAGCGGATAGCCCGATTTATTAAGTTTTTTTATAAGCTTTATTCGCTCTACCGCTTTGTCGTCAAATAATCGTCTGTTTGTCTCGCTTATCGATGACGGCTTTATCAGGCCGACCATTATATAATATTGCAGCGACTGTGTCGAGACATTGGCCAATTTAGCCGCTTTACCAATCGACATATACTTTTCTTTAGCCTTATCCTTCATAATTTTTCGGGGGATCAAACCCGCTTGAGCCGAAAGGATGGCATCTAAGGATTCTTTTTACCGCCAGCAAAGACCCTTTTATCGCACCAAATTGTCTGACCGATTCAATGGCATATTGGCTGCAGGAAGGCACAAATCTGCATTGTCCGCCAAGAAACTGTCCAACGCTCGATTGATAAAGTCTTATTGTCAGTACAATCGCTTCTTTTGCAATACAGCTTATCTCATTTATTACGTTCTTTTTCAAAACGCTTGTGCCCTCGCTTTGCAAGTTCAATAAAACTCTGCAGCACCTGCTTTAATGTAGTTTTCTTTATATCAGAATTGGGCCTCTTCGACAACATTACAGAATAAATTAAAAAGTAATCGAATCCATTCGCAATTTCACTTCGACTCAAGCGGAACGCCTCTCTGGCGAGCCTTTTAAGCCTGTTTCTGACCGCTGCAGGAGCGATTTTAGAGCTTATAGATACGGCAAATCTCGACTTTTCGGTGCCATTTGGAGCTATATATAATTTCATTAACTCATTTTTAATAAAGCACTTAGAATCCAATATCGTTCTGAAGTCTTTTTTTGAATGAATTCGTGTTATTTTGGGAAATTTGAAATTAGCCATAAAACAAGACTAAAAAATACATTACTATTCATTTGGATTTAAAGACATTAAAAATCCAAAACGTGGTTATAAACTATTTTTTCACTCTGATGTAATAAACAATTTTTGCGCAAAATTGCTGGTATTCCGGCTCGAGTTGTTCGATGTCCTGGCCAATATAAATACTAAACAATTTCTGGGCCATATAACTGTTCCACTGCGCCGTAAGGGGAACACTTCTATCGGAAGCGATTTTCGCCTCTGTCTGGTCGATAGGCCAGGTGCCGTTAAGCGCCCCCAGCAGCATCTGATGATAATTGCCAAGCCTCTTGCCGTAATTTTCCTCGCGCAAAAATCGCACAAGCGCATACGACTCAGAATAAAATGCCATCACGGCTATATCGGGTTCTTCCCCTTGCACTACTTCTCCGGGATTTAAAGAAATAAGATTCCGCAATGGAATCATTTTGCGGTCCTCCATAACGAGTTTCAAAGAGCCGAGTTTCGCATAATTTTTTGATGGCTGGAAAGTAAACTGGCCGTTTTCGAAATCGCTTTGTTCGAAAAGCTGGGCGATACCTTCATCCAGCCAGCTCGGCAGGCGATATTTGAAATACTTGTCGCAGAACTGATGCCATCCTTCGTGGCCGAGCACGCTGAATGTCCGGCTTCTTCCGATATTGTATGCGACGCAGGTGCCATTTAAAAAATATGCGCCTTTTTTAATTTTCAAATAAATCGGCCATTGCTCGCCCGCGAATTCCTTCGTGAATTGCTCCCACTGCGCACGTTCCTTGAAAAGATACATTACAAATTCGCCTTGGCCTTCGACCGGCACAGGAAGCTGGTTTTGATACTGCCGCCATACCGCTTCGACAAACGCAGGGATTTGTCTGAGCATTAACGGTTCAAGCATTGTCGTGTAAACCTTGTAGTGTTTCGTTTCTATCGTTATACCCTCGCCGTAGACACTGTCCCATCTTTCGACTTTTTTCACGGCAGGCAAAGGCGCTACGTATTGAATTATGCCATCGACAGTTGACAGTGCCCCGCCAACCGGGGCCGGACTTTGGGCCAGACTTGGAGCCGGATTACTGAAGGGGCTGGGGGGCAATGTTGATAAGCCGCTTCGCTTCGACGATTTGTTTTCATTGCAGCCGACGATAAATATCAAAGACAGTGCGAGAAGTATTTTTTTCATTTTTTTTCCAGTATAAGATTTTAAAGCGATGATTTTATTTTTCTTCTTCAATAATTTCCGCGGTGAATAAATAAACTTCCGTTCCTTTATCTTTCCATGCATCCGGCTTCAATCCTGCCTTGTGAGCGCAGCAGTATGACAGGAATTCTTCTTTGCTCCAGCCGGTCTCGGTCGCGACCTGCGGCAGAAAACAGCCGCTGGCGTAACCATTTTTTATATATATTCCATCGACTCCGAGCTGCAGGCTTAACGGGTCGGCGGTTTTCTTCAATGGCGACAAAACTGAAATTTCGATATCGAGGTTGTCCACTTCCTTCGATGTAATGCGGTCGGCAAAAAATCTTGGGTCGCCTGTCGCCGAGGCAACTGCCATTTCGCTGACAAGCTGTATCAAAGGCACATCCGACACGAATTGGCCGATACAGCCGCGAAGCTCGTCTTTGTTTTTTAATGTAACGAAACATCCGCAATGAGCGTTTAATTCCGCATCCTGCGATTGAGGTTTTGGCATTGGGCGGCCATTTATGGCAGCTTCAACGGCGTTGCGGGCGATTTTGAGGAGGATATGTTTTTGTTCATCGTTCATTGTTTTTTTGTCTTTTGGCTTTTATTATTTCTATAACTATCGGCAAAAACGAAATTGCGATAATCGCCAAAATTGTAAATGTGAAATTGTTCTTTACGACAGGAATATTTCCAAAGAAAAATCCGCTAAACAGGCATACGCCAATCCAAAGCGCGCCGCCTGCCAGGTCGTACGGCAAAAACTGCAGGTATCTCATTGTGCCAACCCCGGCAACGAAAGGCGAAAAAGTTCGCACTATCGGCACAAACCGAGCGATGATGATGGTTTTGACACCGTATTTTTCATAGAATTTGTGGGTTTTTTGCAGATGCTCTTCTTTTAGAATCTTTCGTTTTAATATGAATAAGCCGAAGTATCTGCCTATGGTGTAATTGGTGTTGTCGCCAAGCACGGCTGCTGCGAAGAGCATGACAAACAAACCGCCGATATTCAAAGAACCTGCGGCGGCCAGCGAACCAAGTGCAAAGAGCAGCGAATCTCCCGGAAGAAACGGCGTTACCACAAGTCCGGTCTCCGCGAAAATAACAATGAAGAACAGCAGGTAGCACCAGGTGCCATAACTTTGCAGAATAGAAATCAGGTGCGTATCGAGATGAAGGACGAAATCGATAAAATTACTTATCACTGAATTACTCCTTTTAATAAATAAGGCACTTTGTCGGCTTTACCGGAAAGTGCCTTATTTTACGATAAAATGGCTTTTTAGCAAGACTTTAATTGGCAATTATTCTCTTATTTGCCGAAGTAATTTGCCTTTACCCAGTTGAAATTCAATATAATGTGCGCGGCAATAAGACAAAGTAATATCGCTCCACCGGTTTTGTGGAAAAATCCGAAGGTCTCGAAACTGATATTATCGCGGAAGATTACCGTCAGTGCCTGATTGATAAAAAACAACACTAAAATCGGATTCAAAATCTTAAGAACAGTATTTCTCTTCATAATAATTGCCTTCCAATAAATATCGTAAATAAATTATTAATTTGCGCCGGGTTGTGAAACGGTGACGGGCATAACAGCGCTTCTATATTGCGCCTCGCCGAAAGCGAGGATGGGAAAGAAAATAAAGCACAGGAAAAACAAGCCTGTGGCAAAACCAGCCCCTTTCCCAAAATTCTCTGCAACGCCCATGCACGCTATAAATGCTATGACAAGATTGGCTATCGGAATAAACATAAGTATCAGCCACCAGCCTGGCTTGCCTGCAACCTTCAAAAGAATATACCAGTTGTAAATCGGGATTATAGCTGTCCAGCCGGGCTGGCCGGCCTTTTCAAAAACCTTCCATAAAGCCACTATCATAAGAACTAAAACGGCAGGTTTAATTAGTAAAAACATTTTAAAATCCCTTCAAAAAAGTTTTTAATTTTTAACTACCATTTCTGCGTCGCGGAATATTCAAGAGTTGCCGTGGCATTAGCGGCAATTTCTACTGTAAAGCGAGCAGTCGTCGCGTTTTTCTTTACATAAGGATGAGTTGATTCTTCAATTTTCCAGTTAACCCACGATGGAAACTTCTCATCGACAAAAACTGTTACTGCTGAATCTTTGCGGTTTCGCAGCTCGATTGAATGTTTGTCCCATCGCGTCCTGCGGTCAATCTTTTGGTCAACTGCTTTATACTCAACAGCTATATCAAAGGCGTCGCCGATATAGAGCGACAGCTCTTCATCTTTCGGCGTATGGTCAATCAAATCTTCGCCGACAAATTCCAGCGAGCCGTCTGTGTCCTTCTTAAAGACGCGAACCTTGCCCTTGGGCAGTGCCATACCAAGGCCGGTTTCCTTTTTATTTTCAAATTCAAATTTTATCTGAACTTTTTTGTCGTTTTTGTCGCGCTCATAGAGATATATTTTTTTTGCAGGGACATTTTGAACAGGAGTTATAAATTCAATCTGCTTGGTCTGATTATTATTAATTGTGCTCGGCCTGCCAAGCGTATAAATATGATATTCCATAAAAGGCTTTTCCTCAAATGGTGCTGCCTCGGCAGCCATCCCGGCCGCCCTGTATTTCATCATTTCTCTGATTACTTGAGGTTCTTCAATACGTCTTACATCGCCAGCGATAAGTTTAATTTTCGCATCTTTGTATGCCGCGCCGCTTTTGTTGTCGATTGTTACCCAGCCGCTGATATCGAAAGCGTTTTCAGCATCGTTAAGAATCGCAGAATAGTCCGCCTTCCAGCTAATATCGGAAGTGGTATATGTAACCTGACATCGCTCCTGGCCTTTTGTTTCCGACTGGGCCAGCCAGACAAGAGTCGGCTTTGTAACAAGGTCACCGGGAAGCTGTTTGAGCGAAATATTATCGATGCTGCCCTCTGAAATTATTTCTATCATTCCGCTGTCATTTTTGATTATCAGGTTGTTATCTCTGGCGGCAAGGAGAGTGCCGTTTACAAGATTGCCTTTATCGGCGCCGCTGCCTTTGACCGAAACAGAAACGGATTTATCGAGATAGCGGTTAAGCAGACTTGATGTGCCGACAAGGTCGTATTCATAATTCTGCTCAAGAATAGCAATTTTGCCCGGTGCAGATAAACACTGAAAACTTACACTTGTGGCATCGATTGATGATGCGACATCGGTAAATCGGATTGTGTTAAGGCCTTTATCAAAAACAATCGGCCGCTGTTCTTTAACTACGCCGAAATTAGCGTTATAAACCGTAACCGCTATTGCATTGGCATCGGCCGGCGGCTCTTTGGCTGCAAAAAGACAACTGGAAAGAAAAAGAATGGTTAGGATTGAAAGTATCGTTCTCATTTTGTGTATCTCCATAAATGAACATAGATATTTTTACACAAAAGAGAATGGGCGTAAAGAAAAATCCGGATAACTAAAGAGGGATTTGTGTTGCCAAAATGGTAAGTTCTTTCATCGCCGATGCCGCTTGATTGGAACCGAAACTATCAAGGGCAGTCAGAGCTTTTTGCTGATATTGAACAGCCTGAGATTTGGCATAGTCAATGCCTTTTACAGAATCGAGAATCGACACGATGCGGCCCATATCCGGTTTTTCGGCGGTAAATAATTGGTGCAGCTCATTTTTTTTCGCCGCAGGCAGTTTATTAAGTGCGAAAATAGCGGGCAGCGTCAAGGTTTTGCTGCCAAAGTCTCTGCCGCCGGTTTTGCCGGTTTGGTTTTCAGTCCCGACAATGTCAACAAGGTCGTCGATAATCTGAAAAGACAGGCCCAGGTTGAGCCCGAAGTCGTATAATCCGCTGCAGGTTTTTTCATCGGCGCCGGATATAATTCCGCCAAGAAGCGCACAGTTGGCGAAAAAAACCGCCGTCTTTTTTTCGATAATATCGATATACTGCTCTTCAGTCAGGCTAAAATCGCCTCGCCAGGCGTTCTGAAGCATTTCGCCCCGGCAGATTGTCTCGGCCGTTTCAGATAGAATCCGGTTAATATCGTCTCTTTGTGCAGATGCGGCAGTCAAAAAAGCTCTGCTTAAAAGATAATCGCCCAGCAGCACAGCGAAATTTGCGCCCCACAGATTATTCGCAGTCGCGTGGTATCTGCGCCTGCATCCGTCGTCTATAACATCATCGTGCAGAAGTGTAGCGGCGTGAATCATCTCGACAACCGCGGCTATCCTGATGTGCAGCGCGGTCATCTGGCCAAACAGTTTGCCGCTCAGCAGTAAAACAGAAGCACGAAGCATTTTTCCCTGCTGCTGGCCGACATAATCGATAAAAGGCCTGAGCTTGTCGTCGCTGCATTCGAGCTGCTTGAACAGAAAATTCTGTGTCTGCGCAAGCTCATCAGCTATTAGCGCAGAACAGGCGGATGATGAGTTTTCTACGGTCATTTTATTTCGACCGGCCGTGTGCATATTCGAAAAACTTTTTGCGCAGAAGCTGCGTAACCGGACCGGGTTTACCGTCGGAAATCTTCCTGCCGTCAATCTCGACAACGCCGATAACCTCTGCTGCGGTGCCTGTAAGGAACAACTCGTCGGCAACGTAAAGGTCGAAACGCGTCAGGTTCTTTTCGCAAATCTGCATTTTTTCCTGGGCCGCAAGACGGAAAACAACCCCTCTTGTAACGCCTTCAAGAGAGCCGGCCTGAATCGGCGGAGAACAGACAACGCCGTTCTTAACGATAAATACATTATCTCCGGTGGCTTCGGCAACGAAACCTTCGTGATTGAACATAATCGCCTCAGGAACGCCAGCATCGAGCGCTTCCATCTTGGCAAGAATATTATTCAGATAATTAAGGCTCTTGACCTGCGGCGGTATCGCAAGCGGATGATTGCGAATCGTACAGGCACTTATAACCTTCATTCCCGTATCGTAAAGTTCCTGCGGATAAAGCTGAATGCTGTCAGCGATGATAATAATACCGGGCTTTTCGCAATTGAACGGACTTATGCCCAGCGAGCCGACGCCGCGGGTAACGATTAGACGAATATAGCCGTCAATTATGTTGTTTGCCTTGACAGTCTCCTTTGTCGCTTCGGCAAGCTGCTTCGGCGTCATACCTATATCGAGCCTTATGACTTTCGCCGACTCGTAAAGCCTTTTAAGATGAGCGTCAAGCTCAAACACCTTCGAGTTGTAAACGCGAATGCCTTCAAAGACTCCGTCGCCGTAAAGCAAGCCGTGGTCAAAAACACTGATTTTAGCATCCTGCTCCGCGACCAGTCCGTCGTTCATCCAGATTTTCAATGCCATAAAAAACTCCGCTAATTTTTCGCCGACCCAATCACGCCACAGGCGGATTGATTTTGCCGTCGGCAAGCCTGATTATTCTCGAGGCTTTTTCCGCTATCCGGTCATCGTGAGTAACCATTACTATCGTCTGGCCGGCATTATGCAGTTTTTCAAAGACCCTTAGAATATCATTTCCTGTCTTAGAGTCAAGGTTTCCTGTCGGCTCATCTGCCAGAATTACATCAGGCTCATTTATCAGTGCCCTGGCGATAGCGGCCCTTTGCCGTTCGCCGCCGGAGAGCTGATAAGGCCTGTGTTCCGCACGTTCGGCAAGGCCGAGCTCTCCTAACAGCTGAGCAGCGGTTTTTTTCGCTTTTGCCGAATGGAGCAGCCATCCGATTGCCCCCATCTGCACCATTGGGGCAAGCAAAACATTCTGCAGCACTGTTAATTCGTCAAGTAAATGATAAAACTGAAATACAAATCCAATTTTTTTGTTTCTGAATTCGTTGATTTTTCTGCCGCTGAAAGCTGCGATGTTTTTTCCTTCGAAAAGAACTTTACCTTTATCGGGCTTATCGAGCGCGCCGAGTATATGCATAAGCGTACTTTTGCCGCTGCCGGATGCGCCCTTGACGGCGACAAATTCGCCTTTTGCGATGTTGAGGTCTATTCCCTTAAGAACCTCAAGACGCGTAGCGCCCATCTGATAAGACTTATAAATCTGTTCACAGGTCAATATATAATTATTTTGTTTCATATCTGATTTACCCGCAGAGTATCGACGCAGTTCTGCCTTGCCGCTTTTATTGTCGGCAGCAGCGCACCGAGCAGACAAGCGATTACCGCCGCGGCCGCAACTTCAATCGGCAGAGCAACTCCCGGCCGGTCCGGTATGGCGCCTATCGCGTAAATTTCTCTGTTCCACATCTGAAAACCAAATTTCACATACAGCCAGTTTTCAAGGCCGTTGATATTGTCGAGAAAAACAAGCGCCGCCGCGATGCCGATTGCCGCTCCGACAAGACCCGTCAGAACCGCATATCGCAGAAAAACCCGCATAATACCCAGCTGCGAAACACCAACGCTTTTCAATATCCCGATATCTCTGTTTTTTCCGCCTACAATCATATAGAAAATAACGAAAATAATAAAGACAGTAATCACGCCGACAAGCAGAAAAAGCAGAATCATCATCGTCTGTTCCTTTTCCATCGGCGCTATCGTTTCCCTGCGATAACTCCTGAAATCCTGAACATTTACGTTTTTAAACAGCCCCGAAATTTCGGAATTTGAATTTCGAGCGACGAAATCTTTCCACAACGCTGCTGTCTTTTCGACGGACTTATTTAAATCAGCGCCTTTTTTGAATTTTATAAATATTGCGCTGGTTCTCTTTGGGCCGATATCCATTCCCGCCAAAGACTGTAATTTTTCAAACGGCAGGTAAACATAAGTGCTGTCAACCCTCGCAAGACCCGAATTGGAATTGTCGCTGTAATAAAAAGTTCCGGTATTCGCTGAAACCGAAGTTCCTGTTTTTACAAGTGTTCCTTTTGGTGTTAGCGGAAAACAGGTGATGCCGTAAGACCATCTCGGCAGATAAGGCGATTGTTTATATATTCCCCACTGGTCCCGTTCAACAAGAAGGTCGATTCCGAGCACGCAGCCCGGGAGTTGGGGATTATACGACGGCGAAAAAGCAAGCGATGGTTTATCTTTGCGATAATACAGGCTCTTGGCAAAATCAGTCGTCTTTTCGTGAGATTCAAGTTCAATGCCCATAAGACTCAGCGCAGCGTTTTTGCCGGACGAATTGGATTTCACAAGCCCGAAGGTATTTATCACGGGCGTAACACTCTCGACGAAATCGCTCGACCGCAGGGTATTCTCAAATTCATCGTAATGGCCGAACCCAACCAGAGAATCCGTAGAGATTACGCAGTCTGAAAAAAAACCGTGATTCATATCGATAAAATCTGTCACAAGACCATTCATTACCGTCATTACAACAATCACTACAAAAACACAGACGGCAACCGCCGCGACGGCAAGAATTGTCAGCCTGCTTGTTTTAAATAGTTTTAACGGCAATATTACATCGTACATTTATTCATACCTCAGGATTTTTACCGGCGAAGTTTTGGCCGCGATTAAGGAAGGCAAAAATGCGCCGAGAACTGAAGCTACTACCGCGGCGATAAAAAACCATATCGCCCAGGACCAGTCGAACTGGCTCGGAATTTTTGTAAACATATAAACACTGCTGCTCCACAGTTTTAATCCCAGCATCTGCCCGATAGCCTGTTCGATTGCGTTCACATAATGGGTAACGACAAAACCGATACCCACTCCCGCAGCCGCTCCGATAAGGCCTATAAACAAACCAAACAATAAAAAGACAGAAGTGATATCTGTCGCCGAACCTCCGATGGCTTTTATAATTGCAAGGTCTTTCTGCTTGGCTTTGACTATCATATAAAAAATACAGAATACCAGGATTATTACGCCTGCGCTTATAATTCCGAATATCAAAAGCAGAACGCCCATTTGCTTGCGAAGTTCGGCGGCATATTGCGCCTGTTTTTCTATTGCGGTCACAATCTCTGTGTCGGCAACGGAATACGCCGGCCATTCGAGTTGCTGCGAGGCAAATTCAGTCCATATTTTGCGGACAATCGAAACTGTCTGGTCGGGAGTGAAACCGGCTTTGCATTTGATATGAATAATATCCGCCGCCTTGTTCTGACTGTCCGAAGGAAACAAAAGGCCGGCCAATGCGTCTATCGGCATAAAAACAAATTTCTTGTCTATGTCGTAAACCGATGTGAAAACTATATCTGAAATTACCGCTTGCGCAGACCGCGAACGAGCCAGGCTGACTAATTCATTGCTGCTGGATTCCGTTGTGCCTGTGGTTATTACAGCTTTTTTCCCGATAGAACTTTCGGCAAGAGAAAAATCGTATTGGTCTGTTTTCGGGTCCGGCTCCGATAGTATCGCGATGCCTATATAAATAGGTATGTTGTTTGCCTCGTCATATTTGAACTGCGGCACAGAAGGCAGTCTTTTTTGTCTTAACAGGTTGTCTTTTAAATTTGTAACCCGGCTTCGGCTCACCGGCTCTATCCCCCAGATACTAACGGCTTTTACATTTCCCGCTCCCAGATGAATAAGACCGCTGGCGGAAAGCACCGGCGTGGCGGAATCGATTTCTTTGGCCTGGAGGAGTTTTTCGATAAGAACGTCGTATTGAGTAAATCGGTTCGGCGGCTCAAGAACTATATCGCCGAGATATTCCGATGCGCTCGTTTCTATCGCCCCGATGAACGCAGTAAAAAGACTTGATACCGTAACAAGCAGCGCCGTCGAAAGCGCTACCGCTGCGATACTGAGAAAAACGATTTTCCGCTTCTTAAGATACCGCAGTGCCAAAAAAAACTTGAGCATTTATTTTATCCCGCAGATTATTTTTCCGGCTTCAATAAAGGAAACAGGATAACATCTCTAATATTCGTTGTGCCGGTAAGCAGCATAATAAGCCTGTCAATTCCGATACCCAGTCCGCCGGCAGGAGGCATTCCATATTTAAGTGCAGTTATAAAATCCTCATCGAGGCTTCGGAAAGTATTCTCATCTTCGCCGGCACCTTTGACCTGCGATGTAAAGTTCTCATACTGCACTAAAGGGTCGTTAAGTTCTGTATAGGCGTTTGCTATTTCCATTGCCCCTATATAAAGTTCGAATCGTTCCGCGTAATCCGGTTTTTCTTTGCTGCGCTTGGTAAGCGGGCACAATTTGCCGGGATAATCAATTACAAAAGTCGGATTGACAAGATTCGATTCCACCTTTTCTTCGAAAAGTTTATTTATAATAACCTCGTCGTCCATTTTTGCTTCTTCAAAGCCGATTTCTTTCGCCTTTTTGCGAATCGCTGCGATATCGTGTATTTCGCATCCGCAGTATTGATTGAAAAGCTCGGCGTATGGAATCTTTTTCCAGGGGCGCGAAAAATCAATCGTATATTCGCCGAATTGCATTGTTGAGCTTTCGCAGTGCTTCTTGACAATCGAACAGATAAGCTCTTCGGTGAGTTCCATCATTATATTATAGTCGGCGTAAGCCTGATAAATTTCCATCATTGTAAATTCCGGATTATGACGCGGACTCAAACCTTCGTTGCGGAAATTACGGTTTATCTCGAAAACTTTTTCGATGCCGCCTACAAGCAGTCTTTTTAAAAACAATTCCGGTGCGATTCGCAAATACAAATCGATATCGAGCGCGTTATGATGAGTAATGAACGGCTTTGCCGCCGCACCGCCGGCGATTGTCTGCATCATCGGCGTTTCAACTTCATAAAATCCCCGCTCCTGCAAAAATCCGCGAATGGTAGATACTATCGCAAGTCTTTTTTTGAATCTCTGCATCACTTCCGGATTTGCCCACAAATCCACATACCGCTGACGATATCGGAGTTCCGTATCCGCAAGGCCGTGGAATTTCTCCGGCGGCTGCAAAACAGACTTGGCAAGAAGCGTGAATTTATCCACCCATATCGTAAGCTCGCCCGTTTTTGTTAGGCCGAGCTGTCCTTCTGCTCCGATTATATCGCCCAGCTCAATCAGTTTTATCAGTTCCCATTGAGTTTCAAGAAGCTTTTTACTAAGACCAAGCTGAATGGTTCCACTGCTGTCTCGCAAAGTAATGAATATCAATTTGCCGATGTCGCGAAGCAGAACTATTCTGCCTGCGCATATCGCTCGCTGTGGAGGCTGAATATTTGTATCGAATTTCGCCCTTACAGTTCCTGCCGGTTCGACATTATCGAGCCTGCCGCCATACGGGTCGACTCCGAGCCGTTTAATTTTCTCGAGTCTTTCTACTCGTTGCTGTTCGAGTTTGCTTGTTTCGACTGGTTCTGTCATTGCTGAATTCCTGATTCGATAAGTTTTGCTTTCGCGACAAGAATCGCTACGGCAAGCTGACTGTCGGCATCGAGAGTTTCCTCAAGATTGTGCCTTTTCAGTTCCCGTTTATTCTGGTCGTGTCCCGCCGCGGCCAGAACATCGTTATCCCTCTCGAAATCGAGCATCTTTTTGATTTCGTCACTGATTAGCTCTACTTTCACATTCGGCATAATGCCCCAGTCTGTCTTGCCGGCTTTTTCCTTCGCCCAGCGGTCGTTGACTCTCTGGCCCGATGGAAGATGATAGTATGCCATTGTATATTTTAGCTGTGCTCCGCCGCCCGGATAGTTGATGACTTGCTGAACGCTTCCTTTGCCGTAACTTTGCTCACCCACAAGCGTTGCTCTTGAAAATGCTTTGTCCGCAAGGGCGCCCGCCACAATTTCAGATGCGCTTGCAGAACCTGCATTTATCAGTATCACAAGCGGATAATAAGGATGCGTCCCTTTCTTTTGAGCCGTCTCCCATGTCGGCAGACCAACTCTCGGCTGAGTGCTTACAATTGTGCCTTTTTCAACAAAAAAATCCGCGATATTTGCTGCGCTTTGAAGATAGCCGCCGCTATTGTATCTCAAATCAAGAATAAGAGCTTTCATACCCTGACCTTCAAGCCGGGTAAGAACTGCATCAAGGTTTGGCGCCGTTGTTTCTGAAAACTGCGTAACCTTGACATAACCTATCTTATCCTTATCGTTAACGAAGTATCGCCAGCTGCCCGAACTGTCTCTGCCCCAGCCGCGGGTAGTAGGCACTATGATTTTTGCCCTGGTGATTTCTACATCAAATGTTTTTTCTTCGCTTGGCCTGCGGATTGTAAGTTTGACTTTCGTGCCCGCCGGACCGGTAATTTTGCTCACTGCGCAGGTGACTGTCATATCCTTGGTGCTTTCGCCGTTAACGGCATCTATTATATCGCCCGCGTCAATACCGGAATTATATGCAGGCGTATCAGGAACTAAACTTTCAGCCTTTAGCGGCCCGTCTTGCTTGGATATTTCAACGCCTATTCCAGTAAATTCGTTCGTAATATTCTTTTCAAAATCGTCAACTTGTTTCGGCCAGATTATCATCGTATGCGGGTCAAGCGTATTCAGGCAGGCATCCGCAATGTGCCATATTATTATTTGTTCCGGCAGTTTTATCGTCGCCGAATTCAGAGCGAGGATGTGTTTGAAAAATCTCTCGAACTGGTCCTTGCTCAAACTTGCCGGCCCGCCCAATGGCGAGGCCCCCTCAGCCTTATAATCCTTTTCCAGTGATGAAAGCCCCATCACAAACTGCGGTATTTTATCTTTTTCGAACTTAATTTTTAAATTTTTATCTAATTCCTTCGAAAGACTCAGCACTTCCGCAAGATACCGGCATCGCTCGAACGTTTTCTCGACCATATCGCTGTAATAAAAAGGCTCGACATAACCATACTCAAGAACATCGAGACTGCGAATAAACATATCTGGTTTTATCTTTTCGTATCGGTCTGTGGATGTTTCACAGGGACTGTCTATCAGCGAACTTTTGATTATCGCCTTTTCCTCAAGCTCTTTTCTTTTGTCGGAATATTCTTTGTTATCCTTGTAAAGGATATCGAGCCAGCTATAACAGTAAATCATCGCGTCGAGCCATTCGCCTTTAGATTCGTAATCTTCGCCGGCTTTTTTCGCCCTTTCAATGGTAGCCTTTACAAATGGCTCGTCTAAAATTTCCGTCTTATGTTTTTCGTCGGCGGATTCCTGGGCTTTGACGATCACTGGAAATACTTCCAGCAGATTAGGCTCGCCTTCAACCCTTCTGGAGCTAATCAGAAAAATCTCCGACAGGTTAGACTTGCCTTCGGTCTGCAGCCAGTCATCTTCAAGCCATTTGGTAATAATCGAGAAAATCGTCGATAAATTAGGTTCATTCGTTTCGGGCTGCAATTTGAATTTTTCAAGCTCCGCTATTTTTTGCTCGTAAGTTTCTTTTCTTGCCTGCTCTCTCGACTGCTGAATTTTATCGTACTGCGAAATTATCTTCAAAAGAGACTTCGACGGGGGACTATTTACGTCAGCCTGTTTAATAGTGCGCTGTGCCTCGGCAAAATTGCCGTCACATATCTCCTGTATGGCGGCTTTTACAGAAGGTGTTAAGGGAACATTGCTCTCCGTCTGCTGCCCAGCCGAAACCCTGGTCTCATGCCGGGAAGCCTCCGGAGCGGTTGACATCGAAAATGCAGACGTTAAGGTAAGATGCAGTGCTAAAATAAATACTATTAATTTTTTCATTATTTTTAAATTTTCAATTTTAAATTTTTCTTACAGGCATTCGCCGGCTTTACCGGTGCAGCCCAGGACGTCGAGTTTATGCGATACCATTGCCTTTATCGCGTCTCTTGCCGGGCCAAGATAATTTCTCGGGTCGAACTCCGAAGGCTTCTCGGCAAATACCTGGCGAATCTTGGCTGTCATTGCCATACGCAGGTCGGTATCGATATTAACTTTGCAAACCGCCATTTTCGCCGCTTTGGAAATAGCCGCTTCCGGCACGCCCATCGCGTTGGGCATCTTGCCGCCGTATTTATTAATAAGGTCGACAAATTCTTTCAACACTGAACTTGAACCGTGCATCACCAGAGGATAGCCGGGTAGTTTGTCCGCGACAGCCTGCAGTACGTCAAAGGCAAGCTTGGGTTCGGATTTGAACTTGAAAGCGCCGTGACTTGTTCCGCAGGCGACGGCAAGCGAATCGCAACCGGTCTTTTCGTAAAATTCGACGACCTGGTCAGGGTCTGTCAGGTGTTTGGAAACATCATCGTGGCTCACCCCGACAACGTCTTCTTCGATACCGCCCAGTTGTCCTAATTCGGCTTCGACAGTAACGTTGTATTTATGAGCGTAATCGACGACCTGTTTTGTAACCTTGATATTCTCCGCAAAAGGATTATGCGATGCATCAATCATAACAGACGTAAAACCGTCATCGACGCACTGTTTGCACAACTCGACGGTATCGCCGTGGTCTAAGTGCATACAAATCGGAATGTCCGGATTTTCACGAACCGCTACGTCGATAATCGCCCGCAAATAACTCATAGAGGCGTATTTTCTCGCGCCGCGCGATATCTGCAGAATTACAGGAGCCTTCTTTTCAGCAACGGCACTGATAATGCCCTGCGTAATCTCCATATTGTTGACATTAAACGCCCCTATCGCATAGCCGTTCTTATAGGCCATTTTGAACATCTTTTTCGTATTAACCAATGCCATTTTATCGTTTCCTTAAAAAAATTTATAGACTAAAATACCATACACTAATTAACGGCATAAAAAAACCATTGTTTTCTGCGCCATTTGGATTAATAATTGCGATCCATCGGGGCATCCACGTTGCCAAGCGACCTCATTTTGCCGGAACCCATTTCGCCGATTCCCTCCGGCCATATAGTAAACATTATAGTGCGCCTGTCAAGAGTTTCGTCTACGCTGTAGGTAATACCGTAACAGAGCCTGTGGTATCGCCTGATAAGAGAAACTTGTGTAAGTGTTCTTCCATCGCGCTTGAAATCGTACTGCTCCGCAAAGGCAAGGGTGTAACGTGGGTTGATTTTATATGTCGCTGCGAAAGTAAGGGCCTCTGAGCCTTTATCCCCATCAACTACTATACTTCTCATATACCGTGTGCCGATGTAATAACTCAAATTCGGCCAGACAAGCCGGGATAGTCCTACATTGAACTGCTCTATCTTATTATCCTGCACGTCATAATCCAGGTCGCTCAGGATTGCCGTTGTATCGCTTAGTCTCCAGATATAATCCGCATTTACACTGTCGCGCTGCGGCCCATACAGCCCAAAGGTTCTGTAAGTGCTGCCCAGGTCGCTGTTGAATATGCTTGGCATCGCTATCGTGGAAAGAGGCGCAAACGGATTATTCCACAAAGGCCTGTCGGCTCGTCTTAAATTGGAAGGATCGCTGACCTTTGTATATGACACGTCCAAACGCATCAAGTCGAGAATCCTTTCCTTCTCGCCCTGGCCTCGTTTGGTCTGCCATCGCTGCAATAGGCCTAAAGTGTAATTATTTCTCTGCTTGACCAATTCGGTGCTCTCGGCAAAAACCGCTGCGTTGACATACGGTTTTACAATATGACGAATGCCGTTGATATCCCAGAACTTCGAATGGATATTGTAGTTTTTCCAGTACTGAGTGGAAGCCCTTACACCGGCCTCCCCAATGAAAACCTCTTTTTCGCCAAAGCCGGTGCCTGTGCCGATGGCCGTAGCACGGTCAAAACCGGTTCTGTCGTCATATCCGAATGTGCCGGCTACATAAGGCACGATATTGCCGGTTTTAAATTTGAGCGGTAAATCGAGCTCGTTGCGGGTCGAACCGAATGTGAAATATTCGTTTGGAATGGTCAAGTCGTGGTCCTTGCCCGTTAGCTGGCGGAATCTGCCGGCCATGCTGTCGCTGTATAAGGTAAACTTGTCGTTGAATAGCGACTGGCCCGTTAAATGATACTGCGCTGATGGAAGGTCTTCAAGCTGGTCGGCAAAATTATTTATCCTGAATCTGCCAAGCACTGCAAATGCCTGGTTGTCCTTCAGCCATTTCAGTTGCGCGCTGGTTTCCTGGCCTCCGCCGGACAAATATTTATCCCGGTGAAAAGATTCGAGATAATTTTCATCCGACATATAGCTGGATTCCAGCGTTAACTGCCAGTGATTTGGCAAAAATTGCCTGTGCTGGAAATTCAGCATCCCTCTTAAAGTATTTGGAGGCACCAGGTTTTGCCTGTCTCTGCTCAGGTCGTCTTTGCCGTGGTCGTCTATTATATATCCGTTAATATTTCCGTAATATTTGTCTCTTTGATATGATATATCAGCACCTATTCCTGTGCCGCGCTTTGAGTAGCTATCAACCATAAGAGTCGAATCCACGCCTTTTGGTTCGCGAAGACCCAGAACTCTTGTAAGATACCATGCTGACTCTATCGATGTGCCGAATGTTTTGTCGCGGCTGACCTGTAGACTCTTAAGAGGCATATCAGTCCTCTCAAGGTTAGTCCGGAAATACGGCCACCAAAACACCGTCCGGTCGTCAACTTTCATCTTCACATTTTTCGCCATTACATCGTAACTGTGCTTGTCGAGTTGGCCGGCCTCCTGGTCGATTGCTGTGCTATCGGCGATATAAATCTCCGAAGCTGTCATGGAAATCTTGGGTACGTAAAATTCGCTGCTGGTAACTGTAACGTTGTTGCCTGCGAATTTATTTTCCGCGACTTGCTTGAGTTTGTCCGCTCTTACATAAATCGGAATTCCACGCATCGGGTCGAATGTCCGCATATTGGCATTTATGACAAGTGCCTGCTTTTTCTGAAAATCGTAATAGACCTCATCGGCGCGAATCGTCCTGTTGCTCTCAGTCATTACTATATTGCCGCGGAAATAAATCGCCTTGACCGTGTTGTCGGCCGGCAAAATATCAGAAGTTTTATTCGGCTCGTTTGTTTTGCGCGTATAAAATATAACCGCACAGTCTGCCTGGAACTCAAGCAGTTTGCCTAGTTCATCCTGCTTTTGCCACAGATAAAACCTGTTCATAACCGTTGCTATGCTCGTATTATCGGGCAGATTTTCATTTGTGATTTTTATAGGCTCTTCTGTCGCGCTACTTATGTTGACTGGATATTGAAATTTCGGTGCAGGCGCCAAAGGCACCACTGGTGCCGGCGGCGCAGCTTGCTTGGCGGATGATTTTTGCTGACCGGCTGTTTTGCCCTGGCCGAAAGCTCTTTTAAAAATTCCCGGCTTAGGACCTTGCGGCTGTTGCTGTCCCGGTTGCAATTGCTCCGGTTGTTGCTGCTCCTGTAATTGCCCCTGCTGTTGCTCCTGGGCGGCAACGGCTTTTCCTTCCGCAGAAGGAACAGGAGGAGCAGGAGGTTTTATCTGACCTGTCGCCATAAGTGCATTTTGATAAACCTGACTTGTTCGCGGGTCTTCTTCGATTCGCTCTTTAGCTGTCGCGAAAATTTCCCCAAGCACCACAAAATTGGCAACCATCGATTCGACACCTTCAACCATCGGCTTTTCTATAGCAAGGCCCGATGTCTTTGAACCGCTGCCGGAGCTGACCGTTACTTTACCCTGGAGATAAACGGTTACCTTATGGTCGACATTTGTACTGCCGCGATGCTCGGAGACAACGCTGTTTATCCAGACAACAGCCTCTTTGCTTTTTAATTGATTATCGCCAAGAACAAAATTGAAACCATCGCTAAATACGAGGATCTGTTCGCCGTTCGAGACCTGGAAGCTTGTCATTGTCCCGCCGCCAAGATGGAGGTCGTCGGCGCCGAAAAATTGTGCCTTGCCGGAATCTATTCCACAAAAGCCTTCCGTGCAAAAAAACAATACCGCTACAAGGCAGATAAGTTGTTTACGCATATCTTCCAGTAAAATCCATTTAATTGCTGTGATTATAGCTATACTGAAACACAAATCCAGTTATAAATCCGTGAAAACCTTGATATTAATACTGATATCGGCATTTTGTAACTTACGGTCCCATAAAATGTTGCAAAAATAATTTTATAGTTGCTATTCGCCGCCTAAAAGCTATAAGTCGTTGTTAAATAAAATGATATGATAGGATAATCCTAAAATGGCAAAAGAGTTCTCGGGTTTTCAGAGAAAAGTTATAAACGATTATTACAGGAACCTCGACAAAATCGCGCTGACAAGGCTTCAGGAACTGGTGACAGAAATTTATCTTACCGAAACTGAGGAAAAGAAATCCAAACTATGGCAAAGGGTCGAAAAGGCTTTGAACCAGTTGAAAATTCCTCAGCCCATCGCTGGGCACATATTAAAACAGCAGGATCCGCAGCTCCTGGCCAAAAACATTAACGATTGGCTGAAATCTTGTTGAATCTCGCCGTTATCGTCCTATAATAAAGCCTGTTATGGACTATCACAGCAAGAGATTGTGCGCATTATTTGCGGGCGGAGTATTTGTTGTCATATCTCAAATGTCCGCCTTCGGAGCAAATTATTTCTCCTTTGGCAAAAGCGTTAATCAGTCTTTCGGTCCGGCCGACACCAAGGACAGCTGGGTTTCCACGAGTATTTTCGTACCTGTTAGCGGAACAATTCAAAATATTGACCTTGCTCTCAACCTGCAGCATACGAGTTTTTGCGACCTCTGGATTTATATTGATAGCCCATCTGGCACAACGGCGTGCATCAATAGCTATGACAAGAACAATTTTGTTGCACACAGAAATATCAATGGCTGGATAGTATTTGATGAAGAAAGTCTGTTTGGAATCGACAATACATCCCAGTTTAATATGGGGCTTTTCAGGTCAAACGGCCCCGATAGCCTTAGTAAGTTTTATGGTGAGCAAAGTTATGGCACCTGGCAGGTGCGAATCCAGGATGTCCGTTATAATGACACGGGGATATTAAAAGATGTAAGATTCGATATGCTCATAGACCCGGAACCGTTAAACCCTCTTTTTGTTCCCGAGCCCGCGACACTACTTTTGGCAACGGCCGGTGCCGCTTTTCTATTGAGATTCAAAAGGAATGTTTGAGTTGGAGAAAAAACTCCTCTTTTGCCGATAATAATTTTATATGGAATTACGCGGAAATTATGCGCATTGTATAAAAAAATCGTTTTTATAGGACTTGTGAGGTGAACATTGGATAAACCGGTGAACTTAAGCTTAAAAGCTCTGCAGGTAATTGCTTTGGCAGTTATGGTGATGTTATTTTTTAGTTGTTTAAGTTTCAATATCGGCGACTTTCCCAGCAGATATGTCTGGCCTAACAATCACCCTTCCGCCAACTGGTGCGGCTTTGTCGGCGCTTTTTTTGCTTATTATCTGATGTATTACATCGGGCCGGGAGTGTTCATCGCGCTCGCCTCGGCAATTACCGCTATTTTTGTAAGACTTGCAAACAGGGAAATAAACCAGCCGATTATACGATTCGTCGGAATGCTGCTCGTAACCGCGGCGGTATCGTCTGTCATTTATATGCTCTGGCCCAATCCCGCTTCGGCTCTTCCTACCGGCAGCGGCGGAATTCTCGGCGCCGGCGCGGTTTTATTTTTAAAGAAAAATTTCTCGCTGCTCGGCACTGTCATTATCGTCCTGAGCAGTTTTATCGTTGGTGCGATTCTGCTTGCCGATGCGATTGTCATTGGTGTTCTCCATTTATGCGGCGCACTGTTTACCCGCTCCGGCGGCGTTTTCGCTCCGGCCTGGTCAGCGGCAAGAGACCATTCACGAAGTCTTTCGAAAATATGGAAAAAATTAAGCGTCAAAAAACCTCAGCCGACTGTGGCACAGCTCCTTGCCGAAGAAGCGCAGCAGATTGTCCAGCAGGCCCCGCCGCAGCAGCAAATTGTTAAGAACGATGAGGCTATCGAAGACCACCTCGATAAAAAACCTTTGCTTGACACTGTAACTGTAGAGACTAAAGACGATAGCAGGCCCAAGGACATCGAACAAGCCTACGAATCGGAATGCTACGAAGGCTATCAGCTTCCACCGCTGGATTTGCTTATGGAGCCTGAATATAGTTTCGGCTCTGTGCAGGAAAAAATCATCAAGGCAAAATCCGTCGCTCTCGAGCAGGTTCTCACCGAATTTGGAATCGAAGCGCACGTCGTCGGCTCAGAGCCCGGCCCCACGATAACAATGTTTGAGCTGGCTCTCGCCCCCGGCGTTAAAGTCAGCCAGATATCGAATCTCTCCAATGATATAGCCCGTGCCCTGGGAGCGCTTGCCGTGCGAATCGTTGCTCCTCTGGCCGGCAAACATACAATCGGAATTGAAGTGCCGAACAGCCAGAAGGAAACCGTCCGGCTCAAAGATCTGGTTGTTCGCGCAGGTGAAAGCTACAAAAAAATGGAGATGCCTTTGTTCCTCGGCAAAGACTCTTCCGGCCAGGCCATCGTCAGTGACCTTACGACTATGCCTCACCTTCTTATTGCCGGCACTACCGGCTCGGGCAAAAGCGTCTGCATTAATAGTATCATAATGAGTATTATGCTCACAAAAAGACCTGACGAGGTTAAACTTGTTCTCGTTGACCCGAAAATGGTCGAGATGACGGCCTTTTCCAAAATCCCGCATTTGATGGCCCCGATTGTAACGGAAATCAGCAAGGCCGAACAGATTTTCGAATGGGCCACGATGAAAATGGACGAACGTTACGCCCTCTTTGCCGAAGCAGGCGTCAAAAATATCGCAGGCTACAATTTGCTCGGCACCGAGGAAATCATACGAAGATTTAATCCACAAAGTCCCGAAGAAGAAGCAAAGATTCCAAAACGTCTGCCGTATTTTATGATTATCGTCGACGAACTGGCCGACTTGATGATGACCTCCTCAAAAGAAATAGAAGCTTACATTGTTCGCATCGCTCAAAAGAGCCGTGCCGTTGGAATTCATGTTGTCCTTGCTACTCAGCGCCCGCAGGCAACCGTCGTTACAGGCCTTATCAAGGCAAACCTGCCGAGCCGAATAAGTTTCCGCGTCGCATCTCGAATGGACAGTCGAATCGTCCTCGACCAGAACGGCGCCGAAACACTACTCGGCCAGGGTGATATGCTCTTCCTTAAACCCGGCACAAGCGACCTTGTCCGCGCTCAGGGCGCCTTCGTGGACGAATCCGAAGTCCGCAAAGTCGTCCAGCACCTCGCCGAGCAGGCCGAGCCGCAGTTCCATCCGGAGCTTATGCAGCTTAATAGACTCGACGCCGCCGCGGCAGGCAAGGATGAAATGTTCGACCAGGCCGTGCGGATTATTCTCGAATCCCAGCGAGGCAGCGTTTCTCTGCTCCAGAGAAAACTCAGCATAGGCTACGCCCGCGCAAGCAGAATTATCGAAGCGATGGCCGCTTCCGGCATCCTCGGCGAATACAAAGGCAGCCAGGCCCGCGAAGTTACTATGACCCTTGAAGAATACGAAAGACTCAAAGAACAAATGGACACCGACAAAGCCGCAGGATTCTCTGATATGCAGGACGACCAGTCGGCAGATGACAATAATAAAGACGATGATGACGCTCCATCGGATAAAGCTCCGCACAGCGTTAAGGAAGTCGATTATGATTATTCTCCGCCGCCGCAGCAACAGGAGACTATTAATTCATAAAAAATATGGATGAACCCAAACAAACGCAGCCGCCTTTACCGCAGGGCACAAAACAGTGTCCGTATTGTGCCGAGATAATTCTCGCCGCAGCGATAAAGTGCCGTTACTGCGGCGAATTCCTCAATAAACCCATCAAAGATTCTCCTGGCGAAAAAACGCCAGACGAAAAAAAACAAACAGGCCCGCTTTTCGAGGCCTCGCCTTCTCTGTGGATTCTCACTCCAAGCTTCTTGAAAACAGCTATTGCGATTGCTGTTTTATATTTTCTGGCGTTCTGGCCGGCAGACAAACTGCTGACGCAACTTAAAATTAATCCTAATGAGATTGCGGCGATACAAAAGTATAGAGTTATCGTGGGTCTTTCGCTGATGGCCGCGGCTTTACTTGTCTATTTATTCAAAATTATCAAACTCAAAAGTACTCGCTATCGCATATCAACCGACAGAATCGAATGGTCAAGAGGCCTGCTTGGAAAACGAATTGATAATATTGATATGTTCCGCATTATCGATATGAGTCTGAATCGCGGTTTTTTTGACGGCCTTGTCGGGATTGGCATTGTTGTGCTGATTACCACAGACAAAACCGACCCCGAATTCAGATTTGAAAAAGTCTCCAGAGCCAAACAGCTTTACGACATCATCAAAAAAGCAAGTCTCGACGCCGACGGCAAAAGAAGCGTCGTCCACCTCGAATAAACCGGCCATTTGCCGGCAGCTATTTTTTCTTTACTTTTCGCCTCTTCTTAAATAGAATTGTATGTGTGTTTGTTTATTAAAAACAGGCAGACTATGGAAAAAATAAAAATCTACGATACGACTCTTCGCGATGGAATGCAGGCTGAGGGCATCAGTTTTTCGCTCGATGATAAGCTGGCTATCGCCAGGCATCTCGACAATCTGGGTTTCGACTATGTCGAAGGCGGTTATTCCTCGAGCAACCCAAAGGAAATGCAGTTCTTTGTTGAGGTTGCCAAATTCGGCTTGAAGGGAACAAAAATCGCCGGCTTCGGCAACACCAGAAGAGCCGATGCGACCGTCCAAAATGACGCCTCGTTAAACGCCATTCTCGCCTGCAAAACCTCCGTTGCCACTCTTGTCGGCAAATGCTGGGACATGCACGTTACAGAAGTCCTGCGATGCAGCCTCGAAGATAATATCAAAATCTGCGCCGAATCTGTTGAGTATATGAAATCAAAAGGATTGGAAGTGATTTTCGACGCCGAGCATTTCTTCGACGGCTTCAAAAAAAATCCCGATTACGCGATGAAGGTGCTTGCCGCCGTTGTCGATGCCGGCGCCGATGTGCTCGCTCTTTGCGAAACCAATGGCGGAGCTCTGCCGCAGGAAGTTTACGACATTACAAAAGCCGTAAAACAAAAATTCGGTAAAGTATCTCTCGGCATTCATTGTCATAATGATACAGATTGTGCGGTTGCAAATTCTCTTGCCGCCGTCCACGCAGGCGCCCGCCACGTCCAGGGCACAATCAATGGCCTGGGCGAAAGAACCGGCAATGCCAACCTCTGCACGATTATTCCGAATCTCGCATTGAAAATGGGCTATGAGGTTTTAAGCTCCGACAAAATAAAAATGCTGACAGAGATTTCGCGTTTCGTTTCTGAAATTGCCAATCTTTCGCCTGCTTCGAATATGCCCTACGTCGGCGAAAGTGCATTTGCCCACAAAGCGGGTCTGCACGTCGATGCCCTGCGAAAAAATAAAAAAACTTATGAGCACATCGACCCGTCGCTTGTCGGGAATGAGCGAAGATTTCTAATCTCCGAGTTGTCCGGCAAGGCCAACGTTCTTGCCAAACTGGAAAAAGCGAATATCACACAGGACCCGCATCTTGCCCGCAAAATCCTCAACGAAGTTCAGAACCTCGAAAACAAAGGTTATCAGTTTGAGGCCGCCGAGGCCAGTTTCGAATTGCTGGTCAAAAAAATGATGGGCACTTATAAACCGTTTTTCAAACTGGAAAAATTCCACATCACCGTCGAAAAGGACCTTTACGGAAAAATGGTCAGCCAGGCCACCGTCAAGCTCATTGTCAACGGTTCTGTCGAACACGTTGTAAACGAAAGTGACGGCCCTGTCGATGCTCTTTACGGCGCGCTGTGTAAATCGCTCGAAAGAATTTACCCCTCCGTCCGCGAAATGCACTTAATCGATTATAAAGTTCGCATCGTCAACCCCGCCGCCGCTACCGCCGCCACAACAAGAGTTGTCATAGAGACTCGCGACAAGGACGCAATCTGGGGTACTGTCGGCGTGTCGGAAAATATTATCGAAGCAAGCTGGCAGGCGCTTGTTGACAGCGTCGAATACAAACTCATCAAAGACGGCAAAATTCCTCAAGACTAACACTCTCTGTCATTCTGAACTTTACCCGCCTCTGGCGGAGAAGTGAAGAATCTCGCAACAGCTTCCTAATCACCTTGACAACTGAAAATTATTTGTCCCGACGAGATTTTCCATCTGCCTGCAAAAATCTGTTGAAGGATTGACCGCCAGATTTCTGCTGGCCATAGTCTTTACCTTTATCCCTGTGATTGTTTTAACGGTTATATAAACCGGGCTTTTGCCGCGATGTGCCGAACATATACTTTTTAATGATGCGATTTTTTCCTTTGTCGCCTCCGCCTCGTCGAGCAGAATATTCACTTTCGTATTTACCGCCAGTTTCGTCGCCGCGTTTTCAATATCAATCAGTTCTTCGCAGATTATCTGCGGCGTTTCCCTTGTCAGGTCGATTCTGCCTTTGACAAACAAAATTCTATCGACTTCCAGCATCTGCCCGAACACCGCGAAGCAATCCGACCACATCACAACCTCGCAGGTTCCCTGTAAATCCGCCAGCGTAAAGACCGCCATTTTCGCCCCTGCGTTTCTGCCGTTGCGGGTAACAATGCTGCGGATTTTCTGCACCATCCCGCCGAGTATTATCGGTTTGCCGGAAGTTTCTTCTTTTAGCTGCGATGTATTTGCCGTGCTGTAAACGCTTATCGTATCGGCGTGTTCGCTTAACGGGTTTTTCGTAACATAAAGTCCAAGCACCTCTTTTTCATACGCCAGCATTTGTGTTTCCGGCCACGCCGGCACATCGGGCAGTTTCTGATGGTCCTGCGCGTAATCTTTTTCTACTTTATTCGATTCGAAGAGCCCCATTTGTCCGCTTGCACGGTCAACCTGCAGATTTGAACCGGCTTTCATCATCGTCTCAAGCCCCATCATCATCTGCGATCTGCTTCCGCCAAGTTTATCGAACGCCCCGGCTTTAATCAGCGATTCGATTACCTGTTTATTGACAAGCCGCAAATCTACATTCTCGCAAAAGTGGAACAAACTGTGAAATTGTCCAATTTTTTCTCGCGCCGCAATAATCTGTTCAACCGCTTTTTCGCCGACTCCTTTAACTGCCGCAAGTCCGAACCGTATCAGTCCGCTGTCGGCTTTATGCTCGTGCTGCTCCTGATAAATTACCGTAAAATCTGTGAAGCTTTCATTTATATCGGGCGGCGCGACTTCGATGCCCATCTGCCTGCATTCCTGGATGTATTCCGCCACCTTGTCCGTATCGACTTTTTCATAAGTCAGCAGCGAAGCCATAAATTCCACCGGCCAATACGCCTTTAGATACGCCGTCTGAAATGCGATTACCGAATATCGCGTCGCGTGACTTTTATTAAAACCGTATCCCGCGAATCGGTGTATAAGCTCGAATATTTCATTCGCTTTTTCCTCATTCAATCCTTTATTGCCGCAGCCTTCGATAAATTTATGTTTCTGTTTTGAAATCACCGAAGCCTGTTTTTTGCTTATCGCCTTGATTAGCGTATACGCCCCCCGCAGCGGTATATCGCCCAGCTTATTGCAAATCCGCATTACCTGTTCCTGGTAAACCATAATGCCGAAAGTCTCTTCGAGAACATCCTTCATTATCGGATGCGGCACAGTCCATCTTGCCCCGTGTTTCCTGTCAACAAAATCGCCAATCAGCGCCATCGGACCCGGCCGGTAAAGTGCGTTCGCCGCGATAAGGTCTTCGATTCGGTCGGGTTTCAATCGCATAAGCAAATCCTGCATTCCGCCGGATTCAAACTGAAACACGCCTTTTGTTCTGCCCGAAGCAAAAATCTCATATACTTTCGCATCGGCAAGGTCTATTTTTTCAATATCTATTTTTTTGCCATGCGTCGTTTCAACAAGGTCAATCGTATGCTGAATGACGCTCAGCGTTCGCAGCCCCAGAAAATCCATTTTCAAAAGACCAATCTTGTCTATCAGCGGCCCTTCAAATTGCGTTATTATGTCTTCGGATTTCGAGTCGCGATACAACGGCAGAAAATTCGTCAACGGCTCATCGGCAATCACAACTCCGCACGCGTGAACCGATGCGTGCCGTGTAAGGCCTTCGAGTCTTTTCCCGATATCGATAACTTTTCTCATCGTCGGATTGCTGTCATAAGCCTTCTTGAAATCAGGCTCCTGCTTCAGCGCATCCTCAAGCGTAATATTTAAAGTCGCAGGCACAAGTTTCGCCAGCTTGTCCACTTCCGACAGCGGAACGTCGAGCACCCTGCCAACGTCGCGAATCACCGCGCGTGCCTTCATCGTCCCGAAAGTTATTATTTGCGCGATATGACCGTATTTACTTCTGACGTAATCTAAAAGTTTAGCCCTGCCGTCCTGGCAGATATCAATATCGATATCCGGCAATTCGTTTCGCTCCGGGTCCATAAACCGCTCGAACAGCAAATCGTATCGAATCGGGTCGACATTGCAAAGTCCAAGGCAATATCCGACAACCGTGCCGACTCCGCTGCCTCTTGCTCCGGTTGGAATATTATTTTCCGCTGCGTATCTGCAAAAATCCCATACAATCAGAAAATAACTCGAAAATCCTTTGCTCTCGATAACTTCCAGCTCATGGTCGAGCCGCTGTTTTATTTCTTTGGTGATTTTTCCGTATCGTTTCTCCGCACCTTCATAACAGAGTTTCGTGAGAAATTTATCAGCCGTCGAACCGTCCGCAGGCTTGAAACTCGGCGCGTGCCTGCTCTTCGTATCGATTTCAACATTACATCTTTCCGCAACCAGCAGCGTATTATCGCAAGCCTCGGGAACATCGGCAAAAAGCTCCCGCATTTCCTTGCTGCTCTTTACATAAACATCAGGCGGATAATGCATCCTGTCGGCATCAGGAACTTTTTTGCCGGTGCTTATGCAAGTCAGCGCATCGTGCGCTTCATAATCCGATGCATCGAGAAAATGACTATCATTCGTTGCAAGCATCGGCAGCGACATCTTCTTTGCCAAATCTATTATCGCCTGCCGAACGTGAGGTACATCGGTAGGTTTGTGGTCCTGGATCTCAAGGAAAAATCGTTTTTCGCCGAAAATTTTCAAATAATCTTCGACTGCTCTTTTAGCCGCCTCGATATCCTGCTTTGCGAGCATCGCATTGACTTCGCCCTTCAGGCACGCCGTTGAGCAGATAAGCCCTTCGTTCAGCTCGGCAAGAATTTCTTTATCGATTCGCGGCCGGTAGTAAAAACCTTCGGTATATCCGATACTCGCCAGTTTCAGCAGGTTTTTATACCCGGCGTTGTTCTCAGCCAGCAGGATAAGATGATACGCGGCGTCAGAAATTGAGGATTTTTGTTTGTTATGTCGGCTGTCAGGCGAGATATATGCCTCGATTCCGATGATTGGTTTGATATTAGCCGCCCTTGCGGCAAGGTAGAAGTCGATAACGCCAAACATATTGCCGTGGTCGGTTATCGCGGCACTGGTCTGCCCATCGGCAGCGCATCGGGCGAATAGTTTCTCCGGCACAATCGCCCCATCCAGCAGCGAATACTGCGTATGTAAATGAAGATGACTAAATCCCTTCTCCGACATATGTTATAACCTTATGAATGATTGCGCCAGTTTTCTATCCGTTGCTTATTATAGAATCAGAAATGAAAAAGAAAAAAGGAAAATAATAATTTGTTTTATTTCGTTGTTTAGCCCCCGGACCTGTGCCGGGGGTCGTGGTCCGTTTCAATCCAAAAACCCGCCGGCCTGCCCTGAACTTATTGAAGGGTTTATCCGGCGGGTTAATCATTTCTTTTGCTATTTCTTGGGTTTGCCTTCTTTTTTGTCTTTGTCCATCATTGGGCAACTGGCTTTATTAGGCTCTGACAAACTAGCAGCTCTTTTAGAACACATTGGACAGGTACAGCCCGGCTGGCACTTTCCTGCCTCGCCCTTATGTCCAAACCAGCTTTTTTCTCCGCATTCGCCGCGGCCTTCCCTTTCGCCTCTGTCCCAGCAGACTTCTCTGCCGTAGCCATCACCACCGCATATTCCCATCATATTATGATGGTTGCAGCACATCAGATGCATCATAGTCAGCACATGGCCGAACACTGCACCTATCGCCATAAATGCGATTGCGATAAAAAGTGCTTTCCAGCTTTGGCAGCAGCAACAGCTTTTACTATCATGTTTTTCATTTTCGCCCATTTTTAATTCTCCTTAAAATTAGGTATTTTCAATGCCGTAATAATACCACAATCCCCCTCAAACTACAATCGTTAAGATGGCCAAGCCATAATCCCGAATTTATTTCACAGCAATTACGCTTATTTCAACTCTTCCATCTTTCGGCAAAGCTTTCACTGCAACCGTCACCCTCGCCGGATAAGGCTCGGAAAAATACGTTGCATAGACCTCGTTCATTTTTGAAAATTCGCTCATATCCGCAAGATATACATCTGCCTTCACGACATTTGCAAGGCCGCTTCCTGCCGCGGTTAACACTGCCTTTATATTTTCAAGTGCCTGTTTCGTTTCTGCGGCAATTCCGCCCTCGGCAAGTTTCCCTGTCTTTGGGTCGAGTCCCAACTGCCCTGACACAAAAATTATTTCTCCTGCCGAGATTGCCTGTGAATAAGGTCCGATTGCCGCTGGTGCATTTTCAGTATTTATCTTTTTAATCATTTTCATCTCCAATCGTTTAGTGTCTTCGTGTCTTCGCTGAAGCGCAGCGGAAGTCCCGACGCATCGGGATGGCTATTGTTTTTTCATATTCTAACATTTTCTTTTTTGTTTTGCTTCCGCCTGCTGCGCTGAAATTTCCGATTTTTCCATCGCTGCGAATTACTCTATGACACGGAATCAGCAGTGGCAGCGGATTTTTCGCAAGAACGCTTCCTGCCGCCCTTGCCGCTTTTTCAAATCCCGCCCGCTGTGCAAGCTGCGAATATGTAATTGTCTGTCCGGCAGGGATTCTTTTGCAGACATTTAATACCTTCTTTGAAAAATCTGTGAGTTCTTCCCAGTTTAACGCAAATATTACCTTTTTTAACTCGGCATAACATCCGTTATAATAAGACTTTATGCGTTTTTGCATATCCGGATACATTTTTTTGTCTTCTAAAGCATCCCTAAACATACCGACCAGTAGGTATCTTTTGGCTGTGTCATAATCAGACACCGGCAGAGTCGAATGCAAAAGGCCTTTATTATCGGCCAATAGTCCGAAAAAACCATCGGCCGTTTTAAAAATAACGTATTTTAAGTCATTTTTCCTCATTCCCCCATTTTGCCTGATTTTGAAAAAATGTTCAAAGAAAAAACTTTCTATATGTAAAATTCATTTCTGTTAGTTTATGTGTTCTTTTGTAGAATATGACTTAAATTTCTAACAAAACTGAAAGGCAAAAATGTTTCACCCAATACAACCGCTGCGTTTGACAATAGTTTTGATGCTCTTGTTCTGTTCTTCTCTATTGGCAGAGCCCAACACCGTCCCCAAAAAAATATCTGATTCCAACTCCCAGCGCCGCCAGCGCCATTTCTGGCGAAATCCCTGGGAAGATTTCGCCGCCCAATCTGATGACTGGTATAAAAGTGATGAAGGAATTCAAATCGCAAATAATATTCTATCCTGGCAGAGTCCCCGCGGCAGCTGGCCGAAAAACACAAGCACGACAATGGAACCGTTCACAGGCGACCCCAAAACACTTCAGGGCACTTTCGACAACAACGCAACAATCAACGAAATACGATTCCTCGCCCGCGCCTTCCGCATAACAAAAGACTCTCGTTTCCAGCAGGCGATTCTCAAAGGTATTGACCACATCTTCAAAGCGCAGTATCCCAACGGCGGCTGGCCGCAGTATTATCCGCCCGGCCGCGATTATTACCCCGCTGACCACCCCCAAGGTCTGGATTATCCTAAGTACATAACCTTCAACGACAACGCGATGGTTAACGTTATGAATCTCATACGTGATGTCGCTTCATCGCCGGATTTTGCTTTCATTGATGCGGACCGCCGCAAATCCGCCCAGAAAAGTTTCGACCGCGGCATTCAGTGCATTCTTAAATGTCAAATTAAAGTCAAAGGCAAACTCACCGTCTGGTGCGCCCAGCACGACGAAAAAAATCTCAGCCCCCGCATCGGCCGGACTTACGAACTTCCATCCCTCAGCGGCTGTGAAAGCGCCGATATCCTCGAGTTGCTGATGAGCCTCGATAAGCCCGGTCCCGAAGTTCGCCGCGCAATCAAAGCCGGCGCCGAGTGGTATGAATCATCGAAGATTACCGGCATTCGCGTCGTTTTCGCTAATGGCGACCGTGTCGTGCAAAAAGACCCTAACGCCCCGCCGATATGGGCAAGATTTTATGAAATCGAAACTAATCGTCCGTTTTTTTCCGGCCGCGACGGCATTAAAAAATACAGTCTTGCCGAAATCGAACAGGAACGCCGCGGAGGCTACGCCTGGTATGGCGACTGGGGCAATAGCGTCGCCAAAGACTACGCCAAATGGAAAGAAAAGAACAAGCAATAATCTCCCGCGAAATAGAATATGCCCAATAAAAAACGTTCGACAAATAGACATCTGCCAAAAGACCTGCAAATCCTCTACGAAGATGATTATCTCCTCGTAGTTGACAAGCCTGCCGGCCTTTTGACCGTTCAGACAGAAACAAACAAAACCCGAACCGCTCAATATCTCCTTACCGATTACGTGCGTAAAGGCAATTATAAGTCGAGAAATAAAATCTTCACCGTCCACCGGCTCGACCAGTGGACATCCGGCGTGCTCATTTTCGCAAAGAGCGAAGAAATAAAAATGAAACTACAGGCCCAGTGGAAAGACACCGAAAAAAAATACATCGCGATAGTCCACGGCCGGATGCCGCAGAAGGAAGGCATTATTTCTTCATACCTTGCCGAGAACAAAGCCTTCGTCGTTTATTCCACAACCGACCCGGCCAAAGGCAAACTCGCTCAGACTGCTTATAAAGTCCTGAAAGAAACGCCGCAGTTCAGTATGCTCGAAATTAATCTTTTGACCGGCAGGAAAAATCAGATACGCGTTCACCTGACTGATAAAGGCTGTCCGATTATCGGCGACAGAAAATATGGAAAGGCTCATGATGATTACAAAAGACTTGCCCTTCATTCCAAATCAATTTCTTTTAAGCACCCCGTCACCGACAAACAAATGACATTTGAAACCCGCCTGCCCGTTTATTTCCATAACCTGATGAAAAATTAACCACCCTGTTATTTTGCGCAAAAAAAATCCGCTGTTGTACAGCGGATTTCTCCCCACATCGTAGTTAACGCAAAAAAGAAATATTACGCACTTACGGCAAATGGTTTCACTTTTTACTGGAAGCAGTCCTTAACTGCTGATATTTTCGTTTTCTGCGGTTGATTGTTCTTACAGGTTCGATAACCGGTTTTTCGTTTGTGGCCAACTCAACTGCTTCGGCTGGCGTAGCTGCATATAAATCTGCGCCGATTTCTTCCCATAAACCTTCGGCTCTGCCGAAAACTCCGCCGCAAAGCATTATTCTCATATTCGGCCAGGCGTTAACTTCCCTGATTCGGTCGATTATGCTGCGGACTTCCGGCGTTTCCGATGGCTCGGTTCCGTAAATTATTAAAACGTTAGGACTAAATTCGTGAATGTAACTTAAAATGTCGTCGTTACTCAGCCCGCCGCCGGTAAATCTGACGCTCCAGCCGGAGCTTTCAAACATATCAGCTATCATCTGCCCGCCAAGTTCACTGATCTCTTTTAATGAACTGCAAATGACAACTCTTTTTTCGTTCTCCGGCTGTCGGGGCAGCTTGTTCTGCAGTTGGTCGATTATCGTGCGATTAATCCGAGTCGCTAAATGCTCCTGAACCGATGTTATTCTCTCCGCACGCCAGAGCTTATCAATCTCCAGCATCATCGGCCATATAACATCGCTGTAAACGCCGACTATAGAAGCATTGTTGTTGTGCAATACATCTTCTATAACTTCACGACATGCACGACGATCCCCTATAAGTAACGCTTCCATATACCGCTGCAGATAAGCTTCGTTCAACATGTCATTTCTCCAAAAATTAAAGTTATAGAAGTTAAACTCTTAATATCCAAACACTTATACTCAATATCACTTTATTCCAATTTTAATGCTTTGTTCTACCTTGCCCTGTTAACTTGTTAACTTAGGCAAGCTATATAGTCTATCGGGATGTTGAATTTAAAATCTTTAGTTAAAATAGGCAAAATAACAAGAATAAGTAAATATTTTTGGAGGAAATTAACAAAAAAATGCTTAACTTGTTGATGTGGCTAATGTTATGAACAGGCAAATATTACCCAGGCACAGGCCCAAGGTTAAACATTTATAATAATTATGGTGCGGCTTTTATCAAATCTGAAATCCACTCTTCGAAGAAGAACGGATAGACGTTAAGCCTGAGGGATTCGCCGGGGAAGGAGCAGCCTTGTTTGGTTAAAGCCTGGTCTATTTTATCCTTGTGGTCTGGAAAACCTTCGGCGATTAATTTTAAGAATATATCCTTTAGCAATTCGAGCCGCTGTCTCCTTCTTTTTACTTTAGTATCGTCCTGTTTGTCGGTTGCTCTGAAATATTCATAGATGGTTTTGATAGGCAGGCCTTTCTTGAAATATTTTTCGAGGTAATGGGGTATTTTTTCGGGCATTGCGTTGTTGTGGTCGAAAATCAATTCCTGAGTTTCCTGCTGGGTATAATAAAGAAACGGGTCGGCGAAAAATACGGCGGGGACGTAATCGGTTCTTAAATCCGCCAGGTAGTCCTGAAATGCGCCCATTCCTTTGCTGTGTAATGCATAGCCGCTCGGGCCGTCGCCGATAAGGACTATATGGCAAAAACTATTGGCATCAGGACGATTGAATCTTGCTATGTCGCTGTAAGCCTGCTGGAGTCTGGGTTTTGTATGGCTGCGCACATCCATAATCAAAATTTTAGAGTCGGTTGTGTTATGGGCGGTTTTGAGAATATCTTCGGGTGTAACAGTTTTGCCGCTGCCGGGCATTATTAGCTGGATGGAAGCTGTATCGGGGTAATCGTAGAGTCTTGAGGAAATATCTTCAGCAAGAATCTTATCGAGGGTGATGATATAAATCGTGTTTTTGCGTTCTCTATAATGAAGCATTTTTTAAATCTATCCAAAATAGGCAGTTAAGTCAAGCGCCGAAGCGGCCTCGCAATGACAGCGGAAATTGTTGACATTTGGTATAATTATGGATAAAACGGTATGGACAGGGAACTTATGGCACAAACAAAAAACCATAACCATGGCAATACGATAGTCCAGGATTTGGGCGCGGCGACGGTTAAAACTATCGGCAACTGCGGCAGATTCTCCAGATTTCAGGCTGATTCTCTTGTCGCGTCGGTTGCGGCGTGTTTGCGGCCGGAGACTTATCCATTGATATGGAACCAGATGCTCGCCATCGGCGTAAAGTCAGTGCCCGTTGTAATGATAACCGGGGCGTTTGTGGGAATGGTGCTGGCGATTGAGGCGTTTGGGCAGCTTTCGGGGCTGGGATTCGAAGAGCATTTAGGCGTGCTGATAAACCTGTCGGTTGTTAAGGAGCTTGGGCCGGTGCTTGCGGCAATAATGCTTGCGGGCAGAGTCGGCGGAGCTTTGACGGCGGAGCTTGGCACGATGAACGTTACAGAACAGATTCTGGCGGTGCGAAGTATGGGGACCGACCCAATACGGTATCTTGTCGCGCCGCGACTGCTGGCGTGCCTGCTGCTTACTCCAATCCTGATTGTTTATGCGGATTTTCTGGGCGTTATCGGCGGATATCTAATCAGCGTGCCATATCTGGGAATTAACGGCAGAGCATACTGGGCGCTTAGCGCATCAGGCGTCGAGCTTTGGGATATCACGGCCGGAATCGCAAAAGGATTTTTCTTCGGCGCGGCAATAGCGGGAGTAAGCTGCTATAAAGGATTTCACTGCAAAGAAGGGGCACAGGGAGTCGGCGAAGCGTGCACGGAAGGATTTGTCGGAAGTTTTATCTTAATCCTGGCAATAGATTTTTTCCTGATAGTGATATTAAAAGCTATTTACGAATCAATCTGGCCGATTAAGCTCCTGCTCTAAAAAAGGTAAAAACTGTGCAAAACGAAGGAATAATCGAACTGAAAGGCCTGACGAAAAGGTTCGGCGAAATTGTCGTGCTTAATGATATTTCTCTGACTTTCGAGAAGGGCAAAACGACAGTGATAATCGGGCCCAGCGGATGCGGCAAAACGGTTTTGATAAAACATATAATAGTTTTACTTCGGCCGAGCGGCGGGGAAGTTTATTTTCATAACCAGAGAATCGATAATCTCGACGAGAAAGAGCTGGGGAAGGTGCGGACGCAGATGGGATTTTTGTTCCAGAGCGGCGCGCTTTTCGACAGTATGACGGTGCTGGAAAATGTGGCGTTTCCTGTGCGGCAACATACTCAAATAAAAGACCCGGATAAAATCGATGAGCTTGTGAAGATGAAACTAACGCTTGTGGGAATGGACGGGTTTCAAAATTATTATCCGGCAAGACTATCGGGTGGGCAGAGAAAAAGGGTTGCGCTGGCGAGGGCGATTGCACTTAATCCGGAAGTGATACTTTACGATGAGCCGACGACGGGACTCGACCCTATCAGGGCGGATATAATCAATGAATTGATTTTGAAGACGCAAAAGGCGCTTGGTATTACGAGCATTGTTGTAACGCACGATATGGGCAGCGCATGTAAAATCGGCGATAGAATAATTATGCTGCATAACGGCAAAGTGCTTGTCGACGGCAATGCTGATACCATCAAAAACAGCACGCTGCCGGAAGTTCAGCGGTTTATCAAGGGCGAGGTGAGCGAAAAAGATTTGGAGGGGCTGCAGGTTTCTTTCGAAGATATAAAAATTGACGACAAAAAATAAAGTTATAGGTCGGGGAAACAATTCCACAGGGAAAAATGGTCAAAAAAAATTCACAACAGATTGCCGATGAACTTTCGCGACTGATTTCGGGCGAATGTATGTCCGATATTTTTACACGCGTGGCGTTCAGCACGGACGGCAGCATTTATCAGATAGTTCCGCAGTGCGTCGTCGCGCCTAAAACTACAGATGATATCGCAGCAGTTATAAAATACGCAGGTGAAAATAATATACCCATCGTCGCGCGAGGGGCGGGAAGCGGACTTGGCGGCGAATCGCTGACGAGCGGAATTATGCTCGATACGACCCGTTTTATGAACAAAATTATCAGCACAAGCGCTGACGGCGGGACGGTTTGCTGCCAGGTCGGAGTCGTGCTCGACGATGTAAATAAACATCTGGCGAAATTCGGCAAAAAAATCGGGCCTGACCCGTCGAGCGGAAACCGGGCCGTTGTCGGCGGTGTTGTCGCGAATAATTCAACAGGTATGCATTCGCTCAAATACGGATATATCGCTAATTTTGTCGAAAAGATAAAAGCCGTCCTGGCAGACGGAAGAATCATTGAGTTTATAAATGATGTCGGCAGTGGCGAGAAAAAAATCTCAAGAGATTGCTTCCAATTGCTCAACGAAAACGCCGAACTTATCGCAAAGGCCCAGCCTGAAACAAAAAGAAACCACAGCGGATACAACATAGCAGGCGTCGTGCATAGCGGCAGAATCGATATGGCAAAACTTCTGGCCGGCTCCGAGGGAACGCTGGCAGTTTTTTCGGAAGTTACGCTGCGAACGGTCGATATACCTAAAATTTCGGCGGTCATTCAGTTCGAATTCGATTCGCTGGATAAAATGGCGCGGGCGGTGCCGATGATTGTCGATTGCGGCGCGGCGGCGTGCGAACTTATGGGCGAAGATTTAATCAAAATCGCAAGAGAGGCGTTCGAGCAATACCATGATATTCTCAATCCTAATTCTGTCGCGAGTCTGCTTGTCGAACAAACGGGCGAAAAGGTCGATGAAATAAAACAGAAAATTGAAAAAACTGTTTTGGCGGTAGGCGGGCTCTGCTTCGATAAAAAAATTGTCTTCGACCCGGCTATTCAGAAAAGACTTTTTAAATGCCGCAAAGACGCAGTTCCGCTGCTGAGCAGAAAAAAAGGATTGAAGCAGCCGATACCGTTTATCGAGGATGTTTCGGTCGATAATAAAAAACTGGCTGAATATACGGCGGGTCTGCAGAGAATCGGCGAAAAATATAAAGTCGATATGGTTTATTACGGGCATGCGGGCGACGGTGAAATGCATGTGCGGCCTTATTTGGATTTGTCCGACCCGGCGGATGTAAAAAAGATGACGGATATTGCCCATGAGGTTTTTTCGCTGGCACTGTCGCTGGGCGGGTCGCTTAGCGGAGAGCACGCGGACGGTTTGATTCACGCGGCGTTTATGGAAATGCATTTCGGCAAAGAATACTGCGATATCCTAAGGAAGCTTAAGCAAATATTCGACCCGAAAAATATTCTCAATCCCGGCAAAATTTTCAGCGACAACGCAGATATAATGACGCAGAACCTGCGCGGCGAAAATAAAATTATCGATACAAGGATGAAGACGGAACTGAATTTCAGGCCTGATGAATTCAAATTCGAGATTATTCAATGCACAGGCTGCGGAGTGTGCCGAAGCGGCGAGCCGGCGCTGCGGATGTGCCCGATGTTTCGGGCGACAGGAAACGAACTGTATTCTTCGCGGGCAAAAGCAAATCTGCTCGCGGCATGGGCAAAGGGACTTTTAACAGAGCAGGACTTCGAATCGGAGAATTTCAAAGAAATTCTGGCGAGCTGTCTAAACTGCAAATCCTGCGTGATTGATTGTCCATCGGGCGTGGATGTATCTAAAATGATAATGGAGGCGCGTGCGCAGCTTGCGAAAAGGGGGAAACTGAGCAGCACGGCTAAGGTTCTGGCGTCCAATCGATATATGAGCATTCTCGCGTCGGCGTTTACGCCGATTAGCAATATTTTTATGAGCAACGCAACAGTTAAACGGATTATGCAAAGCCTGACGGGCATTGATAAACGCAGAGCGATGCCGAAGTTCGGCTTTTCGAGTTTTATTAAGAAAGCGAATAAATATCTGGCCGGCATGCCGAAATTAGAAAATCCAATTGATAAGGTTGCATATTTTACAGATACATTCGCAAATTATAACGACCATGAGCTTGGCTTTGCGGTCATAAAATTTTTGAGGCATAATAATATCGATGTGATAGTTCCAAAGCAAAGGCCTGCGCCGCTGCCGGCGGTTGTTTACGGCGATATAAAAACGAGCAAAAAAGATTTAGAGTATAACGTCAAACATCTAAGCGAAGTGGTGAAAAAAGGCTATGCAATTATCTGTTCGGAGCCGAGCGCGGCGTTGTGCCTGAAAGAAGATTTGAGATTTTTCGTCGACAGCGCAGAGGCGAACATTGTTTCGAAAAATACATTCGAGCTTTTCGATTATCTAAAAAATCTTATGCAAACGGGTAAGATTGCCGCGGTCGCTGGCGGCGGCCTCGCAATGACAAAATATGTTCATCATACGCCCTGTCATCTTATCGCACTGGAGAGGAAACCGGCGTCGATAGATATTTTGAAACAACTTGCGGGAATTGAAGTTAAAGAACTTGACGGCGGATGCTGCGGAATGGCCGGGACATTCGGAATGCAGAAGAAAAATTACGAGCTTTCGACGCAAATAGGCAGGAAACTGGCCGAGCTAATAGAACAATCAAATGCGGATACTGTTCTAACGGAATGCTCAACCTGCAAAATGCAAATTGAACACCTGACAGGCAAAAAAACCGAGCACCCAATTATGGTTTTGGTTAAAGCTTACGGCCTGATATAATAATGATATGGCAGAGAATCTAAAAGAAGCCGTTCTGTATGAACCGCTTAAAGATGAAAAAGTGGGGTGCCGTCTTTGCAACTGGCGGTGCCTGATAACCAAAGACCACTGCGGGCGATGCGGGGTTCGCAAAAATATCGACGGAAAATTATATTCACTCAATTATCACAAACTATGCGCGGCAAATCCGGACCCGATAGAGAAAAAGCCGCTGTTTCATTTCCAGCCGGGCAGCAAAAGTTTTTCCATCGCTGCGCCGGGGTGCAACTTCCAATGCGACTTCTGTCAGAACTGGCACATCAGCCAGATAATAAACGAAGAAGAAAAAATCGACGGCCGGGCAGTTGAGCCAAAGAGGATTGTCGAATTGGCAATTCAGGCGGGCTGCAAAAGCGTCGCTTATACATATACCGAGCCGACAATTTTTATGGAATTTGCCGCTGACTGCGGGAAAATCGCAAAGCAAAAAGCCCTTGCCAATATTTTTGTGTCCAATGGTTTTATGACAAAAGAGGCGATTGATTTCGCATCTGAATGGCTTGACGGAATTAATCTCGATTTAAAGGGATTCAGCGAGGAATACTACGAGAAACTCTGCAAGGCGAAGTTAAAGCCGGTGCTCGAGACGATAGATTACATCGCCAATCACACAAAAATTTGGATGGAGATAACGACACTGGTTGTGCCGAGTCAGAACGATTCGGACAAGGAGTTCAAAGGGATTGCAGAATTTCTGTTTAAGACCTGCGGGGCGGATATACCATGGCATATTAGCAGGTTTTATCCACAATATAAATACACCGATTCGCCGCCGACGCCGGCGGGGACTTTGCGAAGGGCTTATGATATCGCCAAAGCCGCAGGGCTGCGTTATGTTTACATTGGCAATGTGCAGTCATTAAAGGGAGAGAATACCTACTGTCCTAAATGCGAGCGGCTTTTGATTGAGCGACAAGGATTTTATGTGATGAAAAATATAGTGAAAAACGGCAGTTGTCCGGGCTGCGGAGAAAAAATCGCGGGCCGGGGGCTTGACAATTAAATATGTTCAATATTATGTTGTTTGCAGGCCATAATGATGGTAGCATAGTTGGGAATATGTTTAGAATTGTCGCATAGCGGGCGTTGAAAAAGTAAAATCACCTGACAGTAATATCCGCTTCAATACCTACTATTAACGATATTTCTTTTATAGTGCTAACATTTGCTGATTAAGACGGTTATGAACACAAATATTCCTGTTCTTAAGATAGGTAATTTAACAATCAATCCGCCGATAATACAGGGCGGCATGGGAATACGCGTATCAGGAGCGAAACTTGCTTCTGCTGTCGCCAATACCGGATGCGCAGGAGTAATCGCCAGCACTGGGATAGGTTTATTTGAAGATTTCCACGGAGAAGAGTTATGGAGATTTAACGGCGAATCCCTGAGAGCCGAAATCCGCAAAGCAAGAAGCCTTACCAAGGGAATCATCGGCGTCAACATAATGGTCGCTCTTACCGATTATGAGAATCTTGTTAAGGTGTCGGTAGAGGAAAATGTGGATATGATAATTGCCGGCGCCGGTCTGCCGCTGGATCTGCCGAAGTTTCTTAACGGAAAAGATGTCAAACTAATTCCGATAGTTTCATCGGCAAAGGCTCTCGAGCTTATTTGCAGAAGATGGGTAGGCCGATATAACAAACAGCCCGATGCCGTAATCGTCGAAGGCGTTATGGCAGGCGGCCATCTTGGATATTCAGCCGAAAGTCTGGCGAATGGAACCGCTATGGACCTTGAGCAGATAGTCAAAGAAGTGATTGCTCTGGCTAATACGTTCGAGCCAAAAATACCTGTTATCGCGGCGGGCGGAATATTCGACGGTGAGGATATCGCCCATTTTCTAAGATTAGGCGCAGCAGGAGTTCAAATGGCGACTCGATTCGTCTGTACGAACGAGTGCGATGTTCACGAGAATTTCAAGAAGGCTTATATAAACTCAAAAGCCGAAGATATAACCATTATTAAAAGTCCGGTCGGATTGCCCGGCAGAGTTATCAATAGCAGCTTTGTGGAGAAAATCAAACAGGGCCTGACGGTGCCTTTCAAATGCAGTTATAAATGTCTGAGAACCTGTGAGCCCGACAAGGCGCCGTATTGCATAGCTAAAGTTTTGTCAAACGCATCCAAGGGCAAACTGGACGAATCTTTCGTATTTGCCGGTTCAAACGCTTATAAGTGCAAGGAAATCGTGCCGGTCAAGGTGCTTGTTGAACAATTAACTAAGGAACTCGCCGCGGCTCTTGCGACTCAACCCGCTGCCGTAAATCAAAAATAAAATCAGCAGCATATTGGCCTTCTATAAATCTTCAAGACTCTACTGGAATCAATAGCGGATATTGTATATAATATCGCTCTGTTGAAAATTACCGAAAGGTGACTATGAAGATTGTCGCAGATGAAAATATACCATTTGTGAAGGAGTGTCTCAGCTCCGCAGGTGATTGTATAACAATTCACGGCAGGCAAATCACACCTGATATTTTAAAAGACGCCGATGCGCTTTTAGTCCGCAGCATTACTAAAGTCGATAAAAATCTGCTCGAAGGGGCAAATGTAAAATTTGTCGGCACAGCGACAATCGGATTCGAACATATCGATGTCGATTATCTGGCGGCGAAGAAAATCGGTTTCGCGTCAGCGCCAGGCTCAAACGCAAACTCGGTCACGGAATATGTGGTATCGGCATTACTGAACCTGGCTGAAAAACATAAATTCGATATCTCAAAAAAATCTATCGGCATCGTCGGCGTGGGCAATGTCGGAGGCAGGCTCGAAAAAAAGGCCGGGACGCTGGGAATGAAAGTCGTATTGAACGACCCTCCGCTAAAAAGACAAACCGGTGATGAAAAATACCGGCCGATAGAGGAAATTTTCGATTGCGATATCGTAACGCTTCATACGCCTTTAACTAAGGAAGGAATAAATAAGACTTATCATCTGGCCGATGATAAATTTTTTAAATCCTTGAAAAAAGACGCAATCTTTTTTAATACCTGCCGTGGCAAAGTGCACGATACGGCGGCACTGAAAAACGCCATAACATCCGACAAAATATCAGCTTGCGTGCTTGATGTGTGGGAAAACGAGCCGAATATTGATATCGAACTTGTAAAAATGGTTGATTACGGAACGCCGCACATCGCAGGCTATTCTTACGATGGCAAAATTGGCGGAATGATTATGATTTATGACGCGTTTTGCAAACATTTCGGCGTAAAACCAAAATTCAGCGCGAAATATTTTCTGCCCAGGCCTCAGGTTGAGAAAATCGACATTGACAAAAATGACCCAAACCCGCTGCTGACAATTGTTAATACTCTCTATGATATAAAAAGAGACGATGAGAAGTTAAGACAGATAATAAATAAGATGGCCGAAAAACAAGGTGAATATTTTGACCGTCTGCGGAAAAATTATCATATCCGCAGAGAATTTCAAAACGCCGTCGTTTCCACGACAGACAACAAACTTCGAAGTGTTCTTGAAGGATTAGGTTTTAAAACCAAATAGCAATGGCAAGTCAAACCAAAGATATTTTAACCTGGCCGACAGGCAGACTGGATTTTTCCGGCGGGTGCATCGTGATGGGCATCCTGAATATTACGCCTGATTCGTTTAGCGACGGCGGAGACTTTCTCGATACCAATAAAGCGATTGAGCGCGGAATCGAAATGTCGCAGCAAGGCGCGGCAATAATCGATATCGGCGCAGAATCGACGCGGCCCGGCTCGAAACCTGTCAGCGCCGATGAGCAGATAAAAAGAATTATGCCTGTGATTGAAAAACTCTCTGCGAAAATAAAAATTCCTATAAGTATCGACAGCAGGGATTATGAGGTTACAAAAGCAGCTCTGGACGGCGGCGCATCTATAATAAATGATATAACCGCTTTGAGTGACGAAAGAACCGCTCAGCTTGCGGCTGATAAAAAAGTGCCCGTGATACTGATGCATATACAAAATACGCCTGCCACGATGCAAATTGAGCCGCAATATAAAAATGTCGTAAAGGAAGTGCTGGGCTATCTGAAAAAAAGAGCAAAGGCCGCCCAAAAAGCGGGCATTGAAAAAGATAAAATATTCATCGACCCAGGCATAGGTTTCGGCAAAACGCTGGTGCACAATATTGAGCTATTGCAAAATTTGAATGTTTTTGTAAAAAGCGGTTACAGAGTTTTGCTCGGCACAAGCAGAAAAAAATTTGTCGGCACGATAACCGGCAAAGACGCCGCGAAAGAAAGAATTTTCGGAACTGCCGCGACGGTTGCAATTGCCGTTATTGAGGGTGTATCGATTGTGCGGGTTCATGATGTCGCCGAAATGGCTGGTGTGATAAAGGTCGCAAACAGACTGAGAAAATTTTAATCGCCGACTTTCGTCAGGACATCCGCAGCACGAACGTAACGTCTTCAGTGCCGTCAAAGCTCACATTCAAAATCAGCATATTGCCGCAGTCTCTGCTTAATTCATTTTTATTTATTATTTATTACCACCGTTCTGTTTTCCTTTATATTTTTGGCTTTTGGAAAAGTAAACGCCGGTTTTTCCTTCAGTATCGCATACCCAAAGTTGAGCATTGTATCATTGCCGAGCTTATCCACCTCCAGCGGCTTTATAAAAAAATTGGCTATTACCCCCTTGATAGTGCCCCAGTAACTCTCACCCTCCGTTTTCTTATGGATAGATGCTATTAGTATTCCCATTTTTGGTTTTTGTCCGCTCTTTCTGAATGTAAGAGTGTCCACCCTGGCAATCAGCTCATTATATCTATTTTCATATTTATATTGTCCATTCTGGGGCTTAACACTGTAAAGCCCAATGGTTACAGGGCTTTTTTGGCTCCTTGCGTCGAAACATATATCCACCTCGGTAACGGTCTGTGTAGAACCGCTAATCGTTCCTTTAACCTCAATAAGACCAACCCCATCTCCTTCAAATTTAATATAATCGAGCACATTTGTCAGCAGCTCTCCTTCTTTCAAATCACCGATATTTCTCGCTATCATCCCTGCAGAGTCAAATATGTTCTTGTGAAAGCCCTTTCCCGATAGTTCAAATTCACAGGCCACATAAAAGGAGTTTGAAGTAAACGTTCTTTTGTACGAGATAATACTTTCCTGCTGCGTATTATTGACACTGATTTCCCTGTCAACAAGAGCCGGAGATATCAGCGGAATAAAATATGCAAAAGCTAAAATAGGATTTTTTTTGAACGTCTCTTTACTATAATTCAATATAAGCGTTGGACCATTTGCGTCAGTGCTATCGCTTAGACTGCCTTCTTGTCTTGACGGCGCTTCTGATGGGTTTTTACTATAGCAGACCCCTGCCATCGAAATGCAAAAACACAAAAATATACATACTATTTTCAGGTTAACCTTCAATTTAACCCCTAATAACTGTTAATTGGTCTTTCCCTCTACTCTTAAATTCTTCGCCTTTGGAAATGTGAACGTTTCTTTGTCATTGAATAATGCACAACCAAAATCAAGCATCGTATCGTTGCCTAATTTGTCTATCTCTAAGGGCTTTATAATTAAATTAGCCAAAGCTCCTTTTAGATTTCCCCAAAAACCGGGTTTGCCGCCTTCGGCGTAGACCGCAGATACTATAATATCCATCCGAGGCTTGTCTGTACTTTTCTCGAATGTCAGGGTGTTAACTCTGGCAACTATTTCATCATATTTATTTTCATATTTATACTCTCCATTTGCAGATTTAACGCTGTAAAGCCCCACTGTAACCGGACTGGTTTTGCCTCTACCATTAAAATGAACTTTCACCTCTGTCGCGGTCGCTTTTTTCCCATCAAGCTTGCCTTTAATCTCAATCCAGCCGTATCCTTCTCCTTCAAACTTAATATAACCAAGTATATTCTGAAGGGGCTTTCCCTTTTTTAATCCTTTTGTATTTCTTGCAATCATTCCGGCTGAATCAAATTTATTTTTATGAAAACCGCTTCCCTGCATCTGGAATTCGCCGGAAGCATAAAAAGTTCTTGAAGTTGGTTTCCTGATAACGGAAATCAGACCGGATTTCTGCCCGTTACCTTTACTCGTTTCGCTGTAAACCAGTGTCGGCGATATCAGCGGAACAAAATACATAAAGTCAGGGGTAGGATTTTTCAGAACTTTATCGCATTTCAATATAACCGTCGGACCGCTCAAAGCCGTGCTGTCGCTTTTACCGTAGCAGACCCCTGCCGTCACGATGGAAAAAACCAAAAACATACATACCATTTTCATGTTACACACCCTTGAATCATAGTAATTATTTAGGTTAGTCTTTGAAACTTCGTGCCGATGCACATCGAAGACATCACATTCGGGAAAACTTCTAACGCTTACTTAATGGAACTATTTACTCAGAAGCCGCGAGGAATATATCCCATCAGCAATAGTACCAGCAGGACAATCAATACCAATGACAACCCGCCGGTTGGGCCGTAACCCCAATCGCGGCTGTAATTCCATCGGGGCAGCCCGCCGACAAGAAGCAAGATAACAATAATAAGTAATAACAATCCCATAAAAAGTTCCTTTCAATTGTCTTAACAAGCAACGCCTGGCACACGCCTTATCAGTGCCGCTCTTCATGCTGTTGCTCTTGTAACTCATATTCTTTTTCCCGGTATCGATCCGACTGCTCATGCTCCGATTGCCGGTCCCGCAACTCTTCCTGTCGATCATCCCGCTGCTCGCGTCTTTCGCTTTCGCAGCCGCCGCACATAAGGAATAAAGAAAGCACAAATATCGTAACAAATAAAATCTTTACCCTTGCCATACAATTCTCCTTATTTGCGAAGATATAGTATTTCACACCGTCGAAAAAAGTCGCGTATTGCGGTCGCTCACGAAAACTAAACCCACCTTGGTTAATTTCATGACAGCGCCTTCGGGATTGACTCCAATACCCACGAGCCCCCACCCCCCTATAGAGGGGGCTCATCTTTTAACTTCAGCAAGATTAAGTGCGCCCAATGGCGCACTTTCCCTTGAACAACTTCCTTAAAATCTATGGAGCCACAACCTTCACATTGAATACCACTGAGGTCGGCTCGCCCGTTGTCGGGGTTCCTACTACAGATACTTTATACTCACCGAGATTAGCATCTTTGAGCGCCGTAACCATGAGTTGTACATCCAGTGCGTCACTGGCCTTGACGACAATCTTGGCCGGTTCGAAAGTGATGCCTTTGCCCTTGAACAATTTAATTTCCAGCGTTACGTCCTGCTTGAAAGACTCGCCTCTCTCCAGAGAGATTGCGACCTTTTGGGTTTCACCCTGTTTAATCTTCGTGTCGAAGGTTGGGACAGCAATCTTGAATCCTTCGCCCTTGGCCGCACTGCCGCCTTTATCACTGTCGGATTTCATGGTGTAGCCGGCTTCTGGAGCGATAACTTTCACTTTGAATTCCACTGTGGCCGGTTCGCCGGTTGTTGGTGTTCCCGTCACAGAGACTTTATACTCGCTCAGTGCTGCTTCCTTGGGCACCGTAATCTTGAGGTCTACAACCGGTTTGTCACTGGCTTTGACGACAACTTTCTCCGGCTCGATGTTGATACCCTTGTCCACTGCAATTGCCAGCGTCACGTCCTGCTTGAAAGACTCGCCTCTCTCTAGTTTGATGGTAACACTTTGGGTTTCGCCCTGTTTGATTTTCACATCGAACGTCGGGACATCAATCTTGAATCCTTCGCCCTTGGCCACACTGCCGCCTTTAGCGCTGTCCGTACCGTTCGAGACGGCCGCCATCAACATTAATACGACCGTAATCGCAATTACTTTTTTCATTTGCTATTCCTTTCTAAAATAAAGTTAAAAATGGAGTCATACAATACTTCCATTTTATGTAAAACACATTTCACACCTAAGCCTTTTGATTTTGACACCTGGTTTATAAAATGGTCACACAGGTCTTCGTCCGCTGATTATTCTAAGCAGGATAACCACGATGGCGATTACCAGAAGAACGTGAATGAGGCCGCCCATGGTGTAAGAACTCACTAAACCCAGGAGCCACAATATAATCAAAACAACCGCGATAGTGTAAAGCATAACAATTTTCCTTTCCTTTTTAGGTTAAACTATCCGAAATCTACGGCGTAATAACTTTCACGTTAAATTCCGTCGAGGCCGGTTCGCCGGTTTTCGGCGTTCCCTTTACAGAGATACTATATGTACCGAGAGCAGCGTCCTTAGGCACAGTAATCCTCAGCGCCACCTCAGGCTTGTCGCTCGCTTTGACCATAATGTCGGTCGGTTCGATACTGATGCCCTTGGTTGTTTTAATCGTTAATTTCACGTCCTGCTTGAAAGACTCGCCTCTTTCCAGAGAGATGGTAAGACTTTGAGTTTCACCCTGTTTGATATCTACATCAAAGGTTGGGACGGCGATTTTAAATCCTTCGCCCTTGACCACGCTGCCGCCTTTCTCGCTGCTCGAATAGCAGCCCAAGACGGTCACCAGGGCTAACGTCATCACAATCATAATTACCTTTTTCATTTACTATTCCTTTCTTAAAAATGGAGTTATACAATAACAATCATTAATTCTTCATTATTTCCCGGCACGTTTTTGCCTTAATTCCTCAAGATACTTAGCCGCAGCATCTTTACCGCCTAATCCGAACGCAAGAGCCAATGCGAGGCAAATGCCGCCAAGAATAATATTGAATGTAGCAGTTACAAGAAGCGGTGCGATACCAAGTTGTTCCAGTGAAATAGTTATTGCGAAAATTATAATCGCCCATCGGCTTACACCGGCCAGTATCTGGGGCTTAGGTAAATTGGCATTACCTGCGGCTGTGCGAACTATTCCTGACACAAAATTGGCCAGAAACATAGCAACTATCAGAACAAGCAAAGCCGCTATGACTTTCGGAACGTAAGCGAATAAACCTGCAAGAATGTCGGACGACTTGGGCATTCCCAGTGCATCAACCGTCATCACTAAAACCATAATGATAATCAGCCAATAAACTATGCTGCTCACTACCTCTCTGGCGGAAACTTCCAAATTCCCTTTCTTTAGAATTTCTGATATGCCCGCCTTGTCCGCCAGTGCATCGAAGCGTATTGTCTTAAGCAGCCAGTCAACTAATCGTCTGATTGCCTTGGCCACAATCCAGCCTACTATCAGGATTATCAATGCCCCGAGCAGGACAGGAAGATAGGCCATTATTCTGGTCAACATTTGGCGAACCGGTTCTACAATGAGGTTGTTCCATTCTATTACAGCTAACATTTTTTATCTCCTAAAAAATTGTTAATATTCTCATCTTCATAAATTACAGAAGACTGTATTCCACAGATACTTATGCGACAACTTTTCACATTACACAAAGAAGATAGTCTATTTCCATTTTTATTCATATAGGGGAATTCCTCTATTTGTTCCTCGGAATTGCTCTCTATCAGATAATCTCTCAAAAGATAAATAAGTAATTTCACGGATGGCTTTGATGAATTGGGTAAGTTTCCCATCTAACCGTTTTAAAACATCCTGTTTAATTTCTGCATCTTGCATCTGGTTATGTCTTTAAATGTGTTAATAGTTTTGAGTTTTTTCATTCTCATTGCTATTGGTCGAAATCACATTTAGCAGTTAAACAGATTTTAATGGTACACAACCACCTTTGTCAAACTTTATTTTGATGAAATCAAAACACTTCTTACAAGCTTTTGGCTACTCAATACGAGCCAAAGGAGCGTGGAAATCGGTTACCGGTTAAGTTTGCATTAAAAAAACGTCATTGCGAGCTTGAAAGGCCATGGCAATCGATATGCTTAGCATGTATTTTGGATTGCGTCGTTTCGCTCGCAATGACGTAAACTAACACTTTTTCTATAACAACATATCTAACGTATTGCGAGTGAATGTACTATAAGGAATTTCCCTGTTTTGAATGGCTTAAAAACTTATTTCGGTTAGCCCTGCCAATACCTTGGCGGGGTTCAGAGCCCAAGCGATAGCGCAGGGAGTTTTGGCACAGCGCGGCAATCTCGAAATATTTAGCCCCCGCCACCCTGTCTCGCCATAGCCGGTTCCTTCGTAACCTTGTGAAGTAGGATGGCGACGGCGGATTGAGGCGGCGTTGTCATTCTGAGCACAGCAATGTCATTCCCGAGAGTCTGCTTTTTGATTCTTTTACAGGGAAGAAGAATCTCTTTCCCCCTTCACACCCTTCTTGCTTTTCTCACCTTTCTCACTTTTTTCTCCGTCTTGCGGCGGACCTGTTTTTCCTTGATTACTCGTATGCCGCAGAATATACTTTTATCTAATAAAAATCGAGGTTCTTAAAGGCGGAGTAAATGAAAAAACCAGTTAAGGAGCTAATTAGCAAAGGTTTAAAGGCATTCAGGCAGGAAAACTGGCCTGTCGCATTTACTTATTTCCAAAAGGCAGCAGACGAGAATCCGGATAATGCTGAGGCATACGATCTTCTTGGCATTGCCCACGGCAAGCTTGGCCGGTGGCCCCAGGCGATGGAAGCCGCTAAGCAGGCTATTAGAATTCAGCCTGATTTTGCCAAGGCACACAATCATCTTGGAGTTGCCTATGAATATCTTGGTCGCTGCGCCGAGGCGATAGAGGCCCATAAACAAGCCATCAGAATTAAGCCGGATTATGCCGAGGCATATTATAATCTCGGCGTTGACTATTGCAAGTTAGACAATGTTTATGCCGAAATAGAATCTTATAAAGAAGCCATCATACTCAATCCGGATTTTGCCGAGGCTCACGATAATCTTGGTGTTGCCTATGGCAAACTTGGCCAATGGCCTCAGGCTATAGAAGCCCATAAGCAGGCCGTCAGAATTAAGCCGAATTTTGCCAATGCATACACTAATCTTGGTCATGCCTATTCAGTAACTGGCGACAAAGCCGCTGCCCTTAAAGAATACAAAATCTTAAAAATGTTGAACCCGAAACTCGCAGATAAATTTTTTGACTTGATTTACAAGTAGCCGTTCCAAAACCAACTATACTTTTCCTGCCTGCCCTGAGCAGTTTGTCGAAGGGCTTGTCCCGCCTGTCCCGCACCTATTGAATACTTGTCCGCCACAGCTTTTAGCGACGGCGGATTCATTCAATCATTATATTTATTGGAAAAATTGGTGCGGGGTTCACCTATTCTCCGTTTCGGTGGCTATCGCCAATACCAGATTGACAATTTATTCAATAGTCGATGAGGCCTGCTTCAAAAATTCAGACTAAACTGTTTCCAACAGCGAAATGTTCAATTTTTCCAGCAGGCGGTTCAATTTCCGTCTCTCAATGCCGAGAATTTTTGCCGCTGCCAGCTTTTTCCCGCCAACAGCATTAAGGGCCTGAACAATTACCTTTCGCTGTACCTCGTTGAGCATCGGTAGGCAGGTTTTGCCGTTTTCTGCTGAACTGGCGGCTGCGAAAATCTCGATGGGAAGTGATGCTGGTGCAATCGCCTCTGTATCTGTCAGGACATAAGCCCTTTCCATCACATTCGCAAGCTCGCGCACATTGCCCGGCCAGTGATAATCAAGCAAAAGTTTTTTTGTCTGGTCGGCCAAAGCCTTATAAGGCTCATTGTAAAACTCAGCCTGACGGGCAAGAAAATATTCGGCAAGGTCGAGAATATCCTGGGGCCGTTCTCTTAGCGGCGGCACATGGACAGATACGACATTAAGCCGATAGAACAAGTCTGCGCGGAATTTTCCGTTATCGACCATCTGCTTCAAGTTCCGGTTTGTCGCACAGAGCACACGAATATCTATCGGAAAGGATTTGACCGAACCGACCGGCGTAACGCTTGATTCCTGCAGGACGCGCAGAAGTTTTGCCTGAAGGTCGAGGGGTATCTCGCTGATTTCATCGAGAAATATCGTTCCCTTGTCGGCAGCCCTGAAGAAGCCTATCGTGTCGCTGACAGCGCCGGTAAACGCTCCCCTGACGTGGCCGAATAACTGGCTTTCAAACAATTGTCCTGTTAATGTTGTGCAGTCAACAGGAACAAATACCTCATCTGCTCTGTTGCTGCTTATGTGTATCCGGCGGGCAACTATTTCTTTGCCTGCACCGGTTTCACCGCTGATTATCATAGAGCATTGCCTTGAGGCGATAGTATCGATTGTTTCAAGAATGGCTCTAAAAGCAGGCGATGTGCCGACAACAAACTCGTTGCGCACGGTCATAGGTCTCAATTCAGTTACAGCATCAACCATTGCGGGCCCCAGTCCTGGCAGGAATTTTAAAATCTATTACAGCTAACAGCTTCTCTGCCTATATATTAAATAGTTACTATGTAAATACCTTTTCTACCGCTGCCAGACCATTATTGGCCTCGCCAACCACTTGCATATCCGGGTGTTCTTTAATCCAAAGAGTTGATTTCCTGCCGCAGGATTCCATGATCATCTGCTATTAATATATTTGTCACCATAATCTCTCCTTGATTAACCGTATTCCTTGTCTTTTAACGGCGCCACAAACTAAAACTTTTTCTATAGCACATCTAATATATCGCGTTGCGCATAAATGTGAAACAAGGAACTTCCTTGTTTTGAATGGCTTAAGCATTTAAGCCCATCTCTAATAAATATGGTAATAAATAGGGGACAGTTTACCCTGTGGGATGTCGCAACTATCCCATCGGGGCGGCAATTAATTTCTTGAAGATGCTTTAGCTATATAACTGGGGCCTGCCTCGCAGTACATTCCGGCGGGGCTCTCCTGCTTCTTGCTCTATGACTGGTATGGTCAAGTGCGCCAAATGACGCACTTAACCTTGAACAATTTCTTTAAAATCTATGGAGCGATAACTTTCACTGTGAATTGCACCGAGGTTGGTTCGCCCGTTGTCGGGGTTCCCGTCACTTCGACTGTATACCCGCCAAGGGCAGCGTCCTTGGGCACCTTAATCGTAAGATCCACAGCCGATTTGTCACTGGCCTTGACGACAACTTTGGCCGGTTCGATACTGATACCCTTATCAACTGTAATTTCCAGTGTCACATCCCTCTTGAAAAACTTGTCCCTATGCAGTTTGATGGTAACGACTTCGATTTCACCCTGTTTGACCTTTACGTCGAACGTCGGAACATCTATCTTAAATCCTTCGCCTTTGGCCACACTGCCGCCTCTGGGGCTGTTTGTGCCACTCGATACGGCTGCCAGAACCATCGTTAATACGACCGTAATCGCAATTACCTTTTTCATTTTATATTCCTTTCCGGTAGTAAATAGAGTTTTTTGATTTTCTGCTGTTGTCTCTTCGATGTTTATAAAATTCTATCCCTTTTCTTCCCAAACTTTACCCGCCTCACTCCGGCGGGTCAACCAAATTATTTTTATGGTTGTTCAGTGGGGGTTTTTCTTTTCGTGGTTAGCCCCGTCATCTTAAATCTGCATTTATGCGGATTTGATGACGGGGTTCGTCGGTCACACCTTTCGCACCTTTCTTACTTTTAACTTTTACCCTTTTCCTTTGAATCTTTAGTTTCTCTGGATATAATTTATCAGGTATTTAAAAGAAGGTTTTTTGATATGCCTAAAAAATCCTCAGGTAATTTCTGGAGCAATAAGACTACTGCCAACAAGCTCAAATTTATGGGATTAATTCTTGCAGCAATTGGTTTGCTTGGCGGTGGGTTCGGTTGGCTCTGGTTACAATTTCACAAGGAAAACTCCGGCAATTCGGTAACCGTAAAAACTGGCAATAACAATTCGGGGCAGGTAATAGGCAATACAGATAGCAATGGTGGACCAATTACAATCATAAACATTCAAAACGATACTAATGCACAGACCGACAAACTTATTAAACAAGCCGAGGAAATAGGTAAGCTTAAAACAGAAAATAGTCAGGTTAAAAAGGATTTGGCTAATTCTATAAATCGTGTCAAAGAACTTGAGAAAGGCGGCAAACATGATAATGCTATTGCCGCTTTGGATGCAATAAGCAAAAATGGCGATACAACCAAATTGCTGGCCGTGCTGATAGCGGACAAGAACCTGAACAAAGATGCAATGATAGAGCGAAATCGTGAGATCTCAGCGGTGGCTTATTTGCGTGGTGATATTGATACGGCTCTTGCCGCCATTGATGAAATATTAAAACTCCAGCCTGACGATTTGGATGCCTTAAACCGCAAGGGGCTTGTCTATAATTTGAGAGGCAATTTGCCAGAGGCTGTCCAATGCTATGAAAAGCTTCTCCAGTTGGCAAAAGCTAAAAATGATGAGCCATGGCAAGCGATTGCCTATGGTAATTTTGGCGATATCTACCTAACTAACAACGAGTTTGACAAGGCTATAGAGACATACAACAAAGCTTTGGAAATAAATCAGCGGATAGGCCGACAGGAAGGAGTAGCTGCTGCTTACGGCAATCTCGGAAGTGTTTATCAGATATGTGACAAATTGGATAAGGCCGAGGAGATGCAAGAAAAGTCGCTTGTGATAAATAAGAAACTCGGCATGCTGGATGGTGTGGCAAGTAATTATGGCAATCTTGGTATTATCTATCAGACACGAGGTGATTTTGATAAAGCCGAGGCAATGTATAAAAAATCGCTTGCGATAAATGAGGGCCTCGGAAGACAGACAGATATGGCAAGAAATTATGACCATATCGGAACTATTTACGAATCACGCAACCAATTGGATGATGCCAAGGCAATGTATAACAAGTCGCTTGCAATAAATGAAAAACTCGGCAGATTGAAAGGTATGGCAAGTAATTATGGCAATCTCGGCAATGTATATCAGACCCGCGGCGAACTTGACAAAGCTATGGAGATGTATAACAAAGCCCTGAAAATAGACCAGCAACTTGGCAACCAGGAAGGAATGGCAAACGGCTACGGCAACCTCGGGAATGTCTATCAAACCCGCGGCGATTTCGACAAGGCCGTAGAGATGTATAATAAAGTACTTGATATTGAAAAAAACCTTGGATTGCAGAATAATGTGGCAACTGTCTATGGTAACCTCGGCATTATCTATCAAACCCGCGGCGACAAAACAAAGGCGCGTGAATATTATCTCAAATCAATTGAATTGTTTCGCAAAATCGGTGCATTACATAAGGTTGAAAAGGTTGAAGGCTATCTCAAAGAATTAGACGAAAAATAATAATAAAATAATTTCTGCCGACTTAACCCCCACAAAAAATCCCACTTTGAAAAACTCCCTGATACAAAAATCTCTAATGCAAAAATCTCAATGCCGCTATATCCGTATGCAGTATACTGCAATACAGTATATCGTAGAGATGGCCTAGCCACTGCATACAAGCATAGTGAAAATATTTGCTTTAAGGCGCAACCCCTTAGGGGAAAATTCAAAGCGATGTGCCGACGTCAAGCCCTGCCCTGAGTCGAAACGCAGTGGAGACCCCATAGGGGCGGAGTCGAACGGGTCGCTTGTAAGTAAGGCACGAGTTTTGAATTTACAATCCCTATTTATCGGGATGCCTTAAAGCAATAGTCTCTGTGAACTCTGTGGCTAATGGCTAAAAAACTTAATTCGGCAGATACATAACCCGTGCCTGGCCGACGAGGTAGAAACTGCCGGTGATGCAGATAAGGTCTTCTCTGCCGATTGCGCTTGATGCGACGCGCAGGGCTTCTTTGAGGCTCATCGCGGTCTGGCACATTTTGCCGCATATTTCGGTATACATATCCGAAAGTTCCTGCGGGAAAACGGCCTTTGGTGAATTGCTGCGGGTGAATATAACTTTGTCGGCTCCGTATTGGAGCTGTTCGAGCATTCCTCTTATGTCTTTATCCTGGTTGCAGCCGAAGATGACAATCATAGAATCGTATGGCACGTGTTGGCCGATTGCCTGAACCAGTGCTCTGATACTTGCGCCGTTATGAGCGCCGTCGATTAGGATTCGCGGGTCGGAATTTACGATTTCCATTCGGCCGGGCATCTTTATATCTTTAAGGCCTTCGATAGCCTTGGCATCGTCGATTTTAAAGCCACCGGCTTTAAGGGCATCGAGCATCGCGATTGCCAGACCGCAATTGATCGCCTGATGTTCGCCGGGCAGCGGCACTCTAAGGTGTTCGAACTTACTGGTTGGCGTTGTCAGGCATATCCGGTTATGCGGCCCGTGTTCGCGTGACGATTCGAATCTGAATGAAAAGTCTATATCTTTGCCGGTAACTGAAAGCGGCGCTTTGACAGCCAATGCTTGTTTTTTAATTTCTTTCATCGCCAGCGGGTCTTGAGGCACGGTTATTACAGGGATTCCCTTTTTTATAATACCTGCTTTTTCGCGTGCGATGCAGTCGATCGTATTACCCAGGAGGTTTTGGTGGTCGATGCTAATGCTCGTCAGGCCGACAACGGCTGGTGAAAGGACATTTGTGCTGTCCAATCTGCCGCCCAGACCTGTTTCGATGACTGCGATATCGACTTTCTTGTCGATAAAGTACATAAATGCCATTGCTGTAAAAATTTCAAAAAAAGTCGGGGCATCGGCCTGCCCTGAGCCTGTCGAATGGGTTTTTGTCATTTTTTCAACTGGAGCGTATATCCGGTTAATCAGACCCAGAAGTTCGGTATCGGATATTCGTTTTCCGTTGATTTCTATTCTTTCATGCAGATTAACGACATGTGGCGATGTATATAGTCCGACCGAGTAGCCATTAGCCTGCAGCATTCTCGCCAGCATCGTCGCCGTCGACCCTTTGCCTTTTGTGCCGGCGATATGGGCGCAGGCGAGTTTTTTGTGGGGATTGGCAACCATAGACAGCAGTTTTTCCATCCGTTCAAGGCTGAAAGTGGTTACATTGTAGCGCACGCGGGTCTGTTTCTCGTAGTCAGTACGAGTAAACAAATATTCGAGAGCCTGCTTAGTCGTGCGAAACTGCCGTCCAGATTTGACTGGAGTTACTTTGCCGGACTTCTCTGAAGCCTTCTTAATTGTACTAGTTTGGGTAGTCACAGTTTCATAAGTTATCAAAATTATATGACGAAGTCAATTTATAACCAAATAATTGATATTGACAAGATTATGAGTCCTTTTAATCCTGTTTTTTAAAGTCTTATAAAATATAGAGTTAAAAACGCCAATTTGCGTATCTTCCGGCGTGTTTTTCTTTAAGATTTGAAGATTAGATAAGTCCATTATTACCGTATAATTGTTACTTTTTTATGCAAATCCAGTTTTTTCAAGATTGCTTTTAATGAAAAATAAGATAAAAACGTTATAAATTCTTCCATCATTCAGGAGAAACTTTGGAAGGTCATTCACCCAATATACGCAATTGGTTGCAAATTGTTCAGGCAGAGGGAGTCGCCCCCGCAATTTCCTTTTCTGCGGAAAAGAAAATTAAATCGGAGAACTTCAGTGGGGCGGGGGTCTCCGCTGTGGCTCCGAGGGTTGGGGCAATTGCCGAAATTGAAGATTTAAGATTGAAGATTGAAAATTTGAGGAGTAAAAATTGGGTAATCATTCAGAAAATATAGGTCAATGGTTACAGATTGCGCAAGCAGATGGTGTTGGGTCAGTGATTTTCGGCCGATTATTGGAGCATTTTGGCTCTGTAGAGGCAATTCTTGCGGCTGGGGCCGGAAGTCTGGCGCAAGTTGAAGGCGTCGGAAAAATTACCGCTGAGAAAATTGTCCATTCAAGAAACAAATTCGATGCCGATAAAGAAATTTCGCTGGCTGACAAATCGGGCGTTTGCATTATCAGCATTTCAGACAGCCGATACCCCGCCCTGCTGAAGAAAATCTACGACCCGCCGCCGGTGATTTATGTCAAAGGCGAAATTGGGCCTTCGGATAATCTGGCCGTTGCGATTGTCGGCTCGCGAGGATGCAGCCATTATGGAAGCGAACAGGCTTCCCGATTTGCGCATCTGCTCGCATCGGCAGGTTTCACTATCGTGTCCGGTATGGCAAGAGGAATCGACTCGGCTGCTCATAGCGGAGCACTGAGCGCAAATGGCAGGACAATCGCAGTGCAGGGATGCGGATTATCTAAAATTTTCCCGCCGGAGAATAAAGAACTGTTTGCAAAAATTTCTCAAAATGGAGCTTGTATCAGCGAATTGCCGATGGAATATGAGCCATTGGCGGAAAATTTCCCGCCGCGGAACAGGATTATCGCGGGGCTATCGCTTGCGACAATTGTTATTGAGGCGATGCCGAGGTCTGGTGCACTTATCACGGCGCAGGCGGCGCTGGAAAATAATCGGGAAGTTATGGCTGTGCCGGGCAGAGCGGATTCGCCGCTGAGTAAAGGGCCGCATAAACTAATAAAACAAGGGGCCAAACTCGTCGAGTCGGTTGAAGATGTGATTGAAACGCTGGAATTTCTGCAAAAAGATTTTGCAGAGCATCTTTCGAAGGCGGCAAAACAATCTATTGAAAAAGCTGAAATGCCGCTGTTCGATATATCGAATTTAAATTTGACAGATATTGAGAAAAAGAGTTTCAATTGCCTTAATAAAGAACCTGTTCATATAGAGCAGATTATAAGTCAGACCGAAATCCCTGCCGGCAAGGTTAATGCGGCTTTGGTTTCACTGCGGCTTAAAGGAATTATCAAACAACTGCCGGGAAACTACTTTGTGAAAAAGAATATTTAAGATTAAAAATTTTGAGGAACGCTATGGCGGGATCTTATTTGCGTGTAGAGGAAGTCACCCAAGCATTGGTAGAATTGGGGGGAGAGGCCAAGTGGAGTGATATTCAAAAACTTGTCACAAAGAAACGTGGCAATTCCTATGCACCATACAAAGACTGGCTTAATTATCACACTACTATGTTCCAACTTGTCCAGCAACATTGTGAAGGCTACGAGAAATTTATTGGCCCCATTCTTTTTCAAAAAATCAACAAAGGAAGATTCTTATTAGTGACGACACAGCCTAAAGTGCCGCTCACTACAGGCATAAACATAACTAATGATAAAGACAAAGACTCCGAACATGTATTACCCATAAGTTTGACACCGATCGCTGCGGATATTGCTGAACCACCGATGCGTGGATCGTTAGAGATATATCGTATTCTTCGAGACACTAAACTGGCCCGTGACGTCAAAGTAATTCATGAGCTTCGGTGTCAAGTTTGCCATAATCCTCCGTTGAAACTAAGTGAAATTAAATTCTATGCAGAAGCTCATCATATCAAGCCACTCGGATCACCACACAATGGTCCCGATATTCAAGAAAATATCTTGTGCGTATGTCCTAATTGTCACGTTCTACTTGATTATGGAGCTATCTTGCTCGATCTCGGCCAGTTAAGCACTTCTAAAGCCCATACTATAGGCCGCGAATATGTCGACTATCATAACCAACGAGTCTTTCGGAAAGTTAACATTGAAAGTTGAAAATTTAAGGGATAGCAAATGACTGATTTTACAGAACAACTTTTTGGTGGTAGTTGGACAGAGAAGAAACTTGAGATACTAAAAAATTATCTTAATAGTTATAACACGGCATTAAAAAATCAACCATTCAAGCGGGTCTATATAGACGCATTTGCGGGGACAGGTTATCGCCAGCAACGCAAACTGCAATATGATAACCCAGATATTTTCGAAGAATTGGGGCAAGACGAATCTGACCAGTTCCTGAAAGGCTCAGCCGCATTGGCTCTTGAAGCAAATCCTCCATTTGACAAGTATATCTTTATCGAAAGCGATCAAGATAAAATTAAGGAGTTAGAAAGACTAAAGCAGATTTATCCGCAAAAAAGCAAGCAAATGGAAATAATACAAAGTGATGCAAATGAATTTATACAGAAATACTGTAAAAAAGAAGATTGGAGAAATACTCGGGCAGTTCTGTTTCTTGATCCATTTGCTACAGAGGTGGAATGGACAACCATTGAAGCGATTGCAAAAACAAAATGCATAGATGTCTGGATTCTTTTTCCACTTATGGCCGTCAATCGGCTATTAGCTAAAGATCCTAAAAAAGTTTTTTACGATCGTTTAAATAGGATTTTTGGTACTAAAGATTGGTTTGAATGTTTTTATAAAACGCAGATTTTGGACGATATTTTTGGCCAATCAATTGAAAAAATAGATAAAGCATGTAACTCAGCTAGCATAGCAAATTTTTATAAAAGCAGACTAAAAACAATATTTTCTGGAGTGGCAGAAGTGGATAAAACTTTTTGTAATAGCCGCGGCAGTATGTTATTCCATTTTTTCTTTGCCGTTGGAAACCCCACGGGAGCACCAATTGCTATTCGAATCGCAGAACATTTAATGAAAAAAATATAATTGTTCATTTGTTTATGGCTCGTTACTAAAGTATAATAATCTTTGAGTTTTATATGTCATTCTTAGAAATTTAGATAGGTATAATATGGCAGTTAATTCCGGAATAGAATGGACAGAATCAACTTGGAATCCTGTTACGGGATGCTCGGAAATAAGCGCAGGATGTAAAAACTGCTACGCCAAGAGAATGGCTTTAAGATTGCAGGCTATGGGGCAGCCTAATTACCGCAACGGTTTTAAAGTAACATGTCATCCAAAATCGCTCGACTTGCCATTGTGCTGGAAAAAACCTCAGATGATTTTCGTAAATTCTATGAGCGACCTTTTTCATACTAAAGTTCCCTGTGAATTTATAACTAAAATTTTTGATGTTATGAGCCGAACACCACAACATATTTATCAATTCCTGACAAAAAGAGCAGAACGGCTGGCGGAGTTATCGGATTTAATGCCGTGGTCAAAAAATGTATGGGCGGGAGTTACGGTAGAGGCGACAGAATATAAATACAGGATAGAACTTTTACGACAGACAAAAGCCAATGTCAAATTTTTATCTTTGGAGCCTTTGTTGGAAGATATCGGAAAATTAGATTTGACTGGTATTGACTGGGTCATAACAGGCGGAGAATCGGGGCCAGGCGCAAGACCAATAGAAGCCGATTGGGTCAGAAACATTCGAGAACAGTGCATAGAGCAAAACGTTCCATTTTTCTTTAAACAATGGGGTGGATTTAATAAGAAGAAAAACGGCCGCGAATTAGATGGCAAAGAATGGGATCAGATACCAAACAGAGCGAATGAAGAGGTCTGCGTTTAATCAGCTTTTTACGACATATCATTTTTTAAAATGTTTCATCCCCTCTAATTTTGCTTTCAATAACAAAATAATTTAAATGACCCCGCCCCTGCAGTTTTGCCAGCGGACAAAACTAAGCGCTGGGGTCTACGCCGCGGCTTCGACGAGGCACAAAATTCATAAGACTCGGGGATTACATCGGGGATTTCATAAAACTAAATTCGAGTTGGAGGTTGGCGTTTCTATCTGTTTTGTATTTTCGCAAATCCTCGTTTAATAAAATACTCCTGAACGGCTCATATTGCCAGCAGGGAAAATTCAAGGGGGCGTATTCCTCATCACAGGCCTGTAAAACAAATCTATCACGCGCAAAGGCGGCAACAATTCGATTGGCGGGACTGTCGGGTAATTGAAAAACCACTTCTTTGCCATCGGCCGGCATAAATTTGGCTGAACAATATGTCCTTTTGCCCTGATGTTTAATGCAAACGCCAAAAAAGCCTGTTTCATTAATACATTTTTTGTTCAGATTGTTTTGCCTTTTGGTTACAAATCGCAGATTACATCTTCGGTTATCAAAAGGGTTCCTGTTCTTATGGTCAACTATCTGCCCCTTTTTGGCGTTCATTACAAACCTTGCAAGCGGAACATAACGCGAAGGTTTTCTGCCGAAGACGACGACAGGACAGCCATCGGAGGAAATACGCACCGAAGTAATATCGCCATTGTATTTCCTGTTTGGCGGGTCGCGGCGAATATTAAAGATTTTTCTATAAATGTCCGGGTCAACTTTGACAATCCGGTCCTGAATTTTGAACATAAGATAGTCGATTTTGCGTTTTGAAGACATAATAAGACTCCGTAAATGGATTGGAATATGGAAGTAAGAATTAAAGACTGAATTGCCCCCTTGCGGGGGTCTACGCTACGCTTCGACGCTTCGCTCCGAGAAAATGGTTGTTTAAATAGATTTCTCGACTCACCCCTGAGGGTTCGCTCGAAATGACAAAATGTTTGAAAACAATCTAATTTATACGGGTATTATACCATTTTTTAACAGAAAATCAAGGAAAAAATGGTAAGAAAGCGGAAAATGGGGAAAAATGACAGGGATGGGCGGCATAATTTGTATTTTTAGCTCCAATTTGCTATAATTTGACTAAATTGGAACAGGATTTGCGTTTAGACCCATTTTTTTCAGGCAAAGTATGAAGATGGACATGTCAAATCAGATGCGGATGGAGCAGCGAATGAAACTCGCGCCGCGAATGATTCAATCTATGGAGATTTTGCAGCTTCCTATATTCGCACTTCTTGAAAAGATAGAAACCGAGCTAAACAGCAATCCGGTTCTTGAAATAGAAGAGGCCGGAGAGTCTTCGGAAACAGAACCTTCGCCGAACATCAGCGAAAGCAGCGAAACCGGAGAGGCCGGAGAAATCCGGCAGCCGGGGCAAACTGATTTCCAGAAACCGGAAATCGGAACGGGCGAAGGCGTAAGCAAGCAAGAGGATTTTCGGAAGCTGGACGATTTTGCAGACCAGTCGGACGATTATCTTTACCGGACAGAAATTTCGGGGCGGGCGAGAAATGAGGACGGCGAGTTCGATAGGAAACTGGATGCGATGAACAACACGCCGGATTTGGGAGTTTCTCTGAACGATTACCTGATTGACCAGTGGCGGCTTGTCGATGCGGATGAAAAAGTTAAAAAGGCAGGCGAACAAATTATCGATTACATCGACGAGAAAGGATATCTGAAGGTCCGGCTCGAACAACTTCAGAATAAAGACAATCACGATTTCGGAATGGAAGACCTTGAAAAAGCTTTGAAACTCGTTCAGCAGCTTGAGCCGACGGGAGTAGGGGCGAGAGATGTAAAGGAATGCCTGCTGATTCAGATGTCGCAATCTTCGGAGGATATGAGCTTCGAGATGGAGCTTGTGTCGAAATATCTGGATAAGCTTTTGGAAAACAGGCTGCCGGATATCGCAAAGAAGATGGGCTGCGATGTCGAGAAAATCAACGCGGCGCTTTTGCGGATGCGGAAATTCGATACTTCGCCGGGGCTTCAGATAAGCAGGGTTAAAAATCATCCGATAAAGGCTGATGTAATAGTCGAGCCAGTTGAGGGAGGCGGATTTAAAGTTTACCTGGCGGACAGAAGCATCCCGACGCTGCGGATAAACGAATATTACGCGGGTATGTCAAAGGATAAAAAGCTCGACGTAAAGGCGCGAGAGTTTCTTAAGGATAATATCCGCTCGGCGAGATGGCTTATGGACGCAATCGCGCAAAGGAAACATACTTTGCTGCGGGTCAGCCAGGCGGTTGTCGATAGTCAGAGCGAATTTTTTGAAAAAGGAAAGATGTATTTAAAGCCGCTGCCGATGTCGGAGGTCGCGAGCAAGGTCGGCGTTCATATCGCAACTGTTTCGCGGGCGGTGGCGGGCAAATATATTCAATCGCCGCAGGGACTGATACCGCTGCGGAACCTTTTCGGCGGAGGAATGGAGACCGAGGACGGCGGAAGCGAAAGTTTTGGTGCGATTCGAGCAAAGATGCAGCAGATTATCGATTCCGAAGATAAATCAAAACCGCTGAGCGACGATACGATACGCGAAAAACTGGAACAGATGGGCGTGAAAGATATCGCAAGAAGAACGGTCGCGAAATACCGCAAACTGATGAATATCCCCACGGCTAGATTCAGAAAGAAATTCTGAAACTAATATTAACCACGAATGAACACGAATTAACACTATAAAAAACTGGATTCCCGCTTTCGCGGGAATGACACAAATTAAAAATCACATACCTTGACCTTACGGGGCTGAAACGTATAATAAAAGATTGCTTCACTGCGCTCGCTACGCTCGCAATGACGAAAACTGCGGTCTTAAAAAATTTGTCGAAGGGATAATAAATGTTCTTTATCGGTTACGATGTGGGCAGTTCTTCAATAAAAGCATCACTTCTCGAGGCACAAACAGGAAAAGTTATCGCTTGCGCGACAAGTCCAACAAAAGAACTTGAAATCATCGCTCCAAAAACCGGATGGGCGGAACAAAATCCGGAAGTGTGGTGGGAGAATGTAAGAAAAGCAACGGCGGAAATACTGGCGACGTCTAAAGTTAATCCAGCGGATATAAAAGCAATCGGTATTTCATATCAAATGCATGGGCTGGTGCTGATTGATAAAAATAAACAATTGCTGCGAAACGCGATTATCTGGTGCGACAGCAGAGCGGCGGAAATCGGCGCAGAGGCTGCTGAAAAAATCGGCGCAAAGAAATGCCTGCAAACGATGCTGAATCTGCCGGGGAATTTTACGGCGACGAGACTTAAATGGGTAAAAGATAACCAGCCGGAGATTTATAAAAAAATCTACAAGGCGATTTTGCCGGGCGAATATATCGCGATGAAAATGACCGACAGAATCGTAACTACGCCAAGCGGCCTTTCGGAACATATTCTGTGGGATTACAACAAAGGGGGACTTGCGGATATTATGCTGGATTATTTCGGATTTGAAAAAGATTTTTACGCTGAAGTGCTGCCATGCTTTTGCGAGCAAGGCGAACTGACGGCGAAAGCGGCTGACGAACTGGGTTTAAAGGCGGGAACAAAAATTACATACCGCGCGGGAGACCAGCTGAATAATGCGCTTTCGCTGAATGTTCTTAATCCAGGCGAAATCGCGGCAACTGCAGGAACCAGCGGCGTTGTTTACGGAATTACTGATAAGGCTGCTTACGATGCCAAGTCGCGAGTTAATAGTTTTGTGCATGTAAATTACAGCAAGGCTGCGCCGCGATACGGCGTTTTAATGTGTGTAAACGGAACGGGAATTCTGAACAGCTGGCTGCGAAAAAATGTTATGAATAATATGGATTATCCGTCGATGAATGAGCTTGCTGAAAAAATTCCTGTCGGAAGCGACGGGCTGTTTGTGCTGCCGTTCGGAAACGGGGCTGAAAGAACGCTTGAAAATAAAGATTTTGGCGCACAGATTTGCGGACTGCGATTCAATACGCATACGAAACAGCATTTGCTGCGGGCGGGACAGGAAGGAATTGTATTCGCATTAAACTACGGCTTGAAAATAATGCACGATATCGGCGTTAAGGTCAATAAGGTGCGGGCAGGCGACGCGAATATGTTTTTAAGTCCGCTGTTCGGCAAGGCGTTTGCGTGCGTGACGGATTCGGTGGTTGAACTTTATAATACTGACGGTTCGGCAGGTGCGGCAAGAGGCGCGGGGATAGGATTTGGATTCTATAAAGATTTCTCGCAGGCATTCGAAGGACTTAAAAGCACAAGAACTATCGAGCCTGATAAAAAATTGTCGCAGCAATATAAAGAGGCTTATGAACACTGGCTTAGCGCATTGAATCTCGCGGTGAGTTAAAAAAATTATTCGCCGATGATTTTTACCAGGACGCGTTTTTTGCGTTTGCCGTCGAATTCGCCATAAAATATTTGCTCCCAGGGGCCGAAGTCAAGTTTGCCATCCGTTACAGCGACAACAACCTCCCTGCCCATAACCTGACGCTTTAAATGAGCGTCGGCGTTGTCCTCGGCGCCATTGTGATGATACTGCGAATATGGTTTTTCGGGTGCGAGCTTTTCGAGCCATGTTTCGAAATCCTGATGAAGGCCGTGCTCATCATCATTGATAAAAACACTTGCGGTAATGTGCATCGCATTGACAAGGCACAAGCCTTCCTTTATCCCGCTTTGGGAGAGACAAGTTTCCACATCCGAAGTGATATTGATAAACTGCCTGCGGGTCGGTGCATTAAAATAAAGTTCTTTCTTATAGCTTTTCATAATAACCTCTTATAGACCTCTTCGATTTTATCGACCATAGTCTTTGGCGAGAATTTTTCTTTAACAAATTCTCTGCCGGCGCGGCCAAGTTTTGTCCGTAGATTTTCACTTGCAATCAATTCGGCGCAAACCTGCGCCAACTGCCCAACGTTTTTCGGCTCGATAAGTCTGCCGGTGTCAGGATTTACAACTTCGTTTGCGCCATCAATATCGAAACTTATCGCAGGTTTGCCGCACAACATCGCCTGTGGTAAAACTCTGGCTAAACCTTCACGCAGCGAACAATGAACAAGAATATCCGAAGATTGAATTACAAGAGGCATTTTTTCAACAGGCAAAAGGCCGGTGAATCTGAATTTATCCGTTAGTCCATGAGCTTCGATTTGGTCTTGCAACCACTCTTTTAAAATTCCATCGCCGACAAAGAGCCAGATTACGTTTTCGAAACGGCCGGCAAGGGCTTTAGCAGATTCGATTATGTACTGGTGGCCTTTGAGATGAAACAGCCTTGCAATAGTTACAAGGACAGTCGCATTTTGGGAAATATCATATTTTTTGCGGAAATCGTTTCGCGCCTGGTCTGTAATCGGATTTAAAAACTGCTCTTCCTCAATTGCAGAATACGCGGTTGTATATTGGTCGGGTCTGCCAATTCCCACAGCAAGACTTTTTTCTGTCATTGCATCGGCGACACAAATAAAAGCGTCCGTCTTTTTCGCGGCGGCTTTTTCGAGAGCAATATAAAATTTATTTAATAACGGGTTTTGGTATTCGTGAAAAGATAAACCATGAACAGAATGAACTATACGAGATTTGAAATTTGAGATTTGAGATTTGAGACTATACGCAGCAAAGCGGCCTAATATTCCGGCTTTGGCGGAATGGGTATGAACTATATCAGGCTGAATTTCAGTAAGGAGTTTTTTTATTTCTCTATATGCGAGAATATCATAAACCGGGTTAATCTGGCGGCGCAACGAATTGATTACAGTCGTTTCATATTTCTGGTCTATCGTCTGCTCAAAAAGTTCGCCTTCGGGGCCGAGAGCCGGACCTGTGATTAAAGTTACATCGTGGCCGCGATCAGCAAGACCTTTGCAGGTTATTAAAGTGTTTTCTTGCGCGCCGCCGAGAATCAGTCTTGTAATTATCTGTACTATTTTCATTTTTTAGAAGCCTTCTTTAGCTTTCTGCCCTCGACCCACAAATATTTATCGGCAAATCGATTTATTCTATATTTTTCAAAATCAATTTTAATATTTACACTTTTTTCTATTTCAACTAACAAGTCCACTACACTGTTTATATGCAAAGATATTAACTTTTTGTTTTCATTAATAAATTCATCCATTTTTATTTTAAAGTCTTTGTATTTATTACCTTTTACTCCAAGTGATTTTTTATTCAATGAATCCATCGGAATTATTCTATCTGGTTGATTAAGGAAGAATATCTTAGAAGCTAAAACAGTCATTACTTTGTCCTTGTGGGTTAATTTGTTGTTTTTCATGTCTTCTGCAAATGCATCGACCGCATTATTATCTTCTTTTAATTTGGATTTGCGTATAAAGAACATAAGATCTTTTACTCTTTCTGGTCTAATGTTTCTTGTCACCCCAAATTCATTTATATATTTCTGAAAGCCGCTTTTTTTTGCTGTTAAATATTCTTCGTTAATTTTTTTATTTCTGAATAATTCAAAATTAGATATATATTCTAAATCTGATTTGTAATAAGCAAGTAAGTGACCCAAAGATTCGATAGCTTCAAGATTTGTTATTTCCATAATTAGTATTTTATCCACATTAAACATAGTCCCGGGGCTGGGGCGATAGGGCCGGCGGCATTGCGGCTTTTTGCTTCGATAATTTCATCTATTTTTTCCGGCTGCCAACGGCCGCGGCCAATTTCAACGAGCGTGCCGACAATATTTCTTACCATATTATACAAAAAGCCGCTGGCCTGGACATCAATATATATCCATTTGTCTTCCTGCGTAACCTGGCAGTTAAAAATCGTCCTGACAGAAGTTGAACGTTTGTCGCAGGCGGTTGCGAAAGATTTGAAATCCTTTTCGCCGATGAATTTTTGTGCCGCCTTGTTCATCGCCTCGACATCCAATTGGCTGGGTCTGTGCCAGCAGTGATTTACCTGCATTACGGGACGAGTTTTGGCTGTATAAATTGAATAGCGATACATTTTGCTTTTTGTATTTTTAATTGCGTCAAAGTCATCCGGCACATCAACCGCCTCGGTAACGACAATCTGGGCCGGGAGATGCAGGCTTATCGCTTTTGGGAGACGGTCTGTAGGGATCGGGGTGTCGAGCCGGACATTGGCGACCTGGCCAAGTGCGCTTACGCCGGCGTCGGTGCGGCTTGAGCCGTTGACTTCGACGTCGTCGGTGCTGATGAGGATTTCAATCGCTGTTTTTATTTCCTCTTCGATGGTTTTGCGGCCGGGCTGCTTCTGCCAGCCGGAATACCTGCTGCCATCATACTGAATTGTAAGTTTTATGTTTCTGGGTGCCATATATTTATCACTGATTACGCTGATTACATAAATTTAACGTGGATTCCCGCTTTCGCGGGAATGACAATATAACACAATAAATAAAAAAGGCTCTGAATCCCGCTAAATCGGGACAGAGCCTATTGTAACCTAAATAGTGGTATATGTAAACGTTACAGTAATTTTTCAGCAATCTGAACAGCGTTTAGAGCCGCGCCTTTGCGAATCTGGTCGCCGGAGACCCAAAGATTTATTCCCTTATTATCCGGCAAAGACTCATCCTGACGGATTCTGCCGACATAGACATCGTCATTATCCGCTGCGTCAATCGGCATCGGGAAGCGATTATTCTTCTGGTCATCGAGAATTGTAACGCCGGGGGCGTGCTCGAGCAATTGGCGAACCTGGTCGGGAGTAATCGAATCCTTGAACTCAAGATTTATGCTCTCGCAATGACAACGCGGAACAGGAACCCTGACGCAGGTGCAGGTAATCGCGATATCAGGACAATGGAAAATTTTCCTGGTCTCTTTTACCATTTTCATCTCTTCTTCGTTGTAGCCGTTGGGGCCGACAGTGGAGTCGTGACTGAAGAGGTTGAAGGCAATCTGATATTTGAATTTGTTCAGAGTCGGATTTTTGCCTTCGAGAATTTCTTTAGTCTGATTGAAAAGCTCGGTCATACCAGCCTGGCCTGCGCCGCTGACGGCCTGATAGGTGCTGACAACCATCCTTTTAATAGGATTGGCTTTGTGCAGCGGCCAAATCGGGACGTTTGCGATTATGGTCGAACAGTTCGGGTTGGCAATGATGCCTTTATGTTCTTTAATATCCTGGGGATTAACCTCCGGAACAACGAGCGGAATTTCGGGATCCATTCTGAATGCACTGGAATTATCAATAACTACAGCGCCTGCTTTTACGGCGGCGGCTGCAAACTGTCTGCTGCGCGAAGCGCCTGCGCTGAAAAGAGCAATGTCAATGCCGGCAAAACTCTGCTCGGTCAATTCCTCAACCGGATAATCTTTGCCATTGAATTTTTGCGTTTTGCCAACTGAACGCGATGAAGCAAGCATTTTTATAGACTTGACCGGGAAATCCCGCTGCTCAAGAATTTTAATAAATTCCTGCCCTACGGCACCAGTAACGCCTACTATTGCTACATTTTTTGCCACGTGTTTAATTCCTTAAATCATTTAAAAGCCGAAACATAGTAATAAATACGTGCTGAAAAGTCAAGAAATAGCCCAAAAACCGGAAAAAATCAGTTTTTCTAATTGAATTATATTAGATTTTGTTATATAATGGTTTGCTTATGAAAAATCAGACAACAAAAGTCGCTTACAATTCAGCAAATATTAATCTGCTGGCCCTCCTATTGCGCCAGTAAGGCGCATACAAATTTCCCTTTCCATCTCCCATATTGTTTTTTGTTTATAGTAGAAATTAAGCCGTTTTTAGCGCATAATTTCCATTTTAGAAAGCCAAAAGGAGACATCATATGTCTACTGAAGAAAAAGTGATAGTATTCGATACAACCCTCAGGGACGGGGAACAGGCAGCGGGCACGCGACTGGGCGTTCGAGAAAAACTCGAACTTGCTATGCAGCTTGCCAAACTCGGCGTCGATGTTATCGAAGCGGGATTTCCTATTTCCTCGCCGCAGGATTTTGAGGCTGTGCAGTTAATCGCACAGCAGGTAACCGGTCCTACTATCTGCGGACTTTCCAGAGCAGTCGATAAAGATATCGACGCGGCAGGGAAAGCTCTGCAAAAAGCCAAAAAAGCAAGGATACATACCGGCCTTGGAATCAGCGATATTCATATCGCAAGCAAGTTCAAGGATGATAAGTACGGCAAGACGCTCGAAGCGAAAAAAGCAAAAACTCTCGATATGGGCGTAAAGGCTGTCAAACGCGCCAAGCAATATACCGACGATGTCGAATTTTACTGCGAAGACTCCGGCAGAGCGGATAAAGACTATCTATATAAAGTCGTCGAAGCCGTTATCGACGCCGGCGCTACGACGGTAAATATTCCGGATACTACCGGCTACGCGATACCTGAACAGTACGGCCAGTTGATTGCCGGGATTATTAAAAATGTGCCCAACGCAAAAAAGGCGATAATAAGCGTTCACTGTCACGACGATTTGGGAATGTCGGTTGCAAATACTCTTGCTGGAGTCAAAAATGGCGCAAGGCAGATTGAGTGCACGCTCAACGGAGTCGGAGAACGCGCAGGCAATGCTTCGCTTGAAGAAGCTGTAATGGCGATAAAGACCCGCAAAGACTTTTTCGGGCTCGGCACAAAAATAAATACAAAAGAGCTTTACAAAACAAGCAGAATGGTTGCCGAGATGCTCGGAATATTTGTTCCGCCGAATAAAGCGATTGTCGGAGCAAATGCCTTTGCGCATAGCAGCGGAATTCACGTTGACGGATTCCTTAAAAATCCGCTGACTTATGAAATTATGCGGCCGGAAGATGTCGGCTCGCCAAAAAGCGCAGTCGTGCTCACGGCAAGGACAGGAAGGCACGGGCTTAAACATCGGCTCGCTGAACTCGGATATAAAGTATCGGAAGCGGAACTTGAGCCGCTATACAAGAGATTCCTCGATATCGCGGACAAGAAGACAGAAGTCTTCGATGAAGATATCGCGGCCCTTTGCGGCGATGAGAGAAGAGCTATCGAACATGTGTACGAGCTTGTATATCTTCATGTCGCATGCGGGATGGGAACTCTGCCGACGGCGAGCGTTAAAATCAAGACGAAAGGAAAAGATGCGATGATAACCGCGGCGGCCTGCGGAGACGGGCCGGTCGATGCGGCCTATGAAGCGATAAGAATCGCAACGGGACAATCGCCGAAGTTAGACCTCTACTCGATAAAAGCTGTTACAGGCGGAAAAGAGGCGCTGGGCGAAGCGAATGTAAAAGTAATCGATAAAAACGGCGTCAGATTTACGGGCAGAGGCATCTCGACAGATATAATCGAAGCATCTGCAAAGGCGTACGTTGACGCGATAAATAGAATGGTAGCAGAAAAATAGGATATTTGAACTATGGGAATGACAATAACAGAAAAGATACTTGCCGCGGCGGCAGGTAAAAGTAAAGTCGAAGCGGGCGATTTAATCGATGCTAAAATCGACTGCATAATGTGCCACGATGTAACGACACCGGCGGCGATTTCAATGCTCAAGGAAAAAGGAATCGACAAAGTTTTCGATACTGAAAAAATTGTCGTTACTCCCGACCATTTCCAGCCGGCAAAAGATATCAAAAGCGCAGAACTGCATAAAAGGCTCGATAGCTGGGCAAGAGAAAAGAAAATAAAAAATTATTATCCGCTCGGCAGAGCTGGCGTATGTCACGCATTGCTGCCGGAACAGGGACATATCAGGCCGGGCGAAGTAATTATCGGCGGCGATAGTCATACGTGCACATACGGCGCATTTGCGGCTTTCTCGACGGGTATCGGCTCGACTGATTTGGCGGCTGCTATCGCTACAGGGATACTTTGGTTTAGAGTTCCGGCATCGATAAAGTTTGTGCTTAACGGAAAACTTTCGAAAGGCGTTTACAGCAAAGATGTAATTCTGGCTGTCATCGCGAAAATCGGAACTGACGGCGCGCTTTATAAAGCAATGGAGTTTGTCGGCCCGACACTTAAAGAAATGTCGATGGAAGCGCGAATGACTATTACGAATATGGCAATCGAAGCGGGCGCTAAGAACGGCATTATCGGCTTTGACGAGATAACGAAAGAATACCTCGATAAACATCTGAAAGACAAAAAAGCTTACAAAGTCTATGAATCGGATGGAGACGCCAAGTATGAGCAGGTAATCGAAATCGACTGTTCAAAACTTGAGCCGATAGTCGCGATGCCTCATCTGCCAAGCGGCGGAAAACCGATAAGCCAGTGCGCCGGTATGAAGATGGACCAGTCTTATATCGGAAGCTGCACAAACGGACGCATCGAAGATTTAAGAATCGCTGCCAACATAATCAAAGGCAAAAAGGTCGCGATACGAACAATCATCGTGCCCGCTACGCCTGAAATATGGAAACAGGCGATGGATGAAGGTCTGTTCGATATATTCTACGCAGCAGACTGCGTAATTTCCGCGCCGACCTGTGGAGCGTGCCTGGGCGGATTTATGGGAATACTCGCGGCAGGTGAAAAATGCGTAAGCACAACGAATAGAAATTTTGTCGGCAGAATGGGAAGCCCAAAAAGCGAAGTTTATCTGGCAAGTCCGGCTACAGCAGCAGCAAGCGCGGTAGAAGGAAAGCTGGCTGATTGCAGGAAGTATCTTTAATCGCAGATTAAATAAAAAAAGGGAAAACAAATGGCAAAGGCACATGTTTATAAACGGGACCATATAAATACGGACGAGATAATTCCGGCTCGGTATCTGAATACAGATAATGTCGCGGAACTTTCTGCACATTGTATGGAAGATTTGGATACTGAGTTTGTGAAAAAAATTAAAGCCGGCGATATTATTGTCGCAGGTGAAGATTTCGGCTGCGGCTCGAGCAGAGAACACGCCGTCTGGGCGCTTCAGGGAGCGAAAGTCGGAGCGGTTATCGCAAAAACTTTTGCGAGGATTTTCTATCGCAACTGCATCAACTGCGGTTTTTATCTGATTGAGCTTGACGGCTCGACAGAAAAAATCAACAACGGCGATGAAATTGAGGTCGATTACAAAAAAGGCGTTATTAATAACAAAACGCAAAAGAAAGAATTAAAGTTTAAGCCGCTGCCGGATTTTGCTATTGAAATTATCAATGATGGCGGACTATTGGAACATATAAAGAAAAAAACCGCGGATTAACGCGGATTTGCGCGGATTAAATACAAAAATGACAGAAACTAATTTATTACATAATGAGTTAACAAGAGAAATTATCGGTGCTGCGATGGAAGTACACAATACCCTCGGCAGCGGATTTCTTGAGAGTGTGTATGAAGAGGCTTTGGCAATCGAATTTGACATTCGCAAGGTGCCTCATGAAAGACAAAAAGGAATCGATGTTTTTTATAAAGGATTATTGGCAAAGCAATTCTTCTGTGATTTACTGGTTGGAGGAAAAGTATTAGTCGAACTTAAAGCTCTCAAAACCATAACAGGCGTTGAAGAGGCACAGATTCTGAACTATATGAAGGCAACAGGACTCGAAATTGGATTGTTAATAAACTTCGGAGAACAATCGTTAAAGTACAAGAGATTAATTCTTCAACGAAAAGCTGAAACCGCGGATTAACGCGGATTTGCACGGATTACTTAATCATTGAATAAACGATGTGTAAATTAAACGAAAAATTAAAAGAATGGGAAAACTGGTACTCAGAAGACCAAAATTCGGTCTGCGCACAAATTAGCGATATGTTATTGGATGCCGCTGTCTTTTATGCCATAAATGAGGCGAGAAAGTATGCGACCATTGACGCCCAGGGGAATCCTGAATTAAATTGGTTGGTTCATAACTTTATTGATCGGAGCTTTCTAAAAACACAGGCCTTATTGGTTAGAAGATTATGTGACGGACGGAAAGATGTAATCTCATTACGCAGACTTATAAACGATATGGAAGAAAATAAGTCTCTCCTGACAAGAGAAAATATTCTTTCTGCTTTTGGATATCCATACGACTATGAGAAAGTGATAAAAGAAGGTTGTCAAACCAATAATTCAACAATGAGATTCAATGGCGCACAGTCTGAGATAGTACACAAAAATATAGACTTGCTTACCGGCGTCAAACCTGAACAAAGGCAACAGAACGATACTGTTCAAGACGGTGTGTTCGATCGGTTAAACAAATGGCTGGATAAATGTGAACCGATTGTCAACTCCGTGAACAAAATCGTTGCCCATGCAGCGACTCCGGAAAGCAGAGAAAAGGTCCCCGCTAAAGACCTAAAGATTTCTTTAGCCAGGATTCACAAGGCACACTGCCGGATTGTCAGGATAGCTGCATTTATAGGCCAAGTCGTATTATATAAATCAGTCGGACTCACTCATTTGCCAAGTTATGCGGGAAATAAGTTTGAGCATTTTGAAAAACCACTTATCACAAAAAATAATATTGAAAAGCTAAAAAATTCATGGGATAGATATGATAAACATATCAAGCAATTGAGCGAGCGGCCAGAAAGAAGAATTATATAAAAATAATAATCCGTGAAAATCCGCGTTAATCCGCGGTTGAAAATTAACTTATATTAAGGAAAGGGTAAAATGAAGACGTACAATATTGCTGTAATGGGCGGCGACGGCACAGGGCCGGAAGTAACTGCCGAGGCTGTAAAAGTTTTAAAGGCTGCTGAAGCAAAATTCGGTTTCAAAACCGATTTGACCGATTTCGATTTCGGCGGTGAAAGATATAAAAGGACGGGCGAAACACTGCCGGACAGCGCGGTTGAAGAACTTCGCAAATTTGACGCGATTCTGCTGGGCGCTATCGGTCATCCGGATGTAAAGCCGGGAATTCTTGAAAAGGGAATTCTGCTCAAGGCTCGTTTCGATTTGGACCAGTATATAAATTTAAGGCCGGTAAGATTGTTCCCCGGCGTTGAATGTCCGCTCAAAGGCAAAGGCCCAAAAGAAATAGATTATGTAGTTGTTCGTGAAAATTCCGGCGACGCATATACCGGCACAGGCGGATTTACTTTGAAAGGCACGCCGAACGAAGTTGCAGTGCAGTCGGCTGTTTATAACAGATTCCAGGTTGACAGATGTCTGAAATACGCCTTTGAATACGCCAAAAAGCACGGCAAAAAAGCTCGCGGAGTCGGCGCCGAAAACACTCTCGCCCTTGTCGGCAAGACAAACGTTCTTACATTTATTTACGACCTTTGGGAACGCGCATTCCACGAAATGGGCAAAAAAGAATATCCGGATATCCGCAGAGATTACTATCACGTTGACGCAACCTGTATGTGGATGGTCAAGAGTCCTGAATGGTTCGATGTTCTTGTAACCGGCAATTTGTTCGGCGATATTATTACCGACCTTGGCGCTATAACGCAGGGCGGAATGGGCATCGCGGCAGGCGGAAATATTAATCCGAAAGGCGTTTCGATGTTCGAGCCTATCGGCGGAAGCGCACCGAAATATACGGGTATGGGCGTTATCAATCCGCTGGCGGCAATTTGCGCAGCTCAAATGATGCTCGAAACACTGGGCGAAGAAAAAGCGGCGAAAAAAATTGAAGACGCTGTAAAATTCGTAACGGCAAACAAGATGAAGAGTATGGCGGCAGGTAAAATGGGATATTCCACTTCCCAGGTCGGCGATTTAGTTGCTGAAAAAGTTGCTGAATAATTAAAAATAATCCCGCGTCTGAGTCGTTCGGGCACGGGATTTTAAATTTTGATTTTTTATTTTAGATGCCATGCCTGCAAATCTGACACCAGCTTATTTAAAGGCTGACAAGTGGTTCAGGGAAGCAACCACTGACGAGGAGAAAATTCTTGCCCTGCAGGAGATGATGAGGGTCATCCCCAAGCACAAAGGCACAGAGCATATCCAGGCAGACCTGCGAAAAAAAATGAGCGCTCTGAAAGAATCTGCCGAAAAAAAGAAAAAGGCAACGCATGGCCTCCTTGACATTTTTCATATTCCAAAAAGCGGAGCAGGACAGGTCGTTCTTCTGGGACTTCCCAACAGCGGCAAAAGCGCAATCGTCGCGGCGATTACTCACGCCAAGGCACACGTTGCAGATTTCCCATTCACAACAAGTATCCCCCTGCCGGGAATAGCACATTTCGAAGATATAAAAATCGAAATAGTCGATATGCCGCCGATAACGGCCGAATTCGCACCGACTGGAATTGTCAATACGCTGCGAAATTGCGACATTATAGGCATTTGCGTGGATTTGAGCGGCAACATCGCTGAGCAGATTAAAGTCTGCTTTGATTTTCTCGAAGCAAGAAGGCTTATGCTTGACCCGAACAATCCAATTCTTGACGAAGGCGGTAAATCGCTGGCGAGAAAATGTTTTATCATCGCGACGAAAAAAGATTCGGCGCCGCCGGAGGCGATTGATAATTTAAAAAAACAATTAACAAGGCCGATGGAAATTTCCGCGATATCCGTCACAGACAGAGCAAGTCTTGAAAAAATGCTTGCGGATGTTTTCAGGCTGCTGGAAATAGTCAGGGTTTACGCTAAAAAGCCGGGGCATGAGGTGGATATGAAAGACCCGTTTGTTCTGCATAAAGGTTCAACAGTTGCGGATTTGGCACTGTTGATTCACAAGGAACTTGCGGAAAAACTAAAAACCGCACGATGCTGGGCTTCGCCAGGCTCAGGCGGTAAAATTCATGACGGCCAAAACGTGCACAAGACACATATTTTATGCGACAAAGATACAATAGAATTGCATTTTGCATAATCTTAAGGAAATGAAAATGGAATGTAAGAAAAAAGAGAACCTGAAATTCTGCAACTGCTCGTATCCGGGCTGTGATAATAAAGGTATCTGCTGCCAGTGTCTTCAATATCATCTGGAATCGAAGCAGCTTCCCGGCTGCTGTTTTCCGCCGGAGGTGGAAAAAACTTATGACAGAAGTTTCAAGGCCTTTGCCAAGGCATGGAAACTATAAAGAAGTTTTGAGCTTCTCAATGATTTTATCGACAACTTGTTCGTGAGTTAAATTTAGGCAATCAATTTTAAAATCAGCCCATTTTTCGTAAAGAGGTGAGCGTTTTTTGTATAAATCATCTATGGTCTGACCTTTGCTCATCACAACGCCGCGGATATTCAAATCCGTAAGGCGTTTTTTTATCATATCAAGCGGCAAATCGAGATAAATGATTATTCCATTTTTCTTAAGATGGTTCATCGCAACATCACTGTAAACAACACTTCCGCCGGTAGCGATTACAATATCTGTTTTATCGATACAGAGAATATGCTGGGCTTCAAGTTTACAGAATTTATCCAAACCATCAGCGTCAATAATCTGCTGAAGCGTTTTGCCGACAATGGCCTGAATAAAAACATCGGTATCGAGAAAATATCTGCCCAATCTTTTGGCAAGCAGCACGCCGATAGTGCTTTTGCCGACTGCGGGCATTCCTATAAGAACAATATTTTTTTTCTGAATCATATTGTTATGGAACGGTTTGTTTTTTCAAAGCGGTTTCAAGAAGCTGACGCACATCTGTTCGATTAGGGTCGATTTGCAGGGCTGCCTGATAAGCTTTTATCGCTCCAACAGTATCGCCTTTTTTCCCAAGGAGAAGACCTAAGTTGCGATACATTTCGGCATCGGCCGGTCTTGCTTTTAAAACAAAACGAACTTCTTTTATCGCTTCGTCAGTTTTGCCAACAGCGGCCAGCGCCATGCTCAGGTGGCCATGAACAAACACATTGCCAGGGTCAAGCTCGAGCGCTTTATTGAAGTATTCAATTGCCTGGTCGGATTTTTTCAGTTCATTTAAAGTTATGGCAAGATTTAAATACGCATCAACGTAATCCGGTTTTACTTTCACCGCCTGCTTATAATATTCAATGGAATCCTGCGGCTTGCCTTGTTTTTTCAGGGCAGAAGCAAGATTAAAAAATGCCTGTGCAAGGCCCGGGTTATATTTTATGGCCAAACGGAATTGTTCAATGGCCTGGTCGGTTTTGCCGGTCTGCAAAAAGATGTTGCCAAGATTATTATGAGCTTCGGCGGATTTCGGCTTTAGTTTCAAAAACTTATTAGATTGTTCAATAGCTTCATCAAATCTTCCCAGCTCGCTCAGATAGGTTGCATAGTCTTCGAGAATGAGCGGATTATTTTCGGTAATCTGCAGGGTATGCTCAAACAGCGGCAGACTGTCTTTCCAATATTTTAATTGTACAGAGGCGGTAAACGCCCAGCCGCTCAGCACCACAACAGCCAGGCAGCCTAAAATGATATTTCTATTTCGCCATTTCGGAACAAACTCGCTTGCGCTAAAGGCAATAATAATAAATAAGCCCGTTAACGTCATATACGTATATCTGTCGGCCATAGCCTGCAGGCCGGCCTGGACCAGGCCGATTACCGGCACCAGTGTGCCCAGATACCATAACCAGCCGACCGTAAAATATCTTCGGCGTCTGCCCAGATAAATAAAAATTATGGAAGCTATCACAAGCAATAAACCACTGATTATAGCTTTTGTGACCGAAAAGGCGTTGCCCGGATGCGGATAAAGGACTGCCAACCGACTGGGCCAAATCATGTTAGTAATGTATGTAAGGTAGGAAATAAACGCATTGGCAATTCTGGCTTTAAGACACATTATTTCGACAGCAATTGTTGCGCCGCTTCTTTGCTGAACAAAATATGTAATTACACAGGCAGCGAGAGAGCCGGCAAAAAACGGAATTTTCTCAGTCAAAAGCCTCCAGGTGATTTTTCTTCGAAGCGGCCAATAATCCAGCAAAAGCAGAACAAACGGAAGCGTAACAACCATAGGTTTTGACATAAGACCCAGAACAAACAATAATATTGCCGCTAAATACCATTTAAGTTTTGGGTTTTCAACATAACGAACGTATGCCCACATTGTCAGCAGCCAGAAGAAAGTGCTCAGCAAATCTTTTCGTTCTGCAATCCAGGCGACTGATTCGACGTGCAAAGGATGCAGCGCAAAAGCCGCCGCGACAAATACGCTTGGCCATAATGCGCCGGTCATCCTCATTAAAACATAAAACAAAATTAATGTATTTAAGATATGAAACAATACATTTATTAAGTGATATCCGCCGGCCCAGTTTTTAAAAAGCTGGTAATCAATCATATGAGAAATCCAGGTAACAGGATGCCAGTTGCTTGCGTAGCCGGATGTAAAAGCCCAATGAATGCTTTTGAAGTTCAGTCCTGAATGTACGTTTATATTGTTTGTCACATAAAGGTCATCATCGTATTTAACAAAATTATAGGAATAGACCGGCCAATAGACTGCGATAATTGCAGCGATTAATAAAACGCATATTAAAATAAAACGGTATTCATAAAATTGTTTATTCATTTGCCTGCCGTTGATTCCTGTTTTTTCAAATCATCTTCGAGAAGCTGACGCAAATTTTCATTATCAGGGTCGATTCGCAGAGCAGCGCGATACGATTCTATCGCTCCGGCGATATCGCCTTTTCTTTCGAGGAAAATACCTAAATTACGATGCATCTGAACATCATCAGGTCTGGCATTTAGAACAAAACGAATGTCTTCTATCGCTTCGTCAATTTTACCGATGGCGGCCAGTGCCATACCACGATAGCCACGAGCAGATATATTAGCAGGTTCGAGTTTAATCGCTTTATCAAAAGGTTCGATGGCCTGGTCAAATTTTTGCAGCTTCGTCAGGGTTATGGCCAGGCCCAAAAAAGCTTGTGCGTTATCTGGGGCGATTCTTATTGCCTGTTTATAATATGATACAGCTTCTTCAAAGTTGCCCTGTTTCTCTAGGCTGTCGGCCAAATTGAGGTTTGCCTGTAAAAAGTCAGGATTGCATTTGATGGCTGACCTGAAGCAGTCTATGGCCTGCCGCACTCTGCCGGCCTGCAGCAGGGCACCGCCAAGATTGTTATGACCTACAGCGGAATCAGGATTAATTCTCAGCGATTCTTTACACCACCCGATTGCTTCGTCCAATCTGCCCTGTTCAACTAAAATGCTTGCGTAGTTGTCTATCATAAGATAATTGTTTTCGGTAACTCGTAGAGAATGTTCAAACAGCGACATACTGTTTTTCCAATATTGCGTCTGAATATATGCACATACGGTTAATGCGAATATAACTATCAGAGAAAACTCCCAGAGCACAATCTTTCGTTGAGGCGACGCCGAAACCCACTTTCCGAGCAATTCGGGCAAACCCCAGGCAATGATAATAAACAAACCCGTCAAAGTTATGTAACTGTAGCGGTCGGCCATAGCGTGGGGTCCGACCTGCACCAGACCTATAACAGGCAAAAGAGTACCGAGATACCAGAACCAGCCGGTAAAAAGGTAACGATGGTTTTTAGCGAGTCGAAGAACAAAAATTGTTATAGCCAGCAAAAGAACGGCAGATATTAAAGCATAAAGAATAGATACATTTTCGCCGGGATGAGGATAATACACGCTTAATCGGCTCGGCCAAAACATTTTCTCCATATATTTCACATAGGAGATAAGAGCGTTATAGAGGCGGAACCTAAGACCAAAATCATTAAATTCAGTTATTGCCCCGGCGTTTCGCTGTGTAAAAAATGCAATGACACTGAATACGACCGCAAGAATAATGAAAGGAATTTTTTCCAGAATCAATTGAGAGATGGTTTTCCAGTCAACCCTTTTTATCCGGTCAAACGGCCAATAATCCAGCAGAAGAAATACAAAAGGCAAAGTAACAAGCATTGGTTTTGCCATTATACCCATCATAAAGAACAGCAGCACCAGCAGATAGCGGTAAACTCTCGGCTGTTTGACATACCACATATACACAGCCATTGTTAGCAGCCAGAAAAAAGTGCTCAGGACATCTTTGCGACCAGAAACCCAGGCAACAGCTTCGACGTGCAGCGGATGAAGAGCAAAAAGAGCCGCCACAAATGCACTTTGCCAAAGCACACCTGTCATTCGTTTCAAGACAAGAAAAAGCAACAGTGTGTTGATAATGTGAAAGATAAGATTGGTGAGATGGAAACCGCCGGGATTAGAACCAAAAAGCTGCCAGTCCAGCATATATGAAAGCCATGTCAAGGGATTCCAGTTGCCGAAGTAACCTGTAGTAAAGGCCCAGGAAAAACTTTTGCCGTTAAGTCCGGATTGTATATTCGTATTGGCAGTTACATACTTGCCGTCATCGTACCTGACAAAATCATAACTATACACCCGCCAATAGACTGCCACAATTGCCGCGATTAAAAAAACGCATATTAAAACAAAACGGTATTTATAAGGTTGCTTGCTCATTTGCCCGCCGCAGGTTCCTGTTTTTTCAGTGCAGCATCCAGAAGCTGTCTCAAGTTTGTATTATTCGGGTCTATCTGCAGGCCTTTACGATATGACTTTATCGCCTCGTCAGCCCTGCCGAGCGATTCATACGCCCTGCCAAGATTTTCATAGACACTTAAATTCTTCGGCTCAAGCTTAAGCACCTGATTAAAAGATTCGATGGCTTCGTCAAATCTCTGCAATGAACTGAGAGTTACGCCAAGCATAAAACGAGCCCCTGTAAAATCGGGTTTGAGTTTCAATGCCTGCTTAAAATAGTCCACCGCCTCTTTGCCTCTGCCCTGTTCATACAGCACAGCAGCGAGATTATTATACCCAAGCGCATCGCCGGGTTTATACTTTATGGCCAGCTTGAATTGCTCGATAGCCAGGTCGGGTTTACCTGTCCACATCAATGCGCAGCCGAAATTGCAGTGAGATTCCGCGGAATCAGGCTTAATTTTCATTAATTTATCGAATTGCTCGATAGATTCATTCAGCCTGCCCTTCTCAAATAAATGATTTGCATAGCTTTCAAGAATGAGCGGATTATTCGGGGTTACATCGAGGGTATGCCTGAACAACGCTAAACTGTTTTTCCAGTAATTAAGCTGTTGGCGGGAAGTAAAAGCCAGACTCGCAAGCGCTGCGACCGTCAAAATGGTAAGGGTGAAATTTCTATAACGTAATTTTGGAATAAATTCGCTTGCGCCAAAGGCGATAATAATAAATAAGCCTGTTAATGTCATATAAGTATATCTGTCAGCCATAGCCTGCGCACCGACCTGAACCAAGCCGATTACGGGAACCAGGGTAATCAGATACCATAACCAGCCGACCGTAAAATATCTGCGTCGCCTGCCCAGGTAAATAAAAATTACCGAAATCAGCACCAGCAGCGAGGTACAGATAATAACTTTTGTCGCAGACAAACTGTCGCCGGGATGCGGATATAGCACCGCCAACCGGCTGGGCCAAAACATTTTTGAAATATACGTAACATAAGCGACAATCGCGTTGTTGATTCTGATTGCCGGTTTAAAAATTTCTACAGCAGCCATTGCGCCGGTGTTCCGCTGAACGAGGTATGTTATTACACAGGAAACAAACGAGCAGATAAAAAATGGTATCTTTTCAATCACAAGCCACCTGGAGAACTTACGCTGCAGCGGCCAATAATCCAGCAAAAGCAATACAAACGGTAAAGTTACCAGCATTGGTTTGGACATAAGACCCAGCATAAACAACACTATTGCCGCTAAATACCATTTAAGTTTTTGGTTTTCAACATAACGGACATAAGCCCACATTGTCAGCAGCCAGAAGAAAGTGCTCAGCAAATCTTTTCGTTCGGCAATCCAGGCGACTGATTCGACGTGCAAAGGATGCAGCGCAAAAGCCGCCGCGACAAACGCGCTGGGCCAAACAACTCCTGTCATTCGCATTAATATATAGAACAGGAGTATTGTGTTTACGATATGAAACAGGACATTTGTTAAGTGATATCCGCCGGCCCAGTTTTTAAAAAGCTGGTAATCAATCATATGAGAAATCCAGGTAACAGGGTGCCAGTTATGCGAATAGTTTGCGGTAAAAGCCCAGCGGATATTTTTCCAGTCAAAACCTGATTTTATATTGTCATTGTTTGTTACATAATAATCATCGTCGTATTTGACAAAATCATAGCTATATACCTGCCAATATATCGCGATAATTGCAGCGATTAAAAAAACGCTTATTAGAATAAAATGGTATTTATTAGGTTGTTTACTCATTTGCCAGTCGCAGACTCCTGTTTTTTCAGTGCGGCCTCCAGAAGCTGGCGCACACCCTTTTCATCAGGATTGATTTGCTGAGCTGTGCGATAGGCCTCAATTGCCTCGCCGATTTGACCTTTTTTCTCAAGGAAAATTCCTAAATAATGATACATCTCGGCATCATTTGGTTTGACGCTCAAAACAAAACGAATTTCTTGTATTGCCTCGTCGGTTTTTCCAACAGCACCCAGTGCCAGACCGAGATAGCCATGGGCATATACATTGCCGGGGGCAAGCTCGAGCACTTTATGGAAAGATTCTATAGCCTTGTCATATTTTCCCAGTTCATTGAGAGTAATTGCGAGGTCCAGCCAGGCTTTGACATAGTCCGGCTCGATTTTTACTGCCTGCATATAATAAGAAACAGATTCTTCGCTCTTATTTTCACTTCTCAAGGCATGGGCAAGATTATAATATGCCTGCGCAAGGTCAGGTTTATATTTAATAGCCAGCCTGAATTGTTCAATAGCCTGTTGAGGTTTGCCGGCATCCAGGAAAGTACAGCCAAGATTGTTATAAGCCTGGGCGGCATCGGGTCTTATTTCCAGCAATTTTTTAAATTGTTCAACAGCCTGGTCAAACTCACCCAGTTCACTCAGAGTATTCGCGTAATTTTCAAGAATGAGCGCATTATTTTCGGTAACCTGCAGGGTGTGCCCAAACAGCGACAAATTGTCTTTCCAATATTTTAGCTGCACAGAGGTGATAAACGCCCAGCCGCCCAGCACCGCGACGGCCAGCAAGGTTAATACGATATTTTTATCACGTGGCTCGACTGAATTCCTCCGAGCTTGTCGAGGCAGACTCGCCGAAGTCCGCTTCGCAGCAAACTCGCTTGCGCCAAAGGCGATAATAATAAATAAGCCTGTTAATGTCATATATGTATATCTGTCGGCCATAGCCTGCGCACCGACCTGAACCAGGCCGATTACAGGAACCAATGTGCCCAGATACCATAACCAGCCGACCATAAAATATTTTCGGCGCCGGCCCAGATAAATAAAACATATCGATATCAACACGAGCAGCGAGATGCTGATGATAACTTTTATCGCGGGCAGGCTGCCGGCGGGATGAGGATAAAATACGGCCAGGCGGCTGGGCCAAAACATTTTTGAAATATACATCGCATAAGCGACAATCGCATTGTTGATTCTGATTGCCGGCCCAAAAGATTCAATTGTAACAACTGTCCCGCCTTTTTGCTGTGCAAGGTATGTTATTATGCAGGAAACAAACGAGCAGATGAAAAATGGTATCTTTTCAATCAGGAGTTTTCGTGAAAACTTGCGCTCAAGGGGCCAATAATCCAGCAGCAGTAATACAAACGGCAAAGTGACGAGCATAGGTTTGGACATAAGTCCAAGTATAAAAAATAAAATTGCCGTCAAATACCATTTAAGTTTTGGGTTTTCAACATAACGGACGTAAGCCCACATTGTCAGCAGCCAGAAGAAAGTGCTCAGCAAATCTTTTCGTTCGGCAATCCAGGCGACTGATTCGACGTGCAAAGGATGCAGCGCAAAAGCCGCCGCGACAAACGCGCTGGGCCAAACTGCTCCTGTCATTCGCATAAGAACATAAAACAAAATAAGTGTGTTTAAGATATGAAACAATACATTTACCAGGTGATATCCGCCGGCCCAGTCTTTAAAAAGCTGATAATCGAGCGCAAGAGATAACCATGTAATGGGATGCCAATTACTTGAGTAGCTTGCGGTAAAAGCCCAGTAAAAACTCTTGCCGTTCAGCCCGGATTGTATATGCGTATTGGCAGTTACGTATTCGCCATCATCGTACCTGACAAAATTATAGCTATATACCGGCCAATAAATCGCGATAATCGCTGTGACAAGACAGATACTTATCACCAGGGGATTGTATCTGCGAGATTTTTCTCTCATTTTTAACTCTTAAATGAAAACTTTTTATCAGTAAGTTTTTCGTAAGCCTCGATATATTTTGCGCTCGTTTTCTCGCAGACATCCTGGGGCAATTTTATGCCTTTGCCGGATTTATCGAAGTTTATACTCTCAAGATAATTCCTGACAAATTGTTTGTCATAACTTTCCTGGTCGCGGCCGGGCTGATATTTATCCGCAGGCCAGAATCTCGACGAATCGGGCGTAAGCGCTTCATCAATCAGAATAACCTTGTTGTCAATTTGGCCCCATTCAAATTTAGTATCGGCAAGGATAATTCCCCTTTTCTCAGCGTAAGCAGATGCCTTTTTAAATATCTCTATGCTTTTATCACGGACATACTCGGCGTTTTTTTCGCCGATAATCTTTACGCATCTGTCGAAATCGATGTTCTCATCGTGAGCGCCGAGTTCCTCCTTTGTGGCCGGAGTAAAAATAGGCTCAGGTAATTTGGCACATTGTTTAAGACCGGCAGGCAGCGTATGCCCGCAAACCGTCCGGCTTTGCTGATACTCCTTCCATCCGCTGCCGGCAAGATATCCACGAACCACGCACTCGACCGGCAGGACTTTCGTTTTCTTAACCAGCATACTTCTGCCGGTAAGCTGTTTTGGATAATCACAAAACGGTTTTGGAAAGTCTTTTACATTGTCACTTATTAGATGGCTCTCAACTATATCTGAAAGAAAATCGAACCAGAATTTAGAAATTTGCGTAAGAACAATACCCTTATATGGAATACCGTTTGTCATGATAACATCAAAGGCACTGATTCTGTCGGAAGCCGCTATAAGCAATCTGTCTTCAAGGTCGTATATATCGCGAACTTTGCCATGCTTGGCATTTGTGCCGGGGATACTGGTTTGAAGGATAATTTCGGCCATCTTGCACCTTTCATAAATTTCTACCTGAGCTATAGTAAGGACTTAACACAATATTGTCAAGAATGGGTTTTGGCAGTTTAAGGCCGGCAACCCTTTATAGAAATTTTGTTTTTATCTTTCAATTTTACCCCGTAATAGATATACTATTCGCCTTATTAAACTTACGCCAAAATACTTTTAAGAAAGGAAATTTATGAATAGTTTTAAAAATCTTTTGATAACGTTAGTTGTTATCTGTTTAACTGTCGGTATTGCCGAGGCTGCGAAGAAAAAACCGGCTGCCAAAACTCCTGCCGCAGATGCAAATGTTCTCGCTGAAAAAACAAAACCCGCAGAACCGAATATTCCTGCGAAATCTGCCACTGACGCAAATCAGTCCACCGCAGTTGCAGCAACTGTTAACGGTACAAAAATCACCGAAGGACAGATAAATAAAATATTGAATGTACAAATGGAACAAGTTGCCGACAGGATTCCTGAAAATATGCGCGACCAGTATAGTCAGCAATTAAGAAAAGACATCTTAGAATATTTAATTGTTTCAGAGGTTCTGACTCAGAAAGAAAAACAGAAAAACATCGACGTCAATCAGACCGAACTGGACCAAGGGACTAACAAGTATATTGCCCAGCAGAATTTAACTATCGATAAACTCAAGTCGACACTGGAGAGGCGCCACGTAACTTTCGCCGATTTTCAGAATGACATACGTAAAAACCTTATGCACAAAAAGCTGTTTGAAGGCGAATTCGCCGGCAGAATTACCACGCCCACCGACGAACAGGAAAAAACATACTATAATGAAAACATTCAAATGTTCCAGGAGCCTGAATCGATTCAAGCAAAACATATTCTTATAGCGCCGTCAAAAGCTACCGGCGACCCCAATAAGGCCAAAGCAAAAGCCAAGGCAAAGGCTGAGGGTATTTTGAAAAAACTTAAGGCCGGCGCCGATTTTAACGACCTTGCGAAAAAGGATTCAAATGATATAGCTTCAGGCGTAAATGGCGGCGACCTTGGAACACAGCCCAAGGGAACTTTCCTGCCTTATTTTGGACCTGAATTTGAAAAGGTAGCTTATGCTCTCAAGCCCGGTCAACTCAGCAACATAGTGGAATCACCATACGGCTACCATATCATAAAACTCATCGCACATAACGATGCCAACACTGTAACTTTTGAGAAAGCAAAGGACAAGATTGCACAGACTCTGACCGATAAGCCAAAGGAAGAGATTGTTGTAAGTTATATACAGCAACTAAGGAAAGAGACTGATATAAAATATACCAATCCCGCCGACAACCCTGAAATGACCCTTCCAAAAGCGACGGCACCGCCGACAAGAACAGAAAAAAGCGAACCAAATAGTAAAAAATAAACTTTTAAACCCAAAAACCCCTCAATAATGATTTATTGAGGGGTTTTTTTGTGCGCAGATTTTTAGACACTAAGACACGAAGGCATAAAATAGTTTGGGGTTTTGGGCACTCCTGCGAAAATTAATACAAAATTATCTTGATTTCAAATCTAAAAATTAGTCGAATATATAGAATAGGAGATACATGATGAAACTTGGGAAAATCTTTTTCATATCAATCTTAGTCGTTTGCATCTGCCTGACTATCTGGCAAAAAGATAATCTCAAAACTATCCTCAATGAATATTGGGCCTTTTATAAATGTTATCACTATACTGAACACGGCTGGGCTCCAAAAACACTCGTCATAAAAGAAAAAGTCACAAAGTCAGACCCAGAGGCAGCGGCAATAGTTAATTATAGGCTTAGTTCTACGGCGATTGCTGATAACAAGACGCAGGAAATCCTTTCAAAAAATATATCCGAATTTCCAGAAAATCAGTATTTCATTTATGAACTTGCGTTATGTGCAGATTATCATATGGAAAATGGGCTCGATCCTGCAATTCTTCTTAAACTTTCAAACAGACTTATTGAATTAGATAACAAAAATTCAAATTATTACTATTTGAAGGCATTCGCTTTACTTCACGATAGAAATGGCAATAATTTTGATGAAGTTGCCGAGGCAATAAAACAGGCTGTTAGATGTGAATATTATAAAAATCCATATTTGCTATACAGAGACAGAGTTTTAGCAATAGCCCGAAAAGATGGCTTACCAAGGGATTTAATAGGAATGTTGGATGATGTATTGCCTTATAATTTCTTTATATACAAGATGTACGAGGCTCTACTCCAATACCAGAATCTGCTGATTACTGAAGGAAATTTCAATAAGGCAGATGAAATATCAAGCCTGCTTACAGGAATGTTTAAAAACGATATACACAGATGGCCCATAAATAATTCATCACGTCCCTCCGAGCGTCTTTATGGTCTTGGGTTCGGGTTTGGCCGATGGAATCTGCCACAGGAAATTGAATTGCAGCGCAAAAATCTGACAAAGCAGGAGGCCGACCAGAAAAGACTGGAAATGTGTGCAATGGCCAGTCCGAAAAGAAAAGTCGAACTGGTAAATAAATACTACTATGAGTCGAGTGAAACAGGCCTGCCTTATGTAATAGCCGTACCAGGTTTCATTTATTTTATTAAAATGGCAGAAGTATTTGTATTCCTGATAATAATTATTTGGATACTTTCATTTATTCGCAAGGACGATTCAAAAATCAAACTCAACAAGGTAGGTTTAACACGATTTCTAATTTATGGTTTTGTATTTTTTATTACCACACAATTATTGGCGTTTTTATCTCTCTGTGAGTACCAATGCTGCTATAGTTATCGAGACATCTTTTTTTCTCCACGGCTCAAGTTTGAAGATATAAAAGAATTACTGCATGCTCCATTGCGATTTTTGATTTTATTTATTACACCTTTGGCAATTGTTCTTTGCATGGGCATTATCAGATTTTTTAAACCTAAATTCGATAATATAGTCAGCAGGTTTATCAGCGGTGTATTAATCGCGATTCAGTTTGGCCTTGTGATAATGTTTTCTTTAGGCCATACATATATCAGTTTCCTTATTTTGATAATTTTTGTGTTATATTCTTTTAAATATTCTTTCCGCAAAATTACATTAAGAAGTATTCTTAAAGCATTCGCCGGAAGTAGTAAAAATGAAATTCCTGTCTTGCGAACCGATTTACTTAAGTTGTCTGCCATCGCGGCTGTTTTGTGCTGGCTTGGTTTTGTGCTTTTGGCATATCCAACTAAAAAATCAATGGAGGGAAAGTTAATAGAAAACAAGTATTATACATATTCATTTACCGATGACTACGAAAAGGCTTATCAGAATATATTAAATAAAATTAACAACGTAAATTCTACCAGATCAATGGTTTTAAGATGTATTCCTTTAGTCAAATCAGATGATTTGCCGGGAATTCTGGAAAAACTAAAAACCCGAAAATTTCCTTCTTCCTGGAATATGGAAGGGTATTTTCCAGGTACTAAGAAATACGATGAATTAAATGATCGATCGCTTTCATTTTTACTAAGGTCGGCGGCCAGAGACCAGATGCCTGTCATTCTCCGTTATATGGATAATCCTGATGATGATTTGACGCTTGTTTTCAGGGCGCAACTGGGCAATAAAAGCGTAAAAGATAAATTAAAAAATTTGCTGAATGAAGCGATGAAGGAAGAGAATGATCCGAACAAGGTTCTGAAAAGAGAAAACGCAGATAAGCCAAGGATTTCGCAGATAATTTCCGCTTTATCCGTGATATCTGAACCTGATGAGGCATATGAGTTGTTTAAGGGATGTTATGAAAAGTGGTCAGTAAGTGATAATAATCTGCGATTCGAATATGAAAGTGTCTGCACATTACCAAAGGATACTATTTTAAAAATAGAAAACTTATATCTTGAAGATTTAGAAAATAAAATCAATAAACATGACAACGATGTAAGAAATCTTTTATTGTCCCCTTTATCGGGGGATTCCGATGGACTATATCTCGATGAAAAAATTGCAACAAGGATTTTAAGATTGATGCTGCAAACAGATGTTCCTCATTATCAGATTAAACGACTGGGGATTGAACATTATTTGACTTCTGATGAATCCGAACTGCTTATCAAGGGGCTGCAAAGCGATGATGAAAACCTGCGGGCATGGTGTGTTTGGCAACTCAGGAAGATAGATTACAAGTTCCGCGATAATGAGCTGAAAAAAATCACCGAGGACAAAAGCTGGAAAGTAAGAGCTAATCTGGCCATTTTCCATAAGTCTTTGATTAAGGAAAATGAGACCAGCGATTTTGTGAAGTTAGTAAAATCATTATAAAGAGTATATATCCAAAAACGTTCCAGAGCTAAATAGGAGACGCCTGCCTATTTTGAATTTTAATATGTCATTTTGCTTTTTGATATTTGATTTTTGATATTATTTTTTTCTTTATATTTTCCCAAATCTTCATTCATCAAAATGCTTCGCAATGGCTCAAACTGCCAACACGGAAAATTCAGCGGCGCATATTCCTCATCGCCAGCCTGCAAAACAAATTTATCGTGCGCCAGCGCCGCTAAAATTCGGTTAAATGGTGTGTCCTGACAGTAAAATCCTAAATTTTTTCCTTCTTTAGTTGTAAAATGTGCGCTGACATAAAACCTGCCTTTGTGTTTACAGGCAGACACGCCGACCAGACCTGTGCTATTTTTCACTTTCCGGTTGAGCATATTCTGTCTTGCCGTTACGATTCGCAAATTGCTTCTGCGGTTATCCCACGGGTCTCTGTTTATATGGTCAACTAATTCGCCTTTGCCGGCCTTCATTATATATCTTGATAGTATAATTGATTTCTTTTCTCCTTCTTTTAAAACTATTCGTGGACAGCCGTCTGTAAAATAAAAGCCCTGAAAAAATGTATATTTCCTGTGCGGCAGAATATCGGGGTCTTTGAATAATCTGCGATAAATAAAATCATCGACTTTCATTGTCCGGCCGTTGACTTCAAACGTTCGATAGTTGTTTGCCGTAAGGCATCCCTTAGTGGATTTTTGTTGTAGCATTTTTCTTCGGTTCCTTGTTGGTTTCTTTTGTGTAGGGTCTTAAGCCGAACAAAGGGCAGGCCAGGCAGGAGCAATTTATTATCTCGTTCTTTTGCCAGCAGACACATTCGAGGCAAAACGCGTTGATTGCCGCTGATTTATTAAGCCTTTCGGCCGCATTTTTATAAATTTTGCGGTATTTTTTCGGGATTTCCGCTGCTCTGGCTGCTATTTTCTGTTTTCTTAATAATTCCATCTGTGGATTTTGTAAATTTGCCGTTTTCATAACCTGCTTCCTCATAAGGTTTTTCAGTGATTTTTCGCCTGTTTGTTTAATAATCATCTAACTTATCGGTATTTTACCATAAAATAGTAAAAAATCAAGCATTTTTTATTAATTTTTCAAAATATTTTATAAATATCTAACAAAGACAACGTTAAAAAAAGGCCTCTGCCGTAAGGCGAATCCGGGTCAGACAGTGCCGTTTTTTGTTGTGTCTTTTTGTTACAAAAACACTATTTTTCGATTGGACAAACTCCTGACAGGGACAGGGTTTAAGATTTGCAAGGTATAGCGAATTGGTATATAATGCCGATTCGGCAAATTTTGGAGTATAAAGTTATGCGGAAAAATGGACTTATTTTGTTTGCAGTCTTGGGGTTAGGCGTCATTTGCGCGGCCGAAACCTGGCATCTTGGAAACGACCAAAACTGGCAGAAAACCAGTGATAAAGGCGACAGCGCTTTTATGCTGGCTGCATCCGACGCAAAACAGTATGTATCGACAGGCAATACGGGAAAAGCCAAAAAAGCATACGCCCAACTCAAAAAGGATTATCCGGCAATTGCCGGCGAAGATTTCGATGCATATGTAAAAGTAGAAATGCTGTATAGCGGACATAAATATTTCGAGGCTGCGACGGCTTATGACAATTTTTTGGAACAATATCCTAAAAGTCCGTTTTTTAACTCGGCCCTGGAAAGAGAACAGCAGATATCGACAGCGTATCTTAACGGCCAGAAAAGACCTGTGTTGAAAGTGTTCAAGGTAAGCGCATACGAAGAAGGCACTGATATAGCAAACAAAATCGCAGACAGAGCGGGCGATGCCCCGGCGGCCAAACGAGCGCTCGAGACGCTGGCACAGACTGATGAAAAAAGAGGCGCTAATGAAGAGGCTTATAAGGCATGGTCGAGCATAGCCACACGCTGGCCGACAGGCGAGATGGGCCAGGAGTCATTGATTGGCAGAGCAAGAAGTCTTGAGCGAGCATATAAAGGTCCAAAATTCGACGGCAAGGTTCTTGAAAGCTCGAGAAGTTATTATTCAGAATATATTCAGAGGTATCCGGACTCGGCACAACAGCTCGGCCTGGAAGGAAAGCTGCCGGAACTGGATGAGAAACTTTCGGAAAAGGAATTGCTAATCGCCAATTATTATGCCAAAACCGGCAGTTACACCGCTGCCGATATATATTATCAGAGAATAATAAACGATTGGCCTGCATGTGCCGCAACAAAAACCGCGGAAGAGAAACAGCCTGAAATTAAAAAAGAACTGGAAAAACAGGCTCAGCAGCAGACGACTAAAAAGAAAAAGATAAACTGGAAAGGTTTGTTGTTATGAGGACAACGGTTGTAACAGCCGTACTTTCGGCGATGATTTTTTTCGCCGGCTGCGTCGGATACAGCAATAAGCCGTTATATACGGATGAAGTAAAAAGTGTTTTTGTCGAGATGTTCGATAATACGACATTCACCAGAGACCTTGAATACGACCTGACGGACGCTATCGCAAAGCGCATTGAGGCGGATACGCCATATAAAATAATTTCAGACAAAAGCAGAGCAGATACGGTATTAAGCGGAAAGATAACAGGAATAGGCGGCGTACCACTAACACTTGACCGAGATACCGGCAGAGCATTGGAGAACCAGGCGGAAATTACGGCGATATTCAGCTGGAAAAACCTTAAGACGGGTCAATACCTTGTTGAAAACGCCAGCCTGACGGCAACGGCAGGTTATTCGGAATTCGAGCAGCAGAGCTTCGAATATGCATCCAGAGTAGCAACAAACAAACTTGCTGAGAGAATCGTAGAAGAAATGCAAACAAAGTGGTAATAAAACGCCGCTGTATAACGCGGGATGAAACAGAAAGATATGAATAATAAAAAGAAACAGAATTCAACGAGAAGACCACCGGAGATGTCAAATAAACCGCCTCTCGGGCAACGGACCGGGCCGATGGGCTGGCTGTTATTAGGCCTTGCATTTATAACTCTTATAACGATGTTCGACAAGTATTCGGCGCGTGACGAAATAAGCAATAACGAGTTTGAAAAATATCTTTCCGAAGGCAAGGTGGAAAGCGTTGAAATCGGGGACAGTCAGATAAACGGCAAGTTTAACGCCGCCGGTGTCGCCTCGCGGCTTCCAAAGGCAGCAAAGACATTTAGATTAGGCTACAGGCCTGAAATGCTTCCGGACATAACCGCAAAACTTCAAACGGCACAGGTTGAGTGGGTCGTCACTCAGCCGCAGATATGGATATCTTTGCTGGGGTGGATACTTCCGGTCGCGCTGATGATCGCATTTTTCTATTTCGTCTTCATAAGAAATGCCCGCAACGGGCCGGGCGGAATGCTGATGAACTTCGGCAGAAGCAAACACAAAATGCACGGCAAAGAGCAGATGAAGGTAACGTTCGATGATGTGGCCGGTATCGATGAAGCCAAAGAAGAAGTGGCGGAGATTATCGAATTTTTGAAACATCCGAAGAAATTCCAGAGAATCGGCGGCAGGATACCGCGAGGCATATTGCTCGTGGGGCCCCCTGGTTGTGGCAAGACGCTGCTGGCAAAGGCAATCGCAGGTCAGGCGAATGTGCCGTTTTTCAGTATTTCGGGCAGCGATTTCGTTGAGATGTTTGTCGGCGTCGGAGCATCGAGAGTTCGCGATTTATTTAATACGGCAAAGGAGAGTTCGCCGTGCATAATATTTTTGGACGAGATTGACGCTATCGGCAGAAAGCGCGGGCCGGGATTTGTGAGCGGCGGACACGACGAAAGAGAACAGACTTTAAACGCCATCCTTGTAGAGATGGACGGTTTCGATACAAACGACGGTGTTATTGTTATGGCGGCCACAAACCGCGGCGATATCCTCGATAAGGCACTGACTCGACCGGGCAGATTCGACAGGCAGGTTTATATTCCGCTGCCGGACGTTAAAGGCAGGACGGAGATACTTAAGATTCACGCCAGAAAGGTCCGAATGGGCCCTGATGTCGACCTTGAAAGAGTGGCAAGGGGAACGCCTATGTTCAGCGGCGCAGACCTCGAAGCGATAATCAACGAAGCGGCTATCGCAGCAACGATGAATAACAAGGATTTCGTCGAAATGGAAGACCTCGAAGAAGCGCGTGATAAGGTTCGCTGGGGCAGGAAAAAGCGCAGCAGAACCATTGACTTGATTGATAAAAAAATTGCCGCATATCACGAGGCAGGCCATACTCTTGTGCAGTCAATGCTGAAGGATGCCGACCCGCTGCACAAAGTAAGTATCATACCGAGGGGTCCGATGGGCGGAGCGACTTTTTCTCTGCCGGAGAAAGACAGGACCATTTTTACGAAAAAATACTGTATGGCACAATTGCAAGTATGTTTCGGCGGACGAATAGCGGAACAACTTTTCTGCGATGATATGTCGAGCGGAGCACAATCGGATATACAGACTGCAACGGCTCTGGCAAGAGAAATGGTGCAGACCTGGGGAATGAGCGATGACCTTGGACCCATCGATTATAGCACGCAGGCACAGGATATGTATTTCGGAATGCCGGGGCAGGAACACTCGCAGAAAACCGCGGAAATTATAGATATAGAAGTTAAAAAACTTATAGACATAGCATTCAAAGCCAGTAAAGAATTACTCCAGGCCAATCTCGATAAACTGCAGGCGATAGCCGAGGCACTTTTGAAATACGAGACATTAGACGCATCCGAGGTAAAAATCATTCTCGAAGGCGGGAGTTTAAACAAGCCGACCGTAGGCGATTTGCTCAAAACAGAGCAGGACAAGACAAATTAACTAATCCTCTTTTAACGAATGAGGAAGATGTATAAAAGATTATTTTTACTGCTAACTTTCGCTTCAGCAGCAAGTTTGTTCTCGTGCCCTGCCGCAGCGAGCGACCAAATCAAAGATGACTTTGTCCAGATAAAACTCTCCTTTACGTATGAACCTGCTGCTCCGAAGTCAGAAAATCTCCTGCATATAACTTTCAGCCTCGCCAAAGACTGGCATTTTTACGCGGATGAAAAAACCGCTCCGGATGGTATGAGCTTAAAAATTATTACTCAGGGGCAGGGATTTCTATTTTCCGCGCCAGTTATGCCTGCCAGCAACTTATATTATGACAAAGTAACCGGCAGCAAACTTAAGGTTTACAGCAGTAATTTCAGCGTTCTTGTTCCTTTCGTTACAGACATAAACAGCCAAAGCAGCGAAGTAAAGGTTGCGATAGACGGTCTTGCCTGTTCAGAGCAGTTATGCAAAAAGATATCTTACGAACTTTCAAAAAAACTTGAAATCTCAGCCTCTGCGACAAGATACTCGACTCCTGTGCCGATTGTAATAAAAGAGGATAGTCCTGTTTTATACACTTCTGCCGGCTCCGCACTTCCTTTTGCGATATTGGCGGGACTTTTGCTTAATGTTATGCCGTGCGTTTGGCCGGTATTGCCGATTATTGTTATGCGGCTTGTCGGGCAGGGGAAACAAAGCAAAACAAGAAGCATTGCTTTGGGTCTTTCCTTTGCCGCGGGAATTATACTTTTCTTTGCCGTCCTTGCCGCGGTTAATATAATCTTAAAGCTCGGTTTCGGTATGGTTTTCCAATGGGGCGACCAGTTCAGAAATCCGGCATTTGTAACGGGTATGGCAATTTTAATGGTTGTGCTTGCCTTGTATATGTTCAACGTTTTTACGTTCAGCATACCTGTCTCGGTCGGCACCGGTAAACAAAACGGAGGGTTGGCGGGTTCCGTCGCAACGGGATTTCTGGCGGCGGTCCTCAGCACGCCCTGCAGTTTCGCGATTCTTACATTTGTCCTTGCCTGGGCACAGACTCAGCCGATACCGCTTGCGACAATTACAATATTGCTCATCGGAATCGGTATGGCTTTGCCTTATGTAATACTGACAAGCATTCCGAAATTGCTTGCAAAAATACCGAAGCCCGGCAGGTGGATGGAGCTTTTCAAACACGCTACAGGATTTATTCTGCTGGGAATCGGTGTAAAACTTCTCGAAGCTGCGGCGGCAGATAAAATTATAAATATTCTTTACTACTCTGTAGTAATTGCTGTTTGCGTATGGATGTGGGGAGTATGCGTCAGCTATGATACACCTGCGGCGAAAAAATTTATAATCAGATTAATGGCAATTATTCTTGCGGTTTTGTTTGGTTTTATTCTCCTGGGCCAGCCGCAAAAGGCAATTATCGACTGGAAGCTTTATGATGCGAACGTTATCGCGTCGGCGCAGAAAAATAATCGGCCGGTGATTATTGATTTTTCGGCAGACTGGTGCTTGTCGTGTAAGATTTTAGACAAGACGGTTTTCTCAAATAAACAAGTTGCTGATTTGATAAAACAAAAAGGCGTTCTTGCGATAAAGGCCGACACAACGCGAATGGATTATCCGGCGACAATCGCTCTGAAGGAAATTTACAACGAGCCTGCTGTTCCGGTGACGGTATTGTTATTGCCGGGAAAAGAAACGCCGATTAAATTGGCCGGAAACCTGATTAAAAATGATTTGATAAAAAATTTGCAAAGTCTTAAGGACGTGAAAAAATAATGGCTGAAAGAGCCGTTGTAAAAATCGATAAACAAAAGGCCAAAGATAGAGTGAAAGTAATTTGGCCGATATTGAAGAAGACATATCCGCAGGCCAAATGCGCTTTGGAACATGGTAATCCTCTGGAGCTTCTTATCGCGACGATTTTGTCTGCGCAATGCACCGATGTAAGGGTGAATATTGTTACAAAGACGCTCTTTAAAAAATACAAATCCGCAAAAGACTGGGCTGATGCACCGCTCGGACAGATTGAGCAGGATATCAAAAGCACAGGCTTTTATCATAATAAGGCTCTGAACATAAAAAAAGCCTGTCAAAAAATAATCAGCGACTTTAAAGGCAAGGTGCCGGAGATGATGGATGAACTTCTGTCGCTCAACGGAGTCGGCAGGAAAACAGCGAATGTGGTTTTGGGCAACGCGTTCGGCGTGCAGGGTATCGTTTGCGATACGCACGTTTTGAGGCTGAGCAGAAGATTGCGGCTTTCGGCGAATACAAATGACGCGGTGAAGCTGGAATTCGACCTGATGGAAATAGTGCCGAAAAAAAACTGGACGCTTTTCAGTCATCTGCTTGTTTTTCACGGCAGAAATATATGTCAGGCGCGTAAGCCTGATTGCGGAAATTGTCCGATTGCAAAATATTGTCCGGCGGCAAATAAACCGGAACTTTGGTAATAGAAAGGCAGCACAAATGAGCGAAAAAAGCGAAAAAATAGCAAGATTTGGCGTAGCCACCGAAGAAACCTGGCGGGTATTCAGAATAATGGCCGAATTCGTCGAAGGATTTGGAGAACTCGCGACCGTCGGACCTGCCGTTTCAATTTTCGGCTCGGCAAGGACAAAACCAGACGATAAATATTACAAACTCGCGGAAGAAACAGCAATGATTTTAGCCAAGGCCGGTTTTGCGATTATCACGGGCGGAGGCGGCGGAATTATGGAAGCGGCAAATAAAGGCGCAACCAATGCTAAAGGTAAAAGCATCGGGCTGAATATCGACCTGCCGCAGGAGCAGATTCCAAACTCTTATCAGAATCTTTCGCTGCATTTCAGGTATTTTTTCTGCAGGAAAGTAATGTTTTTAAAATACGCTAATGGTTTCGTAGTTTTTCCCGGAGGCATCGGGACATTGGACGAGTTTTCCGAGGCACTTGTGCTGATCCAGACGCTAAAGCAGGCTTATTTTCCTATTATTCTTATGGGAAGCGATTACTGGACGGGCCTTGTAGACTGGATCAAAAAAGAAATGCTCGCCAAACATAATTACATCGACGCGCAGGATATGCATGTATTTTCTGTCTGTGACGACCCGCAAAAAGCTGCAAATATAATTATCGATTTTCATAAATCCGGCAAAAAGGTTGGTTTGCAGGAACCGAGCGGTCTTAAAAAATCTACTCATCGAACAAGATGATTTAGAATAAAACTTTTGATTAATTTTCAGGAATAATTATGCATGCGTTAACTCTTGTAATCGTAAGCCTGCTTGTATTCGCATTAGCCTATAGATATTACTCTAAATTTATCGTCACAAAGGTGCTTGTCCTTAATGATGCTATCCCGACACCGGCTCACACTCTGCGCGATGGAAAAGATTACCATCCCACAAATAAATATGTACTGTTCGGTCATCACTTCGCCGCTATTTCAGGCGCCGGTCCGCTCGTAGGTCCCGTGCTGGCTGCTCAGTTCGGATTTTTGCCGGGCTATCTTTGGATACTAATCGGCGCTGTTCTCGGCGGTGCCGTGCATGACGTTGTTATCCTTTTTGCTTCCGTCAGATTGAAAGGATTGTCCCTGACTCAATTGGCTAAAGAGCATATAAGCGGCACGGCAGGTGTCGCTACCGGTTTTGCGATACTCTTTATTATTATAACCGCTCTGGCAGGTCTGGCTCTTGTGGTTGTTAACGCTCTTAACGAAAGTATCTGGGCAACATTTACCATAGCGGTAACTATTCCCGCTGCTTTGTTTGTCGGACTTTATATGTATAAGATAAGACCCGGAAAACTTATCGAAGCGTCGCTGATTGGAGTGGCGATTGTAATACTCGGCGTAATAATCGGTGAACCTTTGTCGAAAACGAGTTTTGGCTCAATCTTTCTTCTCTCCAAGCCAACACTGTCCATTATACTGCCCCTCTACGGCCTGATTGCATCGGTGCTTCCGGTCTGGATGCTTTTGTGCCCGCGGGATTATTTGAGCTCCTATATGAAACTGGGAACAATCGGATTTCTGGTGATCGGAATTTGTATCGTGAATCCAAAAATTCATATGCCGGCACTGACGCCGTACATACACGGAGGCGGACCGATAATTCCCGGAAAGGTCTGGCCGTTTGTCTGTATTACTATTGCCTGCGGAGCAATCAGCGGCTTCCATAGTTTAATCGGCTCGGGCACTACTCCGAAGATGATTAACAAAGAATCCGATATCCGGTTTATAGGTTATGGCGCGATGCTTGTAGAAGCCATCGTTTCAATTATGGCCCTCATTGCCGCGACGGTGATGCTGCCCGGAGATTATTTCGCGATAAATTTGTCGCCCGCTCTGTTTGAAAAACTTGGCATGCACGCCATTCAGCTTCCGGAAATTGAAAGAATGACCGGCGAAACACTGACCGGCAGAGCAGGCGGAGCAGTTTCTCTGGCTGCGGGAATGTCGCTGATACTGTCAGCAATAAAAGGTATGAAACACCTGATGGGCTATTGGTATCATTTTGCCATTATGTTCGAGGCGCTTTTTATTTTAACAACTGTCGATACAGGAACACGCGTCGCTCGTTATATCCTTCAGGAACTGCTTAAACCTGTTCATCCGAAACTGGCAAGCGGCACCTGGCTGCCGGGCGTGCTTCTGACCGGCACGATAATCAGCTGTCTATGGGGCTATCTTGTTTACTTTGGCGAAATCTCTACTATCTGGCCGATGTTCGGCGTGGCCAACCAACTCCTTGCGACGCTGGCTCTCTGTATCGGAACTATTTTTATCCTGCGGCATTCGGAAAAATGGTATTACTGCCTTATAACATTTATTCCTTCTGTGTTTATGTTTGTTACGACTTTTACAGCAAGCGTCGACAATATATTCAATAACTATCTGCCGAAGCATAACTTTCAGGGAAATCTAAATATTGTCCTCTCGGTCGTTATGCTGGGGCTGGTGCTGATAATATTTTTTGAATCGATAAAAAAAGCTATTTCTATCCTTTACCCGATATTTGCCAAATCGCAGTAAGGTTTTAAGATTTGGAAATTGATTTCAGCAGATAATTTTTATCCGGGCCGCCGAGGTGCTGCCAGGGCAGGGTTTCATTAACATCAAATTTTCTTGCGGCAAGTTCGCTTAAATTAAGGCCGAATTTTTCAAAGGCTTTTTGCCACAATTCGAAATTGAAACATTCATCCCATAAATCAAATTTCGCCCCGCTTCTATAAGCAAATTCAATTACATCGGCTAATCTGCTGTCCCCCCTGCCGATGGCGGATTCCAAAAGGCTTCTTTGGACGTGATGAAATTTAAAGTTTACAAATCTTGCGTTAAGTCTCTTTTTCTCGGCGTAAATTATCTCTCTTGCGTTTCTAAAATATTCCTCGCTTTGCTGGCCGGACCAGCCAAAAGGTGTATGAGCCTTTGGCACAAACCAGCTCACAGCGGCGTTTATGCCGGCAACTCTGTTGCAAACTTTCTTTCGCAATAACGCCAGATTCATACAAAGTTTTACGATATCTCTAATATCATCCTCGGTTTCGCTTGGCAGGCCTGCCATAAAATAAAGTTTTATCGTTTCAAAGCCTTGTTTGTAGGCTTCCTCGACGGCGGCAAAAAGGTTTTCATCCGTAATTGGTTTATTGATAATTCCGCGAAGTCTTTCACTTGCCGCTTCGACGGCTATTGTCAAGCCGCTTTTGCGCACACTTGACGCAAGTTTCGGCAAAAGTTTTAATTGCACATCGACTCGCAGACTCGGAAGAGAAATTCCGACTTTGCGCGGCTCAAAATACTCGTTGAGCAAATTTAACGTTTCCTCAAGATACGGATAATCGGCTGTCGAAAGACTCAAAAGGCTGATTGTGTCAAAACCTGTCGCTTGGTAGGCTTTTTTGGCGATTTCAAAGATTCGCTGCGGGCTTCTGAAACGCAGCGGTCTTCGGCAAAAACTCGCCTGACAGAAATTGCATCTGCCCGGGCAGCCCCGCATAACTTCAATGCTTATCCTTTCGTGGATAGCTTGTGTAAAAGGCACAATGGGTTTTTCAGGAACAACAGACTTGTCAAGGTCGTCGATAACGGCATCAGAAATTCGCGGAGGCGAGCCTTCATATAATGACGGCACATAAATGAATGGAAATTTCTCCGCGGCTTTTTTCAAAACATCTTTTCTTGCAGTATTTTTGTTCTCAATCAGGAACTTTGCCAGTTCGACGGCTGCCTCTTCGGCTTGGCCCAGCAGAAACATATCGAAAAATGGCGCGACAGGCTCGCAGCAGTTCGCCATACCCGCCCCGCCTAAAATCAGCGGGAAATTCTCGTCCCTGTCCTTGCTCCTTAAAGGAATGCCGGCAAGGTCAAGGGTATTTAAGACGGCGGTATAACAAAGCTCATTGGTCAGGCTGAAACCCACCATATCAAAATCTTTGACGGCGGCTTTTGATTCGAGGGTGTAAAGCGGAACGTTTTTTTGCTTCATTACTTCCTGCGCATCGACCCATGGCAGAAAAACCCTTTCTGCGGCCACGTTCGGCAGACGATTTAATGCTTCGTAGATAATCGCCATACCGGTATGGCTCATCCCGATTTCGTAAACATCTGGGAAACATAAGGCAACTTTTAAATCGCAGACGTCGAGGCTCTTTTTTATCTGGTTGAACTCGCCGCCGATATAGCGCGAAGTCGTTCTGGTAAACGGCAGAAATTGCTGCTCGATAACATCTGTTAATATTGTAATTCTCCTGTTTTTCATTGCGGGCATTATAACATTATAACGGCTAATAATGAAGAACCAGAAATTTAAATTTGTATTAGTGATTTTGGCGGCGGAGTGGGAAAATGTATTCTTAATCCCGATTAACTTTCTTCCGATAGCGGGATATTTAATTTTTCCAGAAGGCGGTTAAGCTTGCGTCTTTCAAGGCCGAGGATTTTTGCCGCGGCCAGTTTCCTGCCGCTGACGGAGTTAAGGGCCTGGATAATTATTTTTCGCTGAGCTTCATCAAGCGTCGGCAGGCGGGCTTTGCCGTTATCTGTCGGGGCGGCAATGAGAATTTCAGTAGGAAGCGAGACAGGCGTAATGGTTTCTGTATCTGTTAAGACATAAGCTCTTTCCATAACATTGGCAAGCTCGCGGACGTTGCCGGGCCAACTATAATCGACAAGCAGTTTTTTAACCACATCGCTTAAAACCTTGTACGGTTCATTATATAATTCAGCCTGGCGGGCGAGAAAATATTCGGCAAGGCAAATAATATCCTCCGGTCTTTCTCTTAGCGGCGGGACGTGAACGGTTACGACATTGAGGCGGTAGAATAAATCGGCGCGGAATTTGCTGTTATCGACAAGATGTTTTAAGTTGCGGTTCGTTGCGCAGAGGATGCGGATGTTTATTGGGAACGACTTGACCGAGCCGACCGGAGTAACAAGAGATTCCTGCAGGACGCGGAGAAGTTTTGCCTGGAGGTCAAGGGGTATTTCACTGATTTCGTCGAGGAATATCGTTCCTTTATCGGCGGCCCTGAAGAAACCTATCGTGTCACTGACTGCGCCGGTAAAAGCTCCCCTGACGTGGCCGAACAACTGGCTTTCAAATAACTGGCCTGTCAGTGTGGTGCAGTCAACAGGAACAAAAACTTCATTTGCTCTGTCAGAGCAAACGTGTATGCGGCGGGCAACCATCTCTTTGCCTGCGCCGGTTTCGCCGCTGATAATCATAGAGCACTGTCTTGAGGCGACAGTATTGATTGTTTCAAGAATGGAACCAAAGGCGGGCGATGTGCCAACGACAAATTCGCTACGGACTATCTGAGACCGCAGTGCTGCCGAAGTATCACCCTTTGCAGAGCCCTGCCCAGGCGTAAACTTTTCTTTTGCCCTTTCCATATATGCGCAGAAAAAAACTCACGATTTTTCACAGCGTACGGAATTATCACTGTTCGGTACGCCATACAATACAAGTGGGAGTTTGGGAAGGTGTTTGGTCGTTTTCTCCGCCTTCCAAACTCATATATATAGTTTTATATATTCTACCTAGTCCCATAATGTAAATCAAGGTAAAAGTGGCACTTTGGGGTAACTATGCTTTGCGTAAGTATTAGTTTTTACTCTGCAATATTATAGGACTACAAACCCATATTGTTATAACTATTTACCATTAAACATCTTACGAGAATACCGTTTTAGGGATACATATTTGCGAATAATACTATTTATGGGACCTTGCTGTTTACCAAATTTAACAGTTTTTTTGGGAGATGTTTATAGAAATGATATAACTTAATCTGTCAGTTTACGGTGATCATGTCTGCGGACAGAAACCTAAACGGAGCAGTGCTTTTCGAAATGAGATTAAACCTTGTTCGACTGCCTTGAACAAAATATATGCTATCTGGCGCAAAATGTTGCGGATATTGGCGAATTATTTTAATTCTTCTGTTCCACTGCCCTGATTTGAGGCTGGAGCATTTTTTTCTTTCTCAATCTTCTTAAGGTCTTTGGGTGCTCTTTTCGGAATTTCTACCTGAACACCGAGTTTGCCAAGCTGGCCTGCAACTTCAGGTTGATAAGGGTCGAGCTCAAAGGCTCTTCGCAGATAAACTTCGGCATTTGCCTTATCACCCTTCATTAGATAAAAGTTCCCGAGCTGTTTGTTTATGACAACGGAATTTGGCGCCAGATTATGCGCCTGCAGATAGCTTGTAAGGGCATATTCGTCGAGACCTCTTTCCTGAAAGGCTCTGCCCAGAAGCAGTGAGTGTCTTGCGCTAACGCTGGCCTGGCTGATATACATATCCGCGATAGTTTCGCTTCTTTGCTTATCGTCTTTGTCAACGAGAAGCTTTACAATCGAGGCCTGGGCATCGTGATATACAGGGTTAAACGCCAGGGCTTTATTGTATTCCCATTCGGCTTTATTCCACTGGCCTTCGCTGTGATAAAGCTTGCCGAGTTCATAATGCGTCTTGGCGTCCTCGTATTTTTTGTCGAGCTGCTTTAGCAGTTGAGCTTTTTTGACGTCGGACTGGCTGGTAAGTTCTTTATCGTTGACTTTTTCTCCGGTCGCGGTTTTTTGCTGCCCACCGCAGCCGTTGATAACCATACAAACCAAAGTTATAACCAGGACCTTGAAAATCGTTTTCATCTCTCAATCCTTTCTATTTATTAAATACCTGATTTAATACCAGTATGAATACTTGTATATCAATTATCAAGCATTAATTTGATTAAAGTTCATTATATATCGAGATTCTGGGCTTCCAAAGCGTGTTCCTGAATGTATGCTCGGCGTTGTTCAACATCGTCTCCCATCAGGATACTGAAAAGCCTGTCGGCTTCGCCGGCGTCGTCGAGTGTAACCTTCAGCAGGGTCCTTCTTTCAGGATCCATAGTTGTTTCCCAAAGCTGCTCGGCGTTCATTTCGCCCAGACCTTTAAATCGCTTAATTTCTATGCCTTTGCCGCCGATTTGGCGAATCGCGGAACAAATCAGGTCCATCGAGGCAATTTCATACTCGTCGGGTCCATTTATCATTTTAAATTTTGTCGGGACAGGTTCGCCGGACACTTTCCGCTCGGCCTTGAGGAGAAAATCTTTGAAATCGAGTCCGAATTTTTCTTTTAGCTTTGCATGGATTTCGTTGGCCCGTGTAACCTCGTGAAGTTCTTCGGCCAGCAATCTCTCGGTCGACTGCTGCTGTTCCTGACCATTCATTGCATCAAGCTCGGAGCGCCTTTTTTCATATTCTTCGCTGCTATGGAAAAACTCCGATTGACCTTCAAAGCGGATATGATACTCCGGAAGTTTTTTCCCGTTATACTGCGTTTCGATGAAGTGCTTGAACACTACTCCTCTTCTTTCAAGCACAGAGACATTTCGCTCGAGGTCGTTGAGCAGTTTGATTAGATCCTTTAATTCAGCGCCGCTGATTTTTTTAGTTCCGGCTTTTTCGTTTATTATAAGTTCCGTACCATCGGTACCGCGCGATATCATTTTTTTCCGCATTTCCTGTTCGCTGAGGACATATTCAGATTTCTTTTTTCCTTTTATTGAAAGCTCATAGAGCGGCGGCTGAGCGATATAAACCGCTTCATTATCAAAAAGCACCGGCATTTGCCTGAAAAGAAATGTCAAAAGCAGTGTTCTTATATGCGCGCCGTCAACATCGGCATCTGTCATAAGAACAATTTTACCGTATCTGCGTTTATTAAAATCAAAATCATCCGCTCCTATACCTGTTCCCAGAGCGCTTATGATAGTTCGTATTTCCTCGTGTGCGAGCATTTTTTCAAGTCTTGCCTTTTCGACGTTTAAAATTTTGCCTCGCAGCGGCAGAATAGCCTGAATATTTCTATCTCTTCCGCCTTTGGCCGAGCCGCCTGCGGAATCGCCTTCGACAAGGAAAAGCTCTGTTGTTTCAACTTCTCTGCTGGAGCAGTCCCAAAGTTTTCCCGGCAGGCCTCCGCCGCTAAGCGCGCCTTTTCTGCGGGTAAGCTCGCGGGCTTTTCTTGCGGCCTCTCTTGCGGCCGCAGCCTGGATAGCTTTCAGAAGCACCCTTTTGGCCTGGGCGGGATTTTCTTCGAGATAGTTTCCGAGTTGCTCATTGACGGTTGTCTCAACAAAAGTACCCACTTCAGGATTACTGAGTCTGACTTTTGTCTGCGCTTCGAAATGCGGGTCGGGCAATTTGACGGAAATAACCGCGGTAAGACCTTCGCGAACATCTTCGCCGGTAGGCGGCTGATCGTTTTTCAGCAGGTTTGCTTTTCTGGCGTATGCGTTCATTGTGCGTGTTAAAGCTGTTTTAAAACCGCTCATATGCGTACCGCCGTCGATGTTTCTTATGTTGTTGGCAAAGGCCAGAACATTTTCCATATAACTTGTGTTGTACTGAAGAGCTATTTCACAAACCATCCTGGTTTGCGGGTCTTCCTTCGAGAAGTATATAACATCGGAATGTAATACCTCTTTGCCTTCATTAAGATGTTTGACAAATTGTCTGAGGCCATCCTCAAAATGGAAAAGTTCTTTTTTATTATTCCTGTCGTCCTGAAAAGTGATTTTCACGCCCGCGTTGAGATAGGCTACTTCACGAATTCTTTTCTGCAGCGTTTCATAATCGAACGTTATATCGCCGAAAATCTGCTCATCGGGCAAAAACCTAACTAAAGTCCCTCGTTTATTTATCGGCCCGATTTCTTTGACCTGACCTTTAGCGTTGCCTCTTTCACACTCGAAATGATAATGTTTGCCGTCGCGAAAAACTTCCGTCTCGAGCCATTCGCTCAGGGCATTAACAACGCTGACGCCGACGCCGTGCAGGCCGCCGGAAACTTTATATGCTTCGTGGTCGAATTTGCCGCCGGCGTGAAGAGTCGTAAGCACAACTTCAAGAGCGCTTTTGCCTGCTTCCTTGTGCATATCGACAGGAATGCCGCCGCCGTTGTCCTCAACAGAGCAACTTCCATCGACGTGAATGCGGACGATTATCGTATCGCATCTGCCGGCCATTGCTTCATCGATGGAGTTATCCAAAACTTCATATACAAGATGATGGAGCCCGCCCTGCTGGCGGTTGCCTATATACATTTCCGGTCTTTTTCTTACAGCCTCAAGGCCGGCAAGAATCTTTATACTACTGGCGTCGTAACTATGGTCTTTCATATCTGTGTTTGATTTCCTTTGTTAAAAAACGACCTTAATGGATCGTTATTTTAAGCACAAAAGTCTGATTTCTCTAATGTTTGCCGAAGGGCAGGCTTCCTGCAGCTGTTTTAAAATTTCGCCGGTTCTGTTTCGCAGGTGAAACATATATGGTCCCGGCCTGACTTTTACTTTCAGCACGCCTGCGCCGATGGAGTCTGCCTGGCAATGTGCGGTAATCTCTTCGCCCGCGAATTGTTCGAACAGACTTAAAATTTGCGTATTCTTTTTTACGTTTTTCGAGAATTTATTCAGGCAGTTATATACATCGCTGCCCATCGGTAAATCCGGCGGCAGCCTGCGCTGGACAATTTTTTTGTTTGTCTGTTCGAGAATAAATTCGCCATCCATGGTTATATCTTTCTGTTACGCTTAGGACAAACTTACCGGCATAACAATATAAACGTAATTTGCGCCGCTCTTTATCAGGCCCGGCCGGTCAGGCTGACCGAGCTGAAGCTCAAAAGAGTCCTCACGGATTACCCTGAGCACATCGACAAGAAACTGCGGATTAAAACCGATTTCCATCGGTTCGCCTTTATAGTCCACTTCCATCGCGATTTCAGCGTCGCCTGTTTCAGGGGCCCTGCTTGTAAAGACGAGGGATTTTTTGCCGAGAGCAAGCTTGACGCCCTTGGAATCTTCGTTGGTTATAAGCGCCGCTCTTCTAACCGCGCTCAATGTCGCGGCGGTATTAAGCTGCACTTTATTTTTGTAGTCGGCAGGAATAATGTCTTCATATTTCGGGAAAGTTCCCTCGACAAGATTGGAGCTTATTACCACTTTGCCGCAGGCGATGATTGCTTTGCCATTGACAAACTTGACTGTGACTTTGTCTTTTTCGCCTGCGCCGACTTTGTCGAGAAGAGCCATCGTCTTGGCAGGCACAATAAATTTTTCGTTCTCAATTTTTTTATCGGCTTCGGCGTTAAGATTTAGTTTGTATTTCGCCAGACGCCGGCCATCAGTTCCGACAAGAGTAAGTTTTTTGCCGGACGGCTCCCAGAGAATACCGCTGAGGGCATAACGTGTGTTTTCTTTCGCGGTTGCAAATAAACAATGCTCGACCGCTTCCTGTAATTTAACAAGGTCGGCTTCAATCTGCGGACTGCCGTCAAGGCCGGGTACCTGCGGATACTGTTCGGGCAGGTGGCCATAGATTGTAAAATTACTATCATTTCCTTTTATCCGGCAGGTCGCCTCTGCGACTTCCACTGCCAAGACCTCGTCCACGCTTTCACGGACAATCGCGGCGAGTCTTTCAGCAGGAACAACTGCCTGGCCTTCCTTTTCAACCTGCGCCTGCGGAATAAGATATGTTATTCCAATTTCAAAGTCCGTGGCGCTGATGTAGACCTTGTCTTTTTCGGCCAGGATTTTAAGTCCCTGCAAAATCGGCTTCGTAGTTCGTGCCGGTATCACGGTGGTTACAAGACCCAGTGCTTCAGCAAGAGCTGCTCGATTAAATTTAACTTTCATTTTTCATCCCTCTGCCTTTATAATTTCGAATCGTTTCCATGATTTTTCAGCCCGTTAGTTTACACTAAAAAAATGATTTTAGCAAAGAAGTTTTATAATACCGAGGCATTGTTTTTAACTCTAAAAATAAGCTAAAAAGCTAATACTACTTATATATATAAATTAAAATTAGTAGTAATAGTCTTAGAGGGCAACAAATTGTTAAGCAAACCGAGCAGACAAACCGTAAGTAATTATAAATAAAGAGGTTAAAAAGAAAGAGGCCTTAATGTGGATTGTGGATAACCTGTAAGGAGTTATGTGCGCCACAGACAGCGGCTATCGACCCGAGGAACTCTGGTGGCGAGGGAGGCGGCAGCAGGCGAAAGACCTAACAGGGCGGAGAAGAGAACTAACAGGTTTTGCACACTAAATTTAACAGAAAAAAGCTATAAATTTTTATGAATTTCGACAAATTTTAGCGCTTTTTCCAGTAGCTTTTTGCGTAATTCCACCGGGGCGAGGACCTGAACCTGGTCGCCATATCCCAGTATCCACCAGGAGATTTCTCCTAGGCCGTCAATGCGAAAACTTAATATCGCCGAGCCGTCGTCCTGCCACTGCGCCTGCTGTGTGTTGTGTCACTGAACCTCGGCGACGTTACGAGCAACGAGCGGAGAAAATTTTAGTTTAATATCGTAAAGTTTTCCTTCTGGTATCAGACACCACGCCCTGCCGAGATAATCATAGACATTAAAATTATCACCATCCACAAAACACTTATCGAGCGTTTCAATTTTCTGTATTCTGCCGAGGTTAAATGTTCTGACGGACTTATGCAGGCTGGAATAGCCAATCACATACCAAGCGCGTTTTTTATACAAGAGATGATACGGATGTAAAGTGGTTTCTATGTTGTCGTCTTCAAACAAAGATGCGTAAGAGATGGCGAGTTTAGTTTTTTTGCGGATAGCCCGCTGTATAGTGTTATAAACATCATCAAGCAATTTTATCGAGGCATGCTGGTCGGCGGCGACAGTAATTTTGGCCAGTGTGCTTTGGCAATACTGGCGGATATCGTTGGGAAGATTGTTTTCCACTTTTAGGCCCGCCAGAATAGCGGAATTTTTGTAAGGCATCGGCAGATGATTTCGCATCTTGTGTACGAGCATTAAAAGACTAAGAGCTTCCTGAAGATTAAAATCGATAGGCGGCAGAAAAAATTTAGGGTCGATACTGTAGCCACCGGTTTTGACATCGTACCGATAAGGCACACCGATGCTCTGGAGCTCTTTTAAGTCTCTAAAACAGTGCGTCTGCTTACACCAAGGACCTGCTCAAGGTCGGCGGGTGAATACTTCTCTCCCGACTGCAGCGTGGTCAGAATATTAACGATTCTGCTGACTCTGCTGTGTTTCATCTTTAATCCTCAAAGAAATTTAACAAAGCTGTGAATTGTCCGATAAAATTATATCAAAAAGCAGATAGTTTTCAATGATAATATAATTGCAGTGTGCGAAATACGCAATAAACTATAGGCATAAAGAATGACAGATGAGGGCATGAAAAATGTTCTGGTTTAAAAAATGGCGGCGAAACAGGATCGCAGGTCGGCAATTTCCGCGGCAGTGGCTTGAAATGATAGAAAACAATGTTTCGCTCTATAATCATTTGCCCATAGAGGACAAGCTTGAGCTGCAGAGACATATTCTGATTTTTATCGCCGAAAAGCGGTTCGAAGGTTGCGGCGGACTTGAAATAACCGATGAAATAAAAGTTATCATTGCTGCCCAGGCCTGCATACTACTTCTCCACCGTAAGACCGATTATTATCCAGGCCTTACTTCAATCCTTGTTTATCCGCACGCATTTATAGCGAATCGCCAGGAACATTTGGCCGGCGGAGTTGTGGCTGAAGGACCGCAAGTATTGCTGGGTGAATCGTGGCAGCATGGTGCAGTTGTTCTTTCATGGGACGATGTCAAGCATGATGCGGCAGACATTCACGACGGCCTAAATGTTGTGTTTCATGAATTCGCTCATCAAATAGATACTGCCGGCGGCAAAGGCGATGACAGCGCGGTTCTTAAAGATACTTCAAGTTATATTGCATGGGCGCGTGTGCTGCAGAAAGATTATGAAAAGCTCAGACAGGCCGCTGAAAGGAATGCTCCTGCTTTTTTAAACAAGTATGGCGCTGAAGACCCGGCCGAGTTTTTCGCGGTCGCTACGGAATTCTTTTTTGAAAAACCAAAAGAATTAAAGCAAATTCATACAGATTTATATAATGAACTGAAAAATTTTTATCATCAGGACCCCGCCGAGTTTATCCATTCGGAGGCTACTTAAGCTGTTCAATTACCATTTTGGCAACGTTTTGCGATGCGTCAGCCCCTGCCAAAGGTTTTGTCAGTTCGGCGAGTTCGATACTTAGATTGAACATTTTTTCGGGCGAGTGCAAATATTTTTCGCAGGCGGTCACAATTGGCGCGACAGAGGCAAAGTACGGCATAAATTCCGGCACAAGCTCTTTTTGTGAAAGAATATTAACGAGTGAGAGATGTTTTGTTTTTACTAATCTTTTGCCGACCAGGTTCCAGAGAAGCTTGCTCGACTGATACATAATAACCATCGGACAGGCCGCCGCGGCGACCTGCAGCGTGGCGCTGCCGCTTGCGACCAGAGTGAAATCAACTTTTTTTGCCGTGTCGTAAACCGCATCGATCGCGTAATCGCAGCGAAGTGTTTTAATTTCACTTTGCCTTAATTGGTTTTCAACCTGCTGGTTAGCGGCGACAACGGTGAAACGTATATTCGAATGGCGCGCCTTTAATCTTCTTGCTATATCCTGCATAGCGGGCCAGAGAGTTTTTATCTCGGCTTGCCGCGAGCCGGGCATTAAAGCAATGTGCGCGGTGCGCGAGATGGAAAAATTTTCATACGTTTTCGGTATTATCTGCCGGGCATTAATATCTTCCAACATCGGATTGCCCACAAATTGACAAGTTAATCCGCGCTGACTGAACCAATCCGGCTCGAAAGGTAAAATCGCCGCAAGACCTCCGGTGCAAAGATTTTTGAGTTTTTTAATTCGCCATTCCGCCCAGGCCCATAACTGCGGGGCGACATAGAAAAGAGTTTTAACGCCGGCGTTTTTGGCGGCCTTAGCGATGTGAAAATTAAAACTTGGCGAATCGCAAACTATAACAATGTCGGGTTTTGCAGCAGCAAAATGTTTTTGTGATTTTTTTATGGCCTTAAAAAAGAAAAGGATATGACTAAAGGCATTGTATGTCATCGCGGCTCTTTGAGTGGTGTTGACGATGATGGAACAACCAGCCTGGGCCATACTTTGGCCGCCAAAACCGGAAAATTCGATATTATAACCTGTTTGTTTTAAGGTAGTTATGAGTTTGGCACAGAGCCGGTCGCCGCTTGGCTCGGCGGCGCTAATAAAAATCTTATAAGTTCGGTCGGCATCCTGCATAAGCCATTAATAAGTAGAAATGATGTAAAATTCAAGGATAAATATAACCCAAATCAGGTGATGGCAGCGGTCGAAAGGCTGAATAAACTGCGGGAAAATTTTTACCGCATAGCTTTGAGGTTATCATATTCGGCCTGGACACTGTTCAAAAAGCTTTGGACTTTCTGCTCGTCTACCGGTACATCATCTCCGAATTTCCTCTTAAGGCCCAGAACAAATTGAGCATCACTTATAAGGCTTTTCATAGCTTTCATAGCCTGGCCGCGCGATTGAGTAGCCTGAATCTGTTTGACGCCAAGGTCAACGGAAGCATTTATTTTTTCAAGGCTCTTTTCAATTCTCTCGTAGAGTTTTCTGGCCTCTTCCATTGTTGTATCGGAAATTATTTTCGCCGAGACAGCGTTGAAATCTGCCAGCAGGTCCTGTCTGTTTGCGTAGAGTTTGTCGGCCATACCGCATTCCACCGCTTCATTTGCAGTCAGGGTGAGCAATCTGCCGGCTTTGGACCAGGTCTTTACGACTTTTTCATTAGGCTTTTTATTCATCGCTTCTACAAAAACTCTTTTGCCGTTCTCGTTAACTTCGACGACCTCGATATCTTTGTTCTCCATAGCTTTTGCCAGCGCGGCAGGACGATGATGATTATCTGCAAGCGAGGCAAGATAATTTCGCCAGCCTGAGCGCATTTTTTCGCCAATAACATCGCCGAGAACCGTTTTGATTTCCACAGGGTTGCCGTTCTCATCTATAGTAATTTCTGTCGCGGCGCCAATTACAGTGCCCGGAGCCATAAAGATTTTATTACACGCCAGGGAAACGGCCACTGCACCAGAATAAGCCCCGCCGGTGGTGCCACCGGTTATATAAGCGTAGATATCGCAGTTTGTTGTTTTTTGAATAGCCGAGCACATTCTAACGGCCAGATCGACCCGGCCGCCGGTGCAGTCTATTTCGATAAGAATAAAAAGCGGGCCTTTCGACGCGGCGTCTTTTATGGCATTTTCAAAAGCTCTTGTTTCCATTCCAAGAATTATTTCGCTGGATACCGATATGACCGCAACAGTATTATTTCTGCCGGTTCTGTCACGAGTTACTTTGAATTGACTTAAGTTTAATTTGGTAAGACCTTTTTCAACGGTATTAACATCGGACAAGCCGGCAGTTTCATTGCTGGTAGCGTAGCCGTGAAATTTTTCGCCGGTTTGAGGATTTACAAAAGTATCAGCAGTTGCTAATTCTGCCGGCAAAAAAATGATTATCAGCAATAGATAAAAAATAATTCTCATACGCATCCCTCTTTGATTTACGCTCTATATTCTCCGGTGTTCAATTCTTCTGTTTCAGCCCGGGTACATAAATTCCGGCACACGTTTTGGTTTTCCTTTGTCGTCAACACAGGCGAGAATACTTGAACCTTCGGCAAGCAGCAGGCCTATGCCGGGCCGAATAAGTTTATAAGAATGTTCAATCCTTGCAGCGGTAATTCTCGAACATTCGGTAGTAAGCTCAAGTTTTTCATCATAATATGCGGGCCTGCGATATTTGACTAAAAGCTCAGCGACGACCATAAAAAAACCTTCTTTTTCGAGGTCTTTGTAGGCAAGTCCGTTGACGCGGAGAAGTTCGGTTCTGCCAAGCTCAAAATAGATAGGGAAAACACTGTGGTGAACGACGCCTGCCTGGTCAGTTTCGCAATATCGCGGGATAATAATTATCGTATGTGACTGAATCGTTGTTTTTTCGGGAAATATCATAATTTTGCCAAAGGTAGCAAATTATTGAGAAAATTCAAGAAACAATAGATAAATTACCCGCAAAGTCAGGTAAAAACAGGTCTGTTTTTACCTCTAATAGGTTCTGGTAGGTCAAAATAACCATTTAATAAAATTTTTTGTTGAAATTTTTACCTAAATTGACATAATGATGAATATCTGTTAATATATGTATAGGTAAAGGACGATTTAAAACTGTAAGTATATAAAATCTTTGTAGTTAACTACCTTTTTCTGGAGTGATAATGAAGAAAATAGTGCTTAATATTCTGCTTGCAGCGATATTGGCTGTTTGGACTTTAACTTTAGTCGGTTGCGCCACGGTGGCTAAAACAGCCGGTGGGACAGTTCTGGCAGTGCACAGCGCGGAAGCTTCGATAATTGGCGGCAATGGAATGGGAGAGACTGAAGCCGAGAGAACGGACGATCATACTCGTCAGTTAAGAGTGGCCGGTTATGAGATGATTGATGATGCCGATGCTTGGTGGCAAACGGATAGAGTTAGCAGATTGACTGAATTTTCAGTAAGATAATTACGGCATAGAAAACTGTGCTGGTCAAAATAAGAAGGGATTTGAGGCCGGACGCAATTGGAAGCGATTTTTGAATATTTCAACCGTGTAGCATCGTATAACCCACTGATAGTCTTTATCGAACTTCTACTTATAGGACTTGTCGTTTACTGGGCTATAGATTTTCTCGAAGGGACCAGAGGAGAAAAACTATTCAGAGGAATAATAATCCTGCTGCTTGCCGGTTCGATGATACTCAAACTGCTGATAGGACATTTTGATTTTGAGAGACTTCAATATCTGTACAGCAGTTTTCTAATTTTCGTGTTGATTCTCGCGGCAGTGGCATTTCAGCCTGAAATAAGAAGAATGCTAATCAGGATAGGAGGCGCCGGCAGCTTCGGCGGCTCATCACATCAACAGCTCACTCAAACAGTTGAGGAAATTATCATTGCGGTCAACAACCTTTCCGCAAAGAAAGTCGGGGCGATAATTGTTCTGGAAAGACAAGTGGCGCTGGGTGAATTTATCGAAACCGGAGTAAGAATCGATTCTAAGGTCAAAGCCGCGCTGCTGGAAACAATATTTCATCCCGGTTCGGCACTGCATGACCTTGCGGTAATAATACAGGGGGACAGGATTGCCGCGGCGAGAGTTCAGCTTCCACTGGCGGAAATCGGTTATGTAAAAGGTTCGCTGGGCTCCAGACACAGGGCAGCCGTAGGTATAACCACAGGCAGCGATGCGGTTGTCATCGTTGTCAGCGAAGAAACCGGAATTATTGGCATAGCTGAAGACGGAAAGCTCGAACAGCATATAACCGAAGATGAATTACGAAAAAGACTGACTAATATACTTGTTGATGCCAGCACATTAGCAGCCAAACTGCGAAAAAATGTAAAAGAAAAAAAAGATTCAGACTCTGTAAATCAGGAAATATAAGCACTTGTTTGCAAAACTGAAAAAAGCTGTTCTTGTAGTTTTTATAACCTGCCTGATATGGGTATGGGCAGATTTGTCTCTTGATAAAGACTTTAACGACCAGAATGTAACCATAACCGTCAGTAAAGCCAATCCGCGATTGTGGGCAACAATCGAAGGTAAATCTGAAATACAAGTAAAAGTTGATTTCAGAGGACCTGCCAGAAAAATAGGAGATCTTGTCAGCAAAATAGAAGCCGGCAAAGAAAAACTTGATATTGTATTTGATGCTGAGAAACAAAATATGGCGGCCGGAGGCGATTACAGTTTGCCGGACGTGCGAGGGTTTATTGCTGAAAGCGACAAGATTCGCGATTATGGACTGGCGGTCAAGGCGGTAAGGCCGGACAAACTGCAAAAGATAAAAGTCGTGGAGCTTAAAGAGAAAACTTTGCCAATCAAATGTGTGGATGAGACAGACACTGAAATACCGGCAGCGAAAATAACACCGGATATCATTACGGTTCTGGTGCCGGAACAGGTAACCGAGGCAAGAGTGAAGCTGGTCTCACTTGCCGAGAAAAAACAGGCCCGCGGCGGTGTAATAGACAAAAAGCCTTATGTCGAATTTGTCAAAGATGAGGTAAGATATACCGAGGGTGCAGTCAAGGTTGAGTTGCCGATGATAGGCGAGGATATGAAACAATACACGATACGCGGCACGCTCGGATATATATTCAGCGATAATCTTGCGGGCGGATATAAAGTAGAATTTACCAAGCGGCCTGAAATAGGCAGTATACCGATAATTGCCACAGAAGAAGCAAAAACCGCGTATGTAGATAAAGGGTTCGAAGTGCTGCTGGAAATCCAGGACGACGATGTGGGCAAGCCGGAAATAACCCGGCAGGTAATTTATAATTTCCCCATACAATATGTCCGCGAAGATAAAATCCGGCTCAAAGGCGAACCAGCCGAGGCGAAATTCAAACTTGTCCCGGTAGGCGACCAGAATCAGCCGCCGGCGAGTGCGAAATAAACCACACATTATCGCGTTTAATAATTTTTTTGAGGATGTATTTTTTCTCTTCTTGGGCGGATGAATAATCTTATGGGCACTTCGGAAAAGCCGAGATGGTCGCGAAGTTTGTTAATTAGAAACCGTTTGTATTTTTCGTCGAACAACTCAATTTTGTTGACGAATAAAAGAATGGTAACAGGTTTGGCGGAAATCTGTGTGGCATAATAAATTTTCGGCAGACGAGGACTTCTGCTTTTGCCGCCGGTTCTTTCTTCGTTTATCTGTTCGACGGCCTTATTTAAATTCGCCGTGGAAACTTTTGTTGTCGCCTGCTTATAAAGCTCAGTGGCAAGGTCAAGCACCGCCTGAATGTTTTTACTTTCTGTGGCGGTCGTAAAAGCGATAGGCGCATAACTTAAACGCGGCAGAATTTTCGTAAGATACTCGGCGTAATCATCGCTTGAAGCTTTGCCTTTTGCCAGGTCCCATTTGTTTACCACAAGGATGCAGGCTTTGTATTCCTCTGCAATCATCGCGGCGAGTTTTTTATCAACCTGCGAAATCGGTTCGGTAGCGTCGATTAAAAGGAGTATGACATCCGCCCTGCCGATAGATCTTGCGGCTCTAACGTGGCTATAAAATTCAATACTGTTTGCGACACTGCTTTTCTTTCTCATTCCCGCGGTGTCGATGACGATAAAAGTTTTGCCGTCCTTAACAAAACGGACGTCCACCGCGTCGCGAGTCGTGCCGGGAATTTCGCTGACTATGACACGCTCGGCGCCGACGATGGCGTTTGTGAAAGTACTTTTGCCGGCGTTGCGTTTACCGACGATGGCCAGCAGCATTTCGACATCCTTGGGTTTTTCGCTAATATGGTCCTTGAGCAATTCGTTTATTTTTTCGACAAGGAGACTCTGATTGAGATTATTTGCCGCCGAGACGCAAAGGGCGTGGCCGAAACCGAGTCTTGCAAAATCCGCTGCTTCCGGAAACATTACGGCCTCGTCAGCCTTGTTTGCGACAAGGATAACATTAAGGTCGCTTTTTCGTAACATCAGAGCAATTTTTTTATCAAGCGATGTCAAACCTTCGCGGATATCAACGACAAACAATACAAGGTCGGCGGAATTCATAGCCAGGCGAATCTGGTTTTCGATGTGCTCCTTGAGCTGGTCGGAATCAACGATTCCGTAGCCGCCGGTGTCGATAAGCTCGAAGAAACGATCATTTCTTTCGATAATTGTGCTGACACGGTCTCTTGTTACGCCTGCGGTCGGCTCGACAATGCTTATCATCTCGCCTGCGATAGCGTTAAAAAGCGAGCTTTTGCCTACATTAGGTCTTCCAATTATTGCGACTACAGGTAATGCCATTTTGTCCCAAATCAAAATTATATTTCGAATTGAGGGGATTATAACAGAAATGCAGGTTTATTTAAACAATTAATGAGTCGGCTTACTTTTGTGGTTTTTGCGGTGTGAAAAATAAAGGGCAGGCGAGAAGCCTGCCCTTTTTCTGTTTGCCTTTGCGGATTATTTAGCGTTGGCATCCTTCACGGGTGTTTCTGTTTGCTTGATGGTCTGTTTCTTTACGGTTTCAGTGATTGTTTTGCCATCCTTTTCGGCCTGCTTAGTAGTTACAGTATTTTTGACTTTGGTATCTACATTCTTTTTTTCGCAGCCAAAAGTGACGGCCAGACCAACAACAACAATAACTATTAGAATTTTTCGTAACATTTCAAATTCTCCTTAAAAATTGTTTTTTAGTTTTTGCATCCAGATTTATTCAGGATAATTACTTGCTATATTGTTCACTTTAAGTGGAATATGTCAACACCTAAATTCCTCTATTAAAACGAGTAGATTACTTTGACTTTTTATTGCAAACAGCGGGCATGGTGTTAATCCAGTTTGTTTTATGCGGTAAATTAGGATTCGGGCTATTAAAATATGAACCTTTTGCGGTATTAAGTTATATATTGCACCAAAAGGAACATATTTATTTGAAATTATTGTTCCGGACAGGCAGGAATATAATTTTTTTATCAACTTTAATATTCATCCATTGAAATATAAAACTTATTCTGCTAAACTCTGTATTCCGGTTTTGTATGTTTTGCACAGTATCTTACAGGAACAAGGGAGTATATGAAAATAAAAGCATTCAAGGCGTATCGATTTAATCCAGCTGTTGTCGGAGACAACGGCAAATGCATTGCACCGCCATACGATGTAATTAACCCGACCCAGCAAAAAAAACTCTATGAGCAGAACCCATACAATATTATCAGAGTTATCCTTGGTAAACAGGAGCCGACTGATAACGGCCAAAACAATCAATACAGCCGGGCGGCTGAATACCTTAAAGACTGGCTCAAGAAAAACGCTCTGAAACAGGACGATAAAGCAACAATTTACGCTTATGTTCAAACTTTTCACATCGGCGGGAAGGAAATCAAACGCAGCGGATTTATCTCGCTTGGAAAATTGGCGCAGTTCGGCTCGGGCGTTCAGCCCCACGAAAAAACTCTGGATGGTCCAAAGGCAGACCGGCTTAAACTTACACAGGCGACAGCGGCGCAATTCGAACTTGTTTTTATACTCTATGACGACCCGCAGCAGGTGGCAGATAAAATCATCGATAAGGTCGCGGCAGAAAAAAAGAGTATTATCGAATTTGCCGATGATGACGGAGTAAAGCACAGAATATTTCCTATCGATTTGCCGCAGGATATTAGTCTAATTGAGAAAATGATGGCTCAAAAGGAAGGCCTAATTGCCGATGGTCATCACCGCTATGAAACGGCTTTGAATTATTACAATTTGACAAAAAATCCGGCGGCACAATGGCTGATGATAGCGTTTGTTAATATGCACAACGAAGGGCTGGTTGTTCTGCCGACGCACAGGCTTGTAGGAAATTTGAAAAATTACAATACAGATGAGCTGATAAAAAAATTACAGACGAATTTTAAAGTAACCCAGTTCGAATTCAAAGAAGCGAAAGAAAAAGCACAATCCTTAATGCAGAAAAGAATAGATAAAGCTTTTGCGCAAGGTGAGAATGCTTTTGGAATTTATGACGGAAAAAGTTTTTATTTTATCTCTTTGAAAAATAAAGACGCCTTAAAGTCTTTGCCGATAAGCGATGCCTCGAAATCGCTCGATGTAGTTGTGCTGCACAAGCTGATTCTTGAAGGCCTGCTTGGAATTGGAGATGCGCAGCTTGCGGGCGAGGCCAATATCGAGTATATTAAGGATATCGGCGAAGCTGTTGATGAGGCGATTGCAAAGGTTGACAGCGGCGAAAAGCAGGTTTTGTTCTTTATGAATTCAACAAAGGTTGAGCAGGTAAAAGCCGTCGCGGCGGCAAATGAAAAAATGCCGCAAAAATCAACGTTCTTTTATCCGAAGATATTCTCTGGATTAACAATAAATAAACTTTAATAATTTTTGGAGGCAATAAAATGGTTGACTGGAAAAATCCGCCGAGGCTGTTTATACCCGGGCCAGTGCATGTCCTGCCCGATGTATTACAGCAGTTAAGCAGATATACTCTGGGCCACAGGGGCAAAGAGTATGCACAACTGCACAAAGAAACTGTGGATATGCTCAAGCAAATTCTGTTCACAGAGCAGAGCGTCTTTTTGAGCACATCATCCGCGTCAGGCATCTGGGAAGGCGCTATCCGCAATTGCGTTGACAACAACGAAACAGTGCTTGCCACGATGTGCGGCGCGTTCAGCGACAAATGGGCCGATGTAGTCAAAAGCTGCGGCAAAAATGTCGAACAGCTTAAGGTCGAATGGGGCCAGGCAACAACTCCTGAACTGATTGACAAAAAGCTCTCCGAAGGCAAATACTCGGCTATCACTCTTGTTTACAATGAAACCAGCACAGGTTTGACAAATCCTGTTTACGAAATCAGCGAAATGATGAAGAAGAAATATCCGGATGTGCTGGTATTTGTCGATGCAGTAAGCGCTATGGTCGGCCTGCCTATACATTTTGATAAACTCGGCTGGGATGTTGTGTTCGCGTCGGTTCAGAAGGCATTTGCGATTCCGCCGGGACTTACGGTTTTCGCGGTAAGCAAACGCGCACTGGAAAAGAGCAAAAAGGTTCCCGGCCGCGGATATTATTTCGATTTCCAGGAATTCGCAAAGAGCGCAGAAAAAGACCAAACGCCAACCACCCCTGCTATTCCGCACATTATGGCGCTGAACTATCAATGTCATAAGATTGTTAAGGAAGGAATGGAAAATGTCTGGAAGAGACATAAAGAAATGGGCGATTTTGTAAGAGGCTGGGCAAAGCAAAAATTCGGTTTGTTCTGCGAAGAAAAATACGCCTCGAATACTTTGACGACAATCAAGAACACAAAGAACATTGTTGTCGGTGATGTTATTAAGGCTGTTCAGGCCAAGCATAACACCGCTTTCGGCAACGGCTACGGCAAATTAAAAGACCTGACATTCAGAATCGCGCATATGGGCGATATTACATTGAAGGATGTCAAGGAAGTCTGCCAGTGGATTGACGATGAAGTAAAATAAACTCCCCTACCGTTCAACACTTTAAAAGGCTGGCCAAAAACCGGCCTTTTTTATTAGACACTGTCATGCGTATGGCACTGAGAGCGGATAGTTGTAGAGAAATCCCTTATATTTGGCGATGGTTAGAGTTGGATACTTTTTGCAGTCGCTTTCGGTAGGGTTAACCCATTTGTGGGTGACGGTGCTGTGACCGAGTCCAACCTGGCCCAAGGCGACTTTTTATTCAAAATTGTAATGCTTCTTTACTGCCTGGGCGACCTGCCAGGTGCACTTCAGACCATTTGGAAAAATAACTAAATCGCCGGGGCCAAATGAGACTGTGCCGCTGCCGGGGCGGTCTTTTACTGTAACTTTGCCTTGAAGAATCAGGCAGGTTTCTGTTTGGGTGTAGTCCCAGTCAAATGTGCTTTTTTCGCAGTTCCAGATTGACCAGGTTTTGCATTCCTTTATTTCCGATTCGGTGGGTTTTCTGACGACAACATCTTTAGCCGTAGGCATTTGAAACTCCTTAATTTAAAAATAAACTTGTAATAGTTTAAGCAGAATAGATCGTAAGTGCAAGATTTTTTAAGTTAGCCTATGGAGTCAAAGGCCATATTAAGGTAAATTAACGACTTTAATAAAGAAGGAAATTATGACAAAACAGCAGCTTGAACAATTTGAGAAATGGTTTTACGGTTATGTTGCGGGCTTTTACGGCGATGACGAACTGGTAAATTATAACATTAAGCTCAAAGACGACCACACCCGCAGAATGAGCGGCGATACTCTGCTGATAGCCGATGAGCTTGGATTAAACCAGAAGCAAAAATTAATAGCACAGACAATAACGTTGTTTCACGATGTTGGGCGGTTTGAGCAGTTTAAAAAGTACCGAACATATAATGATGTAGGAACCGAAAATCACAGTCTTTTGGGATTGAAGGTTATTGCTGAAAACAAGATTTTCGATTGTCTGAATAAGTGTGAAAGAGATATCATTGAAACGGCAATCAGGCTTCATGGCGAAAAAGAACTGCCCGGCGGACTGGATGAAGAAACAAAGCTTTTTGCGAAACTGATTCGCGATATTGATAAGCTCGATATTTATTATGTGATGTTAAGCAGGCTTGATGATTTCTGCAAAGACCCTGAAAAAGCCATGACGACTTTGGGCTTTTCGAAGAAAGAGGGTTATTCAAAAAATATTATTCAGGCTATCACTAAAAACCGCACAGTTGATTACGGAGACATTAAATCGCTTAATGATATGATACTCGTAATGCTCGGCTGGGTAATAGATATAAATTTTATGCCGACCCTCAAGGAGATAAAAAAAAGAAAATTGTTTGAGCAGTTAATATTTTTTCTGCCGGACAACGAGGATATTCGTAAACTGGCGGAGCATATATACAAACAGCGTGATGAAAGGATGCTCAAAAACCAATAGCTTCGATAAGCATATCTTTATAGTCGTCCCACAATTTTTTTACGTTCTTTTTTGCATCTTCTTCAGAGAGTTCAATAGTAACTATCGGGATGTTAAGTGTTTGGCCGGCGTAAGAGCCAAACGAACCGGGTTTGGCGCCTAACTTTCGGACAGGCAATTTGCATTTTGTTGCCAGGCGGCCGGCGATAGCATCTGCGGGGCCGTCATAATCGATACATCCCAATGATTCATGGAAAGTGAGAATTTTTTTCGGCTTAAATGTATTGATTATTTTATAAAGATACCAGCTTTCCGGCTCATTAAGCGCAAAACTGCCGCTGTGCTCGTCGTTGACTCTGTTGTCCGAAGGAAAGTTCCTGTTAAGGTCGATTCCATCTGCGTTATAACGTGTTTTTTTCGCAAAGCCGTCCGGATTGACAATTGGAACTATTATAACAGTGTTGTAGCAAAGCAAATTCCTGTTTTCTTTTAGATAGCCGCAGAATCGATTAAGAAGCAAAGCGCCTGCTTGTTCGTCGCCATGGATTGAGCCGATAAGCAGAGTGGTATTTGGGCCGTCGCCGAATTTTGTATATTTGATTGATTTGCCTTTGACGGATGCTCCGGCGGTGCAGGCTTTAACAGGCGCAGAACATTTGATTGCCGCCCTGCCGGCAACGGGCCTGATGACGGCACAGCCGTTGATGAAAATGGCTGCAGCAAATAAATATAAGAGGATAAATTTTGCGTTGGATTTCATAAATGTCAGGCGAATGGAAATTTTTCCTTTTCAGAGATTTCAAAAAATCTCGCTGGCGATTCGGGCATACCTGTTTTTGCGCTCAGATAAGCCGCTTCAATCAAGGCCATTGTCGCAAGGTCGAGGCGAGAGGTACTCCTCAATTTGTATTTGTCCGGTTCAAGCAGTGCCCTTCCGAAATCGATGAACATTTCCGTTATGCACTTTTCGCTTTTAAGCGGGTATTTATGCTCCGCGATTAAAGAATCATTATTATCATAAACGGCAAGCCGATTTGCCGTTGCGACAATATTCTGTCCGGCTCCATATATTCTTATCGGGGCCGTCGTGCTGCTGCCCGTTTGTTTGGCGGCCAGAAATGTTCCTATCAGGCCGTCTTTGAAAACAAGAGAGGCGGTTACTGTGTCTTCGCCGAAATATTGTTTAGCCTTTTTGTCGGGGCTTTGGTTTGTTATCAGAGCGAAGACCTGGCCGGGCAGGGAAAAATTTTCGATGATAAGACTAAGCAGCTCGAAACAATCATTGAGCAGGACCCCCCCGCCGGATAGTTTCCGGTCGGCTTGCGTGTAGGAAGCGATGGGCTGGAAAAAGTCGTTTCCAAACGATGCACAGAAATTGATAAAGTAATACTGTTTTCTGTCGATTGTTCGCAAATAATCGCCCAGACGCTCGAAACCGGGTGCGAACCGTGACGGAATTGCGGTAACATATTTTACATTATTTTTTTCTGCGAGATTTATAAGCTCCGAGGCCTGTTCGAAATTTGACGCGGTTGGAATGAGTTTAAAGATGTGGCATCTTTTATTTATCGCCGCTTTGACGAACTCTGCACATTTATACAAAGGTTCGGCAACGATAAGAACATCGGGCTGATTTTGCAGGATAAATTGTCTGTAATCGTCGAAAGCACTACAATTATATTTTTCAGCGGCGCGGGACGCATTAACCAGATTGCTGTCGGCAACTGAAATGATTTCGAATAATTCGGTCGAACAGGCAAGCTCCAGCAGATTGGAGGTTCTTTCATTAGTGCCGATACAAGCGGTTTTAAGTTTACCAATACCCATTTTGCTGCTCCGTCAGCGAAGACAAATTATATCAGCGAAAACTTTTTTTCAGGTATTATAAAATGTTCCGGCACAGGGAACTGCGAACACAAAAGCAGCGATTCTCTGCCGACCTGTGCGATAGCTTCTTCGTTGTCAATATTCTCGGCGACTTTGGTTATCAGCGAAGCAATAATTTTCATCTGCTCTTCTTTCATGCCCCTTGTCGTAACGGCAGGTGTGCCTATACGCAGTCCGTTGGGGTTAAAGGGCTTCGCGGGGTCGCCGGGAATTGTATTGTAATTTGTTTCGATTCTCGCCCTGTCGAGCGCCTTGGAAAGTTTCTTGCCGGGAATTCCTTTGTTGCGAAGGTCGATAAGAATTAAATGATTATCTGTTCCGCCGCTGAAAAGTTTGAAACCTTTTTCTATGAGAGATTCGGAAAGAACCTTTGCGTTTTTGACAATCTGTTTGGCATAAGCGATAAACTCCGGCGAATCAGCTTCTTTCAATGCGACAGCAAGAGCGCTTATTGTGTGCATATGCGGACCGCCCTGCAGTCCGGGAAATACTGCCTTGTCAATCGCTTCAGCAAGAGCTGCGGTGCACATCAACATTCCGCCGCGAGGCCCGCGAAGAGTTTTGTGCGTTGTTGTTGAAACGATGTCGGCATACGGCACGGGACTTTGATGAAGACCTGCTACAACAAGGCCGCTGATGTGAGCGATATCGCTGAGGTGATAAGCGCCGACACTCTTTGCAATTTCGCCGAAAGTTTTGAAATCAATTTTTCGCGGATAAGCGCTTGCTCCGGTGATAATAATTTTCGGTTTGTTCTTTTTCGCAAGCTCTTCAATTTTATTGAAATCGAACAATCCTGTTTCAGGGTCGACTTCATAACTTACTGAATTAAAAACTTTACTGGTGAAACTGACTTTCCAGCCGTGACTTAAATGTCCGCCGAACGGAAGTGCAAGACCCATAATTGTATCGCCCACTGCGGCAACTGCGCTGTATGCTGCGAGGTTGGCAACGGCACCGGAATGAGATTGCACGTTTACATGGTCGGCCTTGAAAAGTTTCTTCGCCCTTTCGATGGCGATTGACTCTACAAGGTCGGTTATCTGCTGGCCTTCATAATATCGTTTGCCGGGATAACCTTCTGCATATTTGTTAGTCAGACAACTTCCGGTTGCTGCCATAACTGCTTTTGATACATAGTTTTCCGATGGAATCAGACGAATGCAGGCACTTTGCCTGGCACCCTCTTGCCTGAGAAGTTCATACATTTGCGGGTCATATTGTTCAAGCGGCGTTATCATAATAAAACTCCAAAAAAAGTATTACGCCGAGAAGTTTAACAGAACAGTTATCCGGGGTCTAATAATTTTTTTAAAACCCCTCTGCTATAAGTTAAAATAATCATTTTAGTTGTTTAAATAACTAAAGTAAATATATTTATTATTTTTTATCGTTTAGAATTTTTATATTTGATGTATCAAAAAGTTCCATATGAACATTCAACTGTTTTGATTGGTTATGCAAGCTACTCTTTCTTTCTACTGAACAAGAAAAAACTTTTACTAACTAATGTTTCACGTGGAACAACTAATATAGTTTCGTCCCAAGAGATTATCTTCTCGGAGGTGTTGTTGTTTTATATTTTTAAGTGTTTCACGTGAAACATCTGGTTTTTTATTGCAATTTAACGTTGCATTTGTTAAAAAAGCCGTTATATAAAAGAAAACAGGAACTTACCATCGGTGCTGCAAGTGCGGCAATGGTAAACAAGTCTTTAAAAAAAGGAATGGCTATGACTACCCAAAAGAAAGAAAAACCAAAACATCTCGGCAGGGGACTTGAATCACTTATGGGTCCTATAATCAGCACGATGGAAGAGAATATAGCAGCTTCTTCACAGCAAGAAGTTCATAACTATATACCAGATAAGGAGTTGCAAGTAAACATTCTTGAGTTAAGCCTTGATGATATTGCACCAAATCCTTATCAGCCAAGACAGGCCTGGAACGAAGAGCAGCTTCGCGAACTTGCTGACTCTATTAAGGAAAATGGTGTCATTCAGCCAATAATTGTTAGACAAAAGGGAAATAAATACGAGATTGTGGCTGGAGAAAGGCGATTTAGGGCTTCTGAAATAGCAGGGCTTCAAAAGATTCCTGCGATGGTCAGAAAGACAGATGATTCTGAAATGCTGGCTTTGGCGCTGGTAGAAAATATTCAACGCGCGGATTTGAACCCGATTGAAAAAGCAAAAGCGTATCAAAATTTTATGGAGACATTTGGTCTTACCCAGGAACAGGCCGCACAAAAACTCGGACAGGATCGTTCAGTTGTTGCAAACTTTATTCGACTGCTCAACCTTCCTGCAGAAGTAAAACAGATGCTTGTTGATGGTTCGCTGGATATGGGGCACGCAAGGGCGATACTTGCGCTGCCGACAGACGATTTGAGAAAGAGATTAGCCAATCGTGCTTTGGCAGGGCGGCTCAGTGTTCGGGAAGTTGAGAGACTCGTCAGGCTTGCTCTGAGTGAAAAAGATGAGAAGAAACAAAAAATGATTTTTGAAAAACCTGCGCACATCCGCGACCTTGAAGAAAAAATCAGAAGTAGGCTCGGCACTAAGGTAAATATTCAAGCGAGGAAGAATGGACAGCGAGGCAAAATAATAATTGAATTTTATTCGCTCGATGAATTCGACAGTATCGCACAAATGCTCGGTGTAACTAACGAATAATAATATTTGAATGAATAAAAGATTATTATGAAAGAATTTTTTCCTAAAATTAAAAAAGTAAAATACGAAGGGTTAAAATCGAAAAACCCGCTTTCATTCAAGCATTATAATCCGCAGGAAAAAATATTCGGCAAAACGATGGAGAAGCATTTTCGTTTTGCTGTTTGCTACTGGCACACATTCAAAGGGCTTGGCGGCGACCAGTTCGGCTTAAGCACTATTTCACGAAGTTATAACCAGGGAAGCGGCCCAATGGAAATCGCTGAAATGACAATGCGGGCGGCATTTGAATTCTTCAGCAAACTCGGCGTAAAGTTCTGGTGTTTTCACGATAGAGACATTGCCCCGGAAGGAAACAGCCTTGCCGAGACAAATAAAAACCTTGATAAGATTGTTGCGTTAGCAAAGAAACTTCAAAGCGAAACGGGCATAAAACAATTATGGGGGACAGCTAATTTATTCAGCAACAAAAGATTTATGGCAGGGGCGGCGACGAATCCTTCGCCTGATGTTTTCGCTTACGCGGCAGCTCAGGTTAAAAAGGCGATGGAAGTTACAAAAGAATTAGGCGGGGCGGGTTATGTCTTCTGGGGCGGCAGAGAAGGTTACGATATGCTGCTCAATACAGATATGAAACGCGAGCTTGAACACCTGGCTAAATTTATGCATCTGGCCGTTGATTACAAAAAGAAAATCGGACTCAAAGGTCCGTTATATATCGAGCCGAAACCGAAAGAGCCGACAAAACATCAATATGATTTTGATGCCGGAAATTGTTTCGCGTTTTTACAGAAATATGACCTTGTTAAATATTTCAAACTTAATATCGAAGCAAATCACGCGACGCTTGCCGGCCATAGTTTTCAGCATGAGCTTCAGTATTGCATTGACAATAATATTTTCGGCTCGGTCGATGCAAACAGGGGCGATTTACTTCTGGGCTGGGATACTGACCAATTCCCTATGGATATTTATGAGGCGGCTCTGGCGATGTATATCATTTTGAACGGCGGGGGGTTCACTACCGGCGGATTGAATTTCGATGCCCATGTTCGCCGACAGTCGATTGCTCCTGAAGATTTATTCTATGCTCATATCGGTGCGATGGATACATTCGCCAGAGGTTTGAAAATCGCTGCGAAGATGATTAAAGATGGCAAAATAGACAAAATGTTAAAGGCTCGATATGCTGGCTGGGACAAAGGCATCGGCAGAAAAATCGAAAAAGGCAAGGTAGATTTCAACCAATTAGAAAAATATGCCCTTAAAAACGGCGAGCCGAAGCTGCAAAGCGGCAGACAGGAACTGCTGGAGAATCTGCTGAATGAATATATCTAAAGGTATTAAAAAATAGTGACTTGTATAGGCTGATTGAAAATCGGCTTTTTTTATTGGTTTTTGAATAAAATATAGTTTCTTTAGACTAAAATGGCTCGTTGTGTGTCTTAATAACAGCGATCGCAAGTTTCGAAACTTATAGGTAATTACTAATGTTTGAAGACAAATGGCTACTTTGGAAACTCAAAAACGGCAGCAGTGATGCTCTTTGCCGGATATATAAAAAGTACAAAAACAATATGTTGGCATTGGCCGTTGCTCTTTCAAATAATAAAACTGTCGCGGAAGATGTCGTACACGATTGTTTCGTTTCTTTTGCGCAATGCTGCAGCAGACTTGAATTAAAAAGTTCTTTGAAAAGTTGTCTGCTGACTTCGATTGCAAATCGTGTGCGAAATTCAGGCAGAGACAGAATTAAATTGGCATTAGATGTTGAAGACATGGAAATCGCAGGCCCGGCTTCAAATCAGCCCCAGAATTTGGCAATGTCGAATGAGCTAGTTAAAAAAATAAATTCTGTCATGACGCAACTGCCTTACGAACAGCGCGAGGTAATAATCCTGCATTTCCAAAGCGGCTTAACGTTTAAGGAAATAGCCGAATCGCAGAGTGTTTCGGTTAATACAATTCAGAGCCGATATCGGTATGGGATAGACAAACTGCGGTCAATTTTAGATGGTGAGGTATAAAAATGAAAACTGCAGAAAAAATAGAAAAATTAATCAAAGCGTTTTTTAAAACAAAAAAATCATCCGTTGCCATTTCATCTCAGATGGACGAAAAAATCCTCGGTGATGCTTTGGCGGCATTTGAGAAATCTAAAATAAACACATCGGCTCAATTACAGCCGAGTGTATGGAGAATAATTATGAAAAGCAGAATGACAAAATTTTCAGTCGCTGCGGTAATTGTTATCGCGGTAATTATAGGAATACATCAGTCCGGCAATTTTTTCGAAAGCAGCGCTTATGCCCAGGTCGCTGAGGAGCTTCGAAACGCCCGCACGGTAGTCTTTACACTGATTACACAGATTAATCAGGGCAATGGCGAAACGCTGAAAACGGACATGGCTTATAAGGAGCCCAATCTGCTGCGGTCGAGCACGGTGGATGGTTATGTGGCGATTTTCAATCGTTCGAGCGGCAAGGTGATGTCCATTGTACCAACAGGACGGTTCTATTCTATAAGCGAGATAAAGGGCCTGACATGGAGAGATGGGGAAAGTCCGTTCGAGAATATTGAGTCGATGAAGAATCTGCCGGCCAAAGCTGACGAGGAACTCGGTACAAAAGAGATCGACGGAGTCACCGCAGAAGGATACAGAGTGACACAGGGTGATGCCGTCAAGGATATTTGGATAGATCCGAAGACAAAGGAGCTCGTGCAGGTGGAACTGAAGTTCGCGAGCGCACCCGGGATGAACAAGATAATCAAGAACGTCAAGTTCGACGTAGAACTGGACGACTCTTTGTTTAACATGACGCCCCCTGAAGGGTACAGGCTGGCCAGCGAGATGAAGGTCGATGCTTCCGCTTCGACAGAAGAATCGTTCATCGAATTCCTGCGGATATGGTCGAGCGGAACAGTCGACGAGACATTCCCGCCGCTGATAATTGCTACGGGTGGATCGGGCGGAGCCAAGGTCGTCATGGATATGGAACGAGAGGGCAAGCTCAAAGAGGGTAGTTGGTCCAAAGACGTATGGCAACGGATGACCTCAGGTATTCTGTTCGTGCTTCAGTTGCCGCAAAACAGCAACTGGCGATACGTAGGCGAGAATGTAAAGTTTGGAACTTCGGACAAGACGATATTCTGGTATCAGCCTAAGGGGTCACAAAATTATCGCGTCATCTACGGCGATTTGACTGTCGAAGAAGTATCGCCGGAAAATTTGCCGAAATGACAGTTAGGTTCATTTTAAGCTCAAAGGCCGATTGAAAAATCGGCCTTTTTTGTTTGTTTTTGGCTCAAAAACGAGTTTTTTTCAAAATTTATTCAAAAAATTCATTTTTTTATTGCATAGAGTCTTTTTGATATTATAATGATATCATAATGATATTTATTTAAATTTAAGGAGACCAATTTATGCAAGAACGTCAAGTTGAAAGAGCAAGCGGTTGGGTGGTTTTGCCAGTGACAATAATATTATGGCTGGTTTTGCCGGCATCAATCATTTATGCAGTTACACACAACCTCAAAATCACATTTTTCTTCGTCGGGGCATTGATATGCGATTTTCTGCTGGCGTTATTTTTGTCCAACGAATTTTTTACGCTGCAGCCGAACGAGGCAAGGGTATTAATTCTTTTTGGCAAATATGTCGGCACCGTCAAGAATGACGGATTTCACTGGGCCAATCCTTTTACTGTCCTTCGCAAAGGTCGTGTTGCAACCAACAAAGGAACCTTCGAATTTGGCTCAAACAAGTATCATGTTTCGCTTCGAGCACGCAATTTTCAAACCGATATGCTCAAGGTCAACGACCAGAGAGGAAACCCTATAGAAATTGGAGCAGTAGTTGTCTGGCAAGTTGCTGATACGGTTAAAGCCCTTTTCGATGTGGACGATTACGAGCAATATATCAAAGTGCAGAGCGAAACAGCAATAAGACATCTGGCAAATATATATCCTTATGACCAGGGAGATGATAACGAGGAAGCTGAACTGACTTTGCGGGGCAGCAGCGAAACCATCAATAACGCACTTAAAAGCGAATTGGAAAGCAGATTGGCAAAGGCCGGTGTAGTAGTCGTAGAGGCTCGGCTTACTCATCTGGCATACGCGCCTGAGATTGCAGGTGTGATGTTGCGGCGTCAGCAGGCAGAGGCGATAATCGCCGCCAGAAAGAAAATTGTCCACGGTGCAGTAAGCATGGTAGAGATGGCACTGTCCGAATTGTCTGCCAAACAAGTTGTCAAACTCGACGAAGAGCATAAAGCCACAATGGTCGGAAATCTGCTGGTTGTTCTCTGCGGCGAATCTCAGTCAGAACCGGTAGTCAACGTAGGAACACTTTATCGTTAAGCGAACAAGATTAAATTTTTGAAAAATTTTTCGTAATATACTATGGCAGAAAAAAAGGATTTTTTATTACGTATGGACCCTGCAGTTTGGAACCAACTGCAGGCCTGGGCCGCAGATGAATTGCGGAGCGTCAACGGACAAATAGAATTTATCCTTCGCAAAGCAATTGAAGCGCGCGGCCGAAAAGTCCCGCCTGACCAGGCAAAAGACGATTCAAAACCTTAATACGAACTATGGATTTTTATTTTTTTTATGGTATCCTAATTAATGGAAGAATTTTTTTTAGGAGAGTTAAAATTAAAAGAATGATTTCAGTTATTATGTGCGTAGTTTTCCTGGTTGCAGTTGTTTGTCCGGCTGCGCAAGATAAAGTTGACCTGAAACTGCGGCTCAAAGCGGGCGAAAAGTACGATATGAAAATGACCTCAACTCAAAAGATGACCCAGTTGTTTATGGGTCAGGAGCAGACGAGTAATCAGACTAATGAAATGGTTATGAGCATGAATTGTTTAAGTGTCGATGCCAATGGCGTAATGGATATAGAGGCGACCTATAAATATATGAAAATGACTATGGATGGGCCAATGGGGCGAATAGAATATGATTCGAGAAATCCCAAACCTACCGGCCCAAACGAACCCGATAAGCAAAATTCCAATAATATTTTATCTTCGTTCTTAAGAGGCGGAATTAATTCAGGTATAATCGGCGGCCAGTATCCCGGCATATCTTCCGGCGCATCTTTTATGTCGGGCGGTCTTGCAGGATTATGTATAGATGTACTTGCAGGGCAATTGGCTAAGACCGCAGAGAAAACAGGAGAAGAGGAAGCTACTGCCGGTCTTTCAGACATAGCGAGTAAAAAGTTTCGGATGAAGATGACTCCCACGGGCGAAACAACAACGACTAGTTTTACAACAGGTGTGATTTTTCCAACAAACCCAGTAGGGGTCGGGGATACCTGGCACACCACTTCAACGATAAACCCTAATATGCCGACAAATCTTAGCAACACTTGCGTGCTCAAAAATCGTAAAGACGGTATCGCATACATCGACACAGTGACCAAAATGGATATGGGCGATAGTTCAAAGGCAATCAAAACAGACCCGAATAATAAGGTCTCTACGCAAATGTCCGGCACGATAAATTCGGCGAATGAAATTGACGAAAAGACAGGGCTTCTCCGTAAAAGCAATATGACAACAAATATTTCAAGCGTAACGAAAATGGAAGCAAATCCGCAAATGCCTAAAGGCATGACGACGTCGATGACAATTACGGGAAATACAGTTGTGGAAATGATTAAATAAAGAGATTTAAAGCTATAAAAGAAAACGGCCTTTGGAATGTTCCAAGGGCCGTTTTCTTTTGCACGCTAAAATTTTTATTTCTTTTTGCCTTTTTTTGCTTTTTTAGCCGTTTTGGCTTTTTTCTTACCGGAACTGCATCCACATGTCGAACATGCACTCATAACCACATCCTTTCAAAAAATGGAATCTATTTTATAAATTTATCGGCTATTTCAGACAAAATCTGTAACTTAATAGTTTATAAATCAGTTTTGCCGCCAGAAAATCGGAGGCTTTATTTTTTGGATTAGGACATAGTTCAACAATATCGAAACCAACAACGTTTTTCTTTTTCATCAGCAGTTTAAGAAAATTAATTACCTGGTACCAGCCTAATCCGCCCGGCTCAGGCGTGCCCGTCGAAGGCAATATAGCAGGGTCGAACACGTCGAGGTCGATTGTCAGATAAACATTTTTGGTTAATTTACCCAGGCATTTGCCGAACCAGTTATTATTGTCGTCGCAGATATCCTGAGCGAGAAAAACATTACCTTTTTTCTGTATCGAACTTCTTTCTGTAATATCCGCGCTTCTGATTCCGACCTGAACAATGGGAGCTATTTCTCTTGCGCGAGCCATTACGCAGGCGTGATTGAATTTTGTGCCGTGATATTCCTCTCTCAAATCTGCATGCGCGTCGAATTGAATCACTGAGACGTTGTCGAATGATTCGACATGAGCTTGTATCGTTGCGGCACTGATGGAATGTTCGCCGCCGAGCGTTACGACATATTTTTTATTTTTGATATGTTTGAGAACTTTTGCCTTTAGTTCAACAACCATTTTTTCAGGAGACTTTTTTTCTTTTGTCGGTTTGTCTGTGAAGATGCCCTGTTTGAAAACTTCCGAATCTGTTTCGATATCATAAGTTTCCATATTTGCCGAGGCTTCGAGAATCGCGGCAGGGCCTTTATCTGCGCCTTTTATCCAGGTGCTTGTTGCGTCGAACGGCGCGGGCAAAATGACTATTTTGGCTTTATCGTAAGCACAGTATCTTTGCGGCGGGTCGCAGAAATTGATTTGCTGTTTCATTTATCCCTCTGCGTTAATCAAACAGAAACATTGCGATTGCGACGGTTGTAGTCCAAAGTCCTTTTTGGCCTCTTGCGGCTTGTGTGCTGTTTGAGGTTCGGATGAAAAGCCCGCTGGATTTATAAGCCTGTTCTTTTTCGCTCCAGGCATTGTTGGGATCAACTTCAAGGCCGAGAGTTGTGCCCAGCATTTCAGCGGCAAGGTCTTCCGCTAAATCGCCGGCCTGCTGCTCATTCATCCCGTGGCCATGAACTTCGCTCAAATATCCCCAGTTGTTCCTATCCTTTGGTAATGCCATTCCGATTGAAGTGGCGACAAGTCTGCCGTGTTCATTCGTGTCGCATCTGGCCATAACGCAGAAAGCGATTGAACCCGGCACAAGTTCTTTAAGCCCGGCCTCTTTGCTGATAATTTTGCATTTAGGCGGCAAAATGGATGAAACCTGCACGAGGTTCTGGTTTGCTACCCCTGCGTCCCGCAGTGCCTCTTCGAAAGATTTGAGCTGGTATCTGTGTCTTCCGACACCTTTTGTTAGAAATATTCTTTTCGCCACAAGAACATTAGAAATACTTGGCATCTCTTTTAATTCCTTTCAAGTAAAAAAATCGACAAAACTAACTTTATGATTTTATATGGAAAAATGAAATATCGAAATAAAAAATCCCGATAAATAAAAAAAATTCTGAAAGAACTAAAAAATATTTTGTATCAGGGGAAGAATAGTCCGCTTAGTATATCAAACTCGACCGTAGTTCCCTATGACAATGCAGGAATAATGAGGTTATAACTGCCAAAATGGCACATTGTTATTCAGGCTTGTAGTTTGTAAGTTGTTTTATTATAATAAGTTAAGTTTTTTACTAACTCTGGCACATACTTTGCGATTATGATTATAAAGTGAAGATTAATGGTTAAAAGGAGATAAAAACTATGGCAAAAATTATTGGAATAGATCTGGGGACGACTAATTCGGTTGTTGCGGTAATGGAAGGCACCACGCCAAAGGTGCTGGTCAACTCATCCGGCGGCAGGCTTACGCCTTCGGTAGTGGGTTTCACAGACAAAGGCGAGCGTCTTGTCGGCCAGATTGCCAAGCATCAGCAGGTTACAAATCCCGAAAATACCGTTTTTTCCATCAAGCGGTTCATGGGCCGGCGACACGATGAGGTCGCTAGCGAGGAAAAAATGGTTCCATATAAGGTTGTGGGCGCAGCTAACGATCTTGTCAAAGTCGGCGTAAGAGGCAAGGAATTTACGCCGCCGGAGATTTCAGCGATGATTCTTCAGGATTTGAAGAAAACCGCTGAGGATTATCTTGGCGAGAAAGTGGAAAGGGCGGTTATTACCGTTCCGGCGTATTTTAACGACGCTCAGCGACAGGCTACCAAAGATGCCGGCACAATAGCGGGTCTGAAGGTTGAAAGAATTATCAACGAGCCAACTGCCGCGGCACTGGCATACGGCGTTGAAAAGAAGAGAAATGAAAAAGTAGCCGTTTTTGATTTCGGCGGCGGAACATTTGATATTTCGGTTCTCGATATCGGCGATAATGTTTTTGAAGTACTAAGCACCAACGGCGATACTCATCTTGGCGGCGACGATATAGATGAAATTCTTATAAATTATCTCGCTGATGAATTTAAAAAAACCGAAGGAATCGACCTGCGGAAGGACCCGATGGCGCATCAGCGGCTCAAAGAAGCTGCCGAAAAAGCCAAGTGCGAATTGTCCACACAAGTCGAAACGACTATAAATCTGCCGTTTATAACGGCCGATGCTTCAGGACCAAAACACCTGCAAATAACGCTTACGCGAAGCAAATACGAAGCTTTGGTAGAGCCGATATTTGAAAGACTTAAAAGCCCATGTATCAAGGCGATGAGCGATGCAAAATTGAATCCGTCTGAAATAGCAGAAGTTCTGCTTGTCGGCGGTTCGACGAGAATTCCAAAGGTTCAGCAGATAGTTAAGGACTTATTTAAGAAAGAGCCGAACAAGAGCCTCAATCCCGATGAAGTTGTGGCGATTGGCGCCGCTGTTCAGGGTGCTGTTCTTGCCGGCGATGCTGGCGTTAAAGATATTCTGCTGCTGGACGTTACGCCGTTGTCTCTGGGCGTAGAAACTCTCGGCGGCGTTATGACAAAACTGATTGATCGCAACACAACTATACCGACCAGCAAGAAAGAAGTCTTCTCGACCGCTGCCGACACCCAAACGACAGTCGATATTCACGTCCTGCAGGGCGAACGGGAATTTGCGCGGGACAACAGAACGCTGGGCAGGTTCCAGCTTTCCGATATTCCGCCTGCTCCGCGCGGCACCCCGCAGATTGAAGTTGCTTTTGATATCGATGCCAACGGTATATTAAACGTCTCGGCAAAGGACCTTGGCACCAGTAAACAGCAGTCGATTCAAATTAAATCCAGCTCCGGCCTGAGTGACGAAGAAGTTAAAAAGATGCAGAGAGATGCCGAATCTCACGCGGCTGAAGATAAGAAACGCCGTGAAGTTGTTGACCTTAAGAATCAGGCCGACCAGTTGATTTACTCTACCGAGAAAACTCTCAAAGAGCACGGCGCCAAGGTTTCAGGCGATACCCGCGGCAAAATAGAGTCTGCCGTTAACAATCTTAAAGAAGCCGCCAAAGGCGAAGACGGCCAGGCTATAAAGAACGCTATGGAAAATCTCAGCACCACCGCTCAGGAACTTGGCAAGATTCTTTATGAAGAAGCGGCTAAAAAGCAGGGCGCTCAGGGAGCAGAGCCTGCCGGACAGCAGACTTCAGAACCTCCGCAAGGCGGAGAGGGCGAAGTCCACCGCAAAGGCGGCGACGATGTAATTGACGCTGAATTCGAAGCTAAAGACAAATAATACAATTGGTTAGATGACTCAGATAGGCCATTCTTCTCGTTAAGAGGAATGGCCTGTTTTGTAGGAATAAATTTGATTTTGCCATATTGGCGCGTATCATATACGCCGAACCTTCTGCTATGCGAACGGGCTAATGAAAAATTTTGAAAAATTCAACAGAGCTTTATTGTTTTCCCTGTGTTCGGCAATAGGGATTTTTTCCTTAGCGCTGGCAATTCTTGGTCCGGAGTGGAAAAATCTTTATAAAGTAAGATCGGCCACAAAGCAGGTTGAGCAGAATAACGGCAGGATAGAGCAGATTCTGGAAGACCACGAAGTATTAATCGGACGGATAAATAAAGACCCCGAAATGCTTAAACGTCTTGCCCCCGTGACCTTAGGCGAAAAGTCCAGAGACGCCAATCAGCCGGATGTAAAAATGACCGCCGACACACTCGACCGGGCGAAGGAAGCGCTTGCCGAGTCAAGCGATGAGGAAGAGCCGAAAGGCAGCGAACAGGAAATTCCAGTCTGGCTGCAGCGGACCACTTCAGATCAGTCGCGGATGGTTCTGTTTGTCGCCGGCGGCGGACTGGTTCTGGTTTCGTTTGTCTGTTTCGGAGCGAAAAAAGATTAGATTCTCCCTTTGCAAACCCACCTGTCGCATTAGGCGCACGTTCTGCGGATACAAAATATGCTGAAAATCGGAAATGTAAAACTTGATACCCCTGTCCTCCAGGCATCCCTGAGCGGTTACAGCGACCGCGCGATGAGGACGATGGCCCGGCGGTTCGGATGCCAACTGACCTTCAGCGGCGTTATGCTCGACAAATCCGTATGCTATAAACCTTTTCTCCAGAAGGTTTGCAATAAAATCAGAGACGAAGAACATCCTATCGGCGGCCAGCTTCTGGGAACAGAAGTGAAAACAATGGCGCAGGCCGCTGGAAATCTTTACGAAGCAGGCTACGATATCGTCGATTTGAATTTTGCATGTCCTGCTCCGAAAGTTCTGCGAAGAGGCAGAGGCGGCGCGATGCTCGGCAATCCCAGGCAGATAATAGAAATTTTCCGCGCCGTCAGGAATGCCGTCAAGTGTCCTGTTATGATGAAGCTGAGAATCGGCGTCGATGATAGTGAAGGTGCCCGCGAAGATTTTTTGCGGATTTGCAGTGATGCCGCGGCCGAGGGCGTTGACGCCCTGATAGTGCACGGCAGAACTACTAATCAATATTTCAAGGGAAAAGCGGATTGGAATGTTGTTACTGAGTTAAAAAAACAATACCCTCAGCTTATTATCCTTGGCAGTGGAGATTTGTTTGAAGCGCAGGACATTGTCAGTAAACTAAAAACAAGCGGTGTGGACGGTGCGGCCATCGCAAGAGGAGCGATAGGAAAGCCATGGATTTTCAGACAGATAAAAGAGCTGCTCGAAGGCCACCTCCCAGTGGAAAAAATTTATCAGCCCGACATCAAAGAACAGGGGCAGATTATTCTTGAACATTTCAGCCTGCTTACGGAACTGTACGAACCCCGGAAATGCGTCTGGTATTTCAGAAAGTTTCTATCGCACTACGGCAGATCGCACAGCGAGCCGGGAAAGGTCCGAAGGGAACTTGTGACGGCAAAGGATGAAGCCGCACTTATAGATGCAATCAAAAAATGGTATGGCGTTTAGGGAGTCTGCTGGTAAAATACGGCTATGTCAAAAGACGAAAAGAAAAGCAGCCATATACCGAAGATGGAGAATCGCAAGGCCTTTTTCGATTACGAAATAATCGAAAAGGTAGAGGCCGGTATGGCGCTTCTCGGCAGCGAAGTTAAATCATTAAGACAGGGCGGGGCGGATTTGAAAGGGGCTTTCGCGAGGGTAGATGGCGACGAATGCTGGCTGGTTGGTTGTAATATAGCACCATATAAACAGGCCGGGGTTCGAAACCATGAACCGTTACGAAAACGGAAATTGCTGCTGCACAAAAGACAGATAAAAAAAATATTCACAAAGCTGCAGCAGAAGGGCCTTACGCTTGTGCCGCTGCGGATATATTTTTCCGATAACGGACATGCGAAAATAGAGCTGGCGCTTGCAACCGGAAAACGTCAATACGACAAGCGGGAGAAAATTAAAAGCAGAGAACAAAAAAGAGATATGGATAAAAGCGTAAGAAAATACAAACGATAATAAAAACAGAAATTTAGGAATCGGAGTTATTATGGCAGAAGAAAAAAAAGAAGAAAAGAAAATCATAGTTGACGAAGACTGGAAAAACAAAGCACAGAAAGAAAAAGAAATTTCGAAAGACAAAGTTCAGGATGGACCGGCCGGTAAGCAAGGTCCTTCTCAACAGCTTCCGAAGGGCGATTTCGGCACTTTAGTCAGTTTACTGGCTGCGCAGGCGTTCTATGCGATGGGCCAGATAGGCGATGAAAACGATAAAACGCCGAAAAAGGATTTACCGCTGGCGAAGTTTCAAATCGATATGCTCGAATCGCTCGAAGAAAAAACAAAAGGAAATCTCACGGAGAATGAGAAACAATTCCTGGAAGGCGCTTTAAGCCAGCTTCGAATAAGTTTTGTTAATTCTGCGGGATAACGCTTTGGCAAACATACTCAAAGAAATAATAGACCATAAGCGAAAAGAAGTCGAACAGCAAAAAGCTGCTGTTTCGGTCGAACAGCTCAAAGAGCAGATAAAAGAACTGCCCAAGTGCAGAAATTTTCATCGGGCCGTAGCTAAATCAAATCCGCGAGGCATAAACGTTATCGCGGAAATAAAAAAGGCATCGCCTTCAGCGGGGATTATCCGCCAAAACTTCGACCCGGTGGAGATAGCGAAAATTTACCAGGCTTGCGGAGCGGACGCGATAAGCGTTCTAACGGACGAAAAATATTTTCAGGGCAAACTTGAATACCTGACGGCGGTTAAACAGGCGGTGTCAATGCCTGTGCTGCGGAAGGATTTTATTATCGATGAGTATCAAATCTACCAGGCTCGTGCGGCAGGAGCCGATGCGATACTGCTCATAGCCGATGCATTCGGGCCGAATGAAGGGAAAATTCTCGACTTAATGATTCTGGCGGCAGAACTATCTCTTTCAACTCTGCTGGAAGTACATAGTGCCGAAACTCTTTTGCATGTAAGAAGCCTGGCTGGATTTCCATTGGCGCATTACAACATAATAGGCATTAATAATCGCGATCTTGAAACAATGCTCGTCGATTTGAATACTACCGTTCGGCTGGCCGAACTTGTTGGCGCAACAGATGGACTGGTTGCCGAAAGCGGAATAAGAACAAGAAAAGATATTGAAAAAATCAAAAAAGCCGGTGCGACGGCGGTTCTGGTCGGTGAAATTCTCTGCAAAAGTCCCGATATTGCGGAAAAATTCAAAGAGCTTTTCGGTTAACCTGACTTTTTAACCATCCCATTTTTTTGTCAAAATCACACTTTTTGAATAGTTTTATAAATGTCCACTTTTTACATCGTCTTATAATATCCAATTTATCACTCTAAATTTCCTCATTTTATAGCCTAAGTCCTTGAGTGAAATAATGAATATTTGTGTTCCTAAAGCCCCTTAATTTTGTCGTATTTCTTATAAAAATTACAAATTTAACATAAATTTTGGCTTTAGTTTATTATGAAATGATATATCACGATATCGCAAATCTTTTTTATTATAGCCTTATTTGACACTGGAACAACAGGTCTTTTTCTGGTATAAATATCGCCTCTGTTAATAATTATTACTATATTTATTTAACTTGGAATACGGCATGTTTGCGATAATCAGTGATATACATTCGAATATCGAAGCCCTGACCACTGTGCTTGCGGATATCGAACAAAGAGGCATAAAAACCATTTACTGTCTGGGCGACATAATCGGCTATGGTCCGGACCCCAAAGATTGCCTCGACCTGGTAATCGAAAAAACTCAGTCCTGCGTTATGGGAAATCATGACTATGCTATTTTATACGAGCCGACAAATTTTAACGTTGGAGCCGAACGCGCGAGCTTTTGGACAAGAAGCCAGATAGAGATCGAGTCGGACAGAGAGAAAAGGCACCAGCGATGGAATTATCTGGGCACTCAGCAAATGCGATGGACCCTTTCTACTGAACTTGACGGCGAACCGGCAACGCTCGATTTTGTGCATGCTTCGCCGAGAAGACCGATTAACGAATATCTTTTTCCGGAGGATGTTTATGCAACTCCTACAAAAATAACTGCACAATTCGACCGTGTAAAACATATTTGTTTCATAGGCCATACACATCTGCCGGGTGTTTTTCTTGATGACCCGGATTTCTATACGCCGGACGAGCTTGATAATGTTTACCCGATTGTGCCTGAGGAACGGGCAATTATAAACGTCGGTTCGGTCGGCCAGCCAAGGGACAAGGATAACAGGGCAAGCTATGTCTATGTCGAAAAAAACATCGTTAATTTTGTCCGTGTCCCATACGATTATAAAACCACACAGAAAAAAATTTATGACATTCCGGAACTCGACGACTTTGAGGCTGACAGATTAACCGAAGGACGGTAAGAAAGTTTTAAATTTATTATGAATTTTAAAAAAAATATTTTTTTATTCATTAGTATTGTTCTATTTGCCTGCGGAATCGTCAATGCCGAGGCTAATAGTCTGCTGCAGATTGTTCCTTCGTCCCCCAAGCCTGCAGATACGGCCGAAATTACCGCCGTAAACGCGGAAGCAAAAACATTTACGCTCGGCTCTGTTTTAAAAACCGACCCTTATAAGCTCGAAATTGTGCTTACGACAAAAGGCGCAGCGCTGGTTTCGGCGACACTTCGCGATTACGACAACCGAAACCGTAAAAATCTGCAGCCGCTCGAGTTGTTGAATAGCGTTAATACGACAAACTCACTGGAATCTGCCAGGCTGCTGCTGCCGGAACTTGGCAAGGCGTTTCCGCTTGACAAGCTTAACTGGACAAGCAGCGGGATAAATAAAAATTCTGACGGCTCTGAAACAATAAGTTTTTACGCGATTATACTGAAAAACAACAGCGAACTTATTAAGCTGACAAAAACCTATACGCTGAGGCCGGAAAATTATCTGCTTGATTGCACCGTTACCCTGGCTAATTTAAGCAATTCAGAAATCAAGACCTCATTCAATATGCTCGGTCCTGTCGGGATAGCGAAAGAAGACCAGAGAATGGATACCAGAACGGTAACGACAGGCTTTTTGAATTCTCAGAGTCTGGTTGAGGTAACAAAATTAAATATTAAAAATATCGCCAAAGAACCTGACGGCACTATTAAGCTGTTCCATAAAAACGTTGATAATAAATTTCTCTGGACATCGATATCGAACAAATATTTTACTTCTATCATTCGGCCTGTGCCGACAGAACCAAACCATCTTTATGACAACTGGACAGGCGCAAAATACGCGATGTGTTTTAATTTTGATGCTGTAGAAAAAAACAATGAGAACATCGGCGTTCTGATAGAAACACAACCGGCATCGATAGCACCGCAGCAGAAACTTACTTATTATTTTCAGGTTTACATCGGTCCTAAAGACAGACATCTTTTCGAATCGATGCCGCTTTATAATAGTCTGGGCTTTATAAATGTAATAGACTTTCAGGCCTGTATGGGCGACACATTCAGATCTTTGAGTTTTTTTATCCTCACCGTAATGAACTGGACATATCAATACATCCCCAACTACGGAGTTGTCATCATAATCTTTGTTCTTGTGGTGCGGGTATTGCTGCATCCGATTACAAAGAGAAGCCAGGTTTCGATGATGAAGATGGCCAAGCTGGGGCCGAAGTCCGAGGAGATAAAGAAAAAATACGCCGACAATAAAGCGGAAATGAACAAGCAAATGATGGTGCTTTATAAAGAGCATGGCGCATCGCCGATTTTGGGCTGTCTGCCGATGTTGCTCCAGATGCCTATCTGGATTGCGTTATACAGCGCCATTTACGCCGGCATCGAATTTAGAGGAGCAGCCTTTCTGCCGTTTTGGATAACAGACCTTTCAGGCGTTGACGCATTGTTTTATTTTCCTGCCGCTGCCGAGAAAATTCCATTTATCGGTGCATTTATAGGCACAAGTTTTAACCTGCTGCCGATTCTGCTCGGCATCGCGATGTTTTTACAGCAAAAACTTATGCCTTCAACCGCTGCTCAGTCAACAAATCCGCAGGCGGCCCAGCAGCAAAAAATGATGCTATGGATGATGCCTGTAATGATGCTTCTGTTCCTCTACAGGGCTCCGTCAGGTCTGAACCTTTACATTATGGCCAGCACTACCGCAGGCGTTGTCGAACAATATGTCATCAAAAAGCACATCCAGGAAAGAGAAGCCGCTGAAGAAATCGGTATGGTGCCGACAACAAGCAAGCTCGGCGGAAAATTAAAAAAGAAAAAACCAAAACCGCCGTATAAATTTTCATAAAAAATTTATTTGACAGCATAAAATCTGCTTGAGATAATTACAGTAGATAATAAATATAGTTATTGTAGCCGAGATTTGTGCGTAATTGCACAAATACGGGGGACCCAAATTTTGGGGCTAATTTCCCGTTAGTGGAAAAGGGCACTTTCAAGCCCTCGCCCGTCAGCTAACCTCGTAGGCTTTTGAAAGGGCAATGGCACCAGTATGGAACTGCCGCCCGGCAGTTTTTTATTGCGCCCCTCTATGCCCGCCATTAAGGAAAAACCTTATTGAACTTTTGATAAAGAAGCTCGATATTTCTTTATTCGCAAATGTTGTTTTATAAATAGTCTGGTGGTAGAATTTAAACTTTGTATATGGAAAATAAAAATGGATAGCCTGTTTGTATTGATAATCATTTTACTGTCTGTAGTTTCCTTTGCGTTTATCGCGTTATGCGAAAAGGTTTAGGGAGATAATTTTATGCCGATAATTTACTGGATAGGCGGAATCGTTTCACTGTTGCTGTTTATATATCTGCTGGTTGCCCTTTTAAAGCCGGAGATATTCTCGTGACCTTGAATAATATTATACAAAGCGTTATTTTCCTGGCGACGCTGCTTTTGCTGGTCAAGCCGCTTGGAATTTATATGGCTCGCATATACGAGGGAAAGCCTGCCGGCCTGAATGTATGGTTTGCTCCGGTGGAAAGATGGATTTATCGCCTCTCGGCAATCAGGCCCGAAATAAGTATGTCCTGGAAAACTTATGCTTTTGCGATGATGCTGTTTAATGTCCTGGGCATTATAGTTGTATATGCTCTTCAGCGTTTGCAGGCTCATCTATTATTAAATCCTATGTTGATGCCTGCCGTCCCTGCGGATTTGGCGTTCAATACAGCGGTTAGTTTTGCTACCAATACCAATTGGCAAAGTTACGGCGGTGAGACAACCTTGAGTTATCTAACACAGATGCTCGGATTGACTGTGCAGAACTTTGTCTCCGCTGCGACAGGAATGGCAATCCTCGTCGCCTTAATCAGAGGCTTTGTTCAAAAGCAAATAGACACAATCGGCAACTTCTGGGTCGATTTGGTCAGGTCAACTCTTTATATCTTATTGCCTCTTGCGATTATACTGTCGCTGGTTTTGGTATCGCAGGGTGTTGTCCAGACCTTTGAGCCTTCTGCGAAGGTTTCATTGCTTCAGCCGACGAAAGGCGCTGATGGAAATGAAATCACAGAGCAGGTAATTACCCTCGGCCCGGCCGCTTCGCAGGTTGCTATCAAACAATTAGGCACAAATGGCGGAGGATTTTTTAATGTTAACTCCGCTCATCCGCTTGAGAACCCCACGCCATTATCTAATTTTCTCGAAGTTCTCTCGATACTTATTATATCAGCCGCTTTATGTTATACCTTCGGGTTTATGGTAAGAGATACTCGTCAGGGCTGGGCGATTCTGGCTGCTATGGTGATTATTTTTGTTCCCTGTCTCTATTGCTGCATATACTTCGAACAAAAAGGCAATCCTCTATTAGCTGATGCAGGTGTTAACCAGAAAGCCACTGCATTTCAGCCAGGCGGAAATATGGAAGGAAAAGAATCGCGTTTTGGAATAGTCGATTCCGCCATCTGGGCAACTGCCACAACAGCAGCTTCCAACGGCTCGGTAAATTCGATGCATGATTCTTTTATGCCTCTTAGCGGTATGATTCCGATGTGGCTTATGCAATTAGGAGAAGTGATTTTCGGCGGTGTAGGCTCAGGCCTTTACGGTATGATTGCATTTGTGATTATCGCCGTTTTTATTTCCGGCCTTATGATTGGTCGCACGCCGGAATATCTCGGCAAAAAAATCGAATCTTATGAAATGAAAATGGCTGCTATTGTAATTTTAATCCCGCCCATTGTTGTTCTTGCCGGAACTGCTGTTTCAGTCATATTGCCTCAGGCAAAAGCCGCAATTTTAAATCCAGGCCCTCACGGTTTTAGTGAAGTGCTTTACGCTTTTTCCTCTGCCGGCAACAATAATGGCAGCGCGTTCGCCGGTTTATCGACAAATAATCTTTACTACAATATAGCGCTGGGGCTGGCGATGTTCTTCGCTCGCTACCTGCTTGCGATTCCGATGCTTGCAGTTGCCGGTTCGCTTTCGAAGAAAAAGATTGTGCCCCCAGGCCAGGGTACTTTACCGACGCATACGCCGTTGTTTATTTTATTTTTAGTTATGATTGTTTTGATTGTCGGTGCGCTGACGTTTTTCCCGGCTCTTGCGCTTGGCCCGATTGTCGAGCATCTAACGATGACCGGAGGTTTACGATGAGTAAATCTCATAAATCTAAATCTTTGTTTGACCTTTCCATCATAGGCCCGGCAATCATTGATTCGTTCAAAAAATTAGACCCGCGCCATCAAATCAAAAATCCTGTGATGTTTGTGGTCTTAATTGGCAGCATAATGACTACCGGCTTATGGCTCCAGGCGATTCTTTCGCAGCACGGCGAAGCACCTGCCATGTTTATTTTAGCTATTTCAATATGGCTGTGGTTTACGCTGATTTTCGCCAATTTTTCTGAATCTATGGCCGAAGGCCGCGGAAAGGCACAGGCCGCAAGTCTCAGGCGTGCCAGAAGAGACACTCCCGCTAAAAAACTTTCAAAGCCCAAATTCGGTTCTCCTTATCAGGCAGTTTCCGCGACAATCCTTCGAAAAGGAGATATCGTTCTTGTCGAGGCCGGCGATTTTATTCCTATGGATGGTGAAGTTGTCGATGGCGTAGCTTCTGTCGATGAAAGTGCCATTACCGGCGAAAGCGCGCCTGTCATACGCGAAAGCGGTGGCGACCGCAGCGCCGTCACCGGAGGAACACGCGTTCTTTCAGACTGGCTTGTGGTTCGCATTAGTTCCAATCCAGGCGAAACTTTCCTTGACCATATGATTGCGATGGTCGAAGGCGCAAAGAGACAAAAAACTCCAAACGAAATCGCCCTCAGCATTTTGCTTGCGGTTTTCACTCTCATTTTTCTTTTAGTCACAGTAACACTTCTGCCGTTTTCTATTTACAGCGTAAACTCAACGGGTTTCGGCAGCCCTGTAACAATAACAGTCTTGGTTGCTCTGCTCGTATGCCTTATCCCGACTACTATCGGCGGCCTGCTTCCAGCCATCGGCATTGCCGGTATGGACAGGATGATTCAGGCAAACGTCATCGCCACTTCAGGCCGCGCCGTCGAAGCCGCTGGCGATGTGGACGTTTTGCTTCTTGATAAAACAGGAACAATTACACTTGGCAACCGCCAGGCCACGGCTTTCATACCCGCTGGCGGAATGTCCGTCGAAGCATTGGCCGACGCGGCTCAGATTGCTTCTTTGTCCGATGAAACTCCCGAAGGCCGAAGCATCGTCGTATTGGCAAAAGAAAAATATGGTATCAGGGAACGCAATATTCACGACCTCCAGGCAAAATTCATTCCATTCACAGCCCAGACTCGAATGAGTGGTGTTGATTTGGGCGACGGCAGGCAAATTCGAAAAGGCGCCGTTGATGCCATCGAGGAATATGTAGCAAAACTCGACGGCTCATTCCCCGATGATTTAAAATCTGCTATCGATTCCATTTCCAGAAGCGGCGGAACTCCTCTGGTTGTCGCGGAACATAAAAAGGTGCTCGGCGTTGTGCACCTCAAGGACATTGTTAAAGGCGGCATTAAGGAACGTTTTGCTCAGCTTCGCAGTATGGGAATTAAAACCGTAATGATTACAGGCGACAATCCCCTCACCGCCGCGGCAATTGCCGCCGAGGCCGGTATGGATAATTTTCTCGCGCAGGCCACGCCGGAAACAAAGTTAAAACTCATTCGCGAAATGCAGGCCGGCGGAAGGCTCGTTGCTATGACCGGTGATGGAACAAATGATGCCCCGGCTCTTGCGCAGGCCGATGTCGCCGTCGCTATGAATACCGGAACTCAGGCCGCAAAAGAAGCCGGCAATATGGTTGACCTTGATTCCAATCCGACCAAGCTTATCGAAATCGTTGAAATCGGAAAGCAGCTTCTTATGACTCGCGGCTCGCTCACAACATTCAGCATCGCCAACGACGTGTCGAAATATTTTGCGATTATTCCCGCTGCGTTCGCGGGCACTTATCCCGCCCTTAAAGCGCTTAACATTATGCACCTTGCCACGCCTGACAGCGCAATTTTGTCAGCGGTTATTTTTAATGCTATTATAATCGTATTTCTTATTCCGCTGGCCTTGCGCGGTGTCGCTTACAAGCCGATGCCCGCATCCCGTCTTTTGCGAGATAATTTGCTGATTTACGGCTTGGGCGGAATTATTGCTCCGTTCATAGGAATTAAATTAATTGATATGATTCTCGTTGCTATGCATTTGGTCTGACAGGCGAAAAAATGTTTAAAGAACTTAAAACTGCGATTTTAACTTTCCTGATTTTAACAATCATCACAGGAATTTTTTACCCGCTCTTTATTACCGGCGTATCTAAGGTATTCTTCCGCAGTCAAGCCAACGGCAGCCTGATTTATCGAAACGGAAAACCAATTGGCTCATCGCTTATCGGCCAATCGTTTGACGATCCGAAGTATTTTTGGCCCCGTCCTTCGGCGACATCTCCGTCTTCGTTTAACGCCGCCTCTTCGTCAGGTTCAAATCTTGGTCCCTCGAATCCGGCGCTGGCCGAAACAATAAAAAATCGCGTCAAGGTATACAAAGCCGCCGACCCGAACAATAACAATCCTGTTCCTATTGACCTTGTTACTTCTTCGGCAAGCGGTCTGGACCCGCACATAAGTTTGGCCGGTGCATATTATCAAGCCCCTCGCGTCGCGCGTCTGCGGAATTTACCATTGGACATAGTCAGAACTATTATCCTTCAGCATACTAATAAACGTTTCCTCTCGGTCTTAGGCGAACCGGTTGTAAACGTATTGGAACTTAATCTTGCGTTAGATGAATATAAAAAATAGTTGGCACAAAAACCGGATTAAAGGTATTTAATAGGTATGGACAGGCCTAATCCCGACGAAATTTTGGCAAAGGTAAAAGCCGAAGATACACATCGAGGCAGACTCAAAATCTTTTTCGGTGCCGTCGCAGGCGTAGGAAAAACCTACAAAATGCTCGAATCCGCCAGGCGCCTGAAAAAAGAAGGCGTTGATATTGTCGTCGGCTACGTCGAAACTCACAAACGCTCCGAGACTGAAGCGCTTCTCGATGGTCTCGAGATTCTCCCGCCCAAAATAATCGACTATAAAAATGTCAATCTTCGCGAGTTTGACATTGACGCCGCCTTAAAGAGAAAACCAGCTGTTATTCTCGTTGACGAATTGGCTCACTCTAACGCCCCTGGCTCGCGCCACCTCAAACGCCTGCAGGACGTTGAAGATCTTCTCGATGCCGGCATCGACGTTTACACAACCTTAAATGTCCAGCATTGCGAAAGCGCAAATGACATCGTCGCACAGGTTACGGGCGTAACGGTTCGCGAAACAGTTCCCGATACATTCATCGAAAAAGCTGACGAAATAGAGCTTGTAGATATTCCCACCGAAGAGTTGCTCAAGCGTCTCAAAGAAGGAAAAGTCTATCTTGGCCAGCAGGCCGAAAGGGCCGCCAAGCATTTCTTCCAGCCGGGAAATTTAATCGCGCTTCGTCAGCTTGCCCTCCGCTACACAGAGCGAAGCGTAGATTCAAAGTTGCTTTTATACAAACAGAGCCATTCAATTTCAAAAGTCTGGGGTGTGCGGGACCGCTTTCTGGTTTGCGTAAGTTCAAATCCCGGCGCTGCGCAGCTCGTCAGGGCAGGTAAACGAATCGCCGCCGATTTGGGCGTCGAATGGATTGTCGCGCATGTCGAAATGCCTTCTCATATGTCCGCCGAAGATAGAAATAAAATATCTGAAATGCTCCGTCTGGCCGAAAGTTTAGGCGCTCAGACGGCAACGCTTATCGGCCAGGAAGTTGCCGAGACTTTGATTTCTTACGCCCGCTCCAAAAACGTTACAAAAATAATTATCGGCAAACCAGGCAAACCCCGCTGGCAGGAGCTTATTTTCGGCTCCATCATCGATAAAATGGCTCGAAACTGCGGCGAAATTGACCTCTATTTCCTTAGCGGCGAAGTTTCAAAAAAGCATCTCGTCAAATCCAAACCGCCCGCTGCTCGCGCTTTCCCATGGCCAAGTTTCGTTTGGACTATCTGCGTAATTGCTCTTTGCACTTTTGTTAATTCTCTTATATTCAGATTTATTGCTCCGGTTAATTTGGTAATGATTTATCTGCTCGGCGTTACATGGATTGCATATCGCTATGGCCGAAGGATGTCGATAATCGCCTCGTTTCTTAGCGTCTTGTTTTTTGATTTCTTTTTTGTCCCGCCGTATTTTACCTTTGCCGTTTCGAGTGCTGAGTATTTTATAACATTTATAATTATGCTTTCTGTGGGCTTTACAATTGCTCAACTCACCGGCCGTCTTCGCCGCCAGACTATGGCTATGCGTATTCGCGAAGACCGCACGCAAGCCTTATATGCCTTAACACGTGACTTGTCAAAAAGTTCATATCCAGATGAGCTTTTTAAAATCGCTATCAGGCACATTCAGGATTTCTTCCAGTGCCAGGCGATTATTTTAACGCCCGCTGCAAATAAACTTGAGATTCGTTTTGAGCTGTCCTCAAAATCGGATTTAAACCCTACTGAATATGCCGTTGCTCAATGGTCGTATGAGCACAAAAAAATCGCCGGCAAAAATACCGATACCTTGCCCGGCTCGACGGGCGTTTATTTGCCTTTTGTTGGTTTGGAAAAAACTGTTGGCGTTGTCGGCGTTTTCCCAACTGATGATACTCAGTTCACAGGCCCAGACCAGTTTCATCTGCTCGAGGTATTTGTCAGCCAGACCGCCCTGGCCGTTGAAGGCGCTCAGCTCGCCGCCGCCGCTCTCGAGGCCGAATCCAAAGTTAAAAATGAGCGAATAAGGGATTTGCTTTTGACCACTTTCTCTTACGAGCTTCCCGAGCCGTTAAAATCTATTTCACACACCGCCTCCGAATTATTGAAGCCCGAAAATATTAATGACCCCTTAAAACGCGCCACTTTAATTCAAACAATGCGTGATGAGGTGGACCGCATAAACAATCTCGTCGCCGAACTGCCGAAATTAATCAACTGGGACAGTTAAAACCATAACTATCAGAAAAAATATGCTGTCGGCAAATACAAAATACAACATAAACGACACAATAGTTGCAGTGTCCAGCGGACTGGCGCCCTCGGTAAAAAAAATCATACGAATCAGCGGAGATAAGACCTTTGATGTTTTAAAATCATTCGCTTTGCTGAATTTTAAAAACCAAAGAGCAATAATTCCTGTACTGATTGACATCAATGGATTTGAACTTAACTGCTGTATTTACCTGTTTTGTTCTCCGAATTCATATACTGGCGAAGACCTTGCCGAGATTCATCTTTTGGCCTGTGGCGAAGCTTTCGAAGCGGTTTTTTCAAAATTGCTTTCGCTTGGCTGCCGAAACGCCGAGCCGGGCGAATTCACATACAGGGCTTATATTAACGGCAAGATGGACCTGTCTTGTGCCGAGGCGGTTGCCCAGGTAATTCAGAGTTCGAATCAATATCAGCTTTCCGCTGCGCAAAGACTTTTTGGCGGTTCGATTGAAAAGAAAATCAGCCAAATCTGCAGTGAAATACTGAACCTTTTGAGTTTAATCGAAGCAGGACTTGATTTCGGCGCAGATGATATAGAAATAATCTCCTCGAAAAAAGCGAGCCAAGCAGCGGAAAAAATCAAAGATAGTCTTAAAGAGCTTCTTGATGGTTCGATAACGTTTGAGCAAATCACTCAGGCGCCGTCGGTTGTAATCGCAGGCGCCGCAAACGCCGGCAAAAGCAGTCTTGTAAACGCGATTGTCGGAGCTGGCAGGAGCATCGTATCCGACCAAAGCGGCACAACCCGCGATGTGCTTGAGCATTGGCTGAAACTTGAAAAATGCGATTGCGTTCTGTTTGACTGCGCAGGCCTTGTAGCCAAGCCTGCCGATATACTTCAAACTCTTGCTAATGAAGCCGCGTTAAAGGCTATTAATGAGGCTACTGTAATAATTTTTTGCGTTGATATAACAAAAAATAATTATTTGGTTGATTTGCAAATTTTAAAGCAGCTAAAAAAGAAACCGGCTATCTACGTAATGACAAAATGTGATTTGCTATCTGCTGCAGGAACAGCAGAAAAACTTAAAATATTAAAAAATAATTTCGGGTTTGATTTTATTGCCACAAGCTCAAAAACTTCTGCCGGTCTTGAAAAACTTAAAGAGCTTATCCAACAGAATGTAATTATACAGACTTCGGGAATAGCGGAAGCCGCTGAAAAAACTGCCCTTACCGAAAGACACAGAAAAGTTGTAATCGAAGCGATTAGAAATATTGAAAATGCCTCTGACGAACTTAAAAAGGGCAATGAAGAAATAGCCGCTTTTACTTTACGCTCGGCTTTGCAGAATTTATCAGGTTTTGAGCCGCAGCATCTCGATGAAAAAATTCTTGAAACAATTTTCTCAAGATTTTGCATAGGAAAATAATACGATTCCTAAGAACAACTATATTGACAAGGCCTTTTGAACGGATAAGTCAAATATCTTTCAATAATAGATCTTAAATAACAAGACAATAGCAATCCTCATTATCTTGTTGTATTGAATAGTCCTATAATTTCTATTTTAGGCTAAAAATATGGTAATATTTATAAAAACTTGATATTTGCATTTTTTGGATATCGGTGATACCTATTTTGAGGCCTTTAAAAGGGCGAATTATATTGACAATCTTGCCTATCTTGTTAAAATTAACATTATATCTATATATTGATATTTACAGATTTTATCGCATTTTTCGTTTTTTCCAGGGAAGAATGCCCCCTATAGGCAGTTGGTTCACGGAGGAAGTATTCAAAGTAGCAATATGAAAAACAGAGCGGCTACAAAAGATTTAGTCTTTTTACAGCCTGATTTCTGGCTGCGTTTTCTGCTTGCGGTTATCGTTAGCTTTCCGGCAGGGCAGATAGTTCATGCGCAGCAGATACAGCAAATTCAGAATGCTCGGCAAAATATTGACTATTTTCATCTCATATCCACCGTTGAATACACCGCTAAACAGGACAATGAAAAAAGGCAATATCGCCATCAGATGGAATCATGCTTTGCGGTAACAAGTTGGCCGACCTCCGCTAGGCAAAAACATTATCGCGTTTCAACCGACCAGTTGAAGATGAAAAACGGTTATGTTTATAAGGAATATAAGGACATTTCCCAAATTAATTACGATTTGACAGACCAGAGGTGTATGACCGCAGTTGACGCCGACCTGCAGCATCTGAAAAAAATGAATAATCAATGCATTGATACCCTCAACAATAAAGATATTAAAGGGACAGGCAAAACATGGACGTGCAGATTTAATCTTGGTATTTTTAATCATTATTCGCTGCCGGACGAATTGAAGTTCACTGTCTCCTCAATAAAAGTGCCGACAAAAAAACTCGGCGACCTCGTGGCCGTCCGTGCCATTTCCGACCCCTTTATGGTTAAAGTCGTTGGACAAGTCGAAAACTATGGCTATGTGAAATGTCAGGTTGCCTCGGTCTATCTTTTTAATCCGTATGTTCTTGACCGTAACGGAGAAGACCTTTACGTCAGCACGACTTCCTTTGTAGCCTCCACAAAAATGGATGATATGACACAAGAGTACCGTTATGAGTTCGGCACATACAAAACCGATGTCAATGGAACGCCGGTCGACATTAACGGCCTGGATTATGTTTTCGAAGGCTTTGTGAAAAAAATCAAATTAACGCCGCAGCCAATTGAAGTTAACAAGCCGACAGGAATGCCTTTCTGGGCAAAATCCGAAATTGTCAATGCCGCTCAACTTGCCAGTGTTTGTTCGGCAGTTGCCTGCGAGCAAACCATAGTCAACCCTGTAGCAAGTATATACTTGGCAGCGGCAAGGATCTATCAACTCCAGGATGATCACTTATTGATTCCTGCTTCCATTGAGCGAACTGTCTGCCAGGCTTCACGGGCTGACGTCAAAGCCATTTACCCGATGAATATATGTGGAGCGCCCCTTGGAGCTGGAGCGTTATGGATCGCGGCAGTTGTGATACCTGTGGCCACTTATCATCACGACCACCACGACAAAAGTCCTTCCAGTCCTTAAAAGCTATAATTGCGTAATACAATTCTATTCTCACAGCAAAAAAATCATTGCCCAAAACGTCTAAAAACTATACCCTTATATCCTGAACCTTATACATAAAGGAGTCGATATGGCTAATATTTTTCTCTGTTTGCTTGTAGGAGTTGTCGCCGGCATATTGAGCGGAATTCTGGGCATAGGCGGCGGTGTCATAATAATCCCCGCTCTGATTTTTTTATTTGGTATGACCCAGCATATGGCACAGGGCACGACTCTTGCACTGATGATTCCGCCGATAGGCATACTGGCCGCTATGGAATATTACAAAAAAGGTTTCGTAGATATTAAAATAGCTGCCTTTATCTGTATCGGTTTTGTCCTCGGCGGTTTTCTGGGCGCAAAATTTGCCATGGGTATCGATGAACAAATATTAAAGAAAATATTCGGAATATTCTTTCTGATAATTTCCCTAAGAATGATTTTCTTCAAATAAAGAAAATTTTCATCTATACTTCTGCATCGGCGAATTCTTCAGAGTCAATATAAGACCTGCTTCTTCTGCCGAAAGCCGATAGTATTTTCCCTGTTACATAACCTGTCATTATTGCTATTAGCATCGATATTCCGATACCTTTTAACTGTGAGAACTTATTAATCCCGTCAACGACGAATATCGCTGCGATGCCGCCCATCAATCCAGGCCAGCCGTGCAGATTAAGGACTCCGCACGTATCAACACATTTTAATTTCTTCTGGAGCCTGCTCTGAATAACAGCAAAACCAAATACCGAAAGCACGCCGCTTAATATTCCGATAATAAACGCAGTCGGATGACCGGCATGGTCGCAGGTAGAGCCGATTGCAACGCCGCCGGCCAATGTTGCGTTGGCCATATCTGCGATAGATATTTTGCCTCCCCGAAAAATAATCGAAGCGAAATAAGTAGCGATTGTCGCGCCGCAAAGAGCCAGAACGACATTGACTGCCGTATGCGGAATTTGAGCAGGTTCTACAAGTGCCGCACAGAAGCTCGGCCAGAACAGCCATAAAACCATACTTCCAATCATTGAAAAACGGTCGCTGACAGCATCGGATTCTATCGGTTCCTCGAGTTCTTTTTTGGTTGTCATTGCCTTGATGATGCCCAGTCCGAAAATTGCGCCGAAAGCATGAATTACTATCGAGCCGCCCGTATCGACAAAGCCGCCGGCAAGCAAACCGAACCCGCCGCCCAAAACTATCCATTCATTCAGCATGTAGCACAATGTAAAAAATACGCCCAGGAGAATATACTGACCCATCTTTAATCTTCCCAGCACCGCGCCGGCGCATATCAACAGGCTCGCTGCCGCGAATTCCGCCAGAATAAGTTTTTCTATATCTACTGTTTTAGCGGCTCCGAATATGCCCAGACTGCTGAGCATAAAATAAACGGGTATTGCTACGCTCACCAGAAGGTATGTTGCTGTTATAGCGGATCGGCCGTATTTTTTTACAAATACCATCAAAAATCCAAATCCAACCAGCAGCATAGCCATAATATGAATACTGCGGTTATACTTCTGAACATCCAGCATTGAAGACAGCTCGCTTAGTTGGCTTTGAATGCTGCTTTCGCTGGTTACTGATGTTATGCTTTGTTCGCCTGAAGCCCAAACTTTCCCCGGGTAGAGCTGAATAATTATTAGAACGCAAATAAGAAACGCCAGAACTGATTTCCATCCCTTCATCTTTATGACTCCTTTTGCAAAAGTGATAATTGTCTTCAAAAAAACATTTCGAGACTATGATAAAACCAGGAAGGGAAATTGGATTGAAACCAAATATAGATTATGCCCGGAGCGGTTCAGCTTCAGTGCTTACAGAAGAATCCTAATAAATAGCGATACTTCTCACCAGACCTTAAAAAATATATTCAGTAAAACGATCACCACTTCCAATAGTCCGTTTACTTACTTTGATTTTGCTGGATTTTCGCCCACTCGTCGCGAAGAGTCGCCGTGCGATTGAAAACCAATTTGCCGTCCTTGCTATCCGAATCAACGCAGAAATAACCAAGTCTTTCAAACTGCCATCTGCTCAAAGCCTTTGCGTCTTTTAAATATGGCTCGATTTTGCAATTTGAAAGCACCTTGAGCGAATCGGGATTAAGAAAAGCGGTAAAATCCTGACCTTCTTCTGTTTCATCAGGATTTTCTTTAGTGAATAGATGTTCGTAAATCCTCACCTCGGCGTCAATCGCGTTTTTCGCGCAGACCCAGTGCAGCGTGGATTTTACTTTTCGCTCGTCTGGAGCATCTCCGCCGCGGGTCGCCTGGTCGTAAGTGCATCGGAGCTCGGTTATATTGCCCGCTGAATCTTTTATTACGTTTGTGCAGGTAATAAAATAAGCGTATCGCAGGCGAACTTCTCTGCCGGGAGCGAGCCGGAAGAACTTTTTCGGCGCATCTTCCATAAAATCGTCGCGCTCGATATAAATTTCTCTCGAGAATGGAATCTGTCTGCTGCCTGCCGCCGGGTCTTCCGGATTATTTATCGCGTCGAGATACTCAACCTTGTCCTGCGGATAATTTTCAATTACAACTTTCAAAGGATTAAGCACCACCATTACTCGCGGGCTTGATTTATTTAATTCTTCTCGCAGACAATGCTGCAAAAGTGCAAAGTCGATTGTGCTGTTGAATTTGTTTACGCTTATTTTTTCGCAGAAATTTCTTATCGCTGCCGGAGAAAAACCTCTCCGTCTCATTCCGCATATCGTCGGCATTCTCGGGTCGTCCCAGCCGGCAACCAATTTATCCTGAACAAGTTTCAGTAATTTTCGTTTGCTCATAACGGTATATGTCAGATTCAGCCGGGCAAATTCTATTTGCTGCGGATGATAAATGCCAAGCTCATTGATGAACCAGTCATACAAAGGCCTGTGATTTTCAAATTCAAGCGTGCATATTGAGTGCGTGATTTTTTCAATGGAATCTTCAAGCCCGTGCGCCCAGTCATACATCGGGTATATGCACCATTTATCGCCTGTCCGGTGATGAGTGGCGTGAACAATTCGATACATCACAGGGTCGCGCAAATTAAAATTCGGATGCGACATATCAATCTTCGCGCGGAGCGTTCTTGAACCGTCTGGAAATTCGCCTTTTCGCATTCGCGCGAACAGGTCGAGATTTTCCTCGACGCTGCGATTGCGATAAGGGCTGTCATTGCCGGCTCCCGTCAATGTTCCACGGCTTTGGCGAACCTGCTCAGCGGTAAGGTCGCAGACATAAGCCTTGCTTTTTTTTATCAGCTCGATTGCCCAGTCGTGCATCTGCTGAAAATAATCCGAGCCGAAGAAAAGATTTTTGCCCCAGTCCCAGCCCAGCCATTTTACATCTTCGATGATTGAATCGACGTATTCCTGCTCTTCCTTTTCGGGATTTGTATCGTCGAATCGCAGATGGCATTTTCCCCCGAACTCTGCTGCGATTCCGAAATTAAGACAAATGCTCTTTGCGTGTCCGATATGCAGATAGCCGTTTGGTTCGGGCGGGAATCGCGTAGCGACTCTGCCGTCCCATTTGCCGCTTTTGCAGTCTTCAGCGACAATTTGCCGGACAAAATCAAGTTTCTGCTGATTTTCATTTACAGATGACATTTTTGTAGACCTAACTCTTTATTTTTTAAAGTTTTACGAACAAGCCGAATATTATAATCACACTGCTTTTCCAGTCAAGATTATAAACAGCTTTAGATGAGTACCGACAACGTTTTTTGAAATTCCTGTTTGTCCAGTCCATTGCTTGTATTCAGCCACAATCCCGAAGGTTTGCTGCGATAAAGGAAATATGATGCGATTGAAAACCGCTCGATTGTTTCATCAGTAATTTTTTCCTGGGAATTACGAAAGTTTTCAAAACTGGCGCAAATTTTCTCATAAATTGAATCAGGATTATCTAAAGTAAAATCACCAAGGTCGATTATATTGAAAAAGTTTATTACGAATACCGCGTAAGTTTGTACCTTCTTCTTGCTGCCTTCCGGCTTGATTTTAACAGACTTGTCTATATGAACAATTTTTAAGTTTTTTAAATCGCCTGTCCATTTATAGTTTTGTTTTTTCAGGACTGAGAGTTTGTCTGTTTTTTTCTTTAGGCCGGCCGCCTTCTCGAATTTTAATTCCTTTGAAGCGATTTGCATCTGCTGCTGCAATTGCTCGATTGCATTTGTTGGATTAACACCTGCTTCAAAAGCCTCTTGAATAATATTTTTATATTCTTCGGCTGGAATTTTACCTGCGCAAACGCCGACACAGGCGTCCATTTGCAGATATGGACAACTTGCCGCCAGGGTCGGATTATTTACCAGATCGCTTTTCCGGCAAAGCCCCAAAGCGTCTTCGAGTGTTTTCAAAAATGTGATTGCGGATTTTTGGCCGGGAAATGGCCCTAATGTTTTTTCATTATTTTTGAATCCCGGTTTTTTTGTAACCGAGAAGAATGGAATTTTTTCGCTCAAATCTATTTTAATAAACCAGGGCATGACCAGCGTTATATGGTCTTTGTAGTTTTGACCGAAAACTTTTTTAACTGCGTCGAAGTGTTTTACTGCCAGCCGGAATTTGCACCGACAAGGGGAATAATAAATTTTTGCGGTAATGCTTTTCAGGTCAGCGCGTTTATTGGGCCTGCCCTGAGCAGAATCGAGTGGGTCGATTTTTTCGGCGAGTTTGGTTTTCGCGACTCTTTTTATATTGGCTGCCGTCAGAAGTGCTATCGGCCTATCCAGGCTGTCTGCGAAAAGAACAAGACCTGCCGCATTTGGCAGGTCTATTGGTTTATCGTTAAGAGAAAGGCAGTTTTCAAAAATTTCCTTCATCAGACTCTAAGGCCGGAGATAACGGCATCAAAAACCATCGTTCCGTTTACGATACCCTGTGCTTTACAGGTATATTTTTTTCTTTCGTAGCCTATGATATGGCCGAGCAGATAAAGTCGTGAGCCCGGCTCGACCGGCTTTCTGAAGTTAGAGTCTTCGATGCCTGCAAAGCCGATGAAGCCGACTTTTTCGTAAACCCTTTTTATAAAAACGCTGGAAAGTTGCGCCGCTGCCTCAATCATTACTACTGCAGGCATAAGCGGTCTGCCGGGAATATGGCCGCGAACCCAGAATTCTTTTTCAGTTATGTCTTTATAGCCGAGGATGAGGAATTTTTCCTTGTCATACCAGATGATTCCGTCAAGCTGCTGCATTTCATATCGTTGAGGATTTACCTCTTCTATAGCTTTTTTATCGAAGATAATATGGTTTAAGTCGATTTTCGACAAATCGAATAATTGTACCGGAGGCATTAAGGTCCTTTCAAACTTCAGAAAACAACATTACAGGTGTGCGACCTGTGTTAAGTCAACGACTCCCGTCTTTCATCCGGAACGGGATGCAAGCTAAAAAAATGAAACTGTTACGGCCGGATGATTTACTCTACGACTCTCATCTCAAGAACTTTGTTTCTGACAGTTTGAGCGGCCGCTTTAATCTGCTGCATCTGTTTGCGAACCCTTGTTCCCGCAGCCTTATTGCCGCCTTCGGCCTTTTTTATGTCGCTCTCAGCTTCATCTAACAATCTTTTGAGTTCTTCGTATTCCTGCATATTTGTCTCCATACAAAAAATATCGATAAGCAATTTAACCTGTTAATCAACGATTGTCAAAAAAAAACAGGTTTTTTAACGCAAAAATAAGGTTTTATTTAAAGAGCTTTTTTGTCAATTCCGCAATTTTTTGGCCGAGCCTTTTACACTGCGCAATAACTCTATCGTCAGGCGAATTTATAGAAACCGGGCCGTAATGATCGCCCTGAGGGTCGCCTTGTAAGATCATTCCGTGTATCAACATAGCTTCCAATATGCCTAAAATGGTCGTTTCATTGCCGCCACCAATGTTCGCTGAACTGCTGAACGCTGCGCCAATTTTGCCGGCTAACCGGCCGTGCTTAACTACCGTGTCAGTAAATAGTTGCATAATAGGTGCGGCCATCTGGCCGTAATACGTCGGTGAACCTATTACTATAGCATCGGCAGCTAATAAATCGTCCACTTTTACCTTATCTACCGATTTGCAATCTGTTGGCAAGCCACTGTCATTCATTGAGTTAGAGATTAGCTCGGCCATTGTTTTAGTGTTGCCGCTTTTCGAATAATAAACCACAAGACCCTTTGCCATAATCAATCCCTTTCAATGAAACTGGCGTTATTCTAATTAAAAGTCCAATAAATACACTAAAATTATGGAAAAAATGAGATATTTTGCGTTTTTTTGATAATAATAAGGCTCAGTAAAGTCGTTAAAGTTTGCGCAAATCAACAAGAGTAGCTATCCCGATGCGTCGGGACTTTCGCCGGGCTTCAGCTAAGACACAAAGGCACAAAATTTAATTTAGATAATTGTCATAACTCTTGTGTTTACGTGGGATAAAATGCTATAACTCGTTATTTTTAAAAATAAATAAAGGGTTTAGGACTATTTCTTCAACAAAAAACGTCATTTTTTTTAACAAACGTGTATGTTTTTTTTAAAAAAGGCAAAAAAGTGAATATTTTTAGAAGAAAATTACGCTGATTTCACTGAAAAGTGAAGAGAAATAACACTAAAAACATCGAAAAGATCAGGTTTTGAACGGGTTTTTGGAGAGAAAATTGGTTAATCCGGAATGTCGGTAATTACCCCCGCAATTTCCATTTCTGCCCCCTTGCGGGGGTCTGCGCTGTGGCTCCGACGGAAAAGAAAATTAAATCTAAGAAGTTCAGTGGGGCGGGGTTTCCGCTGCGCTTCGAGGGGGGAATCTGTCGTCGTCCCTAAGGGACTTTGGCGGACAAGTTTTTTAAGCGGACAAGTCGGTGCCGATTGCCGTAAGGCATACTGCGTAGGCATGGCAAATAGCCATGAGAAGCGGGGATATAATTTTATGTAGAATATTAGAACCCAGAACATAGGAGACAGAAAAGAAATCCATGAACGAAATACCAAATGCTGCAAGCGACCAAGCCACTCCCGCGCCATTGCCACCCGAGGCACAGGTTGAGTCGCAATACAAAGGTGTGGGCGGTTGGCTACTATTTTTTGTATTGCACTGACCATCTTAAGCCCACTGCTTACCTTCGGCTCGCTCGCATCGTTATATAGCAAGACTTCTCCTTACTTTGACCGGTTTCCCGGCTTGCTAGTCATCGCAGTTATCGACACGTTTCTGAGCACGGGTCTGATGGCTTTCAGTATTTACGCAGGCGTTGGTCTTTGGCTTATTCGCCCAGGCGCAGTGCAGACAGCCAAGAAATACCTCTTGTGTATTTTGGCGTATTATGCCGTCGCTGCGGTTCTGCCGTTCATGGCAGGGCTTCCCTCTACAGCAAACGAAACGATGATTGCAGGGGCTGTCACAAACATACTCAGAGGCATTATCTATGTTGCCGTTTGGTATTCGTATCTCAACAAGTCAAAGAGAGTCCGAGCTACATATGAGTTGTGAGAGTTGAGGAACCGCCGGAGGCGGATAAAATTGGTACCTATGGTATGGCATAATAGCCATTGAGTTTGAAAAGAAAAAGAGTAGAATTTTGGCAGACAACGAGGATTGGAAGCAGGAGAAGCAGGCTTTAAATGATTAGCGCCGAATAAAGTTGCGAAGGTAAAAAAATGGCCGAAGATAAAGTCATCAAGGTGTTTATTGGAGATGCTTCAACTTTAAGCGATATTATTCCAAAGTTGAAAATTGATGGATTAAGAAAACTAAAAGAACATAAAGATGAGAAAATAAAACAATTAGTAACAGTTGAATTAGCAAAAAGTGGAGAATTAAACGATAATGAACTTAATGTTCTTATAAATGACAGCAATGATGATGTTAGATACTGGGGATACAGGTCCCTGATAAACAGAGGAAAAAAGTTTAATATAGAAGAAGTTATAAAAAATTGGCCGTTAAAAACACCAAGATATCCAAGTATTTTAACATGGTATTCATATAAATCAAATAGGCTTGAAGAACTTAAAATAGAAATATTAAAAACTTACTCCATTGAGGACTTGACAAAAGCTCTAACTTGGTTAGCTATAGAAAGAGAACTTATTTATTTGGCGATAGGATTGTGCAAGGGTCATGAGTTTTTAGGACAAGTACGCAACGATTTAGATAATAAATTCGCTAGAATTAAAGATGTTTATGGGGCAAAATTAAATGAGTTAAAGATTCAACTTGAAAAAACAGATGATAAAACAAATTTGAATGTAGTCCTAACCCTTATAGATGATTTTAACAAAGACACAATATATGGAGAAAATGTGTTTACTAAATCAGCCTTGAAAATACTGATAGAGTATGGCAAAAAAGAAGATATACGATTTGCAAAACAATTTATGACAAGTGAAGAGCCTACCATCAAAGCATTGGCGACCAAACTGTTTGTTAATCTGGCCAGTAAAGACGATATTTCTATGTTGGTCGATATAGCAATAAATAATGCAGGGGATATTAGTAACAAGGCATCTCAAAAGGCATTATCTCTGTGTGATGACAGCTCTGTGTTAGAAACGTTCTTGAAGTCTGATAATCGGGAATTAATAAAACTATGTCTCAAAGAAAAATTGAACAAGGGCCAATTTTTAGAAAAAGAAAAAGTAGAGAAATTAATTCTGAACACAAATGAGGACATACGAGTAATAACCGTTGCCTACCTGATGAAAGCATTGGGACACAGGCGAGTAAAATTAGAACAAATATTGGACAAATATTTGGAAAATCAAACTTATTATTATAATGTAATTTGTTGGCTCGATCGAATTCTATATGCGCCTCGTAAATTCAATGAATTGTATAGAAAACAATTATCTGCCAAATTGGATGGATAAAGAAACAGGAATAGTTGAAAAATGTCTGACAGAGATGCCCCGATGGGATAATGCCGAAGAAACGACGACCCTGCCAAAGTGTTGGCAGGGCTAACCACGAAGAAGCAACCCCACGACATGATATACGACGAACCCCTTAGCATCTGCCTTCGCCGAATGGCTTCGGCAAGACAGGGGCAAAGGGGCTAAATAACGAACGACAAACCCCCGAATAAATTCGGGGGCTAAATAGGTGTAGGATATGACCCCGCGCTAACGCTTGGGGTTCTGTTGCGATTCGGGTTGAGTCCAGCCGTTGGGGAATCTTTTGTTAAACTCTATGCCATTGATAATTTCGCGGGTGTAGAGGCGGTGGTGGATTCTTTGTTCGTATAGTTCGAAGCCGCCTTCATGGTTTGGCATTTTTTTTGCTTTTTCGAGGGCGTCGAGAGCCTGCTGTTTAAACTGCGAGTCGCCGGTGACGGCGAATTTGCAGGCGTAGCCGGCAGCGACGCGTTCGGCGGCAATAGTATTTTCAGGATTTTCTTTAAAGCTATCAATGGCTACGGCTAAAAATTTGTCGTAATCTTTGTTGTTGAAGGCTACTCCTGCGACGGCTACTGATGTGAGATATTTAAGCAGGATATCATCCTTTGCCATCGCGGGCGATAAATTTTTGCAGGAATTAAAGGCATCGAGGGCCTGGGCGTATTTTTCCTGATTAAGGAAGCTGATTCCCTGCTGAAAGTCGGGCATATCGTGAATCCCTTTGCTTTCGAAGTTTTGCCGGGCGAAAGTTTTGATTGAAGATTGTATTTGGGAACAGGCCAGCATAAAACACATATTCCAGAAAGTGGCGAAAATAATGAGGATAATAATTGCGATGAAAGCAATCTTGGCCCAATTTGGGAATGGGAGGCGTTTGAGAAAATCCCGGCACTGAGGGCAGACGGGCAGGCCGGACATCGAGGGCAATGGCATTGAGCCGTAGTCTTTCCGGCAGTTGACGCAAATGGTGGGGTCGGCTTGTCGCTGGAATGAGCCGGCGGGGAGCTGTTTCTGTTCGGAGGCGATTTTGTTTGCGCAGTCGATGCAGAAGACGGCGTCCCTGGACTTGAAGGTATCATTTATTGGGAATTGTCGGCCGCACTGGTTACAATTAACAGTTTGCATCAATCATCTCCTTTGACTAAAAACCCTGTTCGTGATTTTGCACGCCTCTGAGTATTGTTTACCACAAATAGGGCGGATTGTCATTATTTTTTTGACGACGAATAACGAACCCTGCCAAGGTATTGGCAGGGCTAACCACGAACCAATTTAACGAACCCCGCCCACGGGTGGCGGGGCTAAACCGAAAATTGTTGCGTTGTAGGGCGGGCGGATTTTATTTTGTGTTTACAAGGAAGCAGAGATATAATATCACCTCGCGGCAGAATGTGTAGTCCTGCCGGCAGGGAAGTTTAAAAACTGGATAAGGAAAAATACAATGGTAAAGAAACTAATGAAGGTCGCAGGAATATTCGTAATGGTATGCTTGCTGATGAACTCAACGGCGTTTGGTAAGGCAAAAGCGACAAAAGCTACTGAAATCAAAGTGAAAGGGACGGTAAACGTTGTAAAAGAGGCCAAAAAGATTACTTCAGTAACGCTCACGACGAAAGATGCAACTTATAACGTCGTACTCGATGCCACAGGCATGAAAATCGGAAAAACTGAAGCAGATAAAAAAATCAAGGCCACTGGAGTAGTAAGCCAAAAAGACGACCAAAAATGGATAGAGGTCAAGACGTTTGAGGCTGTTAAAGAAAAACATAAAAAAGGCAAATAAAGAAGAATTTCAAATTTGAAATCTCAGATTTTAGAAACGAACCCCGTCATCATCTCCGCCTGCGGCGGACATAAGATGACGGGGCTAAACCAAGAATTGTTGTGTTGTGAATGATTGGGGCGCAAACCCCGCACCAATTTATTATACCGTAGGGATAATAGAAGAAATTGAATATCAAATTAGTGCGGGACAAGCGGACGAACCCCCTGGCAGGCAAGGGGGCTAAGGGACGGAGACTATAATTGCCAGCCGTTGGGATAGTTGATATTGGTTCGCTCGATATGGAATTTTCTGGAGAGTGAATTTATCAATTCCTCAGTTCGGCTTACCTGATAATCCGAAGCGGGGGTTTTTCTTTCGCCTATCACGCAGATGCGGATAGTTTTGCTGCTGCCATACCAGGTTGTGCCGGGCAGGGCCGACCATTGATTGAGCCATTTTTCAGTGGTTTGTATCTGGCCGTCAAGTGCGCCGAGGCTGTTGCAGATGAGGAAATGGAAATTAAGGTCTTCGGAACTTGAAAGGCCGGCCAAAGATGCGAGCTGAGCAAGGTCGCCGCCTTTTGTATTGCTGTAGAAAACTTCAATCCTGTTCCACCTGTCGGTCGATACGGCCTGGCGGGTCTCGGTAACAGAAGAAATCGAACCAAGGGAAGAGTAACTTGCGAGGCTGAAGGCACCTGCGGAAATGGACTGGCTGTCCAAAGCCATCAGAAGGGCTGCTCCCAATGTCATTGAAACGACAAGACCTATTAAAATTTTAGCTTCGCGAGGTTGAGCCGACATGTTTTCAATCCATTAAAAATCTTTTAGGACCTTCCTTCCCCTAAGGGGTTATTGGCTACACCGCCAATATAAATGCTATCGACAGATTGGTAAAGTTTTTATAAGAAAAATTGTGAGAATTTTGCAAGATTTTCAATTAATTTTTGAAGAAGTGCTTTCGGATTGTCTTGTATGAGCAAGAGGCTTGAATATCAGGGGTTATAGCCGAAAAGGCGACAAGATAAGAATTGCAAAAAAAGAAAATTTTGATGAGTTTTAGCGGCTGGGAGGCGAAAGAGGCGGCAACGTCCTGAAAATCTTGGTTTTTAGAGGCTTTTTACTAACTATTTTCCTGTTAGTTTCGGTCTCGCAGAGTCCTGATTAGTCATTAATCCTGCCGCAAGTGATAACGCAAAGTCTGATAACAGGTTTTGGGACATCGGAACAAAACGTTAACAGGCCCGCAATGGACGAGCCGTCCCTGGGGAAATTATCTATATCAGGAGCGATATAGACGAACTGGCCGGGCCGAAGAGAGACATTAATCGCGGCAGAATCGAAAATAAATTCGCCGGCAGGGGTTTTTTGTTCCTTTAGCGTTTTATCGGAGGATGAACCGGCGTCTGCGCGGGATAAATAAACCGGCTTGATGCTAAGATTGCAGGTTTGCCTAAGGATAGTGGGAGCGGCATTTAGCCGAAGCGAGATATCTCCAGGCGGCAGACCGATTCCCGCTAAGGCGTTGCTGTCTGAATGATAGCTGGCAAATACCGGCTCGGACTGCTGGGCGATTAAAACATCTTCATCCGTGTTAAAGTTGATATAAACTGTGGAACGTTTTGTTATGGTCGACTTAGCCTGGGTTAAAATCTGAGCTAATCTTGCCCAGGTATCACTATCGCCACCGCCGCAGATGAAGCCGTTGGCGGCAAAACTGGCGACGTCACCGTATTTGATAGTAAAATCATTCGCTTTGCCCAGGCCATCGAGTGCCGCAGGATAGTTTTCCTTGTCAAACTGGAATACATAGATATACAGGCCGATGGAAGGAGTATTGCTGTCGCCAGCGGGATTTTGCGGCATAAGATCCTGGAGCCGGGTTTTGTCCGATGGTTTTTGATTTTGATAGCAGCCCGGCAGCAATATTGAAAGAAACAGCAGAACACAACAATATGGCAGAATTCTCATATGTTCCGCATAGTAATGCAGACGCGGTTAAATGTCAAACTGCGGACGGGAACAGAACTGGAAGGCTATTAGTTTTCTGATGGCTTTGCGGTCTGGCGGGGGCTCGATAATTCTGACGACTTTTGCGTAAGCGGAAACTTTGCCGCCAATCTGGTCGGCTCTGTCGACGGCAGGCACGTCCAACTCGATATTGAAAAGGTCGCCGGCGTCAGCAAAATCGTTTTGGCCGCTCTCCACAAGAAGACCATCGGGACTGATGTTTACACTATTGCCCACAAAAGCGTGGTCGTGCACTGTTCCAACTTTGCGACATAGTATCCCCATCCTGACAAGCAGGCGCCTGTGCTTTCGTCTATCGTTTTCTCCTCCCATTGCTTCCATGCCTTAAAATGAGCTAATAAAATATTAACAACATCGCCATTATAGGACTGATGCAAATGATATACCAAAGGCATCATCTCTAAAACAGCCCATTTTATCATACTTAAGTATAGTAAATAGATATGGTTATGTTACATTTGAAGTAAATTTAAAATTTGCAAAGATGTAAAATTAGCAAATGTTGTTTATAAAAGGCAACAAAAACAAGTTTATGATAAAGATAATTAACATCTTTTAATTCTGGATAAAATGTTAATATTGCATCAAAAAAACTTATAACATATTTTAAATAAAGAGATTATATCTAAAAAATGGTATGAATTAATGATGTGTTAATAATGAATTGTTGTTGTTTTTTTGCAACATCGGAGCTTGACAGGGACATTGAGGTTTTTTATAATACTAATTATGCCCAATACCGGTCGCCAAAACATTTCCATCAAAAAAGGGATAGAAGAAGATTTTACTCCTGCGGTTTTTCAGTCGCTGCCTGTCGGGGTAGTCGTTTTTGATAAAGAGCTGAAGATAATAAGCGCAAATTCGAGAGCATTTTCACTTGTGGAAGTTAAAGCGACGGCTGATGCGACTCTGGCGACGGGAACAAATGAGAAAATCTGGGGGAACTGGCAAAAAGCACTTCTTGAAGTTATAGAAACCGGCAAAATCAACCGATTTGATAATGTCAGTTACCGCATGGGAGAAAAACTGCCGGTTTTGCAGATAACTTTGGCGCCGCTGACGGACGGAGAAAAAGGAAACGTCCGGGGCGGACTGCTTCTGCTTGAGGATATAACCGAAAAGGCAAATATTCAAAAACAGATGGCGACTACGGAACGATTTGCCGCGATGGGGAAACTTGCCAGCAAGGTGGCGCATGAACTTAATAATCCGATAGACGGAATAATGCGATATATTAACCTGGCAAAGAGAACTATCAACGAAGCACAACTGCCGAAGCCGGTAGAGTATCTCGAACACGCCAGCGACGGCCTTAAAAGAATGGTTCAGATTATTACTGAACTGCTGGAATTTTCGCGAAGCAGATATTCGGCGATTGAAGATGCGCCAATAGATAAAATTATCGACGAAGCAGTCAAGTTTATTGAGCCGAGCGCTAAAGCGGTGGGAGTAGAAATCGAACGCAAATACCCATCGTCTTTGCCGAAAGCAAAAAGCGGAAATCTGTTTCAGGTATTCTGCAACCTGCTTAAAAACTCAGTTGAGGCAATGCCTGACGGCGGAAAGATAACGATAAACTGTAGTATATCTGATAATAACATTGCGGTAATACAGTTTCGCGATACCGGTCAGGGCTTTGACCCGGCCAGCAGAGATACAATATTTGAGCCTTTCTTTACTACGAAAACCGGCAAAGGCACAGGGCTTGGACTTGCCATCTGCAGGGACATAATTGAAAAGTATGGTGGGAAAATTACCGCCCAAAATGCTCCGGACGGCGGCGGTAGCATCTTTACGGTATATCTGCCGTTGAGTGAACGATAAAATACATTTTCGGAAACTGAAATTATATGAAACAAAGCAATATTTTAGTAGTTGACGACGATAGAATAATACTCGATTCGCTGTGCGAATTTCTCAAACTCGAAGGATACAGTACCGTCGGTGCCGAATCGTATAAACAGGCGTTAAATTATATTCAAAGACAAAAATTTTCTCTTGTTATAACGGATGTCAATCTGCCGGACGGGGGCGGTTTCGAACTGCTTAATATAATCAAAAAGAATCATCCGCAGACAGTTGTAATTATTATTACCGGATACGGAACAATTGAAAGCGCGGTCGAAGCGATAAAAGTCGGCGCGTATGATTATCTTACCAAGCCGATTGTTGACGACGAACTGCGGCTTACGATTGAACGAGCATTAAAACAGCAATCGCTTATCAGCGAAAACGCAAATCTCAAAAGTCAGCTTGAAAACAAATTCAGCCTTGAAAATATTATCAGTCAGGATTACAAAATGTCCAAGATTTTCGACCTTGTCGAAGCGGTCGCCGACAGCAGAGCTAATATCCTTATGACCGGCGCCAGCGGCACAGGAAAAACGATGCTGGCAAGGGCGATTCATTACCGTTCAGGCAGGAAAGACAAGCCTTTTGTCGAGGTAAGCTGCGGAGCGCTGCCGGAAACGCTGCTCGAAAGCGAATTGTTTGGGCATGTCAGAGGCTCATTTACGGGCGCAATCAGCGATAAGCAGGGAAAATTTCTGGCAGCCGACGGCGGAACTATTTTTCTCGATGAAATCTCAAGCGCATCGCCGGGGCTGCAGGTAAAACTCCTGCGAGTTATCCAGGAAAGGCAGTTCGAACCTGTCGGCAGCAATAAAACCATTTCCGTAGATACGCGCGTGATTGTCGCTTCGAACAAAGATATGATTGAAGAGGTAAAATCCGGCAGATTCAGAGAAGATTTATATTACAGACTCAATGTGATAACGATAAATCTTCCTGCGCTAAACGAAAGACCGGCCGATATTCCGCTGCTCGCAAGGCATTTTGTGAAAAATTTCTGCCTGTCGCACGGCCGCGCAAAACTTGAGATTACCGACCGGGCGATGGATGCACTGCAAAGATATAACTGGCCGGGCAATATACGCGAACTTGAAAACGTGCTGGAAAGAGCGGTCCTGCTGAGCAAAACAGACTATATCACGCTTGAAGATTTGCCTGTCAATATAACTTCTCATACGCCGCGGCAGGAGCCGACAGATTTTAATAAAATAAGCCTTAAAACCGCGATAGCCGAGCCGGAGAAGAATATTATCAGGGTCGCGCTTGAGACAAACAACTGGAATCGGCAGCTCACCGCGCAGGCTCTGAAAATCAATAGAACCACGCTTTATAAGAAAATGAAAAAATACGGGCTGGAGGACGAAGCTGAAAGGCTCGGAATAAGATAATAAGTGAAAAGTTAAAAGTGAATAGTGAAAAGTGGAATTTTTCGTTTAATTATGAAAGAGTCGATACTAAGAGATAAAAGTTATAAGTTTGCAATCCGGATTGTAAAGTTATCGCAATATTTGCAATCTGAGAAAAAAGACTTTGTATTGAGTAAACAAATTCTGCGAAGCGGAACGGCAATAGGCGCTTTAATCAGAGAGGCTGAATTTGGACAAAGCAAAGCAGACTTTGCAAATAAAATGAGTGTCGGTCTAAAAGAAGCAAACGAAACCGATTACTGGCTTTTATTATTAAAAGATACGAAATTTATCAATAGTAAATTATTTGAAAGCATGCAGGCAGATTGCAAAGAGCTAATCGCAATGTTGGTGGCAACTGTTAAAACAAGCAAAAAATAAACTTTTCACTTTTAGTTTTTCACTTTTCACTATATAAAGTTTTGTTTTACGTATTTGACGGCGTTGTCAAAGATTGTTCTGCCGTCGGCGCGGGATTTATCTTTTAATCTTGTCCAGTGCGGATGCTGAGTAAATCTTATATATCTTTCCGGGTGCGGCATAAGCCCTAAAACTCTGCCGGTCGAATCACACAAACCGGCGATTGCATCAGTCGAACCATTGGGATTTATCGGGAACGGGCCGGGATTTCCATTTTCATCGACATATCTGAACGCGACCCGGTCGTCTGCTTTGATTTTTTCAAACACATCATTATTTTCAAATAGAATTTTCCCCTCGCCGTGTGCTACCGGAAGATAAATTCTTCTGTCCGGGTCAATGAATATACATTTTTTACTCGAAGGCGCCAGATATACCCATCTGTCCTCGTATCTGCCACTGTCGTTGTTGGTGATTGTAATCTGCTGTTTGCCGGTTGGTTCGATTTTGCCGAGAAGGCCTGTTTTGATAAGCACCTGAAAGCCGTTGCAGATACCGAGAACAATTTTGCCTTCTTCAACAAAGGCATTAAGCCTGTCTGAAAAATGATGAATAATCTGGTTTGCGAGTATTTTGCCGGCAGCGACGTCGTCGCCATAACTGAAACCACCTGGGATAACGAGGATTTGAAATTCATCGAGCAAATCAGGATTTTCGATAATCCTGTTCACGTGCAATCTCTGCGCCGCTGCGCCGGAAAGCTCAAGTGCATGCTGCGTTTCAAGGTCGCAATTAATTCCTGCCGCTCTTATTACTAATGCATTTACCTGCGTCATATGTTTATCACCATTTCAACGGTTTCTGCCAGGCGTTTTTCAGATTATCAGTCGCGACATCGACGATTGTTTTGCCCAGGCAGTCTTTTATTACAAGATTTTTATCTTCGATAACTTTTCCAATTTGGCCGAAAGGAACGCCAAGCATAAGTTTCGCAAAGTCATTGAATTTTTCCTGCCGAACCTCAACAATATATCTCGAACATGATTCGCTAAAGAGCTGCGAGTTAGCTGAAGAGCAATCTGCGGTTTTTGGCAAGCCCTTCAAATCGGCCAGTATTCCAAACCCGCCGGAGAAGGCCATTTCCGCAAGAGCAACGGCAAGGCCGCCTTCGCTGCAGTCGTGGCAGGCCTCAACAAGACCTGAATCGATTGCTTTATGAATTTTTTCCGCGGTTAATTTTGCCATTCTTAAATCGGTTTTCGGAACATTTGCTCCGAGCTGATTTTTAATTTTATAGTAATGCGAACCGCCGAGCTCATTTTTTGTAAGGCCGACCATAAACAGCAGATTGCCGGCAGCTTTCAAATCGGCAGTAACGCATTTTTTAACATCGTCAACAATACCCATCGCGCTGATAAGCAGTGTCGCGGGTATGGAGATTTCCGTGCCGTCTTCGAGAATAAAATTATTATTCAGAGAATCTTTGCCGGAGATAAACGGTGTGCCGAACGCAACCGCGCCGTCGAAACAAGCCTGCGCTGCGCGGACAAGCGAGCCTAACGTTTCTTCTTTTTTGCAATCCGCCCAGCAGAAATTGTCCAGAATCGCGATTCTGTCCGGTCTTGCACCGACGCAGATAACGTTTCGTATCGCTTCATCGATTCCCGCCAGGGCCATCCAGTATGGGTCGATATCGCCATATAAAGGATTCATACCGCAGCCGATAGCCAGGCCTTTGTCGGAATTAAATTTAGGCCGAATGACTGCCGCGTCGTTTGGCCCGTCATTTGTAATGCCACCCAATGGTTTTATAACTGAACCGGACTGGACTTCGTGGTCGTATTGACGGATAACCCATTCTTTGCTGGCGACGTTATATGTCGAAAGGATTTTTAAAAGGTCGTCGTTGTAATCAGCAGTGGGCTGCAAAACAGGCTCGGAAAGTTTTGGCGGGCTGTAACTTGCCTTTCTCGAATATTTTGGCAAACCGTCGTGCAGGAAATCCATATCGAGCTGGCCGACCTGCGTTTGCTGATATTTCAATGTAAGTTTTTTATCGTCTGTGAATTTGCCGATAACTGTAGCCTCGACATTTTCATCGGCGAATAATTTGCTAATCTGCTCAAGGTTTTCCGGCTTTACCGCGATAACCATTCTTTCCTGCGCTTCGCTAATCCATATTTCGGTATATGAAAGTCCGGCGTATTTTAACGGTACTTTATCAAGCTGGACATCTGCGCCTAAATTTGCGCCCATTTCACCGACCGCGCTGCTCAAGCCGCCCGCTCCGCAATCGGTGATGGCGGTATAGAGGCCCAAATCTCTTGCCTGCAGGAGGGTATCGAGCGTTTTCTTTTCGGTGATTGCGTTTCCAATCTGCACAGCGTGTGAAAAAACCGTTTCGTGTTCGTGCGTCATCGCGCCGCTGGAGAAAGTTGCGCCGTGAATACCGTCTCTGCCGGTTTTACCGCCGACGACCATAACAAGTTCGCCCGACGATGATTTGCCGAAGCATTTATCTTTTGGCATAATTCCGATATTTCCGCAGAAGACCAGCGGGTTGCCGAGGTAGCGGTCGTCGAAGAAAATCGCTCCGTTGACGGTCGGTATTCCCATTCTGTTGCCGTAATCTCTCACGCCTGCGACAACGCCTTTTGCGATTCGTTTCGGATGCAGAACGCCTCTTGGAATTTCGTCGAAACTTTTATCAGGCTCTGCAAAACAGAAGATATCGGTATTGGCAATCGGTTTTGCGCCCATTCCCGTTCCCATCGGGTCGCGAATAACTCCGCCGATGCCCGTTGCCGCTCCGCCATAAGGGTCCAGGGCCGATGGGTGATTGTGCGTTTCGACTTTGAAACAAACCGCGTCTGTTTCGTCGAATTCTATTACGCCTGCGTTATCTTTAAAGACGCTTATGCACCAGGGTTTATTAAGCTGCTGCGTGGCTTTGAAGACCGTATCTTTTATAAGATTATCGAAATGGATTTCTTTGCCTTCGAAATTAAAATCAACGCTGCTCCTGAAAGTTTTGTGGACGCAGTGTTCGCTCCAGGTTTGCGCGAGCGCTTCGAGTTCGACATCCGTCGGTTCCCTGTTTTGCGTTTTGAAATAATTCTGAATCGTTTTCATCTCAACAACATTGAGGAACAAATCCATTTTTTTGCTCAGTTCCAAAAGCTGCTGGTCGTTGAGATTTATTATATTGAGTGTTTTAAGATTAAGCTGATACGCAGCGATGTGCGGACTGGGCGGTTCGGCGTCAGTTCCTATTACGACAACTTCGATGCAGTCGTTTGAAAGTCTGCGAATAATTTTTTTGAGCTGCTTTTCGTTTATTTCGCCCAGGAGAACATATTTTCTTGCGGTTCTGACGGTCTGGCACTTTTGGCCCATATCGTCGATGGCCGTCATAACCGATTCGGCCACCGGGTCGGTAACTCCGCTTTTGAGATGGATTTCTATAATGGTTGCTTTTGCAAGACCGGGAGGTGCGGAGCTTTTGCCGATATAAAAATTTTCGCAAACCGCGTCTGCCAGCAGTTGTCCGCCGATTTGTTTAGCGAAATTTTCGTCGAAATCGCCTTCAATCAGAAAGACCCTGGCCGACTGGACCTGCTGGACAGTATCGATGCCGAGTTCTTTAATGTCGCTTAGAACATCTCTGCCGTGAACGTCGTCGCTGCCGGGCTTGCTGAAAACTTCAAAACGCCACTGTTTCACTGTATTTCCTTTTTCGATACCTTGTATTTCATAAGTCTCGCCCGCTTGTCATTGGCAAGGGCAAGCAATTTTTCAATTTTATTTTTATCTTTAAGTTTTACCGCTTTTTTAAGCTTGAGCAGTTCTTTGATTAGCCGTTCGATTCCTTTGCGGATATTTTCTGAATTTGTATAAAAAACATCAGCCCAGATATTCGCCGGCCCCGAGGCGATTCTCGAAGTATCCATAAAACCTTTGCCGCAGAATTTCAACTGGTTCAAATCCGAGGCGTTCAGCAGCGTCGCGGCAAGTGCGTGCGGCAGATGACTGACATTTGCGAAAATTTCATCGTGCTGACTCGGCGACATTGTGCAGACGCGGCAGCCAAGCGAAGACCAGAATTTATTTAAGGTTCGCACTGCTGATGGATTTGTCGATGTATCTTTAGTAATGATACAGGCCGCTCCGTCGAATAAATCGTCCCGCCCGAATTCAACGCCTCGCTGCTCCGAGCCGGCGATTGGATGAGAGCCGGCGTAATTTACAAATTTCGGCAGGAATTTTTTCGCCCATTTATGAGCCAATAATTTCGTTGAGCCGACATCGGTAACTATACATCCCTTTTTCAAAGCGCCGGCAATGGTTTTGAAAGTCTCTCCAAAGGTGCAAATCGGTGTGGCGAGGATAACGATATCTGCATTGGCAACGCTTTTGCAAATGTCATCATATATAACATCGGCAACGCCGAGCCGTCTTGCCCGGCTGCGGGTAGAGGCTCTGTGGCTGTAGCCGGCGGTTTTAATGCCGAATTTATTCCGGCTAATGGCCAAAGTAACCGAGGAGCCCAGCAGTCCTAGCCCTATCACTGTAACTTGTCGTAAGTCCTTCAAAATAAACGCCTTATATAAAAATTATAGTTCTTTTAGGGTTTATAAAAGGTATCGACAAATACCCCTAATGTCAATTTTTTTCTTTATTTTAAGGCGTAAAACTGCTATTATGTTACCCTGCTAAAGCAATTCCAATCAATGGACAAATGTCCAAATCAGCGTTTGCGGCCCTGATGGGTCGTGGCGATATTCGTAAATAAAAATTTAAACAGAGAAAGAGCGATTAGAATCCTCGGATTTGATGGCACATAAAAAAGTAAACATAGGCAAAGGCGACTATCTTGCGTTTGAAGATACGATAGCCGATATTGACAGTCAGATATCTGAGCTTACTCGGCTAAGCTCGGTCAAGGGGATTGACTACTCAGCGGAAATTCAAAAACTCCAGCGCCGCCAGGTCGCCGAATTCGGGCGGATATATTCGAATCTTACCGCATGGCAGACAGTCCAGGTAGCAAGACACCCAAAGCGTCCTTTGCTCGGCGAGTATCTTAACCTTATGGTGAAGGATTTCCGCCAGCTCCACGGCGACAGATGTTTCGGCGACGACGCGGCGATAGTCTGCGGTACCGGGCACATCGGCAGAGAAAAAGTTTTAATCGTCGGTCAGAACAAAGGCCGCGACACAAAAGAAAAAATAAAATGCAATTTCGGCTGTCCAAACCCGGAAGGATACCGCAAGGCTCTTGCCAAAATGAAATTCGCGGAAAAATTCAATATTCCGGTAGTAACTTTGATTGACACTCCCGGCGCATATCCGGGCATCGGCGCCGAAGAACGCGGCCAGGCACAGGCCATCGCGGTTAATCTTATGGAAATGTCGCGACTTCGTGTGCCGATTATATGCATCGTCATCGGCGAAGGCGGTTCAGGCGGCGCATTGGGCATCGGCGTCGGCGATAAAATGGCAATTCTCGAATACGCTTATTACTCTGTCATTTCCCCCGAAGGCTGCGCTGCGATTCTCTGGCGCGACGGCACAAAAGCACAGGAAGCTGCCGAGGCTCTGAAACTCACAAGCAAAGAGCTGCACAGGCTCGGAATTGCTGACGCGATAATCGCCGAACCTCTCGGCGGAGCGCACAGGAATACTCACGATGCGGTTTATAATGTCGAGCAATATATAATCAGGACTCTGCGCGAGCTGAAAAGAATGAGTATAGATAATCTGCTCGAGGACAGATATAAAAAACTTCGTGCGATAGGAACGGCATCGACAATGATGCTGCCTTTGGATGACACCGAGAAGAAAATTGAAATAGCCGCTTCAAAAATCATCGAAGCAGGCCAGATAAAACCAATTTCAACAACCCCTGTCGAAGTTTAAATTTAACTTACTACTCGAGTTCACATCTTCCCAAAATAGCATCGGTAAGAACCGCACCTGGTGCATATTCAATCTGACTTCCGCCGGGCAGCCCTCTTGCAAGTCGTGTAACTTTTACGCCCAGCGGCTTAACCAATGAACTGATATATAAAGCTGTGCCGTCGCCTTCGACGGTCGGATTAGTTGCCATAACCACTTCGGTAATTTTGCCATTTCGCAGCCGGCTTATCAAATTATCAATCGTCAAATCCTGCGGCTCGACTCCATCCAGAGGTGCGATATGTCCGCCGAGCACATGATAAACCCATTTGCAAAGTCCGGTTTTTTCCAAAGCGATAAGGTCTTTGAATTGTTCTACAACGCAGATAATGCTTTTATCTCGCCTGGTATCGGAGCAAATCGAGCATAATTCGCTTTCGGAGAGATTATGGCATATCTTGCACTGGCGGATAGAGTTTTTCAGTTTGCTTATCGCCTCGGCCAGTTGCAGCGATTCGTTCTTTTCCGATTTTAAAATATGAAACGCAAGCCTCTCTGCCGTTTTCGTCCCTATTCCCGGCAGTTTGGCCAATTCTTCTATCAGCTTATTAAGGCTTTGTGTATATGCTGGGTTCATCCCGCACCTTCCTTTAAAATCATATTATAATATCTATCCTGAAAGGTTTAAAGACAAAACTAAATTCGTGGTTAGCCCCCGGACCCGCGCCGGGGGTTCGTCATTTAACTAAGTAGTTATTGATGGCTTGGAATAAGCTTTCTTCTTATGAATGCTCCTGCATATGCCCCGCAAATACCCGGTATGGTAAAAAATCCATATTGAACAAACTCTATCGGCCAGAGATTATGCGAATTATTGTCTGTCATCATTTCAAGGAAAGCAAGGATTGGAAATAGGGCCATGGTTGAAATACCCAAGAGCAGTTCATGCTTGGAATAAGTAAACCCCAAAAACATCCCATAGAGGGGTTCATGCCTGGGGTAAATAACCCCCAAAAATACTCCACTCAAGAATAAAAAAAGGAATGACCATGATGACATTCCTTCAATACCTGTCCTAACCATTGGGAAAAGCGGCGACTCGTAAGCTTTAACATGTACAATATAAATAGGCGGAATTATAATCGAAATAAGCCCTAACACAGCACCCAGGGCAAATACTATCAGGTTAAGCCGGCTATACAGTTTATTCATAATCAAAATACCTCGCCCAAATTAAAAATTAGCTCTTCCAGCCTTCGGCGGTTCCTCAAATCTTCAATTTTCAATCTTAAATTTTAAATTCTTCGTGTCTTGGCGCCTTGGTGGCTATTGGCTGTTTTCCTCAACATCTATAATATTGCCCTCAAGTTCGGAAAGCATTGATTTTATAGCAGGTGTGTTTGAGACCTGGTCGATTGTTTTCTGGCTTGTCTTTGCGCCAGGCGGTTTTTGTTTCGGGGTTTGCTTATCGCTGTTTTCAATAATTTCAAAACCGGTTTTTATCTTTGCCCCCAGTGCGCCGCTCAGGATAGTTTCGATAGATTCCTGTCTGCCGTTTCCCTGGCAGAGTTTCATTGTAAATTCATCGCCCCCGTTAAAACCGAGAACCAGCAAATTGCCGTTTAACTTCAAGGGAGAAGCTTTTTTCAAAAGCTCGGCAATTCTCGTATTGGCGATTGAATTAATTATTGTGTCCCAATTTTCTTTTATCTGCTCGATGTTTGAAACGCCGGTAAGGACAGTTTTTTGCTCAATCTTCGCCGGAGCGGCTTGCTTGCCCTGAGCGGAGTCGAAGGGTTCAATTATTGGTAAGTTTTTTTTTAACTTATCTGTCGGATTGCTGTTTGCTGTTCTGTTGCCCAGAAGGTCTGGTATGCTCATAAATTGTTCTGCCAAAGCGACTCTCAGCAGTGACGCCTCGAGCAGGGCACGGGGATTGTCGCTGTTTTTGATTGGCCAGCGGAGTTTTTCGAATAGTGCGATATTATAAATGATGGCCGGTATATCGAAGAAATCCGCAATTTTCGTCAGGCCGTCTTTTTCAGCCTGTGTCAGAATTACAAGAGATGCCGAATCTTCGGATGCCTTCAGGACCATCATATCTCGCAGGCTCCAAATAAGTGCATCGAGCAATCCGGTGCAGCTTAATCCTCCGGTGATGAGGTTATCGACGGCTAGTAATGTTCCGCCGGCATCTGCCTGTCCGATTTTTTCCAATAGCTGATATGTTTTTTCGCTGCTGGGTAGGCCGAGCAGGTCTTCGAGCATTTTCACAGTCAAAGGCTGCGCCCCAGCGCTGATAATCTGGTCGAGCAAGCTCAAGCCGTCTCGCATCGAGCCGTTGGCAAGCCGGGCAAGAGCGATTATGCAATCGTCCTCGAACTTGATTTTTTCATCGACGAGTATTTTTTTAAGTTGCCCAATAATGTCGGCCGGACTGATATTTCCAAAATCGAATCTTTGGCAGCGTGACTGGATTGTTGCCGGGACTTTGGTTGGTTCGGTAGTCGCGAAGATAAATTTAACGTGCGAAGGCGGCTCTTCGAGCGTTTTCAGCAGGGCATTGAACGCCTCAGCCGTGAGCATATGCACTTCATCTATTATATATATTTTGAATCTTGCTCTTGCCGGCCGGTAAATAGCGTTGTTTCTTAGTTCACGGATATTTTCGATACCGCGGTTGGAAGCGCCGTCGATTTCGATAACATCGATATCTTCTCCGGTATTTACGGATATGCAGCTATCGCATTTTAGGCATGGTTCGATTGTGGGCTTATCGGCGGCAAGGCAGTTAAGTGATTTGGCGAGTATTCTTGCCATTGTGGTCTTGCCGACTCCTCGGGTTCCGGTAAAAAGATACGCGTGAGCGACTTTGTCGGTTTTTATAGCGTTTTTGAGTGTCTGCGAAATCGCGTTTTGCCCGACGACGTCGTCGAACTTTTGTGAGCGATACCTTCTTGCCAAGACAGTATAAGCCATTCTTTCTCCGTTTTAGAACCGTCAAAACCTATAATAAAGCTAAAAAGTCGATTAGTCAAATTGATTTGTTTTAGCCGCTTTTGTCTTGTTATTTTCCGGACAAAAGCTACAATAATTAGCGGCCGGGTCCCAGGTTAACCGCGTACGCGAACCTGGTCAGGCGCGGAAGCGAGCAGCCATAAGCGCAACAAAGTTGTACCCGGAAAACCCGGCCGTTTTTATTGTTGCCCAAGGCAAAGGGAGCAAATATGAAGGTAAAAATAGATGACAGCTGCACAGCGTGCGGACTATGTGTTGAAACCTGCCCTGAGGTTTTTCGGATGGGTGACACCATCGCCGAAGTTATCGTCGGACAGGTGCCCCCGCAGTTCGAAGACGCCGCCCAGCAGGCAGCAGATGAATGCCCCGTAGAGGCTATCGCGGTCGAATAATTCCCGACTACCGGCGTGACAATTGCCTGCTCCTATTAGCAGCAGCCCAAAGGGCAATCATTACCATTTTTTCAAAATTACGCTTCGAAAATACTTTTAGTGCAGCTTCCGTAGTTCCGCCGGGGGAGGTAACCTTCTTTCTTAAAATATCGGGTGTTTGACCATTTATAAAAGCTTCAACAGCAAGCAACCCAGCCCCTTTTGCGGTCTGCAAAACGAGCATTTCAGCAAGCTCTTTTTTAAGTCCCAGCTTTACAGCCGTCTTTATCATCTCCTCCATCAGCAAAAAGAAATACGCAGGACCCGAACCGCTAACGGCAGTTACCGCGTCAATAAGCTTTTCATCGCCAACCGCCTGGGCAAAACCAACCGCGGAGAAAATCCGCTCGGCAACCTTGAGTTTGCCGCGAGCGTTTTTCGTGGCATACATTACCGCAGCGCCGGCGCCAATCAAGGCAGGTGTATTGGGCATTACCCGAATGACAGGGATATTACCAAGAACCTTTTGAATCCGCTTTGTAGTAATGCCCGCGGCTATGGAAATAATTAAAGTGCTTTTCCTGACTGCCCCTTTTATTCCTTCTAAAACATCGGCCATATTCTGAGGTTTGGTGCTTAAAACAAGGACGTCAACAGCCTTTGCCAATTTGCAATTATCAGAGGCACAAGCGACTTTGTATTTTTTGCATAAGGCCCTGACCTGCAAAGGACGAATGTCCGTGATAATTATGTCCTTAGATTTATAGACCTTCGCATCGATAATGCCTTTGATTATCGCCTCGGCCATATTGCCGGCGCCGATAAAACCAATTTTTGCCATATATAACTCCTTGCCTTGCCATAAGCACAGTTTGCCTATAATTTTAACGAGGAAATGAAAATTTGCAAACTGTTAAATTTAAGTCACAGCATTGTCATGTCTTTTGCTGATAAAAGGTCTATGTTTTTGTGTTACATAAACGTAAATGAGAAGAATGACTGTGCCCAATATAACCAATTGCATCAAGATGCCCTGAATTGTGCGCACAGGGGCACGATGTAGCATAAATCCGTAGTGTTCTATGTGAAATCCATATCGCAACAAATTAACAAACCCGATACCAATGAATAATAAGGATGAGAAGAACGCAAGCAAATAACCCGCTTTCCTGTGCTGAATAAGTAAGCAGCCTGATAACACTCCAATGACAATAAACAACACAGATTTTATCCACTCGATGCGCAGCTCAGTCATCATTTCCTTCTCTAATTCGTCTGCTGTTTTGTCATTAAATCGACTCTCTTGCTTTAGCCAATCAGGCAATTTTGTGTACTCTATTGCGAGGTCTCTTATGCCTTTCTTTTCTTGAAAGGGATGAGGGAAGAGGTCCGGCACGTAAGAAGCCCACATTATGGCCAGCATGATACCAGTAACTTTAATTACGGATTTTTGATTTATCATTTTTCACATACCAATAATTAGATTAATCCTCATAAAATATTGATTATCGCCTCGGCCATATTGCCGGCGCCGATAAAGCCAATCTTTGCCATTTAATTTCTCCCTTGTTAAGGATTTCAGTTATAATATAATTTTAACAAAGAAAAGGAAAAATGCAAAAATAAAGAGAAGCGTATTATGCTAAACATTTTTCAAGTAGAAACCGATGAAGACCTCCAGGCAGTTAAGAGGCTTTTTATTGAATACGCTGATTCGCTGGGATTTGACCTGTGTTTTCAGCATTTCGAGGAAGAATTGGCCAATCTTCCCGGCGACTATGCCCCGCCGAGCGGCTGTCTGCTGCTTGCAAGACACAACGGCCAAGCGGCAGGATGTATCGCACTTAGAAAGTTGAGCGACAACATAAGTGAGATGAAAAGACTATACGTTAAACCACAGATGAGGGGTTTGAAAATCGGCAGAAAATTAGTAGAGGCTGTTATTGCCGAAGCCCGAAAAATTGGCTACACTCATATACGAGCCGATACCATCCCGTCAATGAAACAGGCCAGAGCGTTGTATGTATCTATAGGCTTTAAGGAAATTAAACCTTACTGTCGCAATCCGATAGAAGGCGCTATATTCATAGAGCTAAAGTTATAAATTTTTTAGGGAGATAAAAAATGCAGAAAAAAGCCGATTACGAGCAGGCAATCAAGACCAGATACCCGGAACCGATAGTATTTGCGGTTGTAAAAGATAAAAACGGCAAGGCCAACCCCGTAACTCTCGGCTGGAATATGCTCGCCAGCGGAAATCCGCCTATGCTGGCAATCGCACTTCAGCCCAAGCGATATTCGGTCGCCGCTATAAGGCACAGCAAATGCTTTACTATTGCATTCCCAAACGAAGATATGGCCGAACTTGCAATGTTTTTCGGCACGCACAGCGGAAGCGACTGCGACAAATTTGCCGTAACCGGCTGCAAGACAAGCCCTGCCGAGAAAATCGATTCGGTAATAATAGATGACGCCGTTGCCAATTTCGAATGCACGCTCGAAAGCGAACTTACCACCGGCGACCATATAATCTTCGTCGGCCGTGTCGTCGCCTGCCATGTAAATACCGAGCCGAAAAAGAGGCTTTATACAGTAGCAACAAATCGTATACTCGGCGGCGTGGTGAAGAAATGAGAGAACATAGGACTCAGAACTCAGGAAACAGAAGATAGAATAAAATCCGAAGCACTAAACCCTAAATCCGAAACAAATCCGAATTATCAAAATTAAAATTATTTAAATAAAATACTGCTGCGCGGATTGAAAATTTAAAACTATTTTTCAACAGCCCCAATGTGCCTGATTTTTATGCGATATGCCGTAGTTTAATTTTGTTTTCCCAGAGATTTAATAAACGGAAGGGTTCGTTTCTGGTAGAGTGTGCTAACCACCATTTGTTTTTATATGGTTGAAGACCATTTTTCAGAAGCATATTATTTACCTTTTCATCAGCACGTTCTACCATTCGTCGTATATGGCGAGCCGGACTAAAATCAGCTTGCCTTAAATAATACATCATACCGGTAGTTCTTTGTCGCAGATCTGATAGGAAAGGTAAGTCAAAAGGAGTGGCACAGCGACAACATCTGGCATAATGTATTGCAAGTTCAAGTCCATCTTTAATATGTTTTTCTTTGGGCCTTAAACCACATTTAGAATTTATAATAAGGCTATGAATATCCTTAAGTTTATCGCCGGCAAGTAAGCCTTTTTCTCTACGTTTTTTTTCATTAATCTGTAAATTTTTTTGACGGATTCTGTAATCCAACTCTTTCTCCAGATCAACTGCCTTTTCGCGAGAATTCACAGAAATAACAAAGTCATCCGTTAGTCGTCCATAGTGACCACTTTTAGCTCTCACCCTTCTATACAAGTGGTCGTCCAACCGAAGCATATACAGGTTTACTGCTAACGAACTAAGTGGACCGCCTTGCGGTATTCGGCCATGCACGGTCATAATCGAAGATAGGAATTTAGCAAAGGCGACTGTTGCCCCAAGTTTAATGAAAGCGTTAAAAAGTCCTGCTGATGTAATGGACGGATAGCAATCTTTTATATCACGAATAACCACAAATTTAGCGCCACAGTGAGGTTTTGCACTGGTAAACGATGAACGACCAGGAACACCGCCATGGGCTGCAGGATGATGTTTAATGTTCCTCGAAAGGATTTTTGCCATTCGCCTGAGCAATTTTTTGTATTCTGGTTTTGGCGCATCTATGTCCCTGAAACCTCCGCTGGGTTTCTTTTGAGGGCGCGTTGGTTTATACATTGCCGTAGTATCCCCTGCCAATTTCCACAGCAAACTCGCGGAGGCTTTGCATTCTACAGCAAGCCACTCAACTGTCATTCCATCTAAAGGTTGCTTAACAGTTCTGTTACCCAACCGCATCTTGAATCCTTTTTTCAAAAACTTCCATCTGATTCAGCATAGAGATAAGGCGACTTGTTAAATCATTACTGCTATTCAGAGAAGAATTAGAGCCCGACCCGATTAAAAAAAATATATCTGCCGGAACATTTAAAGCTTCCGAAAGTCGTTTAATTACATCGAGTGACGGCGTACGTTTATCCGCCTCAACTAAGCTCAGATAAGGGGTACTTATCCGAGCTTCGGAAGCTAAAAAACCGAGAGACTTATTATTTGCTTCTCTGATTATCTTAATGGCTCTGCCAACAGTAACTGGCATAACAAGCTCCTTAAATACAGACTAAAGAAACGTGTTTTACAAAAACACGCCATGTCAAGATGCGAGAATACAAGTCAATTTATGTTCAAGTTTCTCAAGCATTAGCTCAAGCAACTCAACCATAACGATTGCGTCCGCCGCTTGTAAATTAGCAGTATGTGAGGCGATTGCCTCAATAGTCTTTGCTAATTTAATAGCGTCATCTATGTTTCCCCAAGCTTTTTTGCCAAAAGCCTTCTCATTTTTATTGAGAAGTTTACGAATGTTTATGGCTTTAAATTCAATAGCCTTGATAACATTCGTTGGCCTTAGAAAAGCCTGTTGACGATTGGAGTTTACGTTTTTACCTGACATAAAAAAACTCCTTATGTGTAGACCAGATAAAATATTCTCCATGTATTATCGGGAGGAGAACGTCTCCTACCGTGGGGAAACCATCATGGCCAGAGGATATAGTGCACTCACTCACCTCAGGTTTCTTAGCTGAAATACAGGGGCCACGTGTCTTCAAGTGCACCACGACCACCTGGAACCCGAAACAGATTTAGCACCGTTTCAGTTGTCTGTCTGCTGGGCAGACAGCAAAATGGAGATCCAATCGAACTGACTTTTGGCTTAAGCGTTATTCATTTTTAAAAGAACGGTCTAACTTTACCATGCGATTGGTCTTTTGTCAACAGTAGATAAATAATTTTCCAACATATTGATAATATTTTATAATAAATCAACATATTGTATGTAAAAGGGCTTCTAAATGCAAAAAATAGTGGTTTTGCTTCATTTTTTCCTTGACTTTTGTTAAAAATATGGTATAATATATATAAAATTAGATGATTATCTAACTTTTATATTAAAAAATTAATAATTTCAAATGACGAACCCTGCCAAGGTATTGGCAGGGCTAACCACTAACCAATCCAATTTTATCAATGGCAAAAATTCCTTTTTACATCCCCATCCCTGATTTTATTGCGCATATATGCGTGTGGTTTTTGCTGCGCTATAGAAAAAAACATTACGGCATCGCGTTTAGGAAAATTAAACTGACAGGCGGGAAAAACGAAACGAAAATGTCCGCCGGGACAAAACCCGTCGAGACAAACTTTGCTGCGGCGAAGTTTGCAATCGTTGACCCGGAAGATTATCAGAAATTATCGAAATACAACTGGGAATGTTTTGAAAAGGAAAGCAATCGCTACGCTATCCGACTCGAAGGCAGGAAAATAGTATCTATGCATCGAGAGATAATGAATGCGCCTGTCGACAAAGTTGTTCATCACGAGGACGGAAACGGACTTAATAACACAAAAAAAAATCTGCGAATTGTAACTGTTTCGGAAAATAACAAATATGTCAGGAAAAGAGGCAGGGCTGCAAGCTCGAAATATAAAGGAGTCAGTCTTGAAAAAAGAAATGGAAAATGGCGGGCAGGTATAAAATCCGACGGAAAATATAAAAGTCTGGGATACTTCGAAAATGAAGAAGATGCCGCAAGGGCATACGATGAAGCGGCGAAAATATATCACGGCCAGTTCGCCGTTTTAAACTTTGGCCAGACGGAAGTTAATAAACTTAAAAATGTTATCTCGTAAGCAACTCGAATTCTTCAGGACTAAGGGTTTGTCTTAATTTCTGAAGCGCTTCGAGTTCAATCTGGCGGACGCGCTCTTTGCTTATGCCTAAATCGTCGCCGATTTGTTTTAGGGTTTTGAATTCCTTTTTGACCATTGTGCCCGACAGGCCGAAATGAAAACGAATAACGTGCTGCTCGCGCTCGGTAAGATTATTTGTTATTACCTGCTCGAGACTTCTGCGGGCAGTTTCAATTTCCTCTACGCCGGCGGAACGTGTTTTTAAATGCTGCGAAACGGAAATCTGGTCGAAATCGCTTCTTTCTGTGCCGGGCTGTCTGGTCGGCTGGATATGTGCGAATTCCCTTTTAATGGCCCAGGAGGCGTAATTGCTGAACTGGCCTTTTGAATAATCGAATTTTTCCACGGCCCGCATTAAGGCCATATTGCCTTCGCTGACGAGGTCGGCGAAAATAGCGTTTGATGAATGTCTGGCGGCGACCTGAACGACAAGGTGCAAATTGGCTTCTATTATCAGATTTTTTATTCGCTCGGCCTGTGTTAAAAACTGCTCGGCCTGGTGAGCCAGATTGGCGCGGGGACTTGTCAGGCTTAACTGCTTAATCAGATTTGACGCAGTGTATTTTAAAAAATTATAGCGTCTGAAAAGCTCGGCTTCCTGCTGACGGTTCAGGGCGGGGATTTTTTTTATCGCATCGACGAAGGCCTGCCAGTCCTGTTCCGATTTGGTCTGGGCTTTATTTAAAATTCCGCGAGGCGTCCTGCGGACGGAAAGCGGCGATGCGAGAATTTTATCCTGTGCGCCTGGTTCGATGAATTCATCGCTGGGGATATATTCGATTCTGGCGGCAAGAAGCTTTCGGATTCTTTGCTGGGTTATAATGCGGTAAATGGAGCTTGCGCTGTGGCCGTATTTTACGGCAATATGGTCAACGGATAAGCCATCCTGATACAATTTGAAGGCTTCAGCGGCGTGCGCGGGGTCGATTTCTGAATGAGCGTTTAAAAAAATCTGCTTTCTCTGATTTTTCTCATACGAAAGTATTGTTGTCCTGATGGTTTCCGGCGCCCTGGAAAATTCGGCGGCGATTTTTTTTATTATCGCAGTTCTGCTGAGAGAAAAGTCCTTCTGGAAAATCTGTCTGGCTCTGGCAATTATTTTATTTTTCAATTCCGGCTCGATAGTGCTGTAATCAGAGGCCTTTTTGACCAGCTCTGGATTTGCCTTTGTGAATTCATTGACGGCCGATTCGGTAAATCCGGTTTTGATACTGCCGTTGGGAAAAACATATCTTCTGCCGAGGAGACCTTTTTTCTGCCAGCGTTCGATAGTTTTGGTTGAGATATTTAATTTTTTTGTCAGCTCGGTCAGCGAATAGATTTTTTGGCCCTGCTTATTGGCTTCGAGTTGAAGTCTTACGCTTGCCTTTACGATGTATATCGGCAGGTCTTCAAGAAGCTCGCTGCCGGGTATCATCTGGTTTTTTGTAAGTTCTTTCGGCCGGTATCCGGTGATTTTAAAACATATAAATTCATAAGGATAATCCTGAGCGGGCGAAACAATTTTATACAGCTCTTCGGCGGCGGCAAGCTGCTTTATCTGCTGGATTTTGGATGCAAAACTTGTCTCCATAAAGAGTTGTGCCAGGATGGGATTTTTCATCTTTCTCATATAAGTATTTTAAACAAAAGAGGTTGTAAAAGTCAAGTGTTTATGGTGATTTTGTCATTCGGCCAGATGTCCGATTACGGCATGGGACTGTTTTATGATGCGCTGAAAATATTATTTATAGGCCGATGAGAGATTTTGCAAGGTCAACGGCCGAAGCTGCATCGGCGGCGTAGCCATCGGCGCCGATTTTGGTTGCGTAGGCCTGAGTAACGGGGGCACCGCCAATCATAGTTTTGGTAGAAAGACCAGCGGCCTTGACGGCCTTGACTGTCTTTTCCATCGAAGGCATTGTGGTTGTCAATAATGCGCTCATACCAATAAGTTTTGCATTAACTTCCTTTGCTTTGTCAGTAAATTTTTGGGCTGAAACATCGACGCCGAGGTCAATGACTTCGAAGCCGGCGCCTTTTAACAGCATCGCAACGAGGTTTTTGCCGATATCGTGCAAATCGCCCTGAACGGTGCCGACGACGGCTTTTGCCAGAGGCTTGACCCCTGCTGCGATGAGCTTTGGCTCGAGAATGGCCATAGCGGCCTTCATCGCATAAGCGGCGATGAGAACTTCGGGAATGTAAACTTCGTTATTTTTGAATCGCTCGCCGATGGTATTCATGCCGGCGACGAGACCTTTGTTGAGAATATCCGCGGGCGAAACGCCTTCGTTAATAGCGGCTTTTGTTATTTCGAGAGCTTTGGCCTGGTTACCAGTGATTACGGCTTCGCTTAATGCCTTTAAATCTGCCATTGTTTACCCTTTTATTAGAAAAAACAGAAATCCAATTCCACAAATTTGGGATTATTAAACAAAGTTTTATCAAAAGTATCAAGAAATATGTCAAAAGCCGTGTTTTTTTGACTGAATTAAGGTATAAAACAACATATTATTAGCAATCTTATATATTTTTGCTCAAAATTTATGAAAATTACATTAAAATTCCGAAAAGAAGGACACCAGGATGAGATTTTGAAATGAGCGACTATATAGTACTTGTAAAACAAGTTCCGGACATTACTCAGATAATGGACAACGCGTTCAATCTTGAGACCGGAACTTTAATCCGCGCAAGACTTGCCAGCGTAATCAATGAGCTCGATACGCAGGCGCTGGCGGTCGCAAACCGAATGAATCAATTGAGCGGCGGGGCGGGAAGAGTTATCGCGCTTTCAATGGGACCGCCAATGGCGGAGGAAGTGCTGCGATACAGCCTTGCACGGTGCGCAGATTCGGCGGTTCTTCTGACCGATAAGTCGCTGGGCGGAGCAGATACCTGCGCAACTGCTAACCCACTTGCCTCGGCGATACGAAAAATCACAAAGGAATTGCTCGGCGGTTCGACGGAGCTCACCACAGGCGGGTCGAAAGACTTTTATATCATAAGCGGAATGCAGTCGGTTGACGGAGATACGGCACAAGTGCCGGCGCAAATCGCCGAAGAACTTAAAATACCATGCGTCGCATACGTAACCGATGTGGAATATAATCAGGGCAGATTCGAATTTACAAAAATTATCAGCGGAGGAAATCAAATTGTAGCTGCGCGTTCGACGCCGGCAGTTATTACGGTGGCAAAATACGAATATTCGATGTTCGCGACTTTTGCCGGAACTCGCAAGGCAAATAATTTCAAATTGATACAATGGGGCGAAAAAGATATTAACGCTACGCACATCGGCATCAACGGGTCAAGGACGCGAGTCATATCCGTTTTCCCGCCTGGCAAAACCACAAGAAAATGCCAGCATATAATCGGTACGGACGAACTTGCGAAGGAAATTGTCGAAAACTACGACAAATCACAGCAGCGGGACGAAAAAGAGACTGGCAATGGATATATTCTGCCATCCAAAAGAACAAATTTCTTCGACAGGCATTTCGAAGGCACTAAAAAAGAGAGCGAAGATTACAAAATTCTTGCCGATACACTTGAAAAACTTGGCATAAAAAAATTATCAGACATAACAGAAGAAACAAAAGAGAAGATTCTAAGCCTGGCAGGGCAACATTTTCACAAGAATGCACTGGATGATATGCTCGAAGGATTAAAAGCCGCCGAGCCGACATACCAGGGGCAGGTATGGGTGGTTGCGGAAAACGACGAAGAAAAAATTCATCCTGCAACTTTCGAACTTGTCGGAAAGGCACGAAGTCTTGCCGATTCGCTTGAAACTAAAGTCGGCGTGGCAATCGCAGGTAAAAATATTCAATCGCTGTGCAAAAGTTTAATCGCAGCCGGCGCAGATGATATTTATGTTATTGAAAATCCTCTTTTAGAAAATTTCGACCCGGTAGTTCACAAAAAAGTTTTGGCGGATGTAATCGCAAAATATTGGCCGCAGATTGTTTTGTATGCGGCAACGCCGCAAGGCAGAGTTCTTGCGCCGATGATTGCATACAGGCTCGGGTGCGGCCTGACGGCAGACTGCACCGGACTTGAAATAAAAGACAGCAGCAGAAAACAACAGATAGCCGTCCTTATGCAGACAAGACCTGCGCTTGGCGGAAATGTGATGGCGACGATTTCTACAAAAGATTCCCACTGCCAAATGGCGACGGCGCGGCCGGGCGTGATGAAAAGACTTGAGCCGGACTCTTCGAGAAAAGGGAGAATAATAAGAGAGCCGGCAAATATCAACGAAACGGATTTAAGTTTGGATATTATCAGGACGGAAAAAGCGGCGGGCAAAGTCCATCTGGACGCGGAGATTGTTGTCAGCGGCGGAAAAGGAATGCAGAGCAGAGATAACTATGAAAGCCTTGTATCGCAGCTTGCGGAGGCACTGAGTAAAAAATTTAATACGTTTGTTGAAAAAGGCGCATCGCGAGCGGCGGTGGAACAGGGATTTGCCGAGAGAATTCATCAGGTCGGGCAGACCGGCACATCGATAGGACCGAAACTTTATATCGCACTGGGCATATCCGGCGCGATTCAGCATATGATAGGCGTAGCGAACAGCGATATTATCGTGGCAATCAACAGCGACTCCAATGCTCCTATTTTCAAACATTGCGATTACTATATGATAGGAACGGCAGAAGAAATTGTGCCGCGGCTTGCGAAAAATATGAAAGAAAACCACGCTGCGATTATAGATTCCCGTCCCCCGATCACGGTCGAAGCTAAATTGACGAACAATATATGAACAAAACTTCAGTACTTATTGTTGGAGCAGGGCCGGGAGGTTTATCTGCCGCTATCACATTAAAACATCAGCAACCGCAGGCCGAAATCTGCGTAATCGATAAGGCCGCCGAGCCGGGCAATCATAATATGTCGGGGGCGACGTTGGAAGCGGATGCACTGGCAACACTGCTTGAGCAGGCAGATAGAAACTGGAGACAGAGCGAACAGGCAAAAGAAATTCTCGGATACAAGGTCGAAAAAGACAATGTAATGTTTTTCGCGGGGAAAAATTTCGCGTTCAATCTCGCTTTTTCTCTAAAGCCGGCAAAAGCACTTGGAATCGGTTTTGGGCAGATGAGCCATCAGGGAAATCACATCGTTTCGGTCAGCAAGCTTACAAAATGGCTGTGCAAAATCGCCAAAGATATGGGCGTTGAAGTATTACACGGGTTTTCCGCTGAAGATATTATTTACGATGAGAAAAAAAGTATCGCGACAGGCATAAAACTTGTCGACCAGGGACTGGACAAGCAGGGCGAAAAGCAGCCTAATTATGTCGCGGGCGAAATAATAAACGCTGATGTAATTATTCTTGCCGAGGGCTGCGACGGGCTTGTTACGGGAAAATTTATTGAAAAGGCGGGACTGGCCAGAAGGTCAAAACAGCTTTATTCGGTAGGAGTAAAAGAACTTGTCAAAGTCAGCGATGAGCAATTTAAAAAATTTACTACTGCGCGAGTTGTTCACGCGATGGGCTGGCCTTTGTGGACACCTGTTTTGGGGCCGGCAATGTTCGGCGGCGGAACAATGCATCCGGTCAGCGAAAACCATATCGCCGTTGGAATGATTGTCGGGCTCGACTGGAAATACTGCGATTTCAGTCCGCAGGATGCGCTGACAAATTTCAAAAATCACGGATTTGTGAAAAAATTCATCGAGGGCGGCACAATCGTTGAGGCGGGAGCGAAGATGATTCCTGAAAGCGGTTTTTTCTCGCTGCCGCGAAATCCACAGACAAGCGCCATCGGCAAGAGCAATGTCATAATCATCGGCGACGCGGCGGGACTTGTCAATATGCTCAAGATTAAAGGCCTGCATAACGCGATAAAGTCCGGCATCGCGGCGGGACAAGCGGTTTCCCATTGCACAAATAATCTTACCGCTATCGCGTCGAAATATACCGAGCTGCTCAATATGTCAGGAGTAATGGAAGAGCTGAGAGATGCCGCGAAATTCAGGCAGACTGTGGCGAAATTGGGACCGCTGTTTGGATTTCCGCTGTCTGTTTTCGGCAGGAAGGTGCCGCTGTTTAAGGTTGAAGAAGATTATAAGGTTATGAGCGGCAGAAAATATAAATATAAACCTGCCAAGGAATACGACAAAGCTACATTTGCCTCCCTTGCAGGGACGCAGCACCGCGAAGAACAGCCGAGCCACCTGACGATAGTCAACCGCAATATCTGCGACCAGAAATGCATACCGAAATTTTATTCGCCGTGCATTACATTCTGCCCGGCAGGTGTGTATGAAACAGTGGGTCAGCAGGTAAAGCCCGCAAATCCGTCGAATTGTCTGCACTGCAAAACCTGCCAGAGAAAATGCCCGTTCGATAATATCCGCTGGACGGCACCTGAAGGCGGGGGCGGACCAAGATATAAGAATATGTAAAAACGAATTTAAGATTTAAGATTGAAAATTGAAGATTTAAGGAATGCTGCGCGGATTTAAAATTTGAGGAATATGAAACCTATTTTTAATCGCTGATCCGCCGTCGCCAAGGCTTTGGCGGACAAGTTATACTGATTTAAATGATGTATAATTTAAAATCCGCCTGAGGCGGACAAGAATCAGCCTCAAGTTTCATCCGTGTGATTTTTAATATACAGGTTCCATATCCGCTCAAATAAAACGGATAGAACAGAAGGAATTAATGCACCTAAAACATAACTCGGGTAAAAACTTATTGCCATTCCAACATAAAACAAAAGAACCTTATTCTTTTCGAGCGATGGCAAAAAAATAATGACTAAATCACAGAGGTATTTACCAATAAATACAATAAATGTAAATGTAAAAACAAGCGTGGTAATAGTAAAAATCGAATATATCAGGACATGTGTGTTATGATAATTTTCAGGTATATTACTAATTTTGTCTATTTTCAATTCATCAGGGTTTTTAATTCTAACTATCCCATCTACTCCTATCATCAAGCAAGCAGTTATAAAAGCAAGCGGGAAAATTACTTTCCAGAACTCAGAAGGATTTATTAAAAATTTATCTGTCGCATACCAACACAAAGACAAAAAAAATAAAAACCATATTCCAAATAATATTCTGGCAAGTTTAATATTATATATGCGTAAAGAAAATATATATAAAAAAGGTATAAAAATTAATAGAATAAGGGGAAGTATATCTAAAGGAACAAAGGGTTTACCTGCAACAATGCTTCTACACTCAATAAAACTACCACGAGCTACAATATAAATTGCCGCAAGTTTCCCAATCAATACATCTATTTCGTAATCTTTCGCAGGTAAAGAATTCATAAGTTCTCTTTTATAAAACATTATATCATCAATAATTTCAATTTTTATTCCTCAAAGAGCGGAATAATTATAGTGTGAAAAACGGCGTAAAAGCAAGGAGAAAGATTTGAAATTTGAGATTTCAGACGAAACCCCGCCTCAAGCGGCGGGGGCTAAACACGAAACGAATTTAAAATTTGAGAGGTTGCCCGCCAAGGCGGGCAAACTTCGCAATGACGAGGTGTGTTTATTTAGGCAAATAATCTTCGAGAGTTGCGTTTTTGAAAAGTGTGTCATAATCATGGTAGCCCACGGAGACATTTTGGATTATGCCTTTGCGGTCTATGAAAAAGGTTGTCGGTATGGCCGAAACTCGAGAATATGGCGACGGCATTTTTTCTTCCATGGCAATAGGATAATTTATTTTGTAATCCCAGACGAATTTATTCAGAACACCTTTTTCTTCCTGCGCGATACCCATTATAAATAAATCATTTGCGCTGATATTTTTTCGCAGTTCAACGAAATGCGGAATTTCGGCCACACAAGGCGGACACCAGGTCGCCCAGAAATCGAGAATGACTCTTTTGCCTTTGAGGGCGGAAAGCGTAATTTGAGTTCCCTGCAGGTCGGTAACGGTAAAATCAGGCGCTGTCTTACCAATCCATTGCTCAAACCCCGAGGCCGGCTCGAGAGGTTCAATTGATTTCTGGTAATGATTAAAATAAAAATAAACGCCAATCACTAAACCGATGACCAACAGACGCCGAGCCCAGACGGCAATACTTTGCGGCGGCCTCTGGTTTTCTGCGGCCGGCGTTTGCTGCGGAATTTCATCCTGGTTTTCCATTTTTCGTCTTTCTATTTTTAAATTACGATTTTATGCCGGGACGTTTTATTACAGACCCAGCTTCAGAATTTTTCGCACAGCTTTTGCGTCAATATCTCCGTTCTCACCTAATACGTCGCCTCTTTGGGCGAAACGAGCGACAACTTTTTCGGTTTCTTTTTGCGTTATACCGTAATCTTTAAAAGAAGTCGGCATTCCAATAGAATGAAAAAACTTAATTGTGTTTTTTATCGCAGCGGCGGCTTTTTGTTTTGTGCTGCCGGTCCGGACGCCATAGACGTTTTGGGCAAGTTTGGCCAGTTTTGCGGCTTTGTTGTTTATTTTATATTTCCAAATCGCAGGCAGAACAATGGCCAGCGTCTCGGCGTGAGCGAGGCCGAAAAAGGCGGTAAGCTCGTGGCCGATTCCGTGCGTGCTCCAGTCTCCTATAACGCCGCAGCTTAAAAGGCCGCACAGGGCCTGGGTCGCAGTCCACATAAAAGTCGCGCGGGCGTCATAATCTTTTTTTCCACTCATTACGGCCGGGGCGATATCGACAAGCGTTTTAAAAATCGCCTCAGCGTATCTATCCTGCAGGGGGGTATTCAAGTCAACCGTCGCATATTCTTCGGCGACGTGAACAAACGCATCGACGATGCCGTTGCGAAGCTGTTTTTTGTCGAGCGAGTATGTTGTAAGCGGGTCGAGTATGGAAAATTTCGGATAGGTGTGCGGGCTTCCGAAGGCCAATTTCTCGGTTGTGCTTAATTTTGAAATTACCGCAAAGGTGTTCATCTCCGAACCTGTCGCAGGTAAAGTAAGAACTGTTCCCATTGGGATAGCGGATTTTACAGATTGTCCGCGGGATTTAATAATGTCCCAGGGGTCTTTGCCTTTGTATGGAATTCCTGCAGCGATGAATTTAGAGCCGTCAAGGACAGAGCCGCCGCCGACAGCGAGAATGAAATTAATTTTTTCTTTGCGACCAAGCCGGATTGCCTTAATGCAGGTTTCATAAGTCGGGTTCGGTTCAATACCGCCAAACTCGACAATCTTCCGCTTCTTCAGGGCGTTTTTAACCTGTCTGTAAACGCCGTTTTTCTTTATTGAGCCGCCGCCGTAGGTTAAAAGCACTTTTGCGCCTGGCTCTACAAGCTCATTGATTTTGGCAATAGTGTTTTTTCCGAAGACAATTTTGACCGGATTGCAGTAAGTGAAATTTTGCATATTTAATATCCCTTATTAAGTAAGACCGATATTAATTAACGTATTTTGTGCAATTTTGCCAGAGGAAACGAGTATAATAATATTAATAAATTTATTTAAAAATAATTCATCTTTTCCGCATAGTTTTGTCGAACTGTTCATTAGGCTAAAAAATAAAACATGGCTCGAACGACCCGTTAAGGGTTATGTTTAGCTATGTCGGCTTATCCTTCTCGAAGCAACGCGGCAAGGCAGATGGTAAGAGGATAAAGCGGGCGAAACGCTAAAACGCAAAAACGAAAAGAGCCATAAAACAAAAGGCGGAGCTTACAAAGCTCCGCCATTTTTTTTATCATTTTAATTTCTCTTTATTTTTTTTCGGCTAATTGGCGAATCATATCAAACAAGGCCTGCGTTCCATCTTTGCCTCTGCCTTGTTTTTGCAAGACGGTAAACAATTCTTTTACTAAAACTGTGCCCGGCAGCGGCTGGCCGATTTTCTCGGCGTATTCCAAAACCAATTTTAAATCCTTGACCTGTAAATCGACCATAAAGGCGGGCTTAAAATCTCCGGCGATAACTTTCGGGCCGAGCACTTTCAGTAATGTGCTTCCTGCCGCGCCGGAAACTGTTGCTGCCAGAGTGGTTTGCAAATCGAGCCCTGCCTTTTTTGCGAACGCAAGTCCTTCGGCCATACTCATAATGTTATGAATTACCATAATTTGATTAGCGAGTTTTGTTATCTGTCCATATCCGGATGGGCCGCAATAAGTAATAGTTCTGCCCATTGCTTCAAAAACCGGACGAACTTTTTCGAAAGAATCTTTCGGGCCACCGGCCATTATAGAAAGTTTGCCTTCTATCGCGCCGATTTGTCCGCCGCTGATCGGGGCATCTATTAAAACAACTTTTTTTTCTGAAAGGATTTTTGCCATTTGCTGCGTTTCGGCAGGCGAAATGGTTGACATATCAATGCAAATAAGGCCGGGATGAGCGGATTCGATGACGCCATTTTTTCCCAGCAGAACTTCTTTTACGTCCGGCGTATCTGTAACACAGGTTATAACAACATCGGCATTTTTTGCGGCTTTTGCGGGACTATCAGCCCAGAGTGCACCTGCGTTAATTACTTCCTGAGTTTTTAATTTTGTACGTGAGTTAATAGTTAATGGGAAATCGGCCTTAAGCAAGTTAAGGGCCATAGGCTTTCCCATTATTCCTATGCCGATAAAAGCAATTTTGAATTTCATTTTAATTAAGCCATGATGCCGAGACGTTTAAGAGTGTTTCTCGACCATCGCATACTCTTAAGCTGTGCCCAGACAAAAAGGAGAAGCACCACTATCGCAAGACCGGTAAAACGGACGAACATAAAAGATTTTTCGGCAATATTGTCAGCGGCAAATGCCTGCCAGCTTGCGAGCAGCTCGGAAGGAGTGTAAATCGCGCCGACAATAACGCCCCTGAACATAATCTGCCAGGGTAATAACAGGACAATCATAAAGAGCGAAACGAAAAATGCTTTTGTAATGTGACTAATGCCGCCAAGTCTTGCGACAAGAGAAATTTTTAGTGAGAACAGCAAAGTCAAAGAATACATTATCGAAGAAACAATAAGCAAATAGTCGCAGATTCTGATTACCCAGGAAAGCTGTTCAAAACGGATTTGAACGTGGCTAAGGTCGCCGGCGTATTTATGCCAAATGGCGTTAGGCTCGGTCTTTGCAGCATTCGGCTCGGCGACGATAGCCTGGGCGGTCTGTTCGATTTTGCCGGAACTTGATTCAACTGAAACGGTCTGTTGAGAGGTTGAGGTAACCGTTGTTGTTTTTTCGGTGGATCGGCTGGTATAAGATACTGTATCGTTTGCATTGGCAGTAATATGTTCGGTGAACATCAGCCAAAAGCAGACCTGCAGTAAAAACAGGCAGAGAAAACAAATGACAAAGAAAAAGTTTTTATTGCTTTTGAGCGTTCCAAGAGCCTCGAGGCAATCTGTTGTTTCCAGAAGCTGGTCCTGTTTTTTTGAGTCTTCGGTCATTTCAGGTTCTCCTTAACCATAATAAGGTATCTTAATTTTATGCCTATTTTAACCGCTTGAAGGTATTTTGTGCAGCAAAAATAGTTTTTTCAATATCCTTTTTTGTCAAAGCGGCGGAAATAAACATCGCCTCAAAGGGGCTGGGAGCTAAATAAATCCTATTTTTGAGCATTGAGGCGAAGAAAGCCTTGAAAAGCTTTGTATCGGCTGACTTTGCATCGCTGAAGTTTTCAACCTTTTTTTGCGTGAAAAAGCAGCTTAAAAGAGAGCCGATTCGGTTTATTGTCACAGGAATAGATGCTTTTTTGGCGGCATCGAGCAGGCCAAGATGGAGGTATATAGAATTTTGCTCAAGGCGAGCATAAAAATCTTTGTCTTTTAAAATTTTCAAAGTCGCTATTGCGGCGGCGGTGGCAAGAGGGTTTCCGCTGAGTGTGCCGGCCTGATAAACAGGTCCAATCGGGGAGAGCAAATTCATAATTTTGGCTTTTCCGCCGACGGCTGCGCAGGGGACGCCTCCGCCAATGATTTTTCCCAGGCAGGTCAGGTCCGGTTTAATTTTGAAAATATTCTGGGCGCCGCCAAAGCAAAGACGAAAACCCGTAATAACCTCATCGAAAATCAAAAGAGCCTTATTTTCATTGCAAAGTTTTCGCAATGCCTGCAAATAGCCTGGTTTTGGAAGGACAATGCCCATATTCGCGGCAACAGGCTCGATAATACAGGCGGCAATTTTGTTTTTATATTTTTTAAAGGCTTTGGCGGCAGAATCGATATCGTTGTATTCGGCTACCAGAGTAAGCGAGGAAAGAGCTTTTGGAACACCCGGGCAGAGCGGTTTTGAAAACTCGGCAGAACCTGAACCGGCCGATACAAGCATTGAATCGCTGTGGCCATGATAACAGCCGGACATTTTGAGGATATAATCTCTGCCTGTAAAAGCGCGGGCAAGACGAACAGCTGTCATAACGGCTTCGGTGCCGCTGCTGACAAGCCGAACTTTGTCGATGGAATCGAAGGCGGAGCAAATCATTTCGGCAAGAGTTGTTTCGGCGGCAGTAGGAGCGCCAAAAGAAGTTCCCTTTTTCGCAGCGGCCTGGACGGCGCGGACAACGGATGGATGAGAATATCCGAGAATCAAAGCGCCCCAGGAACATACATAATCGATATATTCATTACCGTCGATGTCGTAAATTTTTGAACCTTTGCCTTTGGCGATAAAAAGAGGCGAACAATCAACGGAACCATAGGCCCTGACAGGAGAATTTACGCCGCCCGGCATAAAATGAAGGGCTTTTCTGAATTGTTTGAGCGATTTCATTGCCGCCACTATAATCTTTAAGTGCCAAAAGTGCAATCAGTTGCAATCAAAAGCGATTTGTTTTTTTATTGCAAACCTCAGACAAATGCGTATACTCTGTCTTTCTTAAAATAAGCACCGCGCGTATATGTAAACCGTTTTTATTAAAGTACTTGCAGTTAGCGATAAAATTTTTAAATCTTTTTTTGGAGAGCAATATGCATCTGGTTAAATGGTTTCGAAAGAATATGACCAAATTGATGGCGATATTCGTGATATTAATCATGATAGCGTTTATTATGCCAACTGTGCTGCAGCAGCTTTCCAAGCCGCGGAACATAGGACTTGAAAATGCAATGTGGCTGTATGGCAAGGATAAAAAAATCACCGTTAACGACATGAGGCAGGCAACAACAGAACTTGCGGTGCTTCGCGGATTGTATGTTAATAGATTTCTCATCAGTCAGCCGGATTTGAAGCTGATGCTTTTGGGACAGTTGCTATTTCCGGAAACAGTGCCGGCAGCGGCCTTAAGCGATGAACTGAAAAAAATGACAGTTCAGGACCACTATTATATAAGTCCTTCAAGAATAGACGACTTTTTTGCGCAGTCCCACGGCAGACCCGAACTGTACTGGATAGGACTCAAGTACGAAGCCAGCCAGGCGGGTTGCGCTGTGTCTTCAGCGCAGGCAGGAGAAATCCTCAACCGTCTTATTCCCCAGATGACGAATAATCAGATTGATGCGGCAACAGCCGTCAAAAGGATATGTTCAGCCAATGGTATGACCGATGAGCAGGGACTGACAGCATTCGCGGATGTTCTGTCAATTGTGATTTATTCAAGAATTGTAAGTGACTCAGAAAACGTTACCGAGTCGCAGATGGAAAATATGTTTGCGCGAGCAAAGGTAAAAGTCAGCGCTGAATTTGTGCCGTTCAAGGCCGAAGATTTTCTGAATAAGGCGTCAGAACCTGACGATGCACAGATTATGGCGCAATTTGAGAAATACAAAAATTATCTGCCGGGCACAATTAGCGAGGATAACCCTTATGGTTTTGGGTACAAACTGATGCCGCGAATCTCGCTGGATTATATGATAATAAAACTCGAAGACGTGAAGAAACTGGTTACCAAGCCTACCGAAGAAGAGGTCGAAGACTTCTATCAGCATAATCTCGAACGGTTTACGGAACAGGAACCGGTCGACGTGAACGACCCGAACAGCAAAACAGCGGCCAGACAAAAAAGTTATGCAGAAGTGGCCGAGGCAATAAGAGACGGATTATACGCCCGAAAAGTAAATTCGCAGGGGACAAAAATTCTCAACAAAGCGGTCGAACAGGCCGAATCTAAATTTGAGTCGCTCGATTTGGAAAAGATGGGCGTTGAAGGAATAAAGTCAAAAGCGGGGGATTACACGGCCGCTGCCGAAGCTTCTTCTAAAGAGTTCAACGTGAAAATTTATACCGGCAGAACTGCACTGCTGAGTACCGAAGAAATACAGAGCAACAAGGATTTTGGAACACTGATGATGGCCGGTCAGAGCCGAATGCCTGTAAGGCTGACCAGGCTTGCTTTTTCAGTAAAGCAACTTGGCAGCGAAGCAAGCAAACTAAGTCCGTTTGACCCTCCAATGCCAAAGATGTATGTCAGTTTCGGGCCACTTTCAGATACGACAGGCAATATAATGGCGATGGTTCGCGTTGTTGATGCAGCGGGTTCCGCTGTGCCTGCGGATATAGGATTTAGCTACCAAAGGAATCTTCCGGAAATATCTGAAGATGCCAAGGCAGAAAATAAAGTATTTATATTAAAAGATAATGTTATAAAAGACTGCAAAAGACTCCAGGGGCTGAAGTTTGCCGAAGATGCCGCCAAGAATTTCCTGGAGACAGTTAAAAAACAATCATGGGACGATGCTCTTGCAAAAATAAACGGTTCTTCCGGAAAGAAAGGCAAGGCTGAGCCGGAAAAAAAGACATTTGCGATTCAAACATGGAACGAGGTCGGCAGAGTCTCGCAAATGGACATAGAGGCGATAAAGATGAGAATAGCCGGCAGTACAAGCACAGAGAATGTTGTCAATCAGGCCATAATATACGGCAAACTTATCAATGCATTTTACTCGAAGTCTGAGGATATGCAGGCTAAAAATGAAAAGCCTCCGACAATTATTGAATTTGAGCCTACGCTTTCCTGCTATGCGGTGAAAAGCCTAAGCTGCTCTTCAGTTTCAATCGACGAATATCAAAAGGTCCGCCAGCAGCTTGCTTTCCAGCAGGATTATATCGATTCTCAGAGTATGGCAATAGAACATTTTATGCCGGAAAATATTCTGAAAAGATTAAATCTTAAACCTGTGAAGGAGCCGAATAAACCAGGCGCAGATTCCAACGATATCAATGCGGGAGAGAATTCGTGACGCAAGCGAATAAACTCGGAATGCCCGGCTGGGCCTTTCTTTTTCTTACAGGCGTTTTGGCTTGGTGGATACCCGGCTGCGGGCACTGGATAATCGGGCAATATAAACGCGCGACGATAATATTTATTTCATTGACGTTCGCGTTCGTGCTGGGCATTTATCTCGGTTCGATTGCCGTAATCGACGCAAGAACCCCATGGTACTGGGCACAGCTTTTATATTCTCCGGCAACGGCGTATATTGCTCATCTGAGCGGGTCTGTGTATCATCTCAATTCCTACGGCAGACCAAGAGAGATGGGCGAAATCTACACGGCCATCGCGGGGATGCTGAATCTTTTGTGCGTTGTCAACGCTGTGTATATGGCACACTGTAATAATGTAAAAGAGCAGAACCAATGATTGCTGACTATTGTCTTGCAGGATTGATGGCCCCGGTTTACATCGGCACAACGCCGTATGCGTTTTTTCTCGCATTGCCGCTGATAGTCGTTATAGCGGTTGTCTATAAAGCGACGAAACTGGAAAAAATTGAATTTGTATCGTTTGTGCGGGAATCATTTCTTCTGTTCTGCTCGATTGTTGTATTTATGGTTGTGGCCGCGATAATTATTTTCGCTGTTATGAAACTGACTATAGGCTAAAAGCAAGCCCGATTCATTTTTGTTAACTTTGTTAACTTCCCTTTTTTATTCAACCTTTTTGAAAGTAAATGTATGCGCGTTGGCGTCGATTTTTATTGTGTCGCCTTCGGCAAATTTGCCTTCGAGAAGCTCGGCGGCGAGTTTATTTTCAAGTCTCTGCTGGATAGTTCGCTTTAGCGGTCTTGCTCCAAAGGCAATATCGTAGCCTTCATCTATCAATTGTTTTTTGGAATTATTGGTAAACTCAACATTTATATGTCTGTCTCGCAGTCTCTGCGCAAGGTGAGAGAGCTGTATCTCGACAATTTTTTCGAGGTTCTCTTTGGTTAACATATGGAATACTATACTCTCATCAATTCTGTTGAGAAATTCCGGCTTGAAATATTTTTTCAAAATATCTTTTACGTGAGCTTCAATTTCCCAGTCAGCCCCTTTTTCTTCGGTGAGCTGCATAATATGTTCACTTGCGATGTTGCTGGTCATTATAATAACCGTGTTCTTGAAATCAACCGTTCTGCCCTGGCCGTCAGTGAGTCTGCCTTCATCGAAAACCTGCAGCAGAACATTAAAGACGTCCGGATGAGCCTTTTCGATTTCATCAAGCAGCACGACGGAATAAGGTTTCCTGCGAACCGCCTCTGTTAATCTTCCGCCTTCTTCGTAACCGACGTATCCGGGCGGGGCACCGATTAATCGAGCAACACTGTGCGATTCCATAAATTCACTCATATCGACTCGAATCATTGCGTTAGGGTCATTGAATAAAAATTCAGCAAGGGCTTTTGAAAGCTCGGTTTTGCCTACGCCGGTCGGGCCGAGAAATAAAAATACGCCGATAGGTCTGCCGGAATCGCCAAGGCCTGCGCGGTTTCTGCGAACGGCATTACACAACGCTTCAACGGCTTCGTCCTGGCCTATAACACGTTTATGGATTTGGCTTTCCATAGTCATAAGCCGTTCTTTTTCGCCGCTTAAAAGCTTTGAAACAGGAACGCCGGTCAATTTTGAAACAATCTGTGCAACGTGTTCTTCCGTAACCTCGTTACGAATCATTTTGCCCGCGCTGCTTTTGGCGAGCAGTTCTTCTTTTTGTTTAAGCTGTTTTTGCAAATCGGCGATGGTGCTGTATTTCAGTTTCGCGGCCATTTCAAGGTCGCCTTTTCGCTGCGCCTCTTCGAATTCGGTATTGGCGCGTTCAATTTTTTCTTTAAGCTCTTTTATGGCGTTTATATCCGCCTTTTCGCTTTCCCATTTCGCCGTTAGTTTTTTATCCTGCTCTTGCAAATCAGCAAGCTGTTTTTCAAGATTCTCAAGCCGTTTTTTACTTGCCGGGTCGGTTTCTTTTTTCAATGCCTGTTTTTCAATCTGGAGCTGCATTACTTTTCTGCGAATATCGTCGAGCTCGGCGGGCAGGGAATCGTTTTCAATCCGCAATTTCGATGCGGCTTCGTCAATTAAATCAATGGCTTTGTCCGGCAGCCATCTGTCGGAAATATATCTATTTGAAAGCGTTGCCGCGGCCACAAGAGCGCCATCGGTAATTCTTACGCCGTGATGAGTGTCGTATCTGTCTTTCAGTCCACGCAGTATTGCGATAGTTTCTTCGACAGAAGGCGGGTCAACGAGAATCGGCTGGAATCTTCTTTCAAGCGCAGCGTCTTTTTCGACGTGCTTACGATATTCGTCTATGGTTGTTGCGCCGATGCAGCGAAGTTCGCCGCGGGCAAGTGAAGGTTTTAATAAATTGCCTGCATCGACAGCGCCTTCGGCACTTCCTGCGCCGACAATGGTGTGAAGCTCATCGATAAAAAGAATAATTCCGCCCTGGGAGGCGATAACTTCTTTCAGGACGGCTTTAAACCTGTCTTCGAATTCGCCTCTATATTTTGTTCCTGCGATAAGAGCGCCCATATCGAGTGCGACAACTTTTTTATTTTTCAGGCCCGTCGGCACATCACCTGCGATAATTCTTTGAGCCAGTCCTTCGACGATAGCAGTTTTACCGACGCCCGGTTCGCCGATGAGAACAGGATTATTTTTCGTACGTCGATTTAAAACCTGCATACAGCGTCTTATTTCATCTTCTCTGCCGATGACAGGGTCGAGCTTTCCTGCGCGGGCAAGCTCGATGAGGTCTATACTGTATCTTTCGAGAGCCTTGTATTTTCCTTCCGGATTAGCATCGGTAACTTTGTCCGAGCCGCGGACTTGTTTCAGTGCCGCCTCAATCTGCTGCGGCGTAATGGAATTGACAGATAAAATTTCTTTTGCGTGGCTGTTTACAGATGCAAGAGACAGGAAAAAATGTTCGACGCTTAAATATTCATCGTGCATTTTGTCGGCACGGTTCTGCGCATCAAGCACTATCTGGTTGAGGATTGGGTCGGGCATAATCTGAGGACCGGGATTTCCTGTGGGCAGACGGTTGATTTCGCTTTCGGTCATTTCTTTTATGCGTGCGGTGTTGGCGCCGATTATCTTCAGTGCCATAACGGCAATGCCGTCATCGTCGCGCAGAATGGCACTTAGCAAATGCAGCGGCGAAAGAACGGTGTTGGACTTTGCCATCGCAATCTGCTGTGCCGTGGCCAGCGCCTCCTGAGCTTTTAATGTGAATTTGTCAAACTGCATCGTATTTCCTTTCCACTCTAAAATACATATAGAGCAAAGGATATGCCCGAAGCAAGTAAAAACATAAGTGCATAAAAAATATATAGTTACAGAACATAGCGGATTTTGCTTATATGTCAGTTTGGCAGGTTTTAAAAGACCAGAGCTAAAAACAGCAGAAGCGTGCCCAAAACCATCCCTGCGAAAGTTATCTGCGACAGGCGATTATATCTTGCAAAATCGGGATGTGTTTCTTCGAATTCCCAGTAGATATCGTCAAAGTCGGAATCCTGTTTTGGACGAAGTTTTATTTTTACATAGATATGCGCAATAATTGAGATAAAGAAAAGCAGACTGCCGATGAGTAATAAAATAAATTTCATTTTTTTACAGGCGCTTTCTGTTCAAGGAGAGCAAAAATAACTTTCGCTATGTCGGTATTATCTATATATGAGCCATAAACAGGGTCTTTACCTTTAACTTTTTCGGCAAAAAGTTTTGAACCCTGACCCTTTGCGAAGAAAAACACAAGCGAGTTCGTATGATTCATGCTGTTCCAATGCATCTTCGGCATTTTTCCTTTGCCGCTGTTTGAAACGCCGGTTAAATATCCTGTCTGGTGGTCTGCTGTTATGATTACAAGAGTATTCTGCCAATTGCTTTTAGTCTCCACCCAGTTAATAACTGCATCGGCAGCACCATCGAAATCAATCATCTCTTCAATCATCCTCGGGCTGTTATTTTCGTGCGATGCCCAGTCAACGGCCCCGGCCTCAATCATAATAAAAAAACCGTCATTGTTATTGTCAAGAACATTAAGAGGGGCCTTGGTCATCTCGGACAGATTTGATTCGTTCCGATTTAAAGGCACATCGAAAGGAACGATGGATTTTCCGCTTCGATTTTCCTGTAATGTGGTAGCAGCTTCAGCGATTCCCAAAACCCTTTTTGGCGTTTTGCCTTGAGCGAGATTTATGAAATCCTGTTTGCTTTGAATTAAAGTCCAGTCATCAGCCGAACCTTTAATGAGTGAGTCCCAGATTTTTTCTGAACCGACATATTTAAACTTGCCCGGGGTATCTAATTTTTTGCCGTTATCGTCAAACAGAGGATTTCCACAGCCAAAAATAACTTCCAGCGCACTTTTGTTAATCATTTCGTCGGCAATTTCCTCAAAACCTTTTCGGGATTTTTGATGTGCGGCAAATCCTGCAGGCGTGGCGTCGCTTATCAGCACTGTTGTTACAACGCCGGTTGACATACCGAGCTTTTCGCATTTTTCGATAATATTTTCAAGTTTGTTTCCATTTGGGTCGACGCCAATTGCGCCGTTGGAAGTTTTCACACCGGTTGCAAGAGTCGTTGCCGCTGCTGCGCTGTCGGTATAACCTGTTTTTACGTAATTAAAATCCTTTGCTGCCTTTTTCGATTCGTAAGAACCGCCGGCGGAGTAGGTAGTTACCGCGAGTTTTACAGGAAATTTTTCAAAAGACTGCGATTTTTTTTTGCCGTCTCTGTAATAGTCCGCCGCATCGATATGATTAAATCCGCCGCCGTCGACGATTATCAGAATGATATTCTTCGGACAATTGGTTGAAGAGGCAAAAACAAAAGACTGTACGAAAAGAGACAATAATAATATTTTTGCAACAGTATTCTGTGATAATTTCATAATTTATTCCAATATATCGGATTAATATACCGACAAAATAACAAATCTGTCTTAAAACGCAAGCCTGCGCAACATACAGTTTGTCTATACTATTTGTTCTAACGACCGCCCAAGAGAAAACGCATTTCTTTACAGAAATGGAAACTGTTGGCCGAGGGGCCTTGAGTTGTGACTATTTCGCCCGGCTCAGGCAGGTTGAAGGGTTCGTATGAGAACGTTTTCCAGTTGAACTGCAGCCAGCAGAAGGCGTTATCCTCAAGCGGAACATCGAATGTAAACGCCAGCTTTCTCGGCAGATGATGATCATCCAGTTCCAGAATCTCAACCGTCATCCCTTCCAAAACAAATCTGCGGTTTTTTTCAAACATTCTGCTGCTGAGAAAAAGTCTGTCGGCAAGAGCACAAAAGTTAGAGAAATGTATCACGTTGCTTTGAGCAGAGGTAAAAATATTGGTCTCTTTACTTGTGATGACGAGCGTTTTATCGTCAATTCTTTTGATTTCGAGAACCGTATAGGCGAAGGCCAGAGTGTGTATGGATTGCGGGACTGCTCGGCCATAGTAAGCAGCATTAAACGGCATTACACAGACAGAAAACTGTAATGGCGCATTGACGATAACGACGCGGGAATCATCCGACAGCGGAATTTTGCTCAAACCATTCGGATTGGCCAAAATGCCAAGTATGACCGGAGCGAACTTTGGCGTGGCATATCTTGAAAGAGCGGCCAGAGGAATATGAGCGATAAGAAGCATGATGCACAAAATCCGGGCAGGATATTTGTAGAGAGAAAATCCCGGTAGCCCACTCTGTTTGCCGAAAATGGAAGCGGCGAAAACCACAATCAATCCGTAAGCTCCTATTGCCACAAACCCGAAATTCTTGCTCATCGGGGCGGCGACGACAGGAATAGCGGCAAATATCATTACTGCAAACCAGAAACGAACAAGGCGGTTTTTCCAGACAGCGGGAATAAGCAGAAGTATTGCCGCTGCGGTAAAAACGACATAGAAAAGAAAAATATTCATAAGCCAATGGTTATTAAATCCCATCATCCTGTCCGGCGGCAGCGAAGAAAGCTGGCCGGCAATGATGGCAATCATATATACAGGCAGATGAACCAGAAATTTCAGCGGTTCGTGCCCGGGATCAAGATATCCTTCGCCGAATCCGAAAACGCCGTAGCCAAGCGAATGATAAACAATGCGCCAAATCACAACAGTCAGGATTGCGGGCAGCAGACTCAGGAATCGTTTTGGCCATGAGGCGTTATCGAGTACGAGAGCATAAGCGAGAATAAAAGCGAACGTCGATACGCCCGCCTCATTGGATAGCAGCGACAGCGCAAGAAAAAGGACAGACATTAACGCGGCAGGTGTGGAATTTTCAGTTCGCCATTTATGATAGGCGTAAAAACAAAGCAGCCCAAAGCAAAGTGCAATTATAAACCCTCTATTGGCCACGAACATAACCGGAAGATAGGTGTTGCTGTCGAGAACAAACATCAGCGCCGCCAGTCCGGCGACCCAGGTCGGACCGATGATTTTGCGATACATCACCGTCGCCAGAAACACGATTGTCGTGAACCATGCGATATTATGTGCGTGCATAAGGGGGGGGCGAATCAGGAAACATCCGATAATCAAGCCAGTGTGTAAAGGCGGTGAACGGACGCCAAAGGCAACATCTGGTCTCGTCAGGAAGCCACCAGGGAAGAATCCCGTAATTCTTGCTTTTCTTCCATAGTTCTCTGTCGCGCGAGAAACCAGGAAATGTTTCAAACAGCACAGTTGATAATTTTCCCGTATTGTCCGGAACAGCACCGGTTCGATAAAGTCCCGGCGGTATCTGAGAAGGTTTGAGTTCCGGAATCCTCTGAATAAGGTCGTCCATTAAAAGGCCTGTTTTCAGTGCGGGCAGCATTACGATGACGGCTGCAACACCAAGTATCCAAGGCAGGTGTTTGGATTCAAAAAACTTCTTTAGCATAGAAACCCTGGGTTATTTCTTTCTTTTCCTGTGTTTATCCTTATGTTTTGTTTTCTTTTGGTGTTGCGGTTTTTCTTTGAATTTTTCCAGCGGTATCACGTTTAATTGTCTTGCCGACATATTTACAGATACAATCTTGACGGTCAGAGGCATACCTATATGGAAAGTTATGCCGCTGCGCGTGCCGTAAACGCATTGTGCGCTGTGGTCGTAAACATATTTATCACTGCCGAGCAAATCAATTGGAATAAGACCTTCGATACCGAATTTCATGCACTGAACGAAAACTCCGAAATTTGCCAGGCCGCTGACTATCGTTTCGAGTGTTTCTCCCAGTCTCTTTTGGAAAAGCGGTAAAATCAAAACCATTTTCAAGTCTCTCTCCGCATCGGTGGCACGTTCTTCGGTAAAAGTAATATGTTTGCCGATTTCAATAAGCTCTTCCTGTGACGGGGCATTGTTGTCTTTTTTATCAAGATACATTTCGAGAAGCCTGTGAATGAGCAAATCGGCGTATCTGCGAATAGGACTTGTAAAATGCGTGTAATGTTTCGAGGCAAGAGCGTAATGGCCGATGTTCAGCGGTGAATACTCCGCACGTGTAAGAGAACGCAGAATATAGGTGTTCACCGCGAAAGCGGCAGGCCTGTCCTTTATATAGGAAAGGACGCTTTGCAAATCAAATCTGTCCGGGTTTTTCGGAATCGAGATGCCGAAAAGTTTTAATGTTCCGGCAAGGGCTTTTAAACTCAATGAAGCCGGGTCAGGATGTATCCTTCTTATAAATGGAATGTTCATACTGTCAAAAAGCCGGGCAACTGCTTCGTTTGCCTCAACCATAAACATTTCTATTATTGTGTGAGGATAGCTCGTATCGGCAGGATGAGCGTCAATTACTCTGCCGGCCTTGTCGAAAACAAGCTCTATTTCCGGCAAATCGAGATGCAGCATACCTTCGCTGTTACGCCGCTTTTCTATTATCTTCGCGAGGTTTTCCATATCGTGCAGAAGCGAGACAACTTCAGGAGGCTTTTGTGTTTTTTGGTCTTTCAGGATTCTGTCGGCCTCTAAATATGTAAGTCTTGCGGCTGAACGGATGATACTATTGGCAAAACTTGTTTTGAGGACCCTGCCGGTATTGTCATAGGTTATAAAAGCAGATTTTGTAAGTCTCGGCTGGTTTGGCTGAAGGCTGCATATTCCATTACTAATCGCTTCGGGCAGCATAGGAATCACAAAGCCCGGCAGATAAACGCTGTTGCCCCTGTCCTTGGCTTCGATATCAAGAAGCGAACCGGGTTTTACAAATGTGCTGACATCGGCGATGTGAACGCCGAGCGTAAAAGTATTATCCGGATTTTTTGCCAGACTTATGGCGTCGTCAAAGTCTTTCGAATCGTCAGGGTCGATTGTTACGATGATTTTTTTTGTTAAGTCGAGCCTGTCGGAAAATTTAGCAGTATCAAAATCTCTTGCCGCCTGTCCTGCCGCATTTAGGCAGTCAGAATTAAATTCCTGGGGCAAAGCAAATCGCCTGATAACCGAGTTGATTTCAGTTTTATATGTTCCGCTTTTGCCGAGGACTTCCACGATAACTGCCCGGCCGTAATTCTCGCGCGTGGGGAAACTAATCATTTCAACAACCGCCTTGTCGTTCGGCTGGGCATTTTTGGCGGTTACATCGTCAATCTCTATTACTTCGGTAAATTTGCCATCCGGCACGAGATACCAGGAATCACCTTTTCTTATTATTGTGCCGACAAAACGATTATTTGCCCGCTGGAGGATTTCAATAATTTTGCCGCTGTATCTGGCTTCTGTGCCGCGTCTGGTTTCCTTTACGACTTTTGCGACAACCGTATCGCCTGTCATCGCGTTTGCGGTATAATCTTCCGGGATAAATAAATCACCGTGCGAATTCCGTTCGGTCGGCGTAACAAAACCAAAACCTTTTCTTGAACCCCGGAATGTGCCGCAAACCCTGCCTGAAACAGGAGGCAACGAGACCATATTTTTTGAACCGATGATAGCCAAACCTTCATCGCGAAGCTGATTAAAGGCTTTATTAAAATCCCCAAATTCATCGCGGCCTATTCCCAGGGACTTTGCGATGTCGGTAAGTTTTTCCGGTTTGTATTCCTTATGCCCCAGATGGGTCATAATTTTCTTTTTTAAAACATCAACCATTTAATTCTTTTCATATAAACAATAAAAAAAGCGCTACACCAATAATTCAACCGGGATAGCGCTGTTATAAACGATTTTTATCAACAACAAACGATTAACCTTTAAGCTTGTTGATTTTCCGAGCCATACGGGATTTGAGCCTTGCAGCTTTCTTCTTGTGTATGGTTTTCTTCGCCGCGACCTTGTCGAGAGCTTTAACAATAAGCTTATACTGCTCTGCCGCCGCTTTTTTATTTCCGCCTGCTAAAGCGGCATCGAAGGCCTTGACCTGCGTTTTAACAACACTTTTTCTTGCGCGGTTGATTACTTTGTGCTTTGCGTTCTGCCTTACTCTTTTTTTGGCCGATAATGAATGTGCCATTTTAACTCCTGACAAAAATCTTAGTTCTTAATTATTTCACCGTTAAACTTTTCTTAACTTGTCAACTTTCATTCTTACATCCTTGTAAGAAAAATCAATCTGAGCAAGCTTTCTGTAAAGCTCAAGGGCATCTTCGGTTCTGCCGTCCTGCTCATAGGACCTTGCCAGATTATACCTTAAATCCTTGGCAATGTCATTGTCTTTTATTTCATAAACTTCGATAGCTTCTTTCAGGATGTCGATGGCATCATGGAACCAGCCCTTAACGAAGAAACAAAGACCGATTTTGTTCATAGCGGCAATCTTGTGCCTGGGGTCCTTGCGGGCATCCTGCAAGACCGGAATAGCCTCGTCATATCTCTGATTTCTCATTAATCGAACGCCGTATTCGTATTTAAACCGTAATTCGGTCGGGTAATTTTCCGAACAAAGTTTGTAATGCTCAAGCTCTGCGGCAAGAAGCTCTTTTGTGGCGGCATCAAGTGTTTCCTGCTGGTTTGAACGGTCGGCCCCAAGCGATGCTCTTGATTTTCTGGCGTGGCGGCGAAGCATTCTGAGTTTTATTTCGCCTGCTTTTTTTTGAAAGGTGAAATCTCTCGATTCTTTATAGGCTTCTTCCAGAAGCTTTATCGCTTCTTCATCGGTCTGGTCATCCTGAAGGTCGCTCAGTGCGCCGGCCAGTTTTAATATGTTAAGGGAAGTTTTATCTGCCTGATATATTTGTTTTGCATCAATGACAGCCTGCTCTCTGAAATCTATACTCTTTATAACCGCCTGCTGCGCCTGATGTTTTTCCTGAGATTCTCTGCCATCAATGGAGTCTCTGAAATCGCCTTGCTGGTCGTATTTTCCTTTCTGCATTGTAAGTTTTGCCGAGAGGTCCTTCAATTCGCTTGCCAGCACGCCGTCTTCGGGTTTTAATTTGCCGGCATGTCCGCAGGCATTTACAGCTTTAGCGTATTCTTCCATAGTTATATAGGCATTTTTCAAAGATAGAAATGTCTGGAGACTGGGTTTTTCAGCAGACCTGTTCGCCTCGTAAATCAAATCGGCAATCCACAGAGCGGTTTTTTTGAATCCTCCCGCAAGGGCGGTGTTGAGCAATTGTTCCGCGTAATTCAGATTTTCAGGGTCCTTGGCCAGCAGGTGCTCGGCGTTGAGCATATTTTCAAGCGGAGTTTTGCCGCGGGAAAGCCTCATTTTTTCAAACATAGAAGGTTTTTTGCCGCCTTTTCCCTGCCTGACCATCGCGTTATATCGAAGCGGCTTGTGTCCCTGCTCCACCGCATCCGGCGCACGCTTGAGACCTTCGATATACAAATCAATCGCATAATCGAAGTTATCGGTGGCGGCAACTTCTTCGGCTCTGCTGAAGAAAGGAGCAGCCTTGCTTAAATCGCCATTATTTTCAGTTGTAACTGTCTCTGCCATAAAAGGCAAAAAACCTCCGTTAGTGCTTTATTTTGAGTTTGTTATGGTAAAACAACTTATATCTTTTGTCAATAATAAAGGAATGCCTTAAAGCCATCTGCGACAATATATTGAAACAGGGCCGATTATGCCCTGATTGCGGTAACTATTCTATCGTTGCTGCTGTGGTCTTTCTCGATTTTTATAGGACCAAAACATTTGCTATCCTCAAGAAGCCCTTTAACCTGCTGGCCCTGCAAATATCCGATTTCAAGCATAAGCGCACCGTCTTTTTTCAAATGACTGCCAATTTCAGCTGCGATTTTACGATAGATGTCCAAGCCATCGGCGCCGCCATCGAGAGCGAGTTTGGGTTCGTAGTTTCTTACCTTGGCATCGAGTTTTTCATATTCAGCGCCGCTGACATAAGGAGGATTGCAGACAATCAAATCAAATTCTTTAACATCGAGCTGGCTTATCAGGGGTTCAAAGAGATTACCCTGCAGAAGTTCGATTTTCTGGTCAAGCTGATATTTTTTAATATTTTCAGCGGCAATGTTTAATGCCTGTTCACTGATATCGGTGGCTATGATTTTTGCGTCGGGATAATTTTTTCCAATAGCTACTGCGATGCAGCCGCAGCCGGTGCATAAATCGCAAACGTATTGTGTGCCTGTCCTGCCGCGGAGAAATTCAATCGCTCTTTCGACGAGCAATTCCGTTTCAGGTCTGGGTATCAGGCAGTCAGCGGCAACTTTGAGCGAAATAGAATAAAATTCGGTTCTGCTGGTTAAATATTGGACGGGTTCGTGCTGAATGCAGCGTTTTACGAGGTCGCGGAGTTTATCGAGCTGCGGTTTGTCAACTTCCTTGTCGAAGTGCATATAAAGTTCGATTCGCTGCATATTCAATACAAAAGACAAAAGAAGCTCAGCAGTAAGTCTTGGCGAATCGATTTTCTTTTCGGTGAAATGACCGACCATCCAGTCAAGCAGTTTTTTAATTGTCCACTGTTCCATCAGTCTTTCATTTTATAAAAGCCTTGTCCCAATCTTTCCAAACAGCTTGGAGGTTTTTTGATTTCAGCATCTCGGCAACCTGGTCAGGAGTCCTGTCGTCGGCGATTTCAAATTGACTCAGCGATTCATCCTTTTGAGCGTAACCGCCGGGATTCGTTCGGCTGCCGGCACTCATTCTTGTTACGCAAATCTGAGCCATATTATCCCTGAAATTCGGTTTTTCGCGAGTTGAAAGTACGATTTCCGAATCGGGAAAACATAACCTCAGCGAAACCATCATTTGAACAAGCTGGGTATCGCTAATCATATACTTAAAAAGTTTTTCATCAACATTTTCTGCAGGGCGAAGTCTTGGAAAAGAAAAAGAAACTTTTGCCTGCCAGTATTTTTTCATAAGGTAATCGGCATGCTGAGCTAAAGCCTGCATTTGAGCGTGCCAGTCGCTTAGGCCGATTAAAAAGCCAAGGCCGAGACTTCTGAAGCCGGCTTGCGCCGCGCGCTGGAGAGTTTCGAGGCGCCAGTCATAGTCGGCCTTTGGGCCGGTTTTGTGAAATTTGGCGTAATCGCTGCGGTCATAGGTTTCCTGATAAATCGCAATGCTGTCGATTCCCGCGGTGAAAAGTTTTTCGTAATCTTCCGTTGAAGCAGGATAAATTTCGATGGAAATAGAACTGAATTTTTCACGTAGTTTTTGCGAAAGCTCGGCAAGATAAGGAATACTTACAAATTTCGTATCTTCTCCGCTGACAATCAATATATGCCTGAAACCGTCATCTGCCAGTATGTCGGCTTCTTTGCAGGCCTGCTCGATAGTCAGTCTTTTTCGCGGCAAATCGCTCTGCCTGTTAAAAGCGCAGTATGGACAACTATTGACACAAAAATTCGAGACGTACAGCGGGGCGTAAAGCTGAATTGTATTTCCAAATCGCTGACGTGTAATCTGTCTGGCTTTTTGCGCCATTGGTTCAAGATATTTTTGCGCTTCGGGCGAAAGCAGGGCGGCAAGTCTTTCAACGCTGTATCCTGTGTCATCGTATATGGCTTTTTGAAGGTCCATCGTTAGTCTCTTAAGAATCCGGTAAGAGGACTTGAAGCATCGGCCTGGTTTTTGACTCCCGAAGAGCCTGCTTCAAAGGCTTCTCTGCCGGCCTGGACGGCTTTTTTGAAAGCCTCGGCCATTTTTACAGGGTTGCCTGCTGTAGCGATAGCGGTATTAATCAAAACGGCGTCGGCGCCCATTTCCATTGCCTCGGCTGCGTGCGAAGGCATACCCAATCCCGCGTCAACGACAACCGGAACTGTTGCCTGGGCGATTATTATTTCAATCGCCGCTTTTGTTTTTAAACCCTGATTTGAACCGATTGGCGAAGCCAGCGGCATAACTGTCGCGGTGCCGATATCCTGAAGTTTTTTTGCCAGAACAGGGTCGGCGTTTATATAAGGCAGAACGATGAAACCTTCCTTTACGAGAATTTCGGCAGCCTTTAAAGTTTCGACCGGGTCGGGAAGCAAATAATATGGGTCTGGCGTAACTTCGAGTTTGAGCCAGTTTATTTCTGTCGCTGCGCGGGCAAGTCTTGCCAATCTGACAGCTTCATCGGCGTTTCTTGCGCCGGAAGTGTTCGGCAGGAGCAGATATTTTTTCCTGTCGATTGCGGCCAGCATATTATCCTGCGGATTTTGGATATCGACACGTCGAAGAGCGACCGTTACCATTTGAGTCCCCGACGCTTCGATAGAGTCGGCCATAATCTTGTTCGATGCGTATTTTCCTGTGCCGATAAACAGCCTGCTGCTGAATTCTTTGCCTGCTATAATAAGTTTATCTTTCATATCATCCGCCGCCGACAAATCTGATAAGTTCGATTTTGTGCCCATCTCGCAAAACAGTATTTTGAAAATTTCCGCGAGGAATAATTTGGCCGTTTACTTCCGCGACCACAGTTGTCTGGTCCACTTTCAGCAATTCAAGAAGATTTTTCAATGTTGAGGGAACGGAATTTTCAAATATTTTGTCTTCGCCGTTAATTTTTAATACTGCCATAATATTAACTTTCAATTATTAATTCGACAATCGCGTTTGCCTGATGACCGGCGGCGATCGCCACTCGTGGCGCCATCAGGCTAAAGCCCGCTTCTATGCCGCTGTTGCTATCGCCAATAAGAATCAATCTGTCGGAAATTTTGCGAGTATTTATTTCATTGCTTCTGCCGTAGCCGCCAAGACCGCTGACTGCGACAATTATTACATCATTCATCGTATTCAGCACGGTTTCGACAAGCATTTGTTTCTGCTGAGCCTTGTCGAAACACTCGGCGATGATCCGGCAGCCGCTAAAGGTTTTCTGGATATTATCAGGAGTTAATTTTACTGGACAGCCGTCAATTTTGATATACGGATTAATACGCTTTAGATTCTCAGTCAAAGCCGCGACTTTACTTGTTCCAAGCTGTTCAACAAAATATTGCTGGCGGTTAAGATTGCTCGGTTCAACAACATCGAAATCGGCAATTATAAGTTTGCCGACGCCGATACGCGCCAAAGAAACTGCGACATTCGAGCCCAGTCCGCCCAGGCCGGCAATGCCGATTGTTGCGGCCTTTAATTTTTTATGAACAGACTTGCCATGTCGTTCGATGAGCATTTCTTCGAATTGTTCATAGCTTAATTTTGCCATATATATACCAATAAAAAACGCAGCCTGCGAAAAGGACTGCGTCAAGATTTTATTTCTTGTGCCTCCCTTGCAGGAATTACCGCTGCTAAAGGTTCAAAGGGTCGCCGGCGTTCCGGCCTCTCAGCCCCGATTTATGGGGCTCCCCTGTCACTTAATATCATATTAACTTTTGTCTCATTTTACATACGGCCGGGCGGAAAACAAGTAAAATCCTTTTGTATCGGCCTTGTAATTGGGGCGGGTTGGCAATATAATATGCTGTTTTACAAAAGAAAGGCATTATGGCAAAATTAACCAAACTCGAAGACATCGTATCGCTTTGCAAAAGGCGAGGTTTTATATTTCAATCCAGCGAAATCTACGGCGGACTGGCAAGCTGCTACGATTACGGCCCTTTAGGTTCGGAATTGAAACGCAATGTTCGCAATGCCTGGTGGAAAAGTACCGTGCAGATGCGTGACGACATTGTCGGACTGGATTGCAGCATTTTTATGCACCCATTAGTCTGGAAAGCATCCGGCCACGCTGATAAATTTGCGGATATTGTAACCGTCTGCAAAAAATGCAATGTCCGCAGCAGAGTTGACCACTTAGCCAGTGCCGAAAATAAAACTGCTGACGGTCTTGCTGGTAAAGTTTGTCCTGCATGCGGCGCAGTTGGCCAGTTCACCGAGCCGATGCCGTTTAGGTTAATGTTCGAGACGCAAATGGGCGCTAATGTCGATGATTCAATGACGATATTCCTTCGTCCTGAAACAGCACAGGGAATTTTTGTGAATTTCAGAAATGTGCTTGATACGACAAGAGTAAAAATTCCGTTCGGTATCGCTCAAATCGGGAAAAGTTTCCGAAATGAAGTTACAACAAAGGCGTTTATCTTCCGAACAAGAGAATTCGAACAGGCGGAAATCGAATTTTTCTGCGCACCGGGAACAGATGAAAAGTGGTTCGAGCATTGGAAAGAAGCAAGATTCAAATGGTACACCGATTTAGGGATAAAGAAAGAAAACTTGAGACTTCGGCCGCACGAAAAAGACGAGCTTGCTCATTATGCCAAGGCCTGCGTCGATGTCGAATATAAATTTCCGTTCGGCTCGGGCGACTGGCAGGAGCTTGAAGGTATTGCCAACAGAACCGATTTCGACCTTCGCCAGCACCAGCGAGGAATGAGAACTCTCAACGCCTGGTATGAAAAGAAAGGCGACCTGTCGAAAATCGACCTCAACAGCGAATCTGAAGATTATCAGAAAGGGCCGCTGAGTTACTTCGATGAGGAAGCAAAGCAGCGGTTTATTCCTTATGTAATTGAGCCAAGCGCCGGAATTGACAGAAGCTGTCTTGCGTTTTTAGTTGACGCTTACGATGAAGATGAAGTCAATGGCGAAAAACGCGGCCTGCTTCGTTTCCATCCTGCTATCGCGCCGGTAAAGGCTGCCGTTTTTCCGCTTGTAAAGAAAGACGGAATGCCTGAAATCGCCAGAAATATTTATGACGACATAAGAAAATATTTTAACTGCTTCTACGACGAAAAGTCCGCTGTCGGCAGACGTTACCGCAGGCAGGATGAAGCTGGGACTCCGTTCTGCATCACCATTGACGGCCAAACTAAAGAAGACCAGACAGTAACAGTGCGCGAGCGAGATAGTATGAAACAGGAAAGAATAAATATGTCGCAGGTAAAACAATATCTGCGCGAAAAACTTGATATATAAGCGAGGATGTGCAAATGAAAAAACTTTATTTATCTAAAAGCGATAAGAAAATATTTGGTGTTTGCGGCGGAATAAGTGAAATGACCGGAATTGACTCGACACTTATCAGGCTTGCATTAGTTTTTATTTGCCTTGTTACTGCGATATTGCCACTGCTGGCGACTTATATCATTGCGGGAATTATTGTGCCCGGCAAACCGGCGGGACAATAAAGTGATACTGGATATAATTAAAAATTATAAGCATTATGAAAAAATGTCGCCGCTGATTGCCAGGGCGCTGCAAATTGCCGCTCAAACAGATTTTGAAAAATTGCAGGACGGCAAATACGAGGTTGATGGCGATAAATTGTTTTATATCGTTCAGCGGTATAAAACCAAACCGTCGGCAAATAAAATTGAGGCGCATAGAAAATATATAGATATTCAATTTTTGGTCAATGGCAAAGAGCGAATCGGTTATGCTCCCGCAAATAGTCTCAAACAGGCCGTTGAATATGACCCCGAAAAGGAAGTGGAATTTTTCCAGGCTGAAAAGAATATGACATTTCTGAATATGACAAAAGGTTATTTTGCAATTTTCTGTCCCAGCGATGCACATATGCCGGGCTGTCAGATGAATGAGCCTGAAGATGTAATTAAGATTGTATTTAAAGTAAAGGTTTAAAATGCTTAATGACCTTACAAGAATATGCAGTCTGAAAGACAATGTTGGTAAAACTGTAACAATCGGCGGCTGGGTTTATCATTCAAGGCCCGGCGGCAAGGTGATATTTCTTGTTGTCCGCGATGGAAGCGGACTGTGCCAGTGCATTATTGAAAAAACCACTGTTCCGGAAGAATTATTCCGCCAGCTGTCGCATCTTGGTATGGAATCTTCCCTTACTCTGACCGGCGCAGTGCGAGCCGATGGCAGAAGCGTCGGCGGCTATGAAATTGCCGTTACTGACGCGAAAATTTTCTGTCCTACACAGGATTATCCGATTACGCCGAAGGCGCACGGCATAGATTTTCTGCTTAAGAACCGTCATTTACATCTTCGTTCGCAAAGACAATGGGGCATCGGCAAAATACGTCATACCGTTGTCAACGCCATAAGGCAATTTTTCAACGATAACGGATTCACTCTTGTTGATACGCCGATTCTGACAGGCATTGTCGGCGAAGAGGCGGGAAGTCTGTTTAATGTCGATTATTTTGAGATGCCTGCTTTTCTGACCCAGACCGGACAATTACATCTTGAATGCGCAGCATTGAGTTTCGGCAAGGTTTATTGTTTCGGCCCGACATTCAGAGCCGAAAAAAGCAAAACCAGAAGACACTTGACAGAATTCTGGATGGTTGAGCCGGAAGTGGCGTTTGTTACTTTGCCCGACCTTTTGGAAATAGCGGAAAATTTCGTTTCCTTTATTGTAAAACAAGTTCTTGAAAAAAATGAAGAGGAATTAAAAACATTAGGCGCCGATATCGAATCATTGAAGAAAATTACTCCGCCTTTTTATCGTTTGACTTATACGCAGGCCTCTGAAATCCTTACGAGCCAAAAAACTCAGGATTTTCTTGCAGCGCAACTGGACGAATTCAAAAAATTAAAACAGGAAATTGAAAATAAAATTGCCGCACTCGAAATTGAAACAAAAGGGCAGATAAAACAATGGCGGCAGGATAAAATCACGGCGGAATTAATCGACCTTCGCAGCGATTTAGCGGAAATAGAGACAAAAATTGAAAATAATCCTAAGCACGCCAAATTAGCCTCCGAATTCAAATGGGGCGGGGACTTGGGCGGCAGCGACGAGACGATAATTTCTCTTATGTACGATAAACCCGTCTTTGTAACGCACTACCCAAGAGATGCAAAAGCTTTTTATATGAAACAGGACCCTGAAAATCCGAAGGTCGTGCAAAATTTCGATATGCTCGCCCCGGCGGGCTTTGGCGAAATCATCGGCGGCTCAGTCAGGGAAGATATTTATGAAAAACTGCTCGCGCGGATAAACGAAGAAGGATATAAACTTGAAAATTATCAATGGTATCTTGATTTGCGAAGATACGGTTCTGTTCCGCACGGCGGTTTTGGATTAGGCGTTGAAAGAACCATCGCCTGGCTCACCGGCGAAAAACATATCCGCCAGTGCATTGCTTTTCCGCGAATGATGGATAAAATTTTGATTTAAAAATTATTTGTGATATTTTTTATAAATTCCCCACAATAAAACAGCGAGCAAAACTACTGCGCTGATATGTTCGAGAGGAGTTGTGCCCATCTGATGAAAATGACCGTGAATTTCACTGCCTAAATTTTTAAACATCGCATCGAGAAGCAGACCGAAGGTCAACGCACAAACCGCGACGGTAAGTAAATAAATAATCGCTGTCCTGTTGCCCATTACTTTCCAGATTATAGCAATAGACGCGGCATTTGAAGCAGGGCCTGTCATTAAAAATACAAGCGCCGCACCGGGCGTCAGGCCTTTTGCGATTAGAGCCGCAGCGATAGGCACAGAAGCCGTTGCGCAGACATAAAGCGGTATGCCGACCAGCATCATAATAATCATTGCGCCGATTCCGGTGCCGATTTTATTCGCAAAAAAATCATCCGGCACAGCGACAGAAATAATCGCTGCAATTACCAAACCTATTAACATCGCGACGCCTATATCCCGCGGCAAAACTAAAAATGCATGTCTAAAACCTAATTTGAAAATATTTTTATTTGAATCCAATTCTTCATCTTCTTCAACCGGCGGAGCTTCGGAAGGTTTGTTGTCGAATAAATCTACACCAACTCCGCCAACAACGCCGGTAATTAAAGCGATGAGAGGTCTGGCAATCATAAAAACCGGACCTAAAAGGCTGTATGTTACAAAAATACTGTCAACGCCCGTCTGAGGCGTGCTTAAAAGGAACGCCACGGTAGCGCCTTTGGTTGCGCCTCGTTTGCGCAGCGACATTGCTACAGGTATAACTCCACAACTGCACAAAGGTAGAGGCACGCCGAAAAGCGAAGACTTGATTATCGGCCAGATACCTTTTCCGCCAAGATGCTTTTGCACAAGACTTGTCGGAATCAAAACTTTCAGTGCTCCGGCGACCGCAAAACCGAACAGCAGATATGGGCTCATCTGTCCTACCGTTGCCCAAAACTCCATCAGCATTGATTTCAAAAAATCAGTCATTACCATTATCCTTCGATAAATTCCCTGCTTTTAATCTGTCCGTCAAGGCTGATTGTTATATCTTCAAATTTTAATGGTTTTCCGCTGTTTGTGATTGCCTGCTGAACAATCTTCGTCAAGCCGAAGCAGCAGGGCACTTCCATATGCACCACCGTAACACTTTTAAGATTATTAATCTTAAACATTTCGCTGAGTTTGTCGACATATAATTCATTGTCATCCAGCTTGGGACAGGCAATTATGAGACTGCGCCCCTTGAGCAGTTTGCTGTGAAAATCACCCATCGCGAACGGAACGCAATCGGCTGCCAGAAGCAAATCTGTATCCTTTAAAAATGGAGCGTTTGTCGAAACAAGTTTAAGCTGAATCGGCCAATGGCTCAATTGCGAACAGACATCGCCTTTTGTCAAATCTTTTTTAGCGAACTGTTTAGCCTGCATACTCGGACAAACAAACCCCCCCGGCGGCGAAGGTTTCTTTTGGCTTTCAAGATGTTTTTTTGCCGCCTGCTCGTTAAAATCATCGCATTCTCTTTGCTCGACTGTTATCGCATCCTGCGGGCAATGGCCCAGGCACGCGCCCAGCCCATCGCAGTATGTTTCGCTTATCAGTTTTGCTTTGCCATTGATAAGTTTTATCGCGCCTTCGGCGCAGGCGCTGACGCATTTGCCGCAGCCGTTGCATTTATCTTCATCGATTTTTACGATGTTTCTGACGGTCATTTTACGCCCTTATCATAATCAAAAGCATTTTAAATTTCTCTTTTGCCTGCACAGCATGAGGCACATTAGCGGGCATAATCACAATTTCGCCGGCTTTTGCTTTTACCTTTTTGCCGCCGATAGTCAAAACTGCCGAACCTTCGACAATCTGAACAAATGCATCGTAAGGAGCCTGATGTTCACTCAAACCCTGACCTGTGTCGAAAGCGAAAAGCGTTACAGTCCCGACAGATTTATCGATTATCGTTTTGCTGACAACCGAATCGGGAGAATATTCAATCAGTTCCGCCAGATTAACTGTCTTTGCAACGCAAGCCTTCAGAACAGTATTTTTCTTTGTCTTTTTCATAATTATCCTTTTTTATCCGAGCATTTCAGCCATATCTTTTTGCGGGTCGCCAATCGGCTTTATGTTATATTTTTCCACAAGGAAATTAAGAACATTTGGACTTACAAACGCCGGCAGAGAAGGCCCGAGCCGGATATTTTTTACCCCCAGGTAAAGCAGCGTAAGAAGTATTGCAACAGCCTTTTGCTCGTACCACGAAACCACAAAAGACAACGGTAAATCATTTACGCTGCATTTAAACGCCTCGGCGAGAGCTAATGCAATCTTTACCGCAGAGTAGCAGTCGTTGCACTGGCCTGTATCGAGGAGTCTTGGTATTCCATCAATTGTTCCAAAATCATTATAGTTAAACCTGTATTTTCCGCAGGCCGCAGTTAATATCACGCAGTCCTTTGGCACAAGTTCCGCGATTTGAGTGTAGTAATTTCTTCCCGGCTTTGCCCCATCGCAGCCGCCTATGAAGAAGAACCGTTTTATTTTGCCTGCCTTTACCGCGGCGATAATTTTGTCGGCAAGTCCGAGCACGGCGGTATAGTGAAAACCTGTGCTTAACGTTCCTGCTTTATTTTCTTTTAGCGGAGCCGACTTCAAAGCTTTTTGAATTACCTTGCTGAAGTCGCGTCCTTTAATATGTTCAGCACCGGCTACGCCTGCTATGCCGCAGGTAAATATTCTGTCTTTGTAGCTGTCCTTTGGAATCATAACACAATTAGTCGTTACGAGAATTGCGCCGGGAAATTCGTCAAATTCTGTCCGCTGGTTCTGCCACGCCGTGCCGTAATGGCCGACGAGGTGTTTGAATTTTCTCAGCTCCGGATAGCCGTGTGCCGGCAGCATTTCGCCGTGAGTATAAATATTTATGCCCTTTCCCTCTGTTTGTTTCAAAAGTTCATGCAGGTCGAGCAAATCGTGACCGGTAACCACGATGCCCGGCCCGACTTTTGTTCCCGCAAAGACCTGTGCCGGTTTCGGCGCACCGAATCTTTCAACGTGAGCGTTGTTAAGCATCTCCATTGTTTTTAAATTCATCTGACCTGCCTTGAGCACAAGGTCGATATATCTTTGTAAGTCAAAATCAACATTCGTCAAAGTGGCAAAAAGAGCCTCGTGCATAAAGCCGTCAACTTCGGGGTCGCTTTTGCCGAGTTCTTTTGCGTGATATGCGTAAGCGGCTATTCCTTTAAGACCGAAGACAAGCATATCCTGAAGACTTTGAATGTCCGGGTCTTTGCCGCAAACTCCGATTTTTGTACAGCCTTGTCCGCCGGCCGTCTGTTCACACTGATAGCAAAACATAATTTTTCCTTTCAAGTATTTCTTTTCAGTAATTCGCTCAGCATTATATTTTTCATATAGTCTTCGATATATCTTTGCAGTTCAACAAGGTTTTTATTTATTCTGCACCCGCATCGTCTGGGACAGCTTTTGGTGTCCGGCACACAGCGGTTGAGGCAGATACTGCCTTGAACGGCTTCAATAACCTGATAGAGACTGATTTTTTCAGGCCTTTTAGCAAGCTCAAAACCGCCCGCAGCTCCCATACTGCTTTTGACCAGCTTCGCCGATGAAAGTTTCTGAAGGAGTTTACAAGCCAACTCGTAAGAAACATCCTGATTTTTGGCAAGCTGCCTTGCTGAAACAGGTGCTTTACCGTAATTTTCTACAAGCCCAACAACGAGCCTTAATGCGTAATCGGTATTTCTTCTTATGACATCCATATAGGACTATATTAGTCCTACTTAGAGGAAATGTCAATATGTTTTTAATAATTTTTTTAATTATTGGATATTTGCGGCTTTTTTGAACTCTTCAAGCCCCATTTTTTCGATTAAAGCCCCGATTCGCTGATGCGCCTTAGCACTTGCCTTATAATAAGTTATGATTTTTTCAATCATATCAAAAGCTTGTTCTTTGGTTAAATCTTTTGCGATTTCCTGAGCCAGTCTTGCTTTTCCGCCGCCGTTTCCGCCAATCAGCAGTCTCCAGCCGTTTTTTGCTCCGACAAGACCAATATCTTTGATGCAGGTTTCTGCGCACTGGTTCGGACAGCCGCTTACTCCGATTTTTAATTTACCCGGCGTTTCAAGGCCGTGATATTTTTTGTCAAGTTCAAGACCGATGCCGAGACTATCCTGCATTCCCCGTTTGCAAAACGTTGTGCCGGGACAGGCCTTGACGCTTCTTACGCAAAGCCCGATTGCAAAACCGGGACTCATCTGCAAATCTTTCCAGACGCTGTCTATGTCTTTTTCATCAAGTCCGACGATTGCGATTCTTTCTGCGCTGGTCATTTTAAGAGCCGCGGCGTTATATTTTTCCGCGACATCGGCAATTTTCCGTAAAGTTTGCGGACTGACAACGCCACAGGGAATATGCGGAGCAACCGCGTAAGTTTTTTTATCTCTCTGAATGATGACACCTTTTTCGCCGTCGTTGAGCATTCTATTTTCCTTACGTTTCTGAAATTTTTCGCCAATTCCTGCCGTCTTTTTGAATAAGAGCGTCTGCCTGTGAAAAACTCTCGCCTCCTGCCGGATAAAAATAAGGTTCCGCGTCATTTTGCTGCCAGTTTTTAAGAACATTATCAATAAGTCCCCAGGCCAGTTTTACATCGTCAATCCTTGTAAACAGGGTCTGGTCGCCTGTCGTGCAATCCAGCAGAAGTCTTTGGTATGCATCCGGCAGTTCTGCGCCGAACACCTCGGTGTAATTAAAATCCATTTCAAGTGTTCCGATACACATTTTCGCTCCCGGCCTCTTGGCCTCGAACGATAAATTTATACCTTCTTTTGGCTGAATTTTAAGCACAAGGACATTTGCCGGCAAATCTTCTATTCCCGCCGAGGCAAACATCAGGTGCGGCACCTTTTTAAAGATTACCGCTATTTCCGTAACACGCTGGGCTAGTCTCTTACCTGTTCGCAGATAAAAAGGCACGGACTGCCATCTCCAGTTATCCACGAAAAGTCTGGTGGCAATGTATGTTTCAGTTTTTGAATTTTTGTCTACATCGGCTTCCTGCCGGTAAGCCGGGATGTTTTTTCCATCAGCAATACCCTGGGCATACTGTCCTCTTACAATATCTTCGTTGCATGGGTCAAGGCTGAATGGCCGAATACTCCGCAGAAGTTTTATCTTTTCATCACGGATATGCTCTGCGTCGAATGATGGCGGCGGTTCCATCGCGACAAGTGAAAGCATACTGAGCATATGATTGACGAACATATCACGAAGAGCGCCGCTCTTATCGTAATAACTGCCGCGAGATTCGATGCCGATGGATTCTGCAATTGTTATCTGAATATGGTCGATATAATTGCGATTCCATATCGGCTCAAAAATCGAGTTGGCAAAACGAAACATCATTATATTCTGAACGGTTTCTTTGCCGAGGTAATGGTCTATTCTGTAAAGTTGCTTCTCTGAGAACCATTTACTTATACAATCATTAAGTTCTGTGGCGCTGGCTAAATCTTTTCCAAAAGGCTTCTCAACAACCAACCTGGCGAAACTTTCTTCATTTTTATTAAGACCTGCCTGTCCCAGATTTTCTACTACATCCGGATACATCGCCGGCGGCAAAGCGAGATAAAAAATCCTGCCGAAGTTTTTACCATATTTTTTGTCGAGTTCGACCAGGGTATTTTGTATTTCGTTATATAAATTTTTATCGTCGTAATCGCCGCTGACATAGAAAAAGCTGCTTAAAAACTTTTCAGATTCAGCGAGAAAATCTTTTGTTGCCTCGGCAGCGATTTTTCTCAAATCTTCATTACTTAGTTTTTTTCTGCCGCAGCCGAGAAATAAAAATCCATTATCCAGCAATCCTCTTTTAAAGAGATTGGCAAGGGCCGGAATGAGTTTTCTTTTTGTTAAATCGCCGGAAGCGCCGAAAACAATAAACACGCAAGGCGGCGCAGGCGACTCAACGCAAAGCATTTGCTGGCATACAGCCGATGGACTGATTTTTGCCATATTAATTCTTTTAATCTATCGGCTCGAATTCATCCTTTGATGCGCCGCATTCCGGACATACCCAGGTATCCGGAATATCTTCGAACGCAGTTCCCGGCTCAACGCCGTTTTCCGGATCTCCCTTTGCAGGATCATAGATATAACCACACATAAGGCATTTATACTTTTTCATAGTTTTATCTCCTTTTTGGAATTACTGTTTTCTGTTAATTTAGCTCTGACGATTTTTTCTGATAAGTTGCCGCTGTTCTTGGCGTTCTTCCGCCCTTTACGTCACGGTAGTAATTGTAAGTCATCGCGATTTTGCCGTTATGGAATTGCTCGCAGGCGACGACTTTACCTATAAACAGCGTATGACTTCCGGCATCGATAGTATTTATCACCTCTGCTTCAACGCAGCCGGTAGTATTTTCAAGGACAATCGGACAGCCTGTTGCGCCTTTTTTAAAGGTTGTCTGTTTGAATTTATCTAAATCTCTGCCTGACCGAAAACCAAACATTCCGATAAGTTTCAGCGGTGCGTCTTCAGCAAGAACAGAGACGGCGAAGAGCTTGCTGCCGCTTATAAATTCATGTGTGAGATTTTCCTTGCTGATACTTGCGGCGATTATAGGCGGCTCAGGTGTAATCTGAAAAACTGCGTTTGCGGTGCAGCCATTGACGGCGTCGGCCTTAATGGAACTTACTATATACATTCCATAGTTAAGCTGAAACAGAGCCTCTAAATCTATTTTGCCTGTATCCATATTCTCGCCTGTTTTACGCTTTCCAAAGTCCGTGAATATTGCAGTATTCTCTGGCACTTACACTGACTGCGTCAATCATAAAAACCGCTTCAGGCTTTTGGCCCGGCGCAAGGAATTGTCTGTAAGCTCTTTCATCTGCAATAAGCTCAATCCATTCTATGTAATGTTTTTCTTCCATCGGATGAGCGACTGAACCAACCTTGACTTTATATCCGCCGGCGATTTTCTCTATTACCGGCACATGTTTTTCCTTTGCCCCGTCGGTTGTGTTTTCCACAAAAAGTTTCATAGACTGGCCGCAGCAGACAAGCTCGCCGTCGCCGCCGTGGGTAACCTCAACAATATTTCCGCACGCCATACACTTGTAAATTTCAAGTTTCTTTGCCATATTTCGCACCTTTCATTATTTTTTATGTCTCTTTGCTATCTCTTCTGCCAGTTTATCGAGTTTCTGAAAATCTTCGCTTTTCGGCTCGCCCTTGGCGATTATAGGCTCGAGTATTTCCGCACTGCTGTTGGCAAGCAGTCCTTTCAATTGCTCGACCATTCTGCCTCCCCATCCGAACGAACCTATAACGGCAAGGTATTTTGTTTTCGGTCTCAGCGCGTTTACAAGAAATGCCGCCTGTGCCGCCGCCGGATGAGCTCCGGAAAGAACGGTCGGACTTGCCAGGACTATCCCGGCAGCATCGACCATCTCTATCGCAAGTTTACCGATATCGACTCCAATAAGGTTGAACTGTTTTACGCCGATGTTTCTTTTGATAAGAGCGTCAACAAGATATTCAACCATCTTTTTTGTGCTGCCGTGCATTGAAACGTAAGCGACGATAACTTTATTTTCTACTTCATCGCTAATCCATTTTTTATATGCGTCAATGATAAACTTCGGCTCGTCATATAACTGCCCATGACTTGGCGCGATTATCGCAATATCAAGGTCTTTTATTTTTTCAAGATTTTTTACAATTGGCCCCCTGAACGGCATCATTATTTCCGCGTAATACCGCTTTGCGCTCTCATAAACTTTTGCCTGGTCGATAACAAACAAATCGCTTGAGGCGAGATGTGAGCCGAAAAAGTCGCACGAGAATAGTATTTTATCTTCCACAAGGTATGTTGAGAATGTTTCCGGCCAATGCACCCAGGGCGTAAAAATGAATTTAAGGGTTTTATCGCCTAAAGATAGTTCCTGACCATCTTCAATTGTTATAAACTTATCTTTGCTGATTCCCATAAGGTCGATAAGCATATTTTTGCATTTTTCATTTGTAACGACCTTTGCATCCGGATAAATTTCCAGCACGTTCGGAATTGAGCCTGAGTGGTCCTGCTCTGCGTGATGGCTTATCAGGTAATCGATTTTTTTTATGCCGGACTCGACAATATTTGTTATAAGCGTTTCAATTTTTGGAGGGTCAACTGTGTCAATCAAGGCGATTTTTTCACTGCCCTTTACGATATAGGCATTGTAACTTGTGCCATCCGGCAAAGGAATAAGCTCATCGAACAGTTTTCTGTCCCAGTCAATCGCGCCAACTTCAAGTATGTTAGGTCTTACCTGTCGCATATCGAACCTCCATGCGGTATAAATCGGAAATCACAAAAGCTTCTTAACTTCTTTAAGCACTGCGTCGTAGTCCGGCTCGTGAGATATTTCCGGTACTATATTGGCGTAACGTACGATTCCTTTTTTGTCAACAAGGAAAACCCCTCTTGCCAGAAGCCGCAGGTCTTTTATCAGTACCCCATAAGCCTGGCCGAATGACGCCGTCCTGTGGTCGCTGAAGATATTAACATTTTTTACATCAGCGGCGATACACCACCTGTTTTGCCCGAAAGGCAGGTCCATACTTATTGCCAGCACTACGACGTCGTCGCCGAGTTTTACCGCTTCTTCATTGAATTTTCTGGTCATTATATCGCAGACGCTTGTATCAAGAGAAGGCACGCAAGATATGATGCATATCTTGCGTGCGAAGGATGAGAATTTTACCACCGATAAATTTTTTGCGACAACCTCAAAATCCGGCGCCTTATCGCCGACCTTCACTTCATTGCCGATAAGGACAATTGGCTTGCCCTTCATTGTCACAATCCCTTTTCTTTCCATACCGCACCTCAATTCTTTTTTAGAAATTTACCGCTTCTAATTCATAATATGGCTTAGGATGTGCACACGCAGGACAAATTTCCGGCGCTTCATTACTTTCGTGAACATATCCGCAGTTTCTACAGACCCATCTGACAGGTTTTTCACGTTTGAAAACTCTGTTCTTTTCTATATTTGCCGCCAGGGCAAGATATCTGTCGCGATGCCGTTTTTCTGCAACCGCAATATTTGCAAACACCTTTGCGATTTCCGTAAAACCTTCTTTCTCGGCTGTTTTCGCGAATCCGGGATACATCTCTGTCGTTTCGTAATTTTCGCCCGCTGCCGCTGCTTTTAAGTTCTCAACTGTTGTCCCGATTACTCCTGCCGGAAATGATGCCTGTATTTCAGCTTCCCCGCCCTGAAGAAATTTGAATTCTCTTTTTGCGTGTTCTTTTTCCTGGTCAGCTGTTTCGGTAAAGATGGCCGATATCTGCTCGTAGCCTTCTTTCTTTGCTGCCGAAGCGAAATATGTATATCTGTTGCGGGCTTGTGATTCTCCCGCGAATGCCGTAAGCAGATTCTTTTCTGTCTGGCTTCCCTTTAAGTTCATGGTATTACCTCCGTAAATTAAAAGTATTATTTGAGTTTATTATCTTTTTCCAGACACGTTCGGCACAACCCCTCGACAAAAATAGTTGTCTTTAAGACCTTGAACATTTGCCCCAGATGTTCGGGTACTTTGACATTGTCAAATTCATTATGTTTAAAGTCAATAATATTCCTGCACTTTACACACTTAAAATGGTGATGTTTTTCGAGATTGCCGTCAAAACGCTTAACGTTATCGCCGCCAACTACGAATGCCGCACCAATATCATTAAAAGTATTAAGAGTTCTGTTGACCGTATCAAACGAAATATTAGGCAAAACTTTCTTTACCCTTTTATAAATTGCATCCACAGATGGATGGTCGCTGCAAGCTGCAAGCGTTTTATAAACTTCAATACGCTGAGGCGTTATTTTTAGCCCTTTCTGCATACACAAGTTATAAAATGTTTCTAAATCAGCCAAATCAATAATCCTACCAAATTTATAGACAATTTTTATTAAGTTGTGAACAAAATAGTAGTAATTCCTATATAGTAATAAGACCGAGTTGTCAATAGGGAATTTGCTGTATTTTTAATAATTTTGAAGAATATTCGGCCTGTAAAAAGAAAAAAGCCGCAAAAAAATAACCGAATGGGGTGAAATTTATAGGACGCAGGTGAATTTAAGAGTGTTTTTGTATCGTTTTATACAGTGAAAATAAATCCCTTGTTAAATTAGGCAAGTTTTAGGTCGAAAGAGCATATAGGCCAAAAACTTACGAATATTTATGAACAACAAACGAAAAGACATACTGACTACAGGGCAGGTCGCACAGATTTGCAAGGTCGCTCCACGGACGGTCACCAAATGGTTCGATACCGGTCAGTTGAAGGGCTACCGGATACCGGGCGGAAGAGACAGGAGAATCCCGGCCACTGAGCTTATCCGATTTATGAAAGTTCATAATATGCCGACCGAGGAGCTTGAACATGACAAAGTTCGAATCCTGATAATCGACAGCGACTGGCAGTCGGCAAATTCACTTGCCGAAACGCTGAAGAAAAATCCATCGTTCACAGTTGAAATCGCCAACAGCGGTTTCGATGCCGGACTTATCGCTCAAAAGACTGAGCCGCATGTGATTTTAATAAATCTGATGGCTTCAGATATCGACGCAAACCTCATCTGTAGTAATGTCAGAAAGAATCCTGAACTGGGGGTCACAAAAGTAATTGCACTCGCCGAGGGATTAAAAGCAAATGAAGCAAATGGGGTATTAAACAAAGGTTATGATTTCTGCATAACAGACACATCCGATATCGCCGGGATTGCAAACGCAATCAACCAGGCAATATCGATTATATAAACATTTCATTATCCGCCAATGGCGGAATGATATTTTTCACCAGATTCCTCGCATAATTCGATATCGCACTTTTTTGGCGTAATCGGTATAGCCGGCCAGTTCTTTTTGCAGCATCCTGTCTTCGAGATATGTTCTTGTGATAAGAGCAATCACATCTAAGCCGGCGGGAATCAGGCCCCAAAGCGAACCGAAAACAAGTGGTAAGCAAAGAAGAAATAAAATAATACCCAAATAGCCGGGGTGACGGACAAAGCTGTAAGGACCGTCCTGCACAACATATTGGCCCCGGTCGGTTTGGATGCGAACTTTGCTGGAGAAAAAATTATTAGTCCACATGGCCCAAAGAACAAAATAACAAGAAAGCATCATTATTATATAAGCAGCTATGTAAACAATAGCAGGCAGTTGTGGCGACCAATGGAATTTACCGCCGTCAAAAACCGAAATATCAAAAAGAGACATAATAAAAATTATATGAAAGATAAAAAATATTTTGTCCCACCATTTGACGCCGGGGCCGGGCTTTATACGCTCCCGCAAAAGGTCTATTTTTGAGGCAAATTTTACCGATACAATCACAAGTGAAATAAAGAATATTGCGCAAAACAGCCAGCCCTGCCAGTAAGCGAGCTTTCCTGCTATTACAAAAATAGACGCAGATATCGCCAAAAAGAAAGCAAACATCTTTAACAGTATTATAGGATACGAAGCCATAGTTTTATTTGAGCCGTTTTCCATATTTTGCCACAGAGATATTATAGCCACAGAGATCACAGAGAACACAGAGAAAAAAGTGTTGTAATTAAAAAAACTGGTGAGCTAAAAAGCTTGCAAAAAGCATATAAAAGCAGTTTAATATAAGGGTTAAAAGGGCGATTAGCTCAGCTGGTTAGAGCGCACGGATCACACCCGTGAGGCCACTGGTTCGAATCCAGTACCGCCCATTGATAAAAACTTTATTTTTAATTAAAGGTGGCAAATGAAGATTATCGAAGTTAAGAGTCTGGCGATTGAGGCGGTGAAGGTGATACGCTACGGCAGGTTCGGCGACCACAGAGGATACTTCACGGAGACGTTTCGAAAGAGTGATTTTAAAGAGAATCCTGCGTTGAGTTTTATGCGCGGCGTTGAGTTTGTTCAGGCCAATGAAAGCTGCTCGAAGAAGGGCACTGTGCGGGGACTGCACCTTCAATGGAATCCGTATGTGGGCAAACTTATCCGGACACTGACCGGCAGGATGGTCGATATGGTTATGGATATCCGCAAAGGCTCGCCCACGTTCGGGAAAATTATCTGCTATGATATGCCGACGGCAGACGGCGACGATTATAATGAATGGATTTGGGTTCCGCCGGGCTTTGCGCACGGGAATTTTTTTGACCGGGAAACGAGGATTGAATATTTTTGCTCCGGCAGGTATAACCCTCAATGCGAGGCGGGGATTTCGCCGCTGTCGGCCGATATCGATTGGTCTTTGTGCGATAAGCAGCTAAAGAAAATGTTCGATAAGATTGTGCCTGGGACAGAGTTGATAACCGATAAGGACAAGAACGGCTTTAACGTTGAAAGCTGGAAGGCGGATAAAAAGTCGGATAATTATATTTTTGGTAAAATCTAACGTAATATATATATTCGAAGAGTAACTTGCGCCCGTGGCTCAATTGGATAGAGTTGCGGACTTCGAATCCGTAGGTTGCAGGTTCGAGTCCTGCCGGGCGCATTCTGAGAAAATAATCGACTAATGATAATTAATAATAAAATCCAAATACCTCAAACCGAGCTTATATTCAAGGCAAGCCGAAGTTCTGGCCCCGGCGGGCAAAATGTAAACAAACTCAACACAAAAGTCGCCGTTAGCTTTGATATTGAAAACAGCGGGGCGTTAAACACAGAGCAAAAAGAGATTATCCTAAGGAAACTGGCTAATAGATTAACAAACGACAATAGATTGATTGTGGAAAGTCAGAGATTTAGAAGTCAAAAGGCCAATCGCGATTTTGCCGTTGAGAAATTAACGGATATTATTGAAAGTGTGCTGAGGAGACAAAAAACCAGAAGACTGACAAGACCTACCCGCACAGCCGTTGAAAAAAGATTAAAGCAGAAAAAAATAAAAAGTCTGCTTAAGCAGCAAAGAAGAGAAATAACAGACTAATCCTATCAGAATGTTATATCAAAATTTTCATAAGAAGAGTCGAAGGGGGCCTGTTGGATTTCGATATCTCTTGCGGAAAAGGTCTGCTGCAAATCCTCGATGCAATCGTTAATGTCATCTTCGGTGCCCTGGAGGAGCAGTTCGACTTTGCCGTCGGTGGTATTTCGCACAAAGCCGGTCAGGCCGTAACGGCGGGCGACGTTAAGAGCGGTGAAACGGAAGCCGACGCCCTGAACGCGGCCGCTGAAAAAAATATGTTTTGCGATATCTGCCATTGCTTTTTTCCTGATGATAAGTATAATACGAGTCGTCTCTTTTGGCAATCACCCAAAAATTGCCAATCTTAGGGGAAAAATAAAGCCATAAATAATATAGTCTTAACCTATTTAAAATTATTACAAAGTAGGTATAATATAGCATTAAATTATTAAAACTTATAAAAAATTATGAAAATACCAGGAATACCAACAAAACGTGAAGAGCAGATTTACCAGCTTACTACACTGGTGGCCGGAGGTTTTGCGCTCGGAGAGGTTCTGGACAAGCTCGCACGTGCGGCGGTGGAGATAACCAGTGCTTCGGCCTGCTCGATAAGACTTTTAGACGATGAGACCGGTGAACTGAAGATGCGCAGCACTTTTGGGCTGAGCGATGAATACAGGAATAAAGGGCCGGTTACGAAAGACGACCCTGTTATAAAAGCGGCATTTGCCGGCGAGGCGGTAATCATTGACGATATGCGGGACGACTCGCGGGTAAGATATAAAGAAGCATCAAAAAGAGAAGGCATTATAAGTCAGCTTACAGTCGCGATGCAGTTCAAGAATACCTCGGTCGGCGTGCTGAGACTTTACAGGCCGAGAATTGGCGGGTTTACCGAAGACGATATTGCGCTGGCAAGGTCGGTTGCTTCGCAGTGCGCGGTGGCTATTACAAATGCCAAATATTATGCAAAAGCAATTCAGGGCGAGCAGGTCGCCCAGCAGGTCCGGTTGGCCAGCATCATTCAAAGAAGAATGATACCGGAGACCGCGCCTAAAATGCCGGGACTGGAAATCGCCGCGTCATACAAGCCGTGCTTCGGAGTTGGCGGAGACCTTTATGATTTTATCAAACTCGACGCGGACAATCTTGCTATTGCGATAGCGGATGTAATCGGCAAAGGTATTCCGGCTGCGCTTACGATGAGCTCGTTCAGAGGTATGATAAGAGCTTACGCTGACGGCGGGCACAAGAGACATACGATGGTGGAAATTATTCGAAAGCTTAATAATTCCGCTTGCGACGAATGCAGGGACGGAGAGTTTATTACGTTTTTCTACGCGATTATCAACACAAAGGAGCCGAGCATAACATACTGCAACTGCGGACATGAGCCGGGACTGCTGTGGCGGGGCGATAAAATCCGCGAACTGAAAAAAGGCGGCCTTGTCCTTGGCGTAACGAAAGAAACCGGCTATGAAATTGAGACAGTTGAACTGAAAAATAACGACAGGCTGCTGTTTTATACTGACGGACTGATTGACGCTGTTAATTTCGACGGCAAAACATGGGGCATAAGCAACCTGTATAAGACGTTTAAACTATGTGCGAAAGGTTCTGCCCGCCAAATTGTAAACGATATTCTAACACTGCGAAGAAGATTTATAGGTCTTGCGCGTCAGACGGACGACACAAGCATTGTAGCAGTTAAAGTCTCGGACAAGCATGGCTAAACTTGTAATAACCATTGACGGTCCTGCCGGCAGCGGAAAAAGCTCAGCGGCAAAACTTCTTGCCGCAAGGATTGGAGCGGCATTTCTCGATACCGGAGCGATGTATCGGGCGGCGACTCTTGCCGCGATGCAGAATCGCTGCGACCTTAATGATATAAAACAACTCGAGAAAATCATCGACGAGACCAATTTCGAATTCGAAATGAAAAGCGGCCAAATGGCCGTAAAAATAAATGGCAGCGATATTACAGAAGAAATCCGCGACCCGCAGGTAACAGCAAATGTTTATTTCATCGCGTCTGCGCAGTCTCTGCGAGAAAGACTTGTGCGGATGCAGAGAGAAATTGCAGCCGAGTATGAAAAAATCGTTACCGAAGGTAGGGACCAGGGAACGGTTGCTTTTCCGGACGCCGAATTTAAGTTTTTTCTTACCGCCGACAGCGCCCAGCGAGCGAAAAGACGTGCCAAAGAACTGACAGGAAACGGTCATAAAGTCGATATAAATAAACTACAGGAAGAAATCGAAAAAAGAGATAAGCAGGACACAACGAGAAAAATTGCGCCGCTTATTCCGGCGGCAGACGCTAAATTAGTGGATACTACCAGCCTTACACTCGAGCAGGTTGTCGAAAAAATTCTTGAATTGATAAAAAAATGAAAATTATAAAATTCATTCAATATATCTGGTATTTTATCTGCGGCTGGCCGTGCAGGTTCTTTTGCCTGCTGTTTTTCGGAATACGGTTCTACGGCGTTGAAAACGTCCCCAAAAAGGGCGGATTCATACTGCTGTGCAACCATCAGTGCTGGCTCGATCCTATGTTTGTTGTTGTTCCTGTAAATAGGATATGCGTCTTTGCCGCAAGAGATAGTCTTTTTAAGATACCGGTTTTTGGATGGATATTTCGTGTGTATAGCTGTATCCCGATAAAAAGAAACCATGCCGACATCGGCGCGATGAGGGAATGTATAGAAAAATTGAAAAAAAATTTCGGTCTTGTTCTTTACCCGGAAGGAACACGGACTCCTGACGGGCGGATTTACCGACTCAAGCCCGGTTTTACTCTTTTGGCCAAAAAAGCCGGAGTTCCGATTATTCCGGTGGTTATCGACGGAGCGTTCGAATGTTGGCCGAGGACAAAAGCACTTTTTTCGCGCGGCGAAGTTTCCATTCAATATGGTAAGCGGATAGATCCGCAGGAAATTGCCGCCGAATCGGACAAGGAATTTATGTCCGACCTCACAGAAAAAATGCGTCAAATGCAGACAGAACTTCGTATAAAGACCGGCAGAAAACCTTTTGATTATCAAAATGACCAAAGTCCATCTCACGCCGCGCCTCAAATTATATCCCCAATATCAGCAGACCTCCCAACAGATAATAAAATAACCATCAAAAAAATTAAAAGAGAAATTAATTATATCTGGTATGCCTTATGGCGAGCCGGCTGCAGAGGATTCTGTAGAGTGCTTTTTAAGCCAAAGGCTTATAACCTTCAGTACGTGCCGGAAAAAGGCGGATTTCTGCTGCTATCCAATCATCAAAGTTTTCTTGACCCGATGATTAATGCCAATCCTTTAAGGCGTCAGTGCTGCTTTGCCGCCAGAAGTACTCTTTTTAAGATATCTGTTTTTGGCAGACTTGTTCACTCATTTAATGCCATACCTATAAAAAGGGGAGAGGCCGACCTTACTGCAATGAGGATGTTTTTGGAAAAACTTAAAGATGGTTACGGTCTTGTTCTGTATCCTGAAGGCACGCGAACCCAGGACGGCAGAATCGCCGAGATAAAACCCGGCTTCGGGCTGCTGGCAAGAAAAGCAAATGTTCCCATTATACCGTCCGTCATCGATGGCGCGTATGAATGCTGGCCGAAGCAAAAAAAAATATTTTCATCCGGCCAAATATACGTAACTTACGGCCAACCTATCCCGGCCCAAAAAGTCGCAGAGCTTGGCGACAGAGAATTTGCTAAATACCTTACCAAAATTCTCAGGGATATGCAGTCGGAACTGCGACTGCGAGTTGGCAGAAAACCTTTTGATTATCAGGATATTGAAAAATGAATCCCGCACTTTCCCTCTATTCAATTTCCTTCAAACTTATTAAAATCCTATTTTCCAATTGGATATGCGTTCTTCCAAAAAAAAACGTTGAATATTCGGAAGGTGCGGGATGAAAGTTATAGTCGCCAAAAGCAGCGGGTTTTGTCCGGGAGTTAGAAACGCCATAACAATGGCTGAAGAAACTCTTGCCGGCGAGAAAAACGTCTATAGTCTTGGCGAAATTATCCATAACAAAGACGTGGTCAAAAAACTTTCCGCGGCGGGACTGAAAAGCATCGAAAAAATCGGGAAAATTAAATCGGGCACAGTAATTATCCGCTCGCACGGCGCGACGGCAGAACAAATAAAACAAATCAGGCAAAAAGGTTTTAAAATCGTTGACGCTACCTGCGTGCTTGTAAAAAGAGTTCAAAAAATCGCAAAACTGCTTCACCGGCAGGGCTACAAAGTAGCAATGATTGGAGATAAAGGTCATCCTGAAGTCCAGGCCGTGCTTGGCTATGCGCCCGGCATCGTGGTTATCGGCGACAGGAAAGATATTTCTAAGCTTAAGAAATACAGGAAGTTAGGGGTAATCTGCCAGACTACTCAAAGCCCTGAGCATTTCGCGGAAATGATAGCCGCTATAGCACAAACCCATTTTTCAGAGCTGAAAGTGATTAATACTCTGTGCAAAGAGGCTGTTAAAAGGCAGAGTTGCGCCATTCAATTATGCAAAAGAGTCGATATTATGTTCATTCTCGGCGGGCTGCACAGCGCTAACACCAGGAAATTGGCGGAGTTATGTAAAAAATACAATAAAAAAACCTTTCATTTGCAAAATTGGAAAGAACTTGATAAAAATATCCTTTTCGGTAATAATGTTGCCGGTATCACGGCGGGAGCATCTACGCCGCAATGGATTATAGATGACTTTGTGGAAAATCTTCGGAGGTTCGACAGCAAGAAAAAGTAAAAAATAAAGACACGGCCGATTGAAGTAAAGGAGTTGATACGCATTGGCTACGTAAAGTCAATGCGTTTTTGTATCAATAAATGTTTGGTTGCTGCGTTTAAAGCGGATGTGGAGGACGCGGCGGCTAATTAATGTACTCCACGAAAAAAAGAAAGGTTTAAGGTTTATGGTAGATAGAAATATAATCAGGAAGTTAGGTTTTACACCAGAGGGGCTTGAAGGTCAGGTAAATGAATTGTTTAGCGTAGAGGATAACAAACTTTTATCCGAAGCGCTCGAAAAGAAAGTTGACGCATTAACTCCCGGCACGATACTCAAGGGCAGAATCCTTCAGCAGATAGGCAGTGATGTGATTCTTGAAATCGGCCTCAAGAGCGAAGGTGTCGTGGACGTTTCCGAATTTGACGACCCGGACGAAATCCAGGCCGGCAGAGAAATCGATGTGCTGCTCGAAGAAGTCGATTCAGGCGGACTTATCATTCTAAGCAAACGAAAAGCCGACCGAATCAAGGGCTGGGAAGAAATCATAACAACAAAGAAGGAAGGCGACATTGTAACCGGCAGAGTCATTCGAAGAATAAAAGGCGGCCTGCTTGTGGACATAGGCGTTCCGGTCTTTTTGCCCGCGTCACAGGTCGATATCAGAAAGCCGGGCGACATTAGCAGATTCATCGGTCAGGAAGTTACCTGCGAAGTTCTCAAAATTGATACCGAAAGCAAGAATATTGTCATATCGAGAAGAAAAATTATCGAGCAGCAGCGCTCGGCAGGCAAAGAAAAACTGCTGTCGGAAATCGAAGTCGGCCAGCGAAGGAAAGGTATCGTTAAGAACATCGCCGATTTCGGAGTTTTTGTTGACCTCGGTGGGCTTGACGGCCTTTTGCATATTTCAGATTTGAGCTGGGGCAGAGTATCGCATCCATCTGAAGTCGTTCATCTCGACCAGGAAATTGAATGTGTAGTTATCGGCGTAGATAAAGAAAATGAAAAAGTTTCATTAGGCCTTAAACAGAAATCGCCGAGTCCATGGGAAAATATTGAAACCCGTTATCCAATCGGTGCAAAGGTAAAAGGCGTAGTAGTCAATGTAATGAACTACGGCATTTTTGTAAGGCTTGAAGAAGGCGTCGAAGGACTTGTGCATATCAGCGAGATGAGCTGGACGAAAAAAATAAGTCATCCCGGCGACCTGTATAAACTTGGCGACCAGATTGAAGTTATGGTTCTGGAAGTCAACAGGGAAAAGCAGGAAATATCGCTCGGTGTCAAGCAGCTCGAATCCAACCCATGGGCAGTTGCTTCGCAAAAGTATCCTCCGGGCACAATCGTTACGGTAAGAGTAACCAGTCTGACCAACTACGGCGCTTTTGTCGAAATCGAGCCGGGTATCGATGGACTGATTCATATCTCGGATATAAGCTGGACAAAGAAATACAACCATCCGGGCGAAGCCCTGCAGAAGGAACAGCAGATTAAATGTCTTGTCCTCGAAGTCGATGAGGAAAAACAGAGAATATCGCTTGGCGTAAAGCAGCTCACAGAAGACCCCTGGACACACGCCATTCCGGAAAAATATCTGCCGGGCCAGATTGTTAAGGGAACGGTAACGAAGATAACCAACTTCGGCGTTTTCGTAGAGCTTGAACCAGACCTCGAGGGACTGCTTCATATATCTGAAATAGCAGACCACAAAATCGACAATCCGGTGGATGTCGTAAAACCGCAGCAGGAAGTTGAGGTTAAAATCCTCAGAGTTGACAGCGATTCGAGAAAAATCGGTCTTTCAATGCGAAGAGTCAAATGGGCGGAAGAAGACCAGAAGCATACTGCAGTTGTCGAAAAGTCGCAGCCTCAGCCTCAACCAGCTCCTCAGCAAACCCGAAGGGGCGGCCTTGAGGGTGACGGTCTTATGATTCCTGCAGCAGACGACGAGCCGAAAACAGAAATGACCCAGGACAACGCTGAAAAAACAGAATAAGTAAATAATTTTCCAGGTTTTCAAAGGCCGCCCCGATTCATCGGGACGGCCTTTTTGTTTATTAACACACACCCGATTTTAGACGATATTAACGCTGGTAAGAAAACTGCATACAGAGTCCGATAAAAGGAACGAATATATGATTTTTGATACAACAATAAAAGATTACCTGACCGAAATCGATGACTCGCCGCTTCTAAGCTGGAAAGAGGAATGCGAATTGGCAGGACGAATAATTGAAAGTGACGACCCCCAAGCGCGTGACCATCTTGTCAGGAGCAACCTTAGATTAGTGGTCAGCATCGCAAAAAGATTTGCCACCGGCCGGATGTCCCTTGGTGACCTTATAGAGGAAGGCAACCTTGGCCTTATCCGCGCGGTCGATTCGTTTGACCCGTCGGTTGGCGTTCGGTTCAGCACTTACGCGGCGTGGTGGATCAAACAGACAATTAAGCGTTCACTTCTGCTGGACAGCGGTCCGATTTCTGTGCCGACATATATGGTCGAACTGGTTAATCAATACAGACATATAGTTGCGGAACTGCAGAAGAAATTGGGTGATGCGCCTTCTGCTGCTCAGATAGCAGAGGAAATGAAAGTGCCGGTAAAGAAAATTACGGCGATAAAGGAAATCGCGGATTCGGTTAATACTTCATTAGACGCCGAATCTCCTCAGACAAATCAGACCTTTCAGGAAACAACTCCGCAGGTATCGAACCATTTGCCGGAAGATGAGCTTGCAAGCTCGGAGGAACTCGAAAAGGTTGTCGTAATGCTCGATAAAATCGACGCCAGACAAGCCGAAGTACTCAAGCTCCGCTTCGGCATAAACGGCAAAGAACCGTTGACTTTAAAGCAGATAGGTGTTAAACTCAACCTTACTCGTGAGAGGGTAAGGCAGATTCAGCAGGAAGCTCTTAAAGCCCTCAACGAAATGATGAATTGCGATTAAACAATCTTTTCTTGAGGCGAAAAGTGGATCTTGAAAAACATATTCGGTCTATCCCTGATTGGCCCAAAAAGGGTATTCTCTTTTACGATATCACCACGCTTTTAGCCGACAAAGACGCTTTTACTACAGCCGTCAAAGCCATATCAGACAAATACAGAAACAAAAAAATAGATTATGTCGCTGCCGTTGAGGCCAGAGGTTTTATCTTTGGCGCAGTTGTCGCGGCAAATCTCGGAGTTGGCTTTGTGCCTATCCGCAAAAAAGGAAAACTCCCCTTTAAAACAGAATCGGTTACTTATGACCTCGAATACGGCACTGATACGCTGTGTGTCCACATCGATGCGGTAAAAAAAGGCGCAAATGTTCTGATGGTCGATGACTTGCTTGCGACCGGCGGGACTATGGCTGCTGCCTGCAAACTCATTGAGAAAATCGGCGGAAAAATTGAAGGAATTGCCTTTCTTATCGAATTGAAGGATTTGAATGGCAGAGAAAAAATAAAAAATTATAATATCTCAACATTGATTCAGTATTAATATTACAGCTCAAGGCTATTTCATGCAGAAAATTAAGGTAGAAATCCCGGCCTGTCCTAAAAGTAGCTACACGATAGCCATCGACAATGATTTTCTGCCGTCGGTGCTTTCACAAATTAAAAAACTTCTGCCGGGAAAAGAGCTGTTTTTAATCACAGATGTGAACATCGCGAAAACAAAACATCTTAAAAATCTTCTCGGCAGAGAAAATGTTCCCCGTTTTATAATTTCTCCAGCCGGCGAAAAATCGAAAAATATCAAAACCGTTACTAAAATCGTGGAAGAGATGGAGAAAAAATCGCTCGGCAGGGATTGTGCTGTAATCGCGCTTGGCGGCGGAACGGTTGGTGATATTGCTGGCTTCGTCGCTGCTATCTATAAACGGGGCGTGCCGGTAATTCAAATACCGACAACAACCGTGGCACAGGCGGATTCTGCCGTAGGCGGAAAAACTGGAGTCGATTCTTCAATCAGCAAAAACGCATTTGGAATTTTTAAAAATCCCGCTGCCGTTTTCATTGACGTAAACACATTAAAAACTCTCGATGAAAAACAATTTAACTCAGGCCTTGTAGAATCGATAAAACACGGGCTGATTGCGGATGCAAATTATTTAACTTATCTGCAAAAAAATTTGAAAGGCATTCTTGCACGAAAGCAAAAGCCGCTGGAATATATCGCTGTAAAAAACTGTAAAATAAAGGCGGCAGTTGTTGGAAGCGACCCTTGTGAAAAAAATAAAAGGCGAATATTAAATTACGGCCATACAATCGGCCACGCAATAGAATCAGCGAGCAATTATAAGCTTCTGCACGGTCAGGCCGTCGCGATTGGAATTATCGCGGCAAATATCATCGAACAAAAGCTGGGCCTGGGCGGAAAAGAAAGGCTTCAAGTCCTGAAAAGACTATTTGGCGAATTAAATATCAGTTTGAAAATCCCAAAAAATATCACCAAAAGGCAAATTCTTGATATAATAAGCAGAGATAAAAAAGCCGTGCAGAAATGGCCTCGCTTTGTCCTGCTCGAAAAAACAGGAAAAGTTTTGTGCAAAAACGGCCAATTCGCCCATCAGGTAGAACGTAAAATCGTTGAAGAGGCGATTAATATTTTAATAAAGGAAAATTACTAAGGAGCAGCGATGTTCAGAGAAAAGATTAAGGTTCTTGACTGTACCATCAGGGACGGTGGTTTGATTAACAATCATTATTTCACGGATGAGTTCGTCCGCGCGGCATATAAGGCGATTTCGGAAGCGGGTATTGATTATATGGAGATGGGTTATCGTTCCAGCAAAGTTCTTTCGCCGGAAACCAATTATGGCCCGTGGAAATACTGCGACGATGATAAAATCAGCAGGATTATTGACGGCATAGAATCGAAAACGAAAATTTCCGTTATGGTTGATGCCCACCGCGTCAAGGAGCAGCAGTTCCAGCTCAAAGACAAAAGCCCGGTCGATATGATTCGTGTCGCCACTTATGTCAAGGACATCGACAAAGCCATTGCTATGATTAATATTGCGCACGACCTTGGTTATGAAACCACCGTCAACATAATGGCCGCTTCAGTCGAAATCGAAAAAGACCTGCTCGAATCGCTCGACCAGCTTGCGAAAACACCCGTTCAGGTTGTTTACGTCGTTGACAGCTACGGATATTTCTACTGTGAACAGATTGAGTATCTTGTCAAACTTTACAGGCAGCATCTGCCTGCCGAAAAGGAAGTTGGCATTCACTGTCATAACAATCAGCAATTGGCTTTCGCCAATACAATCGAGGCGATTATTCACAATGCCAATTTCGTTGACGCCTCGCTGTATGGAATCGGAAGAGGCGCGGGCAATTGTGCGCTCGAATTGATTATTGGTTTCCTGAAAAATCCCAAGTTCAGCCTTACGCCGATTTTGAAAGTCATAGAAGATTACATGATTCCGATGCGCAAGGAGCTTGAATGGGGATATTTAATTCCGTTTATGGTTACCGGCATTTTGAACAGGCATCCTGAGTCGGCCATCAGCTACCGCAAAACCAAAGAAAAAGACAAATACGCGGAGTTCTATGAAAAAATCAGAGATTCGCTTGATAACCTGTAAGA
>PLMU01000013.1 GCA_003142595.1 Phycisphaerales bacterium
TTGCCAATTCCTTCATTATTCCGGCGGTGATACGCTCTACCCAGATATACTCCGGGTTATAGCTGTGGACGATAAGTACCTTCATAGATTTGACGCTGGGTTTTGCAGGCTCGGGCAACAACGTTGTTCCAACAGATTTTGATTGATGCGACCAGTATAAAAAGAACACGATTGCTCCGACCGCTACAACGCCAAATGCCCACACTCCGGCAGCCTTGAGTCCTGATAGTTTCATGATACACCTACAAAAAAACCTTGTATTTTATACTTTTCATACTGATGAATCGCATAAAGTATACTTCAGCAAAGTTTGCCGGGGGCGGCTAAATAATTATTCGACGCGGATTGATTTAATCAAAACAGTTTCGAGCGGCACATCGCCGGGTTTAGTCGGGACTGCTGCTATTTTATCGACAACATCCATACCTTCAACTACTTTGCCGAATACAGCATATCCTGCGTCACGAACGCCATAGTTGAGAAAATCGCTGTTGCCGTGATTAATAAAGAACTGGGAAGTTGCGCTATCCGGGTCGGGGAGTCGAGCCATAGCAATTGTGCCGCGGTCGTTTTTCAGGCCGTTTTGGGATTCGTTGGCAATCGACGAGCGGGTATCTTTCAGACGCATATCAGCTGTCATACCGCCGCCTTGAATCATAAAACCCTTTATAACACGATGAAAAATTGTGCCGTCGTAAAATTTGTCCTGCACATACTGGAGAAAATTGGCACAGGTAATCGGGGCCTTTTCCGCGTTCAACTCGACTACAATATCCCCTTTGCTGGTTGAAATCCTTACTTTTGTTGCGCCTTTTGTCACATTGCCGGTTGCGGCAGGCTTAGCTTCGCTATTTTGTTTTGTCATCGTATTTTCACTTTCTTTTGCTGATGGTTGTTTGGTTTGCTGCGGATGTTTATTGCATCCCGTGAAGAGACAAACAGTTGCAATTAACAATACAATAGAGGCTTTTTTTAACATTTTTTGTCCTTTCGGTAATTTACACCAATGAAGGTTAAATTATACCAACATTTTTGTTATCGGGCAACTTTTTTAACTTTAATAAAACACATCCGGTTGTTATACTGCCCATCGATTTTATTGTTAAAGGAGGCACGAATGTTTTTTAAGTTTTTCCCAAAAGATTTCAACTTCTTTGATCTGTTTGAACAACAGGTAGGTCACGCTGTGGCGGCATCGCGTTTTTTCAAGGAAGTGGTGTCCCGCAACTGTGTGAATGAAGATACAGTGAGCAAGATGTCGGCGATTGAGCACCAGGCGGACGACGTGGCGCACACGATTATTGAACAGTTAAACAAGACGTTCATCACGCCGATTGACAGGGAAGACATCCATGCTCTTACGATGAAAATTGATGACATCGTCGATATGATAGATACCATTGTGAACCGGCTGAGAATTTATAATATCACCGGCGTGGACAAGAACCTGGTGGAATTCGCCAATGTGATTGAGGAGTCGGTGCAGGCCGTGGCACTGGCCGTCGGGGGGCTGCGAAACATCAAAAACGTCAAGGTGGTTTTCGACGCCTGCGTGGAGGTCAATCGTTTGGAAAATGTCGGTGACACAATGCGCGACGAGATGCTGATGGAGCTTTTTACGACCGTGAAGGACCCGATTGCGGTGATAAAATTGAAAGATATTTATGTATACGCTGAAACCGTGCTGGACATTTGCGAAGATGTAGCTCATGTTGTTGATTCCATTATGGTCAAACAGGCCTGATTATGACGTTGAGCATTTTATTTCTAGTCCTTCTGGCGCTTGTCTTTGATTTTCTAAACGGCTTTCACGACTCGGCCAATTCTATTGCCACGATTGTCTCCACTCGCGTTCTGAAGCCGAAATACGCTGTGATGTGGGCGGCATTTTTTAACTTTATCGCTTTTCTGTTTCTTGGCCTCCATGTTGCCAATACTATAGGCAAAGGTATCATCGACATCGCGATTGTGGACCAGAGGATTATTTTTGGGACGCTCGCCGGTGCGTGCAGTTGGAACGTGATTACGTGGTATTTAGGACTGCCGACCAGCTCCTCCCATGCTTTAATCGGCGGACTGATAGGCGCGGCGCTGGTCAAGACGGGACAACAAGCTCTGGTCTGGTCAGGAATTATAAAAACGGTTGCATTCATATTCATTTCCCCCATAGCGGGGCTTTTATTAGGATTGTTTCTCGGCAACATCGTTTACTGGGCCTGTCGAAAAACCTCACCCACGATGGTTGACAATGTTTTCCGAAAAGGTCAACTTTTCTCGGCCGCATTATACAGCATAGGGCACGGCGGTAACGATGCGCAAAAAACCATGGGCATTATCGCCAGTTTGCTATTCAGTGCCGGCCTGCTGGGCAAAAACTTTCATATTCCTTTAATCGTAGTGATCCTCTGCTATACCGCCATTGCTCTGGGGACGATGTGCGGCGGCTGGCGGATTGTCAAAACGATGGGGCAGAAAGTGGCCAAACTAAAACCGGTTGATGGCTTTTGCGCGGAATCCAGCGCCGCTCTGGCATTGCTGGTTTCAACTGCCTTCGGCATTCCGGTCAGCACCACGCACACTATCACCGGGGCGATTATGGGAGTGGGGTCGCTGCGGCGGCTCAGCGCCGTCCACTGGGGCATTGTCGGCAAGATAGTCTGGGCATGGATATTAACCATTCCGGCTTCCGCAGCGATATCGGCGCTGACTTACAAATTAGCAGGTTCATTTTGAACCTGCTGCAGTCAGGAGAGAAATAATATCAGCTTGCCTCTGTAAAACCAACATCATATAATATAGCCAAGGCAGGCAATATGATAACAATAATCGACTACAAGGCGGGAAATCTTACAAGCGTTCAGCTTGCGTTCGAATCTATCGGGCAGAAAGTAAAAATCACTGATAAGCCGCAAGATATACTCTGCGCAGAAAAAATCGTTTTCCCAGGCGTCGGTGCGGCAAAGGCCGCGATGGACAGCCTGAAAAAACTAAAATTAATCGAGCCTATCCGGAAAGTAATCGCTGACGGCATTCCATTTCTGGGTATCTGTATCGGGATGCAGGTTCTATTCGAGACCAGCGAAGAAGACGGCGGGACAGAATGTATGAGTATTTTGCCGGGGACAGTAAAAAAATTCAAAACTTCAGATAAACTGTGCAAGATTCCGCAGATTGGCTGGAACGCAGTAAAAATCGTCAGACCGCACCCTGTTTTCGCCGGCATCGAAGACCAGAGCGAATTTTACTTCGTGCACAGCTATTATCCTGCGTGCAGCGATAAAAATAATATAATAGGTCAGACTGAATACGCGGACGCAGTCTTTGCAAGCGCGGCGGGAAGAAAAAATCTTGTCGCGGTACAATTTCACCCGGAAAAATCCGGAAGAATCGGCCTGAGACTGCTTAAAAATTTCAGTGACTGGGACGAAGGATGCTGACGAAAAGAATAATACCATGCCTGGATGTCAGGAACCGCAAGGTTACCAAGGGCGTTAAGTTTCAAAATAATATCGACCTTGGCGACCCGGTTGAGATGGCTGTGGGCTATAGCGACGGCGGATGCGATGAGCTGGTTTTCTACGATATAACCGCTTCGGCAGAGGGAAGGCCCATAGATATCGATATGGTGCGCGAGGTCGCAAAGGCGGTACATATACCGTTCGCTGTCGGCGGCGGGATAAAAGATCTCGAAGATATGAGGCGGGTGCTTCTGGCGGGAGCTGAAAAGGTAAGCGTAAATTCACTTGCGGTGAAAAATCCGGATATTATCTCCCAGGGAGCTAAACAATTCGGCTCGCAGTGCATCGTGCTGGGAATGGACCCTGTGAAGGTTGAAAAAAGCGATAAGTTTCCAAGCGGCTACGAAATAACTATCCAGGGCTTTCGGACGAGAACCGGCCTTGACGCATTAGAGTGGGCCAAACGAGCAGAAGGACTGGGGGCGGGCGAAATAGTCGTAAACAGCGTTGACGCGGACGGCACGCAGACAGGATTTGAAATTAATCTTACAAGAATGATCGCTGAAAATGTCGGCATCCCGGTGGTGGCAAGCGGCGGAGCAGGAACATATCAGCACCTAATTGATGTATTTACCAAAGGCAAAGCTGACGCGGCAATTGTAGCGAGTATGATTCATACGGGAAAGTTTACAATTAAACAAATTAAAGATAAACTTATCGCGGCGAATATACCTATAAGACAAAAATGGTAATCCAGGGAGAGATTTATGGACGCTTTAAAGAAAACCGTAAGCGTAATTGAGCCTGTAAGCGAGGCAATTGAAAAAACCAAAACAATTCTATTCAGGCCTTTTGACGCGGAGAAATGGCTTGTAATCGGTTTTTGCGCATGGCTTGCAAACCTGCTGCACGGAGGGGTTCACGGGACGAATTTAAATTTTCATAATCATCATCCGGCTATCCCGGAAACGGCAAAGATATTCGAATTATTCCGTGCCCACATAATTGCTATAAGTATTTTTACCACCATAGGAGCTGTTCTTATTATCAGTATCGTTATTCTGTGCCTGTGGCTGAGCAGCAGAGGACAGTTTATGTTTATCGATTGCCTGGCGAAAAACAAGGCACAAATTATACAGCCCTGGCAGATATTTAAACGGCAGGCAAATAGTCTTTTCGGTTTTAGACTACTTTTGACGGTTATAGGTTTTGGCGTAATTACAGCGATGTGCCTGCCAATAGTATTTTTCGCAATAGCCGCAAAAGCCTCTGACGTTTTTGCCATAACCGCCATAGTAATGATTTTTTTTATGGTTTTGCTTATTATATCAGCATCGTTAATACTTGGGCTTGTTCAGGCATTGGCATTTGATTTCGTCGTGCCGATAATGTATCTGCAAAAGATCAACATTCTGGCCGCGTGGCAGAGATTTTGGCCTATGCTGAAGTGCCACTTTGGGAAAATTATGCTTTACCTGCTCTTCAAACTTCTGATAACGATGTGTATCGGAGCAATTGTGATGTTCATTTTTGTTTTGGGCTGCTGTTGCTGCTGTATAAGCGTAATATTGCTGATACCCTATATAGGCACTGTTATCTTGCTGCCGTTTCCAAGTTTTTCAAAACTTTACAATCTCTGTTTTGTCAGGCAGTTCGGTAGCGAATTCGATGTTTTTTCTTCAGCGGCGTAAAATTAATTTTCCTGGTGTCTTAATGAATCCAGGATAACCGCACCTAAACGCCTTGCCGCCGGAAAGTCATTTGCCGTGATTAAATTGCCGTCAATTTCAATGGGAGTGTCTGTCCATTTGGCTCCGGCCTGAATAAGTATTGTCCGCTGCGTGGGATAACTTGCTATATTTTTGCCTTTGACGATACCGGCATTGGCAAATATACCGGGAGCTGTCTCGATAGCCGCGAGAATTTTACCTTTATCATTTGCCGCGCGGACAAGATTTAAAGCATCCTGATTGGTTAAGTATTCATTCACGGTCGGGCTTCCAATAAAAATAAAGGCATCATAATCGTTGACTTTTATATCTTTGACAAGAATTGTCGCCGTAACGGTATTCATTTGCACACCTTTTATTTCACCCGTAATTGAGCATGCAATGTCCATCTGAACGCCTCCTATCTTGAGAACATCCTGGACGTCAAAAAATTCTGCGTCGTTGAAATAACTACTTACAATTATAATAACCGCTCTTTTTTTGGATATATCAACCGGCCGACTGACAGCCGGAGACTGAACTGTTTCACGTGATAAAACCGGCACAAAAGAAGGCTTTTGAGATGTATTGCCGGTGCAAATCAAATATACCGGCTCAAGGTTTTCTGCAAATTTGCAGATTCTGGCAATCGTTTTAGAGTCAAAAGCGCCTATAGGCACAGAACCAAGACCCAGAGTAACCGCTTGCAGGTCGATATTCTGCGCGATGCGGCCGGCTTCAAGGCAAAGAAGCTTTTCACCTCTGCCGCGGAATTTGGCCTCTATTTTATTCACGAACCCGGCAACAATAAAAATACATGGAGCACTCTGCACTGTCCACTGCCTGAAAGCGGCCCCGGAAAGCCCCGGTCTTAAATCGCCGTTAATATACTTGACCAAATCATTGTTGTTCGGCTCGTAAAGATACAAACCATCCGGCAGCATGACATACAACTGCATCGGATTAATCACCGCAGCAGCAGACGGAGCAGACCTCAAACTCGAATTTGGTTCCGCTGTACCTGCCCAGCATAACTGGCTTATTTGATTTATTTTCAGCGGCTCGGCAGTAAACTGCTGTATGCTTCTGAGATTCTTAATCGCCTGTTCAAGAGAAATGCTGCCATTCAAAATCGGTTCAGGCAGTCTTATGATTGTTATCGCTTCGCCGGCAGCGGCTGCGGGTTGAGCCAAAAGACTTGAAGTCAGCAGCAGAACAAATAATAATACTTTTTTCATTTTAAAACCCTTCAAAAATCAGTCTTCATCTTTTTCGAGCGGACCTGTTTGGCCGCCCCTTTTGTGTTTGTAAATAAGATGCAAATTGCGAAAATAAATCAGCGAATTAAGCGAAAAACCAAGTATAAAAATAGGCTCGACCCTGTGGATGCTGTAGATAAGCAATATAATACTGCCTATTATAGACAGATACCAGAATGATACAGGGACGTGCGATTTTTTCTTAAATTCACTTACGAGCCATTGAAGTATAAACCTGCCTGCGAAAGTAAACTGCCCTACCAGACCGAACATCGTCCAGATGGGCTCTTTTGAAAGTTCACCCACAAAAGACTCAACCATAAACTTCTCCTGAAAAAGAAATTAACTGGTTTATAATAACCAAATTTGGTATAAAAACAACAATTTCTGGAAGATAAAATTATGAAACGAACCAAAGAACAAAAATTATTTACAATTATCCTTGTATTTTACTGGGTTGGGATATTTGTTGCCACACATATTCCGATGCCGGAATGGACAGGAAAAATGGGCGTCAGTGACAAAACAATGCACTTTTCCGCATTTATGATACTGACGATTCTGCTGTGGCTAAGCACAAGTTTTGAAAAAAAGGCGGACTGGAAAAAAATCCGGCCGTGGCTGATTATGGCAATCATATTGATTTACGCCGCCTCCGATGAGTTGTTACAGAATTTTGTAAAAGGACGTTCAGCAGACATCTACGACGCGGCTTTCGACTCCCTTGGGGCGGCTACCGCTTTAGCACTGCTTACAATTTTAGTGCCGCATCATGCGGCAATGATACTTTTTATAATATGTCCGATATTCTTACCTGCCCTGGTAATGTCGCAGCTTATACCGCCAAATTCGATGCTCGAATACCTGGCTTATCTGGTATGCTTCGCAATAGTTACTATCGCATGGATAATATATTTTTCCTCGGTTTATAATTTAAATTTGAGGCGACCGAAACACATACCGATATTTTTTGCCGGACCGGCAGGAACTGTTGCAATTGTAAAAATATACACGGCACTTACAGATAAGCCGATGCCGGAACATGCAATTTTAATTTCTTTCGCAGTGATAATACTGACGCTTCTCATCTGGCATTCGATAACTCATAAAAGAGCCGCTATTTGATATTAAGCTTGTAAAGGGGGTCGCCGACAAGAATAAGCTGCCAGGAATTATAAGGATTTGTTCGGTAAAAAGCCTCGACAAGGCATTTGCCGTCAAGTAATTCAGCGAAAAATTTATCCGGCTCAGGAAATGACATAAGATAAGGTTCATCGACCGGCCCCAAAGTCGCAGTAATACCGTGAACAAGCATCGCAGGACACCAGTTGGTGCTTGCGGCGTTACGCAAATCCATCGCCTCGAAACTTGCTATATGAAAACCTACGGCGCCAGGGACAAAATCAAAGGCATCAATATATTTTTTCACGCTATACCAGCCGCAGTAAATTGCTGTTTTGGGACAGGAGCCCGGCGGAAAAAGCAATTCAGTGTTTTCAACAACGACTTTCATCGATGTGCGTTTTTTGAGCATATCGGCAAGCAAATGCAGACTTTTATCAAAAAATTCGTACGAATACGGCGCGGGCTGGCCGGTAATCTTCATACCGCGGGCATCAATATACGCATTTCCGATAAGCCCTTTTTTCTCAGCTTCGAGAGCCTTATCGACGAGCCCTTCAGCTATTTTGACAGAGGGGCCGTCCAGCCTTGAAACCATAAGCGTTTTGGAAGGCAGCCAAAGAGGCATATTCTGCAAGTCGTTTTTCTGCCAGCGATAAAGATCATAATTTTCGAATAAAACCATCGAAAGTTCGCTGTCAACAGAAGCCGATGTTTCGATACCTTTGCATCTGTCGCTATCGGCCTTGAGACTTGAAATGGCGTTCGCAAGGCCGCCGATTGCCTCAACAGATGTGTAAAAACTCATATTAAGTTTCTTCTCGACAGACCATTTTTCCTGCTCTGCCGTTTGCAGAACAAGACCGCTTTGATACAATTCGTCTTTCCGGGACAGTGACAGCACAAATGGAACCTGCAGCAATTGCTGTGCCTGTTGCTCGGCGTAAGCAGGACCATGAAAAAGTATTAAGAGTTCTACCAAATCGTTATATTGCTTTTTTCTTTCCCCTTCCTGCTCGATATATGCAATCCTTGCTGCGGCATCTTTTATGTCATTGGATAGATGTTTTAAAATGTTCTCTGCCGATTCTGCCTGCTCAGGATTTTGAGGGTTTGTCAATTCCTTCCTGCCAAGCTGTATAAGCCGGCGGTAGGCACTTTTGAACTTATCTTCTTTAAGCGAACGAACAACGGAAAGTTTCGATACGAACTCGTCGGCATTTTTAACTCCACTGGCAGGAGCAACCTTAATCGGCACGCCATAAACCGTTAACAAGCATTTAATCTGCCCGGGCTGACGATTCTCAACTATTTCCTTTCGTATCGCATCAGCCAGAATATTATTGTAATCCTGCCGACTTATTTGCTCAGTAAGAGTTTTTCCAAGTGATATTTTAAGGATATTTTTTTCCGGAACGGCTCTGGCTTTACAATAATACTCGGCAATTTGCAGCGATTCATTGACATCGGCATTTGCGATGACCAGGATTTGTGCAGGCTCAAGGGCATACACAAACCCTGAAAATAAAAACAGTATCAAAGTTAAAAAATAAATTTTTGTCATTATTAAGAGCCACAAGTTCTGTAAGGCATTAACCGTTTTTGCTTCCCTGTCCCCTTGTTTCTTCAGTTTGCGAATATTTTTTTTCGTAAATGCTCTTGCGTGTAAATACCTGCCAAATTGTCAGAGAAATTATTTTCAAATCCATAAAAAAAGAAGCTTTTTGGACATATTCAACGTCATAAGCCAGTTTTTCCTCCCTTGTAAGCTCGCCTCTGCCGCTAATTTGAGCTAAGCCGGTAAGACCAGGCTTGACAAGAAGTCTTTTTTTCTGCTCACTGTCCCATTCTGCCATTTGCTCCAGATATAAAGGCCTGGGGCCTACAAGGCTCATATTACCTTTTAATACGTTAAAGAGCTGCGGCAGTTCATCGAGCGAATATTCGCGTAAAAAAATGCCCGTTTTTGTCAATCGCGAGTCCTGACCTGATTTGGGGCTTGCTCCAAACGGGTCAACATCAATTTTCATCGTCCGAAATTTGTAAAACGTAAAGGGTTTTCCATCTTTTCCGGCCCTGGTCTGTTTAAAAATCGCCGGCCCCCTGCTGCCCAGCTTTATCGCTATGATTATTATTACAAAAACCGGCGACAATATCAGGATTGCGAAAAAAGAAGCCAGAATATCGAATAATCTTTTTGCAAATCTATACATTATCGATTGTCCTCAATAAATCCGGCAATTTTTTTATCGAATCAAGCTCATAATTTGCTTCGGCCTGCTTGGAAGGAGCAGAATCAGAATGAATTCGTCTGTCGCGAATTATTCTTATTGTTTTAATGCCCATTTGGTTGGCCGGCAGAAAATCTTTTTTAAGATTGTCGCCCACATAAACACTTTGATTCGCGGAAATATTAAGTTCAGCAAGAAGTTTTTGAAAACCGGCAGGAGAAGGCTTCCAGAATTCCCTGCCAAGTTTTTCTGTATATATAATACAATTGAAAAATTTCTTAATTCCGAGAGCCTTTACCTTAAATTCCTGAGCAGGCAGGTAACCATCGGTAATCAAACCAAGCTTATAGCGGCCTTTCAGTTTCTCAAGAACTTCTTTGCTTTCGGAGGGAAGACTAATATCGGGCTTATGATTACGAAACACATTTACAAGTTTTTCTATATAGTTTTTGTCGAAGGAAATACCAAGCTTTTCAGCGGCAGCGTCAAAGGCGGTTTTGTGATTACCGGAATTAAATATCTGCCAAAGGGTCTCAAAAATAACTTTATCTTTTAATTTGAAATCATCCGCTATCTGCCGAGCTGCCGCCAGAAAGCCGCTCTTATAGTAGTCTATCTCATCGTAGAGCGTATCATCCATATCAAATGTTACACAATTTATCACTTAAAAATCCTGTCAAAAATGCCGAAAACTGATTATATTACTGTTGTGGCAATTTACTGGACAATAGTCCGATAATCAGTTAAACTTTCACTAACTTTCTTTGGTGCTATAACTTATGGTAAGTCAAAAAAGGTCAAAAAGCAAGAATTTTAATATTCTCTTTACCTGCATCGGCAGAAGAGTATCCCTCTTAAACAGCTTTAAAAAAGCCGCAAAAGAGCTAAAACTTAAATGCAGTTTTCTGGGGACTGAAACAACAGAGCTAAGTTCTGCTCTCCAGCTTTGTGATAAAAAATTCATTGTTTCGCCGGTAAGTCATCAACATTATATTAAACAGCTGCTGCAGATTGTAAAACAAAACAATGTAAAACTTCTTGTTCCGACCGTTGATCTCGATTTACCAATTCTCGCTGAAGCAAAAGCTAAATTTGCAGATATCGGATGCACCGTATTGATTTCAACGCCACAGGCCGTGAATATCTGCCAGGATAAGCGCCAGACATTTAAATTCCTGGCCAAAAACGGTTTTGATACTCCTGTTACTTATAGTGTTCAACAGGCACTTGCTAAAAAAAATCTCAAATATCCCTGTTTTTTAAAGCCATGGGACGGCTACGCCAGCAGAGGCAACGCTATCGCCAAAAATCGTCAGGAACTTGTTTTTTATACAAAAAAAATTCCTAACTGCATTGTTCAGGAATTTATAACCGGCCAGGAACTTACCTGTGATGTCTATATTGGCTTTGACCTTGAGGTAAAATGCGTAGTGCCAAGAAGACGAATCGAAACAAGAGCAGGTGAAGTTAGTAAAAGTAAAATAATTAAAAATTTAAAAATTATACGGCAGACCGCTAATCTGGTGAAAAAACTTGGTGTAGGTCCCGGCGTTATCACAGTTCAATTAATATTAACCAAAGATAAAAAAATAAAATTCATCGAAATAAATCCCCGCTTCGGCGGTGGAGCGCCTTTATCCATAAAAGCCGGTGCAGACTTTCCAATATGGATTCTACAGGGTCTGTGCGGTAAAAATTCTGAAATCAAATTCGATAATTTTGAGAACAACCTGACAATGCTGCGATATGATGCGGAAATCTGGTTAAAAACATAACGGAGAATGCCAAGTGCTTGCAAGTATTGTAGGACCATATAAACAAATTACCTGGATTTTGCCGTTTCTGCCGGTTTTATTGGTGTCTTTTATCGCGACACTACCCGGAACATGGCTATGCAAAAAAATAGCCCTTAAGTTTGGTGTTGTGGATAAGCCTGACGGCACTGTTAAAACACATGCTCAGCCTATAGCCTATCTTGGTGGACTGGGCATCCTTTTAGGTTTTGCTGCAGGTATATTAATAGGAATAACATACCTTGAACAGACTGAGATGTTCAGGACATATCTTAAACTGCTTATAGGCATACTGGCTGGGGCATCTGTGGCATGTTTTGTCGGCCTTATTGATGACCTTTTCAATATGCGTCCCTTCCAAAAAATAATCGGACAAATACTGGCCGCGATTATTCTGATAGCTGTCGGAATCAGGCCAAATCTTTGTATTATTTTCGCACAATTTGGAATAGAGTTTCCAGCATTTCTGGAGCCGATTTTGGGCGCACTGATAGTTATAATCTTTGTTCTCGGAGCAACAAACTCTCTTAATCTAATTGACGGTCTCGATGGTTTGTGCGCTGGCGTAACCGCCATTATCACTATCGGTATGCTCATTCTCGCGGTTCATCTTGGGACATGGAATATATCAAGTACCGGAGACCCTATCCGTGCAATAATTGGGCTTGCCCTTGTCGGAGGCACATTGGGATTTTTGCCTTTCAACAAAGCACCTGCTAAAATTTTTATGGGTGACGCCGGCAGTATGCTGCTTGGCTTTGTTGTAGCAACGTTAATGATACTTTTCGCAGAAAGGCAGCCTTTATGGTGGATGGCATCGTTAATGATTTTCGGATTGCCTATTCTTGATACGGCAGTGGCACTGGTAAGAAGGTTGTTAAATAAAAGGCCGTTATTTGTTTCAGACCGCGGTCATATTTACGACCAGATGATAGACAGAGGAATCCCGTTAAAGAAAACTGTCGCTATTTGTTACGCTTTAGCCGGTATGTATGCGCTGATAGGTTTGATAATGTGCCTGCTTAGGCATCGTTATGCGGCAATTATACTGGTCGTTACCGTAATAATCTCGGCAATTGTGGTATGGAAAAAAGGTTATCTAAAAATGGAAGGATTACGAGGAGCGATTAAAAAACAAAACGGCTCTGAAAAAAAAGGCAATTCCGCAAGCGGCAAGAATTGACAGAAATGGTATTGTTCCGAGTGTGTACAGCGAATGCCCGATGAAAGTGGCAAATGGAAAATACCAAACAGAATAAATAAGTATCCCGCCTGACAGCAATAATCCCGTACGCCTGCAATAAAAAATCCCTATCGCTGCAGGTATCCATAAAAACAAATGAAAAACAGTTATTGCCATCTGCTCAGCAGATATAACTTTAACCGCAAGAAAATGTTTTGTCAACGCAGGAAAATAATACTCTATCGCATTTAAAATTACTTTTTTCATAAACAAACCCGGATGATTTTTTATATCCTCTGCCATTTTTACATTGGCAAGGTCTTCATATTTAATGTCTTTGAAACCTTTGCATTGAATATCATTAGCCTCTGTACCTATTATTCCAATAACACGTAAACTTGCATCTATATAACTTTCACCCTGTTTCTGAGGTTGAGGTTCTATAAAATCCCAGTGAACATTGCCATTAAAATATGCAAGTCCTCCACCACCGGAAATAGGAATAAACCTGCCAAATACAACCCAATTTCTATAAGTCCAGGGAGTTATAAGACAAACTGCAACTATTACAGCTATCAATGCCGGTAATAAATGTCTTCTGTTTCTAAAAAGAGCCGTGATAAACAAAATAAAGATAAAGATAAAAACTATCGGCAGCATTGCCGCATGGGTAAGTGCGAGACTTGCACCAAATATGCCTATAGTCGGTCCGCGAAGCCAAAGTGTTGTTTTTTTTATCAGTCCGGATAAATCAACAATTTCAAAAAATTCACTCACTGTAAGGTATATAAATATCAAATATAATAATGTCTGCAGAATAGCTGTCATCGGATTCTTCGCATTCCAGTACACCCAGGGATTTATAAGAAAAAGAAACAGGGCAATTACTGCGATTTTCTGATTATATAATTGCCTTGCGATTTTAAATATCATCATCCCAATAAAGCCGACAAGAATGCTTTGCGGAATTACAATGATAAACCGTTGCAGATTTTCCGGGAACAATGCGACAGGCACAAGAAATAAAGGATATAACGGCGGACGATGAAAAACAGGCGGCCCGCCTTTTTCAAAAATATAACCATCGCCCGCAACAAGACTTCTTGCAAGCTGGATATAGCCGTCATTTCCCGCACCGAAGTTCCTACTCAAGCCCGTAATCGGTGAAACAACAAAAAGAATAAGGCCGCAAATGAATAAACATAAAAAAAGCGATAGCCAGAATGCCTGTTTATCGCTTTGCGGAGCAAGCTTTTTTAGAATAGCTGTCATATAGAAAACTATTTTCTTTCTGCAGTGTAGGCTTCAGTAATATTTTCCACCGCTGTTATTTTTGTCTCATGATAATCTTCTTCGCTGTTCACCTGCCAGATATTATCCTTCGTTACGACACCATTAACTATATTTTCAACCGCTGTCATCGCGGTTAACATCGAATGGTCCTGATTATTATAGCGATGCATACCGTTCCTGCCGATTAAGAAAAGGTTGGCGAAACCGTCAATATAATTTCTAATCATATCGAACTTGCCATAACTGCCAAAATATGCCGGGTAAGTCTTTTCTACTCTTATCACCGCTGAATCCAGTACATCACTTTCATCTATTATGCCGATTTTTGAAAGCTCCGCTGCCGCAAATTTTTTGAATTTGTCATCGGGCATATTCCAAAGTTCGTCTCCAATATTACAGAAATATTCAAGGCCCAGCCAAACAGTATTATCGTCGGCTGCCATATAAGGGCTCCAGTTGTTGAATATCTGAAGTCTGCCGATTTTGACCTCTCTTTCCTGTATGTAAATCCAGTTATCAGGGACAATATTATTTATTGTTTTGATATTAGTATCATTCTTCTTCTTCAGTTTTTTTACCAACAGCCCTACAGTAACAAAATCACGATAACACAAACCCGATGCGATTTCTTTTACGTTCCGGGGAACTATTTGCCTCATAGCCTCAATTAAATCTTTTACCGGCATACTTGAAAAAACATAATCAGCTTTAAATTCTTTTACCTCTTTGGTTTTTTCATCCCTGACTTTTATAGAAACAATTTTGCCATTTTGACTTTCCAGGCCTACTGCCTTATGATTCAGATATATCTGGCCGCCTTTCGATTTAACAACATCTGCAGCAGTTTCCCATAACTGGCCGGGGCCGAACTTCGGGTATAAAAACTGGCTTATAAGACTGGTCTCGATTTCTTTCTGGCCGATTGACATATCCCTGCGAATAGCCGCCTTAATAGCGTGCTTAATGGCTCTCGTTATCGAAAGCCCTTTTATTCGCTGCGCACCCCATTCAGGGGGAATTTTATCACAGCTTACACCCCAGACTTTTTCTGTATAATCTTTAAAAAATGTTTTATAAAGTTCTTTTCCAAAACGATTGATTAAAAAATCCTCAAGAGATTTCTCTTTCCTTGCGCCGGACAATTTTACCATAAAATAACTAGCCGCGATTTTAAAAGTCCGGAAAATCCCAAGATTCAAAACCGTTTTTATTGTCAGCGAGATAGGATAATCAAAGAACTTGCGCATAAAAAGTATTCGCGAAAGCCTTTTGCGAATCAGCAAAACTTTATCCGTTTTTTTAGGGTCGGCTTCAATTTTACAGCTGACTGGCGGCAATTGTCTGCCAAGCAGAATGTCATCTTTGGCCGGTGCAGTCTGAACCGGCATTAAATCGAGCCAGAATTTCATTACCCTGTCTGATTTTGAGAAGAAACGATGGCCGCCGATATCTATGCGGTTTCCTTTGTAGTTTACAGTTTTAGATATGCCTCCAATATCGCCGCTTTGCTCAAAAATTATCGGCTTAATATCGGTTTTATTGAGCAATTCGAATGCTGCCGTCAGACCTGCCGGTCCTGCACCTATTATTATTGCTGTTTTTTGCATAGATTTCTTATCTTATTTGGGCTGTGGTACTTTCCAGATTTTGATTTCAGGGGTAACCAGACAGCCAGTCGCGAGATATTTTGAATCGGGGGAAAAAGCAATATCTGATACCGTGAACTCACTTGCCTGAAATGAGGCAATTTTTTTACCAGTATTTAAATCCCAGTACCAAACATCGCAAGCGGGTTCCGTATCTGCTGCAAGTATTTTGCCATCCGGACTTATAGCGATACAGGAAACATTTTCTTTTTGATTAGAAGGTGTTGCATATATCGGTATTTCGTAAACTCTAATGGTATTTCCAGTTGCTGAATCAAGAGCAATAATGTATCTGACTTTCTCGGTTACATAGAGTGTTCTACCATCTGGGGAAAAGGCGAGAAAAGTAAACTGGTCATACTCATCAAAGGTTCTTTCCCACAATATTTTTTCATTTTTTATGTCCGTAACGAAAATCCATGCTTTGCCTTTTTTCCCGGCACCGGCAAGCAGCTTACCGTCATCAGTAATAACAAAATCATATAATGAAAAATCCTCTGCTTTTGTATCTTTTTGAAATATAAATAACAAATCTTTTAAATCAGAATTAAATATAGCCAGTTTAAGCCAGTCTTTTTGTGCACCATCCTTAAGAAGCATTGAGACTACACCAAATTTGCCGTTTGATGAAGTTTTTATCTTTTTACATTCAGCTCCATAAGGCAAGGACAGGCTTGCCAATTCTTTGTCCGCTTTTAGATTGGTTATGATTAACTTCCCAATACCGGCTGAAGCATCATAGATAACTTTATCACCGGCAATTGGCGCTAACGCCTGCGACTGTGGCTTCGCTACAACAGGCCAAAGAGTCAATTCTTTCCATTGCCAGGTATAAATATGATTTTCTTTTGAGACAATAGAAAGTCTGCCATCAACCGTAATGACGCTGTCAGTTCCTTCGATAGGCCCTTGAAGCTGACGGACAAAATCGCTTTTGGAGTTGGAAAAAATCATTATAGACAGTAGACCGGCTAAAATTATAACAGCAACAACAATATTTCTATTTTTTTTGCTCATAATCTTTATGCCTGATTAAATTTTGTAATAAAATCCACAGTTTTTTTGACAGTTTTTTCGCTTACACGAGGATGTAACGGAAGATTAACAGTCTCTTTGGCAGCTTTTTCGGCTTCTGGGCATATACCAATTTTATAATCATATTTCTCAAGCGGGGTTTCAATAGGATGAAGCGGACATTCAAACCAAGTACCCAATTCGATACCTGCAGAGGCCGCCTGCTGAATTGCTCTATCTTTTTCTTTAATTCTAACAGGATAACGCACCATCACAGGGTTCATAATTTCTTTATTGTAATTTCTTGTCGGCCAGCCATTTTGCGATAACAGTTCATCATAAAGTTCCGCCATTTGGCGCCGATGTGCGATATTCTTTTCTAATTTATCCAACTGCCTTATACCGGTTCCTGCTTGAATAGAACTCATTGCCTTGAAGAAATCTTTTTCCATTTCAGGTTCAAATTCACAGGTTGAAGATGAGCCTACTACAATGCCTTTTTTCGTTAAAAATCTGAAAAAGGATTGTGCCATCGTAGTAGTTTCTGGATAAATAAAAGCTCTGTAAACCATAAGCTGAGCAAGAAGCATCATTTTTTCTTTAAAGCTCGGCTGAACTAATTGCAACTTGCATATTTCTTCTATTCGTTCAGCCAAAACATTATCGCTTGTAATTGCCATTCCGCCAAGTCCTGTCGTAAAAGGCTTATTCCACTGGAACGAAAAATAGGCGGCTTTGCCGAATGTGCCAGCAAGTTTGCCCTTATAAGTTGACCCAACACACAGACAGCAGTCTTCTATTACAGGGATATTATGTTTTTGGGCGATACTTAGAATCCTGTCCATATCACAGACATAGCCATAAGTGTGCTGAGCTATAATTACTTTTGTTTTTGACGTAATTTTCCCCTCAAACATGTCGACATTCATATTGAATGTATTTGGCTCTATATCAATATAGACTGGTTTTGCACCGAGGTATTTTATAGGATTTATATCCATAACACAGGTATAGCCGGGGAGAATTACCTCATCCTCTTTGCCAACATTAAGTGCTTTAAGAATAGCATAAAGAGCAACGCGACCTTTCCAGAAAGAAAAAGCGACGTCGGCATTAAAAAAAATTTTGAATGATTCCTCAAATTTATTAACAGAATTCATTGATATCTTTCTTTCAACTCAGTTAAAATCACAAACATATCTGTTCGCCATGTAAAAGATAAACCACTTTCGTTTTAAAAGCCATTTAAAATATCCATCAGGTACTAACGGCCCAACAACCACCTCAAGCATATTTCCATTTGCGGCATCTATGGCTACAAAGCCGATACCGGCCTGATCATAAATAAATGATTTATAACACTCTTTAATAAAGCCGGGGACAAGGAATGTAAGGAAGAATGCGGGGAACGCTCTCATGTGTACCTCTACAATCTTATTAAGGTGTCGGTTTTGGATTTTAACAATTTCAAACGCCATAAAGGGTATTTGGTGTCTCTCGTCTCAACCGAACTTTTCAATATTTCTCGGGAGCTCGTTCATTGAAGTACATATATGGCATGGGCATTCGCCACAATGTCCCCCCCGGTACATAAGATGAGAAACAGTAATATTCTTTATCGGTATAAATCGGTAACTCTTTTAAACTCACAGCGGCCTCCTTACGAACCCAGCTTGTCGCAAAGAATAGGCTGGAATAATAACTTGTCTCAATTGCACCATTTCCCTTACAGTATGTATTGAGGAAAAGAATTCGCTTGCCTAAGTCGTAGTTAGTTCCTGATACCACTGTATCGCCAATTTCAATAACCAGGGGGAAAGGACTATCTTCGTCACAGATTGGACGTATTTGCCCGTTTCTCAACCATTCACTTATTTTTTCCCACTGCTGCTTATCAATTGCGCCGCTTCTGAGATAACTTCTCGACATCATCAGAATCTGTGTTTTTGGCCTGATAGGCAGCGAATTGATATCCCAAGGCCAGTTTTCCCCAGACCAGTCGTAAAAACCTTCCTCAACAAGAGCAAGTATAAGAAAATGGCTATTAAAGTTACCGTATAGACGGGCCTTGTTATTGGAGGTTTTTATGTATTGGACAGCCTTCTTTGCTCCACGATATTCGGCAAGGTACCGTTCTTGGAACCATCCTCGACGGACTTTGTCATAAAAAGTCAGGTATGAGCCTGTTGGATACCTGCCATCCGCAGTAGGAAAAAAGAACAAAGGACCTTGACTTGGACCTGTTATTCCACCATAAGGAGTAACCGAAAGCACCCACCATATGCCAATCCCCAAGACTGTTGCCGTTTTGAACAGAAATTTCATGCGGCTGAGGGCAATGGCTGCAGGTATACCGTAAAAAAGCGCAAAGCTGATAATAAACTTGGGCGAACTTAGCTGATTAAAATAGTATCCCAACGGAAGTGCCAGAAGAGTTAAAATAAGAACTTCTTTCTGGCGTTTTATTACCAAATAAAACGCCAGTGCCCCAAGCCCCAGCAGAACTATAGTGGGACAAAAAGGATATAATAAAGTGGCAACAAAAAATTTAATAATAATGTGATGACCGATCACATAAAGCTCGGAAGATGAAGGTGGAAACGAGCGAAGGAAAAAAAGCCAATGAAGCAAACAGAACATACCTACCATAAAGACCACGATTACTACTCGTTTCAGCATTTCTCGCCATCCACTGCGCGGACCTCCATACAACGCTGTCCAGCCTAAGAGAAATGGAATAAGAAAAAGTATATCAGACCTACAGAACATTGAGGCGGCAATAAAAGCTGCAGCTATAACAGAACGGTATTGTAACGGCGAGCATAAAACCGCCATTGCAACGGCAAAGAAAGCAAAAGAAAATGCGACTTCATTCCCATAGGTGAAGACTATAATTAAAACCGGCATACTTATAAATATAATCCAACTCTCCATATACCTGATTCCGTATGTTCGTCTGAGCGCATAACATATAGACACAAAAAATACAACACCCATGAGAACAGATGCAACATTCATAAAGCCGAAAATATTACTGCCGCCCCCAAATAATTTGTATAAAGCAGATAGTAGAATATAATAGAATGAGAACATCCAGTCTCTATAATGAGCTGGTCCAGACTCAGGATGCAAAATATTGTTTGTTTTTGTAAGATACAGAATTTTGGCGGCCTTGGTACCCTGATCTTGTTCGTAAGGCAACTTAAGGTTAACGGTGAACCCCAACATTGTAGTTGTCAAAACGACTATCAACAGGACAAAAAAGATTTCACGAGCTATCGGCGAACCAAGAGATCCTGTCTCGCTTCTATTCATACCAATTACCCCTGATCTGATTTATTTTTTGTTAATTTAACCTGTTCGCTGATCCACTTGTAAGTCTCTCTGATTCCATCCTTTAGTGGTTTTGAAGGCGCCCAGCCAAGCTCTTTTTTGATTAACTTATTATCTGAATTTCTTCCACGTACTCCCAGGGGGCCCTCAATATGATTTAATGTTAATTTTTTACCAGCTACTTCCATGACGATTTCTGCAAGCTTATTGATTGTTACCATTTCCTCAGAGCCTATATTTACAGGTCCTCTGAAAGTTGGAGAATCCATTAGTCTTCTGACACCTTCGAGGCACTCATCTATATAAAGAAATGATCTTGTCTGTTTGCCATCCCCCCATATTTCAATTTCACCGCCTTCTTTGGTTTCAGAAACTTTTCTGCAAATAGCTGCAGGAGCTTTTTCTTTACCGCCAGTCCATGTTCCCTCGGGGCCAAAGATGTTGTGAAATCTTGCTACATGGATGTTCATATTATAATTTCTGCTATATGCAAAATACATTCTTTCGCTGAATAATTTCTCCCATCCATATTCACTGTCCGGGTTTGCCGGATAAGCAGATTCTTCTGAACACTTTGGATTATCAGGATCCATCTGGTTGTATTCAGGATATATGCAGGCTGAGGAGGAATAAAATATTTTTTTTATCCCTGCTTTACATCCGTAATGCACCATATTAAGATTAATAGTGGCGGAGTTATGCATCACGTCTGCATCATGATCGCCGGTAAAAATATAACCGGCGCCGCCCATGTCGGCTGCGAGTTGATAAACTTCATCAAATGGATAGTCTAAGATGTCTATGCAAACTTTTTGTTCCCTAAGATCTCCGATAATAAATTCGTCAGCAGCAGTTTTACTATACTCAGGATACTTGAGATCCACACCTCGGACCCAGAAACCTTCCCGCTTGAGTTTTTTTACCAAGTGGCTGCCTATAAAACCTCCTGCCCCACAAACTAACGCCTTTTTCATATTAGTTCCTTTCGATTGCTCAACAAACTATACTGACACACGATCTGTATATGAAAAATGTGGAAATGTCAAACAAAAAAACGCATGTGAGAAGGGGTTAACCCCCGATGATATTTCCCAATATCAATTTTCTCAACCGGTCATTATTTATTGACAGCAGAGTATATTTTTTGTAGTTATTTACATTCTTTCCTATTTTCTTATAAAAAGCCGGTATTAAGTAGTTACATTGATAAAAGGGGCACTCTAATGAATATTATGTTCATAGTTGGCGTTTATCCTCCTGAAGGTGAGCCTACAGCTGTGATGGCAAAACAGATCGCAGAACATCTTGTTTCGCAGGGACATTCAGTTACCATTGTTTGCCCGTTCCCAAATCGCCCTCACGGAGAGATTTTTCCCGGATATAAACGTAAATGGACGTCAGTCACCGACGAAAATGGGGTTCGTGTTATGCGCGTACTGACATGGTTGATTGGCCGGAAGCGAACTTTTATTAATCGACTCTTGGAGAATATTTCTTTTGGTATAACATCTTCTCTAAAAGTACTCGGTAATCGTCCAGACTTGATTTTTCTTGAGACATGGCCGATTTTTGCACAGTTACCTGTTATGTTTTATGCAAAGCTGTTCAATATTCCGGTCATTAATTATATCAAGGACATTTATCCTGAAGGAGCTATAGCCGGCGGTATTATATCGCCAGATTCCCCTGTTTCAAAAATACTAAAATATATAGATACAGCTATTTGTACAAATTCGTGGCAGAACATAGTAATTTCAAACACAATGTATGATTATTATATTAAAAATCGAGGAGTAGATTCATCAAAAGTACGAATTCTATGGGATTGGCTCGATTTAAGTTCTATACATCCAGTTCAAGTAGATGGTAGCTGGAGAAGAGAAGTTGGAATCAATGAGTCTGATTTTGTTTGTATGTTTTCAGGTACCATGGGACATGCCAGCGGCGCAGATATACTTGTAGATGTAGCCAGTTTGCTCAAGGAATATAAAAAAATAAAAATCGTCTGTATAGGAGAAGGTGTTCTTAAAGAACATATTATTTCTGAAAAAGCTAAGCGAACACTGGATAACTTACTGGTACTTCCTTTTCAGCCGCGAGAACGTATATGCGAAGTTCAGTCGTCAAGTGATGTATTGCTGCTGACAGCATCACCTACAATGGGGACTTCCTCTGTCCCATCAAAATTTATTACATATATTGCTATTGGCAAACCGGTAATATGCGGGGCCGGGCAGAACTCTGATCTCTCACAAATAGTTAACACTAAAAAACTTGGGATTTCAGTGTTACCCGGTTCTGCGGAACTTATGGCAAATGCTATACGACAAATGATGGAAATGGATACTCGGGAAAGATTAGAAATGGGTCAACGGGCAAGGGCTGTTGCGTTAGATAAATATTCCATGGAAACTGCAATGAAAGAATTAACTATGCTTATTAATAGGCTGAATAATATATATAATAATAAATAGTTGCTCTTAATATGCCGGTCTTGCCCCAAGATACTTTATAGGATTAACATCCATTACACAGGTATAGCTGGGAAGAATAACCTCATCGCCATCTTTGATTCCGCAAGCCTTGGGCACCACATAGAGGGTCATCCGGCCTTTCCAGAAGGCAAAGGCATTTGACCCATTAAAATGATGGGCAAAGGATTGTTCGAATGTATTGATAGAATTCATTGTATTACTCTTCTGTTGGAACATGGGATTGTTTATCTGCCTCTTTAGGCACATCAAAAGTCTGTTGGCGATACAGCTGGATCATCGCAGATGTTTTGCGTACCTTGTAGTTTTGAGGACATAGCTTGCCAATGAGCTTAAGTATGGGTTCCTGTGCCAGACCGGCCATGATACGCAACTTACTTGAAAAGACCAAACGTTGCTTTACCGGTTCGAGTCTCCATCCCATACGCTGCTTGAAATGATCAAGATCGGGTGTTGGCTCTAATGACCCAAGCCCATAACATATTCCCGTACAATTCTTTTTTTGGAAAAAGTGCTGAGCGGCTGAGAAGGCCAAGGCATTATTCGGATATTTGTTGCGGAATGCTGTTGCGGAATGATTGACTACCCATTCCACCCAATCATCTACCTCTATTGCGATAAGAAAAGCGGCAAGTTGGCCGTCGATGAAGGATCCCCATGCGGTAACACCTTCAACCCCTTTTGCGGCTTGGCAATATTTATTCCAGTAATCAGGGGAGGCATATTGACTTTCTCTGTTCTGACGTTTTGCAGTATCATCATTTAGAGGCAAACCATGTTCGGAAAGAAAGTTAAAATCAATTTGTTCAACTTTGCAGTTCTCCAAGGCCCGACGTGTCTGATTGCGCGCCTTTTGGTGCATAGAGTTGAAATCATAGTTTTTATTGGTGTTCACCACAATATTGCTTACAAAACCAAAATTATTGAGCATGGTCGGGAAACGAATGGCCAGCAATTTATGCGTTTTCATAAGCTCATTGAGTTCCTCTTCAGTCGGTTCTATCTGCTTATAGTACGGGTAAGAAAGCAGAACACGGGGCTGAACCTCGTACCAACAGGCATTTGGACTGTGAATTATTTTGTGGCCAAGACGATCTAAAAATTTCGCCAGAGGATTATATTCAACCAGCATTACATTGCTCCATTATATTTTCATTGTCAGCAAACACTTTTGTATTCTGACTTCAGAATTCTGTAGTTGAGTCTATTTTGAATTTCATTATATTTTAAATACGCCGCCTCGACAACACTATCTAATTTAAAGCCGCACTTTTCCAACACTTTTTTGGAACCAACGTTTTTTTCGAACGTCCAGGCGACAATTTTTTCCAGAGCGAGTGTGTTGAACCCAAATTCAATAGATAGTTTCAGAGCCTCAGTTGTAAGCCCGCATCCCCAGTACTTTTTCCCAATCCAAAAACCGACTTCGGCACACTGATATTCGGATTCACTTCTTGACAAAGTAACAATTCCGACGACTTTTTGAGTTTCTCGGAACACAATGCCAAGTCTGAAGACTTTCTGTGTTTTGGACGGACACAAAGTCTCCAAGAGAAACCTTAGTCCCTTTTGCAGATGTCGTAAGAGGCGACATAGAAATTGGATAAGGGTGCTTTTCGGCATCAAGTGAGTATCGGGACCAGTCCATTTGCCCACTTCCTCATTCCTGATGTTTTTATAAACACTCCAAAAGTCAGAGAGTCGGAGTATCCTTAGTGAAATTTTATCGCTTTCAAGGTTCAGGTTAGATTGTTTCATAGGTCAAATCAGGGGGTCAGCTTTTTTTACAAGCCTGAAATATCTTTTCAAATTTGCCCGCAACGACAGAAAAGCAAAGTTGCTGCTCGTAGAATCTTTTTCCGTTCTGCCCCATAGCATCGAGTTCAGGTCGCGACATATAACTATGACGATGAGCAATACTACTGCAAAAGCTTAATATTGCCCAGTGCCTCTATGTATTGACCCGTGTTTTTTCTGGAGTAGAACCTCTCAGCTGCCTGGCGACTATTGGTTTGATAGCGCTTCAATTTTTCTTCATCACCAAGTAATTCTAATATTGCCTTTACCATTGCATCAGTATCGCCTGGTTTTATGACAAAACCGCAGTCATGTTTTCTAATTGTTAGAGCTACTTCACTATCTTCTTCACATAACGCTATCAGGGCGGCACCAGAGGCCATCGAATAGTATGTCTTACTGGGCACACTCAAACCTTCTGACCCCTTATCAAGCGTTATGACTGCAATGTCCGCCGTTGCCAGCGAATAAGGCAAAACAGTTTCGGGTTGAAATCCTAAAACCGTTAAATTATTTAAATCATCTTCAGATTTTGCCTGCTCTACAATGCTTTTCTTAGCCCCCTCACCTATTATCATAAATCGTATTGAATCGTTGCCTTTTAATTCCCTGGCAGCTTTAAGTATTGTACTAATATCATGTGTTTGCCCAAGATTACCGGAATACATTACGGTTAGTTTTCCTATTTGGTCATATTTTTTTGCAAACTCATTTTTTTCTTTGGCCAATGGCTTTATCCAGTCTGTATTTGCCCAATTCGGAATCACTATCACTTTGCCCGCGGCGGTCTTGCTGGAATCGAACATTGTTTCCAGATTTGCCGCCATTTTATTTCCTATAGTAAACACAATTTCTGCATTTTCCCAAACTTTTCGATTTATGTAACGCCACAGTCGAGCTATTATACCCGTATCCTTTAGGGGACCAAAATTGACAGCTGCATTAGGGTAAATATCATATACCAAAATTACAAATCGTTGTCTTCTCAATTTCTTGAAAAAATATGCAATCAGGTTTAAAAAAGGAGGAGAAACCAGAAATAATATAGTCTCTTTATTCGTTCTCAAACATTCAAAAAATGCACAAAAAAGGTATTTAAACCATGACCAAAGTCTCAACATATGACTTCTGCGGTCATAAGTTGGTGCAGGCACAATTCTCATAAATTCTTTTTGCTGCGATTTAAGGGTATCTGGATGACCAGTAAAAAGCTCCCCCACAGGCCAGTGCATAGAAATATCCTCTGCCAGTTCCCTGAATAGGGGCCCTGCCATTTGATTTAAGAATAATATCCGAGACCGCTTACTTTTGTCCACCCTAACTTATCCAACAAAAATATTCATATCAATACCTTGTCGCCAAAGACTAAAGACAATACATAATCCACAACATATAAAAAGTGCATATGATTATCCGCGTATAGCCTAAAATTCAATTTTATCCCTATTGTCACTTCTGTGCATTGGCGTCAGGATTTCCTGTTGATTCCGCAACAAGCACCTTTTGCATCATTATATACGACTCTACTTCTGCGTTCTTGGACTTAATGAGTCTATCCAGCGATTCGTTGTGTCGTTGCTGCTGTTCGGGTGTAAAACGATAGCGAATCAACTTTGCCGGTACACCGCCAACAATTGCATACGGCTGAACATCCTTTGTAACCACCGTGCCTGCCGCCACTATCGCCCCCCGGCCTATCCGTACACCCGCCATTATGATACAGCCATGACCTATCCATACATCGTCCTCAATGACAGTCAAGAGTTTTTCAAACCCTGCACGACCGGTAAATCTTACAGGCACACCCACCACATCAAATCTGTGGTCGCCGCCAACAATGGCGACATAGGAAGCCAGCATGACAAAATTTCCTATCTGTACGTTGGCGTATATATGGGCGTTCAGGCCTATGAAGACATAGTCGCCGGCAGTGATGGCGTTCTTCTTGAAAGAAGATCGAGGTTCGCAGGTGAAACCTTTGCCGACTTTTTTGAAGCGCGCACCCCGCAGTTTCGCCAGAAAAACTATAAAGGCTCTTTTTCGCCACGCTAACCACATTATGAATCTAATAATCATGAACCTAACGAAATTTGAGGATTTATTTTTCATTTCTATCTCCATTTTTCGACCAAAATGGCTTAACTTGTAAAAAACATGATTTTAATTGGGAACGGGAATTCGTTTCTCAGGCGGAAGACAGTAGTTCAATGCCTGCACTACTATGCGCTCCTGATATTCCGGTGTATAATAGTTGTCAATTATTTCTTTGCAGTTGTCAGACATCTTTTTTTTGCAGGAAATCGGATATAACATCTCTTCCATTTTAGTTACTAAGTCATCCAAATCATTATCTTTAAAATAACCGCCGGTTTTGCCTTCCTTTATTGCCTCAATTTCAGGGCCGTGCATACCACGTGTATTCTCACAGGTCAGCAAAGGTGTTCCATAAACAAGGCTGTGCATCGCAACAAGACCTACTTCGCCAGGAACTACACACATATCGCTTGCGGAAATAATCAAGCTCAGCGCATCTTCATCATAACAGGCACCATAAAATAACACACAATCTTCAATGTGATGCTCGCGGCAAAGATTCTGTAATGCTTCTTTCTCCCGACCATCACCAATCAAAACCAGATGGACATTACGGCCAATCTTTTTAAGCATTGCTACGGCTTTGATTAGAAGATCGAGCTTTTTGCCTCGCTCTAATCGACCTGAATTAAATATCAGCCGACTATCTTCTGATGCTGCGCCAAATTCCGCACGGCACTTTTTGATCTGATCTGGCGATATTTTCTCTCGCAATTCTTTTTGTGTATCATAATCGAGTGAATTGCGAACAACAAATAACTGTTCTTTCTTGAAACCATGTGAAGCAAAGAAATCTCTGGCAAATTCGCCATAGATCAAAAACGCTCTTGCCCATTTAAAATATAGCTTGCGTATTAACCAGCGAAATCCTTTTTCCTCGCGTTTGACGCCCTGAGTCCATTCAATCAATGGGATGCCTCGAATCTTACAGATAACACGAATGAGCGTATTGCTGAAGGATTGATAGCCAAGGCTTATTACCACGTCAATATCTTCTTTCCATGCGATTTTGACGGCTTCAGGCAGCCATTCAAAGTCCTTGAAGGGGCGGCTCTTGATACGGCGTGATTCGAGCCGACGCCAGTTGACCCCTTCGATTTTTCCAACTTCACTGGCTGACGCAACCTTTGCGCCTCTGCCGATATCGGTGTTGTCTCCGGCACAAACTTCAAAATTAAAATTGGTGTTTTGTGAAAGCCGTCTGAATATCGGAACCCTATAATGGGGAATCCACCAGATAAAATGGATAACTTTGATGCGACGACCCGTCTGATCTATTACCGCATTTCGCATACCACCTATACCTTTAAACTTTTGCTACGAAAATTTCATTTAACAAAATGTATTGAAAGTTATCACAGAACAACATTTAAACTTCTTCAAAAAATGATAATACTCGTCTGGCTTGCATAACGTTGGGTGTGCATCTGCAATTAAATCGATTTTCATAAAATGAGCATTCCGTCTAAAACTACTGTTTATCATCAATAAATAATCTAAACCATAATTCCACATTTAACGCCCTGAATAAGAATCTGCTTTTTGCGAAATTTATATCTGAGTGGATGAATTTCTTTAGTTTTTTACCGTCGAAAATCCCCCTGTCGATTGTTTTTTTGTTCAGGAGTGTTTCTTCAAGCATTAATTTATTTTGTTCCAAAAATTCTTTCATTGGTGATGGAAAACCCAATTTTTTGGCATCAGTTTTAATAAATTCAGGTAAAATCTGACCAAGAGCTTCTCTTTGTATATATTTGCCTTTACCCTCCGCAATGAGATAATCTTCCGGCAGTGTCATAATAAAATCAACTAATCGATAATCCATAAATGGCAATCGGCTTTCAATACTAAACGCCATTGAAATAGCGTCTCCATAATGCAGCAGATTTACCAGCGTTGTTTGATGGGATTTCTGCAGATTTTTCACTAAACAGGATTTTGAATGGCAGGGCGGCGAATATCTGTACTGGAAATTCTTTAATTTCCCGATGAGAATATCTTCAGTTTTGAGAACATATCTCCTGACCCATGTTTTCATAAATGAAGGCAAAAATAAACGAAGATAGAATGTAGCCATTGTTCTTATGGAATAATTTTTTGCTAATTTTTTTAGATTACTGACAAATGCGCCAAGTTGAAACTTAATCAGTTTGTCTATTAAATAAGCACTTGCAAACCCATGAATATAACCTGCAAGCAACTCATCCGCGCCCTGCCCCTCAAGAACCACGGTTACTTTCTTTTTGGCAACCTCATACACTTTCCATAAAGGAAATATGGCCGGAGAGGAATGGCCCGACTCAAGATGGTAAATAAGTCTACTAAGGGTATCAATCGAATCGCTGCCATAATCTATAATTACCGGATTTCCCTCCAAAGCAAAGTATTGATTTGTTTTTTTCGCCGTTGTATATTCATCGTCAATAAACCCCGGGAAATGAGCCGTGTACGTATTAACGGGGTCGTTATTGAATTGGCGAATCCCGGCAACAATACTTGTAGAATCGAGACCGCCCGAAAGCGTTACGCCTACGGGTACGTCACTGCGCATGCGAAGCTTAACGGCATCAATGAATAAATCACTAAATTGCCGCTTTGCATCTTCAAACGAGATATTCTGTGTTTTATTCTTATAATGGTAATATTTGTAAATCGTTATTTTGTTATGCTTTACGGTTAAGTTGTGCCCCGGCAAAAGCCGGTAAATTTTGTCAAACCATGTTTCAGGGATTTCTCCGCAGATTCCTTCACGACAAAATAACCCGATGGAATTATAATTGGGGTTTCTAAGTTTTGGATCATAGGCAATGATCGATTTTATTTCAGAGCCAAAAATAAATTGTTTTTCATCTGCATAATAATTGAACGGCTTGACCCCAAATCTATCACGAGAACAAAACATCGTGTTTTCAACTGTATTATAAATCGCAAATGCCCACATCCCGTTAAATTTACTAACACACTCTTCGCCCCAACAATCATAAGCTTTGACAAGCACTTCCGTATCGCTATGGGTGCTGAAACAATACCCTTTTGCGGCCAATTCTTGCTTTAATTCAATATAATTATATATTTCACCATTAAAAATCACATAATATTTATCATCAACCGCCATTGGCTGGTTGGCCGCATCGGTAAGATCGATAATTGATAAACGCACATGCCCCATTGCAACCGTATCATTTTTAAAAAAAAGGCTTTTCTGGAAATCCGGTCCTCGATGAATCATTGTCCGCAGCGACTGATCAAACGTATGCCTGTTGACTTTATTGCTGTCGAAAGAAAAATATCCAAAAATTCCGCACATTTTATTTTCTCTAAATAGGTTGTTTAGTTATTAAAATCAGTTTGTTATTATAAAAGCCGTCGCTAATAATACAGCGATACCCTCAAATATTCACCAGATGACAAGTTTCCATTTTTAAGATTGAAAGTCAAGAAAACGCTTTATTGTTTCCTTTTTGCAAGGTTTTCTGATAATCAACGTTTTTGGTAAAATAGAAAAAACTACCACTACCGCTCGAAGGTATTGCAAAAAAGAACCACGTAAAATACTCCAGCGTAAATCTGAAATTAAACGTTTTAACAGATTTGTCCACAGATAACCACCCGGATACAGCCTAATTACATTGAGCATTCCATTTCTAAATTTATAATATTCAAATTGCTTATTTTTATAACTACTCCCGATTTTTGGATGCCACATAGCGCCATTTGGTTCAGAAACAATCCTATATCCACCGTCAAGAAACTTCAGAGCTAAATATGATTCTTCAGCAAACATGAAATAATCATCAGGATAATAACCTACTTCCCTCAATGCCGAAGTTCTAAAAGCAGACACACCACCGTTAAACAGTCCGACGTCCTCTCTTTTAGTTGATAATGCAATGCCATCTTTTTCTGTTCCAATAAATAGCTGTTTTATTGCCACAACACCGATCTTTTCGTCCATATTAAACGTATCAATTATTAATTTAACGGCATTATCTCCCAAGTAGCCGTCATCATCTATATTTATTATAAAATCACCTGTGGAATTTGCATAAATAAAATTCCTGCCCGAAGGGCAACCAATATTGTAAGGCAATCTAATTATTTTAACTTCTGGATATTTATTAGCGACCACTTCAACAGTATTATCAATGGATGCAGCATCAGCTAAAATAATTTCAGTCTCATAATCGTCAACCCCTTTCTGACGATATACCGATTCGATTGCTTTCAATACCATTTCTTTACGATTGAAAGTCAGTATAGCATATGTTATTTTTTGTCGAGTAGACACAATATGTTTTTCCCAATTAGATATAGTTTATTTTCCCTGTCTCTCTTCGCTTACATTACAAATATATTTAAGTTTTGATTAAACCCTCGCAATTCGTTTCCAAACTATACTTCTCCTTCGGTCAGCATAAATATCCTCTCCATCGAAGCACACTTTCCACTATCATTGCCCTCTAAACCTACTGTATACTTTAGCAATTCCTCCCACAACCGTTTTTGGCATATAACTGAGTAGATAAAGGACACAATATTGGATAAGGCAGTTTTTTTTACTTATATCTTTACCGCACTTAATGGCTTGGCGTGCTACACGACCCATGCCTGCTTTCAATCCCATTTTACCCAAAGACAAACACGTATCCAAAAGCAGCTTTTCTGCCTTGCTGTTTATCTGACCTTCTGTCTCTCGGATTGTTTTTGCAATCAAACGTATCGCTCTCAAACCTGAAATCAGGTTCTTCTCGCCGTAGTATCTATCTATTGACAGTCTATCGTGACTCCCATATCTGTAAACCGCGTGTACCCCTTCCTGCAGTTTGGCGCCCCTGACATAGACCATAACCCGGGCAGCATACTCCCAGTCTTCTGTCCAGCAAATCTCCTCATCCCAGGGACCGGCTGCGACGAGCACGGCCCTTCTGTAAACAGCTGACATTGTACTTAACCCCCCTGAGACGGCCTCGGACGGCACTGGATTTGTTTCGAGGTCTGGCGGATATTGAACGCTCTTTTTGCCGAATTCTTCAACATACAAGGCACTGTAGACAACATCTATATTTTTATATTCTATGAGTTTCTTTACGTGGGTGTTTAACTTTTCCGGCAGCAGTAGGTCATCGGAATCAAGAAACTGTATAAACTCACCCTGTGAATTTACGAGCCCGAGATTGCGAGCCACTGACACGCCGGCATTATTTTGGTGCAAATAAGAAAGTTTAAATTTGTCGTCACTGACATTCTTATTGCCCCAGTCTTGAACTACTTGTTTTGTGTCATCGGTTGAGCCATCATCGACTACAATAAGTTCAATTGGACGATATGTCTGGGCAAAAACAGAATTCATTGCCTCGATAAGCAAGTCGGAACGATTGTATGTCGGAACGATAACCGACACTAAAAAACGCTCATATCCCTGTCTCATCCACAAATCATCAGACATTCCACTTTTTCGGCTGACCATAACTTCCCTTGTTTACTATAATTGTGTTTTTGTCAAATATCACATCACAAGCAAGATGCATTGGCTAAGCACAACTGTAAAAAGTCTAATACGGACTAATACTGAAAACTCAAACAAACTGGATTTCCACGCTAATCACTAGGTTACGGAAGAATCTTACGTAGTAATTCGCCGGATTGATAAGCCGTTTCTTGAATTTTAGGAATCACAACAGCAAGCTTATCCTTGATTTCCTTTTCATTTTGAAAAACCATACGTATTTTATCCACCACACTCTCTACACACAGGTCATGCGAATCAATTACATAATCAGTATTCCCCAGAATTTGACTATTAATTCCATATGCTTTTGTACTGTATGCCATACTAATCGTGGGTATACAACTAGAGAATGATGCAATTGTTGCATGAGTTCTGGCAGCAACCAAACAATCTAATTTGGAGATAAACCATTTCAGTTCGGGAGCTGTCAGGTATCCAGGCAATAGATAGCAATCGCCAATATTTTTGGCGGCCTCCAAAAGAACACGCATGAATTCATAGTCATTGTTTCCGGGGTTTGTAACATGAGGCACTAACACTATGGGGTTATCATAGTTTTTCCGTACGCCTTTCAATATTTCACCAGCCAATTCAATCCATGCTTCCATATCTCCATTCGTAACATATTTGGCCATCAAAGGGCTAAAATTGAGACCTATGGCGTTATCCTGAAGTTTTCTCTCGTAAACAATATTCTCACAAGGTGTTGCGTCCATAACAAAAGCAGGGTCGCTTGTTAAAAACACATTCTTTTCGATCCCATGTTCCTTCAAATAAATAAATGATCTCTTTTCTCTCACAAAAATAGCATAGACTTCATCTTTCAAATGCTTCATTATTTGTCTTGAAATACTTGGATATTTTTCAAATGGCCCTATCGAAGCACCCCATATCACCAAAGGCTTTTTATGTCTTTTGACATACTTGTCTAGGTAAATAAATTTTTTTGGTACACCATAATCTAACGAGTAGTTATCACCGCCTAAAGACAAAACTGCTCTGCAAGTTTCAACATCATCATTGAGTTGTTCAAACATTCGTTCGCTGAGCATGCCAGGGAAAAAACTGCTAAGAAAACGATGTATCGCCCAATTAACTGAAAACCGTTTGAATGAAGAAATAGAAATAACCTTATTTTTGATTAATGACCGCAAGTCGGCAGGCACGTAATCCCCGGCGCCATGGTCATAAAAAGCATTGCTGATCTCGACATCACCAAAACTCTGTTTTAAGATTTTTGCTGTTCCACGAACAATCGCTTCACACCCACGATTAGTATACGCACCATTTCCAGCAAAAAGGAATCTGTTACCTTCTCGTTTCATACAATTTTCAAATCACTTAATACCGTTTGAGTAAACACTTTTCTTCCTTTGACATTCAAGAAGAACGAATTGAAGAATAACTCGTTATCAGAAAAACGAGCATCAACAAGGTAGTTCAGGAAAGGTACTTGATGTGTGTTGGCATTACGGATAATCGAATAAATATATGATTCACGAAAACTTTCTGAAAGCTTTGAACTCAATGCTTTAGTAGTCGGCGGAAGAACAAGAACCGGTTTCAGGTTGCGTTCCAAACAGAAGGATATCATCTCGGCCAGCAAGTTGGTATTGTAAGCTATGCAGTCACGATTTTGTTCTGAAACCGGAGCGTCCAATTCCGAAATGGAGAACTGCTGTTTCCAACCATTAATCCATTTAGCAGCATCCTCTTCAATCTCTTCTGGGGACATGGGATTAGTAGTTAATGACAATCGATTGTCGGCTGGCACATCTTTAATTAGGCGTTTTATTGCTTCAATCGGCGAAGAAAGCAATGGATACGCTATCCTTATATGTTTGCGATATGAATAGTTTATAATTAATGTATAGTCTAAAAGTAAATAGTATTTCATATTTAATTTGTCATCCGCATAGTCTTTTAAACAGAAACCAAAAGGTGTCATTGTTAATATTATGACACCACCATCTCTTATATAACTAAAATAATTTTTTATTATGCGGAAATCGTATGATAAGCTTTGAGGACTTACGGCCCAATTAGCTCCTATTAATCCGGAATTTTCATAAGCAAAAGCGAACTTTCCAGGATTACTACCCAAGTTTACTACATCATAATTCCGTGTAATATTTGTCCGATATTTCACATTAGTAACAAATTTATCCGTATCTATAAATTGGTTCTTATACCAATTCGTATTTCGAATCAACTTGTTCACAAAAAGGAACGAATACTTTGCAAACACCACTAACAGAATAGTAACAATGGCTACATAAGCGCATACAAGAAGTGACCCCTTCCATAAATACACACAGACAAGTAAAAGAAGGAGGCAAAACAATACCGCTAATTTAAATTTCTTAATCATAAGGCATTCCGTTTTAATATCCCGGGCAGTTGATTGATTCCGGGTGAAATTTGTAATCTTCATTCATTGTAAAGATGAGTTCCATCTCATCGGAAGTGAGCGTAAAATCATAAATATTTATATTCTCTTTAAGCCTGTGGGGAGTAGCCGATTTAAAGACCGGAATTATTCCTTGCTGAATATCCCAACGTAGTATGATTTGTGGAATAGTCTTGTTGTATTTAACAGCTAACGATTTGAGTTTTTCACTTTCTATTAAGCGCTTATCCATTAAGCATAATGGAGAATAAGCTTCTACCTGAATACCATATTTATCACATAAAGCAATCATTGGTTTTATGGTCCCAAGAGGGTGATATTCAATTTGCATTACCATTGGCATAATAGAAATGCCTGATTCTATCAAGGCATTTAAATGTCTTTCTCGAAAGTTACAAACACCAATAGCTCGAACCTTGCCTGAATAATATATCTTTTCCATCTTATGCCAAGTTTCAATGTAATGGCCTGGATAAGGCCAATGCATCAGCCAAAGATCTACATAGTCTGTTTGCAAGCTCTTTAAAGATATATCTATCTGCTGTTCAATGTTACCAATAATCTGCTGAGAATTCCCAATTTTTGTGGTTATAAATAAATCTTCTCTTTTCAGACCATTCTTCCTCTGAACGATTTTCATAGCTTCGCCAACTAAAGGCTCATTCCAATAATCGCGAGCAGTATCAATACATCGAAAGCCATAAGAAGTACCGGTTAACAATACATTCTGTAATGTCTTTCGATCCATCTGATATGTTCCCATACCGATAGAAGGCATTTCCACCCCATTGCTTAATATTCTATTCTTATTCATCTTTTTAATTTCTGAATTGTAGTTTAATTTTTTGAACGATAATGTGTCGTATCTCTCTATCCAACCTACTTAGTTTAGTGTCTCCATTCTACATTTTTTTTAACAGCTCTGGCCGGATCACCCATCACTAAGGCATTCGGTTTTACATTCGTAGCAACCCACGCACCGGCACTAATGATTGCCCCGTCACCTATGGTTACACCTTTCATAATCATCGCTCCCTGTCCAATCCAAACATGATTTCCTATAGTTACAGGGGCTGTCTTTTTATATCCTTCTATTGGGATTTCGTGGCCGCCATCATTATCACGAATGACCACATCACGTGCAATCATCACATCATCGCCAATAGTAATATTGTCCATGCATATAATTTGAACTCTCTGATTTAACGATACACTACCTTTGAAAGTGAGATTTGCTCCTTTAAAAACAAGAATATCGGTTCCATAATATATGGAAACATAACCGCTTTCTATTGTCAATGAGCCGTTTTCTTCGACGGCTAATCTTGACTCCATTTTGGAACCTCTAATTCGTTTATATCCATAAAGCATCGAGCCTTTTATAACAATACGAGCTTGTTTATGGATATCTAGGATAGTGTATCGGGTTGGAACAATAAACCAACCTTTACGAAAATTACATATAGTGTTTTTTCGTAAATAATTGATACGCAAGAATTGCAAAATCGGCTTCGGACAAAATGACATATTCTTAAACAAATTCGCTATGGCTTTTATCACTTTAGCATATCTTCCAAGATATTTTCTAACACATTTCTTAATTATGGTTTCTTTTTTAAGAGGGAAATATTTTTTGACAACTTTCTCAAAGGGAAGATTCTCTAAATCCTCAAAAAAAAGCCTACGGTCACATAATGGCATAGGAAGCGACTTTATCAAAGCAATATTCCCTGGCAAAATTGTTTCTAACTTAAATTCCCGAGCTATCACGGTTTCTATTGACTTAAAAAAAGCAGCGCCCTTTTGCGAATTAAGCAATACTACAGATGTTCCTATGTTATTATCCAGCGATTTATCCACTCTCTCTATACCCCAAAAATCGCCAAGCGTTATATCACTGATACGAGGAAATCCTTTAAATTTACAGTCATGACATGAAGGCCGACTACAACAATGTGCAGTCATATACCCTCTTGTGAAGTCATCATGTAAACCGTCCCCTAAATAAATCTTGCCATTGGCAAATTTTGCTTTAAAAGTAAGAGCTCTCCATCCTAATTCCTTATTTTTAGCTTGTACGGATATAATCTTTGCACCATACTTTCGCTCTAATGCATCTAAATGTTTACGAAAAATTTTAGGAGAATTAATACACAGACAAATAAAATCACAGATAATAAGATTTTCATAATCTTTTCCAAGATACAAACGTAAACTTGCCATTTGACAGGGTGCACCACAGGTTAGTACTTTTTCTCCGTTATCTAATGCCGCTTTTATTTGAGAATACAGACCCTGCGTATGACTCTGTAAATACTTTGAACTTCTAAGTCTTGGCAAATCTTCTCTCTTATTAGTCAAGATATGTTTAACTGAAAAATCTTCATTATAGACCGCCCCGGCAACAAAGCCTCCTTCGTCAAACATTTTATTTGCTAAAGCCGAAAATAATCCACCAGATGTACTGGAAAAACGAATTTCTTCATCTTTATGATAAGAGCCAAAACAGACAGGATTCTCATTGTTTATTTTTTTTAAATCAGCAAAATGCAATACAGCACAAGTCTTTTCACACAAGCCACAATTAATACACAAATCTTGATTAACCTTTGGGTACCAAAAGCCCTCTATATCGGTTTCAAGCGTAATGGCCTTCTGACTACAGATGTCCACACAAGCAGAACAACCCGTACAATCCTCTTTTCTTACTATTTTTATCATATCCTTTCTAACCTCCCTTACAAAATATTCTGACCAGCATTAATCACAATATTTGCTCCATTGATGTGCTGGCTGGTTCCGACAAGAAAAGCAACCACATCCGCAACTTCTTCCGGAGTAAGGATTTTTTTTAATGGATGATTTGCCTTTAGCTGCTCAACAATCCTTTTATCAACAGTTTCAGAAAGATTGGTCAGCATAAAATCAGGGGAGACACAATTTGATGAGATGTTATATTTGCCGTATTCGTAACTCCATGATTTGGAAAGTTGCATAATATATGCTTTGTTTGATGCATAGGTAGAATAACCCATTGGAGGAACATTCACTAAAGCGGCTGTCAAAATATTGATGATCTTTCCAAATTTCTTTGTCCGAAATCCTAAGATTGCACTTTGTGTTATTCGTATAATTGGAATAATATTATTCTCAAAGCTTTTTAAAAAAGACTCCGGGTTTGTCTTATGAAAATATGTGCCTTGCGGTAAACCAACATAAGCATTGTTAATCAGTACATCTAAGTCGAATGTTGTAATCGCTTTTTCTAATTCACAAATCTCGCCTGCATTCGTAAAATCACATTTAATAGCAATGACATTATGTTTTCCCCGGACTATCGCATCGGATTCATCGCCATGCCTATTATATGTAAAAAAGACTTTATTTCCCGGAGAATTGGACAATGCATATACAATTGCTTTTCCTAATCCGCATGAACCGCCTGTTATTAATATGTTCATTTTAATAAACCAATCTGTATTAAACCTTTTGCAGCAATTTTCCCATCAGGTTTAATGAATTTATATTTAAACTCTATTGCATTAACAGCTTCATAAATACTTGAAACGCGTGCTTCAAAGTCAAGTTTTTCATTCATAAAAACAGGATTTTTAAACGCAATCTCCTGAGAATGAATGATGACCTCTTTGGTCGGCAAACACTCGCCAATAAAATAGGATACGAACGCATTCAGTATATTCCCGTACATTACCTTTTCGGGAAAACCTTTAGCACGTGCGAATTCTTCATCGGTGTGTAACGGGTTCCTATCGTTGGAGCACATTTGAAAATGGCTATAAACATCCGGCGTTACCGTAAACTGGTGTTTGTAACAATCGTTGAGTTGGAATTCCATAGTGCACGCTTATTTTGTCAAGATACAATCTATCATCTCACCAACATTCTTCCATGATGTGATTTCCTCGGAGGTGAATTTGATATCGAACCTTTTTTCGACAGCAACAATCACCTGAATATTTGTTAATGAATCCCATCCAGCTACATCGTTAGCAGTATTTGTATCAGTGAGGGATACCGGACCTTCGTCGATAATATCCTCAAATATTTCGTTTAACTGGCTGATGATTTCTGCTCTTTCCATAATTCCTTATTCCTTAGTATTAATGAAACATTTTTTAGAATGGTAAGTGGCTACTTCAAGGCGCCAAAGGGCACCATCCTTGGTAAAACCAAGATTGGAGTAGTGATCTTTCACCAAAGCATTTTTTGCTGTTGGGAGATACTTACCTACGATGGTATGATAACCTTTGTTGCGGGCATAATCAACGATGGTGTTCAGCACAAAGTTTTCCATCCCGCGTTTCAGGACGCGACAACTCATAAACCAAGTGTCGATAAAGAGTTCTTTTGGTTGCTGTTCTTCAAGGATTACCGCACATATCAATCCGTTATCGCCGTATTTATCTTCCAATGTGAAAGAAAATGAATGATGACGGACGGAATCGATGATACGATTGATATCCTCTTCGCTGTAACGTACCGTTCGCAGGTTGAATTGATTGGAGCGTTGCGACAATTGCGCTACACGCGGAGCTGAAAATGAATTGAACGGCTGCACGGCTGAAAGCATTTCGAGGCTTTTAAGAAAATCACCTTCGTTGATAAAGGAGGCTTGTGCAGCTACTCGTTTAGATTCTTTTTGGTACTGTTCGGTACGGTTGGCATCTTCGGAAGAGTAAGATACTGTTTCAAATAGGTTGAGCGTATAGAGGTATTCCAGATACTCCGCCGGATCTTTGGGGAGTTCAGGAACGGAAATATCGGGCACGTTTTGGCGCACTATATCACGCTCAGCTGGATCATCATCTAAGAACACCATTGAATCAAATCCTATATTTAGGAATTGTTGGATTCGCTTAATGTTGTTCGCCTTGTTCTCCCAGTTGGCAACAAAGACAGCGATATCTTTTAGACGAAGAACCATATCGGGATGTTTTTCAAACGGTTCTTTGGCAACGGATTCGGTGTTTTTGCTGCATACGCCGACGATGATGCCGCGTTGCTGCAACTTCTTTACCCAATACTGAAATTCGGTAAATGCTTTACCGATACCTAATCCGCCAATTTGGATATTTTCAAGCCCATCGTCGCCAATCACACCACCCCACACCGTATTGTCTAAGTCTAAGATGATACACTTCTTGTGTTTGCCTTGGAAAGCTGCAATCATTCGTACCACCGATTCTGAAACTACCGGAAGCGCGTCAATGCTCAACACCATTTCACTGTTGATGTAAATAGAAGGTGAGAAGAGCAGGTCACGTCCTAATTTGCTCTGAATTGCCGACATATCGCAAACATAAAAGACGGCATTCTTTGCAGCGTATTCTGCAAGCAGGTAGTTTAGTTTACGCTCTTGGAAGATGAACGAAGAAGGTACTTTATTTGCGAAATTCCCAAAAACACAGTCATCTTCTTCGGCATAGTTAAAGCAAATTACCTTTGTTTTCAGATTACTCTGTAAAGTATCAACCAATTGACCTATGCGGTTGATTTGGTTTTCCGCAAAAGCACCTCGTGCATCCGCTTCTGTTTTGTTGAACTTCTGGAGCAGCTTGTGACCTGCTTCGAAAATTAATGAAATATCCGGCTGAAACATATACAGCTCCGAGCTAAGGTCTAAGATTTGCCGATCCAATTGGTTATAGCCAGCATCATAGACATTGATATCAAGCTGTTGTTCGTATCCAGCGCCCCGAATCGCCTGTGCTAAGAATTGCGTCGCGGAATCACCCAAAAGAGCTAACTTCAATGGTTTGAAGCCTGTAAAGTCTTTCTTGAGGTTCTTTTTTAATTCGTTGAATGTCATATTTATTATTTCATCTTTACATTACTGTCTAGTCAGTGGGAATAAATGTTCTTTTTAATAAAGGGCATATCCTTTCACAAAGCCCACAATTGTTACAAGAGCTTTCATCAACCTTTGGATACCAAAAGCCTTCTTTGTCTCGGTTCATAGATATCTATCGCCTACAACATACATTTAAACATGCGCAACACCCTGTACATAACTCTTTATTTCTTATTTCAATCATAAAATCACAACGTGTTCTCAGGAATGGCTGGAACATGTCCCCGCGCATACGCCACAACCGCAACAATAATCCGGTTCGATAACTTCATTGAGTAATTTTTGATAATTATACATTTTTTCTTAATATCATCGATAGCAAAGAGACTCTTTCTTGCTTGTTAAGAACGATGGTATAACAAAACAACGCATAAACTACTGTCAAAGATACCGTTGCAGCCAATAAACGTAGTATGGTTGCCAGATAGAACATACGGCTTAATCCAAATGCTGCCAATCCTAGTAATAAAGTCATCGCTATTCCCGGAAAGACTTTTTTGGCGTATTTTGTTTTTTCTTGGCCTGTAATTATTGCTGTATAAATCGGTACAAAAAACTGATCTTTCGCTACAACACATAAACAAAACGATAATCCGACACCAAAAATCCCCAGACTCGTATATTTTATTAAAAGAATTGATATCAGAAGATTCAGGATGCCGCCTATGAGAGTAGCAATTGCCGGCAGTTTTACCTTATTGAAACCTTCAAATACCGCGAATGTCGGTCTCGTTGAAATTCCCACCTGCCAGGGCACCAGAAGCAGCAATACAAGAGGCCAAAGATCAACGAAAGATACCCCCAACCACCGCCGTAATATCGGCACAGACAGTCCGCACAACAGACCGACCGGCAAAGCTATTATCAAACCGAGAATCTTTGTTATGCGGCTTAATTGTTCAACTAAAATCTTTATATTATTCTTTGCAATATGATCATAAGCAAGGGGAGTAAAGAGATTAGTGAGAGCTACTCCGAACAAGGCCAGCAATGTAGACAATTGAGCAATCGAAGCATAGCGGCCGCACTGCGTAGGACCGAGAAAGAGATTTATTACAACAATACTGATATTCAGATACAAAAGTGCGCCAATTTGATGTATCACCATCCAAATGCTCATTCCGCACATTTCATAAGCAGCTTTCCAGCGAAACATTCTGTACTCAACACTTAATTGGGGTATCAGCCATTTAGTAGTCCACACACTACCTATAAAAGTAAGTAATGCCATCAGAATATATGACAAACCAACATAAGCAAGAGAAGCTGATAAATATGTAAAGCAAGCCAGTATAACAATAATCCGCAAAATTTGGCTAAGTATATTAATTATATTCCTAAGATCAAAACGATGCGTGATTAATGTGCTAACCATGAACGGAGAAGTTATCACGGTAAGGAAAGATGATAGTGCCACTTGGAAAAACAACCAACCGCTGGCTATCTCATAACCAACTGGTGTCTGGAACACTTTGGAGAAAAACAGTGTAAGTATAATAGTGGGGAGCAGAAGTATCCCACACAATCCAATCAGGGCAACCAAGGCGCTGTTGAAATATACTTTACTTTGAATTATCTCCGCCTTATTTAAGTAAATGGCCACAAATCTGCTTACAGTATTTGAGACAGAGTTGGTAAAAATCCCGAAGAACCCCACAATGGACAAACTCACTGAAATCATACCATAAACTTCAACATTAAGATTGTTTATTAAGTATGGAGTAAGCCAGATCCCCACGAAGCCGCCCACAAAAATAGCTAAAAAATTAGTAATTACATTACTAAGCAGCCGCTTCTTGGCTTCAATCATAGAGTTTTGCATAGATTCATAACCTTCACGAAGTAACCAGAATTTTATCAGCTTTCTTCAAACGAAAAAGCTTCGGCAGATTCATTGCCTTTATAGTAATCATTTGAATTGCTGAGTTTTGTACTCATATTAAATTATAATATTGGCTTGAGTCAGCGTCTATTGAGGCTCTTAAAGAACTACATAGCAGACCCATGAAAACACCTAACATCGCTGTATATTGCACGGAAAAAAAGAAATCGGCTACAATTTCGAACAACATATGACAGACAAGTACCATCAACGACAGAAGCATAAGACATCGAAAATACGATTCTTTTTCGCGTAGAAATGCCTTAACACCCCGAAATAATAACCCTATCAGCATCAAAAGATACACCCCAAGCCCCACCAGTCCCGTCCGTAGCAGCATCTGTATATAACCATTATCTGACAACTGCGCTCGTATTGATAAATATGAACCGCCGACTCCAAAGATGTAAGACCCTTCTATAGCGTCTAAGCTCCCTTGCCATAGTGAATACCTGGAGGCAATGCCTTCATCGATAGTCTGTTCACCTTTGATAAAATCTTTCATTCTGGGATTAATCGGAATGGAATCAACATTAGCTCTGATCCATAAGAAAAAGAAAAAAAGGAGTGGAGCGGCAATAAGAATCCAAATAATTGCTTTTCCTCGAAATGAAAGTATAATTGCGAATATGCTAACTGCCATCAAAGCAATAACAGAAGATCTCGAGCCAGTGGTATAGAGGATGGCTAATCCTGTAATCATATAGACAATCAGTGCCGCCAGTTTGATTACTCCTTTCATATGGATAAATGTCGGAATAGAAATGCTCCCCAACATTACCAGACATGCCCCCCAAACATTGGGATTTCCAAATGTACCAACGACTCTACTGCCAGTTCCTTCTGTTGCAATGTCCAAACTTTCATAGTCAATGGAATAGAAACGTTCCACAAGGCCGGATAACAGATATGGTGTAAATCTTTGCACAAGCGAAAACACTGATGCTATGGCAGAAATAAACAGCACCCCTTTTGCAAGCTGCATGGTCTGCTTATGACCAAAAGTAAAGCTCGCAGTAATTGCGGCTATGACTGCGCTTTGAATAAACACCAGCGGGATAAAATAATTTTTAATATAAAAAGGGTAACGGCCCCCCAGAGTACCGAGTATAGTAGAAAAAGTTAGGACACCGGCTAATATGAACATAAAAATACTAAAAAGCCGAATTCGAGGCGAAAAAAGAAACCCACCATAAAGAGCATGGGTTTTTTGCCACCTGATAATAAGCATAAAAAAGACTAAGAAATCGGACAGCCGCACAGGTGGTAAAGCACTACCAGGTGCCGTTCGAGGCCCAAACACTATACACATTAACAATAAGGCTACCCACCAGCCATCATTGTTGCCCTTGCTTTCGGAATAATCAGTCGTGAAATACTGTTCATTCTCAGGCATATCTTCTGCCATATAATCCAAATTATTTGATTCTGCCATATCTACTTAACCTCGATACTTTCATAGTTATTAAGATGGGGTTATCGTACACTGGTTTCAGCCTTAACTCATAAACCTGTACTCTTGATAAAAGATATGCACATGTTCTCTACCAATGATTATCTAAGTTTTATCTTATATATATGTGTTCCCAAAGGCTCGAAACTGTCGACGAAGTAATTTCCCGACATACTTATCATGCGTTTTTCACTTATAACTTCAACTCCTAAAGATGCGGTAGTTATCGGCCCGAATCTGACTTTAACAATAAGCTCACGCCCTCCATCGTCTGTAGCCCCCACTTTCTGCGCCGTATTCACTGCAAAAATATATAAATAATCCTTATATTCACGAGCCGTCCACTGAATTGAGGTAAGCCATTTTAATGGTTTTGGTCTCTTCCCAGTAGCATAGTTATACTCCTCGTGAAAATACATCCTGCCTTCAATGTTCTTGCAACGAAGTGCTTCTGGTTCCTTGCCTGACAACAAAACTTCCCCAAGACTTTCAGGACCATTAAGTTCGGTAGCCACCTCAAGAACTGCTTCCAACAACTCCGGTCGAGGCCTGGCCTGATAATAGCCATACCACATAATACCCTTGGCTCCGCTAATCAGCGACAGATAAGCATCGAAACGTACATCTTTATGTCTTGTCCAGTTGAATTTGCCTTTTAGTGCTTCAAGTGCCGCGATTACTACGGGGACTCCACTTTTATATGCCCAATCAATCCTTCGTTTGATTTCTATCCGGGGTCTGTCGCCAAATTCACTTGGATAAGCGCCAAATACCACCGCATCGACAATACCACTTACCTGCTTTAAATATTCGGGGGGCGCATTTTCAATATATGTAATAAGCGGCCTATGTTTAGTGTCCGTTGCTCTTATGATATTTCCAAGCTGTTCCAGTTTATCAAGGTCTTCCAATTTCACCTCTTCCGGCAGATACCATGCAAGTATCTGGTCATTCTTTACTAAGGTTGCAATATACGGTTGCCAAAATTCTTTCCCACGTATTTTGACGCGGACGACTTTCGGCTCCGTGAGATATTCAGCGGGAAGATTTTGCAAAATAGCTACTCCTGCTTCTCGTGCAGAACGCAAATCACCTAAAGCATCCACAATAGTTTGTTGACTGTCGTACTTGTGAAACAAAATCACTCCGCGCTGGCCGAGGGCTTTTAGCCTTTCCACATTCCGTATATCATCCACCATCGCATAAAGACCCAGAGGCATAAATTGTTTTGTGGGTGTTTTAAAAAAACTTAAAATATGCTGTAATCGTATAGATTGTTCTGCTGCCACATCCGTACTTAGTTGCGGTTGGCTAATATTAACATCGTTTACTTCGTTCGAGGCCGTCCCGCCGGAGCCAGCCGAACCACCCCCGCTGCCGCTGGTATCAGGTCCTTGTGCAAAAGCGGTATCAGCGCCGCTGCTTCCTGTCTGGCTAGCGTCAACACTATATATCCTGCCGAAAGATTCTCCGATAGCATCGCTGCTGCCCTCGCTTGAACTATTTTTACTTTCATTTGTCATGGCAACATATTCCGCAGGATTAAAATTTCTAATCGTCCCTTCTGAACTGCTATTCGAAGACTTGTTGTAGTTATCAGCCATTCTGTTAAGACCGGATGAAATAACTTTGTCATTTTCAGTAGATGCATTCGGCTGAACTGCTTTGCTGACTTTCGGAGTTTCCAGACTTTCACTTTTGAACGAAGAGTGAAACAGTATGAAAATACTGACAAATCCTATCGCCAACACATAAGACACTTCAAATTTAGTTTTGTTAAACTTTTTTAAAATAAAGCACCCAAATTTCGGCAATTTTTTGCTTTTTTAGATTCGCCCCAAAAATCGTATTTCCATTAAGAATGCAACTTGCCTTTATTTTTAGAGTACCACTCAACAGTTTTTTTCAGACCATCTTCAAAATCCGTTTTCGCCTCAAAGCCGAATAATTTTTTCGCTCTGCTTGTATCGAGATATCTTCTCGGCTGGCCGTCCGGCTTTGAACTGTCCCAGCGGATTTCGCCGTTAAAGTTGGTAAGCTTTACTATTTTATGCACTAAATCTTTTATCGTAATCTCAAAACCTGCGCCGATATTTACCGGAGCATCGCCGTTATAAAATTCTGTAGCGAGCAAGATGCCTTCGGCGGCATCAGAGACATAAATAAATTCCCTGCTCGCACTGCCGGTCCCCCAGCATTCAATATATTTGTCGCCATTGTTTATTGCATCGACACATTTTTTTATCAACGCAGGTATAACATGGCTCGATTCAGGTTTAAAATTATCGCCCGGGCCGTATAAATTCACCGGCAGTAAAAATATCGAGTTGAAATTATATTCCTGCCTGTATGCCTGAGACTGAACTAGCAGCATTTTTTTGGCCAGGCCGTAAGGAGCGTTCGTTTCTTCAGGATAGCCTATCCATAAATCACTTTCTTTAAACGGCACAGGTGTAAACTTCGGATATGCGCAAATCGTGCCGATTGCGACAAATTTTTCGATATTGCGCATTCTGCCTTCTTCGATAAGCTGCACGCCCATCATCAGATTTTCATAAAAGAATTTGCCGGGGTGTTCTCGATTTGCTCCGATTCCGCCGACAACTGCCGCAAGGTGAATAACAATGCCGGGCTTCATATCATCGTACATTTTTTTAATGTCGGACAATTTTATCAGGTCATAATCTTCGATTTTCGGCACGAGGATATTTTTGCACCCGCGCTTTTTCAGGCCTGCAAGGACATAAGCCCCAAGAAATCCAGCCCCGCCCGTTACGACAATTCGTTTATTCTCAAAAAAGTTTTTCATTTAATATGGTCTTTTAGAATCCTCTCATTCTCGGCAATTTTCATATCCGAGTCGGTCATCATTTTTGCAAGTTCTTTGAATCCGATTTTCGGCTGCCAGCCGAGTATTTTTTTCGCCTTTGAGGCATCGCCAAGCAGCAGGTCAACTTCTGTCGGTCTGTAATACTTGGGGTCGATTTCGACGTATTTTCCCCAATCTAAATTTAAATGGCCGAATACTTCGTCAAGAAATTCCCTGACCGAATAAGTTTGGCCGGTGGCGATTACGAAATCGTCAGCTTTTTCCTGCTGCATCATCAGCCACATTGCCTCGACATAATCGCCGGCAAAGCCCCAGTCGCGTTTTGCATCAAGATTGCCGAGATATAATTTGTTTTGCAGGCCGAGTTTGATTCTTGTTGCGGCTCTTGTGATTTTTCGAGTTACGAAAGTTTCGCCGCGTCTTGGCGATTCGTGGTTGAATAAAATTCCGTTGCAGGCAAACAAATTATAGGCCTGGCGGTAATTGACAGTCTGCCAGAACGAATAAACTTTCGCGCAGCCATAAGGACTTCGTGGATAAAATGGCGTTTTTTCTGTTTGCGGCGTTTCTACTACCTTGCCATACATTTCGCTGCTTGAGGCCTGATAAAACTTTGCAGACTTTTTCATCGAGCGAATCGCCTCAAGAACCCTGAGTGTTCCCAGCGCATCGACATTGGCAGTGTAAATCGGCTGGTCGAAACTGACACGGACGTGGCTTTGTGCGCCGAGATTATAAACCTCATCAGGATTGATTTCATTCAATACTGAATGAAGGTTACTGCCGTCGGTCAAATCCGCATATATCAATTTCAGCTTGGGCCGCTCATGCGGGTCTTTGTATAAGTGGTCAATTCGATAGGTATTAAACGATGAACTTCTGCGGATAAGGCCGAAAACCTCATAACCTTTTTTAAGTAGAAATTCCGCCAGGTACGAGCCATCCTGGCCGGTTATGCCTGTAACTAAAGCTTTCATAATTTATTCCTATATTATTTCAAAAATGATACTATCGCGTCCACAACACAATCTTTCATCTCGTCCGTCAGTTCTGGATATACTGGTATCGCAAGAACTTCATTTGCCGCTTTTTCGGATTCTGGAAAATCTCCTTTCGTGTAACTAAGATATTCGAAGCATTTCTGCATATGAAGCGGCATCGGATAATATATCGCACACCCGATCCCATTTTGTTTGAGATGTTCCATAAGTTTATCACGCTGCGGCGATCTTATTACATACTGATTATAAACAGTCTCGCAGTCAGGATTGATATAAGGGGTCTTTACCGCAGTGCCTGCAAATTTTTTGTTATAATACTCGGCGTTTTTTCTCCGGCCTTTAGACCACTCGTCCAGATACGGTAATTTAACAAGCAATGCCGCCGCTTGTATCGGGTCGAGCCTGAAATTTCCGCCGACGAAGTTATAATAATATGTCGGATTCTGTCCGTGGTCTCTCATTACCTTCATTTTGGCTGCCAGCTTTTCATCATTTGTAACAACCATACCGCCGTCACCGATGCCGCCGAGGTTCTTGCTCGGGAAAAAACTAAAACACCCGCAGGTACCGATACCCCCTGCCTTTTTGCCTTTATAAGTGCTGCTGATGGATTGCGCCGCGTCTTCGATAACAAAAAGATTATGCTTTTTGGCAATATCCATAATCGGGTCCATCTCCGCCATCTGACCGTAAAGATGAACCGGTATAATTGCCTTTGTTTTTTTTGTTATCGCCTTTTGAATTAGTGAAGGATTTATATTGTAGGTCTTCGGGTCAATATCGACAAAAACAGGTTTTGCCCCGACTCTTGCGATACATCCCGCCGTCGCGAAAAAAGTAAAAGTCGTTGTGATAACCTCATCGCCGCTGCCGATACCCAGGCCCATAAGACTTGCAAGCAGCGCATCTGTGCCGCTGGATACTCCGACAGCGAATTTACAGTTGCTGATTGCCTCTATTTTATCTTCAATCTCCTTGACCTTCGGTCCGCCGATACAGATTTGACTATCGAGAACTTCTCCTATCGCCGCTAATATATCTTTTTTAATTTTCGCGTATTGCGATTTTAAATCCAGCAATGGTACTTGCATCAAAAAATCCTTTTATTACGCTTTGACTATTTTATTTCGTCCGCTTTTTACATTTGCCGTCGCGTTGCGGGAATCAACAACCATTTTTGAGTTCTTAACAATCATATTATAATCGTAGCAGCTATGGTCTGTTGAAATCAGAACAATATCATATCCCTTAAGCATCTTTGCGTTCAATGGTTTGCTTCTCATTTTGAGATTATGCTCGCGCATCTTGTGTGTGTGGGGAATATACGGGTCGTTGTAATCGACCTTTGCGCCCTTTTCTTTCAATATCTCAATCAACTCTATCGATGGTGATTCTCGAACATCGTCAATATCTTTTTTATATGCCAACCCAAGAACCAGAACCTTTGAGCCTTTGAGGCTTTTCTTTCTTTCGTTCATCGCTTCCAGTGTTCTGGCCACTACATAGTGCGGCATAGCCGTATTAATTTCGCCGGCCAATTCGATAAATTTAGTCGGCATACCGAACTGTCTTGCTCGCCACGTTAAATAAAACGGGTCAATCGGAATGCAGTGCCCGCCCAGGCCCGGCCCCGGATAAAATTTCTGGAAACCGAATGGCTTTGTTCCTGCCGCGTTAATTACTTCCCAGACATCGATTCCCATCCGGTCGAAAAGCTGCTTCAATTCGTTGACCATCGCGATATTAACGCAGCGATATGTATTTTCCAGTATCTTCGCCGATTCAGCCACATCGCACGATGAAACCGGAATTGTTTTGTCAATTGCGTATTTATAAATATCCAACGCTACTTGCAGACTCTTTTTATCATATCCGCCGACAACTTTCGGAATTGTCGCTGTCCTGAAATTTTTATTGCCCGGGTCTTCTCTTTCAGGTGAAAACGCCAGGTAAAAATCCTTGCCCGCTTTCAACCCGCTTTTCTCGAGTATCGGCTTCATTACCTCTCTTGTAGTTCCCGGATATGTCGTGCTCTCAAGGACTACGAGTTGCCCTTTGCACAGATATTTTGAAATCGTTTCGCAGGTAACAACAATATAAGTCATATCCGGCTCGCGGTTTTTCGTCAGTGGTGTCGGCACGCAGATTATCAGCGCATCTGGCTTGCTCATCAGTTTCATATTTGTTGTCGTTTTGAATCTGCCGCTCTTGACCATATTGGATATGTCTTCAGATGGAATATGCTTTAGCGGGCTTTGACCTGAATTTATCTTCTTAACATTTGCTTCATTTATGTCGAACCCGATTACCTTGGCCCCGCGTGCAACGAATTCTCTCGCCAGTGGCAGTCCTACATATCCCATTCCGACTATACCGACAAAAGGTGCCTTTTTCGCCATTAACAAACCTTTCAAAATTAAAGATTCTCTTTATACCAGTCTATTGCCTTGGCTATTCCTTCTTCGAAGCTTACGAAAGGAGCATAGCCGATTAATTCTTTTGCTCTTTTGACATCCGCCAGTGAATGTTTTATATCTCCCGGCCTCGGCGGTACATATACAGGTTTGATATTTTCTTTGTTGAGAAGTTTTCTTATCGTATTTACTACGGTATTTACCGTAACTGCATTTTTAGTGGAAATATTAACTGCTTCGCCGTGAGTTTCTTTCGCGTTTGCTGCCAGCCAGTTGGCCTGCATTACATTTTCAATATATGTGAAGCCTCTGGATTGTTCGCCATCATCGAATATAGTTGGTGATTTATCTCGCATCAGCGCCGATACAAAAAGCGGTATCGCCGCCGCATATTGACTTGTCGGGTCTTGCCGCGGCCCGAAAACATTATAATATCGGAGGCATACAGACTGAACTCCGTATGTTTCATAAAATGACCTGAAATAAATCTCGGCAATAGCTTTTGTTGCGCCATAAGGACTAATCGGAGCAAGAGGCAAGTCCTCGTGCTGCGGAAGAACTTTGCTCTGGCCATAGACAGATGAGCTTGAAGAAAACACTATCCTTTTGACTTTTTCATCTCTTGCCGCCATAAGCACATTGAACGTGCCATTTACGTTCACATCGTGAGTTGTCGCCGGATCTTTCATTGACCTCGGCACTGAACCCAGTGCTGCCAGATGATACACAATTTCAGCCCCCTTAACCGCGCGCTTAACCGCGTCCATATCGCGGATATCACCTTCAATCAGTTCGATTCTGTCGGCAACTTCAGCCAGATTTTCTCGTTTGCCCGTCTCGAAATTATCGAGCACACGAACCTTCTGCCCTTTATCCAGCAAAAAGCGAACCATATTACTGCCGATAAAACCTGCTCCGCCCGTAATTAGCGATAAAGCCATCTTTGAGTTCCTTTTAATGAAAAATTTAAGGCCGGCAGTTTACTCATTTTCACCCCGTTTGTCAGCAATAATCCGCTCAAGCATCCGGTTGAAACTGACCTGCGGCTTATACCCTATTGCCTTTTTTATCTTCTTAAGACAGGGAAGTCGTCTTTGCATATCGTCAAATCCCTGCCCATAAGCCCTGGAATATGAAATATATTTCTTTTTGCTTTTGCTGCCGGTCTTTTCAATTATCTTCTCCGCCAGGGCCTCTATTGTTATTTCCTCTGTTGAACCAACATTAAAGACTTCGCCATCGGCCTTTTCATGTTCCATAAGAGCCGTCACCGCTCTTATGGCATCGCTGACATAAGTAAAACTCCTTGCTTGCTTGCCGGAGCCGTAAATCATTACCGGCTCGTTCTTCAATGCCCAGTCGATAAACCGCGGCACAACCATTCCATATCTGCCTGTCTGCCTTGGCCCGATTGTATTAAAAAGCCTCGCTATAACCACTTCCAGGCCGTATTGCTTGTGATACGCAAGTGCTAAAAACTCATCTATCGCCTTGCTGCACGCATAAGACCATCGCGAAAATTTTGTGCTTCCCAGAACCGTATCGTCATCTTCTTTGAATGGCACCTTTTCGTTTTTGCCATAAACTTCGCTTGTTGATGTTATCAAAACTTTTCTGCCGTATTTATTCGCCGTAGAAAGCACAACCTCTGTCCCGTGGATGTTTGTTTCAATTGTATGAACAGGGCGCTGGATTATTAAATTAACGCCGACCGCCGCGGCCAGATGATAAACGCAATCTCCCGCTTTGATTACTTTCCTCATCAAATCTTCATCACGCACCGAAGCCTGAATAAATTTAAAATTGCGATTGGAAAGCAGATGCTGAATATTGGCAAGCCTGCCGGTGCTCAAATCGTCAACGACAACGACCTTTTGCTTATGAGCCAACAGGTATTCACACAGATGTGAACCTATGAACCCCGCTCCCCCTGTTACTATTGCAGTTTTAGTCAAATAATTCCTTAATTTTTAAATCTTAAATCTGTATTTAGACTCCGTCCCTGTCGGCTCCGCCGAAAGGTACGAACTAAATGCGCAAATCTATCATAAATATCGGCAAAAAAAGAAGATAGCTTTAAATTTGACATGCATCCTCCCTGCCATTTGCGTCTTAAAAAAATAGTCTAAAAATGCAAATTTCTCAACCTTTAAATGTGTAATAATATGCGTTTTTCGCTTAAAAAGCGTTAGATACCCCTATAATACTCAAAAACCGACAAGATTGTTCAAAAAACAACCAGATAATTACTGTCCCCAAAGTGCCGCAAACTCATTTTTTCAACCTGAAAGCGGCTAATTTCTCTTGCTTTTTGTTAAAAATATGGTAAAATACCGGTATTGTTAGGCAAATGCCTAACAAATTTAAGATTTAAAATTTAAGATTTAAAAATATACATAACCCGCTAAGGCGGTATTATTCATATTAAATCCTCTATTTCTAACCCTCTGTTTTTCTTCAAATTACCAAATTATTTTTTAAGGAGACCTTCACTATGGAAAATGTAACATCCGAAAACTTGCGCAATCAAAAAATCAGTAAACGAATCGAGGAAATTCCAAAAAAATACCGCAAGATTTATAAAAAAGCGGTAGAAACAAATAACAAAGCAGCAGCCATAGAGGCATTCTGCTTAGAATGCGTCTGCTGGCAAAAAAACGAGATTATCAACTGCTCCTGCCTTGCCTGCCCTTTATTCGGCGTCAGGCCCTACATACAAGGACAAAAATAAAATGTCTGAACAAAAAAATAACTATCGCACGTTTGAGGTCAACGGCCAATTAGTAAAAATTGACGATTTTATTTATCGCAGGCTTTTTAGAGACCCAGATGTAAGGCCCCGGCGAAAATACACGTTCATGAGAGGCATTTCTATTCTTTCGAATCGCCTGCATCTGATTTTAAAAACTGAATCAAATAATACGATTCCGCTTTCGAGATACATAATGCGCGCAGGCAAAGGCGAAATAGTTGACCATATAAACAGAAATTCATTAGATAACCGCCGATGCAATTTGCGGATAGTAACGGGAAGACAAAATATGCTTAACAGAAGAATCAGGAACAATACAGGGTTAATTGGGGTTTCACTTTGCACAAATAAAAATAAATTTTTTATTCATGCAAGCTTTAGAATAAAAGAAGGAAAGAGATTAACTTTTTACTGTCCGAATACGCCGAATAACCGGATTTTGGCGGCGCTGGCACATGATAAATTTGTTTTACAGGCCGGCGAAGAGGAATACGCACCGCTGAATTTCCCGTGCTGGAGATTCGAGCCGCTGAGAAGCATTTTACTAGCGGAAGATTTGGGGAAGCTGAAAGAAAGAAGCAGGAAAGGAAATTAAAATTTAAGATTTAAGATTTAAAATTTGAGGAATGCCTGTGGCGGGGGGTTTTCAACTGCAACAATGGACACTATTTATTCACACTATTCTTTTGCGCCGGCTTTTTCAAGCAGTTGCGCGATGTCCGTGTGTCCTTTCTCTTTCGCTACCTTTAGGACTGTCCATTCGACGTTATTGATTGTCGCTTTTGCATTTACATCAGCGCCCTTTTCCAAAAGCAGCCTGACGACATCCGTATAGCCTTTCGCCGACGCTACCATTAGGGCAGTTCCGCCGACATCGGTTGACTTCACATTTACATCAGCACCTTTTTCTAAGAGCAGTTTGACGACCTCCGTATGGCCTTCCTGCGACGCTATCATTAGGGCAGTTACGCCGACATCGGTTGACTTCACATTTACATCAGCGTCCTTTCCCAAAAGAAGCCTGACGACCTCAGTATGACCATTTTGTGCCGCCATGTACAGGGCAGTTGCGCCATAGGTGGTTGTCTTCACATTTACATCAGCACCTTTTCCCAGCAGAAGCTTGACAACCTCCGTATGGCCTTGCTCCGACGCTACCATTAGGGCAGTTGCGCCGTTTGTGGTTTCTTTTAAATTGACTTTAGCACTTTTTTTCAAAAGAAGCTTAACAATATCCGTATGGCCTTGCTGCGATGCCATTATCAGAGCAGTTGCCCATAGGTGGTTGTCTTCACATTTACATCGGCACCCTTTTTCAGCAGGAATTTGACGACTTCTGTATGACTGTTTGCCGCCGCCAACACCAATGCAGGCTCTCCACCCTCATCTTTGGCATTCGGGAAAGCACCTTTGGACAAAGCAGTTTTTACGGCAGGCAGGTTGCCATCTTTTACGGCTTGCAGCAATTGAGCATTTGCGTTTGGTGTGTTCACATCTGCAAAAGCAACAGGTATCAGAGAAATACACACGATAAAAAATATAATTTGTTTCATTGAATTCTCCCTTTCAGTATTTCGCCAAATTATACCCTTAAAAAAGGGAAAAGCAAGGAAGAATCCGTCTTCGCTAAGGCTTCGACGCGATGCTGCGCAAAACCTGTTCCCAAATTTCTTCATCGGCAGGAATACCGTTTGCAAGATTGTCGGCTCGTGTCATAAGCATTCGCTGACCGGGATAATAAACCGCATCTCCTTTCTTGGCCGGTTGCGACCTGTTTACCGATGCGATAGTTTCCTCCATTATCTGGCGGACAAACTCTGCACTGGAAATTTTTCTCGTATCTATCGCGATAAATACCTGTGAAACGTTTTTTTCAGCCCCTAATTTGCCTATTCGGAATGTATTATTGCCGCCTGAAAGAATAGCCGCCAGCAAATCCAGCATTAGCGACAGCCCCGAACCTTTCCATAATCCGATTGGCAAAGCCCGCTCGCTTTGGAATATTTCAGCCGGGTCGGTTGTCAGTTTGCCATCGGCATCATAACCGCCGAATACAGGCAGCTGCTCTTTTGCACGCTGATACACTCGCATCTTACCCATCGAGAACTGACTCATAGCCATATCCAGCACCAGATGTCCTTCGGCGCGAGGTATCGCGATAGCCAGCGGATTATTGCCGAGACTGGCCTGTTTTGAACCCCACGGAGGCAGATTCGGTATTGTATTAGTCCAGCAAATACCGATACAGCCGGCATCGGCCGCCTGTATTACATAAGTCCCTGCCCGACACCAATGATTAGTATTTCGCATCGCGGCGCAGCCGATACCATTCTTTTCAGCAAGATGTATTGCCTGGGCCATTGCGAAATGTGCGTTGCTGATGCCCGGCCCGTAGTTTCCATTCCAAACCTGGCACGCACCAAAATGGTGCACCTTTTTCGGCCTGGCATTAATATCGATTACACCGTTTTTTATATTACTGATAACCCCCGGAAACATATTCAGGCCGTGCGAATAAACTCCATCGCAGCTGTTCTGTGTGAAAATCTTCGCGCACAAATCGGCGCAATCCTGCTCGCATCCAACCGCCGTCAGGATTTTCATAAACGTATTATACATATCCTGAAATGGAACTCTCATTACAGCAATGTTAGCCTAAAAATACGCGTCTGTAAACCTTTAACTATAGGCCGTTTAATAACAAAAAATTAATATTCCCCAAACATTATCTGAACATTTAATACTTAAAATTATCTGCAGGATGAAAGAGAAAATAATTCCAGTGAATAGAAAGAAGGTGCGGGATGAATCAGAAAAAAGCATTTATGTTTGAACAGTTACTTCAATGTTGTGAAAACCGGCCTGCATCGATAAGCAGACTTCTCGGCATCGATTACAATCAGATAGCTTTCAACTGTGATGAGCAGGAACTGGCCGGCCGGCTTTACGAAAAATATGCCGGCACCTGGTGGGAAGTTACCTTTGAAGATTTTTCCGATGTTACCTGCGACTTTGAAAACTTTTCTGATGGTGCAGGCGACCCTGAAAACTTTTCTGATGATGCAGGTGAAACTGAGCCGATATGTGTTTACCTTGCCGATTCGATACAGGACGCTCTGCGGCTCAGACCCCAGACCAGCGAGTCTTACTGGCAAAACGCGTTAAAATATTTCGACGAACTGATTATTAATATGTATGATATGGAAGAGGAATGCGTTTAAACTTCCAGGGTAAATAGGAAATGTTTACCAGTTTTTAAATTTTGCTATGCCTGCCCTGTGAGACCTGCCCTGTTAGATGCGTCAATTAGCTTCTTGAAGATGCTTTAGCTATCTAACTGGGGTGTCTTCCAAAGAGCCTATCTCATCGGGGTCATTTTGCATTTTGATATTTGAATTATTCTGTCTCCTGACTAAGGAATAGAGACGCTGGAGACACAAAGCAAGATACGCGGCAAGCGAAACAATTGAAATCCACATACCCACAGTGAAAGCTTTTGGGCGGTACTCCATACGGAAGACATGCCGGCCCGCCTGAAGAGGGACAGCCCGCAGAACATAATCGGCGGGCATTACCTGATAGTTTTTCTGACAACTGCCGGGCAGCGGTTCGGCTCGCCAATTAGGATGATAGGCATCGGTGACAAGCAGAATCGCAGGGCTGTTGATATCGGCTTCAATCGTCAAATAGTCGGTTGATTCATCGACGATTTTCGCAGTGCCCTGATTGTCCGACGGCCGCGGCAAAGGCTGAGGCGGCGATTCGAGAACAACAGTTCGATTAAGATCAAATTCCGACGAGGCCAGCAAACGCAAAATAGAATCACGGTCTTTTACGACCTGAAAATTCCGAACCAGCAGCAAACGAGGAAGAACAGGCTCAGTCAATACCATCATCTGCGGCTGATTGCCGTCCCGCTGGATTACACATCGCAAACGCAATAATGAAAATAACCGATTCACACGTGAAAATTTAATTTCTTGTGTCGCACTTCCGGGGTCGAGACCCTGGGTGAAGGACATAAATTCAGAATATCTTCGCGAGACGCCGGGGTCATAGCCCCATATATCGAACAGGCCGGCCATCATCCCGCCGTTTCTGTCGAACGTATTAAAAATTCGAAAGTCACCCGGCAGTCTGGAAATTTCCTCTTTGAATGGCTGCGGCAATTTTATGTCCGTCAGGTCGAACGTCGAACGAAGCGGAAGAGCAAAAACGGTCAGTTCGGCCAATGCAAGCAGGATAATGGCATAAACGGCGTAATTCCACCGCCGCTTCAGAGCGAAAAGTCCCGCCAGGAGGAGCAGCGAGCCGGCGCCGACAAGCAATGAATTTTCGGCGTGATGTGCGGCGGAACGAACAAAGCTGCTGTCATCGTATAAGGCGATATCTATATATGAATCTTTGAATTTGTCTGCTGCCGATTTTATGAGTTTCATAAAGTCGTGCCACCAGCCATCTACGGCCGACCCTGAAACCGAACCGGCGATGACACCTGCCGTAACTGTCAGGATAATCGCAGTTGAGAGGATGCCGATTATCCACCTCCAGGAGGGTTTGTTATTTAACGTGATTAACCGGTGAAGCCCGATGCCGGCAAGCATCACAGCAAAGACTATCATTTGAAAAGTGAATTTCGAATTTCCGCGAAACTTATTAAAGCCGGGCACGTTTCTATACAATAATCCGAATAACGGAGTATGTGCGCCAAGCGCCAAAATAAATAATATAATTATCAGGGTCATACAAAAACGCCGCTGCCGAGCGGAGCCGTAAACCTGACCGTATACAGCCAGAACCAATCCTGTCACGCTGAAAAACAATGACATTTCCCACATGGGATATTGTCCCCAATAGGAGCCGTCGGGAAGCGAGCCTAAAAAATCCGGAGAAATTAATGTCATAAGATTTCCCAGAGGAAACGAACCTGCCGCAGCAAATTCAAGTTCCACTCCGCCATGGCCGCGAACAGTATAAGCCGATTCCTCCAGGCCGGTTAAAAGCTGCACAGAAACAAGCAATCCCGCCCAAATGCCCATAAGAGCCAAAAGCGACAAAACGCGAGCCCGCTGAGGCTGATTTAACAGCGAGAACGCGCAGTAAATTGCCGATGCGACAGCGGTGTAGAACACATATTGCGGATGACCTGCCAGGATGAGCATTGAAACGGCCGCGATGCCGAGAAGTGCCCAGTTCAATGAGCGTTTATCGCAGATACCGTCTATGCAAAGAAATATCAATGGAACCCACGCCATTGCGCAGAGATTGGATAAGTGGCCGGGATAAATATGCATAAAATACGGTCCGCAAAACATAAGCAGTACCGCACAGAAAAAGCAGGCTTGCGGTTTTAACCCGCGGTGCCAGGCCCAGAGGAACATAAATAAACCGGCCAGTAATATGTGCAGCACAATATTTATATTAACGGCCAGAGCCAGAGGCAGCACCATAAACAAAAAATTAGGCGGATACAAAAGAGCCGATTGAAACCCGCCGAAGAACGGAATGCCGCAGAATACATGGGGATTCCATAAAGCTAAATTGCCCTGTTTGAGCTGATTAAAACCAAAATAACGCCAGTCGAGAAATTCGGTTGTCAGGTCGCCGCGCATATACGAAAGAATACGCGGATTAGCCTTAAAGAGCACGTCCGCGAACATAATTATTACAAGTCCAACGAAAATACAAACGCCAATAAGATAACCCCATACCTGATTTTGCCTCTGTTCGATTATCTGTTCTGATTGGCATGTCTTTTTTGAAACCATCCGTATCGTTCCTAAATTTGATTTTTTATATTTTCTTCTGTCTCCTGTGTTCTGAGTTCTGTATTCTCTTAAAATTATAACCTCAAAAAACCAAAAAAACCAAAGAAAAAAATCTCTAATTTATTTGATGGTTAATTCCGTATACAAATCTTTCCATTCAGGATTGGATTTTTCTATCAATTTTATCTTCCATTCTCTCTTCCATTTTTTTATCTGCCTTTCTCGGGTTACCGCTTTATGAATTTCATCATATTCCTCGTAATATACAAGATTATGGATACCTGTGTTTTTTGTATAGTTGCTGATAATGTCGCTCTTATGTTCGCTGGTTCTATTAATTAAATCATTCGTCCGGCCAACGTAAATATTCCCGTCTTTTTTATCTGCAAGAATATAAACGTAATATTTCATTTTATTTTCCGTAAGTTGATTCCCGCCGTCGCCTGCCTGCCCTGTGAAGTGCGTTAGTTAGCTGCTTGGAAATACTTAAGCACCTCACCGGGGTCCTGACCGCGATCAGGGAGCGGGAATCTAAGCCAATTTTACTTTATTACATAGATTTTCGGCATCGCCTGTTCCCGCATATGCGGGAAGCGAAAATCTATTTTTCATCCGCCCCCTCATATAGCAATCTTCTTTGAATCATCTTTGTTGCGACATTGAATTTAGCTTATTAAGATAGTTCTTAAATCCCTGTTTGTCTTGTAATGGAGTTTTTGTGTGTCCGCTTTTCTTGTAGCTATAAAATTCTGCATTACTATTCGACAATTGGTCCAAAAAACTATGCGACTGCCGCGCACCGCCTGATTTCAATGCAGTAAGGATATGTAAGCTTTTTCTAGCGCGAGTCATGGCAACATAGAAAGCATTTTTTGTTATCCAACTCATGTTCACCTTGTCAAAACCGATAATAATGACATGGTCAGCAGATAACCCCTTTGACCCAACTATGGTTAGTAATTCAACAGCACCCATTTTCTTTACTTCAATTTCTTCTAATTCCGCTTCTTCCTCTTCTTGATGCTCAATCTCCGTTACTTCTTCTTGGTTGATTGATTTTTGGGCAATGTCTTTTTTGAGTCTGTCTTTATCAGATATGGAAATATGGCTGGTCATGTTTTCTATTTTATCTTCTATTGTTTCGCCCTCTGCTTCGAGAATGGCTTTAATTTCATTACATTTTTGGATCACGCTTTTGGTTTCTTCGGATTCAAGATCACAAAAGTTTTGACCGTTTTGCATAGCACATTTAATTAGTTCATGTATCCTTTCTTCCACGAGGGTTTCGTAACGCAAAACCTCTCGAAAAGTGAAATTATTTTGAGGATTATTTGCGAGTGAGTAATACGCCAAAATTTTGTAGTAGTCCTCTGAAAAGGATCGCGTTTCCGTTTGATATTCAGACACAAGTTCATCAAGTTTCTTTTTCCCGTCAAACTCTTTGCGTTTCTTCTTCCCATTAAGATTTTCTTTCAGGAAGTAAAATTTAACTTCTTTTGCTGGTGTTAAAATCAGCAAGTATGCATCTTTTTCCTTTCCGGCAATTAAGTCGGCCTTACGTCGATCTATTTCCGCCTTGTTATCCGCCACAAACTTTTCAATATAATCAACGGCGGTTTGTGGGCCAGCACACGCAATAATTTGGACCTTCAAATCATTCTTATTGGTTTTTAGAGGCAGGTAGATTTTTTCTATACAATCTGCTTCTCGGTTTTGTTGGATAAAATACCCCGCAGTCTTGGTAATATGAAAGCTACTCCTGCCGCAAAATGGCAACATACCGTTTGCGTAATTGTTATCTTTATAAAGATTTCGTATCAAAGTTGGCTTGCTCGATTTTAGTTCTTCATAAAGTACTTGCTCGTCATCACCTACAATAAGTAAGTGGTTTGACCCATTTACCAATTGTTTTAGCAACACGTCTTCTGCAGAATTGAAGTCCTGATACTCATCAATAATGAAATGATTACTCTCATTAAGCTGCGGGTTTTCTATTAGTGCTTCTTTGGCACGTAAAATTAAATCAGCAAAACCGGCTGCATTATAAAATTTACATAGTCTAAAATAAACGTCTTTCAGATTCAGCCACTCATCGGATTGTTTAAATTTAGCGTCGTGCAATTGCTTCTCAAACTCTTTCAAAGCGTGGTTGCCTTTTTTTAATGCAGGATAAAAGGCTAAAACATCACCCCACACAACCTCTTTCCAAAATTGTCCTATTATCCGAAAGTGAGGTCGAAACCGCCATTTCGTTGTACCATGATTTTGCTCAACAATACTTCGTGCAAATTTATGTAAGGTTGACACGGCAACGTTGCTTTTCTGCTCATCAGATAATTGGTTATCGCTGTCAATATCATTTTGTAAATCTGCAACCAACTTTCTCACAAAACTTGTTACAAATACTTTCGCTTGTGCATTTTGCTGATACCAATAGTTAATCCGATTCAAAAACAGATGGCTCTTGCCAGTCCCAGGGCCAGAGACAATCAAAAACCTTTCAGCATCATGCCGTGCAATAGCCGAAGCATTTTGATTTCGGTATTCAGTGCGTTCGCTGTCATCCAAAGCATCCAATTCATTGCGTAAAGTTTGTAATTCAGTGGATTCAAAAGGAATACCGTTATTGTTAATTAAATATCTCATATGCCATTTTTATCTTTTACTTTCTAAGGTTGTTTCTTCGATGTTTCCAAAATTCTACTCTTTTTCTTTTCAAACTCACGATTTGTTGAAATGCAAAAACATTTAAAACGTTGCTATCATCCATAATTTTTTTCTCCGCTCCATAATCCTAACCTAACAACAGAACTGTAATTATCAATTTTATTCTTAAATATCTTTTGCTGTTTGTAGTCAAAATACATCTTTTATGTCCGTGAAATCTGTGGTTAAAAACAAGTCCCGCCGAACCTGTCCTCCGTAGCTTTAGCAAAGGATGGAAGGCGGTTCCTCAATTTAAAATTAAGAATTAAAAACTAAAAATTGCAGCAAAATCATTCTTCTCTGAAACTGCAAAATGTCCGGTCATTTTCCCAAACTGTTATGCAATGGAGTTCGAAAGGTTTGAATTTATTTGACAACTTTTTAAACGCAAACTCGGCTATATTTTCCACTGTGGGATTTACTTTTTTGAAATGCGAGACATCTGCGTTTAGATTTTTATGGTCAATGGTTCTAATAAACTCTTTTTCGACTATCTTTTCGAAATCGTCCGCTTTTAGGGCTTTGCCTTTTGTCGGCTTTTTGACTGTTACTTCGACGATATAGTTATGGCCGTGTCCGCATTTATTGGCGCATTTGCCGAAGACCTTGGAGTTTTTATCATCGGAAAATTTTTTGTTCCACAGTGTATGGCTTGCGGAAAATTCGAATTTTTCAGAGAAATAAAGCATATTACCCTCTCTTTCCTTTATAGCCAGTTTTCTTGCCGGCATAAGTTCGACAGCCAGGTAATTAAGTTTGGCCTGAAAATCCTTTTCGATTGTTTGCCAGACTTTGCCGAGCAGTTGTCCGATTTGTTCGAAGCTGTTATTTGGATGACTTTTTACAAATTTATCAAAAATCTCAACGGCCTTGTTTCTGACGATTTTATCGATATCTGAAACATTGACAATAAAGCCGGTATCTTTATTTGCGTTGCTTTTAAGTTCGACCCACAGCGAGAAGAACAGGGCCAGGCCGGTTGCTGTTGGTTTTGCGCAATATGAATTTGCGCCTAAGTCCGTTGATTTTCCGAATGGATTTATTGCGAATCTGACTTGTCTTACAAGTTTATGCACTCATTTTCCTTACTTCTTTACTTGCTTATGAACTATGCATAAGGCTCAGGACTTCAGCTCTGCTGCGGGGGTCTTTTTTGAATGTGCCTCGAAGAGCGCTTGTAACCATAACTGAGCCGGGTTTCTTGATGCCGCGTATCGTCATACAGCTATGTGACGCTTCCAGGACTACCGCGACTCCCTGCGGCTTTAAATTTTCATTGAGAAAATCAGCAATTTGAGCTGTCAGCCGTTCCTGCACCTGCAGCCTCCGAGCGAAGCAATCCACAATCCTCGCCAGCTTGCTCACACCCAGCACATATTTATCCGGCAAATACGCCACATGCGCCTTCCCAATAAAAGGCATCATATGATGTTCACAAATGCTGTAAAAAGGAATGTCGCGGAGCAGGACTATCTCATCACATTTTTCACGGAAGACACTTTTTATACATTCTTTCGGGTCTTGTGTGTTGCCTGCTAAAAGTTCAGCATACATAGCAGCGACGCGTTTGGGAGTCGACTTCAAACCTTCTCTGCCGACATCTTCTCCAACCGCTTTGAGAATATCTTTTATCGCGTTTTCTATTTTTTTGGAGTCTATTTTACTCATAATATTACCTTTAATAATTCATAATAAAACTAACTAAAAGTCTGACACCATAACCAATCGAGCCGGCAGGAGTGTATTTCTGCATCGGTTCAGAAGCGTCCATTTTACCGGCTATATCAAGATGAGCCCAAGTCAAACCTTTTGCAAACTCGCCAAGAAAAGCCGCGCCAGTGCAAGCACCGCCATACCTGCCGCCAGTATTCTTCAGGTCGGCAATTTTGGCTTTCATTTCATCAATATATTCCTGCTCATAAGGCAATCGCCAAACAGGTTCGCAACTGTCCTTTGCGGCGGCTTCAATCTTTTCGGCAAGCTTCTGGTCGTTTGCAAATAGGCCGGCCTTGTGCTTGCCAAGAGCAACTACACAAGCGCCCGTCAATGTCGCAAGGTCAATAACGGTTTTGCATTTCAAACGCTTTGCCTGCTCAATGCCATCACATAAAACAACCCTGCCCTCGGCATCAGTATTCAAAATCTCAACCGTCTTGCCGCTGAATGTCGTCACAATATCGCCCGGCAAATAACTGCCGCCATCAGGCCTGTTCTCAGCGGCACAAATAACGCCATAAACCTGGACAGGCAATTTTAATTTCGCGATTACTTCCATAGCCATCAAAACCGCGGCGCCGCCGGTCATATCATATTTCATCTCGTGCATATCCGCGGCAGGCTTCAAACTTATACCGCCTGAATCAAATGTTATCGCTTTGCCGACAAGTGCAATCGGCTCGGCATTTTTCGCCTTGCCCCGCGGCGTGTATTTTAAAATTATCATTCTCGGCTTGTTTGTCGCGCCCTTGCCGACGGCCAACAGGCCGCCGATTTTTTGCTGAGCCAGCTTTTTTTCGTCAAGAACCGTGCAGCTAAGACCAGATACCGAGGCGGCGACTTTTTTTGCCTGATTCGCAAATTCCTGAGGATAGAGAATATTCGCGGGCCGATTGCACAAAGTCCTTGCAAAATTCTGGGCATCACCGATTATCTGGCCGATTTTTATTCCTTCATTTATTTTTCTGACAGTGGCCAAATCCTGGTCAACTACAGAGACGGAAAGAGAATTTCCCCTGCCGTTTTCCTGCCCAGTTACAAATTCATCATATCTGTATCCGCCAAAGTGGACCGCTTCGGCGATTACCTGGCCGAGGCGATGGAAATCGATTTTTGTTCCACTTTCGCCAAGGCTGTGCGGGACGGGTTCATTGTGCCGAAAAATGGCAAGCGTTTTGGCGTGGACGTTAACGGCTTCAAAAGCCGCTTTGGAGTCGGCCTGCAGGACAGTAGCGGCATTTTTCTTTTTCAGTTCGCCGAGGCCGACGAGCAGAAGTCTCTCGGCAGCGATTTTGCCGTGAGTGTAAAGAAAAATACTGCTGCCGACAGAAGCCTTAAAATCGCCAATCTTTCTCACCCTGCTTATCGCGCAATCGAGAAGGTCATCAAGTCTTTTCAGAAAAGGGGTCGGCTTGGCATCGCTGAAAATGCCGACTGCGGCAACGTCAACCTTCAGTTTCGCTATATCAGCCTTTACTGCTTTTACATCTATCTTTATAATCTGCTTTGCCATTTTAAAACTCCTGAGTTAGAAACGCAGTTATCGGTTATCAGTTATCGGTTTAATCGCTAAACTATAAGCGGAAAAAGAGGTTTTGGCAAGAGGAGAAATAATATCAAAAATTAAAGATAAAAAATAAAAATGACCCCGATGAGATAGCCGAAGCGGCATCTCACAGGGCAGGCATATTAAAAATTAAAAATAGGCGACTATCCCTATTTATTCCTCTCGCGGTTTCCACTTTAAATCAGCAACATGGTCGGGAGTTATGAATTTTATCTTTCCGCGATTGAGAAGTACGTTGCAGCCGTTGGGTTCGTGGTGGTCGAAAGCCATTAGTTCTGGTCCGCCGTGCTGGTTCCAGCCGGCGTGAGTCTCAAACAGCAATACAACATCATTAGGCGACTGGGGCGTACAATAAGGATTTATGGCGTAGTGGCATTTGCCCGGTCCGGCCGCCTGGCAAACAAAATCTTTTACGCTGATTGCTGCAGCACCATCATAAAAATATTTGACAGATTCAGCCAATAGTATATCACACCAATTATTCGGATCAGGATACTTTCTATTATGGGAATCATCGTAGAACTGTAAACTTCTACCAAGCTGATAAAGGTTGGAGGCACAAAAAGCCCTCATTGTTATGGGCCGAGTCTGAGGTAAAATTCGAAAAATCTTATCTAAGAGCCTTTCGGACGAAAAGAACGTACCGTATCTTCCTGTCACTAAGTTATTGCCTCCAAGTATCCCAAAACCATCAATTACCTTTCCATTTTTACAGATGAAAATATCTGTCCAAGACATGAATATAGCCTGTGTACCCGGCTCGCCAATACGATAAGTTGTCTTTAAAATCTCATGGGCAATAGATCTGATAATGTTCTTGTTTGTAATTACAAGTTTGGTGGGATGTTCAAATAGGGAATCATCGACTAAACTTTTGGAATCCACATAAGAATATAACATTGGACAGGCCTCAAAAGCACTCGGATAAATAGTTATCTCGATGCTATCGCAGGTTTTCAACTTATTAACAGTTGAATGAAAAGAGCAGAATGAATACATCCACCATATTAACACTAACAGGCACGGAAACACTAATATCCCGCAGGCAACACCAAGCAGAAACTTGCGACTTTTTAGAAACCTGCCGACTTTTAATCCTCTCACAAGAAAAGCAATCAAGACGGTTAAGATCAAAAAGGCGACATAGATTGCCAATCCAACAATGATACAAAACAAATATGCGTCTCTGGTAAATTTAATCATGGCATTATCTTACCGCAGATTGCGCAAGTTTCACGGAAATCTTCCTTTGGTTTTTTGGGTTTTTAAGGGTATAATATTAAGACAATACAGAATTCAGTAGTCGGGAGACGGAATAAATCAAAGTGCAAAAATAAATATGACAAAGAAAAATTCAAAACGTTCCTTATTTACCGTTATCGTATTGATATTGGTTTGTTTAGTGGTTATTTCTTTTCTCCTACCGCCATTATTAAGAGTGCCAATTTGTAAGGGAAAAATTTTAGGTTTTCTTAGACCATATGTACAAATATTTTGTCCTCCTAAAGATTTATACGATATTGTGTTGAATGAGAGGATTGACATATCTGAACCAAATAAAAACCAAACATTTAATTTTAAAATAAAATATATTGGACAGTATGCTACACATGTCACATTGGATGAACTTGATGACAAATTATATGGGAAGAAATATGATTTGAAATTGCAAATGAGGTTAAACTTTTATAAAGATGGTGTTCTATTGATTTCTAAAAACCCCGCTGATTATTACCAAAAGTCTTGGGGTTTAGACCGAGGAGATGGAGAAATTAAGTGCGATTTCGAAGTACCTAAAGATGTGCCTATAGACACAAATATCACTTGTGAAGTTAGAATTTTTGCTACAGATCCCTATTTGAACAATCATTGCAAAGGAACAAGGTTATTTATACACAAGTATTCTGAGGAATAAAAAGATTGCCGCGGCCTACGGCCTCGCAATGACGACTGTAACGAGATTCTTCGCTGCGCTCAGAATGACCCCGATGAGATAGTTGCGACATCTCATGGGGCAAGCCATCCCCTTGATAAATCAAGGGGCTAAATAACCGCTCGCTAACGGTCGCGGCTCTGATTTTATTCGCTTAAGATATTGTAGACAGCTTCGGCGATTACAAGATGGCCTGTAAAATTCGGATGGACCGGCTCGGGACAGAAAACATCGGCCTGGTGAAATTTCAGTAAATTCACAAAAATTTCGTGCGTCCTTACAAGCTCGGTTTTGTATTTTTCGCTCATTGTCCTTACAATATTTATGTATTTTGGCAGAGTCCTGAGGACACTATTTTTTTCAATACTGATATAAAATGGTTCTATAAGCAGTATTTGGCATTTCGGCAGAGCCTTTTTTGTCTGCGAAAGTATATCATCATAAGTCTTTTCAAATAATTCTAAATCGACTATCGGAGGCGCCTGACGGAGAAAACTGTGCACATCATTTATTCCAATTTTTATCGACAGCCAGTCAGGTTCGTGGCGAAGGGCATCATCGGTCCATCTGTCTCGCAAATCCGTTATTCTATTTCCGCTGATTCCCTTGTTAATGATTTTTATTTGTTTTTGCGGCTCGCGGATAATCAGAAAATCGCTGAAAAACTTGACATAACCATCGCCAAGCGGTCTGTTATTACCCCTTCTGCCGCAATCTGTGATGCTGTCGCCTATAAATAAAATCGTTTGGCCGTTGTTAATTTTAAGCATTGTAAAAAATTCTTTCTAAACGAGATTGCTTCGCTACGCTCGCAATGACGACGAACCGCGTCATTAAAACGAACCCCTTGATAAATCAAGGGGCTAAATAACCCCCAACATAAAGTTGGGGGCTTTAGAATTATTTTTTATGTTTTTTTTCTGCTCTGTATTGCAGGTAACTATCGATAAAATCCTCGATGTCGCCATCCATTACGGCGTTGATATTTCCGGTCTGGAAATCGGTTCGATGGTCTTTAACCAACTGGTAAGGCTGAAAAACATAGCTGCGAATCTGGTTGCCCCAGGCGATTTCGCCTTTGTTGCCGTAGAGTTTGGCAAGCTCGGAATCGCGCTTCTGCTGCTCGAGCATATACAATTTGCCTTTTAACATTTTCATCGCCTCGGCTTTGTTGCGATGCTGGGAGCGGTCGTTTTGGCACTGGGTAACAATTCCGGTCGGGAAATGCGTAATGCGAACCGCTGAGCTTGTTTTGTTGACGTGCTGGCCGCCTGCGCCGCCGGCACGGTAAAAATCCATTCGCAAATCCTTTTCGTCAATTTCGATATCTATATCGTCATCGTATTCCGGCATTACATCGACGGCGGCGAAAGTAGTATGGCGTCTTTTGTTGGCGTCGAAGGGACTGATGCGAACCATCCTGTGAACGCCGGATTCGCAGGAAAGTTTGCCGAAGGCAAACGGGCCGCTGACTTTGAGCGTAACGGAACGCAGGCCTGCTTCTTCGCCGGGGGTCATATCAAGCTCTTCATAGCCGAATTTGTTCTGCTGGAAGAAACGGGTATACATCCGTAGGAGCATACTGACCCAGTCGCAGCTTTCCGTGCCGCCTGCGCCGGCGTGAATGCTGAAAAAACAATTTTTCATATCGTCGGGGCCGCTGAGAAGGCCGGTGAGTTCTATCTGGGCACAGGATTTTTCGAGAAGCGCGAGGTCTTTTTCCATTTCGGATAAAATCTGCAGGTCGTTTTCACCTGCGGCGACATCGAAAAGCTCGATGACATCGGTGATTTTTTTCTCTGTGGCGATAAAGGGGTCTAAAACAGCTTTTAATGCGCTTAGTTTTGTGACGATTTTTTTTGCGGCATCCTGATTATCCCAAAAGTTCTGCTGGGACATCTGCTGTTCGAGTATTTGCCTTTCGGCCTGTTTACCTGCTATGTCAAAGCCAGTCCCGGATTTTTGCTATCCGGGTCCTCAAGTTTTCTACCGACGTTCTTATTTCCGCAATTTCCATAATTCAGTTATAACAGGAAAAACAATATTATGCAATTACTCTTTTACCAATGTGGTTTCAAGTTTTCCGGTTAATGCGTTAAAAACCACGGTAAAGCCCGGCGGGACGAGAAGAATTTCATCATCGCTTTTTTGGGCGACGAGCAGTTTTTCGAGCAGCCTTGTATCGCCTGTAAGTTCCTGGTATTTCCAGCCGTATTTTTGGGCGATTTCTTTTGTGATTTGCCTGTATTTGTCGTCGCCTGTGTCGTCGGCGTTTCGGACAAAGACGGCGCGGGTGTAATTTTTTTGCCAGCCGGCGAGAAACTTTTCGATAATTTCCAAATCCTGCGGTTTGTATGTTTTGCCGAATTTTTCTATGTTGAGGCCGATGCGGAGAGTTTCCTGGTAATTGGGATTTTCGTCGAACCAGCCAGCGGTAAAATAATATGTGCCGGGACAACTGCTGAATTGCTCTTTATAAGCGGAATCGGAGCCGAGGAATAAAGTGATGCAGTCGTGGGCCTGCGGAAGGACCAGCGGAATTTTGGCAGCTTTGAGACCCTCGGTTCCCTTGCCGCAGATTCCGTAGCCGAGCACAATCCTGCTAAAAGTGCCGCTATCCGATGCCTTGTCGATGGTTTTTTGAACTTCGCGAGTAAGCTCAGATGGCGTTTCGTGCAGGCCCAAAGGCAGAAATTCGATATCCGCATTTATATTCGCCTTTTTCGCGGCTTTCTGGACGTCGCGGCTTAAGATTTTACAGGCTATTACATAGATTTTTTCGGGATTCTTGGTCAAATCCGCACCTTTAAAAAATACTTTCCTGTAATCGGGGTATATGATAAACTATAATTATAGCCACTAAGGCACGAAGACACGAAGAAAATATTTGATAACAATGTGGATTCCCGCCTGCGCGGGAATGACAAAGGAAAAAATGAAAAAATCAAAACTTGGAAATTCTGATCTTCTGATAACAAAGGTCGGTCTGGGCACATGGGCAATCGGCGGACCGTGGGAATTCGGCTGGGGGCCGCAGGACGATAACGATTCGGTTAAGGCAATTCTCGAATCGCTTGAGGCCGGGGTTAACTGGCTGGATACGGCGCCTATCTACGGCTGCGGGCACAGCGAAGAAGTTGTCGGCAAGGCACTGAAAGGGGTTTCCAAAAAGCCGCTTATCTTTACAAAGTGCGGCCTTGTCTGGAACGAAAAAAATGAAAGAGTCCCCTGCCTCAAGGCAAAAAGTATTCTTGCCGAGTGCGACGCTTCGCTGAAACGGCTCGGCGTAGAAGTCATCGACCTTTTGCAAATGCACTGGCCGGAGCCGGAAGAGGATTTTGAAGAAGGTTACGGGGCGATGGCAAAATGCGTCAAGGCCGGTAAAGTCCGTTATCTCGGCGTATCAAATTATACGGTCGAACAATTGCAGCGCGTTATGAAAATTCATCCGCTTACTTCGCTTCAGCCGCCATATAGTATGTTCAGGCGAGATATCGAAAAAGAACTTTTGCCTTTCTGCAAAAAAAATAATATCGGCGTAATCGTTTACAGCCCGCTCTACAAAGGTTTGCTGACCGATACGTTCACGAAAGAAAAGGCCGCTTCTCTTCCGGCGGACGATGTTCGGCAGAGAGGCGCCGATTACAAGATGCCGAATCTGGAAATTAATCTCTACACTAACGAAAAATTAAAACAAATCGCAAAGCGAAATAAAATAACTTTGGCGCAACTTGCGATAGCATGGGTAATACGAAATCCTGAAGTAACGGCTGCAATCGCTGGAGCACGTAAACAAGGACAAATCAAGGAAACGGCACCAGCGGCGGATATAACGTTATCAAATGATGATATAAATGAAATCGAAGAGATATTAAAAAATCGAAACAGGATGTTAAAATGAAAAATCACAATATTTACAGCTCACCGCTGGTGGAACGGAATGCATCAAAGGAAATGGCGGAACTTTTTGGAGAGCAGAAAAAATTTTCAACGTGGCGGAGAATCTGGCTGGAACTTGCAAAGGCTGAAAAGAAACTCGGTCTGAAAATCTCCCAGGGGCAAATCAGCCAAATGGCAAAACATCTCGATGACATCAATTTTGAAAAGGCCGCTGAATATGAGAAAAAATTCCGGCACGATGTGATGGCTCATATCCACGCATTCGGCGAGAAGGCTCCGAAAGCGGCGCGGATAATTCATCTCGGCGCGACAAGCTGCGAAATCGGCGATAACGCGGATTTGATTATTATGCGAGAGGGTTTGGAAATTATCGCGAGCAAACTTGCGTGTCTTATTAATTCTTTATCTGTGTTCGCGAAAAAATATCGTTCTATGCCGACGCTGGGGTTTACACATTTTCAGCCGGCACAATTAACGACTGTCGGCAAACGCGCGACGCTGTGGTGTAATGATTTTGCCGGCGACCTGGCTGAAATTGAGCATCGAATAGAGAATATACCTTTTAGAGGCATAAAAGGCACAACGGGCACACAGGCTTCGTTTCTTGAACTTTTCGGCGGCAATGGCAATAAGGTCAAACAGCTTGATAAAATGGTCGCAAAGGCCTTCGGCTTCGATAAGGTTTGCCCTGTAACGGGGCAGACTTATTCGCGAAAAATAGATTCGCTGATAATAAATACGCTTGTGCAAATTGCATTATCAGCGCACAAAATCTGCAATGATATTCGTTTGCTCGCGAATTTAAAGGAAATCGAAGAGCCATTTGAAAAATCTCAGGTAGGTTCAAGCGCGATGGCTTACAAGAGAAACCCGATGCGATGCGAAAGAGTTACCGGTTTGGCAAGATTTTTAATTAGTCTATCGGCCAGTCCGCAGATGACCGCTGCCGAGCAGTGGCTTGAAAGAACGCTCGACGATTCTTCAAATCGGCGAATAGTAATTCCGGAGGCATTCCTTGCAGTTGACGGGATTCTTGAAATACTGATTAACGTAACGAGCGGCCTTGCGGTTTATCCGAAAGTTATCGCTGCCAGAATTGATTCTGAATTGCCGTTTATGGCGACTGAAAATATTTTGATGGCCGCGGTAAAGGCGGGCGGAAACAGACAAAAAATTCACGAAAAAATCAGGGTTCATTCACAGGCTGCAGCGGAACAGGTTAAAAAATTAGGTAAGCCAAATGATTTGACTGAAAGATTGAAAAACGATTCGGCCTTTGCGAAAGTGGACTTCAAAAAAGTTTTAAACGCAAGCGATTATGTCGGTAGAGCACCACAACAGGTCGATGAATTTATAAACAATGTTGCAAAGCCGGCGATTAAAAAATACCGCGGAAAACTCAATAAAAAGACGGAACTTAAAGTTTAAAGAAAGATTATAACTTATGACCAAACAAGAACTTGCGAAACGAGTCAAAGAGACAGCGTATCTTGAAGGAGACTTCACTCTTCGCAGCGGAAAGAAAAGCAAATACTACCTGGATAAATATCTTTTTGAGACTCAGCCGGATATTTTGAAAGCTCTTGGCGCGGAATTCGCAAAATATATAACCAGCGATGTAACTTTAATTGCAGGCGCGGAACTTGGCGGAGTTGCATTGGCGGCGGCGACAGCAATGGCGAGCGGGAAAAGATGGATAATCGTTCGCAACAGCAAAAAAGACTACGGCACAAGCAAAATGATCGAAGGCGTGCTGAAAAAAGATGATGTCGTATTGCTTGTTGAAGATATCGCGACAACCGGCGGTCAAGTTCTTGAGGCGGCGAAGATAATCACAGAAGCCGGCGCGAAGGTAAAAAAAATCGTCGCAGTTATTGACCGAAAACAGGGAGCGGGAGAAAACATAACAAAAGCGGGTTACCAATTCGAAAGCATTTTAACTAAAGAAGACCTCGGCATAAAAGACTGATAATCTTTTTTGCTATGAATGATTTGTCTGCTTTTTGAAGACTGAGCCAAGGCTGATTTTTTTGTTTAATATAAACTGTTGATTCTTTTGCGCCTATTGCCGAAGGAGTGTTCGCGATTATCATATCGAGATTTTTATCTTTTAATTTCCGTTCAGCATTTTTTCGCAGGTTTTTATCTTCAAGTGCAAAACCGACAATAATCTGTCCCCTCTTTTTATTTTTTCTCGCCCATTTAAGAATATCAATCGTCGGTTTTAATTTAATTATCAGATTTTTATCTGTTCTTTTAATTTTTGTCTTTGAAATTTTTTGGGGTTTATAATCAGATACGGCAGCAGCCATTATTAAACAATCACATTTATTAAAATATTTTTTTACCGCATAAAACATCTGGTCGGCAGTTTCAACATTACAAAAAGAGATTTCTCGACTTCGCTCGAAATGACAGGGAATCGTTGTTATTAAGGTTACTTTATGGCCTGCTTTTTTTGCGGCATTGGCAAGGGCGATGCCCATTTTGCCGCTGCTTGCGTTGGAAATAAAACGAACTGGGTCAATATATTCTCTTGTCCCCCCCGCGGTAATCACCAAATGCATCCGATTTGATTTCATTAATTAACAGGCCGGCTCACTTTTTAGCCATTTTTTTAATTCGTTCGATTATATCACTGACTTCGGCCATCCTGCCGATACCTTCTGTTCCACAGGCAAGTCTGCCTTTTTCGGGTCCTATTATTTCAAAGCCCATTTCATTCAATGTCTTGACGTTCCACTGGACAGCAGGATTCAGCCACATCTTTTCGTTCATCGCAGGCGCAAATAAAACTTTTTTTTGCCAGCAGGCACATAACGTCGTGCTAAGCAGGTCATCGCATATACCGTTGGCGACTTTACCGATGATATTTGCCGTGGCAGGGGCGACAATAACAATACCGGCTTTGTCGGCAAGACTTATATGTTCAATTTCGTATCCGGCCGGGTTTTCCCACATACTTGTGTAAACGGCTCGGCCTGTTACCGCCTCAAAACTCCTGGGCACAATAAACTTGCAGGCACTTTCCGTAATAACAGTATCCACAAGAGCACCTGCCGCTGTAAGTTTGCTGGCAAGGTCAACTGCTTTATACGCTGCAACGCCGCCGCTTACTCCCAGCAGAACATTTAACCCGGATATTGAAGATTCTTTAGCCATCGCTTCGATACCTATAGTTTAGGTATTTCAACCTTCTGCGGATCAGGACTGTAGTCGGGGGTAATCTTATCCTGCATGATTTCCTCGACAACTATTTCAATCATCGTCATGCCTTCCGTATTTTCGATAAGAGGTCTTGAACCTTCCATAAGCTCAACAACTCTTTTCTGAATAAGAGCCGACACTTTGAATGCTCCGCCGATTTTTTCAAAAATTTTCCTGTTCTTAAGTTCTTCTATCATATTTATTCTCCAGTAATATTTTTTATTATTCCTGCGATTTCTTCTACCGCCTGTTCCAAATCATCATTAATAACGATATATTCGTAATGCTGCCATCCTGCAGCTATTTCCACGCCTGCCCCCTGAAGTCTCTTTTCAATAGCTTCCCGGTCGTCTCTTCCTCGAGTGTCTATACGTTTTTGAAGCTCTGCCTGTTTTGGCGGCATAACGAAAATCAGTTTCGCGTCAGGATACAGCTTTTTTACGTTTTGTGCCCCCTGAACATCAATTTCAAGTATTGCCGTTTTGCCCTGCTTAAGAGCCTGCTCGAGTTTATCTTTCGGCGTTCCATAAAGATTTCCAAACACCCGGGCATATTCAAGAAAATTTCCGGCCTTTATCTGTCTTTCAAACTCATCCCTGCTGATAAAATGGTATTCCCTGCCGTCCTGTTCGCCGTTTTTTTTCTCGCGCGCCGTTGTCGATACGCTCAAATAAACATTATCAAGCCGCTTGACAAGTTCCTTACAGATAGTACTTTTGCCTACTCCGCTTGGTCCGCTTATAATAATTATCCGACCTTTTACAGAATTTTGATTCTGACTATTCAATATTCTGCACCTGTTCCTTGATTCGCTCAATACACGATTTTATCTCAACCACATCATTGCATATTTTCGCATCCGAGGCCTTGCTCGCTATGGTATTAGCCTCCCGCAGCATTTCCTGCGATATGAAATCAAGCCTTCTTCCGGAATATTCGCCAGTCTGACAATTTGCAAGGAACTGTTCAATATGCGAACCGAGCCTGATAATTTCTTCGCTTATATCGCTCCTGTCGGCAAACAGCGCTACTTCTCTGGCAAGTGTATCGCTGTCAAGCTCAAGACGAGCATTGGCAAGAAGCTCTTTCACCCGCGAGGCAAGCCTGCTCTGGTATTCGCTGACAACAATTGAGCTTCGCGATTTTATACCTTCAATAAGCCCGCTTATCCTGCTGCATTGCTGCTTAAGGTCATCGAAAAGTGACTGGCCTTCCTGCGCCCGCATTTTTTTAAGCTGTTCGATAGCCTGGGCGGTTACGCCAATGACAGCCTTGCGAATCTGCTCGGCCTTTTCATTTTCCGGCTCATGAGGTCTTACAACACCTGGCAACAGCAGAAGGTCGGCAAGATTAATATTGCATTGAATAGTCCCGCTGTGCTGAATACTGTTCAACTTCTCCACATAACTCTTCATGGAGGCCGAATCTATCTCATACATCGGTTCGCCGCTGACATTTTTATACCGGAGCATATAATTAACCGCGCCGCGATAGATATTCTGCCGCAAAAGTTTTTCAACGTCCTGTTCAAGGAACGAGGCAGTCTCCGGCAGCCTGATGCTCGGCTTGAAATACCTGTTATTGACCGTTTTAATCTCGACTGCAAAGCTTATGCCGTCTATATCACGGCACACGCGAGCAAATCCTGTCATACTGTTTAGCATATTTTATACCTTTATTTAGCTGCCGGCATATTGGATTGGGGAGTCTGACTGTTTTGCTGGGGCTGACTTGTCGCCGGCTGCTGGGTCCTAGCCGGCGGCATCGCAGGTGCCTGCTGAACCGGCGCCGATGATCTTTGCTGCTGGCCCTGCAGTAATGCGCTCGTCTCCGGTCTAAACCATTTGGCCGCGACAACGCTCAACAATAGCCATAACGCTACTACGCCAATTGTAACCCATGTGAGAAAATCTCCGGTCTTTGTTCCCAGCAGAGAACTGCTCAGTCCGCCAAACGTGCTGCTAAGACCGCCGCCTCTGCCCTTTTGTATCAGAACAAGAAGAATCAGAATCACCGCCGCAAGAACCCAGATACCAACTACAACTTTCATCACAAACGGTACTGTCGCCAAAACAAAATTCATCATATATCTTTCCTGAAAAATTAAATTTCATTTTTATAATTTTTTACGTTTTAACGGCTATTTCTTTTTTTCTGCAGCCGCTTTAACAATCGCAGCAAAATCATCAGCTTTAAGGCTTGCCCCGCCGACCAGAAAACCATCAACATCCGGTTGTCCGGCCAATTCAGCGGCGTTATCGGCCTTTACCGAACCGCCATACTGAATTATTATCTGCTCGGCAAGCTCCTTATTATACATAACAGCGATAAGCTGTCGAATCATTAAATGAACTTCCTGTGCCTGCTGCGGCGTGGCGTTAAGGCCGGTCCCAATTGCCCAGACAGGTTCGTAAGCGATTGTAATCGCTTTTGCCTTTTGAGCGGTTATGCCGGCCATACCTTTCTGGATTTGCTCTTTAACTACGCTTTCGGTTTTTCCCGCTTTTCGTTCTTCCAGAAGCTCGCCGACACAGAATATCGGCAGCAGTCCGGCATCTATTGCCGCAATCAACTTCTTATTGATAATCGCATCGGTCTCTTTAATAACGTGCCGTCTTTCCGAATGGCCAATTATTACATATTTACATCCGACATCCTTAAGCATCTGGCAGCTGATTTCGCCTGTGAAAGCACCTTTCGCCTCAAAATAAACATCCTGTGCGCCAAGGCCTATACCTGAAGAGCCAAGAGCGTTTTTCACTGCCGAAAGATAAACAAACGGCGGACAAACAGAAACGTCAACCTTCGAAAGTAATTGCTGGCATTTCTGAGCAACAGCTTTTGCCAGCTCGACAGCGCTTTTGCCGTCGGTATTCATCTTCCAGTTGCCGCCTATGAACGGTTTTCTCATTATCATTATCTCCAGAGAATTATTCCAACAAGGTATCGCTTTTCGGATAACTGCCCAGCACTGAAAGCTGCATACAGTGTTGTTTTATTTCTTCCAGACAGGCGATAAGTTTTTCATCTTTTCGATGTCCCTGGCAATCGACAAAGAAATAATATTCTCGCTGCCTCTTTTTGCTCGGCCGGGATTCTATATTGGTAAGATTGACCTGACTTTTCTTGAATATATCCAGCACATCGGCCAAAGCGCCTGCCTTGTGAGCGGTGCTGAACAATATCGAGGTTTTATCTTCATTGCTTGGTCTTGCATCTTCTTTGCTGATTACTAAAAATCTCGTTACATTATTTGCGATATCTTCGATATTTTCGCAAATAATCTTCAAACCGTACAGTTCCGCTGCGATATCCGAACCAATCGCGGCAGTAAACTTTTCTTCAGCCGCCATTTGTGCAGCTTTTGCGGTTGAGGCAACGGCTATAGTATTAGCTTCCTTAAAAGTCGTGCTCAGCCATTGGCGGCACTGGGCGAAAACTTCCGGTTTGGAATAAACCTTTTGAACTTCCTTTAAGGCACAGTTCGCAAGAAGGTTATGATGTATCGGCATAAAAACTTCAGCACAGATAAGAACATTTGTATCGACAAACGCATCGAGTGTTTCGCTAACGCCGCCGCCGGCGGAGTTTTCAACCGGCACAACGCCTAAATCGCAATGTCCCCTGCTGACTTCATCGAATATGCCGCGAATATCCATAACTGGTTCGTATTCAACGCTTTGGCCGAACTTGCGAATCGCTGCGGTATGCGTAAAGCTGCCTTCAGGACCTAAAAAACCGATTCGCAGCGGCCTCTCAAGAAAAAACGAACCGCTCATAAGCTCTCGCCAGACAGCAAGTAATGTCTTGTCCGGCAAAGGACCTTTATTCAACTGTGCTACTCTGGCCAGAACCGCTTTTTCACGGTCAGGAGCGTAAATCGGGCCGTTGACTTTGAGCTTGCCAATTTGTATAACTATCTGCGCACGCTCATTTAACAACTCAACAAGCTTTGAGTCTATCTGGTCAATCTTTTTACGTAAATCCTCAAGATTCATAGAAATACAGCCGTAAAGTTAATCGATTATTAAAAGCCGCAAAAAACACAGAGAAAAACCAAAATAGTGTAAGTCCTTGCTAATCCGTGTCTTACAAAACAGTGCCAGTCCTTGTCTTAAGCAAACATTAGCCTATAAACTCGTTATGTTTACCACAATCCTCTTTGATAGTCAAACAATTTGCCTTAGTCTCAAAGGCTAAAAGACTTAAGGCTATTTTTTTACTCAATTACTCAAAAAGATAAATTCGGCATGGGACAAACTTACTTGTTCGGTAAAGGTTTGAGCCGGTATAAATTAATATAACGTCTCTGGTTAACTTTTAATTGCGTGATAAACTGATATGGTCCTATGTCGCGTCCGACGGCAAGAGGAGCGATATTCGACATTTTCCACGATTTGTAATAAAAGTTGCTCGGTGTAAGGCCGACACGCGAATCCCACGCAACATACGTAATACCTCGCTCGTAACATTCACGGACAAAATCCTGCGGAGAGTTGGCATCAAACGTCTGGGTATGAATGAAATTGTCTTTATACTGCGGCGCCAGTATCTGCAAAATAACAGGAACGGTGGTTGCAAGTTTTTCGCCGGGCTTGGCGTTCTGGCAGTACCAGTCTGTCAGCCATTTAAATTCTATGTCTCGTTCGCCGTTGCCGACAACACCGGCAACTAAAAACTGATTCGAAATAATCATGAGTATCATCAGCGAAAGAATGACAATACGGGTAAAAATATTTTTTCGGTAAATATATATTTCGGCAGCAAAAGCAAGAAGCAAAATCAAAATCGCAATATACGGCAGCGAGACGCTGGCCTTGCTCATTGGCGCAAGCTGCGGCAGATAATCCCAAAGAATCATCGCCCATATAAGGCAGGTAATTAACAGGAGAGCCTGCACGCAAATTATAGCAGGTTTCGGTAATTTGTTTTTTATCAGATTCCAAAAGCTGATAATGCCGTAAATGCCTATCAGCATAACTATACCGAATACTGTCGCATAATATCTGTGTATCGGATACGGATATTTCGCATGAGAAATAAAATACGGGACAAGGAAAATGAGCATAACCAGTATCTTCCACTGTTTTTTTATAAGGCCGTAAACAGAGCCGAAGAAAAATGCGGCTGTAACGAAAATCTGGCTAAAAATTATAATCGCTTTTGAGAAAGATTCTGACGCCGCGGGCGAAGGTTGAATTAACGATTGAAAACCCGCCTCCCATAAAATGTTTGCGTTCAATAAAAAACCGGTACTGTTGTCAGAGCCGCCGGTGAACTGATTTATATAACCTTTTGAGAAAATATTGAAGTAGTGAGTGCCGCCGGTATTGCCCTTGAGAAAAGTACCGAGCATCCATAAAGCAAGCGGAAACGAAGCGGCGGCGGAATAGACAAAAGCCATAATACGCTGCTTTTTATTGCCTTCAATCATATCCATAACAAATATACCGACAATAAGCATGGCGCATTCGTAACGCACCATCGTCGCAAGCGACGCAAAAAGATAAGCCCATTTTGACCTTATAAATATAAGATAGAATGTAACCCACATAAAAAAGAGCATAGGGGTCTCAACGATGGCTTCTGTCAGCAGCTGCAATCCGAATGGATTTATTATCGCTATGATAGCAAACCAGATAGCGTTTCGGCCGATGATTTTTCTCGCCGCAAGCCAATAAAATATAACTGCCAACGGATGTGTGATTGAATTCAGGAGCCAGCCGCCGACAAGGGCGGGATATGTGCCGCCTGTAATATGTCCAAGCAATATATGCAGCATTCCGACCAGCGGCAGGCGTTTATAATCAACCGGTACTTCAAAATTGAGAATGACCCGCCCTATACTTTCAAAACATTGAAAGTCGAAATGCGGAACAGGCTGATGTCCCCAATATATAACGGCCTGATAAATACCGAAGGCAAGCAAAAGGAAAAACAAACAAATATCAACTTGCTTTTCTCTTGCCGGCTCCTGCAGTATCAGGAGTTTATCAGTTTTTTGATTTTTTCTTTTGTCGGACACTTAATAACACCTTTTTCCGTAATTATCGCTGTTATATTCTCCGCAGGCGTTACATCAAACGCCGGATTATACACGTTTGTCCCCTGCGGTGCAATCTGAACATCCATAAACTTGAGTACTTCATCCGGTTTTCTCTGCTCAATCGGGATTTGAGCGCCGTATTGTATTTTCAAATCAAATGTGCTCGACGGCGCTGCCACGTAAAACGGAATCTTGTGCTCTTTTGCAAGAACACTAAGACTATACGACCCGATTTTATTAGCGACGTCGCCATTAGCCGCTATCCGGTCTGCGCCGATAAATACGGCCTTAACTTTGGAGTCTTTCATCAGAGCTCCCGCCATATTGTCACATATAAGTATAACATCAATGCCTGCCTGTTTAAGCTCCCATGTGGTCAGTCTGGCACCCTGTAAAAGAGGCCTTGTTTCATCGACATAGACTTTTATTTTCTTTCCCTTTCTCTGTGCCTCGAACACCACCGCCAGCGCCGTTCCATCCCCTGCCGTAGCCAGCGCCCCCGCATTGCAGTGCGTCAAAATCGCCCCGCCGTCAGGAATAAATGATTCGCCGTTAATGCCTATCATTCGGCACATTTCGACATCTTCGTTATAAATCTTCTGAGCCTCGCTCAGCAGATATTTCTGCAATTTGGCTACTGTTCCATCAGGGTCTATCAGCAAAAAATTTTCAGCAGCCTTATTCATTCTTTCAAGAGCCCAGGAAAGATTGACCGCTGTAGGTCTTGATTTAGACAGATAGTCTGCCCTTTCTTTTATACGTTTTATCGCGTCCGGAAGTTTTAATTTTTCCGTTTCCTGTGCCGCAAGGCAAACGCCGAAACCTGCGGCGACACCTATCGCCGGGGCACCTCTGACAGCAAGGGTTTTTATCGCGTCATACAACTGCTCGACAGTTTTGCATTTTTTTGTGATAAATTCCCCAGGCAGTTTCCTCTGGTCTGTCAATTCCAGACAGCCGTCGATTCCTCCTGACCATTGCAGCGTTTTGAAAGTCTTCAAATTTATACCTTATTATTCTTATGATTGCCCAGATGTTCTTTAAGATACCTTGCCGTATAGCTTTTTTCAACTTTTATAATTTCCTGCGGAGTCCCGGCAGCGATAACTTCTCCGCCGGCCTGGCCGCCTTCAGGGCCGAGGTCGATAATATAATCCGCGATTTTGATTACATCGAGGTTATGCTCAATAACAACCACAGTATTTCCCAAATCGCAGAGTCTTTGAAGCACGTTAAGTAAATTATGAATATCCGCAAAATGCAGACCTGTCGTCGGCTCGTCAAGAAGATACAGCGTATGGCCTGTCGAAGTTTTGCCCAGTTCGGCTGCGAGTTTGACTCTTTGAGCCTCACCGCCGGAAAGCGTCGTCGAGGATTGCCCAAGCTGCATATATCCCAGGCCTACATCGTTTAAGGTTTTGAGCAGTCGGACAATCTTTGGAAAATTGCTGAAGAATTTTAACGACTCCTCGACCCTCATATCGAGAACATCGGCAATCGATTTTCCTTTATATGTAATCTGAAGCGTTTCAGGATTATATTTAGTGCCCTTGCACTGCTGACAGATAACATAAACGTCCGGTAGAAAATGCATCTCAATTTTTTTCGTGCCCTGTCCCTGGCAGTGTTCGCATCTCCCGCCTTTTATATTAAAGCTGAACCTGCCGGCGGTGTATCCCCTGATTCTGGCTTCCCTGGTTTTGGCAAACAACTGTCTTATCAGGTCAAAGATACCGGTATAAGTAACAGGATTGCTCCTTGGCGTTTTACCAATCGGCGACTGGTCGATTTCGATAACTTTGTCTATCTGACTTGTGCCGAGAATGTTTTTGTGTTTGCCCGGCTTTGCTCCGGTGTAATATAATTTTCGCCAGAGTCCTTTAAGCAGAATTTCAGTAACGAGTGTGCTTTTGCCGGAACCGGAAACGCCCGTAACACAGGTGAAAACCCCCAGCGGAAACCTGACATCGATATTTTTTAAATTATTTTCACTTGCCCCTTTGACCTCGATGCAATGTGCCATTCTGATTTTTCGTCTTTTTACCGGAAGCTCAATTTTTTTTCTGCCGGAAAGATAATCGCCGGTTATCGAACGCTGCGCCGAGCAGATATCCTGAAAAGAACCTGCCGCGATAAGTTCGCCGCCGTGGTCTCCGGCGGCCGGGCCGATATCAATTATATGGTCTGCGCTGCGAATAACATCCTCATCATGCTCAACGACAAGAACTGTATTGCCGATATCGGCAAGTTTTCTCAATATACCCAGCAGCCTGTCGTTGTCGCGTCTGTGCAGGCCGATTGTCGGCTCATCGAGAACATAACAGCAGCCGACCAAACCGCTGCCGACCTGCGTGGCAAGCCTGATTCTCTGTGCTTCTCCGCCGCTTAAAGTACCGCTTCTGCGGTCAAGCGTGAGATAGCCCAGGCCGACATCAACAAGGAATCTCAATCTTGCCTTAATTTCTTTCAGCGGCTGAACAGCGATAAGTGCTTTTTCCCCTTCGAATTTCAGGCCGTCAAAAAATACCTGTGCTTCTTCCACGCTCATTCTGGCGATTTCGTTTATGTTTTCCCCGCCCAGGGTAACAGCGATAGCTTCTTTGCGAAGCCTTGCTCCGTGGCAGGTTCTGCACGCCCCTTCCGACAGAAAGCTGTGCAGCCTTGCTTTGACATATTCGCTGGAAGTATTTTTCCATCTCTTGTCAAGATTTGGGATAACTCCTTCGAAATAAGTCCCGAATTTATTTTCGTCTTCCTCGGTTGTGCCGCGCAGCAGGATTTTCCTTATGTCGGTTGGAATCTTGGCGAAAGGTATCTGTTTATTAATATTGAACTCTCTGCAAAACCGCAGAATCATCCTGCTGTAAAAAATATTCATTCTTTTGCCGCCTTTGCGCCAGGCATCGATTGCTCCATTTTCGAGCGAAAGATTTTTGTCCGGCACAATGAGGTCTTCATCAAATTCGAGTATCGTTCCCAGCCCGTCGCAGCTTGAACAGGCGCCATAAGGACTGTTAAAGCTGAACAGTCTCGGCGAAAGCTCCTCAAGCGACGCCTCGGAATGCTCGCTGCAGGCGAATTTTTCGCTGAATACCATATCTCGCCACTGTCCATTTCCGCCGTTTTGTTTGCCTTCGGCAGGCTCCTGAACCATAACGAATACCAGGCCTTCGCCGAGTTTCAGCGCCGCTTCAATCGAATCGGCCAGACGGATTCGCACGGTATCTTTTATAATAAGCCTGTCAACAACCGCGGCGATATCGTGCTTTTTATTCTTGTCAAGTTTTGGCACGTTTTTTATGTCATAAATAATTCCATCGACGCGGACACGGACGAAACCTTCGCTTTGAACCCTTACTAAAATTTCTCTATGCTCGCCTTTTTGCCCGCGAATAAGCGGCGAGCAAATTTGCACTTTTGTTTCCTGCGGCAGCGACATTATACTGTCAACGATTTGAGTCGAATGCTGACTTGAAATTTCCTTGCCGCAAATCCAGCAGTGAGGCGTGCCTGCCCTTGCAAAAAGCACCCTGCAATAATCATAAATTTCTGTTGTCGTGGCGACGGTTGAACGCGGGTTGGTGGCTGCGCTTCGCTGCTCAATGGCAATTGTCGGCGGCAGACCTTCAATATATTCCACCTCCGGCTTTTGCATCTGCTCAAGAAACTGCCTTGCGTAAGCGCTTAACGACTCGACATATTTGCGCTGACCTTCGGCGTATATCGTATCGAACGCGAGCGAGCTTTTCCCCGAGCCGCTGATTCCCGTAATAACAACGAATTTATCGCGCGGAACCTCGACGTTTATATTCTTGAGGTTGTGCTGACAAGCACCAACTATTTTTATCGATTTCTGCATTATTTTACCTTCTGATAACTACTGGTATCCGCCATGAGAAAACAGGCAATAAACCAATTTGGCTATTGTACCAAAACCGTTCAATAAGTAAAATACTATTATTCTAGCAAAACTATAAGCCAATGAAGACAAAGAACTTACATAATTGGGACATTAGCGCTAAAAACGCGATTGGACTTCAAAAAACCCTCGCCAGGGAGGTTATTCTATGCAAATTCGACAAAAAAATAAAAACAATCGCCGGCCTTGACTGCGCATTTTCGAAAGATAAAAAAAATATTTTTGCCTGCATAGTTGTTCTGTCAGCACAAAGTTTTGAAATTCTTGAAACCGTCCATTCAATTGAGCCGGTAACTTTCCCGTATATTCCCGGCCTATTGTCATTTCGTGAAGCGCCTGCCTGTCTTGCCGCCGCTGAAAAACTTAAAACGGTTCCAGACTGCTTTATAGTTGACGGTCAGGGTCTGGCTCATCCAAGACGACTTGGTATAGCCTGTCATTTAGGACTTTTTCTTGATGTCCCAACAATAGGCTGTGCTAAAAGCAGACTTATAGGTAATTTTGAAAATCCCGCCGTCGGGAAAGGTTCGACAAGTCCACTTAAAGATAAAAATGAAATTATCGGCGCGGTCGTCAGAACCCGCAACAATGTCCGGCCGGTTTTTGTTTCTGTTGGTTTCAAATGCAGACTTTCAGATGCTGTAAGAATTGTGCTTGATTGCTGTGGAAGATACCGTTTACCAGAACCGAGTCGATTAGCTCATCAGACAGTTACAAGATTAAAATTTAATCCCACTTATGTTCTTTAACTGATTTTAAAATCGCCTCTGCGCATTTGAGTGCGGCAAGGCCTTCGTCGGCTGTTACCTCAGGCCGTTTCGACCTGTCGGCGACAGCATTTAAAAAAGATTCCTGCTCGAGACGCAGAGGTTCTTTATCATCTATACTGAGATTTTCTATATGCAGCAGGTCGGCCCAGTTTATAGTGCTGAAATCAAAATTGCCTTCGTTCTGTTTTTGTTTAATCCACTTGACCGCATCAGAATTCGGGTCGGCATTGATAACAACGCCTTCTTTTTTAAGAAAATCAAGGCTCAGATACGCCTGGCGGCTGAAAACACGAATTTTTCTTACCGTCTTAAGGGCAAGTCTCGATGCTGTAACATTTGCGACGCAGCCGTTTTCAAAAAATATCCTGGCGTTGCAAATATCTTCGGTATCTCCAATCACATTTACGCCGAAGGCATCGACATTTTTTACCGGGCTTTGAGCAAGGGCAAGAATTATATCAATATCGTGAATCATCACGTCAAGAACAACGCCGATATCGGTCGAACGGAAAGAATACGGACTTATCCTGGTCGCTTCGATAAATTTCGGCTCGATTTTCAGCCTTTTCATTGCCTGAACAACAGGATTACATCTTTCCGAATGACCTACAGCGACAACCGTATTGTGTTCTTTGGCAAGCGCAACAATTTTTTCTCCCTGCTCGGCACTTGCGGCAAGAGGTTTTTCAATAAGTATGGGAATATTATTGCTGATGAAAAATTCTGCCAGTTCAAGATGACTTTGGGTTGGCGCAGAAATTGTTACAGCATCGACTTTTCCCAAAAGTTCCTTTACATCTGTGAAAGCAGTGCATTTATATTCTTTGGCAAGTTTCTTTGCCTTGTCCGCTTGAACATCGACTATGCCGACAAGAGAGCTTTGAGGCAATTTGCTTAGAACCTTGGCGTGGATTTGCCCCATCTTGCCGGCCCCTATTACCGCTGTTCTTATTTTATTCGTCGCCAAAGTCGTTAATGTCCTTTTCTTCTTAGCGACTCAAGGTATCTGCCAAAACGATGTTCGCTGCTTCTCAAAAGAGAATCGACCATTGCCTGCACATTTTCATCGAGACCGCCTTTTGCGGCAAGTGCTTTGGCGTTTTCAAGAAGCGGTGTTTTGCTTTTATACAAAAACTTAAAGGCATCTTCAACAGCCTTCTGCTGCTGTTCATTGAGGCCTGCCCGCATCATTCCTCTTTCGTTTATCAACCTGACTTCCGGCGGATAATGGCCGCTTACGGTAACAAAAGGCGGAACATCATGATTCAGTCCTGACAGTGCCGCTGCATAAGCCCATTTGCCGACGGTTACGAACTGATGAATCTGGACTGTGCCGCTAAGCCAGACGCCGGTTTCGAGTTTGCAGTGACCGCTTATCTGGGTATTATTGCTGATAACAGTTTTGTCCTCGACTACGCAGTCGTGACCGATGTGCGAACCTACCATAATCAAATTATTATTACCTATTTTCGTAGCAGCATCGGTAAAAATGCTCGGATGTATCGTTACATATTCACGGATTAGATTTTCATCGCCGATTTCAAGCGCCCCAAAAATGCTGTCCGGCGTCGCACCGAGCATTTGCGGGTTTCTTCCGATGACACAGCCCGGATAAAAAATGTTTTTTTTGCCGATTTTGATATTTTTACCGATTACTACATGCGCGTCCAAAATGCAGCCATCGCCTATTACCGTCCCTTCATCGATAAAACAATGCGGACCGACAGAAACATCTTTGCCTAACTTTGCACTTGATTCAATAACCGCCGTTGGATGTATCTTACTCATTGCATTAATTTCCCATAAAAATTTTAAACTATTTCTTCATCTATAAGCATAAACTTAATTTCAGCTTCAGCAGCCTTTGCTTCTCCGACCATAGCCGTGCATTTACATACTGCTGTTTTAGTCCTGGTCCTGATTGTTTCGGAAATAAGTATCAACTGGTCGCCCGGCACGACGCTCTTTCGTATTTTTACATTATCCATACCTAACAGGACTGCCAGTTTACCGGTGTGCTCCAGCTTCTGGGCGAAAAGCAGGCCTGAAACCTGTGCCAATGCTTCAAGTATAAGCACGCCGGGCATTATCGGCGTTCCTGGAAAATGCCCCTGGAAAAACAATTCATTATATGTAACGTTTTTAACGCCCTTGATATACCTGTCGCCGTCGATTTCTATCACCTTATCAACCAGCAGAAACGGATACCGATGCGGCAGAATTTTTTGTATCCTGCGAATATCGAGCAGCGCGGATGTTCCCGCTTTTGTTATTCTGTCCTGCAGTTCGGCCTGCTGAAGCAGCTTGGCCGCGAGTTTATGATTCAGACTGTGCCCGCTTTTATAAGCTACAATTCTTCCTTTAACTCTTCTGCCGACAAGGCTGATATCGCCAATTAAATCGACAATCTTATGCCTGACGCATTCATCGCTGAAGCGGAAACTGTTTTTGATCGGCCCGTCTGAATTGATTACAAGAATGTCGCGAGGGCTCAAATGAGCGCCGATTCCGTGAGACTGGAACTGTTTTGCCTCAGCTTCGAGCAGAAACGTCCTTGCCGGCGCAAGATTATGCTCAAAATAATCCGTCGTGAGCGTACAGCTAAGCGATTGCCTGCCGATGCCTGTGTGTTTTGTGTAATCCAAATCATAAGTAATCTGCAGATCATCTACGGCGGCGGGAAGCGCGTAAATCGAAGAGTCGCCCTCGGTAATACTGACCGTTTCAGATATAACCATTTCTTTTCTGGGCTTTTCCTGTTCGACGAAACCACATTTTTTCAACGCTTTGAAATATTCTCCGGCACTGCCGTCAAAGCCCGGCAACTCGGGGCCTTCGATTTCAATCACAAGGTTGTCAATCTCGAGCGCATTTATAGCGGCCATACAATGTTCTATAGTTTCGATACTTGTATCGCCTTTTTTAATAGCCGTTCTTCGGCTATGGTCGGCTACGTTTCGCACCACCGCCTCTATCCGCACCGGCTCCGGCGTATCTTTCCTGACAAATACAATACCGGTATCGACATCGCCGGGCTGGAAAAGCACCTTTGCTTCCTGGCCTCCGAACATTCCTCTGCCGGATAGTCTTGTCGGCTCAACTATTGTTTTTTGCGGCTTCAATTTCTTCGACCTTCTTAATAAGCTGTTTCAATTGTTTGCTCATCTCCGGCAGTTTATGTTTCAAAAGCACCTGTCTAAAAAATTCCTTGACCTCTATCGCGGGAGTGCCAACAAACTTTTTATTCGGCCCGATATCATTCATCACGCCTGCCTGTGCGCCTATCTGAGCTCCGTCGCCGATTGTCATATGGTCTTTTATGCCGACCTGTCCCGCAAGGACAACGCCATTGCCGAGTTTAGTGCTGCCGGAAATACCTGCCTGCGAAACAATCAGGCAGCACTTGCCGATTATAACGTTATGAGAAATCTGAACAAGATTATCAATTTTGGTTCCTGCCCCGACCACTGTGTTGCCGAATTTCGCCCTGTCAACACAACTGTTAGCTCCGATTTCAACACAGTCTTCGATAATCACTCCGCCTGTGTGCGGTATCAGTCTATGCTGGCCGTCGATAAAATAATAGCCGAAACCTGTCGCGCCGATTGTGGTATTTGCGCCGACGATGCAGTTATTTCCGATAGTGCAGTTATTATATACAACCACATTATCCTCAAGTCTGCTGTCCCTGCCGATAACCGTGTCCTGACCTATTTTACAGCCTGCGCCGATAATGGTCCTTTCGCCAATTTTTGCTCCTGCTCTGATATACGCAAGAGCTCCAATCGAAGCGGTATTATCAATAACTGCGCCAGCCTCAACCACAGCGGTCTTATGAATTCCTGCCGCAGGCTTGGCAAGTACCGGCATAAACTGCTTTAAAGTCTCTATTAACGCCTTTTCGACATTATTGACGACAAGCAAAGTAACCGGCGAATCTATTTTTTTGTTTACAATTACCGCAGCGGCTTTACATTTGGATATTTCATTTAATAGCTTTTCATCGGAGGCAAAAGTAATGCTGTCGGGCCCGGCGGAATCAAATGACGACACCCTGACAGCCTGCGATTGTCCCGGCCCAACGAGTTCTGCGCCGATAATGTCAGCAAGTTTACTTACGGTAATTTTATTTATTTCCGTCATTTTTTCGGATTATCCTTACTGCTTGACTGGCTATTCTTGCTGCCGGCGTTCATTGCGTTAAGTACTTCAGTTGTAATATCAAGGTCTTTATTGAAATAAAGCAGTTTGTGAGTTTTTGTTGTCAGAATAAGTTCTGTGGGATTCTGAGCCGGAGGATTCGACGCCGATTCCGGCTGATTAAGATAATTATCGTCCCTGCTCAGGACTATATCCAGTCCCTTTTCCTTCGCAACCTGTGCAACTACTTCGATAATCTTGCGATATATCGCCTCTTTATTGCGCATTTCCTTCGTGGTAAGGTCCTGCTGGTAAAATTCTTTTTGCGCTTCAAGCCCAGACTGCTTCATCATCAGCCCTTTGAGCATATCCATATAATCCTGGGTACCTTCCTTGAATTTGGTCAGCGCGGTTTTTTCGCCTTCTATATCATCCTCAAGCTTTTTAATTTCCGCAAAACGCTTGTCACCCTCGGCGGCAAGTGCTTTTTCCACTTCGGTTTTCATTGTGCAATTGTCGAAAATTTCCTTTACGCTTACGATGCCGATTTTTGCCGGGACTATCGTTCTGTCCTTTGCCAATGAATATTCATTGCCAAGAACAAACAATCCCGCACCTGCCAGAATAGCGGCAGTTATTAAATTTATTTTCTTCATAATAATCCTTTCTTAATTTCCATTTGAAAAAACTTATTAAAATAATGCTCCTGCTGAAAAACTGAAAATTTGAGTTTTGTCTCCGCTGCTCTTCAATAACGGATTTGCAAGTTCGAATCTCATCGGTACCGGCCCGAACCACTGCGGTATCATAATTTGAATGCCAATACCTGCCGAAGCTCTTATTCCGCCGGTTTCAATCATACCTGTATCGACAAAGATAAGTCCAGACAATGCCTCGGCTGTCAGCGGCACTGATACTTCGCCGCTGGCCGTTACTATCCATTTGCTGCCGATTGGGTCATTATTCACTCCCGAGCGGGGGCTTACCCCTCGATACTCAAAGCCTCTTATACTGCCCATGCCGCCGCCGTAAAACTTCTCAAACACCGGCGCATTGCCTACAACCGATGCTGCGTACAATTTTGTCTCAAGTACGGTTTTTCGCCTGGCTATATCTTCCCGCAGAGTTTTATACCAGCGGAATGTTCCTTCAGCAACTCCGAACACATGGTCTCCAGCCACCTGCTCATAGCTCAACTCGAAGTTTTTCCCTTTTGTCGGCATAAATCTGTTATCGGTGGTATCTCTTCCAAATCCCATTTTTATTCCGGCAAGGAGATTTTTCCCTTTTACATCGGTAACTTCCTTCGGAGCGCCTTCATCGATATTCTTAATATTTACACTTTCTAATCGGAACGCAAGGATTCTATACCAGCCATTTTTCATTCGATGAGTAAATCCCAGATAAGCTTTTTGTCTCTCCTCATCGTAGCTTTCTCTTCCTCTCGTCCACTCCGAACCTGCGACCGTCATACTTATCGGCTTATCCCTCAGATACGGCTCGGTCCAGCTGATTGAATACTGGCTCACCTGCGTGCCGGGCTCGGCAGCAATTCTAAGTTGTTGACCTGCTCCTTTAAAAGCATCATCAGAAAAGAACTTTCGCCAGTCTTTCGGCCATTTTTTTATGTCGAAGTTTCTCTGCTCATATACCATTTGTCCGATAAGACCATCTGTGCTGCTGACGCCTGCTCCGAACATTATCGAACCAGTCTTGCCTTCGGTAACTCTGACTTCAGCGTCTTTTTTGCCAGGCTTGTCTCCGACAGGTATAATAGTCGCAGTTTCAGCATAAGCATTCGACTTGATATTTTTTTCAAGCTGCCCTTCGCCGTTTCCCTGCGCGATATCGCCGTTATACCATTCGCCGGGCTTGAACTCCGATTCGTCGAGTATTCGCCGGATAACTTTATCTTGTGTAGCTTTGTTGCCCGAAATATTTACCAGGCCTATTCGGAATCTATCGCCCTCTTTTATTTCAAACCTGGCAATTATTTTATTATCTGCCGTAAATTGCCTGGACGACTGCGCCACAACATTTATGAATCCTATCTGCCGATAATCCTTGAGAACTTCATCTTTGTCGTAATCGGCTTTTTCATTGCTGTAAAACCGTCCGACCTTAAGCCTGAAGGTGCTCATCAAATTCGCATCGCTCAAAAACTTATTGCCCACAAGTTCAATTTTTGCAACGTCATATTGCTTTCCTTCTTCGATAGTGAACAGGATTTCAGCGCCTTTTTTATTCTTGGTAAAATTCGTTTCAGCGTTAACTTTCGTATCAAGATAGCCTCTCCTGTCATAAGCCTGCTGAATTTTAACCAGGTCGTCGTCAATTGCGCTCCACCTGAAATAGTTCTGGAAAATGCCGAAATCTCTCGGCTTGCTTTTTATAACTTTTTTAAGTTCCCTGTTTTTTATCGAAACGTTTCCCTTAAACTGCACTTTTTTGATTTTAACCAGCGGCCCCTGATCGATTGTATAATGCAGATAGCCCTGCTCTATGCCGGAATCATCAAAACTTACTTTCACATCCGGATAACCTTTTTTCTTGTAATATTCCGTTAATTTTTCCGCACCGGCCTTTGCCGTCAGCTTATCAAGATAATCTCCTCTTTCAAACTTAAGCTGCTCAATAAGCGTTTTACTGTCGTATTTTTGATTACCGCTGAAAGTTATCCGACGAATAACCATTTTTTCTTTTATTGCGAAAGTCAGTCTTACTTTCCCGCCGACAAGTTCAGTGCTGTAATAGGCAAAATCCACGCCTTTAAGAGTGGCGATTCTGCCGACATCTTTCTGGGCTTCCTCCGTGGAAAAAAGCTCACCTTCTCTGCTTCTTGCCATTGATAATATTTTTCCTTCGCTGAGGTATATATTGCCTTTTGTTTGAATGCTTTCAATAACCTTGCCTTCAACGGTTACTTCGCCGAGTTGTTCAGTTTGTTCAGGAGCATTCGGCTCTGTTTGTGCGACACTGTTCGGCTCTGCTTGTGCAGGGTTGTTTACGTCGGCTTTTGCGACACTATTCAGCTCGACCGCTGCGGGACTGTTTGGGTCCGCCTGTATTGCATAATTAAAAACGCAGAACAGGGTAATTATAAACAACAATCCTACTGCCGGCCTGTAAACTTTACCAGGGCTTTCGGAATTCAACATTAAAATCCCTTTCCTGTAAAAATCCATTTACTTCCGATATCTGCCGACATCAGAAAGGTTCTTGAACTCTGGTTTTGTTGCCAAATCGTGTAAATGTTCCGTTAAAGTTTAGTTCAATTGTATCTGTCGGCCCATTTCGCTGCTTGGCGATTATTATTTCTGCGCTGTTGGTTTCCTGATAATCCTGCTCTCCGCGATGATAGTAGTCTTCACGGTGCAATAGCACAACAACGTCTGCGTCCTGTTCGATACTTCCGCTTTCTCTCAGGTCGCTCATTTTCGGCCTGTGTCCTTCTCTTCCTTCAGGCGAGCGGTTAAGCTGACTTAAAACTATGACAGGTATTTCAAGCTCTCGCGCAAGTGCCTTCAAATACCTGCTTATTTCGCTTACTTCCTGCTGCCTGGACTCAACTTTTCCGCCCTGGCTCATAAGCTGCAGATAATCTATGAAAACGCATTTAATCCCATATCGGCTGCGAAGTCTTCTTGCTTTGCCGCGCAGCTCAAGAGGTGTTATGCCCGGCGTATCGTCGACAAAAATCGGTTTTTCGCTCAACTCGCTCGCCGCGTGAACAAGCTCCTGATACTGATTATCATTAATCATACCCTTTCGGACAATTTGAGAATCCATCATTGCCCTGCTGCACAGCATACGCTCGGCAAGCTGCTGTCTGCTCATTTCAAGCGAAAAGAACGCAACAGAAATATTATTGTCCGCGCCAATATGCTCTGCGATATTCATCGCAAAGCTCGTCTTGCCCATACTCGGCCTGCCCGCGATAACAATCATTTCGCCATTCTGAAGCCCGCATGTCAAATCGTCCAACTCCGCAAAACCTGTCGGCAAACCGGTTATATGATGTCCTTCCCGTCTGTCGATTGCCTCGAATGCCTCGGTTAAAAGCTGTTTGATTGAAACTGCTGAGCCGGTTATTTTTTTCTGCGTAACGTTGAACATTTTTTGTTCGGCTCTGTCTAACTTTTCCGCCGCATCCCCGGCCGTCTCGAATGCCTCGGTCAAAACTTCGCCTGCCGCGCTAATAAGCTCGCGCATCATCTGTTTGTCTTTGACAATCTGCAGGTATTGTTCGACATTGGCGCTTGACGGCACTGACTCTGCTATTTTTACAAGATATTCCGCCCCGCCGGTTTCTTCGAGCTGACTGCGGTTCTTAAGTTCGTCTCTTAGCAGCAAAAGATCGAATTTCTCGTTCTTCTTTTCCCATAGCGATACAATCGCATCGAATATCATCTGATGTTCGATACGATAAAAAGCGCCCGTTGTAACCTGCTGCACTACCTGACCTATGCACTCCGGATCGAGTATCATAGAACCGAGCACTGCCGCTTCCGCTTCCAGCGATTCCGGCATTGTCCTGCCGCTAAGCTGCAAAGATGAAGAATCCGTCTTCCGGACGGATTGCGCCTTATTATTCCTGTTTTGTTTGTCCTTCAGGGCCATCGGTCGTTTCCTGTTTTTCCGGAACTATAACAACCTTTACAGAAGCGGAAACTTCTGCTGTGAATTTCAGTTTAATAGTGCGCTCGCCGACTTCTTTTATATGTCCGCCGTCAAGCACAACAAACTTATCGGCCACTTCAAATCCCTGCTGGCGAAGATTGGCGGCAATTTCCTTTTCGCTGATTGAACCGAACAAATGTCCTTGTTCGTTCGCTCTTGCGGCCAAAACAACCTCTGCGCCATTGACAGCATCCGCGGCCTTTTTGAAATTCTCGATGACAACTTTTCTATGCTCGTTTCTTCTGCCCTTTTCTTCCGCCATTCCCTTTATCTTTGCTTCAGTCGGGATTATCGCCAGTCTCTGAGGCAAAAGAAAATTCCGGGCGTAACCTACGCGGACATTAACTACATCGCCGTAGTAGCCGAGTGTTTCTACATCTTCACATAGTAAAACCTTCATACTAATATCTCCAATAATCTATCGGGGTTTTTAATTTTCTCGAAATACAGATTAACTTGTAAACGGAAGCAGACCCATAAATCTTGCCCGCTTTATCGCCATTTTGACTTTTCGCTGGCAGCCTGCGCAATTGCCGCTGCGCTTGCGTGAGAAAATCTTGCCTCGATGGGTAAGCAGTTTGCCTAATATATCCGTATCTTTGAAGTCAACGTATTTAACTTTTGACCTGCAGAACCTACATTGATTCTGTTCTCGGACATTTTCTCTGCGTTTTTTCTTCTTGTTCTTATTGTCTGGCTTCTTTTTAAAGTTTTGACCTCTCACTGAATATTACTCCTAAAAAAATCACTTAATTATTATTTCTTTAATCATCCCGTTATACCAGGCTCAGTTTAACATTTCCGATAATCCGCGGGTTATACCTTCTAAAGTAAGAAGCTGCGATTTTCATCGCGAAAATTTCTTACCCTTAAGGGTATTAAAACGGTATATCGTCGCCGCCTGCCTGTGGCTGCTCCGGCCCGGCATCTGTCGGGGGAATTTGCGATTCTTCCGTACTGCCGCCGGTACCTTGTCCGCCGCCAGCGCTCTGTCTGCCGCCTAAGAACTGGAAATTCTCAACCGTCACTCTGTGCTTTGAACGCTTGGTGCCGTCCTGCGCCGTCCACGAATCGAACTTAAGCCGCCCTTCCACAAACAATGGATTGCCTTTTTTGCAGTATTTATTTATTGTTTCTGCTGTTTTACCGAATGCCTGGCAATCTATGAAGCATGTATCTTCTTTCATGCTGCCGTCCTGACCCTTCCACTTGCGATTTATCGCCAGTCCAAATTCAACCACTGCCGTCTGGCTGGGCAGATACGACAGTTGCGGGTCTCGCGTCAGGTTACCCAGCAAAATCACTTTATTGAAATTTGCCATATCGATTTCCTTTAGAATTTACTTTCGCCTGGCTAAACCTGCTCTTCGATGCCCGGCACTTCTTCATCGTCGTCTTCTTCAATCGCTGCAACTGCTGCAATTTCGACAGCGACAGGTTTGATGAGATGCTTTTCCGCCAGTATCGCAGGAGTATCCTTTGCCATATCCTCAGGCGTTATATGGTCGCCGCGGAGAATAATAACCCGTAGAATCCTTTCCGAAAGCTGCGCATCCCGTTCAATCGCGCCTAATTTCACGCACAGGGCATTAAAGTATACAAGGATATATGTGCCTCTTTTTCTGCCCATTATCGGATAGGCAAGAGGACGTTCGTCCCACTTGCGGATACTGAGTATTTCAGCTTCGTTGCGCTCAATTATTTTCTTCACATGGTCATTTATGCCCTGCCAGTCGGAAGCTGCCTCGGCGGAATCTACAAGAAACAACGCTTCATACAATCTCTTGGTTACGTTTTCCAAATTTACACTCCTTAATACTTTTTTTAACTTTTTACTTTTCTTTAGTTATATTCTTTTTATTAAATTTCGTCATTGTCGCGTCAGCGCCATGGCCAGCCCAGAAAACAGACGCTTCCGCAGCCTCGGCCACTGCCTTGTCCAAAAGCTCTCTTTGGTCCCGGCTTGGCCTGGAAAGAACATAATCTCTTCCTTCCATTTGCCCTTTTTCACCAATGCCGACTCTGAGCCTGCTGAAATTTTCGGTGCCAAGTTTCTCAACGATATCAGCCAGTCCGTTATGACTGCCTGCCGAACCCGATGCTCTAATTCTTATCAGTCCCGGCTCCAGAGCCATATCGTCGGTTATTACAAGTATCTGCTCTGATGTGAGCTTATAAAAACCGGCGACTGTCGCGATTACCTGTCCGCTGTTATTCATATATGTCAGCGGTTTTAGCAATATTAACTTTTTGTCTTCAAAAACCGTTTGGCCCAAAGCCGCGCCGAACTTTCCTTTTTTCACTTCGACGCCGAACTTTTCTGCCAGCGATTCTACTACTTCGAACCCGATATTATGTCGAGTTCCCTGGTATTCTTTGTCAGGGTTGCCAAGTCCAGCTATTAAACGAATGTCATCCATTCAAGCTCTTGCGGCTCGTCACAATTATTTTTTCTCTTTTTCAGGTGCTGCACCGGCTTCTTCTTCACCTTCCTTCGGTTTTCTTTCTGTTATAACCTCAGGAGATACAGGCCCTTCAACTGCCACAGCTTCTGCCGCCACTGGTTCTTCGATAACCAAAGGTACATGGCAGGCAATCACAAGAACCTCAGACCCGGTCACAAGTTTGACACCTGCCGGCAGTACGATATCGCGGGCATAAATCGATTCGTCTATCTTCATTGCCTTTACCGAAACATCGATTGCTTCAGGTATCTCGGTAACTGTGCATTCCACTTCGAGTTGAGCCAGATGTTCTTCGAGAACTCCGCCTTCTGCCGCTCCCGCCGGGGCGCCCTTAAAGACCAGCGGCACCTGCACCTTGACTTTTTCGCTCAAATCAACTCTGATTAAATCTGTATGGATTATCCTTTTGCCGAGATAATCGTATTGGACATCCTTAATCAGCAGTTTTTCTGCTTTCCCGTCGATTTCCACATCAAGCAGCCTTTTGCCGTGATGAATAATTTCCGTGAAATCGTGCTCGTTAAGCGCTACAGCCTGGGGCTCTTGTTTGTGGCCGTAAATTATGGCAGGTATTTTGCCATCCTTGCGGAGCTTTGCCGAACGTTTTTTACCTCGTTCCTGTCTTGTTTGGGCCTTTAAAATCAACTCTGCTTTCGATACCATACTTTTTTACCTCATCTTTTAATAAAATTACGCAAACATTGCACTTATTGATTCGTTTTTATGTATTCGCTTTATTGCTTCGCCCAGTATATCCGATACTGTCAGCACTTTTAGATTGATAAGTTTTTTTGTTTCCTGTTTTATCGGCACAGTATCTGTCACTACAACTTCGTCAATAGGAGCTTTAGCGATATTTTCCGCTGCCTTGTCGCAGAACAGTCCGTGTGTCGCGCCGATAAATATTTTTTCTGCGCCTCGTTCCTTAAGCAGCTTGGCCGCGCTGCACATTGTGCCTGCGGTTGAAATCATATCGTCGCACATCAGGATATTTCTGCCCTTTACTTCGCCGATGATTTCTCCGCACTGGACTTCCCTGCCGCTTATTCGTCTTTTGTGAATTATAGCCAACTCTCCGTCAAGATGCTGAACATATCTTGCCGCCCTTTTTATATTTCCCACGTCAGGCGAAACTATTGTCAGGTTACTGATTTTTTTGCTCTTGAAATATTTTGTCAGCACAGGCTCGGCAAAAAGATGGTCCACTGGAATATCGAAAAATCCCTGCAATTGTGCCGCGTGCAAATCCATCGCCAGAACTCTGTCGGCACCTGCCGTAGTTATTAAATTTGACACCAGTTTTGCGGTTATCGGTGTTCTGCCTTCGTCTTTTCTGTCCTGTCGTGCGTAGCCGAAATATGGTATTACCGCCGTTACTCTGCTTGCGCTTGCGCGTTTAAGGCAATCGAGAAAAATCAAAAGCTCTATTATATTGGTATCGACCGGTTCACAGCCCGATTGCACCACAAAACAATCCTTGCCGCGAACATCGTCTTCGCATTTTATTATTTTTTCGCCGTCCGGAAACCGCTCTATTTTCGCCTGGCCGACCGGTACGTCCAGATATTTGCATATTTTTTCCGTAAGTTCCGGATTGCTTGAGCCGCTGAAAATCTTTATGTTATGATTTAAAGTCATTTTTCAGCCCCTTTATTGTATCTTTGTTTAACGTCTTCGGAATTTACAACCGACCCTGCCTTTAAATGAATATTTTTTACTTCCGTAAAAACGCCCAGGACTACTTTATCTTCAAGAACAGCGCCGTCTCTGAGGTATGCGAACGGCCCGACTCTGCAGTTTTGTCCGATTTTGACTTGTCCGTGGATGTATGTGAACGGCTCAATTACAGAATCCTGTCCGATTTGAGTGCGGGCATCAATCCACGTATTTGGCGGGTCGACAATTGTTACTCCCGATTTCATAAAACCTTCCTGAATCCTTCGCTGCATAATCTTGCCTGCCTCGCTGAGATGCTGGCGGCTGTTTACGCCTATCGCGTCTTCGGCGGCTACTGCCGTCACTGCCACAACTTTATGCCCGGCCTTTATTATCAAATGCAGCGCATCGGTCAGATAGTATTCTTTTTTTACATTGTCAGGCTTTATTTTATCCAGCGCCTCGAACAATATTTTATTTTTGAAGCAGTAATAGCTTGGATTTACCTCTTTGATAGTTTTCTGCTGTCCTGTGCAGTCGCCCTCTTCGACGATGCCCTGAATGTTGCCATAGCTGTCGCGGATAATTCTGCCGTAGCCGGTCGGCTCATCGAGAATTGCTGTCGCCAGAGTTGCTGCGGAAGTTTCTTTTTGATGTTTTTCGATAAGTGTTTTTACTATTTCGCCTCGAATCAGCGGCATATCTCCGCAGATAACCAGTGTATCGCCGGTGAAGTCTGCCAGATATTTTTTGCAGCACAATACCGCGTGACCGGTTCCTTTTTGTTCTTTTTGTTCTACCCAGACAATCTTTTTATCATCTTTGAAATATTCGATTACCTGTTCTTTGCCGTAGCCGACAATAATATACAGTTTTTGGACACCTGCCTGCCTGCACGCATCGATTACATAGGCCAGCATCGGTCTGCCGCAGACTTCGTGCAGAACTTTCGGCAGCTTTGTATTCATTCTGCTGCTTATTCCCGCCGCCAATATTATCGCTACTTTTTCAGACATAATTACTCTTTTTTATATTCTATTCTTTATTATTACTTTTTAAAACTACCCGGCCTGGACTCGAACCAGGAATGGAGGTACCAAAAACCTCTGTGTTACCAATTACACCACCGGGTATAAGTCCTTATAAACTGGATAATTAAGATTAAAACTGAATATTTGCGCAAAAAGGAACATTAAATGTCCACATTTTATATCTTAATTACAAAATTTTCAATTTTAATAGCTTTCACGGTTGTCCGTTACTGGTTCGGACCGATTTGTCCTGTCGGAGGCTTGAACCGGCTATGCCGTGATACTGCCGGCCCCACATTCCTATTGCTACCCCGTTCGACAGGAACTTGGGCGGTAGTGTACTAAATCAATATCGGCAAAGCAAGCTTTTTTCCTGTAATAAATATGGCGTTTTCAATACTGATAATGAGGATTTAAAACAAAAAAGAAAAATGTAATCTGAAAAAATCTTTCCAACAAATACCGCTGTCTCAAAGATTTTCGGAATTATGCACTTGGCAAAGCAAAGGAGTAATTATATGATATTGGCGATATGGTTAGACGATTTATCAGGGAAGAATTATGGCGAGGACTATGTTCCTCTTATAACGGTATCGCTCTTTGGCTTGGCGGTGCTTTTAACTTGCTTTGCTGGCTATTGCCGAAACTTAATCTGGGGGACAAAATGAACACAATAATTATGTCCATTTCTTTCCCTTATCGTTTAATTATTACACTTGTTTTTGTCCTTATCAGCATATTAATCACTTGGTATTCATCATATAAAAAACATCAAAAAAAGTCTTTCTTTGAAAAAAATGTCAGTATTATTATTAAGAGCTTAGAAAACAATATAAATAAACTGGAAGAATGGTCTGAATATATAAAAAACACCAAGAGATACGCCTTTCAGATGTTAAGAAAGGCAATTTACGATGAAATACTGCCCACTATTGGTTCTACTGGTCGAAAATCAAAAACCAATAGAACGATGGACGACTCTATTACAAGCATACTGTTGATTTTGAAGGACTCTAAGCCTATTACCGCCAATGAGATTCGGGTGCTATATGAGAGTATCAAACAACAGATAATTGACACTGGTTGCACGTGTCCCCAAGACTTGGAAGAAGAACCTGAACAGGCAAAACTAATAATATCTCCTTGTATAAGAGTGTTGGGACTAAAGAACAGTATGGGAAAATTGGCCGCAGATTTACAGGATTGTGTAGAAATAGCCAGAGAAGAAAGTAAATAGACTTATGAAATTTATACCACCAAAATTTGATAAACTAAACGAAATGGCCTCAATAGATGTTGGCCGATTAACGGAAAATGAGGCAAGAACAATACTTGAAAATATCCGTTGGCCTAACGGCATTGCTTGTCCCCATTGTGGCGGTATAAATATAACAAGAATAACCGCTAAATCTGATAAGATTAGAGACGGCCTAATACAATGCAATGACTGCCGCAAGCAGTTTACGGTAACAGTCGGAACAATAATGCAGGGTTCTCATATAACGCTTAGGCAATGGGTTCAGGCTTTTTATGCAATGTGCAGTAGTAAAAAAGGCGTATCGGCTTTGCAGTTGCAAAGAAACTTAGGATTGCATTCTTATAAATCAGCGTGGTATTTATGCCATAGAATAAGAGAAGCAATGAGACAAGAGCCTACGGCAAATATGCTCAAAGGCATAGTAGAGGTTGATGAAACGTATGTCGGTGGCAGGCCAAGAAGGGACGGCACGGCTCACATAAGGGGACGCGGAACAAAAAAGACTCCGGTGCTTGCTATTGTCCAAAGAGACGGAAAAGTAGTATCGAAGCCGATAGGCGTTGTAAACCATAAGACTTTAAAATCCGCTATCAAGGCAGTCGTAAGCAAGCAATCGACAATTATGACGGATGAATGTAGTAGCTACCACGGAATTAGGAAAGAGCTTTGAGGGCGGCCATAAAACAGTTAATCATTCATACGGAGAATACGCCTATCACGATATAACAACAAATACGGTGGAGAGTTATTTTGCCCTATTAAAAAGAGGCGTTCAGGGCGTTTTTCATCATATCTCTAAGAAGCATTTACATAGATATTGCGACGAATTTGCCTGTCGTTGGAACAATAGAAAAGTAACTGACGGCGAAAGAGCCGTTAATGCCATAAAAGGCATAGAAGGCAAAAGTTTGCCATACAAAAAAATCATTGCTATTTAAAAAGTCAATAACGCAGAGCTACGCACTCCCTTAATAAGCTTGCAAAAGAGCCAAAAAAGCCCTATAATAACTAATATCGTGCCGTAGCTCAACTGGACAGAGCGCGCGTCCACTAAACGCTAGGTTCAGGGTTCGAGTCCCTGCGGCACGAGCTTTTTATGAATTTTTTATTTTTTTATTGCATTTTAGCCCTAAATATCCGATAATCTTTATAGTGGACGCGCGGGCTAAGTAGCCCCGAACTCAAAGGGATGCAAGCGGCACGAAAGGGAGTCGCTTGTGTCCCCCTTTTTTATGACCCCAAATCAATGCTTTGCCAAAGGTATAATTCCGAAGATTTTCGGAAAGTTCATACCTTTAATTGACTTATGGCTTAAATTTAGGTAGAATCCCGTCAAATTCGCCTTTTTATATAGGAGAAGTTTATGGACATTAAAGGTGTGATTCTCGCCGGAGGAACTGGCTCGCGTCTGATGCCACTGACAAAGGTTACAAACAAGCACCTCCTGGCTGTTGGCCAAAAGCCTATGATTTACTACCCCGTAGAAAAACTTGTCTCTGCCGGAATTGAGGAAATTCTTATTGTTACCGGCGTTGACCACATGGGCGATGTGGTAAACCTGCTCGGTTCAGGAAAGAATTTTAACTGTCGTTTTACCTACAAAGTCCAGGACGCCGCCGGCGGAATCGCCCAGGCTCTTGCCCTTGCCGAAGGTTTCGCAAACAACGGCGGTATTGTCTCAATTCTCGGCGACAACATTTTCAAGGCCTCATTAAAATCTTATCTGCAAAAATTTATCGCTCAGAAAAAAGGCGCAAGAGTCCTGCTCAAACAGGTCGAAAGCCCTCAGCGTTTTGGTGTTGCCGAAATATCGAAGAATAAAGTTACAAAAATCGTCGAAAAGCCGAAAAAACCGAAAACAAATTATGCTGTAACCGGCATTTATTTTTACGACAACGCGGTTTTCGATATTATTAAAACGCTCAAGCCTTCCGGCCGCGGCGAACTCGAAATCACCGACGTCAACAATGCTTATATCCATCGCAAACAGCTTGAATACGATATTCTTCCCGGCTGGTGGACCGATGCAGGCACATTCGAATCGCTTAATACGGCAAATGAACTGGTTACTAACGAGCCGCCTGAATGATACGCAGCAGTGAAAAAATCGTCCTCCTCGGCGCAAAGGGAATGCTCGGCTCGGAAGTTTCTTCTTTACTTGCCAATGATAACATTATCGCTCTTGACCTGCCCGAATTTGATATCACAAATAAAAATCAGCTTGAAAAAGCTATTCAAGATGCAGGTATTGTCATTAATTGCGCCGCATATACGGATGTCGAAAAATCCGAAAGCCAGACAGATTTGGCCTTTAAGGTTAACGCGGAGGCAGTCGGCAATCTCGGCGAGATTGCCCGAAGAAACAATACTTATGTTATTCACATAGGTACTGATTTTGTCTTTGACGGCAAAAAAGAATCGCCTTATATCGAAACCGACCGCACTAATCCAATAAATGCCTACGGCAAAAGCAAACTTCAGGGCGAATTGCTTTTAGCTGAAAAACATAATTTTTACTCTATTATTCGCGTCCAGTGGACCTATGGAAAAAACGGCAATAATTTTATTTCCAAACTTGTTTCTCTTGCCCGCCAAAAAGACAGCCTTAAAGTCGTTGACGACCAGTTCGGTTCTCCGACATGGACTCACGAAGTTGCAAAAGTCATTTGTGAATTCACCGCAAAAAAACCACAGGGCCTTTTCCACTTTGCCGCGGCAGGTTTTACAAGCCGATACGAAATGGCGAAATTCGTCTTTGAAAAGCTTAATATAAATACTGAATTAGTTCCCTGCAAGTCGAGCGAATTTAAAACCGCCGCAACCAGACCTTTAAACAGCAGATTCTGCTGTGATAAAATAAAGCCTTTGCTTGACAAACCAATCGAGTTATGGCAAAAATCCATTGAAAGGTTTTTAAAGACTCTATGAGAAAAATTATTGTTACCGGCGGCGCAGGCTTTATTGGCAGCAATTTCATAAGATTGGTTCTTACCAACTATCCAGATTGCTTCGTCGTTAATCTGGACAATCTCACTTACGCCGGCAATCTTGAAAATCTTGAAGGTTTTCTCAAACACCCAAATCATATTTTCGTTAAGGCAGATATTAACGACGGCAAAACGGTCGAGGAAATCATCGACAAGCATCAAATCGAAGCTATTATAAACTTCGCCGCTGAAAGCCATGTTGACCGTTCAATCACAAGCCCTAAAATTTTCATTGAGACCAACGTAACCGGCACGCTTACTTTGCTTCAGGCAGCATGCAACAAAAAAATTAAGCGGTTCATACAGATTTCAACCGATGAAGTTTACGGTGAGCTCGGCGCAACTGGAAAATTTACAGAGCAAACGCCGCTGGCTCCCAATTCGCCATATTCGGCGAGCAAAGCCGCTGCCGACCTTCTTGTTAAAGCGTTTGGCCATACCTGGGGCCTGAACTATAACATAACCCGATGTTCAAATAATTATGGCCCGTATCAGTNNCCCTGAAAAAATGATTCCGCTGATGATAAACAATGCTCTGAATGATAAACCGCTGCCTGTTTATGGCGACGGCCTGAATGTCCGCGACTGGATACACGTCGAGGACCACTGCAAAGCTATCTGGAAAGTTCTGACTGATGGAAAGCCCGGCGAAATTTACAACATCGGTTCAAGCAATGAAAAAACAAATCTCGAGGTGGTCAGAACGATACTTAAACTCATCGGCAAACCGGAGTCGTTGATAACTTATGTCAAGGACCGGCCCGGCCACGACAAACGATATGCGATAGATTCTACCAAGACAAACAGCCAGCTCGGCTGGAAAGCCGCTGTAAAATTCGAACAAGGCATGAAAAATACGATTGACTGGTATCTGCAAAATAAAAAATGGCTGGCCGACGTTACCAGCGGCCAGTATCAGAAATATTATCAGCAGATGTATGCCAACCGTTAGCCCAATGATGAAACTTTCCATTATTATAGTAAGTTGGAATGTTAAAAATGATTTGCTGAACTGTCTTTCATCACTGGATAAAAATCGGCCTTCTTTTCCTTTTGAGCAAATCGTCATTGACAATATGAGTTCCGATGGAACCGCAAAAACAGTAAGGCAGGAGTATCCTGCTGTTAAAGTAATTGAAAATCAGGAAAATAAAGGTTTCGCCCAAGCAAACAATCAGGGCATAAAACAATCAAGCGGCGAATATATTCTGTTCTTGAATCCTGATACAATTATTCATCCTAATTCTCTTGGTACGTTAGTAGAATTTTTAGATAACAATCCGGATGTTGGAGCCTGCGGTCCCAAATTGTTAAACGCCGACGGTTCCGCCCAGGCATCTGTAAGGCAATTTCCTACTTTCAGAGGAGTTTTGTACGGCCATACTGTTTGCAGATTAATCGGTCTTTTCTGGTATCAACATCGAAAATGGATGATGAAGGATTTCAGGTATGATCGCCAAATGGACGTAGACCAGATTATGGGCGCTGCGATGATGGTCAGGCGTTCCGTAATCGATAAAGTCGGAGGTATGGACGAAAATTTCTTTATGTATTTTGAAGAAATTGATTTGTGCTATAGAATCAAGCAGGCTGGCTGGCGCATCGTATTTTTGCCTGATGCTGTGATTACCCACCTGGGCGGACGCTCTTCATCGCAGGTGCCGCTGAGAAGAGTTATGATGCTCAAAAGCCTGATATCGTTTTTCCGAAAACACCGCGGAAGGGTCGAAGCCGAACTATTCGCTGTTGTATTTAAAATCGGGGTTATCCTGCGAAATATCTGCCATTTAATAATTGGGCTTTTTACTTTTATAATTGCGTCCGTGATATTTGACCAAGAGAGAAAGAAAAAAGCGAAAGAAAAGGTTGTCCTGCATACGCTTTTGCTTACGAAATATCTTTGGCAAATTATTACAATGTAAAATCAGCCCATAGATAACTTACACCAGCTTATTGGTTTATTTTCGTTCAAGAAGATACAATTTATTACCAGGAACAGATAATTCTTCACACAGGCGAAATCCTATCCCATTTCCAATCGAACCCAATTGGCCGGCATAAATCGAATTTTCAGGGAGATGCGTCAGAAACTCGTCACCGGTAGTCCCAAAACTCTCGGTCGCCAACAAATATCCACCCGGTTTTAACAAACTATAAATATGTTTCAAGACTTCTGTAGGGTCGGGTAAATGTTCCAGAACTTCCGTACAATAAACCGCATCAAAGGAAGATGGTTTTAACACATTTAAATCAGAAACAATATCTACAACAACTCCCGATGAAACCGATTTTATTTTCACAAATTTTCGTGAAAATTCATTGACATCAAAATGCGTCACATGAATGCCTGATTTGGCAAAATAAATACTGTCCATCCCAATACCCGCGCCATAATCCAATACGGAATCACATCCCATACGTTTTAAGACAGACAGGGCGACCTTTCGCCATTGATTACGCTCCCACGCCGTATGACCAGTATGAGCAACTAATAAGTCATATAGATAGGCGTCATTGGATTGATAAAACGACAGGACATCATTCGGATTCTTGGGGGAACCGTATTCTGTCCATGCTGCGTTGACCGTACTGCCTGGATTTTGGGCTTCCTCCAATAACCGTTTTTCCACCTTATTACATGGTACCCCTGTGATTTTGCTAATGATATCAATGTCGCTTTTTCGCTCAAAAAACAACCCGTTTACAAATTGCTTTTCGCCAATGGCCCTACATACATCGAGAATGATATCTCTATGATTTGCATCTGCATTAAAATCAAACATAACTTTACCTTGCAGCGCTTCGAAGTTCTTATAGATGTAGGTTAATTTTTCTGCAACAGCTCCCGCATTGCCAGGCTGAACCAGAAAGGCATTAACGCCATCAACTAAACGCTCCGCCATCCCGCCGATATCAGACGCAAGAACGAATACCTTGCGCTCAAGAGCCTCATCTATGACTCGACAGTAGGTTTCAGGCCATACGGAAGGAGCCGCCAATATATCAATTTTGGAAAAAATTTGATCCAAATCCTTTGATTCATACGAACCATGAGTATAAATTTTATCCTCGAACCCTCGAAATATATGAAAAACATTTTCTTTCTGTTTTTCATTTTGAATGCCGTATATCTCTAGTAGCCATGGAAATGTTAAAGTTTTGAGAGCTTTTGCTAATACATTAAATCCTTTATGTTCTGATTTACCGTTTAAAAATCCAATTCGTAAAACACCATCGGCAGGAGCCTTCTTTGGCGATGATACCGTCTTCCACGCCTGAACTGGAGATACACGTATGACATTTTCCCGTCTAAGACCATACTTGGAATAAATTTTCGCACTGTGTTCAGAAACACAAAATACGACTCGAGCATTGATTAAAAGCGACTTAGCAAGAGCTATACGGTCATTGAATCTTATCACCTTCTTAAGAAAAGATATAGGGTGCCTGATTTTCGCTAAGCATTTCGCACAAACCAAACACTTTGGCTTTTTACATGACATCCCATTACTTTGTCTTAATATTGCACGTGGACAGATCAAAGAAAAATCGTGCAAATGTAAAATATAAGGAATATTTATACCTTCCAGAATGCGCAATGGAAGCATAAAGGTACTCATGATGTAGATTAAATCCGGTTTAAGCGATTCCAAAAGAGACCTGAAATGTAATGAAGTAAATCGCTTATCAGGTATCTGATCCCGTGAACCCGGAACAGTTATTGTATTGATATTTTCAACCTTACAATGAAAAGGAGATGGTTTATCCGAGTTCTTGGTAGTAGAGAATATCAACACAGACAAATCATGCTGCTTAGATAATTCATGGACTATCTCAGAGGCATAGAGTTCAACCCCTCCCACCTTATTAAGCGGATAAATTCCATGGATAATCATCAAAATGCGCATATTACTGCTTTCTTTAAGTTTTTCATATAGTTCATTTTAGATGTCTGCCAAACGAATTTATTGATCCTTTGCCCTTTACTTAACATTATATCATGGAACACAATTTTTTGACAATTATATCCCTTGTGCAATTCAGGAAAAGATGCCCCACGGGGCTTGATATTGTCCCGTATCAATCATGTCCAGAATATAACCTGCAATTTTGACGCAATTGAACTGTTCATGCATCCACTTCATACCGGCATCCGCTATTTTCTTTCTTTCCTCCTCGTGTTTGAGATACCAGTCGGCCAGCTCGAAAAACTCTTCGACAGTATCAAAAAATTTCAAATGCTGTCCGTCTTTGTACAGTCCATCACAATCCTTCATCCTTTTTGCCATCACAAAAGTCCCGCAGGCCAAATAATGCGTAAGCCTGTCTGAATGGTAAAATTTGATGTCGTCGCGAACGTTGGAATTGACGCCTATTTTAGCGCCGCTAATGGCATAAAAATAGTCTAATCCGCCTATCTTTGGCCAGCCCAAACAGCCGTAAATAGAACAGTTTTTCATACCTATTAGTTTATTGGCAAGTTGATATCTTATATCACTTGTGGGATAATCTCTTTTAAGTTTGAGTTGACCTGTAAATAATATGTCGCTTTTCCACTGTTCGCCGACATCGTACCTATGATCAGTGTCGGGGTCGCATATATTAGGCAGAAAAACGCATCTGCGAACGCCGGCATCGCGATAATCCTGTAGAAATTCGCCGTCGTTTGTGGCCGTCATTATATCAAGTCCCCTGGCGGTTTCTATACGTTTGTCTTTTTGCAGTTTAGGCCAGGGATCCCCGTCTCCGCCGACAAGCACCGCCGAGGGAACCTCTTCACGCAGCAGCGATATTGTCGCACTGTCCAGATATTTTGCGAAACCGACAAAAATGATATCCGGTTTATACTGTCTCACAAATTGCGCGATGATTTCATCTGCTTTTCGTTTGCACAAAAAGCCGGAAAGCAAGCGGCTTTTGAAATGGCTTAGCTGGGATAAAATACTGCAATAACTGAGATGACGAACATCATGACCGAGACGAATGAAACCCTTTGCCAGCTTGGGCGCCTGATCCAAATACATTTTTACAGGTTTGTTATTTGTATCTGATAAAATTAATATTTTATGAATTCCCTCTGTCATCCGCAATACTCCTGTTTAATGCGTTTATCCCATTAAATTATCTTTTTTATGATTTGACTTTTATACTCAGGATCATCCAACGGACGTATTATTCTGCCCTCTTTAGTGCTATCAATGTACTTAAACTTCAACGGTATATCTGGTGCGCCTCTTGTCAAAAACCGTTCATACTCAAGGTCGAGATGTCCTATATCTATGGCCTGATATCCCTTATTGCACAAATCATAAGCTAAAACAGTTGCCGTTGGTCCAAGCGCAATTAATACAAGTTTGTCCTTACCAATATCATTAAAGGCAGACAAAATTTCGTCATATTTATCAAATGCGCTGACAGCGGGGCAAAGAATGCGGGATATGGATTTGGCGCTGCTTAATAAATCGTTAAACATACCAAATCGCGTCCCTTCGCCTTCACATATAATCACATCTCTGCCTGCCCATATTTTCTTAATTTTCTCAAAATATTCGCTGCACTTTTTGTTATGCTCTTCCGTTTTATTAAAAAGCATATAAATCCGGCTAAAAAACGCGTTATAATAAACACGGTTCATATCAAGATAAGAATATGCCATCTCTCTTTTTTGAGACATCCATTTCCTCCAAAAATCAGCTCCAGACGGAACACAATTATCCAAAGAACCAAAACAATCCGGCAAACCAATCAATAAATTCGAGGCATCTGACGCAATAACTTCTTTCAGCCGCTGAGCAAGTTTGACCGAGCGGTTCTGAAAATGAATATGGCCGCCGTTCATAACACCAAATTCTCCATCGCCAAAACGGGAAAGGGAACATTTATCCTGCAGAATTTTATCTAATGTTTCATCCTCAGTTTTTATCGTAGGTATCGGAACAGTAAAATTGCTGTTTTTTATTTTATCATATATTTCATAAGGCAGATTATTCAGCTTATACTGAGTTTTCTCAAGCTCTTTATAAACTTTGCCGAAAAAAGGCAGCTTTTTCTTGAAACGCTCGAATTCTTTTTTTATTTTTGTCAGCATATCGCCGAAAATAATACAATATTCCTCCGGTTTGTCAAGCTCAAAGCACAAATTCGCCTTGACAATCAGCGGTAATTTGGACAATATGACATAAAATTTACTTGAGGTTGAATGGATTATATACTTGAGACTGTAAACTGCCCGGTATGCGGCGGAAACAACTATAAGCCGTATATAACAAATGCCAAAGAGCTCTACGGCGGAACCGATAATTTCTTCAATGTCGTAAAATGTTGCGACTGCCAAATGATTTTTACCAATCCCCGGCCGACAAAAGACACCATAGGCTTCTTTTATCCCGACTCGGCGGGTTATTATCAGCCGGATTCGAAGAATAAAGATAATACCATCGAAGAAAAAATTATTAGAACCGTTTTGGCCAATTATTATGGCTATCAATTCAAATCGCCCTTCAGCAAATCCTGGGCTTTTCTATTTAAAAAATTATTCCGCCACAAATTGGCTGTCAGCCACATTCCCCGCTTTGTCCCCGGCGGCAGACTTCTTGATATCGGCTGCTCCTGGGGTTCCTATATTTACAAAATGAGTAATTATGGCTGGAAAGTCTATGGTGTTGAGATTAATAAAAAGGCCGCTGAATATGCAAAAAATACTTTAGGTATAGAGAACATTTTTAACGGATCTTTCAATGAATATAAATGTCCGGAGGATTTTTTTGACGTTGTTCATATGAGTATGGCCCTTGAGCATCTACACGAGCCGGCACAGTGCCTGAAACGAATACATAAATTTATGAAAACAGGCGGACAATTAATCATTTCTGTGCCGGATATATCGGGGTTCGAGGCCGGAATTTATGGCAGATACGCATATACGCTTCAGGTTCCTCAGCATCTGAACCATTTTTCGCCGGCCACAATCAAATCAATGTTGAATAAAACAGGTTTTACCGTTGAAAAAATTGTTCATCAGAGCTCCGCAAAGGACCTTGTCGCATCAGCACAGTATCTTGACAACAAACTGCCGCATAATATTTTGAAATCGTCGCTGATTCGTAAAATATTCGTTAAGCCTTTTGTCTTTTTGCTGTCAAGATGCGGAAAAACAAGCAGAATGAGCATATACGTCGGGAAATGATTATTTTTTCTGGATGTTTTCTTTTATAATTTTGCACAGCCTTTCGCCAAGAACTGCTAAATCATATTGTTGAACAAATTGCTTTGCGTTTCGGCCTAATTCGTCTCGTAAAGCCGCGTTCTGAACCATTTTTATGACTTTCTCTTTCCATTGTTCAGGCGTTTCCGCAACAACTCCCGCTTTGCTGCAATAAATAAAATCACCATTGACCTTTACAGGTGAAGCAATAACAGGCAGACCGGCTGCGAAATATTGAAGGATTTTGAAACCGCATTTGCCTCGTGTAAATCTATCGTCTGGAAGCGGAGCCAGGCCGATATCGCATTGTAATAAATCATGAATTTGAGTTTCCAGAGACCACTCATGTTTTTCTACTGCCATATTATTCAGCTCAAAAAAATCATCTGCTATGATGCGCAGAACCACTCGCGAATCTTCTTTCCCAATCTGTTCAAGAGCATCTTTAATTTCTGAAAGATATTTCAGTGTACTTTTGCTTCCTATCCAGACTAAGCGGATTTTATCATCTGGCTTGGTTTTTTCTGCTTTGTGAAATGCTTTTGTGTCGAGTCCGGTCGGCAACATGTAAACATTTGAACAGTAACCTCTGGCATGTTCTGCCAGATATTCATTGCCCGCAATCATCACATCCACCATTTTTGCTGTCCGCCTGAATAACCGAAAATGGCTCGTCCGATCACTGTCAGGTTTTGTGGGGCTATACATAATCGCATCGTCAAAATCGTAAATTATTATTTTGCTGCAAAAACGCAAAATCCTCGCATCAAAAAGATTTAAACATTTTTTATGTAGGAAAACAGCGTCAAATTTTCGAGCCGAGTAAAACAATTTCCAGCGAATTAATATATTCCCCGGCAATTGTCGGACTTCTGTTTGTATCCCTGCTTCGTGTAGATACGGCAAATATTCGCCGATACGCTGACGAAAGCTTGCGCGAGAAAGATTGTTGCTTATGATAAGAATTCCGGCCGATTGCGGCTTCGTTAATTGTCGCGTCTCCGCTATAAGCAGCCATACAAACGCCTTTAAATTAAAATGCCTTTTCAGCGAACTTTTTAACAAATCACAGGCGGTTTGTTTCATTGATTCTCTAACAGCACTTTTGGCGGCTCTATACTGCTCTTTACTCAATCTCTTCATTGCCAATTTGTATGGAATTACATTTTTGCCGCCGCCTTCAAAATAAAATTTTTCCAGAACCCTGTATTCTGCATATCGATTTCGGAAAGATGGCTGAGAAAGATTTCCAAGGTGTCTTCGCCTCTTGAAAACCGGCTTATTAATCGCGATAAAATCATATTTTAATGAAAGCTTCAGCCATAAATCATAATCGCAGCAAACAGGCAGAGAGGTATCGAAGCCGCTGGACTCAAGAAGCATTTTTTTTGGAAAAAGCGAACCGCAGGAATGCATCAAAATATTTTCGAAAAGATGCCTGGTTATTTTTCCGCTATATAGCTTTTTCTTTTTTCTTCGAAGAGCGTTCCCATATTCATCGATTGCAGTATATGGCCCATAAACAATAACATTCTCAGCGTTTTGCGGCATAACATCGACCATTTTTTCCAGCGCGTCCGGATACAACAGGTCGTCCGAATCAAGAAATGAGATATATTTACCGTTTGCGAGTTCAATAAGTTTATTCCTGGCCGCTGCGTCTCCTGCATTTTCCTGCCAATAGTAGCGCACATTATAGCCGTTTTTTTCCAGCATCTGTTTTGTGCCGTCGGTCGAACCGTCATCGACGATTACCACTTCGAAATCTTTGTATGTCTGCGCGAATACACTGTCGAGAGTTTCTTTAAGAAGATATTCTCTGTTATAAGTCGGAATGCAAACGCTGACTTTTGGTGACATCGTTACCTCTAACCGGACAAATGCCAAATCAGGCTACAATCAATTGTGTTTCATACAGACTTTTGTACAGGTTGCATTTTTTTACAAGTTCTTCGTGCGAACCCTGTGCAACAATCCGACCCTTATCCATTACGACTATTACATCCGCATTGAGAATTGTGCTGAATCTGTGTGCGATAATAAAACAGGTTCTGTTGTGCATTATTTTCTCAATTGCCTTGTGAATTTTTGATTCGCTGTCGGCGTCGACCTGGCTTGTGGCCTCATCAAAAATCAAAATTGCAGGATTCTTCAGAATCGCCCTCGCTACGATAATTCTCTGTAACTGTCCGCCGCTCAGACCGCTGCCTTGTTCACCGATTACCGTATCATAGCCGTTCGGCAGAGGAACAATAAATTCATCCGCGAAAGCGTATTTTGCGGCCTGAATAATCTCATCTTTTGTAGCATTCAGTTTACCGTATGCGATATTTGCCGCGACAGTGTCATTAAATGTTACTACGTTCTGCGTTATCATACCAATCTGGTCTCTGAGGCTTTTTAAAGTAACATCTCGCACATCGTGTCCGTCAATAAGAACAGACCCGCCGTCAACGTCGTAAAATCTCGGAATCAGGTTCACCAAAGTTGTTTTCCCTGAGCCGTTAGGCCCGACAATCGCAACAGTCCTGCCTGCTTTTACCGTAAGATTAACGCTGTTTAATACGGTTACATCTCTGCCCGGATAGGCAAAAACCACATTTCTGAATTCTATTTGATCTCTCAGCGATGCCATCTCTATTGCATCTGGTTTTTCAATTTCAAGCGGCTCATCCATAAGTGTAAATACTCTTTCGGCCGCCGCGTTTGCTTCCTGAATCTTGTTCCAGACATCGCTTGTTTTTCTCACCGCTTCTGCAGCAGCGCCGAGGAAAAACAAAATCACAAAAAATTCCGTAGCATCTAATCGGCCTTTGTTTATCCAGACGGTGCCGAATATTATCGCGACAGCGCCCGCCGCCATTCCAATGACTTCCAGCGCCGGCATTGTTGCCGCATCGACTCTCGAGCTTTGAAGCAGTTGTTTGAGTAATTTTTTATTTATAGCCTCAAAAGCGTTTGTTTCGCTTGTCTCCCGATTATAAACTTTCACAACCTTCAAACCTGTCACTGTTTCCTGCAGTTTTGAAAGCATTTGCGCCCACGACAATAGCGTTTTCTTTGTGGCCCGCCGCATTTTATTTCCAAGGGAAACTGTCAGCCATAGAGTGGCCGGCGCTCCGCCTAAAAATACTAAAGTCAATTGCCAGTTCAGCAGCATAGCGGAACCTAAAAAGAAAATCGCATTGAGAGGTTCACGTAGCGCCTTGCCAAGAAGAATTTTTATCCCGCTGCCCATAGCACCGCTGTCCCTGATAAGTCTGCTGACAGTATCGCTTGGCTGTTCATTTATAAAATATCTTATCGGCATCTTCATCACATGCTCAAAAGCGTCCCGCCGCAAATTATTCGTCGCCACCTGCACTACCTTTTGAGCTAAATAATCCTGGTAAAACTTCGCGATGCAGCGAATCATGGTTAGTATTAATATCCCTACCATAATATAGCAGACCGCCATGGTCTTTTCTTCATTTGCCTTTTCCCTCGGAAGCAGGCTTAATGCTTTTTGTGTTTTTTCAAAAAACCATTTCCCCATATTCCACTGGATACGCTGAATACCTCCCCATTTCGCCGAATTCATAGATGCTTCGTTTACTGTCGTTTCTACCTCGACTTGCCTGATTTCAAAATTTTCTTTGTTGGCTGATTGCAATTGGATTGTTATCCGGTCTTTTGTTGTAGTAGCCATTTCCTGTACCAGCCTGGCTGAAGAATGTTCCCCGCCCTGCTCTTTTATCAAAAAATCGCCCGCTCCGATAATTCTGTCATCCACTTTTAATCCTGCCGTCTTGGCCAGGCCGTCTTTTTTTACTTTGTTTATAAGCAGACTATGCACAAAGTCCTGCCCGTTTTTATTGGACAAATCTGCCATATCAGGAACATAAAAGTCCACGCCGTATCGCCAGTTGCACATCTTCCTGTCCACCCAGCCATGCAGTCCCTCTTCGCCCATCATAACTTTCAGCAATGGGATAACTGTCATAAAGCTCAATGACAAAAGCAGCGAAACGACCAGCGCGCCGGTAACGACCGCAGCAATTCTGGGCCACTGAGGCCAGATATACTTAAATATTCGTCTGAATGCTTTCACTTATTTTTACTCCGGATATAAACAGCCTCATAAGATAACAGAACTATAACTTTCGGTCAAGAATTGATTTGCGCCCGGTACAGACGCATGGCAATGCGTCTCTGTGCGTCTCTATGAATGTAACTCGCCCCAATTAACAGCCTTTCTGTCAAGTTCGAGCACTTCGCAGTTGTTTATCAGCCATTTTTTGTCAGCCGTTTTCTCGAAATGAAAGCTCGCTTTAACAATCAGAAATGGCTTTCCCATCTTCGATATTTCGCTCTCTTCTGCAAATTTCACAACCATTTCAGCGGTAAACGTCGCCTTATTGCCTTCTATTACCATTTCATTGCTGAGAAATGTCACTCTATCCACCATTGCCCTCTGCATCATTGTCTGGCAATACGCGACTATATATTCTTTCGAAGTATTAAATGGGTCGCTGTAATCATCCGCGATTACTTCCCTGATTGGCTCAATTTTCTGATCTTCGAATGCCTTAATGCCTTTATTAATTGCCCCGCGTATCTTTTCATTATCGGTCTGAACAAAATACGCGACCGCAACGGACGCGAGAATAATTAAAAGAGGTATCAGGTTATATACGCGATGCTTTCTTTCAGGCCGAAATGCCCAATATATCCTCATTCCAATTGCAGTTATAATTGCTATCGCAATTCCCGTAAACGGATATTCAAAAACATTCCACATATCTTTAGTTCCTTAATGCCTGAACCTGCGCCGGTATTCTTCCTTTTCTATGAATGAAATCCGCCGACGCGATTTTCGATACCTTCATAATCGGCGCCGAGCCAAGCAATCCGCCGAAATGAACAATCTGCCCCGCCTTCTTCCCCGGCACCGGGATAACCCTCACACTGGTCGTCTTATTATTCACAACGCCGATTGCAAGCTCATCCGCGATTATCGCGCTCAAAACATCCGCAGGCGTATCTCCGGGGACCGCAAACATGTCTAAGCCTACCGAGCAAACGCTCGTCAAAGCCTCAAGTTTATCAAGACTAAGCGCACCCGTCCGCACCGCCCGAATCATTCCCGCGTCTTCACTCACCGGAATAAACGTACCCGACAACCCGCCGACGTTTCCCGACGCCATCGCCCCGCCTTTTTTCACCGCGTCCATCAGCAGCGCAAGCGCAGCCGTCGAACCAGGCCTGCCCATCCGCGATACCCCCATCGCTTCTATTATCTCCGCTACCGAATCGCCCTTCTTCGGCGTCGATGCCAGCGAAATATCCACAATGCCAAATTCGACCTTCATCAGCTCCGCAATCTCTCTGCCGATAAGCTCGCCCGCCCTTGTGATTTTGAAAACCGTCCGTTTTATAACCTCCGAAAGCGCCGTCAAATCGCATTTCGGATTGTTCGCGACAACATCCCTTACAACGCCCGGCCCCGATATTCCAATATTCAACGAAAAGTCCGGTTCGCCAATCCCGTGATGCGCACCTGCCATAAATGGATTGTCCTCCGGCACATTCGCGAACACCGCAAGTTTCGCGCAGCCGATTCCGTTTTTGCTCCACCTTGCAAGCTCTTTAATTATATGCCCGACCTTTTCAATCGCCGTCATATTCATTCCGGCCCTCGACGATGCGAGATTTAAAAATCCGCATAATCTTTGAGTCTGCGACAACGCCTGCGGAATTGAATCGATTAAAAGCTCATCCGCTTTTGTCATTCCTTTATGAACAAGCGCTCCGTATCCGCCAATAAAATCTATTTTCGCAGCCCTTGCCGCCCTATCTAATGTTTTGGCAACTGAAACGGCAGTCGAAATCTTTCGCGGCAGCGATTCAATCAGCAGTGCCACCGGCGTTACGCTTATTCTCCTGTTTGTTATGGGAATGCCGTATTTCTGCTCTAACTGGTCGGCACATTGATTCAGATGTTTGCCCATTTCGGAAATGCGTTTGTATATTCGTTTATTGAATGCCGCGGTGTTCCTGTCGACGCAGTCTTTCAGATTGACTCCCAGCGTAACGGTCCTGATATCGAAATTCTGCTCGATAGTCATCCTTACCGTCTCAAAAACCTCTTCAACCGATATTCTCATAGGCCGTTCCTTAAATGTTTCATTTAATAGTCCTGCATCGTTGATTATATTGATTTGTACGTTTTTTGCGAATGTTTTATTGTAGAGACGCATGGCATGCGTCTCTTCCTCTATGGATTGCGGTTTTGTTCGTCCGTTTGCCAATTCATTGGATTATTGACGATATATTCTCTTATTCTTTGTAATGATTTTTCATCGCGTATAATATGGTCGTAAAACCGGTTTTGCCATATGGCGGCGCCGGGGGTATGCCGGATTTCGTTTACACGTTTGGTCACGGCCGATTTAAAACCGCCAATAAACGATGAAACCGATTTTGGCATCCGATGTGGTTTATTATTATCCTGTAGAGACGCAAGGCCTTGCGTCTCTATCCCGTGGCCAGACGCATTGCCATGCGTCTCTACCAATTTTTCGATAATAACAATTCCGTGTATATGATTGGGCATAATTACAAATTGATCGCAGGATAATTCTTTGCGCATAACAAATGAATCATTCCAACACTGTAAAACAATTTCGCCTATCGTCGACAATTGCATTTTCTCGCCGGCAATATTGCCAAATAAACATTCCCTATTTTTTGTACATATCGTTATATAATAATATCCATTCGAAGAATAATCCCAATTTTTTAATCGGGTTGTTTCAATACGATATTTATTCTCAAACAACATTATAATTTTTCCTGATACATATCATTGTGGAGAGGCATGGCATGCGTCTCCATGCCTCTCTTTCATGACAATACGTCTTTTGCCTCTTGCCGCCCTCTGGTTTAATATATCATTCATCCGCATGGCAATGCGTCTCTTGTCTCTTACACACGGCTCTCTGCCTTAATATCATTGTAGAGACGTATGGCATACGTCTCTATTGCTCAATTGTTTATTATTTATTCTTCCTGTAAGATTGCTTTATCAGTGATAAAATATATTCAAAATCATTATCATTCAAAAGTTTTATTTCATAATCACCATTGCCCCAATGGCCAACACTTGAAACATCCCTGGCAATTTTTTTGGGGTCATCAAGTTCGCCCTTGCCGAGATTAAGCCACATTTTTATTGCGCCTCGTTGAATGAGAATATCAACTATATTGGTGCTTCCTACAAAAGCCATATATTTTTTCTTTGGTTTCAATTCAACATTTTCAAAATTAAGCAGTGCTGTCTTTAATTTTTCATATAATTCTATGCACTCATCAGAACCTATCCGTATATGTTCTTCTTCTGTATAAACTTTGATTTCTTTACTAACCTTTTGTATAGTTGTATTTTGCCGCGAAATTGTTTTCACACTTTCTTGCGCCCCGGCAGCAATAATTTGTGAGTAGCTAATTATATTATTTTGGTACTTTTTGAATTCCCATAATTCAATAGGCAAATCGTTAAAATTTATTGCTTTTTTTTGAAACTTCGTAAAAAAAGGGCAAATGAAAATAACTTTTGATTGTGACCAATCTATATCTCCACGTTTCAAACTGTTTTTTTGTTTTTCATTATATTCAAGAATAAAATCAGCTTTGTTATTTAGCATCAATGAAAGATACGCATATCCTTGGTCTATAACACTCATATTTTTCTTATTTTTGTATTCAATGATTACAAAGGCCTTAGAATTACTGTCATATGCCAATGTACCTATGCGTAAATTGTTTAAGTAAAATTCAGTCCGTATAAAATCAAGGGCAAAAATGGTTTTGAGATTTTTTTCAGTTAAACTCTGGATTTCATCTTCCCATTTAAAAGGACTTTCATTGATTTGATTCAATTCACTTCTCTTATTTAATGCAAATATCTTCATAAATTCCTTTTTTGTTTTAGAATAATGTATTTTGCTCTTTGATATTTAACTTTTAAGTTTCTTCTTCCGATGCCGTTCCTCAAAGTAGATTTATTTTACTCTCTCTTTTTTCAAACTCAATGGTTATTCTGCCATGCCATAGGTACCGATTTTATCCAAATACCAAAGTCTGTTTTGTGTCTTCGTGACTTGGTGGCTGCAGTAATTCCAGACATTATGGATTGCCCAATCTCGCGCCCAAAAACTATGATTTTCGCCATATTTTTCACTACTTTTGTATGAATTTCTTGAATTTTCCGTCACTTTTTGATGAAAAATTTCCATTTTCCGCCTGTCCTGAGCCTGTCGAAGGAAAAAAAAAGAATGTTTCGCGCAAGAACTTGCGCGCTTTGTTAAAAAAAAGATCACCTTTTGCCGAAGGGATTCCTATAACTCCTTATTTTTCAAAATAAAATAAAGAGTTATAGCAAAATAAAATTTTTTTTATAACCCGAAGATCGGAGTCGCAACGGAGACCCCCGCCCCAATGAAGTTCTCCGATTTAATTTTCTTTTCCGCAGAAAAGGAAATTGCGGGGGCTACTTTTATACCATCTGACCATTTTGCGTCGATTCTAGGATCAAAAACTCCCCGTTTTCGGGGGGGTTGCAGGATTTTAAAATTCCTATCTTGTTTACCAGCCGGAGGTTACCCCACCGTTTTTTTTGTTTGCAACGGCACTTCTCTTAGATTGCCGTAACAGCTTATTTCAAATAAGCTTATGCAGCTATCGCTGCATTATAATTTATCGTAGCCGTAGCGTTGGAGCCGTTGAAGCCGTAGCGGAAACCCCCGCAAGGGGGCAGACCCCTCAGGGGCAACTTTTCTCTAGATTTTCCTGCTGACTATTCATTAAGTTATTGTTACACTAACAAATTCAATATCATTTTTTCAGGAGTTAAATTATGTGTGAAAATTGTGGATGCAATGCTGATAAGTCTATAAAAGACAAGGTGATAGAAGTAATTGACGGTATCAGGCCGATGCTGCAAAATGACGGCGGAGACATTGAATTGGTGGAAGTTACTGCTGACAATTCGGTTAAGGTTCGTCTTCAGGGCGCCTGCAAGGGCTGTCCCTCAGCGGCCATGACGCTTAAGATGGGCGTTGAAAGAATGTTAAAGCAGCGTGTGCCGGAAGTTAAGGAAGTTATCGCAGTTCCGTAAAGATGGAGTTATCTTAAGTGTCTTCGACAAGCAGCAACAACTTAAAAACCATCATAGTAATGCCGGCCTATAACGCCGCATCTACATTAGAGGCGACAGTCCGAGATATCCCGGAGCAATTTCGAAGCGATATTATTCTCGTTGACGACTGCAGCAAGGACAACACGGTGGAAATGGCGACCCGGCTTGGACTTACGGTAATCAAACACGAAAAAAACGGCGGCTACGGCGCCAATCAAAAAACCTGTTATGACGCGGCGCTGGCAAAAGGCGCTGATATTATTGTTATGCTTCATCCCGATTATCAGTATGACGGCCGGCTGATTCCATATTTCATAGGTTTTTTGCAGACAGGGGTTTGCGATTTTATGCTCGGCAGCAGGATTCGCACAAGGGCTGAAACGATACAATCCGGAATGCCAATTTACAAATATTTGAGCAACAGATTTTTGACTATTACAGAGAACTTCATATTGGGCCAGAACTTAGGCGATTTCCACAGCGGCTTTAGAGTTTATAAACGAAGCGTTTTAGAAAAAATTCCATTTCATAAAAATTCCGACGATTTTGTTTTTGATTCTCAGATGCTCGCCCAGGCGGCGTATTTCGGTTTTAAAATTGCCGACGCTCCGGTTCCGTGCCGATATTTCGACGAAGCTTCGAGCATTAATTTCTCACGGAGTACAAAATACGGCCTGCTCACACTTTATACGATGCTGCAGTTTATTCTTCAAAAACTCAAATTAGCGAAATTCAGCATTTTCCAGGCTTAACTTAAAAAAAATGGACAAATGTCTAAATGAACTGATTAAAATTTCCCGCAGGGTCGGCAGAAATCCACTTCTGGCACAGGGGGCATCGGGCAATACAAGCGTCAAAACCGACGATGGAAAATTTATGTTCATAAAGGCAAGCGGCACTGCACTTGCGGATATGAGCAAAAATAAAGGCTGGCGAAGAATAAATCTCGAAAAGGCCCGCGGCATAATAAAAGATAAAAAATTCGCGGGTATGGCTGGGCAAAAACGAGAGGCCCAGATTGCCAAACGACTGGTTGGCTGCTGTGAAGACAGGACAAAAGGAAATTGCCGCCCTTCCATAGAGGCCAATCTTCATGTATTGCTCGACAAATACGTAATTCATATTCATCCGATTGCGGTCGGAGCTTTTCTAAACGCAAAAAACGGAAAGGCCGAACTGGAAAAACTCCTGGCGAATGAAAAATTTCCGCCTTTGTGGATTCCTTATGCCAATCCGGGATACAGCCTTGCAAAAAAAATCATAAACCTAACCGGCAAATATCAAAAAAAATATCGCCGATTGCCTGAAATTCTCTTTCTTGAAAAGCACGGTCTTTTTGTCTCCGCCGCAAATTCCGTCGATGCTCTGCAACTTGTTTCAAAAGTAATAAAAAAATGTTCCAGTAAATTAACCTGCCCTACTGTCAAACAGATTAAAAAACCAAACGCCGAGGAAATCAAAAATGTGAAACTAATAATCAGGCATGCTTTTCCCACGGAAGCGGTGCACTTTTTCTATAATAAAAATTTAGCTGCTTATCTCCAAAAAAATCTGACCGGCGAATTACTCAAAGCGGGAGCATTAAATCCAAACGAAATTATTTATTTAAAAGGCCATATAGTATGGGCAGAATCAAAAAAACAAATCGCAAAGAGCCCAAAGCCATCTATCGCTTTTCTAATTAAAAACCTCGGCTTATTCGTCATCGGCAGCGATAAAGCCGCTTCGATAGCCCGGCAGGTTGTTGAGGCGTCGCTTTTTATGAGGTATAACGGGCGCAAATTCGGCGGCATTGTCGCTTTGACAAATTCCGAGCAGAATTTCATCCGTAATTGCGGGGCTTGATATTTGACGCAAGATTCATTTCTGTTATAATCTCCATATACTTCCAATCGAAAGGAGCAATATGGCAAAGAGATTTGTCAGAGCGGTTTTCCCGGGTTCTTTCAACCCGATAACCAACGGCCATCTTGACGTAATCAGCCGCGGCATAAAACTTTTTAATGAGCTGATTATCGCTGTCGGAAACAGCCCTGTAAAAAACCAGCTTTTTACTCTCGCTGAGCGCGTTGAAATGATTAAGCCGCTTGTCGCAGGTATAGAGGGCGTAACTGTTCAAAGTTATGACTGTTTGACTGTCGAATATGCGGCAAGCGTCGGTGCAACTGCTATCCTCAGAGGTTTGAGAAATCTTACCGATGTTCAGTATGAATTTCAGCTTGCGATGACCAACCGTGCCGTTGCGGGAATTGAAACTGTTTTTGTTATGACCGGCGAACAGTACGGCTTTACAAGCTCAACGCTTATCAGAGAGGTAGCGAGCCTCGGCGGCGACGTATCGAATTTGATTCCGCAGGGCATCTATGAAAAACTGCAAAAAAGACTTGCTGAAATAAACCTTAAAAAAGGCTGAAAAATTGTATACGATATCTGTTACAACAACTTTTCGGGCCGGCCATCAGCTTAAATTATCCGATGCTGCCGAGCCATATCATATTCATGATTGGATAGTTGAGGCTGCCGTCGGAGGACAGGGTCTTGACGAAAATGAAGTTCTCTTTGACTTCCATAAACTCAAAAAAATCCTGGATGAAATTGTCGGTCCTTTTAATGACCAGCCGCTTGAAGATTTTCAATGCTTTAAAAATATGAATACTTCGACCGAAAATATCGCCCGATATATCTTCGATAACGCAAAAAAACAGCTGCCAAAGCACGTAAGTCTTTTATTCATAGAACTTACGGAAACTGCCGGCTGCAAAGCGAGATATGGTGAAAAAGAGTCCATTTAGTCGCTTTCTTTTAATGTCGATATAAAGAATGGGTGCCCTTTTAAAGAGATTCTTTAGTATAATAAAATAGGATAAATATGCAGTGCGAAATTTGTAAAGCAAGAACAGCAACGGTTCATTTGACCGAAATAATTGACGGCCAGAGAACCGAAAGTCATCTGTGCCAAAACTGTGCGCAGAAAGAGGGAGTTACCATAAAAAACCAGCTCTCGCTGAACGAACTTTTAAGCTCTCTTATCGCCGCGCACCAGCAGACAGATGAAAATTCCGGCTCCGAAAAATCCCGCAAAGCTTGTCCAGAGTGCGGCATAACAATGGAGCAGTTCCGCAAGCAGGCGCTTCTCGGCTGTCCGAAAGATTATGACGTCTTCGAAAGCGACCTGCGGGAAATTATCGAAAAGACCCAGGATAATAACTCAACACATAAAGGAAAAGTTCCTGTCCAAACACATATCAGCCCGACAAGCAAACATGAAGAACAGAGCAAAATGGAAGATCTGAAAAAACAGCTTAGCGAAGCTGTCGAGAAGGAAGATTACGAGCTGGCCGCGAAAATCAGAGACCAGCTGAAAAAAACGCAATGAGACTTACGGATTTAAGTTCGAAAACGAGTCGTTGGTTCGACCCTGCAGCCCCGCTGTCGGACATAGTCATTTCCTCAAGAATAAGACTTGCCAGAAATCTTGCGGGTCACAGGTTTACCTGCCGATGCGATGACGAAGAAAAAAAGAACATCCTGCAGACCCTCAGGGAAACAATACTTTCACTGAGCCAGCCCGGCGACATTTCCTTTATAGATATTGCCGTGGGAAGCAATCTCGAAAGAGATTTTCTCATCGAAAGACAGCTTATAAGCCGAAACCTGGCGGCAAGTAAAGGCCCGCGAGGCGTCGTTATCGCCGAAAATGAGCTTTTCGCCGCACAGATAAACGAAGAAGACCATCTGAGGCTCTCTGTTTTGGCCGCAGGTCTTAACGCCGATAAATGCTGGCAGCGAATCAACAGTATAGATGATGAAATCAGCGAAAAAATCGAATATGCCTTCAGTCCGCGCTATGGTTTTTTAACCGCCTGCCCTACAAACGTCGGCACAGGAATCAGAGTTTCCGTGATGCTGCATCTGCCGGCGCTGAAATTGACAGACCAGCTCAAAAAGCTGTTCGACTCAGCCAAAGATATGAACCTTACCGTCCGCGGTTTGTTCGGCGAAGGAACTGAGGCGGTCGGCGACTTTTTCCAGCTTTCAAATCAGGTTACCCTGGGCGTCCGCGAAGAAAAAATCGTCGAAGATTTTCAGGCACTGATAATTCCAAAAATTGTCGAATATGAAAGAATTGCCCGCGACAGGTTATTGGTAAAAGACGCTAATATTCTCGACGACAAAATCGCGCGTGCATTTGCCGTCCTGAAAAACGCAAGACTCATCAGCTCTCACGAAGCGATGTTCCTGCTGAGCAATCTTCGGATGGGCATCAATATGGGCAGAATAAAAGAAATCCCAATCGAGACAATAAATGAACTGTTTATGCTCACCCAGCCTGCTCATCTGCAGATAAATAAAGGCCAACTCCTCAACGCCGAACAAAGAGATATTTTGCGGGCTGAAACTATAAGAGCAAAACTGAATTAGTCATAATTTATGGGGCACAATTCGTCACTTTTTTGCTAAAAAACCGGTTTTTTAGCGTTTTTTCCTGTTTTTTGCACTAATTTTTAGAGGAAAAACGCAATTTTTTGTTGCAAATTTTGAATTTTTATGGTCTAATACTGCATTGAATTTTTTTGGATATTAAAGAGTACGATTATGTTAAAAGTAGTAAAGGGATATTATTTCATCTCTCAATAGTACTTCCCATAAATATAAATGTCATAGAGAGATAATAGTTTTTTTTAACAGTATTAAGGAGTAATCACGTGAGTACAGGTAAAGTAAAATGGTTCAATTCGAGTAAGGGCTACGGCTTCATCACCCCAGACGACGGCGGAGCAGATCTGTTCGTCCATCATTCAGAAATTAAGGCGGCCGGTTACACATCGTTAGATGAAGGCCAAAGCGTTAGTTTCGAGGTTGGCGAGGGCAAAAAAGGTCCATGCGCGACCAATGTAGTCCCAGCTTAACTGAGGAGTTAACATCTTGAACTTAAGGCCCCGCCAAATGACGGGGCCTTTTTTATTTGGGAGTTAACATCTTGTAAAATGAAGGCCTCTCTAAGAGAGGCCTTTTTGTTTGCCTATTTTTATATTTTATCTTGCCTGGGGGACAGGCTGAAATGCTATAATCTTAACTTTGTCCGAAGGATTTTTTACGCCGCTGCGGTCGAGAATTACCATATACCTTTTCTGCGGACCATCTGTGCCAATTCTCACTAATATATAAGCGGTAAAAATATCGCTGCGAACAGTAACGAGGTCGCTGATTCGCGCGAAAATTAAATCACGCTCTTCAAAATCATCCGCCGCATCATCCGGCGTAAGGTCAGGAAATCCTGTCTGGTTTCCAATCCTTATTCCTCGGCTATAATAATCAATTCTGTAATTGGGGTCAGTGCCTAGATTAACATTGCAAAGCTGGCCAATATTTCCAAAACCGCAAGGGTCCGGCCGATTTCTGTAATCACCGCCGCCAGTTGCTGAAAGATTTTGTTTATCTCTATATGCAACTATGGCTTTAGCCAGATTGGCATTGTTGTAGTCGGGCGGATTACTTCTAAGCGAAACCCACGGCAACTGCGCTATGACGGAGGCTGGCGCAGTGTTGATATTTATTCTGCCTTTGACTCTTGTTTCATTGATATAATTGGGGTTGCCCAGATGGAACTTGTTCGGGTCCATAACAGTCAGATATTTGAAAAGTTTCTGATAAGTGAGGTCAGTCAAATCCAGACGAACCTGGGCTTCCGTATTATTAGTGCCATAGCCGATTACATTTGAGCATGGGTCGCCAGGTTTTAAATAAGCGGGTTTGCGGAAAATCATTCCTATTTCGCCGATATTTGTAAAGGGGCCATTCTTCGGATGATCCTGAATATAAGTTAAGTCTCCATTTATAAAAGGATGAGCAACATTGTCTCCAAGCGATGTAAAAGGGCTCATCGGTCCCCATAGTCTTCTTATGCATTTTGCCGGCGTTATATCCCTCTTAGTACTATTAATAATAGCAACACTCGGCTGAACAAAAGTAAGAGGAACAGCAACAGAATCAACTATAATAGGGGTGCCTCCCGCCGTGCGTCTCAATGAAATAGTATCTCCATCGATAAAAGAAAGAGAAGGTTCAATCTGTGGGACACCAGTTATGGCAAATGGTGCTAACGGCGACACTATAACATGAAACTGCTGCCCTGCCGGCCAGTTAATGGTTATCGGCGGTATTCCACCTACAGCGAGTTGCCATCCAACGGGGTCGGCATCTCCTGAATAAGGCTTATAAAGTTCAATTGCATAAGAAAAGGCGGCTGCGCCATCGCTTTGGTAAGCCAGTTCCGAAATATAAACGCAGGGACTTTCGAAGCCGTAATAATCAACACCATCAACCTTAAAAACGGTCACATTCGAGTCGGTATCGCGATAATCGATTACATTAACGGCAATCTGGGCGGCGATTTTATTCGCATCGGAATGAATCATTCCAGCGTTATAAAGTCCTTTACGGATTGCGCTGTTTATATCATTCACATCAGCAGTATTCAAATTTATCATCTTCGCGCCGTTGGGTTCGATAATACGGTCAAGATTGTATGCGGTCAAAATATGCCTGCGGTCTGTTAGGTCATTGAACTCTGTAATCCTTGTCTGCCAGTTTGCAAGTTTCCAGATGCCCGTATTATCATAGAGTTTCCCGTAATTCGGCCAGCCGGGACTTTCGGATGTTTCAGGTGCATTAACTTCAAACCGTGAAACAAATTTGCTGTCTATGCAGTAGCGGTATCTCAATTCGAGTTCATCGGAGATATCATAGGGAATATAATTGCCGTCCGGAACACCGTTATAATCCCAGATAACATTTCTTTCATAATTCGGCCAGTATCCCGAATCGTTGTTGCAGCGTGCCTTGTTTATATCATCAATTTGAGCGTTCATCTGCGCTGTTGGCTTAAGCAGGCCTTTAAGATTAATCTGCATCTGGGATGAGCCGTTGATTTTATTGGCATCAGCGCTACTGGGCCAGAAATTATAAGCGGTATTGACATTAACCATCCCGCTGTTGTCAATGACGCGAACGGCGGCGTAAATCTTCCGGCCTTTGGACGATTGAATATTTGCAAATTCAACCCATTTGGAATCCGCTATTCCATCACCGTCAGCATCGGCTAACTGATCCTGAAGAGTACCGTTTGTATTAAGGTTAATAGCAGGATTGTCTTTAACAACATTAGAAGTCGACGGCTTAACCGGCACATTCTGGCGGACGAAGCCATTACTTCTTAAATAACCATTTACATCGCTAATCTGGAGCCAGTTATAAACGGTTTTGGTACTATTCGAATTCGGCTCAAGACTTGCGAGCCAGGGGTTGCAGGGGTCGGGATAATCGGAATAATTGTTGGGGTCGTTGGAGTCGCGTCCGGCAACGCCGGGGGTGTCGCGGAGGAGGTCTTTGCTGATAATTTCGGTAATGGATTTTGCGGCTAAGTCGAGCGATTTGTTATCGGCGATATTGCTTGTCGATGCCCTGTCCATTCTCGCGACGGCCACGAACATCACGGCAATAATCGCAAGCAGAACGGTCAGGACTATCGTCATAATCAGAGCGGAGCCGCGTTTGACAGACTTAATTTGTATTTTTTTATTTTTCATATCTGCCTTTTTGACTATTGCCCTATATAAACAATATGCTCAAATCTTCTGCCGTTTTTTAAAATCTTTTTGGAATCGTAAAGGGTAAAAGTAAATTTAATCATATCGGGATACTGCTTGAAATAAGGGTAACGCGGCCAAAAGCTGAAAAATATTTTTTGTCCAGCCACCGCTTTTCTCCATTGCAGAAAACCTTTTACAAGATCAATATCATTCCTGCTGCAGAACGTTATCGAAAAATCATTTACATCTTTTGCAAGATACATTGCAATGGAACCAGCATTAGTTGAATTGATATCTATCGGACGAGCAATCCATTTATTAGCAATATTGCCGTTTGTGATAGTATTCGGGTCACTGGCAAGATACCTATTTACCAACTGCAAAAGACTGTTAGGCTCATATTCATTCGTAGAAATATGGTTCGGCTCTAAAATTACCTGCTTTCTGAGAAGAATCTTATTGGGGTCAATAACACTGGCGGTGCGCATCCCGGACTGGCCGTAATAAATTCTGGCGACAGGGCCCCGCACCATTCCGTTGGAATCCTGAAAATCTCCTGCGGCAAAAAATACAATCGAATCTGCTTCGTTGGCATCATTCGGGTTGCCGTGAAATTTTATAATCATCGGGGCATCGGATGTTCGCAGGCCCGCAAAGTCCATATTGAGCTGGTCGGTAATCGCCCGCATAGTTCGCATAATCTCGGCGGTAGCCATCGCGGTCCTTTGGGCTTCAATCGCATAATGAAATATCATCGTCGAAGCGGCAAGGACGGCGGCGAGAAGGCCGACGGCGACTAATAACTCAGTTATCGTAAACGCTTTTTTCATATTAATACTTAGAACCTTATTATTTCCTGATAGACTTCGATATCGGCGTTTTTTCCGCCTGATACAGGCGGAGGAATAAGCCAGATAGGTTTTACGCCGGTTCCATCTTCCCAGGGTCTGTCAATAGTTACTATTTGACTTACGCCTGATTCCTTTCTGTCAATAATATGGTATATTTTGCCGGTTGCATCATCGAGTATTATCGTCGGCGGATTTATATATTTCGCTTCAGCGGCAGTATTAACCGTCAAATCAGTACCTATTGCCGGAACATTTACAGCAATATTAATCAATTTAGGTCTTATTCCGCCGTCTCTGCCGTCATAATACGTATGACCGGGCGAAGTTTTTCTGGCGACAAAGACTGTAACCTGATATTCGCATGGGTCTGTGCTTTTGCATAATGCCGACCAGTAATACTGGCGCAAATACGTCGAACAGGGGTCAACAGATGGATATGAAAATTCATTATGGTCCATTATCGCCAGCTTATTCATATCGTTATAGTCGCTGATGTTGGGAGGATGAGGATGTGCAAGACCAAAGAGCTGAATCTTGGCAAAGGCCTCGTCTGCGACAATTGCAGCCATAGTCCTTTCCGATGCGACGGTCGTAAGATAAAGCGCAGCCGGGAACATCGTGGCTATCAGCATCAGGCCGATAGAGAGAATCCCCACGGCCATTAAGACCTCGGCAAGAGAGAAACCGTTATTTTTAACTGTCGTTTTCATTTTTTAATCAACTGGCCGGTATAGGGATTTATATATTTGACATCAAGCCCACTAAGGTAATTCCATCTTTGATAACCTGTCGTCATTGTTTTAAATTTTTCCCGGTCATATATGACAAACTTCGTTCGACTGGTCTCAACACCTATTCCAAAATCATCGTGATTATCCTGAATAAATCGCCCTGTCGGAGGCTTGGCAATAATATTACCTCTTGTGTTAAAAACATCATCATCTCCGGTGCTTTTTCTTCCACATCTTATTGCATGATAAACAAGTTTTCCTGCCGGAGAAAAAACAATGGAGAAAGTTGAAATATCGGTAATGTTCCGGTTATAATTATCATTAGGGTCAAGGTTTGCCGCTACGCTGTCGTCCAAATTCGGTTCGGCCAGCGGGTGTTCACTAACCTGATCGCAATGTCTGGGGGTAGTACTACTATGCGAAGTTCTTACCATTTTATCCATTACACCAATATTTGAAGGAAGTTTTATCGGTTTATAACCTTCAACCGCAACGAAACCGCACACCCAACCGGTTGAACCGGTTAATTCGTTGCTGTCAAAAATAATAAAAATCATATACTGGTCTGCATTGTTGGCGTCGCTGTTGTATGCCTTTTGAAATCGGACGCCGGCATACTGATGATTGCTGATAGCCAGTGTCCGTGCGGTTTCAAGGGCCGCGCTTATCATACTGTCTGCTCCGGTCGAATCGTAAGACTTCTGCAGGGCGTTTATCGCAGGGATAGTAAGGCCGATGAGGACAGCGATTATCCCTGCGACGACAAGCATCTCGACAAGCGAAAACGCCGTTTTGTATTTGAGGTTTCGTTTTTTTTTAATTATAAATTTCATTTTTAAATTTTTACTAACGGCTGGTAATATCATCATTCTTTTTAGCAGGAATCGTGTCTCCGAAATCTCTGTCAGGACCGGCGGATTCTATCAGTGGAAAATTGTTGCCTGCGGTCTTGCTGTATGTATATCTAAACGGAGTGCCCCAGGCGTCAACGAAATGCAGCAGCGGATAAAGCGTTTGTACCAAATCAGTATTGAAATAGTAAAAATATTCTCTTTTCTGGTCGTCTTTATTGGTAATCAACGAGGAATTTATAGAACCTATAATCTTTCTGCTGGCAGGGATTCGATTGAGAAAATAATACAACGCCTCGCTTGAAGCATATAAATTGTTATAGTTGGCGGCAGTCAACTGAACCTTGTTCTTATCTGTAACCTTAATGTTAAGGCCGTTAGAATCAGCCCCTTCAAGTTTGGTTTGGTTATAAGTTAAGCCGGCCTTGAAAGGAAAACAATTGCTGTTTGCATCATAATACTGTTCGAGGGCGGCAGAGAGCATTTCGATAGTGGACTGGGTCTGTTTAATTTTGGCCTGGGTTTCAGCGTAATCGCCGGCAATATAGAGCCCGGCCGAGAGAATCACCACAATGGCTACAGCCACCAGCAATTCGACAAGAGTTATACCGTTTGTTTTAATCTTAATCATAAATCTATATAAATCTGCTAAATAAACACCCGCATTGAAAATTGAAGATTTAAGATTTAAGATTTTTGGAATCCGCCTTGCCTGCGGCGAGCAAGCTTCGGCGAAGCAGTTTTAAATTTTCAATTTTAAATCTTCACTTTTAAATTAAAAAACGCATCACTGAATATTGGGCGCAAAATTACAAATATCATCTTTTGTTCCGTATATGCCGTCAGGGCCTGCGGAAATCAGGATAAACGAATCGGGGTGAACAGGCCTGCCGCAGCTTCCGGCAGGGGCTGTTGGTGGAATAGGAATCATCGGGTCGCTGATAAAATTGTAAAATGTGCTGCCATCGGGAAATGGCTGTTCATAAAACTTATGGTCTTTTCCTCCATTAGCCGGGGATCTCGCAGTTATTATAACATCGTAATTATCTGTATAATTGTATATATTCGCTATATGATATTTCAGATCAGAAGTGCTAACATCTCGAATCAACTGGGTATTTACCGCAGAGGGATTAGCCCTGAAATACAGGATAGGTGTTCCGATTTTGTAATATTTAGCGCCAATTTTTACGCTTTGAGTGGTAAAAGTATCACAAATCATATGTCCGTCCGACTTCAAAGCACCAATAGAAGCGGGTTTGAATATCTGGTTTGGCTGGAAAACACCAATGTTTGCCCTGTCCAGATATGGCCCCTTTCTTTTATCGAGATTTGCCTTTGTAGGATTGGGAGGATATAAGATGTCAGCGGAATTTATACCTTTGGCGTCTGACCTGAAAGTAGAATTTGGTTCAACGCCGAGCAGGTCCATACCGCACATCGCCTCGGCAAGGGTCTGAACGCCGCTGTATGCATAGTCTGGGTGATTAGGGTCCGGTGGGGAGAGATTATTAGGGTCATAGCCGTGCGAAGGCGGATATTGGCCGAAATCCATTTTGTAGAGAGTCAGGGCGATTTCGATACTGCCGATTTGCGATTTTTGTTTGACGTTGCCGGCGTATTTTCTTACCTGGCCCAGGGCGGGCATAAGCAGTCCAATCAGAGCCGCAATAATCGCAAGCACAACCAAAAGTTCGATAAGAGTAAACCCCTTAATTTTTTCAGCCTTCATAATAAACCCCTTTTTATTTTTTTAGCCACTAAGACGCTCCCGTAAGGGACACTGCGTGCAAGACACGAAGCGTTAAGATAATTATTCTTTTTTTTCTTAGTGACTTAGTGCCTTTGTGGCTATTTTTGCCTGCTTATTAGAAATTACAAACATCGTCCCTTGTGCCGTAGATACCGTCAGCACCGGCTGAAATAAGGATATAGCCTGTCATATTGTATGGCCGGGCCTGATTAGTTATTTTCCTGTCTGTAATGGTCTTGTAAAACCACCATCTTCCTCCGTTGTTGGAGCCGGATAAAGATCCGGGAGATGGCAGGGCATTAAAATAATGCTGGACAGCCTGATTTTTTACCGTTCCCAGAGTAATGAGCTCTTCGTTATCTATGCTGTTATATATATAGGTATTGGCATCTTTGTCAGCAATTGTTATAACCGACGGGTCATTGGTATCTGGAAATAATTTTGAACTGGTATTGGCCTTGTAATACAGAATCGGCGTTCCGGCCATTACGGTTTTTCCTTTTGCAACAACATTTCTTACACGATAGATATCCGTTAAAACCGGCGCCGGCGTAGTCGAGCCGGGATAAGCGTAACTAAGATTAGGAGCAGTAGTAAAATTTGTAAATAATTGGTAAAGCTGAAACACCTCGACATTGGCGGGATTAAGGTAAGGCCCTTCTCTTCTGGCCAAAGAAGAGTCTATAAGGGATTGAGTTGAACTTTTTGGAGCATTTTTACTTGCGTAAACATCCGGCTTTTTTTCATCGGCAAACGCATCCCAGGTTGAATTGGGGTCAAAGCCGACCAAATCCCTGCCCAAAAGCGCCTCTGTAAGTCTTTGAGCGCCAACCGTTCTGCCGTTGGCCGCTGCAGTTCCTAACATTCCCGAGTCCGGATACTGCTGGGTCGGGCTTTCGTTGACGTAAGTTTCCAGCGCGACATCGATGCTGTGAAACTCAGCCTTTTGATTGACGTCCTTGGCCAGTTTCCTGACAAGATTAAGCGCGGGCACAAGGATACCCATCAACATAGCAATAACAGCCATAACCGTTAAAAGCTCGACAATCGTAAACCCAATTTTTCTTTGTTTAGTTTTCATTTTATTGGCCTTTCATATAATTGCTTTCTTTATTTTTAATTCCGACTACCGGACTTTATATTCTTTTAAATTACATCAGCGATGTAATAATCTTTACCATCGGCAGGAATATCGCGATAACAATGGTGCCGACAACGCCGCCCAGGCCGATAATCATAATCGGTTCGAGCAGAGACATAAGCGAGCCGACCAGCACATCGACTTCTTCATCGAAGTTGCCTGCGATTTTGAGAAGCATCTTGTCCATATCGCCTGTTTCTTCGCCGACATCAATCATATTGACGACAAGGCTGTCGGTAGTTTTCGACAGTCGCAGCGGATTTGCGAACGTATCGCCCTGGCGGATGGCGTTGTGCACCTTGCGAAGCATAGTGGAATAGACTTCATTGCCGGATGTGTCGGCGGTGATGTTTATCGCTTCGAGAATCGGAACGCCTGCGCTGATTAGTGTGCCCAGCGTTCTTGTCCAGCGGGCAACGACAGTTTTATAGGCAATTCTGCCTATAACCGGCATGTGAAGGTTAACGACATCGAGAATATATCTTCCGATGGCAAACCTTCTTATCAGCTTCAAAATAAAAACTATCGCAAGCGGAGTGAAAAGAAGCACCGCCCAGCCGTATTGGTATGCAATCCAGTTACTGATTGAAATAAGAATATTAGTAATAGCCGGCAGGTCTCCGCCGGACATATCCTTTAATACGGCGCTGAATTTAGGAATAACGCCGAGCATCAAACCCAGAACTATGCCAAAGGCTGCGCCCATAACAACAACGGGGTAAACCATCGCGCCTTTGATTTTGGCTTTGAGCTTTTGTGCTTTTTCCATAAAGTCCGCAAGTCTTGCCAGAATGACATCGAGCACGCCGCCGACTTCGCCTGCGGCCACCATATTGACAAATAGTTTGTTGAAGGCCTTTGGATACTTTGCAAGGGCCTCGGAAAGAGTTGAGCCGCCTTCGATATCATCGGCAACATAACCGATAACCCTCTTAAAAGTCCCTTTCTTTTGCTGTTCCTCCAAAATCCTCAGCGAGCGTAAAATCGGCAAACCGGCGTCCTGAAGCGTAGAAAGCTGTCTTGCAAACTGCGTAAGCTGCTTAACTTTTACTCTTCCGCCGGCCCCCTTTCGTGACTTAGGTTTTGCTGCCGTTGCTTTTCTCTCACGGCCGGCCTCTTTTGTCTTGGGAGGCTTGGTGGGAAAATACCCCATATTGCGGACTTTGCTCAGCGCTTCCTCGCCGCTGAGGGCTTCAATTTGGCCTTTCACTTCCTTTCCGCCGGCATCCATCGCTTCATATTGAAAAATCGGCATATATCACCTTTTTTACTTTTTACTGTTCTTCCATTACCGTTTCCTTGACAACTTCTTCTATCGTTGTCAGGCCGTTATATATTGCGTTAAGTCCTTTTTCACGGAGCGTTGTCATACCTGTTTTTTTTGCCGCATTTCTAAGGACGTTTGTCGATGCGTGATTCATTACTAATTCTCGCATCTCATCGGTAAAAGTCATTATTTCGAATATTCCCAATCTGCCTCTGTATCCGGTCCCGTTGCACTGGTCGCAGCCTCTGCCGTAATAGAATGTTTTTCCCCGCACAACATCAGGCGTTAAGTTAAGCTCCAGAAGCTGCTCTTCTGTCGGCTCATAGGCCTCTTTGCAGTTTTTGCATATTTTCCTGACGAGCCTTTGCGCGATAATTCCTTCGAGAGTAGCGGTAATCAAAAACGGCTCAAGACCGAGATCGACAAGTCTTGCGATAACGCTCGGAGCGTCATTAGTATGAAGAGTAGTAAAAACAAGGTGGCCTGTCAGGGATGACTGAGCCGCAATCTGCGCAGTTTCAAGGTCGCGGACTTCGCCGACCATTATGATATCAGGGTCCTGACGCAGGATAGACCGCAAACAGCTTGCAAAAGTAAGGCCAATGTCGGGCTTCATCTGCACCTGAATAATGCCGTCGATATCATATTCGACGGGGTCTTCGGTGGTAATCAGTTTGCTGTCGATAGTATTAAGCTCTTTCAGGGCCGAATAAAGAGTAGTCGTTTTTCCACTGCCGGTCGGGCCTGTTACAATTAAAATACCGTTGGGTTTTTGTATAAGTTGTCGGACAATATTCATATCTTCCGTGCTCATTCCGAGATTTTCAAGTTTCAAATCGAGCTGCGACCTGTCAAGAATACGCAGCACGACGCTTTCCCCGAACATCGTCGGCAGAATACTTACACGCAGGTCCACCTGGTTGCCCTGAACCGTCAGCGGAATTCTGCCGTCCTGCGGCATTCTTCTCTCGGCAATGTCAAGATTTGCCATAACCTTAATTCTGGAACTTATGGCAACGGCTATATGTTTCGGCGGCGGTATCATCTCATAAAGCACGCCGTCTATTCGATAACGCATCTTGTATTCATCTTCAAAAGGTTCAAAGTGAACGTCAGAAGCCTTGTCCTTTATGGCCTGCAAAAGAACAAGGTTGAGGAGTTTTTTTACCGGGTTTGATTCGGCAAGCTCCTTAAGTTGACTAAGGTCGATACTCTGGTCTCTGCCCTGAAATTCGGCCAGAAAATCATCCTGCTCGAGCTTGCCAATCAGGTCATTTATGCTCTCTTCTTCTTTGGAATAATATTTTTTGAGCATCTCATCAAGGTCGGACGGCGAGGCAACCTTGGCTTTTACCTTAAAACCCATTAGTGTGCTTAAATCGTCGGTGGCCTTGTAATTGTCGGCGCTGTCTATTGCAACCGACATCGTGCTATTTGATTTATCATAATCCAGCGGTATTACTCTATAGGCGTTAGCCATCTGAGCAGGTATCTGGCTGATAATAGCCTGGTCGATTTCCAAGCCGGCCAAATCCACATATTCCATACCGCCCTGCGCAGCCAGTGCCTTCTTCAGTTGTTTTTCGTCCACCATTCCCAGTTCGAGCATTACTTGTCCGAGTTGAACCTGCCCACCTTTTTTCTTTTGAACCGCTAGACATTGATGAACTTTTTCCCTCGTCAGGATTCCCATTTTAACAAGGATTCTCCCAATCGCTCTGCCCCGCAACTGCTCCGTTGGAATGTCTTTGGCCATTTCAGACCTCCAAGTAAATGTTTTCTGGTAAAACTTTATTTACCCTTCTATGAGTAAATATACGCTCATAACATCATTATAGCAAGAAAATTACAAATCAGACATCTGGTATTTAATAAAATATAATAAAAACAAACCCACTATTGCATGTTTTATTTTAACTCAAAATAGTCAAAATAATAGTTATATTTTAATTTTTTAAAATATAACTATCGTCCTGACAGGCACTTTTATTGACATCAAAAAAATCACCAAAATTAGAGACACAACATATCTGCTATATCTTATCTCTACCTTGACTGTTACAAAAAATTAGGTAGCAGCCCCAATAATAGGACCGATATTTTCGAGTTCTCTTTTCATTTCCTCGGTCCTTCCGCCCTGCTTCTTTTCGGCTTTTTCGAGCATAGCACTTGGCTGTCTAGCCTTGTCGAGCAGCTCTTCAAGACTTATTTTATCTTTATCGTAGAGTTCCCATAGATGGTCATCCAGCAACTGCATACCGAGGTTCTTTCCGGTTTGAATGCTCGACTCAATTCTATAGGTTTTGTTCTCACGAATAAGGTTGGCAATCGCAGGCGTAACAACCATAAATTCAAAGGCCGCAACTCTACCCTTGCCGACCTTTAATGGACAAAGTGCCTGGCTTAAAACCGCAATAAGATTCGTGCTCATTTGCACTCTTATTTGCTCCTGCTGGGCAACCGGGAAAGTATCGACTATTCTGGTAATCGTACCCTGGCAGCCTGTGGTATGAACCGTGCTGAAAACAAGGTGGCCCGTTTCTGCCGCCCGGAGAGCAGCTTCCATCGTTTCAAGGTCTCGCAACTCGCCGACAAGAACCACATCAGGGTCCTGTCTTAGAACTCTTCTTAGCGCCTCGGAGAAACTGGGCACATCAACGCCGACCTCTCGCTGGTTAACGATAGATTTTTTGTGCGGATGGTAATATTCGATAGGCTGCTCAACCGTTACGATATGGCGGTCGAGGTTTTCATTAATATAGTTAATCATACTGGCAAGTGTTGTGGTTTTGCCGCTGCCGGTAGGACCTGTAACAAGGAATAGACCTCTCGGTCTGCGACAAAGCGCTGAACAAATCTTAGGCAATCCAATTTTGTCAAAGCTCATCAATTCAGAAGGTATCAATCGCAATACAATTGCTACATTGCTTCTCTGGCGGAAAATAGATGTTCTGAACCGTGCTTTGTCTCCGAACGCGAAGCCAAAATCTGCTCCGCCGACTTCCTGAAATTCCTCCTGTTTTTTTTCAGGGGTAATACTCTTCATAATAGCGGCAGTATCCTCAGGCTCGAGGACCTTGGTCTCCAGCGACCTTAGCCTGCCGCCAACTCTCAATGTCGGCGGTCTGCCGACAGTAAGATGCAGGTCGGAACCGCCCATTTTTATACATGCGTCAAGAAGCCTGTCTATATGTACTGTTGCCATAGTAAAATCCTATCAAAATATTAATCCAGCATAAGACCTTCCGCCTGTGAATGTTTGGAAACTTCCTCAGGCGTAGTAATTCCTTTAAATATTTTTTGCCTGCCGTCTTCAAGCAGGGTTTTCATACCCGCCGCCTTAGCCGCTTTTCGTATTTCCGAGGCGGGAGCCCTGGCAAAGGCAAGTTCTCTTAATTCAGTATTCATTTCGAGTATCTCAAAGATACCCTGCCGGCCTTTATAACCGAAATTATGACATTTGGCGCAGCCGGCACCTTTATATACAGGATATTTTTTAACATCATCCGGCCCGATATTAAGCAGCCGCAGATAATGCGGGTCGGGATGTTCATCGACAATCTTGCAGTTTTTACAAATTACTCTAACGAGCCGCTGTGCCATAATGGCCTGAATAGAACTGGCAACAAGGAAAGGTTTAACGCCCATATCAATCAAACGTGTAATAGCGCTGGATGCGTCATTTGTGTGCAGCGTGCTGAATACGAGGTGGCCTGTCAAAGCGGCTTGAATAGCAATATCGGCAACCTCGCCGTCACGAATTTCGCCGACGAGAATCACGTTCGGCGCCTGTCGCAACATAGCCCGCAAAATCTTGGCAAAAGTAAGCTCAATTTCCTCTTTCACCTGACATTGGTTAATGCCGGCAACGTTATATTCGACCGGGTCTTCAGCGGTAATAATTTTCTTGTCGGGCTTATTCAGCTCCTTCAGGGCCGAATAAAGCGTCGTGCTTTTACCGCTACCGGTCGGGCCTGTAACAAGAAATATGCCGTTGGGCCTTTTGATAATCTTCAAAAATTTCTGATTGTCCTCATCGCCCAGACCCAGCGCCTGAATACCGATATTAATCGATTCCGGCTCCAAAATACGAAGCACTGTGCTTTCGCCGTGATAACCCGGAAGCGCAGATACACGAAAATCTATTTTTCTGCCGTCTATGTCTCTCTGAATTCTGCCGTCCTGAGGTAAACGTCTTTCGGAAATGTCCATTCCCGACAAGATTTTTAATCTGGCCAGGACCGACGACTGCATATGTTTTGGAATATTATCTCTTTGGCTGCAAACACCATCAATACGATACCGCACCCTTACACGGTCAGTCATCGGCTCAATATGAATATCGCTTGCCTTCAGATGCACAGCTTCGTCAATTATTAAATTAACAAGCCTGATAATCGGTCCTTCGTCATCATCCTCCGCATCCTCCGCTCTTCTTACTTCCGCTTCAATAGTATGGCCTGCCTCGGCCAGTTCGGCAGCGGTAGCATCAATGCTGGTTCTTACATCGTCAATGGTCCGGTTGAGATAAGCACGAATTTTTGAAGGACTTGCAACGCAGCAGTCAAGTTCGCTATTGAGCCTGAAACGGAGCGTATCAAGCATATCCAAATCAAGCGGGTCGCTGATAATCAGCTTCAGCCTGCCGTTCCCTTTACTCAATGGCAGAACGTTATATTTTTGAACAACTTCCTGAGGAATGAGATTTAATGATTCTTTTGAAATTTGCTGCCTGTCAAGGTCTATATACGGCAGCCCAAACTGATGGGCAATCGCCTTGCTGATGTTGTCTTCCGAAACCAGCCCCAGTTCTATCAATGTTTCGCCGAGTCTTTTATTTTTCTGTTGGCTGGTCTTTATCGCATCAATCAGGGCTTCTTTGCCGATCAATCCGCTTTTGTAGAGTATTTCGCCTAATTTTCTCCGGTTTTTAGCCATAGAACCTATAGATACACTTTTATCGAGTAACTTATCATAACTATATCAATATCGGCCAACCAGGTCAATCGCCCAAGTTTAATCTGAGTAAATTAAGTGCGTGTTGAGAAGTTCTTAGTCTGATAAAATCTCTATCCCTCGGCCCCAATAACATTTTCTCCGTATTTACGCCATCCTTAAAAGCTATGGAGATATATACCAACCCTACAGGTTTTTGTTCACTTCCGCCTTCTGGACCCGCAATGCCGGTAATCGATATGGCAAAATCGGCACCGGATTTTTTCCTGGCACCTTCGGCCATAGCGGCGGCAACTTCGCTGCTGACGGCGCCAAATCTATCTATAAGTCCTTTTTCTACTCCAAGTTCCGATATTTTGGCTTCATTGCTGTAGGTTACCCAGCCGTAAGTAAAATAGCCGCTCGAACCAGGCACATCCGTAATCATTTTTGCTATAAGACCGCCTGTGCAGGATTCGGCGATCGCTAAGGTATTTTTTTTCTCTAAAAGTTTCTGACCGACGACCTTGGCAAGGGTTTGTTCATCAAAACCGTAAACAAGCCGGCCAAGAATTCCGCAAAGTCTTTCAATATCTTTTGCCGCCATTGTTTCAGCGGTGCGTTTGTCTTTTGCCCGCGCGATAATATGCAGCGTGATAATTCCGTGGTCAACAGTGCAGTTTATCAAAGGGTTTCTTTGGCGATTCATCATATCGCCCATCATTTCAGCAATAGCCGATTCGCCTGCGCCGATACATCTGATTTTTCTGGTAATTATTACATCGCCCTGAGAAAACCCTTCGACTCCGCTCAGGGCAGGTTTTTTCAGACGCGGCAGGATTGATTTGTCGAACATTTGTTTCATCTCGGAAGGCACACCCGGAAACGAAGCGATTATTTTTTTATTACCTTCGTAAAATATTCCCGGCGCGGTACCGAGGTCGTTTTCAATTTCGCTCGTGCCGGCCGGCAGAAAGGCTTGTATTTTGTTCTTTTCAACCATCGGCCGATTAATAGCGATGAAAAACTTTTTTATTTTGTCTTCTATTTCAGAATGATATTCAAGTTTGACACCAAGAAATTCCGCAATTGCCTGTCTTGTAAGGTCGTCATCTGTCGGGCCAAGACCGCCGGTGATTAAAATGATATCCGCTTTGCCGGATGCATATTGGATTGCGTTTTTAATCTCCTCAATAGCATCTGTAATTGCACAGGAAAAAACTACAGGTATGGAGACTGTAAGCAATCGGTTTTGCAGCCAATTGCTGTTTGTGTCAACAGTGTTGCCGTTTAAAAGCTCATTTCCAACGCTTATAATCGCAGCATTTGCCATAAATCAAAATTCAATCATTGCCTTGATAACGCCGTCTTTATAGCCGGCGGCAATTTCAAAAGCCTTTATTGCATCCTTAAAAGTAAATTTGTGCGTAACCATAAAATCGATATTCGCTTTTTTATCTATAAGCAGCTTAATCGCATCCTCGGTTGAGCGATTTTGCCGGCGGATATTTACAATCGTAATTTCTTTTCTGCGTGTCTGGTCGATACTGACTGCTATGCGGTTATCGCGCGGAATGCCGACAAGAACAATTTTTCCGCCCGGCCTTAAAAGTTTAATGCCTTCATCAATTGTGCTTTGCTGGCCGGCACATTCATAAACAACATCAATTCCCAACGGCTCAAGTTCACTTATCTGTTTGACAATATCGCTTTCATCGGGATTGCCCGTCCAGTCAGCGCCATGCTTTTTTGCGACAGCGAGTCTTTCGTTAATTTTATCCGTCATATAAATTTTCTTTGCGCCAAGTAATTTTGCAGCTGTCATACAGCTCAGTCCTATCGGCCCTGAGCCGAGTATCGCTATTTTCTCGCTATACGCTCCCTGACCCTGTTTTGCAGAATATAAACCTATTGTGAAAGGCTCGCACAATGCCGCCTGGATAAGTGTCAGCTTGTCGTTGATTACAAGACAGGCTTCTTCGGGCATAACCAAATATTCGCACAGGCAGCCGTCGCCCTGGCCGGGTGTGCCGAGAAATTGCAGTTTTCTGCAGGTATTTTCCCTGCCCATTTTGCACTGGTCGCACTTGTGGCAGGAAACGGCAGGTTCAACGACAATTTTATCGCCGACTTTAACATTTTTTACCGCCTTGCCGACCTGCTGGACAATCGCGGAACATTCGTGGCCGATTCGATACGGATATATCACAACCTGCGTGCCGACTTTGCCGTCCTCGTAATAATGTATATCGCTGCCGCATATTCCAACGGCGGCGATTTTGAGCAGCACATCAGTATCATTTTTTATCTGCGGCTGCGGAACTTCCATAAATTCCAACTTCTTCAAACCTGTCAGCGCCAATGCTTTCATTTCAAAACTCCGATGATTTTAAACATTAAACCTGAAATTCATTATATCGCCATCCTGAACAATGTATGTTTTTCCTTCAAGACGAACTCTGCCGGCGGCTTTTACAGCTTTTTCATCGCCATGCTTTTTCAAATCTTCATAACTAATCGTCTCAGCCCTGATAAAGCCGCGTTTTATATCGCTGTGAATTTTTCCTGCCGCGTCGAGTGCTGATGTGCCTGCCATTATTGGCCAGGCTCTTGTCTCGTCAGGGCCGACTGTAAAAAAGTTTATTAGTCCCAGTGCCGAATAGCAGCTCCTGACGAATTTATGCGCCGCCGATTCCGTCAGGCCCAAATCTTTCATAAAATCGGCTCTGCTTGTCGCGTCGAGCTGACTTATTTCATATTCAATCTCTGCACAAACAGAAATTACAGGTATGCTCGAATCTATTATGCCTTTGGTCTCAAAAGTTTGCGCCGGATTACTTTCCGAAGTATTAAATACAACTACCAATGGTTTCAATGTCAAAAATCCCAGCGGTTTTACAATCTCAAGCTCATGGTCGTCTGCAATCGCTGTCTTTAAAGGTTTTTCAGCCTCGATGGTCTGGCGAAGTTTTAATTGAAAATCAAGCTCTGCTTTTTGTTTAGCCTGGTCTTTTGAGGGTTTGCTGACCTGCGATTTAAGTTTGTCAATTCGAGTTTCGACAAGCTCAAGGTCGGCCAGGAGTATTTCAGTCATTAATTCCGAAAGTTCCTTTAAAGGCTCTGTTTTCATCCCTGCACTGTCAAACGCTCTTATAACAAGGACAAGCAATTCGGTAGTCCTGACGTTTCCAAGCAGTTTTCTGGCCGACGCTCTCGAATGGTCATCGGCAAAAGACAAGCCCGGCAAATCAAGACAGTCTATTGTCGCAGGGACATTTTTTTTCGGTTTATATAAATTAAAAAGCCAGTCGAGCCTTTCGTCGGGGACTTTTGCGATAACTTCTTCAATCTGCGAAACACCGGTTGTGTTTACTTTCCTGCCGCTGACCGCCGCCAGAAGTGTGCTTTTGCCTGAACCTGTTATGCCAAGAAATGCTGTTTTCATTATTTTCCAACCTTTTTAAAAACTGTATTGCCGAAAGAATCATACGCTACAATTGCAGGAAAATCTTTCAACTCAAGTTTCCTTATTGCTTCAGTCCCCAAATCCTCATACGCGACAACTTCGGCGGAAATTATATATTGACTTAAAAGCGCCCCTGCCCCGCCGAGTGCGGCAAAATGAACCGCACAATATTTTTTCAGCGATTCTCTTACGGCATCGCCCCGATAGCCTTTGCCAATCATACCTTTTAAACCTGCGGCCAAAAGAATCGGAGAAAAATTATCCATCCTTGACGAAGTAGTGGGGCCTGCGGAGCCAATTACTTTCCCCGGCGGCGCCGGTGTCGGTCCGACAAAATATATCACCGAGCCCTGGAGCGGTATCGGAAGTTTTTTGTCCTGTTCAATAAGCTCGCAAAGCCGTTTATGAGCCGCGTCGCGAGCGGTGTAAACAACGCCGCTTATGGCCACTTCGTCGCCGGCTTTTAAAGAGCGGACAATTTCATCTGTTAACGGTGTTATTATTTTTTTCATAAAATTCCACGGCTAAATCAACTCAAAGGGCTTATTTTACACAAAAACCGCTATATTGCACGTTAATTAATTCGTTGCCCCATCACTGAAATCGTGGTATTATATGTGCATTATGAAATACCCCATATTTTTAGAACTGAAGTCGAAGCGCGCAGTGGTCGTCGGCGGAGGCCCTGTCGCCGCAAGGAAGGTGTTAGGTCTCCTTCAGGCAGAGGCTCGCGTGGTTGTTGTCGCTGAACATATCGACGATGCACTGGAAACCAGATGCAAAAACACAAATACAGAATTCGTGGAAGCGAAATACTCAAAAGAATATCTTGTCGGCGCGACAGTTGTTTTTGCCGCGACCAACAGCAGAAAAGTAAATGAGCAGGTTTACAGGGATTGCCAGGAGCTTGAGATATTCTGCAACACAGCGGATGACCCGGACCTCTGCGATTTCTATGTTCCTGCCGTGGTCAAAAGAGGCGATTTGCAGATTGCCATCTGCACCGAAGGCGATTTCCCGGCTTACGCGGGTCATCTAAGAAAAAAACTCGAAGACATTTTCACGGAAAAGCACGGCCAGTTTCTGACCGAACTTCAGGACGTCAGAAAACATGTTATGGAAATTATGTCCGATTCGGCCGAGCGAAAAGCAATATTGGGCGAAATTGCCGGCGATGTGTCATTCGAATTTTTTACCGCACGCGGAGCTTCCGAATGGCGAAATAATACTGAAGAAATGATAAAGTCCCACACAGAAAAAACATAATAGATTCGCATTCTAATCTGATACAATTCAAATGATAACCGGAAAAATCGAATTATTAGCTCCCGCAAAAGATATTTCAACCGCAATGGCAGCGATACGAAGCGGCGCAGATGCGGTCTATATCGGCGCTGAAAGATTCGGCGCCCGCCAGGCAGCGGCCAATACGATTGATGATATTCGCCAGGCCGCGGATTTCGCCCATCAGTTTTATGCGAAAATTTATGTAACGCTCAATATCCTGCTTTACGATGACGAATTGCCGGTCGCGGAAAAAATGATCCATCAATTATATGAAGCGGGAATTGACGGACTGATTATCCAGGATGTCGGGCTTTTGGAACTGGATTTACCGCCTTTGCCGCTGATTGCCAGCACGCAGATGGACAACAACACGCTCGAAAAAGTTAAATTCCGTCAGGATGTCGGTTTCAGCCGGGCGATTTTGGCACGTGAACTGACGCTTAAGGAAATTCAGCAAATCCGCAGCGGAACATCATTAGAACTGGAATGTTTTATTCATGGCGCGCTGTGCGTCGGAGCAAGCGGACAATGCTATATGAGCTGCGCACTGGGCTATAGAAGCGGAAATCGCGGCCAATGCGCCCAGCCGTGCAGAAGGCAATACAGCCTCAAAGATAAAAGCGGCAAAACTATTGTTAATGACCGCCACCTGCTGTCGCTCAAAGACCTTAATCTTTCCGAGCATCTGGAACAGTTGATTGACGCGGGAGTCAGCGCCTTTAAGATTGAAGGCCGACTGAAAGATATTCCTTACGTCGTCAACACCACAGCTTTTTATCGAAAGCAGCTCGACAAAATCCTGGCAAAGAAAAACCTTCAGAAGAACTCGTCCGGTTCGGTGGTGCTGGATTTTGAACCGAATCTGGAAAAAACTTTTAATCGCGGCTTTACGGATTACGGCCTTACAGGCGAGAGGGGTAAATACGGCTCAATTAATACGCCAAAATCAATCGGCGAATTTATAGGAGTTGTAAAAAGAGCGGATAGAACGTTTTTCATAATCGACAGCAAAATTGATTTGCACAACGGCGACGGGATTTGCTTTTTTGACCGGCTGCAGAATTTGTCAGGCTCTACGGTCAGTCTCGTTGAAGGGCAAAAAATTTATCCGAACAAGATAAATGAGATTTATGCAGGACAAAAAATCTATCGCAATTACGACCATCTGTTTGCCGACAAACTTTTGAGCATACCGGCCCAGCGTAAAATCGGCTTGTCGATAACAATTCAGGAAACGCAGAATGAACTGGTTATAAGCGGGACAGATGAAGATGGAAACAATGCCAGGGTAGAAATAAAAGACAAAAAACCTGCCTTGAAAAAGGACGTAGCCACAGAGGCATTTCGTAACCAGCTTACGAGATTGGGAAATACAATTTTTGAATGTTCCGATTTGAAAATTGAAACGCAGGAAATGTATTTTGTGCCTGTTTCTCAGTTGAACGATGCCAGACGGCAGCTTGTTGAACAACTGCTGCAAGTACGCCAGACTAATCGGCCGCGTCAGACCGGAAGTGTTTTAAAAAACAATATTGCTTACCCGCAGAAACATTTAACTTTTACCGGCAATGTATTAAATAAAAAAGCTGGGGATTTTTATCGCCGCCATGGCGTTGAAACAATCGAGCCTGATGCCGAATCCAGACAGGATTTAACGGGACGAGTAGTTATGAGGACAAAACATTGCTTGCGCAGGGAGCTTGATCTTTGCCAGCGAAGTGATGGAAAAACTGTTGCCGAGCCGCTGATTTTACAGGATGAAGACGGCAGGGAATATGAAGTTCGCTTTCTCTGCGGTCAGTGCGGAATGGAAATATCTTTAGGATACGAGGAAGATTAGGCTGTAATCTTTTCGATGGTTATTTCCATACGTTTCTGGCGATGGCCGATGCGCTTCTTGCTTGCCTTGCGACGCCTGAAATATGTTGGAAATAATTTCTGACCCTTTACAACTGATTCGCCTGCTGTCTTGGCGAATTTGCCTGTAACCTTTGCCCCGTCCAGATAAGGATTGCCTATTTTTATATCTTTGCCTTCGCCTACGAGCAGAACTTTATCGATTTCTATCGTTTTAGCATCAGCGGCAACATCAGCAAGCTCGATTAGAAGCCTATCGCCCTGCTTAACTTTAAATTGTTTACCGCCCTGTTCAATTATCGCATACATCACATTAACTCCAGTCTTGCCCGCCTATGGCGGATATTAAACTAATCTAATCTTATCCAAAATTAAGGGGCGTATTATAGACACAGGGGGTATCTATGTAAAGCAAATTCTTTGCCTGAAAAACAGTGGGTATATCCACGGATTTTGACCGGCACCTATTTGCACAAGGATAAATTCCAGCCGGAATGTTATGCGAACTGGACAGCGACGCCGATAGTAGCGTCACTTGTGATAGAATCGCGTTCTACCCGTATAACTCTTCCGGACTTTATCCTGGCAAACTGTCCTTTTTTCCTGGCAAGACTAACGGTGCGCGGAAAATTAATTTCAACGACGTGTCCGGGCTTTACCGGCGCCGCCATTGGCAGTGAAAGCAATACGCCGCCCTTTGCGACATTAATCGTTTTGCCGTTAAAGAACCTGTTTGCCTCAGGCAGCCAAAGGCTTACCGGCCAGGTGAGTTCTGTGCGATTACACTTGCGATTCTCAATTACTGTTTCTAATGTCTGCGTCATAATGTCAACTCCCTTTGATTTAATAAGTAGTTTAATCCTGATGATATTTTATCGTCATTGTTAAAATAGGTAAAGCAGGATATTTGGCTAATTTAACGAAAATAGTTAAGATTGTTAAAGAATTGAGTTTTTAAAACTATAATGAATTTTTTATCGGATGTTTTGAAATAAATTTTTTCAAAAATTAAAAGACAATTTTAGTCGGTTATGGTTTTAGCGTAAAAAATTAAGTTTTGGAAGCAATTTAAGGGTTTTACGAAAGCCGCCGTTAATACCTCTTGCAATATTCAACTGATGAATATAAAGTATCGCCTCTTGCAGGGCGATTAGCTCAGTTGGTAGAGCAGCTGATTCTTAATCAGCGGGTCACTGGTTCGAGTCCAGTATCGCCCATTCTGGGTCTTTTTGCACCATTTCGCAAGCTCCTGCAAATTGCAGGTTATTGTCGCAATCATCAGGACTTACAGTAATTGGTTCAGATGTTTCGTGCAGCCCTGTGCTATCTGATTCAGCGGCAGTATGTACCTGATTCTGTACCTCTTCCTGCACCTCTTTTTCGGCTTCATTCAACAAGGTCATTTTTGCGGCTTCCTGCATATCACTTTCGGTTACTTGAGCATAGTGTGTCATTGCAACCGCCGGGCTGTTTCCTATCCACTGGCAAACTGCTTTTACATTGCCGCCGGTCATTTTGAATAGCTCTGTTTCGCGTGTACTTCTTAGGTTCTGGAAAAGTTTCGGCCAAGATTCAAGACCGGCACGTTTGATTATCCGGGCTAAGTGTGTCCGCAAATTGATTTCCGTAGCCCGGTGTTGCTCAATACAATAAACCGCCCCGTCTTTCGCTAAGTCAAAGGCTTCCTGAAACAGCGGCTTTAGCTCTGGAAACATCGGGACGATACGGATTCCGCTGCCAGCGTGATGTTCGGTCTTTGAGGCGTGTACTGTAAACCGTTCTTTCTCAAAGTCTATATCGACCCATTTAAGCCGCAAGACTTCGCTGGGACATCGCAGGCCGCCAAAGCGTGCCAAGCCAAAGATAAGCCGCCATTCCGCGTCCGGGCAAGCCTCAAGGACTTTTCGGGCTGTTTCAGCGGTTACATAGTAAAACCGGCTTTCGTTTGCCCGAATAGAAACAGATTGCCCCCTGAATGGATTCTTGCTGATATGCTCAGCGTCAACCGCTGAAGTGAAAAACTGCCGGGTAATCCCGATATGCCGCCGCAGCGTATTCTCTGAAAGTTTAACTGTGCTTTGCAGATATACCCTAAAGTTTTTGGCGTGCTGGACAGTAACATCGCTAAGAGTATCATTTCGGAAAAACGCCCCCAGTTTGCTTTCGACATCTCGCCATTTTCGCAATGTCGCGGCTTTTACGTCCGGGCGGCTTTCAATGTAATGCCTTACCCAAGCAGCAACCGTCCATCTCTTGCCGCCTCTGATTTCAACAAGCTGGAGTTTTTCTAATCGCTCCCGCATACTTTCAGGGATACCGGCAAGCCATTCCCGCGTTGCCAATTTCAATTCGCCTGTTTTGCAATTTGCTATCAGGTCATCAATAAATGCCTGTGCGGATTCGGCCTGCTTTTTTGAAACAGCCCCTAAGTGAATTTTAGGCCGCTGTTTGTTTTCGCCGGGACTAAGAAAAATAAAATACCGCGTCCCTGTTTCCGTTGTCTGTTTTCCTATGCTTGACATTATTTCACCTGCTTTTTTGATTTGGTTTTTTTGGCTGTAAGTTCAAGCCCTAAGTATTTACAAAGAATATCCAGCGTTTTAACGCTTGCTGTTCCGCCGTGGAAAATTCTATGCAGGACGGCTTCATTTATGCCGGTATCCTGCCATATTTGATAGCGGGTTTTGCCTGATTGTTCCATCGCTCTAAGTATATTTTTCATTATCATAATTTACATTTTATCCCTTACTTTATACTTTGTAAAGTAAAAAAACAAAATTTTTCTTTTTTTATAAGAAAATCTTGCTCATTCGTTCGCTTGCTTTCGCTCTCTTAATGGCTTCGCTTCGCTCTCTCATTCGCAGTAACCGATTTCCTTATAGTGCTATTGACAATAAAGCTCTTACTTATGGCTATCTATAGAACGTTGTTATGCGCTAACATAGCTTCAAAATAGGTAATTTTGAAACATAACTATTTTATTTATAAAGAGCTTATCCAAAAAATACCCTGAAAAGCTATGTTGTTCCGCTAACATAGCTTTGATTATCTAAATTAACGCTATGTTGCTCCGTAACAGTTGAGCTATGTTGTTCCGTAACAGTAGTCTTTTTCTCTTTACAACAGTTTCGGCCATATTGATTGCCTTTTTGAAAACCTCTATTTACTGATTTTGGTCTGGGTTTCGGCTGCTCATAGTCCGGCGTGTCATAGTTTCTCCAACGGTTACTTATGCTGTAGAGGCTCTTGACTTTGTATATTCCTTGTCCGCTTGCTGCAATATCAATAAAACCTTTGTCGATAAGGTCATCTATCGCCGTGCCAAATTTATCGCGAGAGATTCCATACTTATTTTGGGCTTCCAAGTAAGTAAATTCAATCTGTCCGTTATTTTTTATAATCCAATTTTCTTTCCCTTTTCGGCCTATCTGTTCGCATTGCCGTTTTGTAAAGAAAAAAGACAAAACCTTGTGAGTGGCAGCGGTCTTTAATGCCAGAAAAGCCTTTGATTCTATCAAAGCCCTCTCAAACCAGATAATTTTGCCTTTACCTGCCATACCCTATCCGATGTACCCTTGCTCTGAATTTTTTGATTCTACAGCGGAAAAAGCCTCATTATGGCCGTCCTGTAAGATTTCCTGATACGGTCTAATGGCATATAGCGGACAGGCTTTGGCTGTGCAAAGTGTTATCTCTTTCCGCTGCCAGCCGGTACATTCAAGGCATTGAGCATTTACAGCGGCTCTTAGACTTTTGCCCTGTACAGCTTTTTTGTAAATCCCTTTATATGCCTTTGGTATTTGTGAAAGCCGCTGATTAATTTTTTGTATCGGGTCATTACTCATAATTCATAGCCCCTCATTTTTTGCTTTAGTAATAAAGCCGTCCAAGTCGTTTAAATCATACCGCACGGCGCGGCCTATCCTGACGGCTGGTAGTTTTTTTGTTTTGGTAAGCTCAAAAAGATTTCTTTCGCAAATAGCCAGATACTTTGCTGCATCGCTTACAGATAAAAGCCGGGTGATTGTGCTGCTTTCGTTTGCCATTAAAACCCCCGTCTGCAATAACTGATACGAATACCAAGCTCTAATAATTTTTTTCTCGCAAGTTTGATTCTTAGTTTGTCTTTTCTTTTTTTTGCCGCTTCCAAAACGGTAAACCACACAATCGGACAGTCTGTAAATTTCTTTTTTATCATAGCCTTTTCCTTAATGCTTAACACTTTCGGAAAATGGCCGTATGTCGTAAGGGTGTCGCGCAGCAAAAATGATAACCATTTTTAAAATAAGGATTTAAAATTTTGAAGTGTCGCGCAAAGTGTCGCGCAGGTGCTTGCTATTCGTTCCAAGCCTCAATATCGCCGTCTTTGCTTTTTGAGCCTTTTGGTAAGTCTGCCTTTGAGCTTTGTAATACCTCTTTAACCTGTTTAAATTTTTTCATTCTATAAAGACTTGTTCGGCTAATACCTGCTTTTTTAGCAATTTCGGTATCTGATAATTTAGGATTATCAGCAAATATGGCTAAGACTTGCACCTCTTTGCTTAGCTCTTTTTCTTTTCCGCTGTTTTGCTTTGTATCGGTCAAATTTTCCTGTACAGTTTGACGGACTTGTTCTAAGATTTTCGGGGCATATTCATTGTGCTGCTTTACAAGGGCTTGCCCCGCTTGTTGTTCAATCCGGCCTGCGATTTCTAATTTGTCCGCAATCTTCATAAGTTCTCTTAGCCAAATGCCCACTGTTTCATCCCAAAAGAATTGAGCAATGCTCTTTTCTCCTGAAAAAACTTTGTCGGTTTTTTGCCTAAGCTGTATAAGCAATTGCAAAATTCCTGCGTTTTTTATTTTGGCCGCAAGTGAAATACCGTCTTCAAGCAGGGGCAAACAAGACCTCAATTTTTCCTCAACTCCGACAGGCACAGTGTGTTTTTCTTGGTTAAATAGCTGGTAGGCCGCGTTATATTGGTCGCGGATTGTGCGTATTTTCTCTGCAAGCTGCAAAGTTAGTGGTTTGTTTAATTCAGTCATTTTTCACCTGTCTGTTTTCGGGTCGGCCTGAGGCTAATGCCGGACAGGTGAGCCACAGCAAAAGCCTCAAACCGCTTAGCGGGTAGCTACCCCGCAAGCCCGATTGAATCTTTTATAATTCACCGCTTCATTTCTGCTGATACCTTCCTTCAACGATTTCGATTTCTTTGGCGGTAAGGTCGTAGAGGTCGTAAACGAGCTTGTCGATTTGGGCGTCGGTGGTATCGATTTGCCGCTGGAATTTGGTTTTTTCATCGGGAACTTTTGCGGCATTTAATTTTTTGTGCAAATCCAGTATTTGCTCTACAAACGAAATCATTTTGTCGTGCTTGGCCTTATCACTACGGATAGAAAAGTTAATGCGCAATATTGGCAACTGTTTGAGGTATGTGCCTTTAATTTTTGGGAACGTCCGTCTTTGGTCATAGAAATGGTCTAACCAAAAAATGTGCATAAACTTAGAATTAAGAATGCCAAGTACATATCGTGGGTCAGGTTCCGTTGAGTGAAGATTTACCATGAACATTGTGTTAAGGCAATGCCATCCAATTTGGTCAATAGCAAAATCAGGATATCGGCCAATTTGTCTTGTAACAAGTTTATTTTTCCCGTCGTGTTTGCTTTTTTCCCAACAGCCCCCACAACGAGCTATCTCGTCATTCAGACAGGCGAGATTACCCCAAGCCAAGGAATAGCGATTTACATCACGTCCTGTATAGCAGGGGCGATGGCTTGCTGGAATTGCACGTACACTTGATACAGAGATTACATCCTTAACAAACTTTTTCCTATCGCGAAGTTGCTTTCCAAAATTTACATCGGCAATTTCACCTAATACCCAACTTTTGCCCGCAATTCTTTTCCAGAGATTGGTATATGTCTTTTCGCTAGTCCCAGTGAAAAGAACATGTTCATCTGCAAGAACTCTATCCGGGGAGACTTTGCTAATGCTTGTTTGACATAATTGACCGGTATCAATTTTAGCGTGGGCTATCTCGAAGTCTTTACTGGTGGGTTTACCAGGGCTAATGACAAAGATTGCATTATCTACGCTGATTCCTTGGAAAACTCCACCATCAATGACAAGTAGTTGCTGGATGTTAGACCGTTCAAGCATCAGACGACGCAATTTATCAAGATGATTATTTGTCAGGATATTTGCAGGTATAATCATTGAGCAACGTCCTCCAGACTTGCTCACTCTGATTATTTGCTCAATAAAGAGGTGGTATGTGTCAATCTTGTGGGAGGCAGAGATAAATTTGGAACGAAAATATTCCAATTGACGGTCATCTCGAAATTCATCTTGGAGCAATACATAAGGAGGATTCCCAATTATAACGTCAAATCCGCCTTGTTTGAAAATTTCAACAAATTCTTTCTGCCAGTCGAAGGCGTTAATTTTATATTTTTCCTCCTCACCGAAAAGACTAAGCTGCTGGTTCTGGTAAAAATCCGGCGCGATAAGCGAATTGCCGCATTTGATATTTTCTGCCAAGTCCGGCAATGCCCGCTCATGGAACAATTTTAAGGTCTGCCCTAATGTCTCCTGCGTCTCATCCGCTAAGACTTTCAGGAGCAAACTTAATTTCGTTACCTCGACGGCCTGTGAGTCGATGTCCACGCCGTAAATATTGCTAAGCAGAATCCGCTTTTTCTCTGCAATGGTCAAAAACCATTGTCCGCCCTTACCCTGATAAATCTGCTTTGTGTATTTGGCGGGGTCGTTTTCGACATACCAATCACGATGATAATCCAACAGGTATGTATATGCGCCAAGCAAAAATGAACCGCTGCCGCAGGCGGGGTCAAGAATCTTTAGTTTAGAAATCTGCTTTGGTGTCTTGTTTTCGCAGAGTTTGCCTACGGTATTTTTCACGATGTATTTGACGATATATTCCGGTGTGTAATAAACGCCGCCCGCCTTTTTGACTTCCGGCTTTTCCTCGACCTTTGCCTGGTGCGATTCCGTCAGGCGGATTACCTTGCCCAAAAACTGCTCATAAACATTGCCGAGTATTTCGGCAGGCATAACGGAAAAAACATAAGGACTGTGTGGGTAATAAAGCGATTTGATTATCTGCACAAGCGGCTTATCGTCAATATCAAGATTTGGCGTCAGGTCATCAGGCGGCTCAGACCTGCCTTTCTCCGACATAAAATGAAAAAGACCCGAATTGTATTTCTCATCAGCCCTCTGAAAAACCTGATAAAGCTTCTTGTATATCTTAGCGTTATCCGTCAGATTAGAAAGCTGTTTCTCTGGTTCAATCCCGTTGTCTTCGCACATCCGCAAAAAGAGGATTCTATCGATTGTCAACTGAACCGAATAATTTAACTGGCGATTAGTCAGCGAATCATTCCTAAGAGCGATATTCTTGGCGAGCATTTCTCGCCACGATTCGATTTCAGAAAGGAATTCTTTGTCAACGGTGGTTGTGCCTCGTTTGCCTTTTGTTGTTACGGCGTACTTATCAAAAGAGCCTTTGAGAATCGCGTCCCTGCTGAATATATCTGCGATTTGGTCCCATTTATCGGCATAATCTTTGTAGTTGAAAAACAGTATTCTTGCCGTTGAGGGCTTATCGTTTACGTTTGGTCTAATTCGGCAGTCATAAACGGCGAATTCCTCAAAGTCGGTGAGAATTGACAGAGGTAATTTTGCGCTCCATGCGTAACGGCGAAGCTGGTAAGCGGGATGGATGTCGTTTTTAATATCTACGGAAGGCTTTTTGGCTTCGACGAAAAATTTACGAGTACCACCTATGCGGAAACTGTAATCTGGGGCTTTTGTTGCGCTGCCGACTTTTATCGCGTCCTCGTGAATAACTTCTCTATAGGCCGGTGCGTAGGCTCTTTCGTTTGTTATATCCCATCCAAGGGCTTTGAAAAAAGGATTGAGAAATTCCTGCCGAAGCTGAGTTTCGTTGTAACTTCCATTTTTATAGGATTCAAGGTTGCTATCGAAGGCTTTAACAAGCTGGCGAATCGTTTCTGGAACGCCCATAAACTGTTTTTCCTTTTGTGTTTTTGTTACCTTCCTTTGGCTAAAAACCTTCGTCAAATCTTACCACCTAACCCCTTCCAAAGCAACTTAACAAATTTCTCAGGTTATGTAATTTGTAGCTTTTTGTAGCCTCTAAAATGCAACTTTTTGCAACCAGTTGTAGGTTGAAACCTGAAAATTTTTGCCGCTTTTGAAAGTTGCAAAATGTCAGGTTTTGTCAGGAGTGAGCAGACTTAGCAATATCGCCTTTTATCGCTCCCCGCTCGTTTCTGAACCTTAACATTTCTTAACATTTTAATGTTAACTTTTGTTAACAGCTTCGCCGGTTCTTATCCCTTTTTAGGGACTGGAGAAATAACGAAAAATGTTAGGTTTTGTTAGGGGTTCAAAAGTATATTCCGGTTTCAAGTTTTATCAAGTTCAAAAATGCAAGGTTTTAAAGGTTTTTTCTCTGCAAAATCGCTGTAAACCTCAACATTTCTCAACAGGTATAGAGGTAACAAAAAGACACATTTTGAGCCTTTTTAAGTGGCGACATTCAGCGGTTAGCCATATCCCCGCCTTGCCCAAAATTCTTTCCTTTTTCGCCGTCTTTCAGCCCAGCCATAAACCCAGTCTGGACAGCGTTTGACTCTGATATGGTTTTCCCTGCTCCAGCGTTGTAAAGTCCGGCGTTGTACTTTTAAAATCCTTGCTGTTGCTCTTATGCCATATTCAGCTATGAGTTCAAAGGCGTATTCTTTTTGCTCTTGGCTGTACTGCCCGCCATTGCCATAGCTAAGAAATTCAAACCGCTTATTCTCATACTCTTCATAAATGAACAATCGAATAGCGATGTTCCTTGCCTGCATAGTTATTTCCCTTTGCAGCTTTCGATTAAGGCTTTGATTTCCGCTTTGATAGATTCTGGCAGGCGTTCCCAGCTTTCGACAATGACCTGCAATTCGGGGTAAATCGTCAAAATGTGTACCTGATTCTGTACCTCTTGACTTTTTTGGCAGTCATCGGTTTTTGCTATAGGTTCTTTGTTGTCAATTGGTTGTGATTGTTTTGAAGATAAATTGTTCGAGTCCAGTATCGCCCATTACAATCATCTCTCATATTCTCCAACATTTATTTCACTCCTCTTTATTCAAAGAAAGTTAAATACCTCAATGATTAAAATATGAAACGGGAAATATTAAGATGGGTAAAATATAAGGCGCAAAAGAAATGGAACTGCCTCCTCCCGGCCAGTTCCATATCTACGTCATCTATATTTAACAGGGCTCATTTTTATATTTTTAGCCCTGGATGCGTTTACAGGCGGGCTTGTACACTTCTTCCTCCTCCAGGAACGAAGCACAGCCCACCCGGCAAAGTATAAAGTATCTATATATTAAGCAAAGCCTGTGCCAGAAGTTTTCCAATTCACAGGGCTGATTATTTTATGTTCGCAACATTCGATTTCTGAAAAACTTAACGCGCCATTGGCTCATTTAATTCACCATTAGCTTGTGATAAACTTTATCACCGTGTTGCTTTTTGGCAACACTGAAGCCTTTTACAATATTATAATCTATGTTTTTATAGGTGCTAAAGGTTTGGTAAATACAAATGTTAAAAAATGTTTACAAAAAACAACGTAAACTCCCCCGCAGTCCAACAAAGTGTCTGATTCTGTCCAGCTTATCTATTCTTAGCGGAAGACAAACTTCCAGCCTAAAAAATCTTGCTAAACCGTTATTAACCCATATAAACAATAATTCATAAATAAGGAGTTGAATGGAAAAACGTTTAATAACCTTGTCTGGGCCATCGTGTGTCGGCAAAGGTCCTCTAACAGCGGCAGTGAAAAAGTTCAGGCCGGATATAAAATTTGTTAAACTGGCGGTTACCAAAAGCAAGCAATCCAGAAATCATATACCCCGGCCGGATGAACAGGATGTCTGGGATAATCGAAGCTGCTGGCAATCAGAAGAACAAATCAAGGCATTGAAAGATAACGACCGCTATATCGTCGGCAACTGTTATGCTTTCAGCCAGGCTGTTGATTTAGATATGATTGTCAATTCATCAGAGCAAACAATATTGATGGAAATGTATTATGCTCTCGTGCCGCAATTGCTCGGCTCGCAGCGGCTTAAAAATATTAAAATTGAAACAGTTTTTTTATCTCCTATAAGCAAACAGGAATTAGAATTTTTCAATTCCTGCGGAATTGATATTTACTCAGCGATTAAATCATTGATGGCAGCAAAACAATATCAGCGTGCGGTATTTCACAAAAGAACTATCGACCGGAACTTTCTGCAGGATATAAAGACCAGAATTGACGATTCGGTTTGCGAACTTGGGAGTGCTAAAAACTTTAAATATGTAATTGTCAATCACGATGGCGAAGGTTCGCCGAACTGGAATCGACTGGCGGATGGAACTTTCACGACGCCGCCGGTGGGCGACGCGAAACTTGCGGTTGAGTCTTTGGCAAAGATATTATCTGGTGATTAGTTATGAACGTATATTACTGGAACATCTTCGGTTCGAGAATCTCGGCATCACATAACTATTTTATGTGAAGTTAATTATATCAAGCGGTGTTAATACATTGTTTTTCTTAAGTATAATTTCAATATGTTTTTTCTCGGCAAAATCTTTATTGATACAACATTTTTTAAACTTTTTACCGCTTCCACATGAACATATTTCGTTTCTTCCAATCCTACTATCTTTAATTTGAATTCTACGAACAGTTTCTTCTGTATGAGAAATAAACAATGGATTAACTTTTTTGGTTAATAAGGATTCAGTTAAATAATTAAGGCAAGGAAATATAATTGGCTTCCCATCTATATTACCCATTTTACATCTTTTGTTTGCAGGATTTTCAACTAAAGCTACTGCTATGCAATCTTTGATTTCTCTAACTATTCCATAAGCTAATTTTCCTCTATATAACTCCCCTTGAATATGGTCACATTCCATACTATCTATGTTATTTCCACAAATACCACACTCTACCTTGCTAACAATTATTTCAGTGCTTGCGAAAAGTTTATAAGGATAAAGTCGTTCTAATCCTAATGCTTGTTTTTCCAAAAATTTAAACAAAAAAGTCTTATCAAAAATAGTAAATTTCTTTATTGTTCGAAGTAAATCTAAAACATCTTGAAGGGCATCCCAAGATTGATCATACGCACCTGTACAAACTTGTGACCAATATTCAGAATAAGAGGAAAGTAAATTTGCTAATTCTTTAAAGATAAAGCAATCATTATAGAATTCGTCAGGATAATTATTGCAATTAGAACTTTCATAATCGTTTATAAATTTATTAAGTTTATCAGCCGATTGTACAGCTGAATTAAAATTGAAATCAACTATGCCTTGATAGTATGATTTGAATATCTCTGAACAATCAATCCAACATTTCTGTAATTGTGCCGTTTGGAACAATAATTTACTCATTTTTCATAAAATTGTTTATGGCAGATTTTTTAATTTTTTCCAATCCTTCAACACTGCCGTTGTAATCGAGTTCTTTAAATTTTTCCTTGTCCTTGTAAATGATTTTTAAATGAACTTTAGAGGCGTCACCCGAAAGATTACTTCTAAATACGAATTTAAGATAATCATAAACCACATTAAGGAAAAGAGGTAATGCAACACTATTTGCCAAAAAAATTAAAGGAATCCAAATTTCATGAGACTTTAAATCAATAATATTCTCACATTTTGCGATTTCTACATTTATTTCCGAATTATTTTGTCGTAACCACTTAGCAAATTGAAACGTATCTTGTTTAAGAACTTCCTTACCTTTTCTAAAATCGTGTTCAGAGGAAAGAAAAACGCCTTTAGAATTTTCGATGAAATTAACGCAACTTGTAGATGGTTCAATATCCTTTAATATAAATTCATCTTCTTTATTCAATGAATGCTCCTTTCCAATACTATTATACGATATGAATTACCCAACTAAAAACAACTAAGGCGATTCAATATTTTTATTAGTTCCTAACAATATCGCTGCTTTATAATACCTCTCTACAAGTTCATCCATTTTTTGGTTTTCTAATGCTACATTTCTTAATATTATTTTTTCTGAAGTCTCTTTACTTCTCAGTTTGTAGTCTATTTCTGCCATTCGGCTGTAAATTCTACCAACAAATCCATGTAATAAACATTCAGTTTCATAAAGATAACGTTTAGGAGGCAATTTATTTTTTCTGCATTCTTCTATTGTTTGGTCAAAAACTTCTTTTATTGCATCTTCGATGATAGGCGGCATAAACTTTTCGCCCCAAAAAAACATTTGTGGTGAACCACTATAATTTATTCCTTTTGGAATAGGTTTACCATTGTAATCTGTGATTTGGGGTCCTTTGTCTGGAATCCTAATAAAAAGCCACGGTTCAAGTTTCTCATTTCTAATTTTTTCATAAATATCATCTATTCGTTTTTTTGTTCGTATATTTAACGGAGTCTCCCAGTTATTTGTATCGATGACTTCCCCTGTTGCACTTTTACTTATTTTGGCATGAGACAAAAGGCCATTAACGGTTTCAGATTCATAGATTTGTATAGCAGTATATATAACACCCAACAAAATACCTGTTCCTACAACTATAGCACAAATTATGGCCCACATTCTCTTATACAACGGTTTCTTATTTTTTTTAGTTTCAGGAGATATAGCATTGTTAATTGTTGACTCCCGCAATTTTATTTCTTCTATCATTGCAAGAATTGATACTTTCGCATTATCTAATGTTCGATTATACGCCGAGACTTTGTCCGCAGGCGAGTTCCCAGAAAGAGCAATTATAAATGGCCTAAAAATGAAATCAAATTTCTCCAATTTTTTATCAACGGAATCAGAAAATATTGCAGCGACGAGCGATTTTGTTGTTTCTATCCATAAATTAAAGTCTTGATTCTCATAATTTAAAGTTTTCAGCCTGGGAATGTCATTCAACTTATCTTGAAGTTTTGAAATTGCCTCTTTATTTGTCATACATATTACTCTTTGATATCTCACTCATAATTTTTCGTTATGTTCAATATGGATTCTGACATTATCGCTTCTGTCGTCGTTTTCACTTTTTCCTGATTTCCACGTGCCGAAGAATATCCTGACAGCGTTAAAGCAGCAGCCGGCGCCGACAATTACAAAGATGGCCGCGGCAATCAGGGCCAGGACTTCTTTGAAAAGCCAGACAAGCGTGCCAAAACCGATGAGCAAAAGCCCCACAACAAAAAGCCCTTTCGCATAGCCTTTTGAAATCTGGTTGAACGAATCTGAATACAATTTAAAAAACATTTTTTTCCCTTTCCTGATAAAAGGAAAAGGGCAGGTTTTTGAGGCCTGCCCTTCGATTTTTGTTAGTACATTCCGCCGCCTTGAGGCATTGGAGGTGCTTCCTTCTTTTCAGGAATTTCGCTCACAATGGCATCGGTTGTCAGCAGAAGCGAGGCAATTGAAGCACCGTTCTGCAAAGCGATTCGCTCGACCTTTGTCGGAACGATAACGCCGAAATCAATCATATTGCCGTATTCTTTTCTCAATGCATCGTAGCCGAAGTTCGCATCACTGCTTTCCATAACTTTTTGAGCAACGATTGAGCCATCGAGGCCGGCGTTTGTAGCAATCTGTTTGATTGGCGCAACGATCGCTCTTTTTACGATATCGATGCCGATTTTTTCATCGTCTTTGGCCTTAATTTTGTCAAGAGCCTTGAGCGTCCGCAGCATTGCGACTCCGCCGCCCGGAAGAATACCTTCTTCGGCAGCGGCCCTGCAGGCGTGCAGAGCATCTTCGACGCGGGCTTTTTTCTCTTTCATTTCCGCTTCTGTCGCAGCCCCTACGTTAATCTGTGCGACGCCGCCGGAAAGTTTCGCAAGTCTTTCCTGAAGCTTTTCGATATCGTAATCACTCGTCGTGGATTCGATTTCTTTTTTAATCTGTTCGATTCGACCCTTGATAGCTTCGGTGCTGCCTGCGCCTTCGACTATCGTGGTATTATCTTTATCGACTGTTACACGTTTTGCCTGGCCGAGTTTGGTCAGGTCAACTTTTTCAATATCCATGCCGAGATCTTCGAAAATCGGTTCGCCGCCTGTCAGAACGCCTATATCAGCGAGCATCGATTTTCGCCTGTCGCCAAAGCCCGGTGCTTTTACCGCGGCACATTGCAAAACGCCGCGAAGTTTATTCACCACCAGCGTCGCCAGCGCTTCGCCTTCGATATCCTCAGCGATGATAAGCAGAGGTCTGCCGGCTTTAGCAATTTTTTCAAGCAGCGGAACAAGTGATTTTATCAAGCTGATTTTCTTTTCATTAATCAGGATATATGGTTTTTCAAGGACACAGGTCATATCCTCGTAATTATTGATGAAGTGAGGGCTGATGAAACCTTTATCGAACTGCATGCCTTCGACAAGCTCAACGACGGTTTCAAGGCTTTGGCCTTCTTCAACGGTGATAACGCCGTCTTTGCCGACCTTATCCATTGCCTGTGCCATTGTCTTGCCGATTTCAGCATCCTGGTTTGCCGAGCAGGTAGCTACCTGTTCGATTTGTTTTACTGATTCGACTTTTGTGCTCATCTTTTTGAGCTCATCGACGATTTTCTCAACGGCCATATCGATGCCGCGTTTGACCTGCATCGGATTTGCGCCTGCTGTAATATTTTTCAGACCTTCCTCATAAATCGCCTCGGCGAGAATTGTCGCTGTGGTTGTGCCGTCGCCTGCGACTGTGCTTGTCTTGCTTGCGACTTCTTTTACCATTTGCGCGCCCATATTTTCATAAGCGTCTTCAAGCTCGATTTCTTTTGCTACGGAAACGCCGTCTTTTGTTACAGTCGGCGAACCATATGATTTTTCAAGAACAACATTTCTTCCGCACGGCCCCAGCGTAACTTTTACCGCCTGGGCAAGTTTCTTAATGCCCTGACGAATTGCCTCACGGGCCTCGGTATTATACGCGATTTTTTTTGCTGCCATTTTATAAACTCCTATATCTTAAATTACATCTACTTTTCTATAACTGCCATAATATCGGTTTCATCCATAATGATATACTCTTTGCCGTCGAGTTTCATTTCATTACCGGCATAACTCGTAAAGAGCACCTCATCACCCTTTTTCACCTGCATCTGACTTCGTGAGCCGTCTTCGAGCAGTTTTCCTTCGCCAACGCTGATTATTTTGCCCCTTTGGGGTTTTTCCTTTGCCGAATCCGGCAGGACAATTCCGCCGGCAGTTTTGCTTTCAGCCTCGATACGTTCGACAAGCACCTTGTCGGCTAACGGTCTTATTTTCATTTCCTAATTCCTTTCAACTATAAAATAAATTACTGTTATATCTTTTTACAAAAAGCCTGTGAAGCTGATTCTGAAGCAGCTGCATATCCACAGGTTTGTTCATCACGCTGAACACATCAAGTTCCAGCGCCATCGAGAGTAATTTTTCTTCTGCGCCGTCAGCCAGCAGGATACAGGGCAGCAGCGGAAAACTGCTGCGTATAATTTTTATCATACTAAGCCCATTTAGTATCTTCGAATCCATATCAACAATAGCTGTATGGATTCGCCTCTGCTGGAGCACATTTAACGCCTCATCGGCACGTTTGACCGCCAGCAGTTCCACGCTTCGGGCTTTGAAAATCTGCCTGACCGCATCCGGCCAGGCCCAGTCAAAACCATTAATTAATACTTTTACATTATCCATAGTCACAGTGTCTTTGTCTTGAACTTAATTATGCAAATAATGTGCCATTAGGAGGATAAAAGCTGTTATTTTATATAACCTATTTATATGCAAAGACTTACAAACAGGTATTCAGAAATGTCTATTATCCGACTTACCGCCAGAATGGCAGGAAGTAAATTATGCGCTGGTCTGTGTCTGGAGGTTTTCTTCTTTTTCAGAAGCTTTACAGAGTTTGCAATCGCATACTCCTGCTGTGTGAAGATGAGTTGAGCCGGCTATATTTTTGGTTTCAGCAAGAATCGCTCCCTTTGCTTTCATCTTCCGAAACGCGACATCAGCAGCGTGTCGGTCAATTGCGCCAATCGCATCGGTGAGAACGACCACTCTTTTTCCTCTTTGCAAAAGACCCAGAACCGTCGCCGCAACTGCTCCTTCTGCTATTGCGCCGATTACAATAAACTCATCAGCTTTTAGCTCTGTCAGCAGTCTTTCGGCTCTTGGCTCATCGAACGGGTTTTCGCATCTCTTATTGAGTATTATCTGGTCAAAGCGGGTAAAGAGGTCTCTTGCGATGTCTGTGGAGTTGTCTGCCTCAAATATAAATCTCTTGTGGCGAAGGGTGTACGAAACCTTCTTTTGGCCTTCTCTGCCGATAATGCAGAGATTGTCGCCGTTTCTGCTCGCTTTGCACAGTGCGGTTGAAACAACTCTGATATGCTTTATTCTTGCCCAGGCGTAAGCTCTCCGGATATTCATAAGAACCCTGCGATGATTTTTTATGCAGGCTGAACCAGAAGCAACCAGAAAGTCCTTCTGGGTATCGACATCAATCAGCACTCGTTTCCTTCGTAATTTTATCGGCCTTATCATAATTTTAAGCCTAACTTTCTAATTCTCTTTCTTAAGTATTTACGATGTAAACAGTCCGATAGTTCCACAAAATATGTATCGTTTTTTTTAAAACTTGACTTAATTATTGTTTCGCGTAAAAAATCATCTGTTTGAAAAATTTATTAAAAAGAATATAAAAATGGTTATAGATGGCTAAAAAACCCCTTAAAGACTATCCAAACATCGCCTTACGAGAGGAAGATATAAAGGGCAAAACCGACTTTTCAGGCGTTTTCGGACGTTCTGCGCCACTGCATATTGAAATCGGTTCAGGTAGCGGCACTTTTTTAGTTAATCAGGCAACCGCTTTTGGGCAGATTAATTTTCTTGGAATAGAATGGGCGAACAAGTTCTACAAATACATCGTAGATAGAATGGGGCGAAGAGACGTGGGGAATGTTCGTATCATACGAACTGAAGCGGCTCTTTTTGTATCCGAGCATATTAAGAATAATTGCGTTGAGTGTTTCCATATTTATTTTCCAGATCCCTGGCCGAAAAGGTCTCATCACAAAAGAAGATTTGTCTCCGCAAAAAACGTCGAGCAAATGATTCGCTGCCTGAAAAAAAACGGCCTGATAAATATCGCCACAGACCACGCTGAATATTACCAATGGATGAAGAATGTTTTCGAAAGTTTCGCTGATAAATTAAAACCAGTTGAATTTGTAAAACCCGCCGGTACAAAGAATGAAGAACTTGTCGGCACAAACTACGAAAGAAAGTATATGAAGGAAAAAAGAAGTGTTTTCACTCTCGCGTTTAAAAAGATTTAATCGCCATTTATAAACTAATCGCTTTTTTCACATAACCGAATATAATATATTCTCTAATTTAAGAAAGAAACCCGATTGTGTCTATAGTAAACAAAAATGAACAAAAATCCCGCTCTGTGGGTTTTATCGCGATGGGCTGTCCGAAAAATGTTGTCGATTCGGAAAAAATGCTTGCACTTATTGCCGAGGCAGGCTTTGTTATCGATATGGACAGCGATAACGCAGATGTCGTTGTAATCAACACCTGCGGCTTTATAAAGCCGGCAATTGACGAGGCAACTGAAGTTATAAACCAGACTCTTGCAAAAAAACGTAAAGGAAAAATCAAAAAAATCGTCGTCGCAGGATGTCTGCCCCAGAGATTAAAAGAAAAATTCCTTGAGCACTTTCCAAAAATAGACGCTGTCGTCTGTCTGGGCGCAAGAGACAACATAGTAAATGTGATTGAAAATCTTTTCAGCGAAAATCCCGCGAAATTTTACGCCAGCCCTGCCGACTGGGTAAATACAATTCAAAAAGATACTGACAGGCTGCTGATAACACCTTCGCATTGGTCGTATCTGAGAATAAGCGAAGGATGCGACAGGTCCTGCTCGTTTTGCACAATCCCGGCAATAAAAGGCAAATTCAGAAGCAAACCGCTGGACGACATTGTCGCGGAAGCAAATCAGCTTGCCGATGCGGGCGTTGTGGAATTATCAATTATCGCTCAGGACAGCGCCAACTGGGGGCGAGACCTCGATGAAAAAAACGGTCTTGTAAAAATCATCAATGAACTTGAAAAAATCGACAAGCTCAAATGGATTCGGCCGATGTATCTCAATCCTTCCGGCATAACAGATGAACTCATCGAGGCAATCGCAAAAAATAAAAAAGTTGTCCATTATATTGATATGCCGATTCAGCATATTAATAACGAAATTCTAAATGCAATGCACCGGCCTGATACGAAAGAGAAAATAACCGCTCTAATTGAAAATATTCGAAAAATAATTCCTAACGTTGTTCTTAGAACAACTGTAATTGTCGGTTTTCCCGGCGAAACAGACCAGCAATTCAAAGAGCTTTTGGATTTTGTCAAGCAGGTTCGTTTCGACGCTTTGGGCTGCTTTGCTTTCTGGCCTGAAGAAGGCACAAAGGCCGCCCAGTTGTCCGGCCGGATTCCACAGAAAATCAAAGAAGAAAGAAGCGATTCGATTATGCTCGCCCAGCAGCAGATAGCTTTCGAGAAAAATCAATCCCGCAAAGGCCAGATTATCGAATGTCTTATTGACGAAAACCAGCCCGGCCAGCCCGCCATTGGCAGATACTACGGCCAAGCCCCCCATATTGACAGCATTTGCCTTATTGACAACTGCACCGACCCGCCCGGCAGTTTTATAAAGGCCAAAATAACAGACTTCAAAGACTACGATTTGCTCGCAGAAAAGATTTGATTTTTAACTCTATATTCTATATTCTACCTTTTATATCCTATGTGGAAGCAGATACCAAACATCCTGACCGGCGGCAGACTTGTGCTTGCGGTGATTTTTCTGGTGATGATTTTTCTTGAGCCAGGCTTGGCGGCCAATCGTGACACATCATTTTATCTTGATGTCGCTTTTGTAATTTTTCTTATCGCCGGTCTTACCGATATAATCGACGGACCAATTGCCAGAAAACTTAATGTAACAAGCAAATTCGGCAGAATGGTTGACCCCCTTGCCGACAAAGTTCTAATATGCGGCGCTTTCATCGTTTTTGCTCTTATTGGCCAGCCGAAGCTTTTTAATTTAACTAAATTTCAGCTTGCCATAATCCAATGGGGTTTTGCGGCAATAATAATCGCAAGAGAAACCTTAGTTACAATTCTGCGGCACTGGAGTGAATCGAGAGGCATTAAATTCCCCGCCACTTTATCCGGCAAAATTAAGATGTTCGTCCAGGCTTTTGCCGTTGGAACGGTCCTTGTAAAAATGGCCCATGTCCAGACACCTGCCTGGGGTTATTGGTTTACAACTATTACTTACCTGATTACGATTTCTATTACTGTTATCAGCGGTTTTATGAGCCTCAAAAAGATTAAAATACGGCCTGATTCTCCACTTTTGTAGACATACTTTTAATCATTGACAGCCGTTTTGCCTATCCTTATACTTATGCGCCTCAATTTGTTTCTACAGTATAATTTGTTTAACAGCCTTTATAGGGCTACTTCAATTATTTTAGGAGATTTAAAGAAATGGCTAAAAGTATGAAAATGGTTTACTTTTTCGGCGGCGGTAAAGCCGAAGGTAACGCAAAGATGAAGGAACTCCTCGGCGGCAAGGGAGCTAATCTTGCCGAAATGGCAAGCCTCGGTGTGCCGGTCCCGCCGGGCTTTACTATCACTACTGAAGTCTGCACTTATTTTTATAAAAATAAAAAGAAGTATCCGACAACTCTAAAAGCTGACGTGGAAAAAGCTCTCGCAAGAGTCGAGCAGATAATGGGCAAAAAATTCGGCGGAACAACAAACCCATTGCTTGTTTCCGTTCGCAGCGGCGCTAGAAGCAGTATGCCCGGAATGATGGAGACCGTTCTCAATGTCGGTCTTACCGAAAAAACAATCCCAGGTCTGGTCGCTCTCAGCGGCGATGAAAGATTTGTCTACGACGCCTATCGCAGATTGCTGATGATGTATAGCGACGTCGTTATGGAAAAGGCCGCCGGTATTGAGCCTGCCGATGATATGGGCATCCGCAAACAGCTCGACAGAATTATGGACCAGCTCAAAAAACAGAAAGGCTACAAAACCGACACCGAAATGACGACCGAAGATTTGAAAGGTCTCTGCACAAAATTCAAGGCAACAATTAAAGAAGTTCTCGGCAAGGAATTCCCGGACGACGCCAACAAGCAGCTTTGGGGCGGTATCGATGCTGTGTTCTCATCGTGGAACGGCAAAAGAGCCATCTCATACAGAAGAATTGAAGGCATTCCAGACGAATGGGGTACTGCAGTTAACGTTCAGTCGATGGTTTTCGGTAATTTAGGCGAAACAAGCGCAACAGGCGTTGCTTTCACCAGAAACCCAGGCAACGGCGAAAATAAATTCTACGGCGAATATCTCGTCAACGCACAGGGCGAAGACGTCGTCGCAGGTACAAGGACTCCGGGACCTGTAAACGAATCTTCAAAGAGCGAACACAATAAAACAGAAGTATCGCTCGAAAAGAAAATGCCGAAAGCCTACAAGGAATTGAACGCGATTCAGCAAAAGCTCGAAAAGCATTATCGTGATATGCTCGATATCGAGTTCACAATCGAAAACAACAGGCTCTTTATGCTCCAGTGCCGAGTCGGAAAACGTAACGGCCCTGCCGCTGTCCAGATGGCTGTTGATATGCTGAAAGAAAAACTCATCACAAAGGAAATGGCTGTTATGCGTGTTACGCCTTCTCAGCTTGATGAGCTTCTGCATCCGATTATCGACCCGGTTGCTGAAAAAACACACAAAGCACTTGCAAAAGGTCTGCCTGCAGGTCCGGGCGGCGCATGCGGCCAAATCGTTTTCAATGCTGTCGATGCAGTCGAATGGAAAAAACAGGGCAAGAACGTTATTCTCGTCCGTGAAGAAACAAATCCGGAAGACGTCGAAGGTATGCGTGCCGCACAGGCCATCTTGACCGCTCGCGGCGGTATGACAAGTCACGCCGCTCTGGTTGCTCGCGGCTGGGGCAAGTGCTGTATCGTCGGCTGCGGTGCGATAGAAGTCGATTACGCCAAAAAGCAGCTTCACGTCGCAGGCAAGGTTATGAACGAAGGCGACTGGATTACGCTCAACGGAACGAAGGGTGTGTTCTATGAAGGTCAATTAACGATGATGGACGCATCGAAGGAAAATAAGGCATTCAATGACTTTTTGAAAATTTGCGATTCGGTCAGAACGCTTGGTATTCGCACCAATGCCGAAACGCCCGCTGACGCCGCCAATGCAAGACAGTTCGGCGCAGAAGGCATCGGTCTTTTCAGAACAGAACATATGTTCTACGGTAAAGGCGCAGACCAGCCGTTGTTCCTGCTTCGCAAAATGATTATGAGCAATACCCTTGCCGAGAGGCAAAAAGCTCTCGATGAGCTTTATCCTTTCGTTAAGAAAGATATAAAAGGAACACTCGAAGCGATGGACGGCCTGCCGGTAGTAATAAGGCTGCTTGACCCGCCGCTGCATGAATTTGTTCCACAGGACGCCGCCAAACGCGCAGCCCTCGCAAAAGACCTTAACATCAACGCTGATGAGTTTAACAAGCGTGCCGATTCTCTGCACGAATCGAACCCGATGATGGGACACCGCGGCGTAAGGCTCGGCATCACTTATCCGGAAGTAAGCAGAATGCAGATAAAGGCTATTTTCGAATCTGCCGCTGAATTGCTAAAGGACGGAAAGAAACCGTATCCGGAAATTATGATTCCGGTCGTCTGTGATGTAAAGGAAATCGAATTCCAGCAGCAGATTATTAATGAAGTTTACGCCGAAGTCTGCAAAAAGACCGGCGTCAAAAAGATTCGCTATATGTTCGGCACAATGATTGAGATTCCAAGAGCCGCTCTTGTCGCAGGTGAAATCGCAAAAGTCGCTGAATTTTTCTCTTACGGCACAAACGACCTGACACAGATGACTTTCGGCTTCTCGCGTGACGATATCGGCGGTTTCGTGCCGGATTACATCAGCAAAAAGATTCTGCCCGGCGACCCGTTCCAGAGTATCGACCAAATTGGCGTCGGCGAACTGATTAAAATCGGTATCGAACGCGGCAGAAAAACCCGCAAGAACCTCGAAGTCGGAATTTGCGGCGAACACGGCGGCGAACCGGCAAGTATTGAATTTTGCCATAAAGTTGGTATGAATTATGTATCATGCTCGCCATTCAGGGTGCCGATTGCAAGACTCGCAGCGGCCCAAGCAGCAGTTAAAAATTAATATTGACCTCTAACCCCTGGCTTTGCCGGGGGTTAGAGCTTAACGGTGGGTGTAGCTCAGCTGGCAGAGCACTAGATTGTGGTTCTAGGGGTCGCGGGTTCAAACCCCGTCACTCACCCGTAAAAAAGGCGGCCTTTTATTGCCGCCTTTTTAGTTGATAGATATTATGGTCAATAAAAATTTGCCAAAATCCGTTTATATCCATATTCCTTTCTGCAAAACCAAATGCGCCTACTGCGGCTTTTACTCAAAGTCCCCGCAGGAGTTTGATGTCGGAAAACTTTTAGACGCCGAAATTACGGAGCTTAAAAAATCTTCTTTTCAAAAACCAGTTAATACTTTGTATATCGGCGGCGGCAGCCCCGCTTCCATCGGCGCTCAAATGCTCTGCGACTTTCTTTCGGAGATTGTCAAACTGACAGGCAATGCCGAAGAGTTTACAGTCGAAATTAATCCTGCCGACGCTAATGAAAATTTACTGACTAATCTAAAATCGCTCGGTGTCAATCGCATCTCTATCGGTGTGCAATCCTTTGCGCAGAAGGAACTCGATTTTCTCGGCAGAAGATACAGCGTTGAAAAAATTGACCAAATAATAAATTCAGCAAAGCAGGCGGGGTTTGAAAATATCAGTATTGATTTGATTTTCGCAATCCCTGGCTCAATCCTGCGAACCTGGCGGCAGAATTTGAAAAAGACTATAGAAACCGGTGTTACACATATAAGCGCATATAGCCTTACTTATGAAAAAAACACGCCGCTGGAAAAAACCAAATCCGCCGGCCAAATAAAAACTGTGAGTAAGGAACTTGATAGAAAAATGTATGAAACAGCGATTGAAATCCTCGGCGGCGCCGGCTTTGAGCACTACGAAATTTCAAACTTCGCAAAGCCGGGCTTTCAGTGCAGGCACAATCTGACATACTGGAAAAATGATTTTTACATTGGAATCGGCCCTGCCGCCGCAAGTTATATCCCGGATTGGAGAACTGAAAATATCAGCGACATCGATAAATATATTGAATGTATCCCATTAGAGACACATCGGTCTTCGATACCATCTAACTCCAAAAATTTATCGTCTCTAACGGGATGTATCGAAAATGATAAAAATCCTATTTCAGAACGTATTAAGATAAGTCCGGTTGAAAAGGCCTCTCAGGCCGCGGTGCTTGGCTTGCGTTTAATTAAGGGGATAAACCTGACAGATTACAAACAGAAAACTGGTTTTGACATTTTTGAACTTTTTAAAGACTCGATAGAAAAAAATCTGAAATTAAATCTTCTGCAATTGAAAAATGGGTATTTAAGCCTGACTAAAATTGCCCTGCCGATAGCCGACAGCGTCTTGTGCGATTTCGCCCAGCCGGACTGAAAATCATTCGGGGTTGCTTTAAATGCATCGAGTAGTTATATTATAGGATTATAAATTTAGCTAAAACGACAAATGGATATAAACAATATACGAAATTTCTGTATTATCGCTCATATCGACCACGGTAAAAGCACTCTGGCCGACAGGCTCCTGCTAATGACCGGCACTGTCAGCCAGCGGGAATTCAAGGACCAGATGCTCGACACTATGGACATTGAGCGCGAGCGCGGAATCACTGTCAAGGCCTCAGCCGTTATGATGAACTATCATCATGAAGGTAAAGATTATATGCTTAACCTCATCGACACCCCCGGCCACGTCGATTTTCATTACGAAGTTTCACGTTCAATGACCGCCTGCGAAGGCGCGATTCTCGTTGTCGATGCTACCCAGGGCGTCGAAGCACAGACTCTCGCAAACGCGTATATGGCCATCGATTGCAACCTTGAAATTATTCCGGTCATCAACAAAGTTGACCTGCCCGCCGCTCAACCGCAGGTTGTCGCTGAGGAAATCGAGCACACCCTCGGCATAAATAAAAACCAATGTTTTTACATCAGCGCAAAAAGCGGCAAAGGCGTCGACGAACTGCTCGATGCGATAGTTACGCTTATGCCGCCGCCAAAGCAGGACGATGACCCGCACATCAAAGCCCTGATTTTTGACAGTCATTTCGACGATTACAGAGGCGTTATTTGTTACATCAGAGTTATGTCGGGAACTCTTCAGCACGGTCAGAAAATCAAAATGATGGGTGCCGGCAGAAGTTATCAGATTTCCGAACTCGGCAAATTCACCCCATCGATGAAAAAAATAGATTCGCTCGGCCCCGGAGAAGTCGGTTACGTTATCGCCAATATTAGAACTCTTTCAGACGTTACGATAGGCGACACTATCACCCTGTTCGCCGACCCTGCCGAAACGCCATTGCACGGCTACAAAAAGCCACAGCAGATGGTTTTCAGCGATTTTTATCCCGGCAATAATACTGATTACAATCATCTTCGCACAGCGTTTGAAAAACTTGCGCTCAACGACGCGAGTTTCTCATTCTTCCCGCAAAACAGCCCGGCACTCGGCTTTGGTTTTCGCTGCGGCTTTCTCGGAATGCTGCATATGGAAATCATACAGGAGCGTCTTGAACGCGAAAACGATATCGAAGTCGTTCAGACCGCCCCGACCGTAACTTACGAAATCCTCACAACTGATAACGAAACAGTAAGAGTCGATTCGCCAAGTCAGCTTCCAGAGCCTACAAAAATAGAAGAGCTGCGCGAGCCGATAGTAAAACTTGAAATTATCACACCCAAAGATAGTATCGGTGGAATTATGCAGCTTGCAGAGCAGCGAAGATGTGTGCTCTTAAAGACCGATTACATAAGTATTACCCGTGTTATGATGGAGTTCCGCGCCCCGCTTGCAGAAATCGTCTATGATTTTTACGACCAGCTCAAAGGCATCAGCAGAGGTTACGCTACAATGGACTATGAGCTTATCGGCTTTGAGGCTGCAGACCTTGTCAGAATTGAAATACTCATCAATAAAGAACCTGTCGACGCCTTAAGTCTCATCGTTCATCGTTCAAACGCTGAAGCCCGCGGCAGAAAACTGCTGCTGAAATTACGAAAGGCAATCCCCCGTCATCAGTTTGAAATACCGCTTCAGGCCGCCATCGGCGGTAAAATCATCGCTCGCGAATCCATAAAGGCCTTCAGAAAAGACGTAACCGCAAAACTCTACGGCGGCGATGTTACGCGCAAAATGAAAGTGCTGAAAAAACAAAAGGAAGGCAAAAAAAGAATGAAAAACATCGGCAGCGTGCAAATCCCGCAAAAAGCCTTTATGAGCATCCTCGACACAAGCGATTAATCATATCGCTGGAAATCTGCAATAAAAAAGGTTTCTACACCACCTTAATAGCAGTGTAGAAACCTGAAATTAACTGAAGATAATTAATTTTCTATTTCTTTGGTGCTTCCTTTGGCGCTGCTTTTACTTCTTCAAATTTAGTAACTGTAATCGATTTTACTGTCCCCTTGGTAACAACTGTACCGGTAGCCTTTACTTCTTTGCCGTCCAGAGCTTCAAGCTTTTTGCCTTCCTCATTGAGGGTTACCATGTATTTTACTTCGCCGACATGCAGCATAATTTCTGTGACTTTACCTTCTTTGTCCTTTACGACCATGACTTTGCCTTTAACTGTTTCCTCTTTTGCCGCTGCGGTTGTTGACTTGCTTGCTGCCGGCTTTTCCGCTGCGAACACCGGAACTACGATTGCTGCAATGAGGCACAATGTAACTAATACCATTAATTTTTTCATTTTTCACTCCTTAGCTTAAACTGATAACTAAACATTTAATTTTATCTTTACAATAAACAATCCCTTGTGGAATTATCATCTTTTCTTTCTTCTGATACACACCTCACTTTCTTCAGAGTAGATACATACCCTATATCAAGCATCTTAATTCATAGATGCGGTATGAAAAATTATTCCGGACATTATACATACTGTCTGATTTTTATATCAAGTAAAATAATATCTGCCGCTGCCGAATAAATACCTGCTGTTTGCCTCTGAGTTCTTAGGTTTAGGCATAAAATTATATTAACAATCGCCCTTGTCCGACTCAAAATCGGCCAAATTTACTATAATTCCTTATCCTGCAACATGTTATAAATCAAACAAACTGTTTTTTATATAAAAAATTGTTGTTAAAATAAAAAAATTGTATATTATTTGAATAAGTTATATAATTATAGAACAAATTTATTGGTAATATTTTTAAGGGAGCAAAAATGTCTTTAGGCCAGATAATTCGAAAAAGACGGCACGAATTAAATGTAACGCTTGACGAAGTAAGTGCAAAAACAGGTTTTTCCAAGCCTTACCTGTCAACGATAGAAACAGGCAAAGTAAAAAATCCGCCCAGCGACGAGCTTCTCCGCAAACTCGAGGATGCTCTGCAATTTCCTCCCGGCACACTTCGGCACGCTGCCAATCTCGGCAGAATGTCTGCCGATGTTCGTCAGCAGTTCGAGGCTTGCGAATCTGAAAATCAGCGATGGCGAAAACTGGTGAGAACTTTAATGGACAAAAAAATCAAAGGCACAGATATCAACGACATGATATCCAAAAGCGACCTGCAGATTGACAAGAGCGTTTCCAAAACTGAGCCCGGCAAATTGATACCGATTATAAACCGTGTAGCCGCCGGCTATCCTGTCGATTTTGATGACCTGGATTATCCGGCAGGTTTCGCGGATGATTATGTGCGATGTCCGGACATTGATGACCCGCATGCTTTCGGTGTGAGGATTGTCGGAGACTCGATGGAACCGAAGTTTGTGCAGGGTGACATCGTAATTGTTTCGCCTGCTATTGAGGTAAGAAATGGAGATGATTGTTTTGTCAGATTGGCAATACCCCACGAAACTACATTTAAACGAATTTTCTTTGAGACTGAAAATATGGTCAGGCTTCAGCCGCGAAACGAGAAATATTCGCCGATGATGGTCGAAGGCTCAAGAATCAACGGCCTCTACCGCGCCGTCATTAAATACGAAAGATTGTAGAAATAACAAAAAAAATCCCGCACCTGAAATTACTTAGGTGCGGGATTTTGCGTTTTTATATGCGTTTTTATATTTGATTTTATTACATTACGTTCCTTCTGTCTGACTATCCGGTTCCGGTGCTGCGGCAACAGGTTCGGCCTTGGGTCTTTCTTCCAGCAGACCTTCAAATTTCAGACTATCTTCGTCCTTGACGTCAATCTTGATGACGTTTTTGTTCTTAAGCTCGCCTTTGAGTATATTTTCGCTTAGCGCATCTTCGATATATCTTTCTATCGCACGCCGCAGTGGACGGGCTCCAAACTCAGGATTATAGCCCTTCTCAATAAGGAACTCTTTGCTTGCCTGGCTGATATCGAGTCGATAGCCCTGCTTTACAAGACGCTTGAATACTTTCTTAAGCTCATACTCGACAATCGTGGTAAGGTCTTCGCGTGTCAGTGCATGGAACACGATAACGTCATCGAGCCTGTTAAGAAACTCCGGCCTGAAGTGGCGTTCCACTTCTTTTTGGAGCATATCTTTCATTTTCTCGTAATTCGCTTCCGCGGTGCGTTTGCCGAATCCGAAACCTGACTGGTTCCTGATAAGGTCTGCACCGATATTGCTGGTCATAATCAGGATGACGTTTTTGAAATCTATATGTCTGCCGAAACTATCTGTCAGTCTGCCTTCTTCCATAATCTGCAGCAGCATATTATATACATCCGGATGGGCCTTTTCGATTTCATCGAGCAGTAGCACCGCGTATGGCCGGCGTCTGATTCGTTCTGTCAGTTGTCCGCCTTCTTCATATCCTACATATCCCGGAGGTGCGCCTACGAGCCGGCTGACATTATGTTTCTCCATATATTCGCTCATATCGATTTGAATAAGAGCATCTTCGTCGCCGAACATAAATTCCGCCAGCGCCCTTGCAAGCAGTGTTTTTCCAACGCCGCTTGGTCCGATGAATATAAACGAGCCCATTGGACGGTTCGGGTCTTTCAGGCCGCTGCGGCCTCTGCGAACGGATTTCGCGATTGCTGTGACTGCTTCTTCCTGGCTGACAACACGTTTGTGCAGTTCGCTTTCGAGTTCAAGCAGTCTTTGTGTCTCGTGTTTTTCAAGTCGGGTAAGCGGCACGCCTGTCATCTTGCTGACGACTTCGGCTATCGTTTCAACATCGACAACGCCGGTGCTGTCCTTATTCTGGTCATACCATTTTTGCTGTATTTCAGATTTTTCATCCAGCAGTTTCTGGCACTGGTCGCGAAGGGCCGCGGCCTTTTCATAATCGGCGCCCTTTACTGCCTCGTCTTTTTCCATCTGCATTTTTTCGATTCGCTTGTCAATCTCCGCGATGTCCGGCGGAGTAGTCATATTTTTCAGACGGATACAGGCTCCTGCCTCGTCGATAACATCTATCGCTTTATCCGGCAGACATCTGCCTGTTATGTATCTGCTGGATAGTTCGACTGCCTGGTTGAGCGCCTCGTCGCTGAAGCTTACGCGGTGATGTGCCTCATAACGGTCGCGCAATCCTTTAAGGATTTCCAGCGTTTCATCCTGGTTTGGCGGTTCGACAACTATTGTCTGGAACCTGCGTTCCAAAGCAGCGTCTTTTTCCACATATTTTCGGTATTCATCGAAAGTCGTTGCGCCTATGCACTGAACTTCGCCGCGTGACAATGCGGGCTTCAAAACATTGGACGCGTCAATTGCGCCTTCCGCTCCGCCTGCTCCGACAAGAGTATGAAGCTCATCGATAAACAGCACGACATTTTTCGCGCGTTTAACTTCGTTGATAACAGCTTTGATTCTTTCCTCAAACTGACCTCTGTATTTTGTGCCGGCCACCATCAGTGCAAGGTCCAGCGATACTATTCTTTTATCGCGCAGCAGTTCGGGCACCTTCTTGTCGGTGATTTTCTGTGCAAGACCTTCGACAATCGCTGTTTTGCCTACGCCCGCTTCGCCGATGAGAACCGGGTTGTTCTTCGTTCTCCTGCAAAGTATCTGGATAAGTCTTTCAATTTCGATTTTTCTGCCGATGACAGGGTCAAGCTCGCCCTCAGCGGCAAGTAATGTAAGGTCTCTGCCGAAACTATCGAGAGCCGGCGTTCGGCTTTTCTGCTGCTTGGACGCCATCGGATCCATTTTCATATCGAGCGACGGCATACTATTTTCAACTCCGGCGCCCAGCAGGTTAAGAACTTCCTGGCGGACGTCTTCGAGTTTCAAACCCAAGTTCATCAATACCTGCGCCGCAACGCCTTCGGTTTCACGAAGCAGTCCCAAAAGCAGATGTTCCGTGCCGATATAATTATGGTTAAGAGACCTTGCTTCTTCGATTGCGAATTCGATAACTTTTTTGGCCCGCGGCGTATGCGGCAGTTTGCCCATACTGACCATATCAGGCCCGCTTTTTACAAGCTTTTCTACTTCCAGTCTTAGTTTCTTGATATCGACGTCGAGGTTTTTCAAAACATTCGCCCCCACGCCGGAACCTTCCTTCACAAGACCAAGAAGAATATGCTCTGTTCCGATATATTCATGGTTGAACCGCTGGGCCTCCTGATTGGCCAGGGCCATTACCTTTCTTGCTCTATCTGTAAAACGTTCAAACATAATTACCCCTTTTTCCGCAGAGTTGCGTATCTAAACTTTATTTTGCCATATCTATTTTAGCATAGTCCTTATCACTGTAAAGACATTCTATTATATATGTTCCTGCCGGCTAATTGTTCATTTCCTTCGGCAGGATATAGTATCTCACCCTATTTATCGACAAAAAACGAGGGTGGCTTTGAGTATTGGAGTCAAAAAAATGCGGATATTTGCATAAAAAAAGCCCGTCATGACGGGCTTTGGCTTTGCCTTGTTATGTTCCGATAGAAACCTGTCAGCCTTCCTGATTTTCAAGCATTTTGCGGAGGTATGAGTTTTCCCGACGTGTCGCCTCCACATCAAAAAGCAGATACTTCAAAATCAGCCGAAGATGCTCCAGCGATTCTTCTATGGTTTCAGTATTATTCAACTTCTGACTGATTGGCTTTGTTTTTTGAGTCAGCAGTAAGAGCTTTTTGCCCTGACTGTTAGGTACATCTGAGATTTCATCCAGGAGTTCTTTTAGTTTGGCTTCAAATGCAGGAATATCCATATCTTTCACCCTTTCTACCTCCGTCCAAGGCGAATAATCTTCTTCTTCAAGCATCCTGCGGTTACAGTGTGTCCTTATTGGAAAATAACTGCAAAATATATGCCATTATCGTCTGATAACTTTTTTGCCGGCCGATAGCTTTAAAAACCGCCGTTTTTCTTCAAAGAGTCGCTGCTTTCGCTTCATACTTTAAGATTAAGTTCTATGCGAAATTTGCAGACCTGTTGCGGAAAGTGCACACAAAACCTGTCAGGTTGTTCTTGCAGATAAACATAACTGATTGTATCATTACTATACTAACTTAACGGAGAATAGATTATGAGAGCAAAACTGCCTCAAACATTTTGGCTTATTCAGTGGCACCTGCTTTTCGCAGGTCTGGCGGCAATTGCAATGGTAGTATGGGTTCTTGCCCAGGCACTTCCGTTTTTCAACGGCAGTTTTATTATGCTGGTTTTTCTCGCCGCGGCAGTCGGTGTATTTGCAATTATTTTCCTGCTCCATCAGTTAGTTAATATCCTGACCCTTAATCAGCAGTATTTTGAACAGTTAACCAATTCTGTGACGGCGAGCAAAGAACTGCTCGAACGGACAACCCGCGACATTAAGCTCAGTGAAACTGTGAAAAGCATTGTCTATCGTGATATGAACTATCAGTATCTTCGCACCGCGGTAATGGAAAAGCTTCATCAGCAGGACTTCAAAGCCACTTATGCGATGATTGAAGATATCGCCCGCAGAGCGGAGTACAAAACGCTGGCCGAAGAGCTTAAGATGACCGCCGACAATTACCAGGACGCGACCGAACAGGGCAGGACAAGCCAGATTGAAAAATATATCGACGAACTGCTCGACCAGTGGCAATGGGCCGCTGCCAGCATTCAGATTGAAACTTTCATAAAACAATATTCTGACCTCGATAAAGGCAAAGCCCTCAAGCAAAAACTTATCGAAAAGAAAGAGCAGCGAAAACGCCGGCTTCTGGCCGATTGGGACGAAGCGGTAAAAAAAGAAGATACCGATGGAAGTATTATGGTTCTTAAAGAGCTTGATTTATACCTTACTCCCAGCGAAGGATTGGCTCTGCAGGAAGCCGCCAGCGAAGTCTTTAAAAACAAATTGCACAATCTTGGTGTCCGTTTTTCACTTGCCGTAAGTGAAAAGCAGTGGGCCGATGCTCTCGTTGCAGGTCAGGAGATTATCAAAGGGTTCCCAAACAGCAGGATGGCCGATGAAATACGCGGAAAACTTTCGACATTGAGCGAATTAGCGGAAAAATAACCCCCTTCAAATCGTTCTTGCAAATTCTGCCGGTTGCCTGTAAAGTACCCCAAATTCGGGTATATCGAAATTCAACTTTCGGCTATCTATTTTCTATTGAGGGTGTAGCTCAGCTGGTAGAGCAATGCACTTTTAATGCATAGGTCTTGGGTTCGAATCCCAACACCCTCATTTTTGCCTTTCGGCAAAATTCCCCAGCCTGCCTGCCCTGGGCCTGTCGAAGGGTTTCCCTGTTCAATTTTCTGTAAGCGCCTATTTCCTAAGCGTTAATGACCTGCCGGCACGTCTTTTTCTTCTGAGAACTTTCCTGCCGCCCGGCGATCGCATTCTGTTCAGAAATCCGCTCTTGCGTTTCTTTTTAATTCTGCTTAAACGATGATTTTCCATTATTGCTCCAATTAATATATTTCGCGTATTCTCCACAAATCCCGCAAAATTTCAACTGTTTTTTATTTCCTTTTCCATTTGCCCTCTCTCCTTTAAAAGCTATAATTACTCCTGATTCATTGAGGGGCACCTCGTGGAATTCGTACAGGTTTATAAAATATAATGAAATGGAGGTTGTTATGGTTTGGGCTATTCCAATTGGTGTTGTCGTTTTTCTTTTCCTCTCCGGCATAAGAATCGTTCGTCCTACGCACAGGGGACTTATCGAAAGATTCGGTAAATACAACAGATTTGCTTCCCCCGGCTTTAACTGGGTTTTTCCCGGAGTAGAGCGAATGGTTCAGGTGAATATTACCGAGCAAATGGTCGATGCTCAGCCTCAGGAGATTATCACCAACGATAATCTTAACGCCAAGGTTGATGCGCAGGTTTACTATAAAGTCAAACCCGATGAGGAATGCGTTAAAAGTTCTCAATACAATGTCTATAACTATCAGTGGCAGATTGTCAATCTTGCCAGAACAACCCTGAGAAACATTATAGGCACATTGACGCTTAAATCCGCCAACAGCGAAAGAGACAAAATCAACGGCGAGCTTCTTTCCACACTGGCAAAGGAAACTGGAAACTGGGGCATGGAAATTGTTCGGACCGAGTTGAAGGAAATCGACCCGCCAAAAGATGTTCAGGAAACGATGAACAAGGTCGTCAAGGCCGAGAACGAAAAAGTAGCCGCTCTCGATTTTGCCAATGCGATGGAAAGAGAAGCCGACGGCCAAAAACGCGCCGAGATTAAGAAAGCCGAAGGCATAAGACAGGCAAAAATTCTCGCCGCCGAAGGCGAAGCCGAGGCCATTAGGCTCGTCAATGATGCCGCCAATAAATATTTCATCGGCAACGCCCAGATTCTTAGAAAACTTGAAATGGTCGAAAAGGCTTTGAAGAACAACGCAAAGATTGTCATCCCTTCGGATTGTGAGCTGGTCAACGTCATCGGCGAACTTGCCGGTGTCCTGCCGATTAAAAAACCGGGAACGAACGAGTAATTATTCTCTACCGGATACTCAATATTCGGCCGCCCTGCCATAAAAAATGGCAGGGTTTTTTTTACGCAAAAAATAAGGTTTTTACCGACTTTTAAGTTACCCATTTTCGTTATTTTGCACATACTATCAGTCGATAACTGTGATATGTTTAATACTCTGTCAAAAATGATGTTTTTATTGGTTTTTTGCCTATTTTAACAAAAAATCGGAAATTTATTGACAAAATCAGTGATTAAATGTATATTTTAAATGAGCATTTAAAATATACATTAGACTATTTAGGAGAATAATAACATGGAAGCAGTAAAAAAACAGGATGTTCGAACACGTCAGCGGCTGCTGGAAAGCGCCTGCCAGGTGTTTGCAGAAAAAGGTTACAGGGATGCGACAATTGCTGATATCTCCGAACTGGCCGGCACAAACGTCGCGGCCGTAAATTATCATTTTGGCGACAAGGAAGCTTTGTATGTTGAATCCTGGCGCCTGGCGTTTCACAAATCTTTAGAGGCTTATCCGCCGGACGGAGGAATTTCTCCAAACGCCCCTCCCGAAGAGCGTTTTCGCGGAAGAGTTTTTGCCGTTATGCAGCGTTTTGCTTATTCCAAAAATTATGAGTTTGAGATTATGTCGAAAGAGCTTGCTAATCCGACAGGTTTGTTGGCCGAGGTTATACGCGAGTCTATCGAACCGCTGCGGCAGGAATTTGGCCGTATAATACGCGAACTGTTGGGCACGCGCGCTTCTGAAAAACAGATACAGTTTTGTCAGATGAGCGTTATGGCGCAATGCACCAATGTGATGCTTCATGAACGGAACAGGAAGTTATTTGACCAGGCTGGCATTAAAACAGGCTTGCCGTTTGAAAATTTCAATGTCGAGACGATGGCTGACCATGTCACACGTTTTTCTCTGGCAGGTCTTCGCGAAATCAGGCGTCTAATCGAAGCTGGCGAACTTACCGACCAGAACACAGATTCTCCAGAAAATTCTGAAATGAGGTATTAGTATGAAGCGTTCAATTAAAATAACCATAATTGCGATTGTCGTGTTAATTCTTATCGGCTTTATCAGCACTCGCCATTCCACAAACGGACAGGCGACTTCTTACAGCACCGCCAAAGTAAAACAGGGCGACCTGTTAATCACTATCAGCGCTACCGGCACTGTGGAGCCTGAGGAAGTTGTAGATGTTGGCGCGCAGGTTGCCGGGAGAATCGATTATTTCGGCAAAGATAAAGACGGCAATACAGTTGATTACGGCTCGATCGTGGAAGAAGGCACGGTTCTGGCTAAAATAAACGACTCTCTTTATGCAGCGGACGTAGCGCTGGCCACAGCTCAACTCTCCGAGGCCAACGCGAAATTATATCAGGCCGATCGCGACTGGGCTCGCGCTCAAAAACTCGGCCCGTCCGAAGCGCTTGCCGAAAGCAGCTACGACGCTTACAAATCTGCCTTTGATACTGCCAAAGCAAATGTGGCGCTTTCCCAGGCAACTCTTGACAGGGCGAAAACAAATCTAGATTACTGCACAATCAAATCGCCGGTCAAAGGTGTTATTATAGACCGTAGGGTTAATATCGGTCAGACTGTTGTTTCAAGCCTTAATGCCCCAAGTCTGTTTCTGATTGCCAAAGACCTTAAGCGTATGCAGGTCTGGGTATCTGTCAACGAAACTGATATTGGAAATATTCATCAGGGTCAGGCAGTAACTTTTACAGTTGACGCTTATCCCAGCGAAGTCTTTAACGGTACCGTGGGCAAAATTCGTTTTAACGCCACAATGACACAAAACGTTGTCACTTACACTGTTGAGGTCATTACTGATAATTCCAGTGGAAAGTTATTCCCGTATCTCACGGCGAACGTCCGGTTTGTGGTGAGCAACAGCAAAAATGTTTTGCTGGTTCCCAACGCTGCTCTGCGATGGTCGCCAAAGACAGAAGAAATCGCATCGGAATTTAGAAATGTTTCTCAAGGCGAAAAAGGCTCCGACGCTGCTGAAGGTGTCGTTTGGACACAGCAAGGCTCTTATGTGCGCCCGATTAAGATTAAACTCGGCCCAAGTGACGGCTCAAAAACAGAAGCCAGTGGCGACGAGCTTAAAGAAGGCCTCCAGGTTATTACCGGCCAGCAGGCTAAGCAGACTGCTGATAGCGGCACTACTAATCCATTCGTTCCACAGATAAGAAGGTCACGAAGTGGAAGCAGTGGCAGCACCGGCAGCACCGGTAGCACCGGTAGAGGCAGATAAAATTGGTATCGGATGATTATAAATTTTAGGATTAAAAAATATTATGCAGTTGCTTGAATTGAAAGATATATACAAAACATATTTCTTGGGCGACATAGATGTGCCGGTGCTCAAGGGTGTTTCGTTTACCATTGAAAAGGGCGAGCTTGTCGCGCTTATGGGCGCTTCAGGTTCAGGCAAAAGCACTTTAATGAATATTCTCGGATGTCTCGACCACCCGACTTCAGGCCAGTATCTTCTGGACGGACATGACATATCTCACTTGTCCGCCGATGGTCGCGCATTGCTGCGAAACAGCAGAATAGGATTCGTCTTCCAAAACTTTAACCTGCTGCCCCGAACAAGTGCGCTGGACAATGTGATGATGCCTCTGTCTTACAGCACCGAACATCTCTCAGACCATCAGGCCCGTCAAAGGTCCGAAGAAATGTTAAACCGTCTGGGATTGGCAGATAGAATGAACCACGAACCATCTCAGCTTTCCGGCGGTCAGCAGCAGAGAGTCGCGATTGCAAGGTCGCTGATAAATAATCCGTCAATTCTCCTCGCTGATGAGCCGACAGGAAATCTTGATTCGCATACCAGCGAGGAAATCCTGCATCTTTTCCAGCAGCTTAATAAAGAACAGGGTCTTACTATTATTCTCGTAACACACGACGCTGCTATTGCTCATCACGCAAAGAGAATTATCCGAATCAGCGACGGCTTAATCGAAGGCGAAATAAAAACCGACGAGAAGATTATTCCTGACGCCGGGGGTGTCAAATGAGGATTTACCGCACAATGTCTATCGCGCTGCGGGCTCTTCGCCGCAATCCTATGCGGGCCACACTTACCACACTCGGCATTATTATTGGTATCGCCGCGGTCATCGCTATGATGGAAATCGGCAACGGTGCTTCGGCGGCAATTCAAAAATCAATCGTCAGTATGGGCTCGAATATGGTTATGATTCAGCCCGGCACAGCCGCCAGCGGCGGAGTCAGCTTCGGCGCAGGAAGTGTTATGACGCTCACACCGCAGGATTGCGAGGACATTCTCCAGCAATGCCACGCGGTTCAATACGCAGCTCCTATCGTCCAGGCAAGAACACAGGTAATTTACGGCAATAAAAATTGGGTGCCGTTCTATATTGTCGGCTCTACGCCTGCTTATCTGAATATACGCAACTGGACAGAACTGGCAGAGGGAGATGTTTTTACCGACAAGGACGTTCGCAACGCAAATAAGGTATGTCTTGTAGGCAACACTCTTGCCCGTGAGTTATTCGAGGGCGTTTCCCCCATCGGCAAAGAAATTAGAATAAAAAATGTATCTTTTAAAGTTATTGGCGTCCTGACCGTCAAAGGTGCAAATATGATGGGTATGGACCAGGACGATATCGTTATTGCCCCCTGGACATCCATTAAGTATCGGGTTTCAGGCACTTCATTGGGTAATGTTAATCAAAGCAGCGCAGCTTCGACAAGTTCGACTACAGTAAATTCTCTTAGCAATCTTTACCCCAGCAGTTCGCTCAGTCTGTATCCGACACAATCGACAACTCAAGCTGCCGATACTCCTCAGCCGATACGTTTCGCCAATGTAGACAGCATCCTGACTTCGACAGCCGCTACAGAAAATATCCCGCTGGCCATCAAACAGGTAACTGCCGTTTTAAGAGAACGCCATCATATTCATCCCGAGGAGCCTGATGATTTCAGCATTCGCGATATGACCGAAATGGTCAAGACTTTTACTACAGCCACGTCATTAATGACAAACCTGCTGTTGTGTGTCGCTCTTATTTCACTGGTTGTCGGCGGAGTTGGAATTATGAATATTATGCTTGTTTCCGTTACTGAGCGCACTCGTGAAATTGGGTTGCGGATGTCTGTCGGCGCAAGAGGCCGGGACATTCTCAGGCAATTTCTGGTTGAAGCCATTGTCCTGTGCCTGATAGGCGGAGCGCTGGGAATCCTGCTCGGCCACGGCGGTGCACTGCTGGTCAAGTATTTTAAGCACTGGCCTGTCGAAACTTCATTAACCGCTATTATCGCTGCGGTTCTTGTATCTGTAAGTATTGGTCTTATTTTCGGATTTTATCCTGCGTGGAAAGCTTCACGCCTCGACCCGATTGAGGCTTTGCGTTATGAATAATTTAAGAAAACTAAGTATAGGAGGTTTGTATATGCGGCTCATGAACTTTTCATTGCTGTATGTAGTTTGTTTTTGTTTTTTGATAATCGCCGGCTGTATGGTCGGTCCTAACTATCATCCTCCCCAGGTTTCTGTTCCGTCTTCCTGGACAGGCACTAATGGCCAGACTACTTCCGCTGTGGACCTTGTTCGCTGGTGGACACAATTTAACGACCCTAATCTTAATTCGCTTATAACCAGGGCCGTAATGTCCAACCTCGATTTGAAACAGGCCCAGTCAAGGCTTCGTCAGGCCCGTTTCCAGCGCAAAGTCGTATCTGCAGGACTTTGGCCCACCGTCGATGCCACAGGTTCGTACACCCGCAGACAAACCGCAGGTTCTTCTAAAACTAAAACAAATCCCTCAAAAAGTGATTTATGGCAGTCCGGTCTTGACGCCTTATGGGAGCTTGACATCTTTGGCGGCGTTCGGAGAAACATAGAAGCCTCTGACGCGGACATCATATTTGCTGTTGAAGACCAGAGAGATGTTTTAGTTACGCTCGCCGGCGAAGTGGCGCTCAACTATGTCGAGCTTCGCGGCTTCCAGCAGCAAGTCGTAATCGCTCAAAATAATCTTGCTGCTCAAAAGCACACCGCCGAGTTGACTCGTCAGCGGTTTGGCAGCGGACTGGTCGGCGCTCTTGACGTCGCAAACGCAGATGCGCAGGTCGGAACTACCGCTTCGCAGATTCCCGTACTTCAGAGTTCCGCTCAGCAGACCATTTACACCCTTAGCGTTCTGCTTGGCCAGGAGCCTACGGCTTTATTGGCAGAATTATCACCCGTAAGTGACATTCCTTATACTTCGCCGACTTTGCCTTCAGAACTCCCGTCTGATTTACTTCGCCGTCGTCCGGATATTCGCCGTGCCGAAGCTCAAATTCACGGTGCAACCGCTCGTATAGGAGTAGCCACCGCGGATTTATTCCCGAAATTTAATCTCACTGGCTCAGCGGGCTATCAAAGCAGCTCTCTCGGCTCAATGATAAATTCCCGAAATGTTTTCTGGGCGATTGGTCCTTCAATCGATTGGCAAATCTTCAATGCAGGCTCAGTTCGTGCCAACATCGAAGTTCAAAAAGCTCTTACCGAACAGGCGGGGCTTGCTTATCAAAAGACAGTTCTCACTGCTCTTCAGGATGTTGAGAATGCTCTGATTGCCTATTCCTATGAGCAGCAGCGGCACACAGCCCTTGAGGATACCGTTGCCGCCAACCGTAAAGCAGTGGACCTTGCCACTCAGCTTTATTCTCAGGGCCAAACCGAATTTCTTAACGTTCTCGATTCTCAGCGTTCGCTCTATACTGCCGAACTTGCCCTCGTCCTGAGCACAAGCAACTTGTCAACTGATATGGTAGCTCTTTACAAAGCTCTTGGCGGCGGCTGGGAAGAAGAAACGCCAATGACTGTTAAAGATAATGTTAAAGCTAAAAGTGAACCTAATTTACCTGAAAAACCAAATAAATATTTGGAGAAAATAGAATAATTAACGCAATTTATTAATTATTTCTTATGGGGTTTTAATATGACACTGTTGGTTTTACAAAACCGGACATCCCGCCGAATTGCCGCTCTGGCAGTTATGCTGCTGCTCATTGTATCAACGCTTTCCGGTTGCGGGAAAAGGCCTGCCCCGCCTCAGAGGCCGCCTGCAATGGTGACCGTATCCGAGGCTGTATCGCAGGACGTTCCGGTATACCTCGACCAGATAGGCACATGCACCGCACGCGAAGTCGTATCGGTTCATCCGCAAATTACCGGTCAAATCACCGATATAAATTTCGTTGACGGCGCAGACATTAAGAAAGGCGACCCGCTTTTTATTATTGACCCCCGGCCAAGCCAAGCGGCGCTCGTAGTTGCACAGGCAAGTCTTGCGCAGAGCACAGCGGTGCTGGCACTTGCCAAATCGGAATTCGAACGAGCAAAGACACTTCTTCCAACAGGAGCGTTTTCCAGGGAAGAATATGATATAAGACAAAACGCTGTCGCGGTGGGAGAAGCACAGGTGCAGGCCAGCCAGGCTGCGATACAAACCGCCCAGGTAAATCTGGATTACTGTTTTATACGCTCACCTATTGATGGACGGGCTGGACAGAGGCAGGTAGATATCGGAAATGTCGTAATGGCCAACAACATCCCCAACGCTACTCCGCTTGTGGTTATTCAGCGGCTGGACCCAATTTATGCAGATTTCACAATTACTGAACGGGACCTTAAACAGGTCCGTCAGAAAATGGCACAAGGCGACTTGAAGGCATATGTATCGATTCCTGATACGCCGGAGGCAAATTCCCACGAAGGAACTTTGACGTTTCTGGATAACGCGGTGCAGGAAGGAACTGGTACTGTCAAACTTCGCGCAACACTTCAGAACGCCGACCATTATTTTTGGCCGGGACAATTCGTTCAGGTCCGGCTGGTACTCAGTATCATAAAGGATGCCGTATTGGTTCCGTCTCAGGCATTACAAACCAGCCAAAACGGTTCTTTCGTTTACGTGATTAAAGAAGACTCGACTGCTGAGTTGCGTCTTATTAAACTCGGCCAGCAGCAGGACAAACTGGTTGTCGCTGCTGAAGGACTTAAGGCCGGAGAAAAGGTAGTAACAAGCGGCCAGCTTACTGTAACACCCGGAGCAAAGGTACGAGTTCAGGAGACAGCACCTCAAGGAGCCTCGCATAAATGAACCTGTCCGAACCATTTGTTCGCCAGCCGGTAATGACTGTTCTATTGGTCGTGTCGGTCACTGTATTCGGAATTCTTGCCTATAAGCAATTACCCGTAAACGACCTGCCGTCAGTGGACTATCCGGTTATTCAGGTCCAGGCCGGCTATCCCGGCGCATCGCCTGATACAATGGCAAACAATATTGCTACGCCTTTGGAGCGGCAGTTTTTACAGATTCCCGGGCTTGAAATAATAACTTCCTCCAGCACCCAGGGAGCCACAAGCATGGTTCTGCAGTTTAATATTTCCAAAAGTATTGACGGTGCTGCCACCGATGTTCAGGCCGCCATTACAAGAGCCACAGGACAATTGCCTCTTGATATGCCAAGCCCGCCTATTTTTACAAAAACAAATCCGAACGAGCAGCCGATTCTATATATTGGTATCGCAAGCGATTCGTTTACTGCCGGGCAATTATATGACTACGCCAAAACTCAGATAGGCCAGCGAATCAGTATTCTGCCCGGAGTAAGTCAGGTCGCCGTTTTTGGAACGCAATCCGCCGTCAGGATTAAAGCTGACCCATCGGCAATGGCAATAAGAGGCATTACCGTAGACGACCTGGCTGACGCGATTCGAAATAATACCAGCTATCAGGGCGCCGGACAGTTTGACGGCACCTATCATACTTTTCTGCTCCAGCCGCAGGGCCAGCTTGATAGTGCTGCCGACTACGAAAACATTATTATTTCGACCGTCAATGGCGCACCGCTATATCTCAAAGATGTAGCAACTGTGGCTGATTCCGTCCAGGACGAACGTATCAATGCGAGTTTCTGGATGCGCGATTATAAAATCCCGCCCGCTGCGGTGGTGCTTGCCGTGTTTCGACAAGCAGGGTCTAACACTATTGAAGTTGCAAATTCAGTCAAGGGTCTTGTACCCATCATCCAGTCCGAAATACCGGGGTCTGTGAAAGTCATTCTTCTTCACGACCGCTCCGAGACAATCGTAAATAGTATCAACGATGTCAAACAAACAATGCTCATCGCTTTTGCTTTGGTTGTGATTGTCATCTTTATGTTCCTCGGCCGTGCCGCTGATACACTTATTCCTGCGGTTGCTATGCCGCTGTCGTTGATGATTGTATTCGTAGTCATGCATTTACTTGGCTACAGTCTTGATAACCTGTCCCTGATGGGATTGACTTTGACCGTCGGCTTTCTGGTTGATGACGCGATTGTATTTCTCGAAAATACTGTTCGGCGAATGGAAAAATTCGGCGAAAAAGCTCTTCAGGCGGCTCTAAATAGCGCAAAGGAAATAAGCTTCACGATTCTGGCAATGACAATTTCTCTGGCGTCGGTGTTCATCCCTTTGTTATTTATGGGCGGTCTGATTGGACGAATCTTTCGCGAACTTTCCATAACAATCGTGGTAGCTATCATTGCTTCCGGAATAGTCTCCCTGACGCTGACGCCGATGATGTGTTCGCGGCTGTTGGGCAACCGCGGTAAAGACGTCCGCAAGACATGGGTGGAACGGGTTATCGGCGGTTTCGAGAAGCGGATACTCGGTTTTTATGGCCGGTCGCTTTGGTGGTTTTTGCGAAACAAATGGATTTCAGTCACAATATGGGCTGTTTGTATGTTTGGAACTGTTTGGCTGTTTATGCATGTACCTCGGTCTTTTCTTCCGATTGGCGACAGTTCTTTTATTCGCGGCGTTATGATTGCACAGGAAGGTTCTTCGCCTCAGCAGATGCGGGCTTACCAGGCAAAAGTAGAAGATGTTCTGCACGCAAACCCTGCAGTGATGATGACTGTCACTGCAACCGGCATTGGTCGGTTTTTGAATTCAAACCAGGGGATTGTGCTGGCAGTTCTAAAAGACCCGGACCAGCGTCCGCCAATCCAGCAGGTAGCAGGCCAGTTAATGGGTGCTTCTGCCGGCTCTATCCCGGGACTATTCACGCTGCTTCAGCCGAATCCGGTATTGTCCATCAGCACCGGCGCCACTGCTACCCAGCAGGGCCAGTATGCTTATGCTATTTACGGAATTAATCCCGATGAAGTTTATAATGTCTCTCAAAAACTGATTGCGAAGTTCAGGGAGTTCAAAGGATTTGCTACCGTCAGTTCCGACTTATTTAACCATACGCCGGTTCTCACGATTGACGTCCTGCGCGAACAGGCCAAAACCTATGGCGTATCTTCCAGCCGCATTCTCGCATTGCTGCAGAACGCCTATTCCCAGAACTACGTTTACCAGATTAAACGCGCCAGCGACCAATACCAGGTCATTATGGAAGTCAAAGACAAGAATAGAAGCCAGCCTGAAGATTTATCCCTGCTGTATATCAAGAGTGATGATGGCCAGCGAGTTATACCATTATCCGCCGTGGCCGCATGGCATGAGACGCTGGGCCCACAGGCCGTTCATCACATAAATCAGTTTACAAGTGTTACATTCTTCTTTAATCTTCTGCCGGGCGTCTCGCTTGGCGAAGCAGCCGATTTTATCGAGAATGCCGCCAAAGAAATTCTGCCTATGAATATAGAAGGCCGTCTTCAGGGTGATGCTTTGACTTTCCGCGACACAGTTAGAAGTCTTGTCATTCTGATGTTTATGGCCGTTTTCGTAATGTATGTTATCCTTGGCATTCTCTACGAAAGTTACCTCCATCCGCTCACAGTTCTGTCATCTCTTCCTGTAGCTCTGGTAGGCGGACTGGCTACGCTGCTCGTCTTCGGACAAGAGGCATCGATGTATGCGTTTATAGGAATGTTTATGTTGATGGGTATCGTCAAGAAAAATGGAATTATGATTGTTGATTTCGCTCTTCAGCGGATTGACGAAGGAAAAGCCGCCGCCGAGGCGATACATCAGGCAAGTGTGGACAGGTTCCGCCCGATTATGATGACCACGCTGGCCGCGATGATGGGAGCGTTGCCGATTGCGCTGGGTTATGGCGCCGATGGCGCAAGTCGCAGGCCATTGGGATTGGTTGTCGTGGGCGGCCTGCTTGTTTCGCAGTTTATTACACTATACATAACGCCGGGCATTTATCTTTATCTCGAAAACTTCCAGGAAAACGTCCTGAACAAAACCAAGTTCCTCAAAGCCACTCACCGCCAACAACCGCATATTGATGCAGCCGAGGCAACCCCGGATATGGCTAAATAATTTTTATTTTTTCTCCATCGGATATACAAGTCCCCCTTGCTGACGGATTCTGTCCATCGTCTTCATAATCGCAATACTCGTATCCAGCGGCATAATCGGGCACTCAACCTCGCCTCTGCGTAAACACCGCATAACTTCCGCCGCCTCATAATTGTATCCGTTTCCAAGCCGCTTGAATTTAATTTCCTTTTCTTTTTTCTGCCCTGCCTTGACAATTATCCTGTCAGGCTGCAAAAACTTATGCGGTATCTTTATATAGCCGTCAGTTCCGTAAATCGCCGCCTCGAAAAGTGTTTCCGTCCGAACCGCGCACGTCAGCACCGCCATCGCCCCGCCGCCGTATCCGAAAATCATTGACGATTGCTCATCAACGCCGGTCTTTCCGATATGTGCCATACTGCTTATTCGCAGAGGCGCCTTGTCGTAAACCATTTGAGCAAATGCGATATCATAAACGCCGACATCAAGCAGTGCCCCGCCGCCCAGTGCCGGATTCAGTTTTGCCCCTTGCGGCTGCCATTCCTTCCGAAAGCAAAAGTTAGCCTGCACCAGCCGAACTTCTCCGATAGCCCCGTCAGCCAAAAGCTGGCGAACTTTCGCCATCGCAGGGAAAAAATACATCCACATCGCTTCCATTAAAAACAGTCCTCTTTTTCTCGCGCACAAAATCATCTGCATAGTTTCTTTGCAGTTCATCGCGAATGGTTTTTCGCACAGCACCGCCTTGCCGCCTTTGAGACAATTTATAGTATCATCCTTATGCATCGGGTTCGGCGTGGCTATATACACAACATCGACATTTTTATCAGAGGCAAGAGATTCAGAACCGATATGTTTTCCGGATATGCCGAATTCCTCTGCGAATTTCTCAGCCGCTGCCTTTGTCCGTGACAATACCGCCGTAATTTCAGTATTTTCAAGCGCACCGAGTCCTATCGCAAAATGATGTGCGATTCTTCCTGTCCCGACAATTCCCCATCGTATTTTTTTAATCATTAATTACCCTTGTTCTAAAAACTTTTTGATTCTATTAATAACCTTTTCAGCCTTTTTTGTCTGACATTCCCATATAACCAGTATCTGCCACCCCAGTTTTTTCAGTTGTTTGATATTTCGTTTGTCCCTTTCTACGTTGCCTTGTCGTTTTTCCTGCCAGAAATTTGTATTTGTTGCCGGCTTGACTTTGCCATATTTGCATTTGTGCATATGCCAGAAACAACCATGAACAAAGATAATTTTTTTATGGCGAGATAAAACGATATCCGGCTTTCCTGGCAGGTTATTTTTATGAAGACTGTACCTGAACCCAATCCCGTGAACAATCGAACGAACTATTATTTCCGGCTTTGTATTTTTGCCCCGAATTTGGGACATATTAAAAGAACGTTGTTCTTTTGTAAGAACGTCTGCCATTTATGACACGCTTTTTACAAGACCAATAAAATTACCAAGTGTCATAAGATATGATTGTTGTTTGCCGGTATAAGATGGGAAAATACCCTTAGGGAGAACAAGCTGAAGATTTTTAGAAATCATTTCATCTGTTTGATCCTGACTGATTCCTGGTTCCAAAGTTATCAGATGTTTTCTTGGGATGCGATGGGCTTCGGCCAACACCTGCCTCCATCGATCCTTACAGGATTTTTTTGCAGCCAACATATAAAGAGAATCCACAGGATATGCGGAATCGAAATACTCTTTGATCCCCGGGAAAATAAAATCCGGTCTGGATTTCAATTCAGTTTTTTGATTGAATGAGAAGCGAACCTTGCTATCCATAAAAATCTGGAACATGTGGTTTTCGAATGCTTTACCCGCTCTTGACTTGCGACGATTTTGAACGCTTAAAGAAAATGATATGAAATCCTCAACATCTGAAAATCTTCTGGAAATTTTTTCCTCTAATAAAAACTTCTCAAAAGTCCTAAAAAGTATTTCTTCGTGTTCCATCCAGTGAATAATGGTATTGTCTGGATCACTTGACGAATCCTGAACCATAGAGCTTTTTCTTGCAAAGGCGGAAAAAATTCTTGTTGTAGGAAACCCTTTCGGAAACTGTTGTTTTATAGTTTCAAGATATTTATCTTCAACAAGGTTATCTGATATGTCAATCCCTATTTCTTCTAAAATCAGATTGCTCAGATAAGAAAGTTCAGATTTACTATTTTCCTCAATCTGTTTGATGTCAAGTTTCTGAAATAGCTTTTCCGTATTAAGATTAAATAGCCAGACAAGCTGACTTTCTTTTGTACTGCCATTTTCTGCGATAAAAACAACCAGATTGTCAGTTTTGCATTTGCAAAGGACAAGAAGATCACCTGCTTCAGCATATTCCAAAGAAAATGCAGACTGATAATAAAGTCTGTATTCTGTCCGTGTTGGGTGATTTTCTCTCGCATCATACCAGGTTAAGTTACATGATGATTTTACAAAATCATCCTCGTCCGACAAATAGATCAAAGATGAATCAAACGTTTTTTTGGTGGTTCCTAGGATTTCCTTAAATTCAGATATTCCATTAAATTCATGCTGGTTAGATTTGAGGGCGTCTGCCTCTACATCGCTTAAGCGTTTCGCAGCAACCGCTTCAAAATAATCAGACAGAAAGCCCTTTTTCATAAATAGTCCTTCTTTAATGTTTGAAATATTTTTTTGGCGATGTCATAAACAACAGGAACAACAACGGCATTTCCGAATTGTTTATATGCTCTTGTATCAGAAACAATGATTTTAAAATCTGGCTTTAACCGAGTAAAACCCATTAAACGAGCGCACTCCAACGGAGTTAAGCGGCGGGGATTTTTATCTTTGCCTTGTGGTATCAGAATTTCTGAACCATCTTTATAATAACGTGCACTCAAAGTACGGGTATGCCCATCTAATTTCGAAAGACCAAAACCAAAGCCATTTCCGGCCTTGCGATGCTTCTCTGCATAATTCTGTAAATATTTCCAAAGATGGTCTGTCAGTGTGTATTTTTCAGGGACATTCTTGTCAAGAATATCTTCGAGGACCGGTTTCCTTGCGGCTTGGTGTTGTGGGAAAGAGAAAAGTAGTGGCTCTCTAAAACCAGCGATAAAGATTCTTTCTCGATGTTGTGGAACATATGATACCGCGTCAATTACTTCATCATAGATTGTATATCCAAGTTCTTTTTCAAGAACATCGCGTATCACTTTATAAGTATTTCCTTTGTCGTGACTCCTTAGATTTTTTACATTCTCAAGAAGAAATGCAAGAGGGCGTTTTTCCTGAAGAATTCTTTTTATCTCAAAGAAAAGATTTCCCTGAATAAGATCATCAAAACCATGAGGCTTGCCGAGAGAATTCTTTTTTGAAACCCCGGAAATAGAAAATGGCTGACAGGGAAAACCGGCAAGCAAAATATCATGATCAGGTATTTCTGAACTCTGAATTTTATGTATATCGCCATACGGTTTTTCGCCAAAATTGGCTTCATAAGTTTTGCAGGCAGATTCGTCCCATTCAGAGGAAAAAACACATCGGCCTCCGGCTTTCTCGAAGGCAATTCTCATCCCGCCGATTCCTGCAAACAGATCAATGAACGTAAATTGTTTTGTTGATGGGCGAAGGCGAAAAACATTATTATCCATTCGCTCTAAATAAATTTTGTCCCCGATTTGTAGATTATGAAAACGAGCAAATTTCCTTATCTCAGGTCTTCGCCTGAATAGTTTCTTGTCTTCAGGAATGTCAGTGGTAATAGTCTTATTAATACCCGACAAGAAGACAGTTAATTTTTTCCCTTCTCCTTTTTTCTTGTTGCGGGCACCTACAGCTTCAATAGGTATAAAGCCATCGATTAATTTTCGAAGACGGACATTTCCTTGTGTCAAGGTTTCATGTTTAACATCAAGAACTGCTATATTTGTGATATTTTTGTTTTCTTTTGGTAAGCAAATCATTGTAGAAAAACTCCGTTTATTTATTTAGAAAAAATCCTTAATGTTTACTTTTAGCGCCTTTGAGATTTTTTCGAGATTTTTTAGGCCGATGTTTTTTTCGCCTCTTTCGATTTGCCCAATATACGTTCTATGAAGGTCTGCTAAATCAGCCAATTTTTCCTGCGAAAGTTTTTTAGAATCCCTGATTTTACGGATATTGAATCCTACCCGCGCGCAAATATCGTCCATAAAATATCCCTTTCAGATTTAATATGATAGGAGTTGCCATCTATAAGTCGACAGCCTAAAGATAGCAATCTGTAAAATCTGTGGCTAAAAATGCGCACCCCCGTGCGGGGGTTAAAATAAAAAAAGCCCGCTCTTGCGAACGGGCCTTTAATACTTGTCCGCCACAGTCCTTAGGGACGACGGCGGATCGATAACCAATAACAAAAAAAGCCTGTCCGCAAGGACAGGCTTTTAATATCGATAACAGTTGTTCCACGGCAGCGAAAATGTCTGACATTTTAATCTCCTATGAGGGAGATTAAAGTTTTCCTTTAGAAAGGAGGTGATCCAGCCGCAGGTTCCCCTACGGCTACCTTGTTACGACTTAGTGCCAGTCACCGAACTTACCGTAGGCAGTCGCTCCCCTTGCGGGTCAGCAAACCGATTTTGGGTATTTCCGGCTCCCATCACTTGACGGGCGGTGTGTACAAGGCTCAGGAACACATTCACCGTGACATAGCTGATTCACGATTACTAGCGATTCCAACTTCATGAGGGCGAATTGCAGCCCTCAATCCGGACTGAGATAACTTTTATGCGATTTGCTCCACCTTACGGTCTTGCGTCGCTTTGTAGTTACCATTGTAGCACGTGTGTTGCCCTGGGCATAAAGGCCATGAGGACTTNNCTCCGGTTTAACACCGGCAGTCCTGTTAGAGTCCCCGTCTTGCGACGATGGTAACTAACAGCAAGGGTTTCGTTCGTTATGGGACTTAACCCGACATCTCACGACACGAACTGACGACAGCCATGCAGCACCTGTGAAAGTTTCACCCTTGCGGGCAGCCTACTCTCTTTCAAGAAAGGCATCCAACCATGTCAAACCCAGGTAAGGTTCTGCGCGTTGCTTCGAATTGAACCACATGCTCCACCGCTTGTGTGAGCCCCCGTCAATTCCTTTGAGTTTTAGCCTTGCGACCGTACTCCCCAGGCG
>PLMU01000007.1 GCA_003142595.1 Phycisphaerales bacterium
ATACTGACAAGGCCATTCTATCTCTTTCTTCAATTCCTGCGCAGCATGCAAAGGCCAATAAGGATCGCGCAAAAACTGCCGCCCTATTACAATAACGCTGGCCTGTCCGCTCTCCAGTATGGTTTCTGCATGCATAGCTTGAGTAATGATACCAACAGCTCCGGTCATAATATCAGCTTCTTTATGAATGCGTTCGGAAAACAGCACCTGATACCCTGGGCCTGCAGGTATTTTGGCATAGTCAACCATACCGCCTGAGGAACAATCAATAAGATCAACTCCCTCTTTTTTAAGAATACAAGCTAACTTTACTGACTGTTCCAAATCCCAACCTTGAGGCTCCAGCCAATCCGTAGCTGAAATTCGAATAAACACAGGCAGCTGTTCAGGCCACAGGTGCCGCACTGCACGCACAACTTCCAAAGGCAGCCTGATGCGATTCTCAAAAGAACCCCCATACATATCAGTACGCTTGTTAGCTACAGGAGAAAGGAATTCATGGAGAAGATATCCGTGCGCGCAATGTATTTCGACTATGCGAAATCCGGCTTTGAGCGCGCGTTCAGCAGCTCTTACGAAAGAATCCGTAATTGCGATAATACCATCAATACTAAGCGCTTCAGGCAACACGTAATTATCGGCAAAAGGTATGGCACTGGGAGCAAATACCGGCCTCCATCCACCGTCTTTTTCGCTGACCGCCCCCTGTCGCTTATCCCATGGCCTATAAACAGATGCTTTTCTTCCGGCATGCGCAAGCTGGATGCCGGGTACAGCGCCCTGGGATTCAATAAATTTAACAATCCTCTGCAAGTTCGGGATATGCTCATCTTTCCAGATACCCAGGTCTTGCGGAGCGATACGGCCTCGTGCTTCTACCGCGGTAGCCTCAACCATAACTATACCTGCCCCGCCCACTGCACGGCTTCCCAGGTGAACTAAATGCCAGTCATTGGAGAAACCATCCTCATATGAATACTGGCACATCGGAGAAACCATTATCCTGTTTCTTAAAGTTACTTCGCGTATTCTAAGAGGCTCAAATAACATAATCGTTTTGCTTTTCCTTTTTTACTTCTTTTCGGGTTTCCGCCCAACGACAAAGTTTGCAATCGCAGACTGTTATCGGCCAAGATTCTCTGCCGCGAAATCCCAATTGATAAGTTTGTCAAGAACTGCGTTGACATAGTCCGGGCGTTTGTTCTGGTAATCTAAGTAGTAAGCATGTTCCCAGACATCGATAGTCAACAGCGCCTTTGTCTTTTTGGTCAAAGGTAAATCCGCGTTGTCGGTCTTGACCACCTTAAGCTTTTCGCCATCCAGCACAAGCCATGCCCAGCCGCTGCCGAACTGGGTCGTTGCCGCAGTCGCCAACTCCTTTTTACATGCATCCAGCGAGCCGAATGAAGCTTCGATTTTTTTCTTCAGCGCTGACGGAGGTTCCCCGCCGCCCTTTGGCTTGAGACATTGCCAATAAAACGCGTGGTTCCACGCTTGTGCTGCGTTATTGAAGATTGGGGTCTTGTCCGCTTTGCCGGCCGTTGCGGTGATGATTTTCTCCAGCGGCATACCGGCAAACTCCGTTCCTTCTGTCAGCTTGTTGAGATTATCGACGTATGCCTTGTGATGTTTGCCGTAGTGGAAGCTGATTGTTTTTGCGGAGATTACAGGTTCCAGCGCGTTATCCGCGTAGGGCAGGGTTGGCAGGACATGCGGTGATGTAGTTGTGATTGTTTCATTGCTCATAATTTTGACTCCTTTTAATGATGTTAATTTTCCTTAGCCTAAAAATTACTTTCATGATTTTGTATCCTTATATTCCAGCGCCGCAACTTTAGCCAGACGGCGTTGGAATCGCTCGGCACCGCTGAATTTGGCTTGAAGAAATGTTTTGACTAATTCCCAGGCGAACGCATGGCCGACCACAAGGCCGCCAAGGCAGATTATGTTCATATCGTCGTCCTCAACTCCCTGATGAGCCGAAAAAGTTTCATGAATCAAGCACGCACGTACACCTGCCACTTTATTGGCGACAACGCACGCCCCCACACCGCTGCCGCAGATGGCTATGCCGCGACTCACCTTGCCGCCGGCGACTGCCCGGGCCAGAGGTATAACAAAATCCGGATAATCGTCATCAGGCTTCGGCTGACGATTACCAAATTCGGTCACTTCGCAGCCGGCATCGCGCAATCTTTCAACGAGGTATTCCTTCAACTCAAACCCTCCATGGTCGGCTGCGACTCCGATGTGTTTCGGCATCATAGGCAATATTTCCCCTGGATCAGCCATTGGTCTTTCCTTCCAATAAAGTCATCTCTCGTTCGCAGACATTCCTCACACCGAATCCATACTATCACCTTGCAACCGGTATGGGAACTAAATCTCCAAATGGGATAGCTCCGCCGTGCTCGACCAAGCTGTTTAATCCTTAATAATAATTTTCACATAGACTAACGGTTTTACTTTCCATTGAAAACAAGGAAATTCCTCTATTGGTACTTCTGGTACTTCGGAATTGCTTGTCCTCTTCAAAAATTTAGAACTGATTTTTTCACCAGATGAATTTTTGCACAAGACATCTCTCTTTCTAAAAAAACGGACATTTGCCAGATGGAGTTTCTGTTTTACTGCTCTCTATTTCTTTATAATTGGTTTTACTTCCACACCATTTAGTTTCACAAGTTTATCCTTAGTGGTTTTGCTATCAATGGCCTTGATTTTTGGCTTTTTATTCAATTCTTCACGGTTGTATTGCTGCAGCAGAGCTTTCAGTTCAGGAATCTCAAAAACCTGTTGATTATCGTCATCATATTGATTCTTGATAGTGAGTATCTCGTCCTGGATAGCAAAGAAAGCATCCACCACATCCGGATCAAAGTGGCTTCTCCTCCCTTCCCTGATAATGGCCAGTGACTCCTCCACAGAGAATGGTTTCTTATAGGGTCGTTTGGAGGTCAGGGCATCAAATACATCTGCGATTGCCGTGATGCGGCCGGCGATTGGTATCTCTATACCCTTTAGGTTATTTGGATAGCCGCTTCCATCCCACTTCTCGTGATGGCACTGGGCTATAGTCTCTCCCAGCCTGATGAATTCTGCGTCCGAGCCCTTGAGGATCTTGGCGCCGATGACCGTATGCAACTTCATAATTTCCCACTCAACCGGGTCAAGCTTGGCTGGTTTCACCAGTATCTGGTCGGGTATACCTATCTTACCCAAATCATGCATGGGAGATGCATAAAGAATGGTTTCAATAGTACTTTTATCCAGTCCCATGCGGCGGGCAATGGCAGCAGAATAACGGCTCATGCGCTTGATATGTGCGCCGGTGTCCTCGTCCTTGTATTCAGCGGCCATGGACAGCCGGTAAATAGTGTCGAGCGAAGCTGCTTTTATCCTCTCAAAGGCCTGCTTTAATTCCTCGGTCCTCCTGGTTACTTCGGACTCCAGCTCTTTCCGGTAATTACTCATCAAGTCGTTGTAGGCCTTGACCTTTAGCAGGGACCGGACTCGTGCTAAAAGCTCCATCTTATCAACAGGCTTTGAAATAAAATCGTCACAACCAGCTTCAATTCCCTTTACCCGATCTTCCGTTTCCCGCAATGAGGTAACCAAGATTATCGGAAGCAGTCGATGTGTATTATCTTGCCTGACCCTACGGGTAACTTCAAAACCATCCATGTCAGGCATCATTACATCCAGCAGAATCAGATCGATTTGATTACAAGAAAGTTTTCCCAGCGATTCTTCACCCTTTGTCGCCTTGACAATTTCATAACCCTGCGGAATAAGATAGGTTTCGAGAAGTTCAATGTTTTGGAGCTGATCATCAACAACTAAGATTACTGGTTTGTCTTTCATCCTCTATCTCGTGTAAATTTGATTTTTCAACATATTAGAAAACTCACTTAATAAATTGACTAATCTCTTTCGCAAAGGTACGCGTATTTATCGGCTTACCTATGAATCCGGTGTTAGTTATGGCTTTTATCTCTTCTCTGCCTTCTGCCATTACAGAAGCAGTCACAAAAACAATGGGAATATCGCATGCCTCTTTGTCTTGTCGTAATATCCTGGCGGCTTCGGAACCACGCATATCTGGAAGCCGCACATCCATAATTATAATATCCGGTTTTTCTTTCCTGGCAATGGCAATTCCGCCGGCAGCATTTTCAGCCTCAAATACTTCGAAGCCGGCGATCTCCAAAAGGTCTTTTTCCAGCAGCAGATTGTTCCTATTATCATCGACAACTAATGCTTTCTTACTCATTTCACACCACCTTCCTGGCTGGATACAATCGGCAAAGTAAACTTTACTGTAGTGCCTTTATTTAGCCCCTTCGATTCTACAGAAAATTTCCCGCCGTGCAGTTCAACCAGCTTTTTAGAGAGCGGCAAACCGAGTCCGGTCCCCTCAATTACACGAGAATATGGGGTATCGACACGGAAAAAACCTTCAAATATTTTCTCCATGTTTTCAGGTGCGATACCGACTCCCGTATCCCAGACCACTATTTCTATCTCGGAACCAGCTTTCTTCGCCCGCATGCCAATTTTACCACTCTCGAGGGTAAATTTAACTGCGTTTGAAAGCAGGTTGTACATTATCTCTTTTACCTTGAGCTCATCGGCTTCAATATTCGGCAAATCTTCGGCTATTTCAAGCAACATTTCAATCTTCTTTTTGCTGACCATATCCGCTACCAGCATTGAAATATCATTTAATAGGCTTTTCATTAGTAAGCTGGATAATGCCAACTTCATCTTTCCGGCTTCAACTTTTGCCATATCAAGTATCTGATTTATCAGTAAGAGAAGGTGCTTCCCGCTGGTTAAAACATTATTAACGTATTGCTTCTGCTTCTCATTAAGCGGTCCGAAAGTCTCGTCATATAATACCTCAGAGAAACCGTTAATGGAGTTAAGCGGCGTCCTGAGTTCATGCGACATGTTGGCCAAAAATTCAGCTTTTACCTGAGCGGTGCGTTTTAACTCGGCGGCCAACTTCTTTAACTCTTCATGGGCTTTTTCCAGACCATTTTCTATCTCTCTACGCTCGGTTATGTCCTCAATGGCCAGGAGGATGACCCGCTCTTTGCCCAACACTCTTTGAATCTGCCGGGCATTCAGAAGCATTATGCGCCTGCCAATGGTGGCAAANNAAATCGTGTTCAACCTCATAGTTGTCAAAGGATGCTTTTTCGGGAAGGATTGTTTCCAGAAGTTCCCGCAGCTTGGGGATATCCCACTGTTTATTGCCCAGGTCATATATAAGTTGTCCCACGGTCTCTTCAGGTTTTACCTTAAAGAATTCATAGAAGGAACGGCTGACGGAGACCACCCTTAAATCTTGATCCAAAGCGATTAAGGGTTCGCGTACGGTATTGATGATGCTCTCTGAGTATTCCTGGGAGTTTGTTACGGGTCTTTTCCAGAACATTTTCTGACTCCTTGCTTTCGGTGATGCCTTGAGTTGCCCCCTGATGTCAATAGTGGGCACGAACAATAGCGCATCGTAACCGGTATGGGAACTGAATCGCCAAACGGGTGGCTCCGCCATGCGAGGCCAGGCTGTTCAATTCTTAATAATAAATTTCACATAGACTAACAGTTTTACCTTTTAATTGAGAACAGGGGAATTCCTCTATTGGTACTTCGGAATTGCTCCATACAGGATGTCCTGGTTTTATAACAACCTTTGATTGAACACCTTTTTTCGCACAGTTTCTTTATTTCTCCAGCATATCTTTTCGCAGCCGCCAGAAGTAGCTCGAACCCTCAACCTTCGGATTATATATCCGATGCTCCTTTAAAGTATTTATTTAAACAAGAAGCCATCACAGATTTTTGTTCAAAAAACAAGGTTGCGATAAACATACAATATGGATTCACAAATGAGTTACGACCGGCAACTGACGCAAATTTGGTTTTTGAGAATGAAACAAAAATGCTGACAAGCATAACTGCTTATCAGCGTTAAAGTTAAAGCGAGGCCGAAGGGGCTCGAACCCTCAACCTTCGGATCGACAGTCCGATGCTCTAGCCAATTGAGCTACGGCCCCGAAATATAATTCCAAAAGAACAGCTATATTTAATATTTTAATGCATTTTGTCAAGCTCTTTAAGCCAATATGCCTCATTTTTACAAAATATCTTAATAAATCATACGTTTTAGGACTACACGACCACAACATATTGTATGTTATCGGCTGTCCCAAATCGCGTAATTTAGCTATTCGACCTTAAAATGAACAATTCTGGAAAAATGCGTTAATAGGGCTAATAACAGAGTTTTAACCCTAATAACGGCACTTAATATTTACAAAAAAGTTAAAAGTTTTTTAAAGTTTTTCGTTTATTGCAGACGATATCAGTATTGGAAGTAAATAATATAACGCCGCAAAGGAATTGCGGAAACACAATATATAGGGGCTCGACGGGACAAGACTCGTGGACCGCTGGTTTTAGCCGGAAAGATGGATTCTTTCTCGGGCTAAAAGACTTGCATGAAAGGTTTACTGCAATGGAACAAATTAAGATTCAAATGATTAACAACAGATTGTCTTCGCCAATTAAAAGGCTTGAAAAGTTAAACTCTGTAAATGATCTAAAAACTGAAGAGCTGCTCCAGGCAGGCGCAAATACTCCCCTAGGACAATTGCTTGATAAAGTTTCAAAACTGCCGGAGGTAAGATTCGAAAAGATTTCTACTGTGCGCAGGCAAATCTGTTTGGGTAAGTATCAACTTGATGAAAAACTTGATGTTACTATAGACAGAATACTCGAAGAACTTATTGTTGAACCTTAAAATTCTTTAGCAATGACAATATCTTATTGCTGTTACATTCAGGTGGAATAAAACCGCAATCTCTTATCTCCTCTTAAAACACAAATGTGTTTCAGCGACGAACCCGATTTCTCAACGCAAGCAAACTTATCCAGCTTATGAATGTTCTGCTGTATCCTCTGGAACATCATCGTCCGGCTCGTCAAACTCGACAGGCTTGTAGCCGGGCTGCGTGGACCTTTCAAGCTCTCCCTCGAAGGCCTTGACTATTTGCTCCTGGATTGACTGTCTGCACTGAGCATTGATTGGATGGGCTATATCGGCGTGTAATTTCATTCTGCCTTTCATATCCTTTTTAGCCCTGTCTTCGCCCAATGATGCTGCGCAATTATTGCAGAACTTAGCCCTGAGATGATTTTTGCCGCCGCATTTGGGGCAGTGGTCGCTCATTTTCCTCGAAGGCATTGCAACAAAATAACCATTGGTCCCCATGATAACTTTAATGTCGCGAATGACAAAAGAGTTATCGATGGTCATCGAACAAAACGCTTTGAGCCTTTCGTCCTTGTTGGCAATCAATTTTACTCTAACTTCTGTAATCTCCATAACAGGCGCCTCACAAAACTACCATTCGTTGTTGAAAACTATAATACTATCACAGCTGAGAGAATTTTTTATTTCTCTCTGATAAAAATCTTTATTCCGGTAGTCTTTATGTTCAAGAATAACAAATAATGTCGAACCACTGCCGCTAAGGCAAACCGGCAATTTTGTTATCTCCTGAATCTTTACCTGTAATCGAGCTAATCTATTATCTAAATCAAAACAAGGTTTGGCAAGCATATTCGCGCACATTTTTTGTATCGAATCTATTCTACCGCTGGAAATGTAACTTTTGATTTTCTCGTGAAATGAGCTAAAAAGCCCTAAATCGACCTTTAAATTCTCATAAACCTTTTTGGTAGAGATATTTACATCAGGAAGCACAAGCAATGCCTCAAATCGGCAAGTTTTACCTATCTTTTCCACCTTTTCTCCCCTGCCAGTGCAAACAGCCAAAGGTCCATTCAAAAAAAATGTAACATCGCTTCCGAGTTGCCGGGTAAGTTCATAAAGTTCATCATTATTAACCGGTTGACCGTGCAGTTTATTCAAAGCCAAAAGAACCGTTGCCGCGTCGCTGCTGGCCCCGCCAAGACCTGAACCTGCGGGGATATTTTTTGTCAGAGTCATTTTAATCGACGGCTCTTTTTTGATATATCTGTAAAATAAATCAGCCGCCTTATATACAAGATTATCTTTTCCCGCCGGCGACCATAACCCGCCGCAAACAAGTTCTATTCCTTTTGCTTTACCAATCTCAAACAGCAGTTCGTCATAAAGCGATACTTTGGCCATTATGGTTTCTATGTTGTGATAGCCATCAGGTCTTTTATCCGCCACCAGAAGAGACAGGTTTATCTTCGCAGGCGCCCTGGCAAGCAAAGCGTTGCCGATAACCTCGAATTGAGACGCGGATTTTAAATTATTATTTTCCATCTTACTCAGGCTGAAACTGAATAGTTAACTGTTTATTCTGAACGGTAAATTCTTTAATACGAAGTTTTTGTTTATTAAGTGAAAACACAGGCTCTATTTTACCGCTGTTAAACAGCATTTTGGTAAAGTTGGGAGTGTTTGAATCACTTGAAGGAACTGCGAGACTATAGACTATTTTTCTTTTAATTGCCTCGGCAGCAAATGGAATACGGCTTTCGCCGACTTCTACTTTTGCTGCTCCAAAATACAAAGATCCTTCTCTATTAATGTATGGTTTCAAGACTATCGTAACAATAAAATTAAATCCGCGATAAACCGTTCTGCCCGTCAGGAGTATCCTGTTGTGCTTAAAAGTAACGCTTAAATCCGACAAACCCGACCTTTGCAAACTATTAAAGTCAACTTGCCTTGCGATAATATCATTTATGCCCTGTTCGGAAAAAACCATATCAAACGGCTGGCCGTATTGCGACTTATTGTTCAGTTCAGGCAATATATAATTGGTTAGATATTGGCTTACCTGGCCATCGGTTATAGGTTTCACAGCCCTGAAATTGCCCGGAGTGCTGAATAGTCCGGCAAACCAGTATGCACACATAAAAATTATTAAAACAACCAATAAAATGCCGGCGTTTCTGCCCTGGGAGGTTTTAATACTTTGCTTTATCTTTTCATAATTTAATTTTTTTTCCATTACCTTCTTGCCAAAGGAAATTTAATGTTTATATTTACTGTTTCTTTACCCATTAATAATAAAAGTAAAACTGAATACTATATTAACTGAAAGGAACAGGATGGCAAGTCATTTTGGAGACCGGCTCTATAAAGCTGTCAAGTCTAAGAAAACACCGTTGATTGTAGGTCTCGACCCTGTTTACGGTAAATTACCAGCCGCTATACGCAGTAAAAAAGGTATGAACGATGAAAATAATGCTGCATCCGCGATAGATGCTATTTTTGAATTCAGCACAAAAGTCTTTAAAATCGTCGCCCCGCTTGTGCCTGCTGTGAAAATTAACAGCGCTTTCTTCGAAAAATATTTATGGGAAGGCGTCGAATGTTATTATTCGCTTATCGGCGAGGCACAGGAACTTGGTCTTGAAACCATCGGCGATGTAAAACGCGGAGACATCGGACATACCGCGGAAAATTACGCTCAAGCTCATTTACAGAATCCCGAACTTGTCGGTCTCGACGATGTTCTGGCACCTGACGCAATAACAATCAATGGATTTGCAGGCTCTGAAGGTATTTTGCCATTCGCTGATATGGCAAGCATCCAGGGCAAAGGCGTTTTCGTCTGGGTTCGCGCAAGCAATCCTTCATCGGCGGCCATCCAGGATTTCGCCGACGCAGCAGGAATAAAAATGTATGAGAAACTTGCCGAAATAGTTGCTGAGATTGCAAATCAGAAACAGAGAATAAGCAACAGCGGTTTCAGCAATATCGGCATGGTTATCGGCGGAACAAGCGGCGAGCAAACCACCGTCCTTCGTGAAAAATATAAAAATATCTGGTTCCTTGTGCCCGGTTTAGGCTCACAGGGCGCAACAGCCGCCGATTGCATGAGATTCTGCAAACATGACGGCACAGGTGCACTTATCAGCGCATCAAGGTCTATAATTTACGCTTATGAAAATGAAAAATATGTTCAACAGTTCGGCGACAACTGGGAAAAGTGCATTGAACAGGCTGTCATCGATACAAAAATTGAGCTTTCCCGCGCAGCACAGTAAATAATAATGAATACGGATTTTCTCAAAGGCAAATCTGTTACGGTTATGGGTCTTGGGGTTTTCGGCGGCGGTATTGATACCGCCAAATTTGCCGCACGATATGCCAAAAAGGTTATCGTAACCGACAAGGGCAATGAAAAGAAACTCACTGATTCAATAAAAGAGCTTCAGCCGTTTAAAAACATCGAATTTCATATCGGGGGCCATCAAATATCCGACTTCACCGACTCAGATATTATCATCGTCAATCCCGCTGTCGATGAAGCGAATCCATATATCGACGCCGCGAAAGAAAAAAACAAACTCATAACCTCTCAAATGGAGATATTCTTTCAGTTGTGCCCTGCCAAAATTGTCGCAATCACCGGCTCTAACGGCAAAAGCACAACTACCGCATTGACGGCGCATTTATTAAAAAATTTAAAAACCGCAAATATCTGGCTTAGCGGCAATATCGGTAACAGGCCGCTACTGGAAACTCTTGACCAAATCAAAAATAACGACCTTGTCGTCCTCGAAATATCAAGTTTTCAGCTCGAGCAGCTCGCACGCATAAAAAAATCGCCATACATCGGCTGCATTACAAACATCGCTCCGAATCATCTCGACAGACATAAGACAATGGAAAACTACTGCACCGCAAAGGAAAATATCCTTCGCTTTCAAAACAGCGGTGATGTTGCAGTGTTAAACGCTTATGACGAAAAGTGTCTCGAATGGTATGAAAAATATAAAAAGACCGATAGGATTTGCGTCTTGTTCGACAGGGAAAAACTCGACAGCAAATTGACAAACGCCTTCAAGCTGCCCGGCAAGGCAAACAGGGAAAATCTTGCCGCCGCCGTTACAATCGCTCATCACTTCGGCCTTAAAGATGAGGATTTAGCATCTGCGGTCGGAAGTTTCATATCGCTTCCGCACAGACTTCAGCTTGTCGGGACTGTCAACGGTGTAAAATATTATAACGATTCGATTGCGACAACGCCGGAAAGCACGGTTGTCGGCGTTGAGGCCTTTAGCGAACCTAAAATTTTGATTGCCGGCGGCTACGACAAAGGCCTGGATTTCGACAAAATGGCACTGGCAATCAGTGATAAATTAAAGGCATTAATTTTGATAGGCCAGACTGCGGATAAGATTGAACAGTCGATTCGAAAGACCGATAAAATTCCCCCTATTTATCGGGCCAAAACATTTTCAGACGCGGTAAATAAAGCACACCAGATTTCCCAGTCAGGCGATGTTGTTTTAATGAGTCCTGCCTGCGCAAGCTATGATATGTTCGTGAATTTCGTGCAGAGGGGAAATATGTTTGCCGAAATGGTGAGCAAGCTTTAAAAAAGGGCATAGAAAAGGGGGCCAGACCGTCTGGCCCCCTTGCTGGAGTTTGCTCTTTATATTTTTTTGCATATGCGCGAAACCCAGCTAAATTAAGTATAGCAAAAACACTTCATCAGGTCAAACAAAATCGGGGCAAATTCATCTTTTCAACGCACAAATTTCCTCGATTATAGGACATCCCTATTCTATAAATTTTACTCCAGAATTTTTCTTGTCAGTCGAAATATGGTTTTTGTAAAATTTTGGGGTTCTTAAAAAAATGCGGAATTTTTACAACTCCTTTCGTTAACTTATCTTCGTCTTCTGACGAATTATAACTATCATATTATTAGGAACCTGAAGATGAACAAACACGAATTTGAAAGAAGAAGAGAAAAACGACTTAGCTATCATTGGCCTGTCTGGTTTGCCGAGGATTTTACCGATATTCTTTCACAGGGACAAATGGTTGACATTTCAAGCAGCGGAGCGGCATTTACCTGCTACAGCGAAAACTGCCCTAATGAAGGTCAATATATAACCGCAAGATTCAGCGTGCCGCATTACGGTCAGGATGATTCTTTCGACCTGGAAAATTATATACGCGGCGGCTTTATTCGCAGAATAGAACACATCAATCCTTTTATGAGAAAAATCGCCATACAATTTGCCCAGCCTCTGCCTTTCAAGCCCGGCGAACAAATCCAAAATCAGTCCGTCGGCCAGCCTGAAGCTATCGAGGCATAACACCTAATTTCCAACCAAAAAGCCGCATAATTACACACTTCAGATGTGCTGATTAGGCCTAAAATTGCCTGTTGTTTATAACCAATAGAGGTTATAATAATATTTATGTCTTCCGACATCTTAAAAGCAGTAAAACTCGTTCCAAAATCTCTTATGACTGCCGGGCCCACTTTGCATTACAGCCATGGAAATGTAAACGGCTGTTATTTTCTGGCAATTTTAGTGTATTATATTGCGGCCGTTTTCTGGTCCAAACTTTTAACAGGCGGTCTTCTCTGTCCTGATTTTCCCGGCCCTTTCTATCTTGAGAAACTTATTCAGGCCCCTTTAAGCATATTTGAATATCCTGCCCAGATATTTGTAATGGGTCTTCTTATCGGAATTTTTATTTCCGCTCCAATTCTGACTTCGCAGCTTATGAGTTTTAATTACAGCATACTGTTTGTGATTATACTATCTTTCATAGCGGGACTTCCGGGCCTTGCGATTGCCGTCCTTATCGGAGCATTCGCAGCGGCATTAAGACCTTTACGCTTCCGCTCGCGGTATATCGCTATCGTTCTATGCACTTCGCCTGCGCTTATATATTTCGCCATTTTCGGCGGAGCAAAAAATCCCGACAGCATCCGGTGGGCTTTGTCTTATGCGCCCTGGTTTAATGGTCTGCTGACCGCGCTGATTATTTCCGCTGTCGTTATATTGATTGGTCATTTCACACGCTACAAGCCCGGCCTGATATGGAGCATAACCGCTGCTGCCCTTATCGCTGCAGTAATGATCTTTCAAAATAATATCAGCCTGTCTGAACTGGATTATCAGCTTTATATCGCAAAAAATAATCCTGAAACCATTAAGGAATTCCAGGACGTCAGTATCGCAGACGCGCTCGACCGCACGCTCAAGAGCCCTCAAAGCAAAATATATTTTCAATCGCCTTTTTATCCGGTCGAACCGATAGCATTAAGAGGCGTTTTAAAAAAGGAAATCCAGACCAGATTGCTGCTCGACCGCTGGCCTGAATGGTTTGACGAGCCGGACAATCTCGGCTACCAGAGCCTTAAACGCCAGCTTTTGGAGCAATATGATAAATTTATTAATCCTCCCAAACAATGGTGGAAGCCCGAATTTCTGCACGACGCTCTGCAGAAAAGCAAGGTCAGGATTAAGCGAATGCCGATAGCACTTTACTATAAGGCCATGCTAAGCGAGCTTACTCCGGAACTTAATATTCTTGTCGAGAAAGAAGTTCTGCATTTCTACAATGACTATCCTCACAGGGAAAACCTGCCGATATGGCATAGACTCTACTCCGAATATCCCGACAGCACAGAATCAATCGAAGCCCGCTGGCGAAGAGCCGTTCATCTTGCGGGAATGGAAGAATTTACTTATGCCGCCCAGTTAACCGAACAGGGCATTTCAATGATTGAAAAAATTGAAAAGGAATCCGCGAAAACTTCCGGCACCACCGTAATTGAAACTGAAACTATTTTCCACAAACCCGCGACAACCGCCATTACCGATTACGAACTGAAAAAAATCAAAAGAAAGCTCCAGTATCTGCAAAATTTAATCGGACCCGAAAATCTCGGCAGCGACGAAAAAAATAAAAAATTACTGGCTCAATTTATTATCCTCGATCCTCACGATATTCAATACAAAATGCAGCTTGATTATCTGCTCCAGCAGGCAGGGACTAAAAGTCCCTTAATAGACAACATCGTCCTTGCTCAAACTATGCTAATTTCTGATATGGTTCTAAGGGCACAGCAGCTTGGCGAAGTTGCCAAAAATTATGCGGGCACCGACGGCGGCATCCAGGCTAAATTCGAACAAGCATCTCTGAAACTGGCCATCTGGAAAGAACATAATTTAAGCGATGCTGAAAAACAAAAATACCTCGCTGAAGCAAAAACCGACCTTGGACATTTCCTCAAAAATTACCCTAAAAGCATTTTCGCCGAGCAGGCACGCGAAAAACTCTCAGTTTTGCCTGCCAAATAACAGCCCTACCTTCGCAAATTTGCCTGTTTTACCAAATTTGACTTTTCCTGCAGTTTTTAGTATAATAACTCCATATGCAAAGCAGGATAATAATTGATGTCGATAAGGACAGGGATGCCCAAATACTGCTGATTGGACAAGGCGATGATACTATTGTCGACACTTCCAGTACCGGAATTAAGTTCCGCACCAGCAAAAATATCCCTCAGGCCATTGTTGACGCCACGACCAATCAATTTGATGCCATAGCAATTATTCCGAGCGACATTGATAAAAATTTAATCACGGCCCTTAAGGGGCTTCGTCAGATTACTCCAAAATCAAAAATTTTTCTGCTCGTCCAGATGTGGCAGGAACCATGGGCTATCGAGATGATTACGCAATCCGCCAACGGCACAAAACTTCTGGACAATTATTATATCTGTCCGGCAGCATTTATCGTTAACAAGGATAGCCCCCAGCAGTTAAAAGCCAATCCGCCTGATGACGAAATTGCCAGAGAGCAGGCTATGAAAATTGAAATTCTCGAAAAACTGGCTATGGAAGACGAACTTACCGGCGCTAAAAACAGAAGATTCGTCAGAGAATTTCTTCGTCAGATAATTGAGCACGCAAAACAGCAGTCATTACAGGTCACTCTGCTGACTTTCGATATCGACAACTTCAAACAGTATAATGACCTTTACGGCCACCCTGTCGGCGATAATATACTCAAACAGGCCGCCGTTTTAATGCAGAAATGCTGCAGAAAACAGGATGTTGTCGGCAGAATCGGCGGCGATGAATTTGCCGTGGTCTTCTGGAACTTGCCTGCAGGCAGGTCGGTCGCATTCGATGCCCTCTCGAAAAAAGAAAGGAGACGTCTTGAAAGCGGACATCCCACGCAGGTAATAAACATCTGTGAAAGATTCAGAAACGAGCTTAATAAAACCGACCTTCCCGCTCTCGGCGCGGGAGGCAAAGGAATTCTATCGATAAGCGGCGGACTGGCAGCGTATCCTCGCGACGGCTCAAACGTCCAGGAACTTTTTGAACGGGCAGATAACGCGATGCTGGAAGCAAAACGCAGCGGCAAAAACCGTGTCTATCTTATTGGTAATGAAAGTCACAAGCCGCAACAGGCCTGATTAAAGCCGGACAGCCTCTGTCGGACTTGTAAGTTTATATCTGACGCCCCGCCATTTTATTATCCTGCCGAATGAAGAAGACAAAATACAGAAAAACATCAGCCATGACCATAAAGGATTTCCGATAATATCGACAATCGCCGCGACTTTAATCTTCGGCCAATCGGCAGGAAAAATCCTCGATATCATATTTTGCCGAAATATGCCTCGCAAAAACTGCGCTGCTAAAAATAATAAAGACACTATCAGGAAAAAATACCATTTATCATTATTTTTGCTCCACAAATAAAGAGCGACTCCGGCAAAACCCCACAGCCCCAAAATGGAATAAAGGCAGCTAAGAAGGCCGAACCACCATACTCCCGGGGATGTTACACGTGTAATAAGAAACTGACGCCGCGCAAATTCAAAAAAACTCGGCCAGTTGATTTGTTCATAGGAAGCCACAAAACAGGCCGGCACAAATGTTACTTTGAGGCCGCTTTTTTTTACCATCCTGCTTAATGTCAAATCATCGCTAATCGCTTTTTGCCATATCTTGTCCATCCCAAGTCTTTTAAAAATATCGACCCGAACAGCCATCGAACCGCCCCACGCCTGGTTGAACCTCGTCGCGCCAAGAAGCTGCGCGACTTTGGCGTTGATAACGGACAAAGCAATAGTTGCTAAATTATTTTTCATTGGAATAAACCATCGATATCCGCTCACAACGCCGATATTGTCATTTCGCAGTGCATAAGTAAGTTCGCCGAGCCAACTGCTGCGAACACAGGCGTCTGAATCGGCAAACGCGAATATCTCTGTATCTTTTTCAGCATTTTCACATGCGTAAAGAAGATTATGCAGCTTCTGACTGCCCTCGCTTGTCACTCCTGCCACCAGGACTCGCGCATTAAACGCCTTTGTTCGCCCTTTACATTTGTCTTTAATGGCAAGCAGATTACTGTAGGCAGGGTCTTCGCTGCTTTCGGTTACAAATATTATTTCGTAATTTGAGTAATCCAGCTCATAAAAAGAGCTGATATTCTTTTCGAAGGCCGTATCTATGCCCTTGCATGGCACGATTACCGCCGTCTTTAGACGGCATACATTGCGATTTTTATTGAACTTCCTTATAACATACATATAGTTGCAAAAAACATGATCCATAAACATAATCTGCGCCACTATCGCAGCTATTGCTATCGCGTATAAGAACGTCATATCCTGCTAATCCTTTAGTAAATACTCGCTATCGGCACAAGCGAAACAATCAGTCTCTCTATCGTATATTGAGAACCAAGGTCGAAATGCAGGAGATGGCCGTGATTATGCTGTGAGTCGATAATAATCAAATTTTCATTATTGCTCATCCACCCGGCTTCCTGCACCTGATGGCCGAGCACAAACAAATCAACGTCGAGCTTTTCTGCCAAAAGTTTAAAAGTTTCCAGGTTGTGCGTTCTGCCCCACGTCAAAAGATAAGCCGAATTGGGTCTTACTATATCGCTGATTTTCAATTGTCTGTCAAAAATTGTAAAATCGAACTTTTCAATCATCCTGTCCGAAGGCAGGGAATGCGATATCCAAATTCTGTTAGGACTTCTGACCGCAAGCGGTTGAGAGAAAAGAAACCGTTCAATCGCACTTTCCACCGCTTTGAAATCGCTGCCGAATCGCCGCTGCATTGCCGCCCGCATTGACGCGTTCATCTCTTTGCCGTTTTTCATAACGTCGCTGTTGCTTATAAAAGCAGTATCGTGATTTGCAAGGATGATATGAATCCTGTCGGGGTATTGTATCTTGAGCCTGGCGACATCGGCCAGAAGCTCATACGAAAGGCAGCCGCCCATTTTATCCTCAGGGCCGCCGTGAATTATCTCCTGCAGTATCAGATGCCTGTCGGGATTTTTTTCAAGATTTGTGTATGATACTACCCGCTCGAAATTACGCCTGTGGCCGTGAATATCGCCGGCAACTATCACATCCCCTTCCTGCGGCAAAACTATCATATTGGCCTTGCGATATTTATCCTGCTGGTTGGCCAGGATTCCCGCTTCGAGCAGTTTTATAAATTCTTCCGCCATTATTGATTGCTCAGTTTTTTGGCAAAAACACTGTGAATCAAAAGGTCGAGTCTCGATATAATATCATCCATTGACCCCGGACGTCTCAGGGGTTCTTCCTTTACACAGTCCATAACAAGGTTTGAAACGCCAATCGGTATCCTGGAATGCATTTCGTGCGGCGATGAAAACTTCCTCTGTCCCATAAACGCTGATATATCGTTAGCCTGCGGAATCAGGGTCGGCACATTTTTTCCGGTAAGCGCCCAGAACATCGTCGCCCCAAGATTAAAAATGTCCGTTCGCTGGTCGAGATGCTTTCTTTTTACCTGCTCCGGAGCAATATAATCCGGAGTGCCCTGAATACGAGGCTTCATCGTTCCGATTTTACACCCCTGGCCGAGGTCTATTATTTTGATTGCGCCGGTTTCGCTTATAAGAATATTATTGGGCTTGATATCACAATGAATGTAGCCCTGCTGATGCATAGCATTAAGCCCATCGGCTACCATACGAAAAACCAGCAATACATCTCCAAGGCTCAATGACTTTGACCTTTCGAGGGATTCACCCTCAAACATCTCCATCGAAAGCAATACCTCCTTGACCTTGAGTGCTTTGCGGATTTTGATTAGTTTATTGCATTTTCGCAGATATGGATGATTTAAGGCCTGTGATACTTTATATTCATTTATAATCTGCTCGAATATTCGGCTGTCTTCCTCTTTTTCATAAACAGCCCGCTTAAGAGCTACAGTATCGCCGCTTTCCGTGTCGCGCGCAAGAAATATCGTGCTTCTGGCACCGGTGCCGAGCTTTTTTATTATCGTAAAACCTTCTAATTCGAGCCTGTCAACAGCCATAGACCAATATTATAACAATTTAACTAATTTTTAAAACAAACTTTATGCAAACAAAAATAAATAAGAAATCTTCCCGGACCGGCAAAATAAAGAGGTAAACAAACAATATGGTTTTCTCTAAACTCCCCGAGTAGGATTCGAACCTACGACCTAGCGGTTAACAGCCGCTCGCTCTACCAGTTGAGCTATCGGGGAAAAGGCTCAAACAGTTAATTATTGCATTTTTCTGGTTTTCTGTCAAGAGTAAAAGGCATCGTCTCACCGCGGCAAAAACTCAAAAAGACCCCCTCTATAATAAAAAGCCACATTTGCTAATCACAAATTTGCAGCTTCCAAAGCCATATTTTCAGCGGCTCGTACCGATTAAAGCACGAGCCGCCGATATGTCACATAATTAGATGCAAACCAGTTTACTCGCGTGAAGGACGGCCTTCGCCTCTGCCTCTGTATCCGCCGCCGCCACCACCACCGCCACCGCCATAACCGCCGCCACCGCCGCCGAAACCGCCGCGTCTTGGGCCTCTGCCGCCACCGCCGCCTCTGCTGTCTCTAGCGCCTCGGTCATGAGCTTCATTTACCTTCAATGCTCTGCCGCCAAGGTCCTTGCCGTCAAGCCCTGTAAGGGCCGCCGTTGCCTGATCCTTGGATGGCATTTCAACAAAACCGAATCCTCTGGGCTCACCAGTGAGCTTATCCTTTATAATGGATACGGTTTTAACCTCACCAAAAGCCTCAAAAGCCTGCTTTAATTGGTCTTCTGTTACATCCCTTGACAAATTTCCTACATAAATATTCATCTGAAAATCCTTAAATAAAATAGTTTTGCAGCTTGGGCTGCTTCCGTTTTCTGTTAGTCCTTATGCATTCCAAATCATAAAAACACATTCCGTTAAATGATGCAAAATAAGAGATGACAGCAGCAACACCGCAGGGTCTGACTTTTATTAAACCTCGACAATTCTTTCATCGGCCTATTACGCAAACACTTCATATTATTAATTTTATGAAATAATAGCTTTACTGAGACTATACAGCAACAAATATTTTCAAAAAATCTCTATTTTGCGAAGTATCTTTATAGAAAAAACAGTCCAAAACAATAGGATACATCTGGTAAGTATCTATGCAATAAAGGGTTGCGATGCAATCTACGGCGTAAAGTATCGTTTATCAAATTTGAGCCAGTTATCGGCAAATGCCGCAAAATCCAGCCAATTTACTATATTATTACTATCGTGAACTATATCCGCATCGGGCCCGGCTGTCAGCCATTCAACAGCTATCTGATTCAAATCCCTTTCATCCACTACATAATTTGTATCGAAGTCGCCAGGTATCGGGGGCAGCAGTTCGAATGCCAAACCGTATGCTCGGCTCTTTGTAGTGGTATTATGCAAAGTCACTGTATAATTTCCGTCGGCAGGCAGAAGCAAATCTACCTTTTCAAGGTTATTTACATCGTCGGTTTCAGAATAAATTATTCCTCCTTCGGGATTTTTGACTGTAAGGTCAATATTAAATAGCGGTAAGTCAACGCTATAGGGTGAAGGGTTGTTTTTATTAAAATTAATTTTACGATTCCAGGTAACCGTCAAGACAAGCCTTTTATTTTTATTACTTCTAATAATATAAGTGTGTGTTGCAGAGGAACTCATCGTATCGTATGCCCATCCCACAGATGAAGTAATTGTCGTGCTCTTGCTTACTTTGGCCGAAGAAAGTGTTTGATATGCCCTCAACGCATCTATCCTGCCGTAACCTCTCTGATTATTCCATGTCTGATTCGCCGGGTCTGTATAATTACCGTTTTTATCTAATATATTCGGAAATGTAGAATTGACTATTACTGCCTTTATAACTTCACCATGGCCGTCATCGGGATCTGTTGATTGATTTGCATATTGAAAAAGTAACGCTGCGACGCCGGCCGTATGCGGCACCGCCCAACTCGTTGCACCATCACCGGGAGTTATATACCAGTAGTTAGGATCCCCTCCGCTGTAGCCCGGAACTACCTGCCCTGTCGAAGGAGTCATTACTTCTGGTTTTTTTCTGCCGTCAACTGTCGGCCCGTTAATTGTTGTATCCCCGACCTGATTATAATTATCTATTGCCGAGTCCTCAAGAGAGCCTGTTGTTATGCCGTTATACCCGTCGCCGAAAACTGTAATATTAGGATATGAATTACCTGCGGCATTTGCAAAAATAACGTCGTACTGCTGTGCATAATAATCATACGCTAACGTCCATTGACTTTGTCCATTAGCATTTACGTCAGCGGCTCCGAATTGAATGCCTGTTACAATAACCTTACAGCCTAAATTTGCCACAAGGTCGTTTAAAGCAGTTTGAATATAACTCAATTGAATTCCGCTGGTATTATCAACTATTCTGCCGCAGTGAATATTCGCGTCAGGCGCAACGCCTATATCGTTGGGGTGCGAAGGAGTGCCTCTGCTTTTAATTATTCCAGCAAAAGGTGTGTCGTGATATATATAAATAAACCCGGCATTATCGGTGGTATAATTATGATTAAAAACACTCGTTACGCCGTTTGCATCGAGAAAGGCACGATGGGTCGCGAGAACATTTCCAAAAGTCATAAGACCGACCTTTACCCCCTTGCCGGTAATGCCCAGGTCGTGAACAGCCTTGGCATTGGAGCCATTCTCTGCAGTTGATCCCTGCAAAGCATAAACACTGCCGCAGAAAATAACGATCAGCAGCAGTATTATCGGACTGCTTCTATGCGAATATAGCCTTCTCAATGCCTCACTCCTTAGAAAGGATTATAGCAGAAAACTCCTAAAAAATCAATGAATTTAGGGATTGTTTAGGTGCTATTTTAAATTCTTTTGCTCTATTGCCCCGGCTGTTTGAGCTCTTCTGCCTTTGGAAGGTCTTTTAAGTCGCTTAATCCGAACCCTTCGAGAAATTTTTTGGTCGTCCCGTAAAGCAGCGGTCTACCCAGAACTTCCGCCTTGCCGACAATCTTGACAAGTCCTTTATACATAAGCGAGCGGACCATTTCGCCGCAGGCGACGCCGCGAATCGACTCGATATCCGCCCGAATTATCGGCTGCTTATATGCGATAATCGCAAGCGTCTCCAATGCCGCAGGACTCAACTTGTTATCAGCCCGCTGACGAAGAAGATTTTTGAGCCAGTTATTGTATTCAGGCAGCGTCATCATCTGATAGCCGCCCGCGATTTCCTCTATTCTAAACGCCCTGCCGCTCTGCTGATATTGCTGATTGAGGGTTTCGATGCATTTCTTAACCTGCTTTACGCCGCCGTTAAATTCCGCGATTTTTACAAGCCGCTCGGCCGACAAAGGCTCATCGCTGGCGAAAAGTATCGCCTCTATCACCGACTCCGTTGTGATTTGCGTATTTACATCTGCTGCTGCCGCCGGCTCTTGCTCAATTTGCTGGGGCTCCTGATTTTCCTGTTCAACTTCCTGCTGAAATTCTTCCGTCATATCTTCATCCATTCAAAGGGGTCTTTGTCTTTTTTGCTGATGATGATTTTAACACCTTTTAAATCTTTTTGTAGTTCTTTTGCAACTTTTTTAAGAATAAATCTTTCCGATACCGTATGGCTCAAACAGACAACCGTAACCCCCGCTTCCTGGGCCGCAATGGCCTGATGATGCTTTATTTCGCCGGTTAAATAAAGGTCGCACTTCTCGGAAATGACATTCATAATCAGCTTCCCGCACGACCCTGCGCAAACCGCCACCTTTTTTACTATCCGGTTTTTATTTCCCACAATTCCAGCGACTTTAGCGCCGGTAACCTGTCTTATTTTTTTAAGTATCGCGCTCAACTGCACAGGTTTTTCAAGAAATCCTATCCGCCCAAGCCCGATTTTATCCTCGAAATCATATAATTTTATTACATCGAACGCCGGCATCTCATAAGGATGCGCACTTCTCATCGCTTTTATGCAATCAGCAACCTTCTCGGCCGGCACAATAACTTCAAATTTAATTTCTTCAACGTTTTCAAACTCTCCCTTTTTCCCGATTGCAGGTTTGGCGCCCTCGAGCGGAAAAAATGTTCCAAGACCTGCCGAACTGAAACTGCAATGACTGTAATTTCCTATCGACCCGGCACCTGCTCTAAAAACAGCGTCGGCAACTTTCTGAAGCGATTTGACAGGAACAAAAATAATAAGTTTATAATTATTTCCTCCGCCCTGTACAAAATCACCTACCGGCTCAGCATTTTTTATCCCGACAATTTCCGCAAGTCCGTCATTTACCCCGCCGAGGACCGCGTCAAGTGCCGTATGTATCGAATAAACGCTTATTCCGCTTTTCACAAGCTCGTAAACAACCGAATCTTTCGCGACACTCTTTATGCCGTCCCAGATTACAGGATGATAACTTATAATAAAGTTACATCCTGCCTGTTTCGCTTCTTTTACTACATCGCTGGTTATATCAATCGTCAGCAGGATTTTCTTAACCGCTGCATTACCGTCTCCGACAAGCAGCCCCGTATTATCCCAACTTTGTGCCAGTTTTTTAGGCGCAATCTTTTCAATTTTGCCTATGCAATCCTTAACCTTTATCATTCTGCACCTCTTTATTAAAATGCTCAGTATAAAGAGCCATTATTTTTTTCGTAACCGTTCCCGGCTTTGAATTTCCGACATTGTGCGATTCAATCGCTACCACCGGCATTACCTGCATTATAACATTCGTTATAAAAATCTCATCAGCGCCGAGCAAGTCATCAACTGTAAGCTCTTTTTCCTCTGCTTTTATAGAATTTTGGGCTGCAAGTTCCAAAACCGTCTTTCTGGCAATCCCCGGCAATATGCCCGTTTTTAATGATGGCGTTAAAAGAACCGAATCTTTTACAAGAAATACATTACTGATGCATCCTTCAGCAAGTCTGCCGTCAACTGTGAACCATATCGCCTCAGCCGCGCGTTTCTGATGTGCGACCGCCAAAGCGGATATCCTTGAAAAATAACTTGTCGTCTTATGCCCTGCCAAAACGTCCGATGGATTTTGCCTGTAAGAGTTTAATACAACAATAATTCCCTTATCGTAATATTCTTTCGGATAAGGCTCGAAATTCACCGCCGTCACAAGCAATGTCGGCTCGGCTTTTTCAGCGTTTATTGCTCCGCTGGTCGCTGTCAGCCGGATTCGTGCTTCCTTTAGTTCATTGGCGTTTAAAGTTTGGTAAATCGCATCAGCGACAAATTGTCTATCGCCCCGAAGATTGATTTTAAGTTTTTCGCTGCTTGCAAAAAGCCTGTCCAGATGGTTGTCGAGAGCGAATACTACTCCATTTGAAGCCCGCATAGTCTCAAACAGTCCCGCCCCATATAAAAACCCAGCATCCGCGCTGCTTATCTTCGCGTCGGTTATGTCAATTATTTCATTATTTAAAAATACTTTTTGCGTCATTATTCAGCTTTCCATTTCAGCTTTCCGATTTTATCCGGCCATATTTTTTCCACATGACCATCATTGAACAACACATTACAAGATTTTTTATGAACCGGAATTAGCATTTCCGGCCCACCAAACTGATTCCATCCATCTCCGGTTTCGAATAACAAAACTATATCATCCGATGAATTCGGTTCACAATTTGGGTTAATGGCATAACTGCATTTTTTAGCTTTACTTGATGGACATATAAAATCCTGTTCCGTTATTTTACTTTTTATCATATCGCACCATTTATCAGGTGCAGGGTATTTACCTCCATTTTCTTTGCTATAATTATTTAGTGCCATACTAAGCTTTTTGAGACGATTCGCACATATAACCCTTTGAGCGGTACCTTCTGGAGGTCTGTACTCGCAGGGAAAGACTATGGAAATAATAAAAAATAAAGCAACTGTAATCCCTAGCATTGCAGAAAATCTTCCTGATAGGCCGCCTTTGCTTTTGTGAATTTTATAAAGTGCTAATATTCCGAAAAGAATGCTGACAAATATAATTATTATAAAAATAAGAAGAAAAATCTGATCCGGCAAATTCTTGAATACAAGAGAAGATATAATCAGAAGTAACCAAAAGAAAAATAGTAATAATGGCGACAAAATCGCAAGCCTGCAAAGTTTTGGTTTTTGCTCGCTGTTCTCTATTTCATCCATTTTATTCCCTCTAAAATTTTCGCCACAGTTTACCCGCCGGAGGAGGGGCGGTTCCTTAAATTTTAAATCTTAAATTTTAAATTTATAAATTTTCCAATCTAAGTTTTTTATCGTATTCAACCAATCCTGCGACAAGCGCCTCCATATCACCGGCCATAATTTTGTCGAGATTATAAAGCGAAAGATTTATTCTGTGGTCGGTAACACGGTTTTGCGGATAATTATAAGTTCTGATTTTTTCCGACCGGTCGCCGGAGCCAATCATTGTCTTTCGCGTTTTTTCGCGCTTTGCATTTTCAATACTCCGGTAATGCTCATAAACTCTGCTTCGCAGCAGCCGCCACGCCTTGGCCCTGTTTTTATGCTGGCTTCTGTCCTCGCGCATATTTACCGTTATGCCTGTGGGAACGTGTTCAAGTTTCACCGCACTGTTTATTTTATTAACAGCCTGCCCGCCGGGCCCGCCCGCCCTGCTGACAAATTCATTAACATCCGCCGGATTTATATATATATCCACTTCCTCCGGCTCAGGCAGAACAGCGACCGTAACCGCCGATGTATGCACTCTACCCTGCGTTTCCGTTTCCGGCACGCGCTGAACGCGGTGTCCGCCGCCTTCGTAGCCCAGGTGCGTCCAAACGCCCGGCCCTTTTACGTTGAATATAACCTCGCGAAACCCGCCAAGCTCGCTTGAGCTGAAGTCCATAAGCTCAAGTTTCCATTTTTGCTTATCGATGTAGTGAATATACATATTATATAAATCGCGCGCGAACAGCGCCGCCTCGTCTCCGCCGGTGCCTGCCCGGATTTCCATTATGACCGAGCCTACCGCTTCATCGTCGGACATAACAAGAGAATCTTTTATTTGCTCTAACAGCTGCGTTTTTTCTTCTTCGAGTCTTTTCATTTCTTCAGTTGCGAGCTGTTTGAATTCCTCTTCTGTGCTCGCATCGTTCAGCATTGTCTGGGCTTGCTCAATTTCAGAAACGAGTTTTTTATAATTGCGGTATCTTGTAACAACAACTTTGATTTTGCCCATCTCTTTGGATATAGCGATAACCTTATTCGAATCCATATTTACAGCAGGGTCGTTAAGCTGCGCCTCAAGCTCAGCATATCGGCCGTCGATTTCCTGGAGTTTTTTTAGTACTGCTGTATTTGTATCGCTCATAATTTTTGCCTAAAAATGTATAAAAAAATTACGCTGCCGGAGCATAATCTGTTTGATTAAGTCCAACAGCGTAAGTTGTCAACTAAATTAAGCTACTTTTCTTTGCCTTTTGGCGCCTTGTCGTCTTTTTTTGCCTTGTCCATATAGCCCGCGCCGTATTTCTTCTGGAATCTTTCGATTCGGCCTGCCGTATCGAGGAATTTCTGCTTGCCGGTGAAGAACGGATGGCACATCGAGCAAATGTCGGCGTGGATTTCCTTGGCTGTGCTGCGGGTTTCAAACGTATTTCCGCAGCCGCATTTTACCTTTGCAACCTGGTATTTTGGATGTATGTCTTTTTTCATATCTTTCACCTTGAAATCTAAAGCACAGCATTATATATACTTTTTCAGACAATGCAAGAAGTTTTTAACAGTAAACAAAACCTCAATATCTGCGAAAAAATGAGCATTTTTATGCTATTTCTTTACAATCGAGTCAATCGCCTCGACAAGTTCCTGCGGGTTTTGTGAACCGACAAGCAGTTTTTTGCCGTTTTTAAAGACGATCTGCAGGCCTTTATTGCCGCTGATATTATAAGCCCTGCCATTACGAAAACTGTATCTTATACCCCAACCGCCATATTCAAATATGGGGCTATATTCGCGGGCATAATATTCGCTGAAATCCTCGAAAGCGAATCTTTTAAAATTGATATGGAAAGGAAAAAACCGGACATATAAACCGTCTCTGCAAACTATTGTCTGGAGCCTGGCCAGCCAAAGCATAATTAATATCAACATCGGAATAATCAGTATAGCAATTATGGCAATCGGCAGTGTTTCCCTTCCCATACGCCAAAGCCAAAATTGTAACCCCAGGATAACAAGAATGAAAAGCACTGAATCAAAAATCAGAAACCAGCGAAAAAACCAGCCGAACTTCTGCTCCTGACCGCAAATAATTTCTCCAGTCATATTACTCCTTTTTAGAATGCGTTTGAATTTTAAAACATCACTATCTGCTTGTCAAAACCCTTTTTAGGGCTTATAGTTATATAAATGTCTTGAAAGGATAAATAATGAATCCAAAATTAATAATCGTCGGTGCTGGAGGCAGAATGGGCCGAAAAATCACCGCCTTGGCCCTTGAATCGAAAAAATTTGATATAATCGGCACTATTGAAGACAAAAACTGTCCCGAAATCGGCAAAGATTTGGAACACGCTGGCGTAAAAATCAGTTCTGAATTTCCAGCCGGTGCAAACATCGTCATAGACTTTTCGCTCCCTGCCGCTTTTGACGGCACACTAAATTATTGTCTGGCGAATAATTGCTCCCTTGTGATGGGCACAACCGGCTTGTCACCAGAGCAGATTAAAAAAATAGATGATGCCGCGAAAAAAATTCCCGTCATCCAGGCGACAAATATGAGTGTCGGAATGAATCTTCTGTTTGAGACCGTCGGCCATCTCGCTAAAAAACTCGGCGATGAATACGATATAGAAATCGTCGAAGCTCATCATCGCTTCAAAAAAGATTCGCCCAGCGGCTCTGCAATGACGCTTGCCGAAAAAATCGCAGCGGCAACGAACAAAAAATTTCCTGATTGCCTAGACATTGGCAGAAAAGGCAAAGAAGCTTTGAGGAAAAAAGGCACAATAGGAATGCAGGCGATTCGTCTCGGCGACACCGTCGGCGAACATTCCGTTATGTTCGGCACTTTAGGCGAGACCGTAACAATTTCTCACAGCGCCCACAGCAGAGATACTTTCGCCGCAGGTGCAATAAGGGCAGCGCAATGGCTCATCGACAAACAACCGGCAAGGTATTCAATGGCTGACGTCCTCGGCTTAAAATAGCCTAACGGCCCAGCAATGCCAGTGCAATCGTAACGCCGTTGAAGAGGAAATGAATAAAAATCGGCCGTAATAGCGAACCGCTCTTCTCGTATGCGTATCCCATCGCCGCCGACAGCACGAAAATCGCCGGAAAATGCATTCCCGGATGAAGCGCCGAAAAAAGAATCGACGCGATTAATATACTCACCCACGGCCCGTAATTAATATTCCGCAGGTAGCTTTGCAGCAGTCCCCTGAAAACAAACTCCTCGAAAATCGGCGTTAACACCACCGCGAAAAAGACCATCAGAATCCTCAAACTTAACTGGCTATTCTCAAGGATAACCGACAATCCTTCGTTCTTTTCAATTTCAAACCCCGGCCCCACGATCATTTTCCCGATTATCTGTACGGCGTAAAGCAAAGCAATCACCACCGGCCAGATGACGATAAAAATTCCCGCCGCCGCCGTAATATCAGAAAAAATCTTCCTGAATCGAATACCGAATCCCCTCAAACCCTCTTCAAAATATCTTTTTGCCAATTGAAGTATAATTAGCATTACAATAATTTCTATTGCTATAAAACCGGAATAAATTACGAATTTTCGCTGCCACTCGGCGATGCTCGGCAGAAGATTTTCCATAAGATGAGATGAAAATGCCGTCAGCATCAGCCAGCCGAACATAATCGCAAAAGGCAGGTAATCAGGCATTGAATTTCGTCTGTATTCTGACTTTTCCAGTGCCCTTGTCCCGAAATCGGTATTTATCAGCCACCTGACAAGCAAAACAGCCGCGGCAGATAAAAAAACTAATTCCCCCGCCGAGAATCCTCCCGCCGCCTGTGCCGCACTGCCCAAAATAATCGAAAAAATCATAAAACATCCTGACTTTAGTTGCATTAACCGCCTTTTTGTATTAGATTATCTCTTTCTTTTCAAGGAATTTAATAATGGCTCTTGATATTTTTAAAATTACAGGCCCCACCACGCTGGCCGGCACTGTTAAAATCAGCGGTTCGAAAAACGCCGCTTTACCTATAATGGCCTCAGCGATTCTCGCCCCCGGAAAAACCGTCCTGTCCGGCATTCCGAATCTCAGCGATATAGAAGTTATGTGCCTTCTGATGGAATCGCTCGGCTGCAAAACCCAAACTGCCGACGGTAAAATCACAATAGACTCGACAGTAATCGACAAGCCTTTCGGCGATTATGAAATCGTCCGCAAAATGCGAGCCGGCATTTGCATCCTCGGCCCGTTGCTCGCACGTTGCGGCAAAGCAGAAGTCTCAATGCCCGGCGGCTGTGCCATCGGTTACAGACCCGTTGATATTCATCTTCGCGGCCTCAAGGAACTCGGCGCAAAAATCGAACTCAAAAATGGATACATCGTCGCCAACGCCAACGGCGGACTCAAAGGAGCGAATATTTTCCTCGGCGGCGCTTTCGGCTCAAGCGTTCTCGCTACTGCAAATACTCTTTGCGCAGCGGTTATGGCCAAAGGTAAAACCGTTATCGAATATGCCGCCTGCGAACCGGAAATAACAGACCTTGCTAATTGCCTTGTCAAAATGGGCGCAAAAATCTCCGGCATCGGCTCGCCTCAATTAACAATCCACGGCGTAAAAAATTTAAACCCCGTTGAATACACCGTCATACCCGACAGGATTGAGGCCGGCACTTTTCTCGCCGCCGCCGCGATAACAAAAGGAAAACTGAAATTAACAAACTGCCGCCTCGAACACCTGATGGCAGTTGTCGATAAGCTCAGAAGTATGAACGTCGTCGTCGAAGAATCACCCGACGGCTGCGAAGTCGCGTCCAACGGCCAAATCAAGGCAACCGACATCACGACGCTTCCGTATCCCGGTTTCCCAACCGATCTGCAGGCACAGTTTATGGCCGCCTTATGCCTGGCAAAAGGAAACAGCGTAATAACGGAAAAAATCTTCCCCGACAGATTTATGCACGTCGCCGAACTTAGCAGAATGGCCGCCGACCTCCGCAAGGAAGGTCCGCACGTCATCGTTTGCGGCGTTGAAAAACTTATTTCCGCTCCCGTTATGGCTTCGGATTTGCGTGCTTCAGCCGCTCTCGTTCTTGCTGCAATTGCCGCGCACGGTGAAACAATTATAAACCGCGTCTATCACATCGACAGAGGTTACGATAGAATTGAAGAAAAACTTAATGCCGTCGGCGCCAATATCCAGCGACTGGCTACTTAAATCAGATTTTTACACCACAGCCACAGCGTCTTGAAAAAGCATATTGCCTCGTAGTCCTGGGTTTTCATACTCAGCACATATTTGCCCATCCCGATTTGCGCCAGTACATAAATCCCAGCTGCGAATTGTCCTATCGCGATTGGCGAAACGGCTGCCTGCCCTGCCGAAAATATACCCGCGATACTCAACTGCCCCAATGCAAAAACTATCGCCAGCGAAAGTTGTCCGATTGAAATAATTCCCGCCGCGACCTGCCCGATGGCTATTATTCCCACCGCTTTTCTGCCGACCGCGATAACACCCCTGGCCCACAGTCTTTTGCCGGTTTCAGGATTTATCCCCATTGTGATATGAACTATCGGCAGAACGCCCAATCTCCAATGGCTCGTGAACTCCCGAAACAGCATCCCACCTTCATAGAGATACTTGCGTGTCACGCCTAATGCGTTTTGACTAATAACATAATCCGGCTGCTGATTCAGCACATTGCCCATAATCACCGTCCCGCCGTCTATTCGACGACTTTTTTCCTGTAAAGTTTTGATTCGAGCGATTTCACAAAACCCGTCCAATTCGACTCGCCCGGCTCGTTTTCAATCTTTTCCGTCACCTGGTTAATCTTGGCGTCAATATTATCGAGATAACTTATCAAAAACGCCTCCGCCGTCATCGGCAGTTTCGGCGAACCGAATTCATATTCCCCGTGATGAGAAAGAATTATATGTTCCAGGCTTTCGAGTATCTCCTTATCGACCTCAATCGCCGCAGCTTTTTCCTCCACCATATTTATTGTCAATACAATATGCCCAAGCAGTTGCCCACTGTCGGTATATCCGAACGCCATATCGTAAGACAATTCTTCTGTTTTGCCCATATCGTGCAGAAAAATTCCCGCCAGCACAAGGTCGCTCTGAAGCTGCGGATAAAACGGCAGCATCGCCTTGGCGACATTCAGCATATTATTCGTATGCTCAAGCAGACCGCCGATATAGCTGTGATGGTTCGCCGTCCCGCCCGGCGCTTTGCAGAAATTCTTCATCAGTTCTTTGTCTTTAAGAAATTCGCCGACCAGCGCCTTCAAAAATGGATTTTTTATTTCAGAAACAATTTTCACTGTTTCCTCGAACATCTTGCGAATATCTTTTTGTGTCTGCGGCAGATAATCGTTGATGTCCACTTTCTCCGCCGGCACAGCCGTTACCCGGTCGCCGACTATTTGCATTGCATTCTGATAAAGTTCGCTTCTGCCTTTGATATGAACGAATCCCTCTTTAGGCAGAGAATTGCATAATTGTTCCGTCGCCTGCCAGATTCGTCCGTTGACTCTGCCGCTCTTGTCGCTGACGAACATCGCGATATACAAATCTCCACGTGTTGTGCTGCGAAGTATCGGCTGGCTTATCATATAAATACCGTCGATTGTCGCCCCCGGCTGAATCTCATTTATAAATATATGCGCCATTTCATCTCCGAAAAATATTATAAATTAATATATTCGGATTATTACCATAACGCAAGTGTTATTTAGCCCCCGCCACTCGTGGCGGGGTGTCATCCCCGCGCAGGCGGGAATCATCCTAATGATTTATCGCCTTTTACCTTTTGACCTGTGACCTTCCCCCCAAAAACTGTGCCATTCCAAATGAGAGTAAATTTTTTATAATCTTATTTTGGAAAGGATTCGGAAATGAAAAAGACCAGATTTACCCAGGAACAGATTGCCTATGCGTTAAGGCAGGTTGAGGCAGGTACTCCGGTAGAGGAGATTACCAGGAAGATGGGGGAGGGTCAAATCATGCCGGTACTCTAATTGCAACTGGCACAGTTTTTGGGGGGAAGGTCAGAGGAATCACCAACTTTGATTTCAGCCTCATCTATCCATACAATATGACCAGCTTGCCGTAAATCTTTTGCCAATTTACGAGCAAACTGTTTATCTTCAAATGCGTGACTTAGAAATATAGAACTCATAACATTTTTTTGCTGTTGTAACTAAACAAAACTTTATTTTTTCTCATTGCAAATCTTTTTAGTCAAGTTCTGCAATTTCTCCAGACAAATTTTTTAATCAAAGAAATAGTATACCCTGTCAGGTTTTAAATGCCAGAGGTTGTTTTTGAGGAAGACGAAGCCTGCCATACGAACGACGACGAACCCCCTGGCAGGCAAGGGGGCTAAATATTTTTTTATTTATTGTATTTGTCGATGGGGAGAGACAAAGTTTGGGGACGGGTTAAATCAATAAAAGTGCCCTTCTGCGCGGCGCGAATCTGAATCGTTCCAAGTTCCTTATAAGTGTTGTAAAGAATCGTAAGTTTTTCCTCGTCTCTGGCCTCGAGATTTCTGCTCCAATCGCCCTTCTTGGCTCCCCATCTTATTTCTGTGCCATCTTTAGCGTAAAAAAGAATGTGCGGCTGCGAAGCGGTTCGGCGGCCGTTGAAATTACTCATATCAATAGACTTTAACTCGGCGAGCAATGGCTTTTTCGAAGTAATCTGTTTGTCCATCTTGTCCAGAAGGGCAATCAACTCGATTGCGGCGTCAACATCTTCGCGTTGCCATTTCGTGGCAACAGAACGCGATGTAAGCTGATTTGTCGGAACGCCGGTAATCTCGACAATTGGAAGTTTGCTTACAGGAACATAATCGAGAACCACTAACTGCGAATCCAAATAAAATTGGCCTTGGTCGGCGTTTATCAGGGCTACGGGCTTTCTGTAGCCTGCTTTTACAATTATGGTTTTAGGCCCTACTGTTACCCGAACATCGTAGAGCCAGGCGAGAGACTGAAGATTTTCGCCGACCTGCCTTGCCATTGTTTCATTTAGAGCGAATATCACGCCACCTTTGCCGGCGGTTTCGAGGATTTTTTGCGGAAGCTCGGGGCTGACCCAGTCGGGCACATTAATCAATTCAAGGCCAAGGGGCTGGGTGCCGAAATTGGTAGTTTTCTTTACAAATCTTTCGAGAAAAATAAAACCTATCGCAAGACTTACAAAAATTATAATAAAAGCAAAAATAATTATCGTATTGCGAAAGGCTTTCGACCGCTCTTTTTTCTCAGTCTTCGTAAGCTTCTTTTTAAAGCTGAACCATTTTTTTTTAGTTTTTTCGGCCAATGCTCAACTTCTCCTTTTAAGAGCAGTATGTATAATCTGTAAACATAACTGGCTCATATCAATTCCGGCTTTGGCGGCGGCTTTTGGCAAAAGCGAATGAGTCGTAAAGCCGGGAATCGTATTTATTTCTATGACATAAGGAATTCCATCATCACTTAAAATCACATCTACCCTGCTGAAATCCCTGCAGCCGACGGCATTGAAACTTTTTAACGCAACATCGTTTATTTCCTGCACGGTTTTCTTGTCTGAAACAGTATCGAACAGATATTGAGTATTATCGTCGATGTATTTTGCATCATAATCGTAAAACTGATGAGCGGTTCGAATCTCGATAAGCGGTAAGGCGATGTTTTCGAGAATACCAACCGTTAATTCCGTGCCTTTTATAAATTCTTCAATCATACAGTCGCCAAATTCGTCGAAGCATTTTTTCGCAGCGATTTTCGTATTTTCGATTCCCTGAGTAAGCTGGACGCCGACGCTGCTGCCCTGGCGTATGGGTTTAATAACAAATTTTTCGCCCATACCTTTGAGCTTCGAATCCATATCGGCCAATTGTCTGGAAATTCTAATTTCCAGCGCACGCGGGACTGGAAGATCTGCCTTTTGAATGGCTTTTTTGCAGGCCATCTTGTCAAATGCCATTTTGCTCGACTTTGAATCGCAGCCGGTAAAAATGAGTTTTTTCTGCTCGCAAATTTCCTGCATTTGGCCGCCTTCGCCAAATTCGCCGTGGAAGACGAGAAAAAATACGTCAATGCTTTTGTCGTCGAGAATATCGGGCTCGTCGGGCAGGAAATCGTGCTCGATTACATCTACTAATTTCGTCTTTCTGAGGGCATCAGCAACACATTTTCCGCTTACAAGGCTAACCTGCCGTTCTGCGCCGACAGCCCCCTTTAAAACTGCAACTTTAAGACCACCCGGAATTTCAAAGTCCATTTATAATTACCGAAAATCTCTACCAGATTTCTATTTCAAGCTCGAGCTCGACGTCAAATTTTTCCTTAACCTTTTCCTTGATAGTATCAATCAGCGAAATCACGTCTCCGCTTTTGCAGCCTTTTTCGGCGATGATAAAATTGGCGTGCTTTTCGCTGACAATCGCACCGCCGATTTTAGTTCCCTTAAGACCTGTGCGGTCAATCATCGCGCCGGCACTCATACCGCGAGGATTTTTGAAAACGCAGCCGGCGTTTCTTGTGTTCAGCGGCTGAGTGTTCTTCTTGTATATCCATATCTCTTTGACCGTATTCAAAAGCTGCTGCGGGTCGGCCTGGTATAATTTGATTTGCGCGCCGATAATAAATTTCGCAGTGATATTGGATTGCCTGTAATCGAAAGACAGTTCGGGTTTTCTCTTTTCAAAAAGATTGCCCTCGTTGTCCATCAGGGTAACCGCTTCGACGGCGGAGCCAAAGTCGCCGAAGATTCCGCCTGCGTTCATCTTAACCGCTCCGCCTATAGAACCGGGAATGCCGGTGAGGGCCTCAATTCCGCCCTGCCCTTTGCGGACACTATCAAGCACGAGTTTACCCAAATCGGCGCCGGCGCCAGCATTAAGAATAAGTCCGTTATGCTCAATTTTGCAGAATTGGTCGCTATCGAGTTTTACTACAGCACCTTTTACACCATGGTCGCGAATAAGAAGGTTCGAGCCAAGGCCGAGAATTCGCAGCGGCATATTGTTTTCGGTGCAGCGTTTGACAACATCGGCAAGCTGCTCGACGGTTTGAGGCCGAATGAAAAACTCCGCCCCGCCGCCCAGACCAAACCATGTGTTCTCGCCCAGCGGGAAGTCTTTCTCAACTATTTTTTCTAAGCCACTGAATATATTCGTCCGCGACTTTCCAGACATTGCCAGCTCCCATAGTCATTAAAATATTGCCAGATTTTACATTAGTTTTAAGATATTCGCAAATTCTTTCGAGCGAATCTATAAACATCGCATTGCTGCCCTTTTTTATTATCTGGTCAACGAGCATCTGCGAATTAACTTCGTTTTTGGATTTTTCGGTATCCCTGACAAAATAAATGTCGGGGACAATAGTCATATCGGCAAGCTTGAAACTGTCGGCGAAATCCCTGAGCAAAAATCTTGTCCTGCTGTACTGGTGCGGCTGAAAGACACAGAAAATCTTCCTGCCGTCATACATCTGCCTCATAGCCTTCAAACTGGCCTTTATCTCGGTAGGATGATGAGCATAATCATCGTAAACAGTAATGCCGTTAATCTCGGCCTTTTTCATTATACGCCTGTCCATACCCTCAAAGCCACCCAAAACCTTCAGCACCTGAGCACCATCAACGCCCATCGCTTCGGCAGCGGCCAAAACCGCAAGAGCATTTTTGACATTGTGTTCGCCGAGCAGTTTTATGGAAGTTGAGCCAATTTCCCTTTGCCTGTTGAAACAGGTAAACTCCGTCCGGTCAGGAAAATATTTTATCTGCCTTGCGGAATAATCAAAACTGTCTTTCAAACCGAAAGTCAAAATCTGTCTGCCCTGTATCGCGGGAATCAATTTGGCAATGTTCGCATCTTCGCCGCCCGCTATCAGCACGCCATCGGGCCTAATGCCATTTGCGAAAGCGCCGAAGGCCTCGACTATTTCATCGATGCCCGAATAATAATCCAAATGGTCGGGCTCAATATTTAAAATAATTCCGACTGCCGGATGAAAATTCAGAAAACTCCTGTCGTATTCGCAGGCCTCAGCGATAAAAATATCACTGCTGCCAATGCCGGACGATGCGTCAAACTGCGAAATGTCGGCGCCGACAACAAAGTTTGGCTCAATGCCGAGCTTTTTCAGCACGTAAACAAGCCAGCCGGTTGTTGTGCTTTTGCCGTGCGTGCCGGAAATGGCAACGCCTTTGTAGCGGTCCATAACAAGGCCGAGCATCTGGGCATATTTGTAAACCATTATTTTGCGGCGGCGAGCCTCGAGAAGTTCAGGATTGTCGTCTCGGACAGCGGCTGAAATGACTACGCCATCGAGGTCGGCGGGCAGATTTGCGGCAGCGTGACCAATTTTTATGGCGACACCGCCGGAAGAAAGGCGGTTAGTAAGAACGGAACTCTCCATATCGGAACCACTTACAATCGCTTTTTCCTTCATTAAAATAGCGGCAAGAGCACTTGTTCCAACGCCCCCGATACCTATAAAATGATACTTTTTGCCTTCCGATGGCGATTTCTTTTCCATATTTCTATTACCAATCGGCACATAAAACTGATGTGCACTCTTAACGGGTCTTAAATCGGTTATCTTCAAGCGAAAACTCCATTTTTAGCCTTAAAAAGTCTATTTATAGCTATAAAATCGGCACGTTGCAATAACAAACTATAATGCTTTTTAAGGTTTTGTTAAAAGGGGAAAAATAAGCAAAAATCGATTATGCCTCGCTAAAAAATATTAAATTTTATAAAATTTTGCTTGACATTACATACTATGTAATACATAATATGTAAAACATAACTTTTACAGGAGTATATATATATGAAATTTGAACGTGAACTATTAAAAGGAGTAGCCCCAGTTGTGGTGCTTGAAATTCTGTCGCGGGGCAGGATGTACGGCTATGAATTGTCCGAGGCGATTGAAGCAAAAAGCCAGAAAATCCTGACGCTCGGACAGGGAACTCTCTACCCCCTGCTTTACAACCTTGAGGCACAGAAATTAGTCAAAGGCCAGTGGGAAACAGCCGAATCGGGCAGAGAACGCAAGTATTATTCCATTACCAGCAAGGGCAAGGAAAAACTCGATACCGACAAAGTGCAGCTTGGAGATTTATTTAAGGCATTGAAGCTGGTCTTTGGAACATCTATCGTTCCTGCTTAAATTTTAAAAAGGATTTATTATGGCAAACAAGGAGAGTAAAAATCCGTTCAATAATTTGCCGGGGTGCGCAGCGGAGTATATCAGGCTTGTTATCAAAAAGATGCGATGGCAGAAAAAAGTCCGCGGCGATGTTCAGGCAGAACTTATCGCTCATTTTGAAGACGCACTGAAAGAGTGCAAAACCAATGAGGAGAAAGAAAAGACGGCTAAGGAAATAATCAGCGAATTTGGCGATGCGAAAATGTTGGCTATCCTTGCCAGACGCGCCAAAAAACGCTGCCGGCCACTCTGGCAGAAAATGATGATTCGCTTCTGGCAAACAGTCGGTGTTACGATTGCTCTGTTTGCAATTTACATCGGCTGGTTCCTGAGCGGAAGGCCGGCGATAACAACCGATTATATTGAAGTAGCCAATAAAATGATGAAACCGAAGGCCGCAGATGATTCACAAAATGCTGCGCCATATTATGAAAAAGCCACCAAGCTGATTGAACCGCAGAACGAACAAAGCTTTGAATACCTTAGAAAAAGTTTTATCGAGGCCAGTGAAGCCAATATTGTTCAGATAAAACAATGGCTCGACAAAAATCATGAGGCTTTAAATCTTATCGAACAAGGCACAGAAAAACCATACTATTGGCCGACGTTTCAGGGTGAACTCAAGGACAACAATAGTATGCTTTCTGCTCGTATGCCGAATCTTGGCGAATATAGAACGCTGGCTCATGGATTAAGATGGCGGGCATATCTATCCGCCGAGGATAAGCAATATGAAAAAGCATTTATGGACTTGTTAACGATTTATAAATTCGGCAAACATCAAAAAAAGGGAATACTTGTTCAAAATCTTGTTGGAACTGCCATTGAAGCTCTATCAACCAGCACAGTCAGAACGATATTATCCAGGCACGATATTGGGGCAAAGCAGCTCGAATCCTTTTACAATAATTTGCAGGCAATTGTCTGTAACGAAAATTTTGTGGTGGACCCGTCATTTGAAAAACTTTTTGAATATGATGAAATTCAAAGATGTTTTACAGAAAGTCATTTTGGGTTTGAGCATATCTATCTTAAGCGTTTACTTGCAATCGGAGATTTCTCTGTTCACAATGACTGGCAGGCTCTGCGTCTGGCTATGCGAAATCTGCCTACAACCTTTAATGTGTTTTTCACTCACCCTGATAAGCAGCACTCCAGGCAAATGACAGATGCTTTTTTTGATTTCTGCCAGCAGGCAGCAGCCGAAACTCCGTTTGAGCTTAAAGGACGCGACCTTGAAAAAGAATCAACAGCATTACTCAAAGATAATATCCTGCTCAGACTTCTTGCGCCTGCAATGCAAAAGGTAGCTGTCCTGTCGTGGAGGTATAAGGCAGAAGTCGAGGGCACTGTTGCAATTATCGAGATATTAAGGTTCAAGCAGGAAAAGGGACGGCTGCCTGATGATTTGCAGGAGCTTGTTACAGCAGGATATCTGAAATCATTGCCAATGGACCCGTATAGCGATAAACCGCTGGTCTACAAAAAAACACCGGATGGCTTTACGTATTACAGTATCGGTCAGGATTTTGTCGATAACGGCGGAATAATGGGGGTTGATAAAGAAGGCAAACCGAGTTTGTGGAAGAGTGATAACGCCGATGCAGTATTCTGGCCGGTATTACAAAATAAAGCAAAATGAAGAAAAAGCAAGATAACAAAATGTTTATAAATCTTCCAGACTGTGCAACAGAATATATTCGGCTTGTCATCAAGAAGATGCGATGGCAGAAAAAAGTCCGCGGCGATGTTCAGGCAGAGCTTATCGCACATTTTGAGGACGCTTTGAAATACTGCAAAACGAATGAGGAGAGAGAAAAGACGGCTAAGGAAATAATCAGCGAATTTGGCGATGCGAAAATGTTAGCTATCCTTGCCAGACGTGCAAAAAAACGCTGTCAGTCACTCTGGCAGAAAATGTTTACCAAAGCCCTTCAAGTCTCCGGCATAATAATCGGCTTATTTATTTTATACGTAATCTGGTTTATAAGCGGCAAGCCGAAAATAACAACTGATTATGTGGCACAACTCAATCAAATTGCCAAGCCAGCTTCTACAGATGAAACACTGAACGCGGCATATTATTATAATCAGGCGGGCGAAAAAATTGACAAACTTCCTGAAGAGATGACAAATATTTTCGCAAAGTCATACTTCGAATGCAATGAGCCTGAAAAAAAACAGGCCGAGGACTGGCTGGCGGAAAATCAGGAGCTTTTAAATCTTGTCATTGCGGGCTCTGATAAGCCCTACTGCTGGGATAAATATGAAGCAGGAGACAAAAATATGTTTGTTGTGCTTTTGCCGCATCCCAAAGAATACAAAAATATCGCACGAATATTGTGCTTTAAAGCGTGCTTTTTGGCATCGGGAGGAAATTACCATCAGGGACTCGAAAATATTTTAACAGCGTTTAAATTGGGAAAGCACATAAAGGCAGAGCCTTTCCTTATTGAACAGTTCGTCGGCATAGCAATAGAATCCACTGCCGTTCAAAATCTACGGCAGATCCTGAGCAGGTATAATATCGACAAATCCGAACTTGCCAAACTCCAGAAAGACCTTGAGGCAATTGCCCGGGAAGATATCTTCAGGATAAATTTCAAGGCCGAAAGATTATGTATGTATGACGGGATACAACGATGGTTCACTGATGATATTTTCGGAGGACATATTTGCGTTAAAGGAGATGGTCTAGGGATAATTGACGTGATAATTAACGGCCCAAATAACAGCCAAAATAACTACCAGGAGCAAGGATTTAGCGATACGTCAAAACGGTTTCTTCAAATCTTATTTATTCAGCCGGGAAAAAAAGAAACGCTTAAATCCTCCGATGAAATATATGGCTATTATGAAAAATTATCGGCACTGACGCCGTTTGAGCAGCAAAGTATAGAACCCAATACGAATGAGAAATTAAAGGAAATAGCAGGCAAAAATATATTTTTGGCTATGCTCGCTCCAGTGTTTAATAAATTCGTAACCATGCCTTACAGAAGTAAGACTGAAATACAAGCCGCGACGACGATAATAGCTATAATTCGCTACAAACAGGAAAATGGGACTTATCCGGATAATCTCGAAGGGTTATTAAAAGCAGGTTTAATAAAAGAAATTCCTGGCGACCCGTTCAGCGACAAGCCTTTGATTTACAAAAAGACCGAAAAAGGCTTTACCTTATACAGTGTCGGTCCGGATTTTGTCGATAATAGCGGAATAATGGGGGTTGATAAGGATGGCAAGCCGAGATTGTGGAACGAAACCGGAGGCGATGCAGTATTCTGGCCGGTGGCAGAGCCGGGGCAGAAAGCTGTAACCAGCCGCAAATAAGTAAGTTATAAAAACAAATAAAATATAAATTAAATATCTGAACAATACATCAGCCCCAACCGTATATTAAAATAAGAAATGAAATAAAAAGTACATAACTAACTTCGCCTCCTCCTATACTTATAGAATTGGGCGGCTCTTGAGGGAATCAAAGGCCGCCTTTTATATGCGCTTTATTTTGCCATAGCCTGTTTGCGTAAATTGGCTGGCATTTTTTCAATTGCGTATCGCAAAGCGGTTCGCGGCATATCAGCTTTATTGCTTACCACAAAATCAAACACCTGCGACTGGTGTTTGCGGCTCGCTTCCTTCAGCATCCAGCCGTAACCTTTTTGGACCATATCATCTTCATCCGTGAGCAGATTATCTGCGATTTGGAAAATATCTTTCAGGAATTTACCTTTTCTGGCCGGGATAATCAGTGAAACAGCGGCGGCGCGCCTCAGCCAGCGATTTTTTGATTTTGTCCATTTTTTCAGGCCCGCCAGATAGTCGGGATACATCTGAATGAACGAGCCTACGGCGTGATTGCATAGATTATCACACGTTGCCCAGTTATCGACATATTTATTAATCCAGCGTTCAAAGATTTTGAAATCGCCCGGCAAGAATCTTTCGTGAATATTATCCGCCCAGATGCCGGCAATTATGCCTTGTTCGCCAAAGCCGGATTTAAAAAGTTCTTCGCACAGGATAAAAATCTCTTTTTTGCTTAAGTTTTTAATCTCCGAAAAATATTTTTTGGAAATTTTCCTGATAATCGGGGCTTTTACACCGTGAACCTTTACCTTTTCTTTGAAAAACCTCTGAGCGACATTTTTAACCCGCTCGCTGGCTGAGGCTTTAAGCTCATTTCTCATTTGTTCAATAATTTTACTCATCTTAAAGCATTATAATGGTTTTAGCGAAAATAAAGAAGAAAAAAGCTTTTGACCTAACCTGCTGCGGAGATATAATTCGCGTAAACATATGAAATTTTTTTCAAAGACAAATAAAAAATATTACGCTTCTGAGCTTATTTCTTATGCCACTGCGGCAGGAGCAGCAAGTCTTTCGGCGTATATCGCGGATATATCTACCAACTCCAATCTGTTAATCACAATTATATCGACACTGGGCGGCACCGTGGGTTTTCTTGCGGGCGGGATGGGAAGTTACGCGATTTTACACTTTGCCGAATATAAAAACGGCAGGAGGAATTTTCCGCTCGATATGAAATCAATGTTTATATCCGATATTCACGGTATATGGGTAACATATATTATCAGGATTCCATTGCAATACTTTATGCAAAAATTCGGGGTTGCTCCGGCCCTGGCTGCGCCGATTGCGCAGATTTTTTCAGGGCAGCTCGGAACCGCTGTCAGGATTTACAGCAATTACAAAAAGAAAATTTTCGGCGCGGAACCCCGCGGTAAAACTACTAAAAAATGACAAAAATAAAAGTTCTCGCTCTTGTTCACGGCCAAATGTCATCGCATACGGTTCGCGTCCTTGCGATAGCCAAGGCATTGCGCCAAACAGGCCGATACGATATTATTTTTTCCGGCGACGGACTATATATGAAACTCGTCGAGCAGGCGGGTTTCGAATGGATAAAAACGCAGCTATTTAATAAGGAAGAACTTTTTCAGCGAATTGACGATAACCTGGCAACGATTTACTTCACGGCGGAAAATTACGAAAAATATTTCCAAATCGAAAAAGCAATGATTGGAAAAATTCTGCCTGATATAATCATTCGCGACCACTTCAGGGAAATGGCCGGCGTTGGGGCGAAAATAAAACAAATAAGAGCTTTTGACGTCTTTGTTCAGAAAGCAACTCTAAGTCCATATTATCATTTCGATTTCAAGCCTGAAAAACTGCCGGAATGGATAAGTATTTTTCCAAAACGATTTCTGCTGTTTGCAGCCAGGAAAATAGAAAACCATTATCGCAGGAAAAATTCCTGCTATATCCGCAAAAAATTAAAAGAGCTTGGGCTGCAAAAATATATTTCAATCGACGGAGTAAGGCCGGACCTGACACTCTTTCCGGACGCGAAGGAACTTTTTGAATTGGCTGACGCAGACAGTCGCATATGCAAACACATCGGGCCGGTGCTGCTGACAGGACAAGACCCGGCGCCGGAGTGGCTGGAAGAATTCAAAAGAGATAAACGAAAAAAAATACTTATCGCGAGAGGAACTTCCGGCAAATACGACATGACGGGGCTTTTTGAAAATACTTTCAACGACGGAAAATATGCAATCGCTTTTTACGGCGTTGAGGACAAAAAAATAAACGATTTTTACGGCTGCGGCAAATTCGATATCGATAATGTGCTGCCTTTTTGCGATTTGATTATCAGCCATTCAGGGACGGGAACCAATTATTCGGCAATAAAACATAAAGTACCAATGCTCGTGTTTTATGACCATTTCGAGCAGCAGATTAACGCGGTAGAGCTTGAAAGAAAAGGCGTTGCCCTGCGGCTGGACAGAAAACATCGCAGGCGGGAAGATATACTTGCTTCTGTTGAAGAAATTTTGGACAATAACAAATTCAAACAAAATATTACAGCTATGAGCCAAAGCATCAGCAGATATGATTTCCAGAAGCTGGCGGTGGAATACATCAGCCAAGGATTTGAAAACTTTAAAAAACAACAGCTATAAAAAAGCAGCCCCGCTATAACGCGGGGCTGCGAATCCATCTAACAATTCCGTTTGTCAAACGGCTATACAGCTTTTGTATGAACAACAATCTCGACTCTTCTATTCTTTGCCTTGCCGCTGCCGGAATTCGGGGCGACCGGTTTGCCCGAACCGCAGCCAATAGCTCTTAATCTGCTGTCCGGAACGCCGTCGCTGTTAAGCTGCCTTAAGACTGAAAGAGCTCTTTGAGAGGACAGTTCCCAGTTATCTTTCCAACTCGATTTCTTAATCGGGTCGGCATCGGTATGGCCAATAACATCAACCACACTTCCGCCGTATTTTTCGTTCAACACAGAAACAATCTTGCTAAGACTTCCCTTTGCGCTTCCTTTGAGGGTTGCCTTTCCGGAATCAAATAAAATCATTTCCGGCACAGTAACGGTAATAGTCCCTGCCGCTTTATCAAGGTCAACCTGATAATCGTTTCCGAAACCAGTAGCTTCGCCAGCAGTTTGCTTACGAGAAGACATTTGTTTTTTGAGATCATCAATCGTCTGCTGATTTTCTGAAACTTTTGCTGCCAAACCTTCCTTTTCAGCATTGCTGCCTTCCAAAGTCGATTTGCAATTATCATAAAGACCCTGGAGGTTCTGATGCTCGACATTCAGGGAGTTATATTTCTTCTTGTAGTCAGTACAACCACTGATAAGAGCAAGAGAAATAAGCGCAACAGCCGCCATCATAATTCTTTTTCTTAACATAAACATTGTCCCATCTCCTTATTTAAAAAATAAAATCCATTATTAGTTTAACGGTAGAATACGAACTGCAACCAGTTCATAACCGCATCATGTAGAATCATAACCACAAATATACCGATTGACAAGAACGGACCGTAAGGAATTTGTCTCATTTTTCTAAAAAACATACAAAAAAAGGCCCAGGCGAGTCCGAAAAACGGAGCGATGAAAAAAGCCACCACAACCGGCCAAGGCCCCAATACAGCCCCTGCCGCACCCATTAAATGGACATCGCCAAGCCCCATCGCCTCTCTGCCAAAGGCAAAAGTGCCCAGAATCCTTGTTGCCCAGACTATCGCGCAGCCAATGAAATAACCCCATAAACTGCCAAAAAGTCCAGCAATAACAGGGACTTGCGAAAAATCTATCCACCAATTGGCAAAACGAGGCGACTTATTATAGATTTTAAAAGCGACAATCTCGCCGATAACTATCGGCATTAAAAAAATTACCTCTTTTAACATTTCAAGACGATGATTGTAGTGTTCAGGCGGCAGATTTTCGGTTTGAGGATTAATTTTTTCCGATTTTTCGCCTGGGTAACTTGTTTTTATAATTCCGGTAAAAAGTAACAAAAGAGATGTTATCAAGCCGACCAGGGCTCCGGCGGCTAAAATCGCAACCTTTGCTGAGGCAATCGGGAAAAGACCGTAACTTCGGATAACCGTCGGGTCATAGAAAAAAACGGCGAGCGCCGAACCAATTAAACCAGCCGCTGTAACAAACCAGCAAATCGAAAGCGGTATGAGCTGAAGCTCAAGGTCGATTGCCGAGGCCGCTATGAATGCTGAGAGCATAATGATTTGAATCAGGTAAAGAAAAAAACCGCCGTCAAGAAATCCGCCGACGCCTTTTCTTATGTGTGTTTGAAAATAAATCACATAAAGCGCGACAAAGAGCAAGGCCGTGAACAATTCGATGATAATATATCGCGGTGAAATCCGTGTCTTGCATTTTCGGCACCTGCCCAACAACAGCAGCCATGAAAGAATTGGAATATTATCATAAAATTCTATCGGAGTTTTGCAGGATGGACAGGCAGAGCCGGGATGAACGAGGGACAAATCCCTGGGCAATCGGTAAATTACAACGTTGAGAAAACTGCCGATGCAAGCACCGATTGCAAATAAAAATGCGATTACGATTCCATCCGGTAAAATTAAGCATCCTGCCAAGTTTTATTCCTTGTTTTTATTAACCAATCCCGCAACTTTCATCTGCAAACCGAACAGGCGAATAAATCCTGTCGCATCGGTCGGATTATATTCATCGCCCATCGTGAAGCTTGCCATCTTCGTGCTGTAAAGACTCTTTGGGCTTTTAATTCCGGCAGGCGTGCAGCGGCCTTTATAAAGTTTCATTCGGACTGTGCCGGTTACGTTTTGCTGAGTAACATTGACAAAAGCATCGAGAGCGTGACGAAGCTGACAGAACCACATTCCGTAATAAACAAGCTCGGCGTATTTCAGGGCGACCTGCTGCTTATAATGCAGCGTCTCACGGTCGAGAGTCAGAGTTTCAAGAGCCTTGTGAGCTTCGACAAGAATAGTTCCGCCGGGCGTTTCGTAAACGCCGCGGGATTTGATGCCGACAAGACGATTTTCAACAATGTCGGCCTGGCCAACGCCGTGCTTGCCGCCGATTTTGTTAAGCTGCTCGATTAATTTTACCGGGTCGATTTTTTTGCCGTTCAAACTTACCGGAACGCCCTTTTCAAAACCGATTACAACATATTCCGCTTTGTTCGGCGTCTTCGATACCGGATTTGAAAGGACAAACAAACGGTCCAATGGCTCATTTGCCGGGTCTTCGAGCTCCGCGCCTTCGTGACTGATGTGCCAGAGGTTGCGGTCGCGAGAATAGATTTTCTTAACGCTCTGCTCAATTGGAATTTTATGCTCTTTGGCATATTCAATCGCGGCCTCGCGGCTTGTAAGTTCGAACATCGGGTCTTTCCATGGCGCGATGATTTTCAGTGTCGGGTCAAGAGCCATATATGTAAGCTCGAAGCGAACCTGGTCATTTCCTTTGCCGGTTGCGCCGTGAGCGACGCCGATGGCGCCTTCCTGCTGTGCGACAAGAACCTGATGCTTGGCAATCAGGGGACGTGCAATACTTGTGCCGAGCAGATAGCCGTTTTCGTAAATCGCGCCGCTTTTGAGCATCGGCCAAAGATATTCGGTAACGAATTCTTTGCGCAGGTCTTTAACGATGCACTTTACCGCACCGGAAGCGAGGGCTTTTTTATTTATGCCATCAAGCTCTTCGCCCTGGCCGAGGTCGGCGGCGAATGCAATAACATCGTAGCCGTAGGTTTCTTTGAGCCACGGCAGAATTACACTGGTATCGAGTCCGCCGCTATAGGCGAGAACAACCTTTTGGTTTGCTGATTTAGTCATTTATGTATTCCTTTCAAATATTACGATGATTATACAATGTCGGTATGATTTGGCAATATGATTACTTGCTGCCGAATTTATTGAGATGCAGAATTTTTTTCAGCGGTCTTTTGGGGACGTGAAGGACATCTTTATCATCGAGATAATATTTTGTATCTTCTGCCGCATCTTCCATAACGGGCGTTTCGGCGGGTTTGCCAAGTGCAATCACAGAATCGACCAGATATTTTTCATCAATATTCAAAATCTCTAATATTTTTATCTTGTCAACCGCGCCAAGCCAGCAGGAACCGACACCTTTGCCCCAGGCGGCCAATAAAATATTTCCAATCGCGGCGGCGGCGTCAACAGCAGCGTCCTTTTTAATTTTAGTATCAATAAGTACAACGATATAAGCGACGGGTCTTTGGTTTGGCTGAGGATTTCTTTTCGGCCTGACGTGGCCTGCCCAGGAAAGCGCCTCAAAAAGATGCTGACAGGTCTTTGTCTCATCTACGATAATATATTCAAGTGCCTGAACATTTGCGGTAGCAGGTGCACAGCGGGCAGCATCGACAAGTTCAATCAGAAAATTCCTATCTAATTTTTCCTGACTGAATCGTCTGACACTGCGCCTGGTTTTAATTAAATCAATTATGTCCATAGTAAAAACCCCTTTATCAATAAATGGGCAGTATAGGACTCGAACCTACGACATCCTGCTTGTAAGGCAGGCGCTCTAGCCAACTGAGCTAACCGCCCGGAAACCTTTAAATTACGTTTTTAAAAGGTGTTTGTCAAGAACAAATGGCTGTCAAACCTGAACGCAATCATTTGCCCTGCATTCATTTGCACTTGACGCTAATGTGCGATTAAAGTAGAATTCATAAGATATGGATCAGTTCAACCAGCAAGAAACTAATAAAACTTCATTTTGGCGAAGCACATCGTTAATTTTACTGTTCATTTTATTATTGGCAGCGTTTTTAAGGCTATATAAGTTAACAGAATCACCGCCGGGATTAAATCAAGATGAGGCCGCCAATGCATGGTCTGCATACTGCCTGCTAAAGACTGGGCAAGACTACTACTACCGCACATCATGGCCGCTTTTTTACGTAAGAAATGTCGGCGGCAATAGTTCTACTCTCTATGTATATCTGATGATACCTTTCCAGGCCATCGGCGGGCTAAATGTTTATACTACGCGTCTGCCGGCGGTTGTCGGCGGAATACTTGCAGTCTGGCTTACTTTTTTTGTCGGCAGACGGCTGTTCGGTTCGGCAATCGGGCTCACTGCCGCTGCTCTATTAGCCATCGACCCATGGCATCTTCAGCACAGCCGCAACGGCCTCGAATCTGCCATAACGCCTCTGTGCAGTATAGCCCCGCTGGCACTTCTGCTTTGGGCAGGTTTACTTTCGAGCGACAAAAATAAAAACCCGTCCCCCAAACCTTTCATAGCCGCCATGGGCGGTGCGCTGGCAGGTATCGGCTGTTACGGCCATTGGGAGGTTCGGCTGTTTGTGCCGGCCTTTCTTTTCCTGCTCGTTTTGTTTACACTGCCGAGCTGGTGGAAAACCATAAAAACGAAAAAAGGCGCTTTGACTGCCGCTCTATTTTTTCTTGGTTTTGCAGCTACCTGGGGGTCGTTGATTTGGCAGCATATTTTTCATCCTGAAAGTATGAGTCGTCATGCCCTGGCCCAGAAAGAATGGGTTGGAACTGTGCCGTTTTTAGTCGCTCTTAAAAATATTTCCATTCGTTATATTCAGCATTTCAGCCCGTATTTTCTATTTGTAAATGGCGGCGACAAGAACGCGTTTTTTACTCCGCCGGGAATGGGGCAGTTTTACTGGTATATGGCTCCACTAATGCTTACAGGGCTGATTTTACTTGTATGGCGGTTCAAATCATCTCTCTCTGCCAGGATCCTGCTTGCCTTTGTTCTGGCATATCCTGTCGGCGATTGCCTCGTATGGGGCAGCAGTCTGAGTGTACTTCGAAGTATGCCGGGCTTGTGCGCTCTTATTCTTTTGGCTGCTGTCGGCCTGGTTAATATCGCACGCTGGTTATGGGCTCAAAACCGTAATGCGACGATTGTTGCAGCAGTAATTTTTTCCATCATGGTTATTGGTATGAATCTAAAGTATCTTTACCGCTTTTACGTCACTTCCCCGCGCGACCTGGAAATATACCAATATTTTCAAACCGATCTTGTAGAGGCATGCAAATGGCTCAAGCCCCGTTTTAACGATTTCGATGATATTTACATTACTACGGACAACTTTAATATGCCGTATGTAGTTACCGCCGTAGCGCTAAGCTATGACCCCAAAAAATGGTTCAGCGAACCAATTGAAAATTATTCAATGTCGCCGCCTGAATTCAAAAGCCCATCTGAATGGGATTATTATACCAAGTATGGCAAAATGCATTTTATCTACGACTATTCAGATTTTTCAATTTCCCAATTTCAGAAAAAATTTACGACTGGCAGGACACTTTTTATTCTAAGGCCGAACGAATTCATAACGTCTGTAGTAACTGATAAGCTTAAAGAGCTTGAAAAGTCGGGAGACGAAGCGGCAATGGTTGCCCTGGTTCAAAAACTTAATCTTGACAAGCCGGACACATCCTTAATTGGAAATCTTGCCGATAAGATAATCTATAAAATTTACAGTCCTGACGGCGTGGAAACACTGTGGCTGTGCAAATTTTAACCTTTTATTTGATATTCTATTTGAAACGAGACATAGCAGTTAGTTAAACAGGCGGAACAACAGTGAGTAATCAAACAGAAAAAAAGAAAGTTTTGATTTTTATCGTCTGCTATAACGCAGAGCATACTATCGAACCGGTCCTGGACCGTATTCCGGAATCGGTATGGGAAAACGATAATTATCAGGCCGAGGTACTAATAATAGACGACCAGTCGCCCGACAGCACATTTTATAAGGCTTATGAATATTCAAAGGTTCATCCGAATCGGCATCTTATGGTTCTTTACAATCCTAAAAACCAGGGCTACGGCGGAAATCAGAAAATCGGATATTACTATGCGATGAAAAATGATTACGAAGCGGTCGTCCTGCTCCACGGCGACGGCCAATATGCCCCTGAATATCTCGACCAGATGATAAGGCCAATTCTTGATAACCAGGCGGACGTTGTTTTCGGTTCAAGAATGATAAATCGTTTTGAAGCGCTCAAAGGAAAAATGCCGATGTATAAATGGCTCGGCAACCAGATTCTGACCTTTACGCAAAACAGGATTCTGAAATCAAAATTATCAGAATTTCATAGCGGCTACAGAGCATACCGCGTAAAGACGCTTTCAGAAATTCCATTTGAATATAATTCGAACTATTTCGATTTCGACACAGATATAATTATTCAGCTCATTGACACAAGAAAAAGAATAAAGGAAATTCCGATTCCCACATATTACGGCGATGAAATATGCAGGGTTAACGGTATCAAATACGCCTTCAAAGTAGTCAATTCCTGTGTGTTGTCTCGTTTAAACAAACTCAGTATTTATTATCATCCTAAATTCGATTATGAGAAAACAAATGCCCATTATGAAGGCAAGTTCGGATATGCGAGTTCACATCAGTTCGCTCTGGACAGCGTCAGCAAAGGTTCAACTGTAATAGACATCGGCTGCGGACCGGGGTTTATGACGGACAAACTAAATAAAAAGGACGTAAAAACAATATCGGTTGACTTGTATATCAATCCGGCTGTCAGGCAGGATTCCTGGAAGTGCGTAGAAACGGATGTTGAAAAATATGATTTCAACGACGATTTCGGCAAAGTAGATGATATCCTGATTCTCGATATCATAGAGCATTTCAAGTCGCCGGAAAAATTTCTGCAGACAATAAGAAAAAGATTTTCAAAAGAGAATCCCAATATCATAATCACCACCGGCAATATTGCTTTTCTGCCTTTGAGATTAGGTCTGCTTTTTGGCGGTTTTAATTACGGCAAGAAAGGTATCCTCGACATTGACCACAGTCGGCTGTTCACCTTCCATTCATTGATAAAAACGCTGGAAATGAATGGTTACGAAATCATTAAAAAACAGGGTATTCCAGCCCCCTTTCCATTGGCGTTAGGCAAAGGGAAATTCGCTGATTTTCTGCTATGGCTGAATAAATTATTTATTCTGATTTCAAAAAGTTTATTTTCATATCAAATCGCAATTATCGCCAAACCGATGCCGACCCTGGAACATCTGCTCGAAGATGCGAATAGCGGTAAGGATAAAAAAATACAGGAAATAGCGAAATGACCACTGCCCTTATTTCATCGGATTTTTCAGCAGAAATGCAAAAATGGGCAGGGGCGGAGTTGAACCGCCGACACACGGATTTTCAGTCCGTTGCTCTACCAACTGAGCTACCTACCCGGAAAATCGACAATTTACCGGCTCAAGAACCTTATTGCAAGTAAATTTATCGTCTTGCCAAGTATGGCTTTGCAGTTATAATTATCCAAGGTATGCGGGCGTAATTCAGTGGTAGAATGTCAGCTTCCCAAGCTGGACGTCGACGGTTCGAATCCGTTCGCCCGCTTTATGGAAAAAATTACGTGCTTTTACTCTCGTCGAGTTTCTTGTTGTAATAATATAGATAATTGCTGTCATCTTGACGCCTTGGCCTGCTTTTTCTGCCAAAATTGGCAGTATCAATTAAAATAACATATCCATTTTCTGTTTCTTTTATTTTTCATAATTCCTTACCATTAAAGGAGTTATGATTTATAAAATCTTTTACTATCTAAAGTCGCTAAAAACTGGTATTTTTTTTGCATACATATATACAGATTAGGGCTTAGACATTGTTTCTATTTTTTGACTTTAATATAGGAGTGAACGGATTATGGCAGCTAAAAAGTTATCGTTTAATACTGACGCAAGGGCGGCCTTGCTTACCGGAGTAGAAAAACTGACCCGAGCGGTAAGGTCAACACTTGGCCCTCGCGGCAGGAATGCAATCATCGATAAAGGCTGGGGCAGCCCAACAGTTACAAAAGACGGCGTAACGGTTGCTGAGGAAATCGACCTTGTCGATAAGACTGAAAATATGGGCGCAAAGCTTGTAAAAGAGGCGGCCAGTAAGACAAGCAAAATCGCAGGCGATGGAACCACGACAGCAACGGTTCTTACCGAGGCGATTTTCAGAGAAGCATATCGCAATATCGCGGCAGGAGCCGACCCGATGTCTCTTAACAGAGGCATTGCGCAGGCGGTCGAAGCGGTAACAAAGGCACTTGTAAAAATTGCCAAGCCGGTCGATGTTACAAAAAGAGACGATATCGAAAATATCGCATCAATCTCGGCGAACAATGACCACGAAATAGGCAAGATTATGGCTGACGCATTCGTGAAACTTGGCAAAGACGGCGTTATCACTGTCGAAGAAGGCAAGAGCCTTGATACGACACTTGAATTTGTCGAGGGTATGCAGTTTGACAGAGGATACCTTTCTCCTAATTTCGTAACCAATCCTGATAATATGGTTTGCGAGCTTGAAAAACCATACATACTGGTTTACGAAGACAAGATAAGCAGCGTGCAGAAGCTTGTGCCATTGCTGGAAGCAGTTGCAAAGAGCAAAAGGCCCCTGCTCATTATCGCAGAAGACATTGAAGGCGAAGCATTGGCGACGCTGGTAGTGAATAAACTCCGCGGAGTTCTGCAGGTTTGTGCAGTTAAGGCGCCAGGCTACGGCGATAGAAGAAAAGCAATGCTCGAGGATGTAGCAATTCTCACAGGCGCTGAGCCAATCTTCAAAGACCTGGGCATCGACCTTAACAATATAAAACTCCAGCAGTTGGGAAGAGCGAAGAAAGTTACCATCGATAACGATAATACGATAATCGTCGAGGGAGCAGGAACACGGGAAGCAATCAACAGCAGGATAAAAGCAATTCGCAGCGAGATTGACGCGACAACCAGCGATTACGACCGTGAAAAACTTCAGGAAAGACTTGCCAAATTAACCGGCGGCGTAGCACAGATAAACGTCGGTGCGGCAACTGAATCCGAAATGAAAGAAAAGAAATCGCGAATCGAAGACGCACTGCACGCAACAAGGGCAGCGATTGAAGAAGGTATCGTGCCCGGCGGCGGAGTCGCATTGATTCGCTGTATCGACGCGGTAAAAAAACTTAAACGCGACGGCGATGAGAAAACCGGCGCTGAAATTATCGCAAACGCACTCAAGATGCCCTGCTACTACATCGCAGAAAACGCAGGCGCTGTCGGCAATTTAGTTGTAAATAAAGTTTCCGAAGGCCAGGACGGATTCGGATATAACGCAGATACCGATAAATATGAAGACCTTGTTGCATCCGGCGTAATCGACCCGGTAAAAGTAACAAGAATCGCATTACAGAACGCCGCTTCAGTTGCGGGATTGCTGCTGACCTGCGATTGCGTTGTTACTGAAAAGCCCGAAAAGAATAAAGGCGGAGCCGGAATGCCAGGCGGCGGTATGGGTATGCCGGGCATGGGTGGTATGGGTATGGGCGGTATGGGCGATATGGATATGTAATAAAAATATAATTTTTTATTTATGGAGATATAAAAATGAAACTTAGACCTTTGGATGACAGGATAATTGTAAGGCCCGAAGAGGCAGAAGAAAAAACAGCAGGCGGAATAGTTTTGCCGGACAATGCAAAAGAAAAACCATTGATGGGTAAAGTTATTGCCGTAGGGCCGGGCAAACTTTTGGACAGCGGAAAACGAGCTGAAGTATCTATTAAGAAAAACGACACTGTGCTGTTCTCGAAATACGGCGGAAACGATATAAAGATTGACGGCGTTGAATACAAAATTCTGCACGAGAGCGATGTTCTCGGAATAGTTGAGAAGTGAGGTAAAAAATGGCAAAACAAATGATGTTTGATGATGCGGCAAGGGCACACCTGAAACAGGGACTTGCAAGACTGGCAGCGGCGGTAAAAGTTACTCTTGGCCCGACTGGCAAAAACGTTCTGCTGCATAAAAGTTACGGTTCACCCAAAATCACCAAAGACGGCGTGTCGGTCAGCAAGGAAATCGAACTGCTCGAGCCGTTCCAGAATATGGGCGCTAAAATGGTCAACCAGGCCGCGAGCAAAACAAGCGATGTTGTCGGCGACGGCACAACAACCGCGACGGTTCTGGCTGAGGCAATTTATAACGAAGGCCTGAAAAATGTTACGGCCGGCGCAAATCCGATGGCTATCAAACGCGGAATCGATAAAGCGGTGCAGGTAGTCGTTGATTTTATCGCTTCGCAGAGCAAAAAAGTTAAAGGCCACGACGATATTCAAAAAGTCGCGACGATAAGCGCAAATAATAATATTGAAGTCGGCAAAATTCTGGCTGACGCGATGGATAAAGTCGGCAAAGAAGGCGTTATCGAGGTCGAGGACGGCAAAGGGCTCGAAACCGAGCTTGAGGTCGTCGAAGGAATGCAGTTCGACCGCGGATTTATATCGCCATACTTCATTACAAATACCACCACGATGGAAGCTGTTCTTGAAGACGCTTACATCCTGCTGTATGAGAAGAAAATTTCGAGTATCAGCGAGATGATTCCCCTTCTGGAAAAAATCGCTCAGGTCGGATCTCAATTGCTGATAGTCGCAGAGGATGTCGAAGGCGAAGCCCTGGCCGCTCTTGTTATAAATAAACTTCAGGGAGTCCTGAAGGTTTGCGCGGTAAAGGCTCCCGGTTTCGGCGACAGAAGAAAAGCATTGCTTGGCGATATATGCATTCTTACCGGCGGCGAGGTCATTACCGAAGATTTGGGCACAAAACTTGAAAAAGTTGAATTGTCCCAGCTTGGAAAAGCGAAAAAGATTGTTATCGAAAAGGAAAACACAACAATAATCGAAGGCGCGGGCGCGAAAAAGGACATCGCCGCACGCTGCGAGCAAATTCGCAAACAGATTGAAGCGACAACCAGCGACTACGACCGCGAGAAACTTAACGAGCGGCTGGCAAAACTTACCGGCGGCGTAGCGGTAATCAAGGCGGGCGCCCCGACTGAAACTGAAATGAAAGAAAGAAAAGACCTTCTCGACGATGCGCTGCACGCAACCAAAGCGGCGACCGAAGAAGGCGTTATACCGGGCGGCGGAGTTATTTACCTGCGAGCTATTGAAAAGGTCCGCCAGGCAAAGGCCAAAGCATCAGACGAGGAAAAAATCGGATTCGATATTGTCGCCAACGCTTTGAAATCGCCGACAAAACAAATAGCCGATAACGGCGACAAAGACGGCGATGTAATTGTCGAAAAACTGCTCGAAAAGTCGGGCAATATCGGCTACGACGCCAATACGGATGAGTTTGTCGATATGGTCGAGGCAGGCATTATTGACCCGGCTAAGGTCGCAAGATGCGCACTGCAAAACGCCGCTTCTGTAGCAGGCCTGATGCTGACTACTAATGTTCTTATCACTGATTTAAAAGATGACGACAAAGAAAAGCCTGCAATCGAAGGCTCAGTCAGATAAATAGATGGATAAACGCGATTACTACGAAGTGTTGGGGGTGGATAAAAACGCCGGCACCGACGATATAAAGCGCGCGTATCGCAGACTGGCTATAAAATACCACCCGGACAAGAACCCTGGCGATAAAGAAGCAGAGGCGAAATTCAAGGAATGTGCCGAGGCTTACGAAGTTTTGAGCGACACAGATAAGCGGGCACGATACGACCAATACGGTCATTCCGGACTTCAGGGCTCAGGCGTGCACGATTTTTCGAAAATGAATGTCGAAGATATATTCGGTGCGCTTAACCTTGAGGATATATTCGGCGATTTATTCGGCAGCGGGTTCGGCGGCAAATCGCGACGCCCATCAGCAAGAGGAGCCCGCAAAGGCTACGACCTTGAAACCGTCGTTGAGCTTACACTTAATGATGTCGCAAGCGGCGTAGAGAAAAGCATCGAGTTTACGCGGCAGGATAATTGCGAGGAATGCGGCGGGTCTGGAGCGGCCAAAGGAAGCAGTCCAATGAAGTGTTCAACCTGCGGCGGCAACGGGCAGGTCGCACAAGCCGGTATGGGCGGTTTTTTTCAGATGGTTTCAACCTGTCCAAAATGCAAAGGAAACGGAACTGTAATCGGCAGCCCATGCAAAAACTGCAGAGGCACAGGCAGGATACCTAAAAAGCGGCTCGTTAATGTAAAAATTCCCGCGGGCGTTCACGAAGGCCAAAGCGTAAGAGTCCACGGCGAAGGCGAACCGGGCTTTAACGGCGGACCTCGCGGCGATTTATATTGCTATGTAAAGTTAAAAGAGCATCCGTTTTTGCAGCGGGACGGAATTGACCTTATCGCAGTGGTGCCGATAGGCTTCACGCAGGCGGCTCTCGGCGGAATAGTTGAAGTACCGAGCCTTAATGGGATGAAAGAGCTTAAAATTTCGCCCGGCACGCAAAACGGCGACGTGTTCAGAATCAAAGGACAGGGACTGCCGGACATAAGAACAAAATATACAGGCGACGAGCTTGTCCAGATATTAGTTGAAATACCGAAAAAACTAAACAGCCAGCAGGAAGAGCTGCTGAGGAAATTCGCCGAGACAGAAGATAAAACCGTTTTGCCGAAATCGAAGGGTTTTTTTGAAAAACTCAAACAATACTTCAATAACAACAAGTAAAAATTATGAGCTTCAATAATTAAATAAAAATATATGAATGAAGAAATCCCAAAAGAACCCATTGAGCAGCAGAAACAAGAGCCGCAGAGTCCCCCTGCCGAGGGTGAGCTTCACGCAGAGCATAAAAAAGATAAGACCCACAAACTCCATGAGCAGATAGACAAACTGCGGGCCGAAAAAGATGAGGTCTTTGCACGGCTTCAGCGGCTCAGCGCGGATTATCAGAACTATCAGAAACGCACCGCAAAGCAAATCGCTGAATCAATAACTTACGAAAAGGAAGTCATAATAAAATCCCTGCTGCCGGTGCTCGACAATCTTGACCATACGATAATTAATACCGAAAAACTTCCCGACAGCGGCGAAGTGCTTAAAGGCATAAAAATTATTTACGACCAGTTCCTGACGGTACTGAAAAACCATGGTGTAGAGCAAATAATTACCGTCGGAGCAAAATTTGACCCGGAGTGCCATCAGGCCGTTATGCAAAAGACAGAACCGGACAAGGAAGACGGAGCCATCCTCGAAGAACTTCGCAAAGGCTACAGGCTGGGCGATAAAATTTTGCGTCCCGCATCCGTAATAGTAAACAAAAAGAAAGAAGAGCCGCAACCTGACAGCGGCGACAAAAAAAACGGAGAATAAACTGTGCCGACTTATGATTACCAATGCGAAAAATGCGGTCATTCGTTTGAAAAGTTTCAATCAATAACCGCTTCAACTTTGCGAAAATGCTCCAAGTGCGGCAAATCGGCATTAAAAAGGCTTATAGGCACAGGGTCAGCGGTGATTTTTAAAGGGACGGGCTTCTACCAGACGGATTATCCGAGTGATTCCTACAAACAATCGGCCAAAAAAGAGACCGACAAGAGCAGTAAAAAAGAAGAGAAAAAAGAAGTCAAAACAGAAGTTAAAGCAGAAGCGAAAACAGAAACAAAAAAGACTCCTCCGCCAAAAAAAGACAAGAAGTCTTAAGTCTCGGCCGGTGTTATCTTCCAATAACCATTATTGTCAAATTTGCTTTCCCCCCGGAATTATCGGATGTTGACTGCTGAGTTTTTTCAGGAGACGTAAGCACGGGCTTTTCCGGCATTAAAAGGTCTGAACCGGTGTTCTGTTTGGCAAAATATGTCGCCAAAACATCAGCCGCGGCGGCATTGTTTATTACGGCTATATCGTTTGCTATTCGTATTCTTTGGCCGTAACTATCGGCTTTGCAGATTTCAAGAGCCTGCTGCGAAGTAACATTATTGACGGTAACATATTGTCCCGGCTGCTCGGTGCCTATTTGGAGTTTTGCATCGGTGCATTTCGGCCAGATAAAACTCAACTCGCCGAGCAGACTCACAAGAGAATCTCTGCCGCAGTTCAAAACATATTTTACAGAGCCTGTTTTTCTGTCAATCTCTACGGTTTTGTCAAAAAGCCCCGTATTCATCAGCGCTTTGCCGACAAGCCAATCTGTTTCTACCGGGCTGTCGGTAACAAGTGTGAGTTTTGCCACTATAGGAACTGGTGAACTTTTTTGAGGCACAACCGCAACTACAGCTTCTTCGGCGGGTTTGACATCGGCGAACGGCTTTTCATACAGAACCTGCAGCTTTTGTTTTTTGTTTAACGTATTATTGACGAATTTGTCTCTGCTGGACTTGGGCACCACAACATCAAGCACAATTACAGAGAGCACAGCCATAAGCACAATTATCGCAGCGGCCGTCATCAGTCGCCGTATAACGAGGTGCCGACTGCCCGCATGGTGATGATAGCCGCTCGTATCTTCAAGCAGAATCTGTCTTTCAAGTCTTCCTGCAACACTTTCACAAAACGCTTCTGGCGCCGCTGCAGGCGATACAGAGGCCATCAGTTTTTTATAACGGCTCAGCGAATCAAATGCGTCCCTAACCTGCATATCGTTGTCGATAAGCCTTTTAACTTCGTTGGCTTTTCTCTCGTCGAGTTCGCCATCGATATAACTATTAAGCAGTTCTTCAATTAATTCCATATCTTTCATTGTATTGCCGCCTCGAGAATTTCCCGCAGGTTTCTCCTGCCGCGGGTAATTCTGCTTTTAACTGTTCCAATTTCCATATCCAGCGTTTCAGCAATTTCATTATAGCTCATCTGCTCGATATCCCGCAGAACAACCACGGCTCTTTGCTGCGGGTCAAGTTTTTCAAGAGCCTTTAAAATCAGACCCTGCACTTCTTTTTTTGAAGCCAGTTCCGAAGGCTCCTGGATATTTTTATCTATCAGATAATACTTCAGCTGCCGATTCGTTTCTTCGTCCGTTTCTTCCTGAAGCGACTGAAAACTCACCTTTGAATTTTTTTTGCAGAAGTTAAACGTCAGGTTAACCGCTATCCTGAAGAGCCAGGTATAAAAACTGCTCTGACCCCTGAAGTCTTTCAGTCCCTGGATAGCTCTTACAAAGGCATCCTGCGCCAACTCAGCGGCATCTGCTTCATTACCGCAAATCTTCAATATGGTGTTGTAAACCCTGTCCTGATATTTAAGTATCAGTTTCTCGACAGAAGCCATATTCCCGGCTCTGGCCTGGGCAACAAGCGATGCCTCGTCAATTGATATATTGCCGGCCGTTTTAAGCTGTTCCTGTATAAATTTGACCATCGTAGCTTCGAAAAGTTCCTTACTTTTTAATAAAATAATACAATAATTTCGCTAACTATAATGCCATAATAAGGTTACATTTGCAAGTATGTTATTTGAACGGTTTTGCAAACGAAGATATAGGTTAAGCCCAATTAAAGAAAGGAGTTAAGCCGATTCCTTTCGGGCCGTTTTTGCCGAGTCGAACAGGTCTGCCCGGCCGTCAACAACATCCTTTGTAACGACATATTTTCCCGGTTTTGGCTCCTCAGGCAGCCGATACATCAGGTCGATCATTAGTTCTTCCGTCAACGCCCTTAACGCCCTTGCACCGGTATCGCGCTTCATCGCTTTGTGAGCCATTGCTCTTAACGCATCGTCAGTGAAGTCAAGCTCAGCCTGCTCCATTTTGAAAAACGCCTTGTATTGTTTAATCAAAGCATTTTTGGGCTTTGTAAGAATATCAACGAGCGCATCTTCATCGAGAGCCTGGAGAGCGGTAATAACCGGCACTCTGCCGACAAACTCAGGAATCATTCCATACTCGATAATATCTTCCGGCACAACCTGTTCGAGCACATTGGTATATTCGGCTTTTGAGTCGGCGGTCTTTTGCTTTTCGGAACCGAAGCCAATCATTTTCCTGCCGAGACGTTTTTTGATTATATTTTCCAGACCCGTAAATGTTCCGCCGCAGATAAAAAGAATATGAGTCGTATCCATCTGGATATATTGCTGTTCAGGATGTTTTCTGCCGCCCTGTGGAGGAATATTGGCTGTAGTCCCTTCAAGCATTTTTAAAAGAGCCTGCTGAACACCTTCTCCGGACACATCACGGGTAATGGAAACATTCTGATTTGTCTTTCCGATTTTGTCTATCTCGTCGATATAAACAATGCCGCGCTGAGCGGATTCGAGGTCATAATCGGCATTCTGCAGCAGCCTGAGCAAAAAGTTCTCCACATCTTCGCCGACATATCCGGCCTCGGTAACTGTGGTAGCGTCGCAAATTGCGAAAGGCACATTAAGCTCTCTTGCGAGAGTTTTGGCCAGGAGAGTTTTCCCTGAACCGGTCGGACCTATCAGCAGAACATTTGATTTATCGATTTCGACATCGCTTGTTTCCTTGTCTACATGAACAAGTCTTTTGTAGTGATTGTGCACGGCAACGGAGAGGATTTTTTTCGCTTTTTCCTGACCGATGACATATTCATCGAGAAATTCTTTTATCTGACGAGGCTTGGGCACCTCTTCAAGCAGAAAACCGGTATGACGCAGGCGTCTTCTTTCCTGTTTGACGATGTTATAGCAAAGTTCAACACATTCGGGGCAGATATACACGCCGCCCGGCCCTTCGACGAAAGCGTCAACCGGCTTTTTCGCCCTGCCGCAAAAACTGCAGGTCTCTTTGTGTTTTGGGGTATCTGTTATCTTTGCCATAAAATCACCATAAATTTAACCTGGGCTATTTTAGCAAATTAGGCGGTTAACTTCAAGGAATCAAATTAATTCATAACCCGCTCTGAAAGCACTCTCATTGATGTAATAAAGGCCCTTTTTTCCCTTGTAAAACGCACGTTTCATCCCATTGACAACAGATTGAGGCTCCAGGATATGAGTTTTCTTTATCATCGCCCCGAGCATAATAATATTTGCCACTTTGATATTGCCCATTTTTATCGCAAAATTGGTCGCGTCAACCCCTACAATATCATGTTTGGTTGTCGTGGTTTTGTCCATATTTATCAATGACGAATTTACAATCACCGGCGAGCCGGGCTTGATGGTATCAATATATTTTATGAATGACGGAGCGTTCATAATGATTGCAAGATTAGGCATTTCGATAACAGGCGAATCAATCTCATGGTCTGAAATCGATATAAGAGCCTTGGCGGTTCCGCCCCGGACTTCCGCGCCGTAGGAAGCCATAGCGCAGACATTTTTGCCCGCATCGACGCAGGCGTAAGCAAGCACATTGCCGGCCAGAATAACCCCCTGCCCTCCGAATCCCGCTATCATTATGTTGATTTCGCTGTCGGTCATTTTACTATTCTGTATCTTTATAAACCCCCAGAGGGAAGTAGTTAATCATCTGCTCTTCGATAAACTGAATGGCTTCTACCGGAGAAACTCTCCAGCCGACCGGACACATTGAAAGAATCTCGACCATTGAAAAACCTATGCCGTTGAGCTGGTTCTGGAACACTTTTTTTATCGCTGCTTTTGTCTTATTAATATTCCTGACGGAATTTATGCTCGTTCTTTCGAGATATTTAGTCTCTTCAAGCGTCGCAAGCAGTTCGCAAACTCTGATTGGTTTTCCCATTCCTTTAATAGTTCTGCCGAACGGACTGGTAGTAGTTTTTTGTCCGATGAGCGTCGTTGGCGCCATTTGCCCGCCTGTCATACCATAAGTGGCGTTATTAACAAAAATGACGGACATATTTTCACCACGGTTTGCGGCGTGTATTATCTCAGCGGTTCCGATAGCGGCCAAATCTCCGTCTCCCTGATAAATCAGGACGAATTTATCGGGATGCACGCGCTTTATGGCTGTTCCGACTGCCGGCGCCCTGCCGTGCGCACATTCGACAACATCGCAGTAGATATAATCATAGATTACAACAGCGCAGCCGACAGGCGCGGTGAGAATCATTCTTTCTCTTATGCCCAGCTCGTCGATAGCTTCGCCGATGAGCCTGAGAATAATTCCATGTCCGCAGCCCGGACAGTATTTCGTCGAGTCCGCTGTAATAGATTTAGGCTGTGATTTTATAATATTCATTTCTTAATTACCCTGCTGATTTCTTCATATATCTGGTCAGGCGTAGGATTCCATCCGCCACCCATACCGTAAAACAGGATGTCCTTTTTCGGCACAATATCCATAAGCGTAAGCTGAACGTCTTCAATCATCTGACCTGTACTCATTTCGATAACGAGAAACTTAGCGCCTTTATTCTTCCTTGCAACTTCGACAAGTTCGACATCGGGCCATGGCCAGAGAGTTTTGGGTCTGAACAGGCCGACCTTTATACCGTTGTTATTATGTTTTTTAATAGCCGATTTTGCAATTCTGCTGGTCGCTCCGTAAGCAATCACAATAATGTCGGCCTTATCGCAGTTGAACTCATCACTCCAGCGAAGCTCGGTTTTGATTTTGTTATACCTATCATTCAATTTCCTGTTGTGCATTTCCAAACCGTTGGGAGGATTAAGAAATAATGTCCTGACAACGTTCGGTTTTCTGCCTAAACAACCGGTAAGAGCCCAGTCTTTGGGTGGGAGCTTTTCATACATCGGTTTATAAGGATGCATATTAAACGGCTCGACAAGCTGACCGATAATTCCGTCGCTCTGGATAATAACCGGCACTCTGTAGAAATCGGAAATGTCAAATGCGTTCATTACCATATCGTAGCATTCCTGCACGGAATTGGGTGCAAGGACGATACAGCGATAATCGCCGTGCCCGCCGCCGCGGGTGGACTGAAAATAGTCGGCTTGCGAAGCTTCGATATTTCCCAAACCCGGCCCGCCGCGAACAACATTTATAATTACACAGGGCAGTTCCCCGCCTGCTATATAGCTTATACCTTCCTGCTTGAGACTGATTCCCGGCGAAGAGGATGAAGTCATAACCCTCGCTCCTGCCGCTGAAGCGCCGAAGACCATATTTATCGCGGCGATTTCACTTTCAGCCTGGAGAAAAATACGATTTTCCTCTTCCATTCTTCTTGCCAGGTATTCCGGAGTTTCGGTCTGCGGAGTAATAGGATATGCGAAATAACAGAGACAGCCTGCCTTGATGGCGGCCTCTCCGACGGCCTCATTGCCTTTCATCAATACCCTTTTGTCATGGGAATCTGTGTTTAATTCAGCCATTTAAGCCTATCTTGCCGAACCTGCAGTCTCAACAATAGTAAAACAGCAGTCGGGACAAATGATATAACATGCTCCGCATCCGTTGCAGAGATCGAGGTTAATAGCGATGTAATCGTAGCCTTTTTTATTGCTTGTGCCGCTTTTATGTATCGCAGCCTTGGGGCAAACAGCGATACACATATCGCAGCCTTTGCATTTTTCCAAATCTATCTGTGCTTTTTTAGCCATATATGGAAATACCTTACCACAATAAGAACAAATATGCAACAAAACTTAACATATTGATAATAATGAAGTTGCGATGTTTAAAGACAAACTATGCTTTGATTAATATTGGCGTTTTAGTTCTTTTGGTTTTTTATAAAGTCGGCGATTCTGTTATCCGTTTCGGTAATATGGTTTTCCAGCCAGCCTTTGAGAAAAATCGCCATATCAAGACTTAAAATCTTTTGTTTTTTCTTAAGTTTATCCGCGTACTGGGCAACCTTCTCGGTAAGCATTTCATGCATTTTTCTATGATGAGCCAGATGCGGATAATTATATTTTTCCATCAACTCTTCTTCGTCAGAAAAATGGGTTTTAACATAATAAACCAGGTGCCCAACGGCTTTTCGTACAGCCGCTTCGTCATCGCCTTTGTGCACCGCACCATAAAAATCATTTATAGCGATAACCAATTTCTTATGTTGAGAATCGATTAGCTCAACCCCAATCGCGAGATTGTCGGTCCATTCAAAAAAAGCCATAGTTACCTCAAATAAGTATATCTATGTTACCACAACACAGGCCGATTTACAATAAAACTTAAGATTTGGGCAATATGCCTTTTTGGTCGGCCTTTGGGGGTATTGCTTTATCAAATTTTAGTCGTTTGCCTGACCCATTTAGAGCAATTCCCTTGTTGACTATCGATATGCGAACAATTAACATCCAAGAAGCCAGAAGATTTACTTACTTTATTGAAAAGGGTTTATATGTTCGGATTCAAGCATAAAATGCCGCACGAAGGTCACGAAATGCATTTATGTTATCTTGCCAATCTGGGGTATCAGATGCAGGATACGGAAGATTACAGGAAACTTGTACGGGACGCTAAGTATGTCTGCAAAATCTGCGGCAGAGCAGCTGCTGACCAAATAAATCTGTGCCAGCCGAAAAAACTATAGTGAATAATAAAAAATAGCCCGTCTTCGTCCTGAAGCGGGACTTCGACGCGGAATTCTGCGTAGCCCCTATGTGGCGAAGCAGAATGGAGACGAAGGGAATCGAACCCTCATTCCCGCGATGCGACCGCGGTGTGCTCCCGTTACACCACGTCCCCATTACTTTTTAAAACTGCCACTTTTCGTAGCAGACAATCTTTTCGACATTTTCTATCGGCCTGTGAGTTTCTTTATCTGCCGGATAGCCTATCGGCATAAGCTCGATGATTTCGATTTTTTCCGGGATATCGAGAACTTTTCGAATCTTTTCCGGATAAAACGAACCAATCCAGCAGGTAGTAAGTCCTTCTGCCGTGGCTGCCAGAGCTATATGCTCCATCGCGATAGCTAAATCTATCGGTGCGATTTTCTGCCCGCAACGCATAATAGAATCACAATTACTGCAGCCAACTATTATTGCCGGTGCCGTCGCGATAAACATCTGCTCATTTGCGGCAGCAGCAACTTCTTTGCGTCTCTTTTCGTCGGTAACAATGACAAATCGCCAGTCCCGCAGATTCTTTGCCGATGGAGCCAACCTCGCCGCTTCAAGTATCCTATCGAGCTTTTCCTTCTCAATCGGCTTTGAGCTGTAGCTCCGGCACGAATACCTCTTTTTTATCGCTTCGTATAAATCCATAGTTAATTAATTATACCTGAAAGATTTATAACGTCAAGAAGACCGGTAAATTTCAAATATTATACCCAATAGTCCATGACGGCGAGAATACCACTTATATTGTATATCTTTAACTTCTGCTATTTCATTTATCTTTGTTATGTCCGCCAAAGCAAGCATTTCACGTGTTCGCGGAGAAATATCTTTACCTTTTTCCTCTATTTGAATAGTAGAAACAGATTCGTATTCACTCATATCGAACCAGATTAATCGACAAACAGGGCACACATCAAGGCAGGTAACTTTGTTTTCGTGTGTTATAGGAATCTCATTCATCAAGCGTTCGCAACTTACACATTGTCGTTTTTGCGGGAAAGTGCCAAGTTTCGCCTTTTGCACTAATGTACTTATTATATTTCTAGGTACAGTTTTACCGGCAGCTTCAAGTGTTATCGCTTTTCCATGACAGGATGGGCATTCCCAGAAGACTCCAACAGAATTTCGCCCCCTGTTCAAATCAGTTTTGCAACTCGGGCAATTAAACATTAATTATCTCGCTCTCGTAAAAATCGAGTTTACTGAAACAATATTTATTTTACCACTGATTTCTTCAATCGGTGTATCAGTTTTTATCATTATGCTTTTCGGCTTGTTATCTAACAAATCAAAATAATTATCGCTCAAATCCGCGTCAAACATACAATTTATGTAAAGGTCTTTGACCATTTTTTTGCTGTTTAGAGTAAGTTTCCACTTATGTTTATCAATCTTTTCGGCTTTGGTTTCGACATCACCTGCGGGAAATGCGAAATATTTATCCGGCAGATAAAAGAAACTGTTTTCAGCGATTATCTGGTCATCGTTTTGCAGCAGAATATGTATAAAAGAATTTTCAGGATTTTGCAGTGATGTAAAAGACCCAGGCAGCAAAACCTTCGCAGCACTGCCGGGCCCTACCGATGCAGGCCGTTTGAATTCATCAATAATTTCAAAATTCGTATCAACTATCCTGCATAATAGCAGAGCAGTTAGAGGCAAAGCCGAATGATTAACAACTGAAGCAGTTATCGTGGTAATAGTTTTATTTTGAAGCTGTTGCTGATATTGCGCAGATGCAGTTACAAGAACAGGCAAGTAAAATCTGCGGGCATAATAATAAAGAGCCTTTTTTCTGCCTTCATAATCCATACACGACCAGCTTATTGAAGGACAGCAATCGTTAAACTGCCAAAACAGAACGCCTGAATTAATGTCTGAATTCGCCCGAAGGTGTTCAACATTCTTGCGGATTGCACGAGCCTGGGTAACCTGCGACAGATAGATATATTCTTCAATGTTTTCAGGCGGCCGGAAAATTTCATTAATATAATAATGCAGCCGGCCTGTGCCATTGGGCTGATAGTCGTATTTTTCAATGCTAAAATCGGCTGTATGAGATTTATCACCATTTAGCAGCTCCTGCACCGTTTTTTTACAGGGCAGCGATTGAAATCCGAACTCCGCAACAAAACGCGGAACATCAGCAAGATAATCGTCGGTGGGTTTAAGTCCCGACCAGACATCCCATTGATGAACCGTTCCGATGGACGGCTCGTTCGGGCCTTCAGATGGTCCAAGCGGCGTTGACGGAATATAATCGCGGTCAGGGTCAAGCTCGTGAACAAGTTGCGGCAGAATTTTATGATAGATATTTTTGCCGTATAATTTTTTGCTTTTTGCAAAGCCCCCTATGGCGTGCTGCCAGTCAATTTCATTATTGCCGCACCAGAGCACAAGTGAAGGATGATTCCGCAGACGAACAATATTCTGCGTTGCTTCTTTCCTTATCATCTCTGTAAACCAAGTCCTGTCCGGATAATAAGCGCAGGCAAACATAAAATCCTGCCAGACGAGAATCCCCAGCTTGTCGCAAAGATTATAGAAATCCTGCTTTTCATAAATTCCGCCGCCCCAGACGCGAAGCATATTTATATTGGCATCAGCGGCAGCAGTCAGAAACCTTTTATAATCATCCTCAGACGCTGAACCGATTAACAGCGAAACCGGTATCCAGTCCGCGCCTTTGGCGTAGATTGGCTGATTATTTATTTCAAATTGAAAGTTCTGTCCGTGCTCATCCGGCGTTTGATTTAATTTTACAGTTCTTATGCCGAAAATTTTTGATATTGAATCAACAATTTTCTCGCCGCTGCAAAGATGGGCGGTAAGTTTATATAAATGCTGCGAACCATAAGGCCTTGGCCACCAGAGCTGCGGCTGAGCGATGTTTATCACGGCCGAAGCCTGCCGATGTTCATCGCTGAAATTGAGGCTGATTTTTTCCACGTTTCTGCCCGTAGGGTCAGAGATGGAAACATTGCATACAAGTGGCTGGGAGGAAAAATTTTCTATCTGCACAGAAACTTTTATATCAGCATTAGATTTATCGCAGTCGATTGTTGTAATATGCACATCGCGGATAGCGGCGGCTCTATATGCTTCGAGCCGAACATCCTTCCATATTCCACAGCCCGGCATTACCGGCGCCCAGTCCCAGCCAAACTGGCATTGTGCCTTTCTGACATAAGCCCTTTGCGGCAAAGAGCACTGGTCTTTGCTTAACAAACCGAATCTGGTCATCAGCCGATTGCCCTCCTCTACCGCAGAATCAAATTTAACTAAAAGCTCATTGTTCCGCGACAAGAAGATCGGCGCAACATCAAACCGATACTCGCAGAACATATTGTCGGTCTTTGCAAGCAATTTTCCGTTTAGCCAGATTTGCGCGAATGTATCAAGTCCTTCGAATACCAGTTCAATCTTTTCATTTTTTAAAAAACCGTCCGGCAAATCGAAAATCTTTTTATATATCCACGGCTCAAGACTTATCTGAAAGAAATCCTGGGGATTGGTGTTTAATTTTTTGCGGTCTATAATACCCGCTTCAATCAGACTGGTATATATAGAGGATGGAACGCTGCAGTTAAGCCAGTCGCCTTCATCGAGGTCTCTCATCCTGCGGGCCGAAACCGGATACTGCTTAAATCGCCATTGGCCTGTTAAATCTAAAAATTCTCTTGCCATAAACTCCGAATTTTAGCAGGAAACTAAAATTGTAAAAGCAAAAAAACATCGCTATAATCACTGTTTGACAAAATGACTGATATTAAAATAATAGATTGCGGCATAAAAGATTACCAATCCGTGCTCCTGATGCAGGAAAATGCCTTTCAAAACCTGTTGGCCGGCACTGGAGAAGATACTATACTCATTGTCGAGCATCCGCCGGTGATTACACTTGGCGCAAGAGAAAGTGCAAACAAACTCCTGAAAGATACTGACGCAATTAAACAGTCCGGCATTGAAATTTTTAAAATCCGCCGCGGCGGCGGAGCTACCGCACACAACCCCGGCCAGCTTGTTGTATATCCGATTATCAATCTTAAAAGGCACAATCTCGGCGTAAGCGATTTTGTCCATAAACTCGAAGATATCGGAATAGAACTGCTCAAAGAGTTAGGCGTGAACTGCCAAACAAAAAAAGGCTTTCCGGGTTTATGGGCGGGCGAAAGAAAAATTACATCAATCGGCGTGCAAATCAAAAAATGGATTACATTTCACGGCATGGCAATTAATATCAACAATGATTTAAGTATTTTCGATTTAATTGTCCCCTGCGGCCTTGATAATGTTAAAATAACAAACGCCCAAATAGAACTCGACAAAAAAATCAGTATGGAAGAAGTGAAAAACACTCTCAAAAAAATATTGTTGAATCATTTTATAAAAGAAAATGAACCAAAACATCAAAAGACGATTGCCTGAGTGGCTAAAAAGGCCCCTGCCTGCGGGCGACAGCTTCAATAATACCAGCTCAATTATCGAAAAGCTGGGATTAGAGACAATCTGCACCAACGCAAACTGCCCCAACAAAGGTCAATGCTGGTCTCGCGGCACCGCAACTGTACTAATCCTTGGAAATACCTGCACGCGAAACTGTAAATTCTGCTCGGTTGCCAAAGGCACTCCTCTGCAGCCTGACAAACAGGAGCCGCAAAAAATTGCCGAACTTGCCAAACAACTCAAACTTAAATATCTTGTCATCACTTCCGTTACAAGAGATGATTTGCCTGACGGCGGAGCGGAGCAATTTAGAGACGTAATCGATACTGTAAGAAAAGAAAACAAGGACATTAAAATTGAACTTTTGGTGCCGGACTTTAAACATTGTCAGGATGAAGCCCTTGAAATACTCTCCGGTGCCCTGCCATTTGTGTTCGGCCATAATATTGAAACTGTGCCAAGACTTTATAAAACTGCAAGAAGCGGAGCGGATTACCAAACATCGCTTAAATTACTTGAAAACGTAAAGAAACTTTGGCCCGACACACCCACCAAATCATCAATTATGCTCGGCCTTGGCGAAACAGATGATGAAATTAAACAAGTATTGACAGATTTGCGAAGTGTCGATTGCGACCGCGTAGCAATCGGCCAATATTTGAAACCTTCTAAAGATTCGCTTGAGGTTGTCGAATACATACATCCTGAAAAATTCGATTTTTGGGCCGATTTTGCAAAACAGCTCGGCTTTAAATGGGTAATGTCTTCGCCGTTTACGCGAAGCAGTTATTACGCAGAGGATTAGGAAGCGTAATTCGAGGTATTTTTTGACTTTTAATTTTCAGTTTTTGCCCCTATAATACCCGCCGAAAAATGAAAACCAATATAAACCACAATAACCATAAAGCCCAAGCAGATGAACAGGACCTGTTGCATCGTTATGTTGCCGGCGACAAGGAGGCCTTTCAGGAACTCGTAAATCGATATAAAGACCAGCTTTATGCTTTTTTAAGAAGATTTCTCAATCAGCAGCAGCTTGTAGAAGAGGCCTTTCAGGAGACGTTTTTACAGCTCTACAGAAGCCGAAAAACCTTCGAAAAAGACAGGCCTCTGCGGCCATGGTTGTTCACAATAGCCGCTAATAAGGCCAGAGACGCCCTGCGAAAACAGCAAAGACAGGAGACAGTCTCAATCAGTGCTATGGCTGAACCGACAGATTTAAGCATAGACGATGTAATGAATTCTCTAAAGTCTTATGAAATAACGCCTTATGACGAGGCCGCAAAGGCAGAACAAGCTGAAAAAGTCCGCCAGATTATTGGTGATATGCCTGCAAATCTTCGCGAAATTCTTCTTTTAGCCTATTTTGAACAATTTTCTTACAAACAAATGGCTGACATGTTGAGTATACCTATAGGGACGGTGAAAAGCCGGCTTCATACAGCCATAGTGCATTTTACCAAAAGATGGAAATCAACGACTACAGACGGAAATATTTGATGGATACGCTTAGTAAAAGAGAGCAAGACATCCTATTAGATTATTATTTTGAGTGTGCCGACCAGCAGGAAGCTGAGACAGCCAGGCAACTTCTTCAGACACATCAGGGCGCAATGGAATTTTATAATAGACTTAATCATTCACTTTCCGCCCTTGAACAACTCGACCATCAAGCGCACGCAAACTGTCCAGACCACCTTGTTGAAAATACCCTCGCCAAACTTTATGCTCACGAATCTTCATCAGGTCCAGAACGACTCGAACAATTACTGCAAGCAGAAAACGGGAAACTTGTAACTACCCGAACATCTTTTTGGCGAAGCCTGGCCGAGACCGTTGCTGTTGCCGCGGCAGTCGTAATTTTCTCCGGATTATTCGTCCCGGTAACAAGGTCTATGCGGGCTCATGCCTGGCAGGCCGCCTGCGAATCAAATCTTTCAAAAATCGCTCAGGGTGTAACACAATACGCCGGCGACCATCAGGGTATGCTTCCCGCCGTCGCGACCAAGGCAGGCAATCCGTGGTGGAAAGTCGGCTCAACACAACCTGAAAACCAGTCTAATACCAGACACGTCTGGCTGCTCGTAAAACAAGGCTATGTCGGACCGGAAGTATTCGTATGCCCGGGCGGCAAAAGTGGTAAATTAATAAAACTCGACAATGCACAAATCGCAAACCTCGCTGATTTTCCAAACAGGCGATATATCACTTACAGCTTTAAACTAATCAGTGACCCTAATATGGCATTACTTTCGACAACCTCAACGGCGCTGATGTCAGATACAAATCCAATTTTTGAAGCATCCCTTAAAACCCCCGATTGCCTATTGAAAAATGAACTCGACCCGATAACGCTAAACGCAGCTATGCTCAAAATGAACAGCAGCAGCCATCGCAGCAAAGGGCAAAACGTGATGTTCAGCGATGGTTCCGTAAAATTCCTGTCCGGCAGACTCGTTGACGAAAACGACGATATCTTCACCGCAAAAGGCCAGGATACATATACAGGCACAGAAACAGCAAGCAGCGAAAAAGATGTGTTCTTGGTGCCGTAATCACAAAGATAATTGGCGTGTTAATATAAATTAAGTCGGGGTTTATTTTTTCAGCGACTTTACAGTGTGTAATACCTGAAACTGTTTAATACCGAATTTTTTTACAAAATCATCGACAATTTTTTCAATCCGCATCGTATCCTTTTCGTGCATCATCACATAAAGATTATACGGCCAATCGGGAAGAGTTTTTCGCTCGTAACAATGGCTTACCTGCGGCAAATCGCACAAAAATTTTGCCGCCGATTCCAAAATGTCAGCCGGGGCATTGCAGCAGAACAAGGCGTTGTAATTATCCGGCGGACTGTGGCGTTTAATGGCCGATGAATCGAGCTTGCGATGGCGTGTTGTGGGGAGAGATAAAAATTCAGTTTTAAATTTTTTCGAAAGATCCCGGACTGTCCTGTCTATCCGACTCCAATCAGATGCTTTTAAAGTAAACCAAAGATTATAATGGTGCTTTCTCAAATAATTATGAGAGACATCGGCCAGAGAATTAATGGCGTGGGCCACTTCGGAAATTTTATCCTCTTCTATATGGGCGGCGACAAGCGTAGAAACCGGGTTGGTTTTCTCCATAGCTGCTACTTTTGGTAATGATACGGTGGCCAGGCCGGTGGGTAAATTTATGTAAGAGCATAAAGGGTCGGAAGCCAGATAATCGTTATTGCGGGCAGATGCTCTTGCCCGGCATCCGCCGCAGATTTCGATATGATTGCAATAGCCGCATTTACCGGAGAATTTTTTCTGACGAATTGAATTTAAATAATCAGAGTTTTCCCAGATTTGGCCGAAACTGCCGCTTTGAAGAATATTTCCTGCTGAGACATTTAAAAAGCCGCAGGTCTGGACATCTCCTGCGTAGCTGATAAAAGCAAAATCGCCGGCGGCAAGGCAGCCGAAGGCTTTTTTCTTTGACGCAGGATATTTTTCTTTGAAAATTGGCGCGAATCGCGGTGCGCAGGTGAAACGCACATCGATTTTGCTTTTTTCTTTTAAGTCGGCAACGGTTTTTAAGGTCTTTTCATGTTCTCTTGCGGTCAGAGCGATATCGGAAAGCTGTTTTGCCCTGCCTGCAGGAACGAGCATAAAGGGGTTAAAGCAATATGCGCCGAGATTTTCTGCCAATTTTTCAAATTTGTCGAGTTTGTTGAAATTCAGTTTCGTAACGGTTGTGTTAATCTGAAATTTCAGGCCGGTGTTTTTGGCGATATCGATTGCATTAAGAGTTTTTTCAAACGCGCCGCCAGTTTGTCTGAAATTATCGTGCTGAGAGGCCTCGTCGGAATCGAGCGAAAAGGAAAGCGTAAGAACGCCCGCTTTTTTGAGTTTTTCGGCTTTAGACCGGTCGAAATTATAGCCGCAGGTGGCAAGCGAAATCATCAGGCCGCAGGAATTTGCGTAATCAATCAAATCAAATATGTCGGCTCTTTCGAATGGCTCGCCGCCGGTGAAAATCAGGACGCATCTGTTGTAATCTGCGATTGATTTTATGATTTTTTTGCACCTGGGCGTATCAAGTTCATCTTTAAAATCCGCATCGGCAGAAGCTCTGCAATGAACGCAGTTCATTTGACATCTGCGAGTAACTTCAAAAGCAACAACACGAGGTTTTTTTATCGGCGAATCCATTTTGCAATTTCTTTGGCAAAGTAAGTTATAATTATATCGGCACCTGCCCTTTTGATTGCGGTGATAGTTTCTAAAATAACCGATTGTCTGTCGGCAATACCGTTCTGAGCGGCGGAATTTATCATCATATATTCGCCGCTAACCTGATAAGCTGCAACAGGAACATCAAAACGCTGTTTGGCCTGATAGATTATATCGAGGTATGGCAAGGCAGGCTTAATCATTACAATATCGGTGCCTTCGGAGATATCCAATTCGATTTCGCGCATTGCCTGTTTGGCTGAAGCTGCGGGGCCCATCTGATATGTTTTGCGGTCGCCAAAGGCAGGAGCTGAATCGGCGGCGTCGCGGAATGGGCCGTAAAACGCTGATGCGTATTTGGCAGAATATGACATTATCGCGGTATCAATAAAACCATTTTCATCGAGAGTTTTTCTTATTACACCAACTCTGCCGTCCATCATATCTGAAGGAGCGATTATATCGGCACCTGCTTTTGCGTGGGACAAAGCAACCTCTGCCAAAACTTCACAACTTGCGTCATTATCAACTTTTTCATCTTTTACTATACCGCAATGACCGGTGTCGGTATAGGCACATAGGCAGAGGTCGGTAATAACAAGCAAATCCGGCACGGCTTTTTTAATATTTCTGATTGCCTGCTGGACAGCGCCGCTGTCGCTGAAAGCATCTGAACCTTTTTCGTCCTTTTTTTCAGGCGAACCGAACAGCAAAACAGCAGGTATTCCAAGTTCGAAAACTTCTTTAGCCTCATCGACGACTTTATCCGGCGAGAAGTGGAAACAATCTGTCATCGATTCAATCGGTTTTTTTATGTTTTTGCCGGGGCAAACAAATAATGGATACACAAAATTATCAACAGAGAGATTAACGCCCCTGGCGAGCCTTCGCATTGAATCGCTTTTCCTAAGTCTTCGCATCCTGACAGGCATATTCATTTGATTTTCCTGAAATAAAAATTTCTTCATCTTTCAAATAACACCCCGGCTCGAGAATCCAGTTTGCGGATTGATAATTTTGGCCGGTAAACCGCATATTGGAGCCGCAGAGGGCAAACCAATGGCATTTTTTGCACCTATCTGGCGCAAAAGATATTTTATCTTTAAATAAATTAATAGAATTTTTAAAAATATCTTCAATATTCTGTTTTGTTGCATTTCCCAGAGAAAAATTCTGCCAGAACTGGTCGGGGTGAGCATTTCCGGCCGGGTCAATATCAAAAAGTTTAACGCCGATTTTATTTCCGCCGAATTTTTGAAGGAGATTTAGACTTTTTTCATAAAGAGGCGAATTTTCCTGCTTTAAGCGATTTAAAACAAACGGTCCATCGGCGTGATTACCGACGGTGAGGACTTCGGTTATGCCGCGGGAGGCATATTCTTTTGCACAATCAAGAATATCATTCAGCGCCCGGCGAGTCTGGTCAATGGAGCATTTTAGATTATTTTTCGCCGCCTGGCCAACGGAGATGATATGATAAAAACAAATTCTGGGAATATTTAAACTCGCGGCGAGGGAAAATATATCGCGTATCTGAGTGTAATTGTGATTTGTGATTGTGAAACGCAGGCCGACTTTGAGGCCGGCGGCTTTACAAAATTTAATGCCGTCAATTGTTGAAACGAAACAGCCTTTATTCCCGCGAAATTTGTCGTGAGTTTCCTCCGTGCCGTCAATTGAAATGCCGGCATAACTTACGCCGAGGCCGACGAGTTTTTTCGCGACTGATTCGTCTATCAAACTGCCATTAGTCGAGATTACCGCTTGCAGGCCGATTTGACGCGAGTAATCGAGAAGCTCAAATAAATCGTCTCTTTTAAGCGGTTCGCCGCCGCTGAAAAGAACGACGGCGCATTTATTATCGGCAAGCTGCTTTAAAAGGCCTTTTGCCCGGGCTGTGTCTAATTCATTATCGCTGATAAAACCTGTTTTGCTGTAGCAGTGAAGACAATTCTGATTACATTTATTAGTGCAGTTATAGACTATAATAGGTCCCGGCGGGCTGTCGGATTGATAACGGAATCTGTCCGATGAGCTTTCCAATCCGCAATAAAGTCTTGAAATATTAATCATTTTGCATTTTCCATCGCATCAATAAGACCGTCAATAGTATGCTCGGCAGGTTCAACTGTCGGAGTTATGCCGATTTTTTTCAGCGCCTCGGTAGTTGTCGGGCCGATTGAGGCAATTTTTGTCTTTCCTATAATTTTCAAGTCAAAATCTTCAAAAAAACATTTAACAGCAAAACTGCTGGCAAAAGCAATCCAGTCAATCTCATCCGTCTTAAACTGACGAGCGAGCGATGATACATCGTTTTTAACTTTTTCGGCAGAGTAAGTTGAAACTCCCCTGACCTGAGCGCGGCAGGCCGATAATTTTTCAGCAAGCTGGGAATCGGCAAGAACAGAACGCAAAAGCAGGATTTTTTTGCCGGCAGGATTATGTTCTTTTATAAAACTTTTGGCAAATTCAATCGATGTAAAAATTTCCGGTGTAAAATCGGCCTTGATGCCGAAATTATCAAGCTCAGCAGCGGTCTGCGAACCAATACAGGCAATTTTAGCGGCGCCAAAAACACGGGCGTCTTTATTTAATTTATCCAAAGCGCCGAAAAACAATTTTACGCCTTTGGGACTTGTAAAAAAGACCCAATCGAAATTCGCTATCTCTTTAACTATTCCTTTAAATTCTTCAGAATTGGTTAAATCTTGTATTTTAAAGGCCGGATACTCAATTGCACGGGCGCCTCGGGCGGCAAGTTTGCAGGCGAGTTCGGCATTGCCCTGTGAATCGCGAGTCACCACAATATTTTTGCCGAATAAAGGAAGATTTTCAAACCAGCTAAAGCAATCTTTTCCAATTATTAAAACAGCCGGCGGCTCGATATTTTCGTCGGTGCATTTTCGGCAAATATCCAAGACAGTGCCTTTGACTATTCTCTGATTCGCCAGGCAGGCATTTGCAACAATAAAAGCATTTGTATCTGCTGACAGACCGGCGTTTATCAATCTTGGGCAGATTTTGTCCATATTTTTAACAGCCATATAAAAGACAATCGTGCCGCCCAGTTTAACAAGGCTTGCAAAATCAATATCGACTTCTTTGCCGTCAGCAGCCTGGCCTGTAATATAAGTTACAGACGAGGCGGTGTTTCTATCAGTGAGAACAACACCGCAGGATGCCGCGGCGGCCGATGCGGCGGTAATGCCGGGAATAATTTCAAAATCTATATTGTTATCAGTGAGGCATTTTAATTCTTCGCTCGCCCTGCCGAAAATCATCGGGTCGCCGCCTTTGAGCCTGACTATTTTTTTATAAATTTTAGCCTTTTTAATAATCAGCTTGTTTATTTCATCCTGGCTAATACTTTTTTCGCCGTGGTCTTTGCCGACATAAAAAAGTTCGGCTTTTTGTGGAATAAGATTGAGAAGTTCATTGCCTATAAGCCTGTCATAAATGACGCAATCGGCCTGCTGCAAAATCTGCAAGCCTCTAACGCTGATAAAACCCGCGCTGCCGGGCCCTGCGCCAACTGTATATACTTTCGATTTTCTATTCATTCTTCAACAACTCCGCGGCTCCCGCTTCTAAAAGTTCATTTGCCAAATCCTGCGCAACTTTCCGGGCGGATTTAACCTGGCCTTTGGCCCGGCGATTAATCATTTTTCGTCCGTTCGGATCTGACACAAAGGCATATACTGTAATATCATCGCTGTCAATTTGCGCAAACACACCTGCCGGCGCATGACAGCCTGCACCGATTATGTGCCAGACAAGCCTTTCTGTATCAGATGTAATCCGCGACGGCTTATCGTCAAATTCCGCCAGCAGTTTTAAAATCTTATTATCATCCGCTTTTACCTGCACGGCGATAGCGCCCTGCGCAGGAGCGGAAATAAATTCGGCCGGGTCAAACATCAGAGAAACCTTATCGGCCAGGCCGAGTCTTTCAACGCCTGCATAAGCCAGAACTGTCGCGTCAAACTGGCCTTTTTCGACCTGACTGATTCTTGTCGGCACATTGCCTCTTATCGGCTCACATTTCAAATCCGGCCTTTGGTGCAAAAGCTGAGCTTTTCTGCGAAGGCTCGATGTGCCGATTCTGGCGCCTTTGGGCAAATCCTTCATCATTTTTATTTTTTTACCGCAAATAAGGCAGTCCTGGCAATATTTTCTGTCCAAAACCGCAGCAACAGTCAGACCTTCGGTTTTTTCTATCGGCAAATCCTTGAAACTATGCACAGCGATATCAGCTTTATTTTCACGCAGAGCATTTTCTATCGCGGTGGTAAAAAAACCTGTTTCCGACAATTCCCAGAGAGGCTTTTTTTTATCGATATCGCCCTTGCTTTTTATTTCAACTATTTCAAAATCAATATCTTCTTTTTGTTTTTTGACTGCCTCAACAAAAATTTGCGTTTGAATAAGAGCCAGGCTGCTTGAACGCGTTGCAATGCGGAGCTTGTTCATCAGCAGGCCTCTTCCATAACAGCCGGTTTCGTTCCCGAACCCTGAAACCATTTCGAAAACGCCTGCACATGCTTATCAATAATCGCCTGCACCTTTGGGACTTCGGCCAGACGTTTAAGATTATTCCCGGAGATGATTTTATTTAAACTATCGATATTAAAAAGTTTAACCGTATCGAGTTTTTTCACGCAATAATCAATATTCGGCGGCACAGACAGGTCGATAAGAACAAGCGGTTTAATACGCTTTTCAAGCTGGGTAGCTGTTATCAAAGTCTCCTGCGAGGCGGTAGCGGTAAAAATTACATCCGCATCCGATAGATTATTTGCCAGATTAGTTAAAGGCAGAAATTTACCTGTTGTTTTTACAATCAACTGTTCAGCAGCATCGGGATTCCTGGCAACAATAGTAATATCCTGAACTTTTTTCCTGATTAGATGCTTTACAACAAGCTCTGCATTTTTACCTGAACCGATTACAAAGACCTTTGCCTTATCAATTGCAATATTATCGGCAGCAAGCTGCACAGCCGCCTGTGCAATAGACAATGCGCCGGTATTTATATTCGTATGAGTTCTAACCGCTTTGGCCGCGCGAAAAGCGCCATGCAGAAGATGGTGAAACATATAGTCAACGGAATCACACTTCAACGCGAAGATATACGCCGTTTTCAATTGAGAAAAAATTTCATTTTCACCGATAATCTGCGATTCGAGGCCGCCTGCCACTTTGAAAAGATGCCCCGCAACGTCAAGGTCTTTCAAAACCTGTTTATGCTCATTCCAGCAGTTATGAGAAATAAAATTATCGACAACAGGTGAAACATCGAAATGTTTTTTCGAGTAGAAATAAAATTCCAGCCTGTTGCAGGTGTTGAGTATCAGAGCATCGCTGATTTGAGGGAAGTTCCGGCAGTGACAAAGAAAATCCTCCTGCTGCCGAAGGTCAAGCACGAGTTTTTCTCTTGCAGCGGCAGGACAATTCCTGAAATCAACGCCCTGAAAAACTATATTCATAACAAATCCCTGCTTTAAACGGCATAACTATGAAGGCCTGCGAAAATTCTCGAGAAATTTACCCATAAAAGGCAAATTATAATCAATATAAACCCTATGATAATCCATAAGCTATTTAAACGCAAAAATCTTTGCTTATATAAGTATCTGAAAAGCAGAAAAGCCGCAAAAACAAGCCATACAGCGAGAGAAAACATTTCTTTCGGGTCCCAGCCCCACCAGTTTCCCCAGGCGAAAGCCGCCCAGATACTGCCAAGGGCAAGGCCGGCGGTCATAAACGGAAATCCCATACAAACAAAACGGTACGCGTCGATTTCAGCCTGCGGCGTAAGACCCGCAGCGAAAAAAACCGCCCTGGCTATAAAAACATACGAAAGCAGATAGGCAAAAACATGGGGCACAAAAAAGAAACTGTTAAGCTGCGAATGGCCGGGCACAATGCGAAAGTAAAAAATAAACATTACCGCAACGAGCAATATAACTGCCGTTATAATATCCACAATGCCGGGCCGAACCCGAAATAGACCGAAAAGGCCAATACTGCCAATTACATAACCTGCAAAAAGAGTACAATTACAGTGAGTGAAACCTGCCGCCAGAACCAGTAAAGCTCCCAGACCAACCGCAAGCGGCCATATTGTCCTGCAAGTTTCCCTAAATTCACACAAACTCGCGATAATTAGCAGCCCGATGCAAATCCCAAGTCCCCTGCCGGCCGGAGAAGTAAAAAACCATTTTGACCATTCGGCACCCATAACAGCCCCGATGACACAGAACGCCGCCGAAAACATCAGCAATATCGTGCCGGTTAATAAACAAAGCTGTTTTAACCTGTTCATAAACAATCCCTTGAAACCGATAGCAGGATAGCAGATTTAAGGCTTTTTGGCATTAAATTTCGCCTATACAACCGGCAAAAGTCGGGGGCCTAAAATGCTATTGCAAAACATTTAATTAACATTATAATGTTGTTCTTTCCAAAATCGATTAAAAGCAAAACCTTTAAATATCTATAGTTACATTAGGAGTAAAAGACAATGGTAGCAATAAGCCAGCCGCGGATTGATTTATTCAGCGCTGAAACTATTACACTCGAAGACATCTTATCGATAGCCGAGTATGCAATTTCAAGCGAACGGAATAAAATAGCATTCGCAGAAAAAACCGAACAAGCCCTGTCGAAACCCGGCAAAAAAAATTATCTGGCTTTGGGAGCCGCTCTCGCAATGCTGGGCAGATACACACAGGCAATCGAAACACTCGAAAAAGCCGACGATAATAAAGAGAAGTTTCTCGAACTCGCTTTTTGCCTGCGGAAGTTAGACTTGTATGATAAGGCCATCGCGGCACTTGATAAAACGGCGAAAGCCGGAGCAGACGCGTTATTAGTCAACTGCTCCAAGGCATCAATATACCGCCTTAAAGGCGATTTCAACAGTGCACAGGAGATGATAAAAGCCTGCAGCAATTACGCCAAGGCAAGCGCATTGTATCATTATACAGTCGGCCGATGTTTAGACGCTCAGGGCAATTATGAGCAGGCAATTGAAAATTATAAGACAGCGGTTGAAATCGACCCTACGTTCAGAAAGGCGCTGTTTCACCTTGCCTATCTGCTCGACATAAGAGGCGATGAAGAGGCGGCGATTGACTATTACAAACAGATGATAAACAACTGCACGCCTTATGTAAGCGCACTGCTGAACCTGGCGGTCCTTTATGAAGATACCAACCAATACGACAAGGCGACAGCCTGCATCGACCAGGTGCTTAAATACCACCCGAACAATCAGCGGGCAATCATTTTCAAAAAAGACATCGAAAGCTCCAAAACGATGCTTTATGATGAAGAGATTGAAAAGAGCAAAGACCGTCAGAGCAAGGTGCTTGAGACGCCGATTTCAGATTTTGAGCTTTCCGTCCGAAGCAGGAACTGCTTAAAGAAGATGAACATAAACTCTTTAGGCGACCTCTTGAAGACTACAGAAGCTGAACTTCTGGCATATAAGAATTTCGGAGAAACAAGCCTTAGTGAAATAAAACATATGCTCGATTCAAAGGGATTAAGACTTGGAATGACGGCAGAAGGTAAATTCCCCATTGAAATCCAACTGATGGGACCGCAGGAAGCTCAGGCAGATATAGACAAAGAGATTATCAATAAATCAATGGATGATTTTGATATGTCTATCAGGGCAAGAAACTGCCTGATGCAATTGAATATCAAGACTATCGGCGACCTTATTTCAAAAACCGAAGCTGAAATGCTCGGCGTCAAGAATTTCGGCGTTACAAGCCTGACGGAAATTAAGCAGGTTCTCGACAGTCTCGGACTTGGTTTTCGCAAGATTGATTAATTTACTACTATTATTATGTTGATAAAAACATCTCTTATAACAGCCGTTTTTTCGGTTATTATGTTCGTTTGTGTGACCGGCTGTAATGCTGAATCGCAGAGCATTGAACCGTTCCTGATACCCTGCCCGCCCGAGTACGGAATCAGGGTTCTGCTGGATGACACTGCAAAAAAAATTACCTTCGCGATTGACGATGAGTATCAAATCATAAACTTTGATACCACCAAGATTCTCAATGCGGCCGGGACTACAGGTCCAATCGAAGTTACCATAGATAATAATTCCATAAAGGTCGGCCGGGAGCGTTTAAATACCAGACGCGCAATTATTCAACCGCAGAAATACCAATTCTTCAGGATAAATGACAATCTGGCATACCGAGGCAATCTTGAAATCATTATTAACGCCGACAATAAAACTATGATGGTCATTAATAATGTTCAGCTGGAAACATACCTTGCCGGCGTAATAGCCGCCGAGATGCCAAGCTACTGGGAAATGGAAACATTAAAGGCACAGGCGATTGCCTCCAGAACATACTGCCTGTATATGAAAACCAAATTTGGAAAAAATCGGCATTGGGACGTCAAGGCCACACAGGCAAATCAGGTTTACAAAGGTGTTCGCGTAGAAACGATGCGAACGACAGAAGCGGTCCGCAGAACCGCAGGCGTTGTGTTATGCTGCGAGCAGGAACTCGGCTGTGAAGAGTTTCCATCCTATTACAGTTCGGCCTGTGGAGGGCATACCGAAAACAGCGAAAACGTGTTTGGCGACAGTTTCCAGCCCTTAAGAGGCGTTGACTGTCCATACTGCAAAAAAAGCACAAGATCGACTTTGTTTAACTGGCCCCAGGCGGTATTCGACTCAAATTTCGTGACTAAAAATATCCTCGATAAATATCCGGCTCTGATAGAATTAGGGCAAATAGTAAAGATAGAGCCATCAAAGGAAAGTAAGTATGATAATAATTTCAGGAGAATCGTCAGTGTAAAACTGACAGGCTCTACCGGCAAAACGGCTTTCCTGCGGGCCGAAGACCTGCGTCTTGCAATTGACCCTTCCGGAGCGAAAATTCAAAGCACCTGCTGCACCATAGTAAGTCTCAAAGATGAATTTATTTTTATTGCCGGCAAAGGTTTCGGACACGGAGTCGGTCTTTGCCAGTATGGGTCGAGAGAAATGGCCAGGCAGGGAAAAACCACAGAGCAGATTCTAAGCTACTATTATCCCAACAGCCGGCTGAAATATTTATATTAAACCTGTCTAATGAATGTATTCGAAATAAATACAAAAGCCCCCCGAACCTCGGCAAGAACCGGCACACTGCAAACCGCCCACGGTAAGATTCGCACGCCGGTATTTATGCCCGTCGGCACAAGAGCAACAGTCAAAGGCTTATTGCCTCAGCAAATCAGCGAAGCAGGCTCACAGATTGTCCTTGCCAATACTTTTCATCTAATGCTGCGGCCCGGAGCGGATGTAATTGAAAAGCTCGGCGGTCTTCATAATTTTATGGGCTGGGACAAACCGATACTAACCGACAGCGGCGGATTTCAGGTCTTTTCGTTAAGCTCAATCAACAGTACCGACGATAACGGAACAGAATTTGCCAGTCCTTACGATGGTGCAAAAATTTTTCTCGATGCGGCAGGAGCGACAAAAATCCAAAACAAACTCGGAGCCGATATAATAATGTGCTTCGACCAGTGCCCTGCTCACGACGCGGAAAAAAAGGAAATTGAAAAAGCAGTCGAACGCACTATCCGATGGGCAAAAATATGCAAAGATACGCACTGCAATAATCGCCAGTTGCTTTTTGGGATTGTGCAGGGCCAAACCGACAATCATTTGCGGCAAAGCTGCGCGGCAGAACTTATCCAAATGGATTTTCCCGGCTATGCAATCGGAGGTTTAAGCGTCGGCGAAGGCACAGAACAGATGCTGCAAACAATGCGTTTTACCGCCCCTCTGCTGCCGGAAAATAAACCAAGATACCTTATGGGCGTTGGAACTCCGGCTGATATTATCCAGGCGGTAGAGGCCGGAATAGATATGTTTGACTGTGTAATGCCGACCCGAAATGGCCGAAATGCCCTGGCTTTTACATCACAAGGCCCTATTAGACTGAGAAATTCGGCATTTATCGACGATGCCGGCCCTATAGACCCTGCCTGCGGATGTTATTGCTGTAAGACCTTTACCCGCTCGGCAATAAGGCATTTTTTCAATGTCGGCGAAATGCTCGGCCCAATTCTTCTTTCATTGCATAATATCGTTTTTTATCATAATTTAATGGACAAAATACGAGAAAACATAGAAAATGGTGCGTTTATAGAATGGGCGGCGCAGGCACTTCAAAGTCCTGCTTTTGCTCGAAATAGTCAGGCTAATGCCGACATATAAAATATTGAATAGAGAATAGAGAAAGGAAAACTTATGCAAAACGGATTGATTTTGGCGGCAGCCGACCAGAATACTCAGGTTATTAAAGCTGAAGATATTTCAAAAGGCGCTGCTCCTGAAGCGATTACGAAACAGGCGGATTCGAACTCCGCAGCTCCGATTACAGCCAGGAAAAATCCCCAGGGCCAGTTCACACAGTTGATTTTCATTGTTCTTCTTTTCGCGGTAATGTATTTTATCCTGTTCCGCGGCCCCAAGAAACGCCAGCAGCAGCAGGACCAGTTGGTGAAAGCTTTGAAGAAAAACGACAGAGTACAAACCATCGGCGGAATCCTTGGCACGGTGCTGGAAGTAACCGACACTGAAATAACTCTTAAGATTGACGAATCAAACAATACGAAAATAAGAGTGCTACCTTCTGCAATCAACAAAGTAATTGAACAGAAGTAATATTTTAAATAATGACTAATACTAATTTTTTTTCAGGGAAATAGTAATGGATAAAAATCTTGTACGATTCGGACTTGCTGGGACAATTTTACTGACAATTTTCGCAATAGCGGAGCTTTATCCGCCGAGCGAGACATTAAAACCAGGCATTGACCTGGCGGGCGGAACAAGTCTTATTTATGACATCGATACGACCGGTCTGCGCAATAATGAAGTAGATAACCTTGCACAGAAGCTGGTGCCGATTCTCATGAAACGAATTGACCCGGGTAATATTCAGAACATAGTTATGCGTCCGCTGGGCGATACCCGCATCGAAATTCAGGTTCCACTGGCAAGCGCCGAAGCGCACAGGAAACGTCAGGCTTATGACGACGCTTCAAAAGCCATAGATAAAGAGAATATCAACATTGCGCTGATTAAGAGAGCCCTTGTCCTGCCGGCAGACAAAAGAGCAGAGATTTTCTCGAAATATGCCGCTGACAGTAACGAAAGAAAAGAAATTCTCAATAGTCTTGCCGTGGCTTATGACGCCCGAAAGGCAGCCCAGGAAAAAAGAGATAAAGAGAAAGCCGAGTTAGACGCAATAGCTGAAAATCTCGTAAAAGAGGGAGTAAACAAACAGAGGCTTTCTTCGCTCGCCCCTTCCTGGAGCACAATGGACCCCAACGAGCAAAAATCGACGATGGACAGACTGATAGCCGATGTTAACGATGCCAATGACAAACATACAGCCAAGTTAACTTCCGGACAAGCAAAGGAAAAACGCCAGCAGATTGAACAATATTTCGCACTATTCAAGCCCTGGGCTGATACAGTTAATGAACTGACCAAACCCGAAACCGGGCTTAACGCTGTTTATAGTAATGCAGAAATACGGCTCAAGGACATTAATCTTAACGTCGATACGATGAAAGAAGTGCTTGAGATGCCGGCAAATTCTCAAAAGCGGGCCGTGATTATCTCGGAACTCAAAAGCAGATTTCCTTCAAGAGCGGATAAAATCGACGCCCTTGTAAATACCTTCAAAGAATATCGCCCATTGAGAGGCCGAATCGACGGTCCGGATGATGTCAAAAGAATGCTCAAGGGAACAGGCGTGCTCGAATTCCGCATTCTGCCAATGCTTAACGATGGCAGAACCAACAGGGATGAATTGGTTTCTTACGCCGAAGCTTTAAAAACTAAAGGCCCCAAACTCGCTTCCGATGACAAATATGTATGGCTTCAGGTAGAGGATGCTAAAAACGATACCTGGCAAACCACTGAAAACCACCAGATTCTTGTAGGTACATTCGCGGACAAGGAATATGTCCTTGCGAGCAATCAAAAAGATGAGTGTATGCTGAAGAATACCGGTAAAAGGCCGTGGAAACTGACCAAGGCAGGCACAACCATCGATGATATGGGCAAAAGAGCGATTAGTTTTTCTTTTGACGAAGTCGCAGCTAATCTGTTTTACAATCTGACCAGAAACAATCTCAACAGACCTTTAGTTATAACCCTCGATGGTCTTGCGATATCGGCACCGAACATTCGCAGTGCGATTCGCGGCAGCGGCATAATCGAAGGCAACTTTTCTCTGACTGAACAAATGGATATGGTTGATAAGCTTAATGCCGGCTCGCTGCCTGCAAGGCTGATTGACCCGCCGGTATCGGAGAAATCCATCGGACCAAGCCTCGGTGCCGACAATCGAGACAAAGGAATCAAAGCCGGCTACATATCAATGATTATTGTTGTAGGCTTTATGATGGTTTACTACCGGATTTCCGGTTTCATCGCGGCTATTGCGCTTAGTCTTAATATACTTTTCGTATTGGCAATTATGGCAATTACCCGTGCAACTTTTACTATGGCGGGCATTGCAGGCATTGTGCTTACTATAGGTATGAGCGTTGACGCCAACATTCTGATTTATGAACGGCTCAGGGAAGAACTCGAGGCTGGTGCCGGAATGCATACCGCTATTGTCAACGGCTACAAAAGAGCTTTTGTGACAATCTTCGACTCCAACCTGACTACGTTTATCCCGGCCCTTATTTTGTATATGATTGCTTCGGAAGAAATCAAGGGCTTCGCGATAACTCTTATGCTCGGTATTATTTCATCTATGTTTACCGCGATTTTTGTAACGCGTATTATTTTCCATATTCTGCTCAACAAGGGAATCATCGCAGACAAACTTACGATGCTCAGAATAATAAAGTCTCCGAATATCAACTGGATGGGACTGAGACCTTATTTCCTGACCGGCTCGGCAATACTCCTTATCGCATCGATATTCGTCTTCTTCCATAGAGATGAAACCGCTAACAGCAAATACGATATTGAATTCACCGGCGGCACCAGTCTTCAGATAAACCTAAAAACTGACAGTCCTCTGACAAGAGTCGAAGCTGAAAATATCATACACAAAGAAGGCGAAAAGCTCGGCAATAAACCTATCGCTGCTGCCAAAGTTTACAGCGTAGGCAACTCCGGATTGCAGTATGAAATCACGACAATAGAAACAAACAAGACTATTGCCCAAATAATTTTCGAGCCCAATCAAAACCAGACAGTTCAGAGCGTAACCGATGCGATTAATAAAGAACAAAAGGTAAAATCAGGCCGGCTTACCAGTCTGACAGTTACACAAGACTCGGCCAATCCGCTCAAGTTTGTAATTACAACCACTCAAACAAATACTCCTCTTGTCAGCCGGATTCTGAATGACGCTTTCGACAAAAATGCCGCTGTAGGCAGTCCTGTTGTCGATGAAATAGTCAGCAGAGCTGTAAAAGAAGCGTTCGTCGGCAAATTGGAGATGCTTGAAAATCTCCAGCCAAAAATTATTTCGGCCAAGAAAATTGATAATGCGACAGTCGATACTTATCCGGAACTGGGTGATTATCTCGGCGGCATAAGGATTGAATTTTCAGTGGAAAAACCTATAACCATAGCCCAGATGAACCAGCGGCTGAACGACCTGCGTTTCAAACCGGATATGACAGGAGTTGCATGGTATCAATACCGGCTCACAGGTCCCAATCTGGAACCCGAGACGGATAAACCTCTTACTAAATTTGTTTTCTTCAGTATCGAACCCGAAGCCGGATTCAGACAATTCAGTGAAGAAGAATGGTCGCGATTCGAAAACAATGAAACTGGAAAACTGGTTGCCGCCGCTTCGCTGCAAAGCTCTCTGCCGCGAGTTACCCAGATTGCTCCGTCTATCGGCCAGGAATCTCAAACACGTGCTATCGTAGCTGTAGTATTGTCCCTGATAGCAACCTGTATTTATGTCTGGTTCCGATTCGGAACTCTCCGCTACGGTATTGCGGCCATTGTCCCCCTTGCTCACGACGTAGGTATCACGTTCGGAGCTGTGCTAACCTGCACATATATCGCAAACACACCTATCGGTCAGAAGCTGCTTATTGGCGACTTTAAAATCGATCTCGGAATGATAGCGGCATTTTTGACAATTATTGGTTATTCAATTAACGATACAATCGTCGTCTTTGACCGTATTCGTGAAAGAAGAGGCAAACTTACTACACTGACTCCTGAGCTTATCAACATAAGTATTAACCAGACTCTCTCCAGAACCATACTTACATCGTTTACAGTCTTTCTGGCGGTACTTATTTTGTATCTATTGGGTGGTACGGGTATTCGCGGATTCTCTTTCGCAATGCTCTTTGGCGTTGTGTTCGGAACATATTCGTCTGTAGCGATTGCGGCTCCTATACTTATCCTTGGTGGTAAAAAGTCCAGGACTGCTGCTGCCGACAAAAAAATAGCTTAATGCGAAAAGATGTCAAGATAGGAATGCTCATCGGCACAGGGTTGTGTCTGGCTGCCGCGGTGTGGTTCTGTGTGCATCAGCAGGTAGTAGAGCAGCCGCGGATAGAGGACCTGCTGTTGCAAAAAAAAGAAAATTTTGCAGCGGAAGAAGTGCCGCAAATAAAACTTGGCGCCGCTGAAGAGCAGATTTCTACAAATAAGAATCCCAACACTACCCAAATATCCGCAGCCGTCCCCTCCTCTGCCGGCCTTGAGAAATCGATAAGGATGCATACAGTTTTGCCCGGCCAGACTTTAACCGATATCTCGAAAATTTATTACGGCTCAAATGGCAGTTGGAAAAAAATTTATGAGGCAAATAAAGAATCGCTTCCCCGCGGTCCCGACACTGTCAGGGCGGGAATGAAGCTTATCATACCGGAATAGATATAGATTTGTAATTACAGATACTTGGCCGCTTGGCTGTCAATCAGCCAGACAACTTTATCGAGAATCGGCCATAGTGTATGAACAGGATATTTCACTTCATCCGGAGCGCTGATAAGAACATCGCGCATAATTTCGGCCTTTTCCGCTCCGTTGACCATAATAATCAGCTTATGAGCAGCACACATTACCGGATGGGTAAGTGTAATTCTGTTAAGTCCCCCGCTCATCTGATAGACCACTGCTACAAGGTCTTCAGTATCAAATAATGCGTAGGAACTGGGCAAAAGCGAGCCGATATGACCGTCAGGTCCCATTCCGAGTATCATAAGGTCGAATTTCGGTAATTGGCCCGGTTTAAGGGCAAAAACTTTTTTCAGAACTTTATCGTACTCTTTGACGGCAACGCTGTAATCGTCCTTTTCGCCGCTAATCCTGTGGATATTCTGCTCCGGAATTGGAACGGCCTTTAAAAAAGTGTCGGCAGCGAGTTTATAATTGCTGTCAGGCGAACTGGGGCTGACGCATCGTTCATCTACCCAGAACAAGTGTATTTTGTCCCAGGGCAGATTAATACTTTCTTTGTCCTGTCCGAGCAATTGGTAAAACTTCCGTGGCGTTTTCCCGCCCGATATAGCCAGATGAAAAACATTCTTTTTTGATATAGCTTTTCGCGCAGAGTCTATAAACAACTTAAGAGCTTTTTGTGCCAGCTGCCCGGAGTCCTGTACATCAATAACTTTAAGTTTGTTACTATTTAAGGCTTTCATTTTAATTTGTCATCTCCTTTTATATTATCGTTGGCACAGGACGATGAGGCTACTAAATTCTTAAAATAATGATAAAAAGTCAATATTGCTCCACTTATAACTCCTTTTATTTAAACAAGTTATATATATATTTGCATTTAGGGATTTTTACTTAAATAAAAAACCGACTCCCCCGTCTGATTATCCGGCAGGATTATTTGACGTGAACAAAACCCAAAAAACTCTCAGGTTCCGGATTCCGCAAAACATAGCATCGCTGCGGCCTAAAATATATTATACTGATTGTGTTTGCACAGAAGCATGGCTATGTTCAACGTCCGGCAGTAGACTCAAAGTCCAGTACATATTAACGGTTCTCATCGCTTCGACAAATTGTTTATAGTCAACCGGTTTGACTATATATCCCGCAACGCCTAAATTGAAACTGTCAACGATGTTCTGGTCCACATCAGAAGTGGTTAAAACTATAACGGGAATCTTTTTCAGATTTTCATCTGCCTTGGCAATTTTCAAAAATTCAAAACCGTTTATTCTCGGCATATTCAAATCCAGAAGAATAACGCATGGCCTTTGATTCTGTTCATCTTTTAAATACGTCAAAGCATCTTCGCCATCGACCTTGCGTATCAGCTCGTTGGTCACTTTAAGCTCATTAAGAGCTCTTTGTGTGATGATTGCGTCCACATCATCGTCATCAACTAACAGTATTGGTTTGTAACTTCTCATTTTTGACCTCCAATTCTTGTTTTGGTAAAGTAAAGTAAAACGTACTGCCTTTTTCTGGTTCCGATTCGACCCAGATTTTACCGTCATATTTTTCAACAATTCTTCTCACCACGGAAAGTCCTATTCCGGTGCTTTCCATTTCATCTCGCCTGGTGAGCGTCTGGAAAACTTTGAAAATCTTTTTGAAATATCTCTGTTCAATTCCGCAGCCATTGTCAGCGACACTGAATTTCCAGAAATCGCCTTCTTCGATACAGCTTAATCTGACACAACCTCGTGGTTTATCCATATATTTTATGGCATTACTTATCAGATTTTGGAACACCTGAAACATATGTATTCTGTTGCATAAAATAGTTGGAAAATTAGTATCCTTTATTATGTCGATATTTTCCGGCGACGCAGCTTCGGCTATGACTTCATCAATAATCTCATTGAGGTTTACCTGTTGTTTTTCGCTTTCGTAACCTACTTCGGAATATCTTAGAAGTCCGCTTATAAGTTCGCTTATTCTTTCAGTTCTTCTGACAAGCATATCGAGATATCGCCTGCCCTGCTCGTCCAGCCTGTCTCGGTAATCTACCGATAATAGTCCTGCCAGACTTCCGATTGCCCTCAACGGTGCCTTAAGGTCATGTGCCGCAACGTGAGCAAACTCGGACAGTTCACGGTTGGCAATTGTCAGCCTCTCAACGGCTGCTTTTAGTTCTTTGTTTGAGTCGTGTAAAGCATGCTCCGCTTTTTTGCGATCGACGATTTCCCTGTCAAGATTAACCATAGATGTAGTGGTTTTTTGCAGATTCTCCGCCATACTGTTAAAAGATTTAGCCAGAGTTCCGATTTCGTCTTTTGATTTGATATCAACCCTTTGTGAAAAATCTCCTTTGGCTACTAAGGCTGATTTTTCGACCAGTTCCAATATCGGTTGTGTCATATCGGTAGCCAGGAACAGTGATAAAGCAGTGCCCGCTATAAGAATAGTCAAGCCGACTAATATCATAGTATTTCTAAGGGCATATAATTTTGCAACAAACTGCTGATAAGGCATAACTGTCACTACGACCCAGTTTAATCCCGGAATAGGCGAATAAGCAATGTATCCGTCAACCCCGGAAATTACCGCACGGCCAAATCCGGGCTTCATAGTCTTCATTCCGGCAATGATACTCTCAGAGCCCGCTCCTTTTATAACGACTTTTTTTAGTATTTTATCTCTATCCTGGCAGGCCAAAATGGTGCCGGCCGAATCAAGCAGAAGAGCGGTAGATTGTGCAGAATTAAACGCCTGAATATTTCTCGTCAGTGCTATAATAGAAATTTTGCTTGAAATAAACCCTACAAATTCATCAAAAAAGTTTTTACTTAAAAAGCCGAATTCTATACTTGGCCCATTTATTTCAGGGCTAAAAGCAGAGTATGAACTGAAAACTTTATTGGGATTGGCGATTGCACTTGTAAAAATCGCGGTATTACTGATATTGGAAAGTTCTGTTGTTGTTCTGCCGTAAACTATCTTTAATTCTTCCATCCCTTTTTCATTCACATATGAAAGCACAGGAAATTCCCGAGTATATTTACTGAAATATTCTACCAGTTCAGGCTCCTGCTGTTTCCTGGGATAATTTACCACTGCTTCGGTATTGCTTATTTTCTCAAGCAGTTCCTTTTTATTCGTAATCTCCGCGCTGATTTCAACTCCGATATTCATCGCTAAATACTCAAGATTTTGCTGCTGACCGTCCCGCAGCGAGGAGAATGTTATCATATACGAAATAATTCCCAGACTGACCGCCACTGAAAGGACAAGTCCAATCTGCAGAACTATAATTCTTGTTTTTATCGACCTGAACATTTTATTCCCTGCAAAGTTTCTTTAACCCGTTTTAATTTATCTGGCAGGTATAGCGCCCATAGCAGTAATCATTTTCTGCCCATCTTTACTGTAAATAAAATCAATAAACTTTTGTGTTAGTTCTTTTGGCTTTTCTTTGTAAACAATGCCAAAAGGCACAAAGAGCTCATATTTCCCATCGTGAATATTTTCGACCGATGGATAAACGCCATTGACCTTCAGTACTCTCAATTGTGCCCCGACTATCGCCGACAGGGGCACAAAACCAATCGTATTTTTATGCCCCTCCAAAGCTGCCACATTCGCTGGTGTCGTATAAACTACCTTGGCAGCCGGATTGTTAATCTCCGCAAAGCCGGGCAGTTTTATATTCAGGACACTCAGGCTTGAATCTCCCGATTCTCTGGTTAATGGATATATTTTGCCTGCCTTGGTCCCAAGCTGACTCCAGTCCGTAATTTTTCCGGAATAGATGCCAAGTATTTGCTCGGTTGTAATATTATTTATGTCCTCAACACTGGGATGAACTGCGAAAACGATCGGAGATTTAGCGAAGAGCAGATACGTAAGACCAGATTTTTTTTCTTCTTCATTCAGCAGCCTGGCAACTCTTGCTAAATCAATTTGTCCGCTTGCAACTGCCTTTATTCCTTTGCTTGAACCAACGCTGTCGGGCACTTCTATTTTACAGCCGCCTTGTGTTTTCATAAAAGCCGCGGTAAGCGCTCTCAAAAGTTCCTGACTATCGCCTGTCCCGCCGATGACTATTTTCGCCGCAGATACTGCGTTGGGTTCATTCGCTTCTTTTGCCTTTGCGTCAGCAAGCGACATTAATAAAACCAGTGCAATTATTAGTGATAATATATTTTTCATTTTAATTCCTTTTTTATTACTACTGAGTAATTCCATAACCATTAGAATTTCACTATAGTTATGTTTAATTTTTCGACAATATTATCACTCCCCTTTACTGTGGTATTTAATACTCCAGGTAATCATTAAAAAAGGCCGATTTGGAGCGATAACATTAAAAAGACACAAATATTATCGGACATTTGACGTACTTGATTTGCGTGAAATTATGCTCAAAGATTCGCTTTGAAAAATTGTCCTCGTCGAGAGTCGAACTCGAAACCTCTGGCTTCGGAGGCCAGCGCTCTATCCAATTGAGCTACGGGGACTTATATCGGCTAATTATCTTCGCAGTCAAAAGATTTGTCCAGTTTTATTACGCCAGTTTTTGCGGCTCCTGCAGCAGGTCAACAACATAACTCAAAAACTGCGCCGCTTCCGCGCCATTGGCGATTCTATGGTCAACTGCCAGCGACATCTTCATAAGTTTTCTAACCGAGATTTCGCCGCCCTTAGATACGCAGGTATCCGTTATCTTGCCGACTCCCAGAATACTGCTTTGGCCGGGCACAACAATGGGAATAAATGAATCTATGCCAAGCGAGCCAAGATTGTTTACGGTTATGCACCCATCTTTAAAATCGTCCGCCGACAGATTTGCTGTTTGCAGCCGTTCTAAAAGACCCTTGCTGTATTGGGCGATCTCTGAAAGGCTCTTTTTAGTAACATCTTTCACTATTGGCACAGCAATTCCGTCTTTTACCGCTGTGGCAATTCCTATACCTGGCGAATCAGCAAGTCGTATGGAATCTCCTTCGAGTCGGCCAGTCATAATCGGCCACTTGACCATGCCAAGTCCTAGCGCCTTTATTATAAAGTCTGTTACGGAGACTTTCAGTTTTTCCTGCAACGCGGTAAGTTCTGTAACATCGACATTGACATTGAGATAAAAGCAGGGTTTTTGGCGTTTGGATTGAAGCGTCTTTTCTGCGATTATTCTGCCAAGTTTGTTCAGCGGTATTTTTTGCCCGAGTTTATAGACCTGCTGGTTTGAATTTATTGTTTCTTTCAAAGCCGCGACTATATCTGCATCTGTTGTTATTTTTGCGGGTTTATCAGCTATTTTTGGAGAAGTTTTTTTAACACTGGAATTCACACTGACTTTTTCATCTTCTTCGCCGAGGACCAGAAGAATTTCCCCGACCGACAAAGTCTGGCCAACTTGTGCGAGGATAGATTTGACGAAACCCTCAGATGGCGATTCCATTTCGAGTGTTGCTTTATCTGTCTCGATTTCGAAGAGGATATCGCCGGTATTGACTTTTTGGCCGATTTGAACAAGGCAGTTTACGATAGTGCCCTCTTCCATCGTTTGTCCAAACTGAGGCAACTTGATTTCTACAGCCATTTTTATTTCCTGATTATTAATTTATATTGTTTTACCAACGGCCAATCAGACGACAATAATATTATCAATATAGCGGAATAATGCCATTAAAAACAAATCCTTAAAATCCATATAATGATATCAAAACAAATCTTTAATATCCGTGATTAGAATTTGCCAATCGAAAAAAGCTTTAGTAAAATAGACCAAGCAAAAGTAAAGACCAGAATAAAAAAATAAAATCCGTCTGCTTGTAAGTTATTATATATAAAGATGTTAGCGCTCGTAGCTCAGTAGGATAGAGCGTCAGTTTCCTAAACTGAAGGTCGCAGGTTCGAATCCCGCCGGGCGCAATATTTAATGAAAAATCAAAATCCTACGAATAAAGAATGACTGAGAAAATTAAAAATCCAATCCTGACAGGCTTCTACCCCGACCCATCTATCGTCCGAGTCAAAGACGATTACTACATCGCAAACTCAACCTTCGAATGGATGCCGGGCGTTATCTTTCATCATTCCAAAGACCTGGTCAACTGGGAACTTGCAGGATATGCCCTAACATCAGAAAAATATATCAATATGCTGGGCAATCCAAGCTCAGGCGGAGTATGGGCGCCATGCCTGACTTACTGCGATGGATTATTCCATCTCATCTTTTCTAATCTCAGAACTATCAGAGGCCCATACAAAGATGTTCATAATTATCTCACGACAGCGCCAGGTATTACAGGCCCATGGTCAGAGCCGGTTTATCTCAACAGCTCAGGTTTCGACCCCTCAATGTTTCACGACGATGACGGCAAAAAATGGCTGGTCAATATGCTGTGGAACCACCGTTACCAGGACGAAAGACGATTCGGCGGAATTATTCTGCAGGAATACGACCCCAAGGCAAAAAAACTTGTCGGGCCAATCAAACATATTTTCAAAGGCAGTCTGATAGGCAAAACTGAAGGACCGCATATTTTCAAACGCAACGGCTTCTACTATCTTTTGGTTGCCGAAGGCGGCACAGGTTTCAGCCACGCTGTAACTCTGACAAGGTCAAAAAATCTCTTCGGCCCTTACGAAATCCAGCCTGATAATCCCGTAATCACATCCAAAGATAATCCTGAATTCGTCCTTCAAAGAGCCGGCCATGGCTGCCTTGTAGATACGCAAAACGGTCATTGGTATATAACACATCTTTGCAGCAGGCCTGTAATGCCGCAAAAAAGGTCAGTCCTTGGCAGGGAAACCGCAATTCAAAAAGTAAAATGGTGTGACGACGGCTGGCTGCGGCTCGAAGCAGGCGGAAAAGACCCTCAATTAGAAGTCCCATCGCCGGGATTGCCGCCGCATCCATTCAAAGCACAACCGCCGCGAGACGACTTCGACGGCAAAACACTTAATCTGCATTTCAACAGTCTGCGGGTTATGCCGGATGAAAGCTGGCTGACGCTTAAAGAAAGGCCGGGCTGGCTGAGAATGTATGGCAGAGAATCGCTCGGCTCAAAATTCCGCCAAAGTCTGATTGCAAGAAGAATCACATCGCTCGACTGCGTCGCTCAAACCTGTGTTGAATTCGAGCCTGAAACTTATCAGCAGGCTGCGGGACTTATATGCTTCTATGACAACTTTAACTTTTATTATTTAAAAGTAACGCACGATGAAACGCTCGGAAAAATCATAACCGTCTGCTTCAATCAGAACAATAAATGCACTGAACTTTTCGAACAGCAGATATCCTTAAAACAAAAATATTGTCACCTGAAAACCGAAATCAAATACGACAAGATGTTTTTCTCGCATTCATTAGACGGCGAAAAATGGCAGCAAATCAATCAGGAATTCGACATAACGACATTAAGCGATGAATTCTGTCTTGACGGCTGTTTTACGGGTGCGATGGTCGGAATCTGTGCGCAGAACCTTACCGGCAGAGGTATAAAAGCCGATTTCGATTATTTTGAATACCGTGCGAAATAATACGCACGTTAATCTAATTTTATATCCAGGATTTTGCCTTTTTCAGCAGCGTCACGTGCAATAAGACAAATCTTAGTCAGCATAAAAGAAATTTCCTTGGCCTCTTCGTTGCTTTTGCCATCGCGAAGATTCAAAAGGAATCTGCGGAATATCTTATCTTTTCCTTCCGGCAGCGGCTGCTCGAAAGTGCCCTTTTCATTGCTGATAACGACACAATTCTTTTTGGCCAGACTGGCTTCGAGAACGCCTTTAGTGCCGATGACTCTAATCCAGTCGTCGCCATGCGTCGGAGCCGATTCAGGCCGACAGTAATCAACGCTCATCGTGGCGTGTCCGCCGTTGCTCAACTCGGCTATAAGGACGCAATTATCTTCACAGGCAGGTCTATCGCTATGAGCAAGATTGCCTTTCATCGCGGCAACTTTTGTAAAATTCAATCCTGTAACAGAATTGATAAAGTCAAAAGCGTGGATTCCGACCCATCCTATTGTGCCGCCGTATTTATCTTTATCGCCGAACCAATCGGGCCTTGTGCCCCACTTATAACTCTTCCGGGCGTTTGCCAAAATTGCCTGGCCTATCGCTCCGCTGTCATAGACCTGCTTTGCGGCAACAAACTGAGGGTCGCTTCGCATAGTCAGCATAGCCATAAGATTAATTTTGTTTTTCTCAACTGATTTGCGAACTTTTTTCAGAGTTCCCATATCAAGAGCCAGAGGTTTTTCCGCGATTATATGGATGCCCATCTTAGCGACTTCCATAATCAGCTTTGGAATCAAATCGAGTCTTGTGCTGACTACCGCTGCATCCGGCTTCAGCTCTTTGAGCATCTGCTTATAATCCTGACGATACACATTCTTATCTGCCGCCGGCGTAAGCTTTAGAAACTTGGAAATATCCTCGCCTTCGTAAGCCGGAGCCATTCCAACCAAATCGGCTTCCTCCATACCGGTCAAGTCGCGAAACACTGCATCAATATGGCCGAAACCGCCGATTGTAACTATTCGCACTTTATTCATTTTTGTATCCTTACATAATGAGAAAATTTTGACTTATCATATCGTAATTTATAAATTTCTCCACAGATTTCCTGTGATAATTTTCAGCGATATGTTTTTCTGAAATTAATGATTTCCTGCAGCCACTTGTCGATAGTAACACCATCCACCTTCATAAAGTTTTCCGGCAGAAACTTCTGAGCCTGCTGGTCGGTCAATTGATGAGACCATTTAACACGTGCCGAAGGATTATTGCCGGGACCGGAGCATTTATATTCGGCATAAAAAGCAGTCTTTTCTCTGTTAGGGTCGCGCCAGTTGTCCCAGCCGGCCGGTTTTACGCCCTTATCAAGCCAGCAATTGTAATAAACCACTCTTGCGTAGGCTCGCCATGGCCTGCCAAGGTCTGTTGAAACACCATCTGCTGTCGTAACTCTGCAATTATAGAAAACATAGCCGGTCGGCAGATTAGGCTCTGTAGCAGCGTGAGCCGTTATATGGCTGCTTTCTATAGAGTGTATCAGGCAATTCTCAAAGACTGCCTGCGAATGGCCGTATATAAAATCAGTCCCGCCTTCGATATAGCAATTCAGATAATACTGCCGGCCTGAATGGGTGAACAGCGTATCCTGCCCGCCCAGGAAACGGCAATTTACCACAAGAGTGCGTTCGCTTGCCAATTTTACAGCCTGAGCTTGGAGATGCGGACCGAAAGTATTTTCAATAGTGAGATTTTCCAAAATTAAATCACTTGCCCCTCTGACTACAAGCGTGGCACAATCAGCGCCATAGTTCCTTGAACCATCAGGCCTCATCATCTGCGCATTGAGGTTATAGCTTATAATAGTCTTATAGGGGTCGGTGCCGCGTAAAGTAATAAATGATTTGTCTTTTTGTATGATGACCCGCTGTTTATAAAAGCCCGGCTTAATGAGGACAACAACTCTTTCATTATTATCCTGGGGAATGGCATCAATTGCCTTTTGTATTGAATTGAAATCAGCAGGGCCGTTCTGGTCAACCACAATTTGACGTGTTTTGCCGGTTTCAAAAAGGCCGGCCAAACCAGCCAGTTTAGCGTCGAACTTCCATGGCGAATTATTACTATCCTGAGCAGCGAAAAGCACACTGGTTGCAAATAAAAGGAAAATCAACGTAAAGTTATGAACCTTCCCTGTCATCAACACATCCCTTCAAAGTGACTAACCAACAATCTCATCTTGTGGAACTAATAATCTATATGTCGCCTTTAATCATACTACCGGCTAAAAACAAAAAAGGCCGGCTAAAATAACCGGCCTTTGTCAGATAAAATAAATATTACGGTTGAACCAGGCCGAATATAGTGTAGTAAAAATATCGGTAGCTATCGCTGTCGACTGACCCACTGTCGCCCACCACGGCCCAAAGATTTTTCATAAAGCCATTCCACAAATCTTCATCAAAAACATCTGTGAAAACAGTCCGGCCCATAACAATTGTACTGGTTTTTGCTCTTTTACCCTTAACGTAAACAACTTGTCCGCCTTTGAAAGTAGCGTTAAATGCGAGCAATTTCCCGTTATCATGACTTAAATTATACATACCAGAAATATAAAGACTAGTACCTGCTACAGGTGTGGTCGAATTCCAAATTCTATCTGCCAAGAATGGCTTTTGAGAATCCATTGATTCAAATTTTCGAGCAGTAACTATGGGTATACCGTACATATCCAACTGGGATGCGCCTTTGGCAGATACCGGATAATACGTTAATCCTGTTCGTACCCACGAATTGTCTGGCGTTGGACTTTTACTTGGGTCGTTAGTCATTTGCGGTAAAGTACCCCATTCTTTACTTTGATTCGGCAGTCGAGGATCAATATAATCATCATACCGATATTGTTTGTCTTTATTAGACGGACAATAAAATACTTTTCCTGTTTTTATAATACCCCTTCTATATAAGCATGCAAGCCTTATAGGAATAGGCGCACCACTTGCCACTCCGCCTTCCAGCCACTCAGTTTTGTCCGAGTCTCCTTTAAATGCAACGTATGGATGTCGTTCATCGTCTTCCGGGTCTTTGCCCGAATCAGGAGCATGTGGAGGCAGGAAAAGGGGGTCTTTTCCGCCATACCAAGGCAGCATACCATCATAATCATTGACGTACGTATTTAACCCCAACGCAACCTGTTTCTGTTGATTAGAACAAATTATTCGCTTGGCCGTTTCCTTAGCTCGATTCATTGCAGGAATCAGAACTGCAAGAAGAATTGCAATAATCGAAATGACCACTAATAATTCTACTAATGTAAAACCTTTTTTTGTTTTCACGACTTTATTCCTTTTACCCCAAAGTTTTTTAATATTTCTTCTTTACGCATATATTTACATCTCTAACAGCCATACAACTTTTCACTATAATAATTTGTCATTGATATTATTTGTATATTTTATAAATAGGCTATTAGTCCAATTTCCGAATCAGTATAAATTATACCCTAAACCTGTAAATAGTAAATACTTTATTTAACTTTTTTAATCAACCTAAAAACCTCTGTCGTTGCGACCCCGATTAACGGGGTCGCAACAACAGAATTATATACATCATTTATCCATTATTCACATTTAACGACTTTTACCATCTAGTTTCTAGTGGGGTATCCACTACAGCCGCTATTTGTTCTTCCAATACAGTCTAACCATTCATTTGCAACTCTTCTTAAAGTAGTGTAACCCATCTCCGGAATGTGCCAATACTGATCTGGCGGACCAAACACTGGGTTCATCCAATCCTTCGCAAAAAACGCGAAGTCGGTTTCATCAAGAACACAATCGCCGTTGTGGTCCCACTCCGGTCCAGCTAAGCCCCAATTTGGATCAGACTCTGTTGGTAGCGCTGCAGTTCCAGTACGTTCTGCCATTTTAGGATGGTGAATACCATTAGTAATAGCAAGTGGACACTGCCAGGTAACAGTATGGAATGACCAAATAGGACCTAGAACAGCACCGTTATCAGATTTAATTTGCCAGTAATAGGTAGTATTGGCAGCAACACTTACTGTAGCACTCTGGCCGTTCTTACTGCGAGCAGCAGTTATAGCAGAACCTTGTGCACTAAGACTGCCTGAATTTTGACCAAGATAAACTCTATCAGTTGAAGCGCCATAACCGGAATACCATTTCAGCGTGAAGCTTGTATTTGGATCAACAGTACCAATATAAGCCTTTTTGTCGCCATTGACAGGTGAAGGAGCTGAAGCCATTTTTGTTGAAGCCGTCGTAAAGAGTATAGTACCATCATGGCCGTTCTCAGCAAGATTGTCCGGAACATTAGGATTTAAAGGATCGCCGTAATAACCATGTGCGCCGCCATTAACGTCAATTGCTCCTTGAGTACTACCGGCAGAGACATAATTAATCGATACGCGACCACCGCCGCCGCCACCGCCGCCATTATTGGCCTGTGATGCATTGCTGCCTCTACCGCCATTGGCCGCGATATGACCTTTATTGGTAAATTTACCGCCGGCAATAATCTTTACAGAACCGCCGGAACCGCCGCCAGTTCCATAAGCAAGTTCAGCAGTGAATGCCTGATTGCCGCCATTAGCCAGAATCTGTGAATGGGAATCCAGGTTTACGTCACCTGTTGCGATAATTTCAATACCGCCGCCGCCAGGACAGCCTTGACCTGAACCGCTCCATCCACCGGCACTTCCACCCCAAGGCCACGGAAGTGGGCTATCGCCATAGGTGCGACCAAGAGAGCTCTCGTAGCCAAACCAATAGCCTCGACCGCAATTACCGCCTTGTCCACCATAACTGCCGCCGGCACCGCCTTTATACGGTGGGTTCGCAGCTATGCCAGGACCAAATATTGATTTTGCCAGTGCCGTTGGCTCATAGGTATTCTTACCTGAAAGACTATTTTGAGCGTTAACTCGTCCATGCACACCGCTGGCCCACGTGGGACAAGTAATGGCGGCCCAATAATTAGTAAGTGCAATGGAACCAACGCCAGTAGAGGAATGGTCATTAAAGACACTACTATCACCACAACCGCTCCTGGGACCAGGGAAACCGCCGGAACGTGCCGTTTCTTTTACACCAGTGGCGGCAAGAGTGCAATCGCCACCTGAAATATTTATCCTGCCGTCAAAATAGAAATTACCGTTTGTTCCTGTTCCTGTTACATGAATACCCAGAGGTCTTGGAGAATTAACATCATATCTGGGAACAAGATCATAATGAATATCATCAGCCATATATGTCGGTATTACGGTAATATCGTAATGCCGGTCATAATTGAAGCCTGAAGGGAAGTTAAATACGGCTATGTTGACATCAGGATCAACCGTACCAAACATACTTGGTACTTCTCGCCAGTTTGCGTCATTTATTACCAGGGCAAGGGCATTGACGTCATGGCCTCCATAGTGCACTTTCTTGCCGATAATGCCATCGGCTTTGCTCGTATTGAAAATAATCTCATACGGCTTGGTACGGAAAGTCCATATATCTCCCTCAACCATTTTACTCGGGTAATTACTATCTAGACGCCAATACATCTGCGTGCCTTTTGCTGTAATAATTGTAGTGTAATTATTAACATCTGCGCCGCCAGATTTGATTATCGCAGCGGGGTTCCCGTCATTTACATCCGCCCAGTTGCTGGACAGATAAATTGTGTAATTATTTGGATGCGTAGTAGACTCGGTCCAAGATAATTTAAAACCGCCATTAACATCGCTGCCTACATCATTCTGACCATTTGTCGGCGAAGGATTATATGCCTTGCCGCTTTCGGTAGTGAACGACCAGATTGGACCATCTACCACAGTAGTGAGGAAGGTCGAATCAACCTCCCAATAATAAGTGGTATTAAGAGCCAGCTTAGGGCCGCCAAGAAGGTCTGAATTGTAAAGAGTCTTAAGACTGGAGTCGCCCGTAGTCAATGGATCACCTAAATTACTCTTGTCACTTCCAAAATATACGGCCTGCGATATAACAGTTTTTGCCGGCACCCAGTTCACATCAGTAGTGACTGGTATGTTAGTAGAACCTGGAATAGGCAGTAATGCCATAGGATGATTGGTATCATCGGTTTGTTTAAGAATGCTGACTTCCAAAGGAGTTAAGGCTCTGTTATACATACGTATTTCGTCGAGCAAACCGTTAAATTTGCCGCTCGATTTATTACTGACACTGCCGGACCCAACCATTAGAGGGTTATAGAAAATATACCCGGGGAGATCTACATAATCATATTTAGCTAACGGAAGAGCTGTATTCGTTCGGTAATCAATGACAGTAACATCTCTTTGAAGGCCGTCTACAAATATCTTAGTGCCTGCCCGTGTATTTCTGTTTATGACAACGGCAATATGATGCCATTGATTGGGCGTCATGTTCATATCATCAAGTGTTTGCGTTGTTTGTACATTTAATAGAACCGCTTGCGCAGCCGAACCATTTTTTTGGGTAAATGAAACATTGCAGTTTTTTAACGTTATTTCCCAAGAGTAATTTGGGTCCCCACGCAAGATAGCAGCGCGTCTCTCAAGCCTTATGAATGTGCCATTAGGATATATATGAAAATAGTCACTGTCTTTGTGCATAGTCCAAAGCCAGCAAGCCCATGTACGTACGGAAAAATTAGGGTAATTCTCCCCGGCGGTAATATCAAACATCGGGTTTCCTGATATATTGCCAGCCGAATCATAAGGAATCCTAACCTTGATGTCATTCGGACCGGATTTTTGCCCTGGCGGCACTGGCGGGCCATCATGACAAGGCTGAAAATTCGCATCAGTACCTAATCCTGGCTTGGAAGTAATATCCAACTCATATATGTCATGATTTATCGAATTAGCTTCGTTACCAGATGAATATTTTCCAATAAGATACCCCCTTGCATCAATGGTCGTTGGTACAATAGCCTTGGTACAAGGGTCATTATTGGTTTCGAAATTCATGTTAAACTGCAGTTCAGGACCGTTTACATTAGTTACCGGACTGAACGCCCAGGCACTGGATGAAACCAATGCCACCACCATAATCATTATCCATATCACTCTGTTTTTCATACAATGTCCTCCTTTAGACAAATTGCCCCGACACATCGGGAAACCATAAAAAATTTATAACAAATACTATATATACGATACGATAATTGCATTTTAATTTATTATTCAGATTTCCCGAGTTATAACCTGCCGGCAACTTTGACAAGGGCTAACATTGACTTCTAAAAGAGCACCGGCCCAAAGGCCGTAAAACTTACTCAGGGCCAATCCTTATATCGGATTGGCCCTGAGATTAAAATTAAACTTTTTACTTATTTCTTGCGTCTTATGGCAAGTAAACCAAGGCTAATTAAAGCAATTGTAGCTGGTTCTGGAACAACCAATGCAATGTCGTTACCAATACCATCTTGCCCAGTGGCCGCATCATACACATTAGACAAATAGTAAGCATCGCTGCCAACCATAACCGTATTAGTCCAAGCTGCATTATCAAAAATACCAGTTACAGCACCGGCACCAGTATTGTTAACAAGCACAATATTGCCAGTTGCAGCTGCGCCAGTCAAATTAACCAGCAAGTTAGCAACAGCACCTGCAGCGCCCAGATTAAGGGTAACGCTGCTTGTGGTAATGGCACTTACGCCGCCATCAACGTTAAACTGAAGAGTACCTGTACCCTTCCAAGCACTAGTTGCATCGCCTTCTCCAACAAAGAGTGGACCACCAACAGATATAGTACCACCAGTGCCACTTACAACCAATTTACCAATAGCGCCTGAACTGCCGCCAGTTCCTGTACCAGCGAAAGCACCTACATAAATACCGCCGGAACCATCAATAGTACCGCCAGATATAGTGTATGTGCCATTTCCAACGCCAGCACTACCGCTCTTGTAACCAATTTCGAGCTTGCCACTGGCAGCGTTCCCTGTGTTATTCAAAGTAAGCTGACCACCTGTCTGGTTAACTATACCAGTAGGAACGCCAGAGCCTGCAGTACCACAACCAACAGTGAATTCACCAGCAGTCATCATTTTTCCGCCAGTTACGATATTAAAGGTAAGACCACCATTTCCACTTATAGTTGTCTTTAAAGTGGTAAATGAACCTATATCGCTATCCAGTGTACAAGATGTGGCTGATGTTTTGATAATCTTGACTTCGCCATCGGCGTCAACCGGCACTGCACTGGTCTGCCATAAAGTAGCAGTACCCCACGAACCAGTTGGGCCAACCCAGCTTTTTGAGGCATACGCGCCTGCTGTAGCCATAAGACATACCATTAAAACAAAAATACTTTTTTTCATCTTCTAACCTCCTAAAAAAACATATTCTAATTTAGTAACTTCTTCCAATCCACGAATATGCCGAACGACACTGGATAACACATCCAGTATTACTTACACAGTCTCGGATTGCTTATATTGTCTTAAAACTGGGTAAGAAAAACAAGGCAATATTGCGCGGAAATAAAGTCTATTTTGCGCAAAGGCCTTTTTAGAGTAAAAAACAAGGCTTTACTTTTAATCAATTATCGCCCTATTTAAATTTAGATAAAACATTTTTAACATAAGCAACTTAAACAAGTTACATAAGATTGACTATCGCAAAGCCCGAGCAGGCTCGATAAAATATTGATTTGGGCTGATAGTGGAACTTCCGATAGATTATTCAAAATAGTTAAATTTTTTCGCTATAAATTAATATTTTTTGCCAAAAAAACAGAAAGTTAGACCACAAAAATTAGACCTAAAATAATACTCTGAAAAACCGCAGTTGGCCCTTTTCAGTATTACCAGCAGCGAAATTATAGGATGCTCGTAAATTATCTTACCTCAAAAGGCAAAAAAGATTGATTTCAAAGTTGAGACATTGCAATAGACAGGTGTGAAATTTCCGCCCTTGGTCCCTGGTGATTATTACACACCTGCCCTAACTGGTTTTGTTTCTTGACAACAAATGTTCGTGTAAATATATTGCTGTCTATGCCAGAACAGGTAAAAAAAACTCTTGTCCTTTCTATTTATTTCGCCTTAGCATTCAGTACTTTGCTGGTCTTCTGGCAGGTCAGGAATTTTGATTTTGTCAGTTATGACGATGATGCGTACGTTACAGAAAATCAGCACGTTATAAGCGGTCTGACTTTCGACAATATCATTTGGGCTTTTACGGCCGATGTGTCCAATCATTGGCATCCACTGACGTGGCTATCCCTAATGCTCGACTGCCAGTTGTTCGGCCCCAGTCCAGGCGGGATGCATCTTGTAAACCTCCTTCTGCACATTGTAAATACCCTGCTGCTCTTTGCGGTTCTTAAAAAAATGACAGGCACACTATGGCCGAGCGCCTTCGTGGCGGCTCTGTTTGCACTTCATCCGATGCATGTCGAATCCGTCGCCTGGATTGCTGAGCGAAAAGATGTATTAAGCACTTTATTTTGGCTGCTTGCGATGTTAGCGTATGCGCAATATGTCAAAAAGCCCGACGCCGCGCGTTACCTGCTTGTCTTATTAATTTTCGCTTTGGGTCTTATGGCAAAACCCATGCTGGTTACTTTACCGTTTGTGCTGCTACTACTGGACTATTGGCCGCTTGAACGGATAAAACATTTTGATCCGCAGGACACCTTACGGCGCAGGCAGGTTATTTATCGTTTGGTTTTAGAAAAGGTTCCTTTCTTTGCGATTTCGATTATCTCAAGCGTTATCACCTTTTTAGTTATGCGAAGCGGCGGGGGAGTAGCTATCGTTTCTTTGAATAAAAGAATTGCCAACGTCTTCTTATCGTATGCAAGATATATTGGTGAAATGTTATGGCCGAGTAATCTTGTAGTATTGTATCCTTTTGATGTCGGTAGTATTTCATTCTGGCAGACCGCGATGTGTGTTTTGCTGCTGCTTGTTATATCCATTTTTGTAATTCGTTTTGGACGAAATCAAAAGTATTTGCCGATGGGCTGGTTTTGGTTTGTCGGAACACTTGTGCCGGTCATCGGCATTGTTCGAGTCGGTTTGCAGGGCTATGCCGACCGTTACACTTATATCCCGTATATAGGCCTCTTTCTAATGCTTGCATGGGGTTTGCCGCAGCTTCTTTCAAAATGGATTTCGGCGTCGCCTCAACGAAAAATCATTCTCGGCATATCGATGGTGATTGTACTGACAACACTCGGAATATGTGCTCATCGACAGACAATCTATTGGAAAAACAGTATCACCCTTTTTTCGCACGCCATCGAGATAACGCAAAACAATTATCTTGCGTACTATAATCTTGGCGTTGCTTACGACGCTCTTGGCCGCGGCACCGAGGCGATAGATGCCTATAGGCAGGCAATAAGACTCAAGCCGAATTATATCAGGGCATGTAATAATCTCGGCGTTGCTTACGGCAATCTTGACCGCAGCGTCGAGGCGATAGAAGCCTTTAAGCAGGCCATCGAATTCAAGCCGGATTTAGCCGAGGCACACTATAATCTTGGCGTTGCTTACCTGGCGATAGGTGATAAAAATTCTGCTATGGCAGAATATAATATTCTTAAGTCTTTGAACTCACAACTTACGGATAAACTCTTAAATCAGATTAACAAATGAAAATATTTATCCCGCTGCTGCCTGTGTCGTGAGAATAGTTACTGCGATGTCTCAATATATGGTTTACTTTCTTTATATAAGACCAGCCGATTTTCAATTTCATTTTTAAGGCCACGCTGTTCGGCAAATTGACATAACTCTAAAGCTTTTTGCGATGTTTTGACAGCTTTATCAAAATCGCCAGTTGCAGCATAAGCTGCGGCCAAGGTGCTTAACAATTCAGGAATTTTATTACCGGTAAGTTCGCAGGCTCTCTGAGCAAGTTTCACCGCCCTGTCCGGATTGTGCGATGTCATTTTCGGATCAACTGCCAAAATCCAGGCCAGAGTATTCATAGGCTCAACCCAGTCGGGCTTGAGTTGCAGAGCCTTTTCAAAGTATGTGACGGCTTCATTAATTTCGCCTCTCTGCACCAGAACTTGCCCGAGATGATAGTATGGCAAGGCATAGCCAGGGTCAAGCCGTATTGATTCGGTAAGATGCACAACAGCCTCATCATAGTTGCCCTGAAGAATCATTACATGGCCCATATTGTCATGTGTAATTGCAAAATCAGGTCTTATCTGAAGGGACAGGGTAAAGCATTTCACAGCTTCATCTAATTTGCCCTGTTGGCTGAGTGCAATGCCAAGAATATTCAACCCATCAGGTTCATCCGACTTTATCTGTAAGGCTTTTTGACATTCTATGACAGCCTGGTCAATCTTGCCGTCTTTAAGCAAAGCATCGCCAAGTCCAATCCGTGCAAGGACATATTTAGGTGCAATTCTGATAGATTGCGAATAATTTTGAATTGCTTCATCCAGCCTACCCTGCAAGACCAGCGAGTTCGCTACGCCAGAGTATGCTACATAATTATTTTTAGTCACATCAAGGGCGTGTTGAAACAAAGTCCGACTGTTTTGCCAGTAATGAATCTGAAAACGGGTGCATATCGACATAGCTAAAATAATCAGCAGCGCCGATGAGGTAAGTGCGACTTTTCTATATCGCCATTTCGCCAATAAGTCTGGAAATCCCCAGGCAATAATAATAAATAAACCTATCAGGGTAATATAAGTATAGCGGTCTGCCATCGCCTGGCCGCCAACCTTGACAATGCCGATGACAGGCACAAGCGTGCCAAGATACCAAAACCAGCCAGTAAAAAGATATGGATACTTTTTAGCCAGCCGAAGCACAAAAATAGTTGCGGCTATCAACAGAACAGCCGAGGTCACTGTAAATAAAATAGATACATTTTCGACGGGATACGGATAAAAAAATGTCAGATGCCTCGGCCAAAACATTTTCCCAATATATTGCACATAAGAAATAAGAGCATTGCAAACCCGCGACTGTATTGAAATCTTGGCCAGCGACGATATCGCCCCGCCGCTCTGCTGAACTAAAAAGGTGATAATACTTGAGATGACTGAAAGAGCGAAGAAAGGAACCTTTTCCAAAACCAAACGATAAAAAATTTGCCGACTAAAACGGCTTATCCGTTCGAGCGGCCAATAATCGAACAGTAGCAGCACAAACGGTAAAGTAACCAGCATTGGTTTTGCCATAAGACCTAACGCAAAAACAAGCAGCGTAAATAAATAATTAGTGAGATTCGACTTTTTGACATATCGGGTATAAGCCAACATTGCCAGAAGCCAGAAAAAGGCGCTTAACACATCCTTGCGTTCGGAAACCCAGGCAACAGATTCAACGTGCATTGGGTGCAGAGCAAAAAGAGCGGCGACAAAGGCACTTTGCCAAACAGCATTTGTCATACGTTTTAGGACAAGGAAAAGAAGCAAAGTATTTATAATGTGAAAGAAAAGATTAGTCAGATGATGGCCTGCGGGGTTGGAACCGTAAAGCTGCCAGTCTAAAATATGTGAAAGCCATGTCAAGGGGTGCCAGTTACCTGCATGGCCGCTGGTAAATGCCCATTTGACTGATTGCAGTGTAATACCCGTCTGAATATGCGGGTTTTGGGAAACATATGCAGGGTCGTCATAATCAACAAAACCAAAGCTGTGCACCTGAAAATAAACAGCAAGAGTAACTAATGTTAACGTCAGACAGATTAAGAAAGACCAGTTCCTGTTTGAGTTTTTATCCATCTAAACTTACCAATTATTTCTTTTTTGTGTTTTCCGTACTTTTAAGTTTATCATTCTCTGCCAAGGCGACACTGAGATTGTTTCTTGCATCAATATAATCAGGGTCAATTTGAAGCGACTGATTAAAATGCGCTATGGCCTGGTCAAATTTTTTCTGCTGGGAAAGTATTACACCAAGATCGTTGTGGGCCCGCGCATTTTTAGGCTGGATTTGCAGGATTTTTTCATACTCTTTAACCGCTTCGTCTAATCTGCCGCTGCTGACCAGAGCAGCTCCAAGATTAAGATGTGTATTTATAGAGTCAGGAGCAATTTGCAGAGCTTTGTTGCAGAGCGTAATCGCCTCGTCAAATTTGCCGGTGCGCGTCAATATGAAGCTGAGATCGCTAAGGATGTTAGGGTCGTCGGGCGTTACTGAAAGAATTTTGCGATATTCGCCGGCCGCTTCCTCGAACCTGCCAAGTTTCACCAGTATGGAGCCGAAGTTTCTGCGTATCTCGGGTATGTCCTTATCCGCAAGCCCGATTTTGTAGTGCTCAGCAGCCTCGTCTAAATTACCTTTACTCTCCAGAGCAGCGGCAAGACTGAGATGCGTACTTGCAAGGCTGGGATCCGCTTTCAGTGCCCTGTTATAATAGCCTATAGCCTCATCAGTTTTTCCTTCTTTATAAAGGACGGCCCCTAAATCATTAAGAGCACCGGCATAATCTGGTTCGATTCGTATCGCCTGCGAATAATGGTAAATCGCCTCGTCCAATCTGCCCTGCGCGATCAGCGGATCTGCTATGCAATAGTGCGCAACATAATTATTATTAGTTACTTCAAGAGCATGTTGAAACAAAGTCAAACTGTTTCGCCAGTAACGAATCTGGAAATATGTGCACAACGACAAAGCCGAAACTACCAGAATCGCCGATGAAACAAACACGATTTTTTTATACCTCCACTTTGCCAGCAACTCAGACAATCCCCAGGCAATGATAATAAATAAACCTGTAAGTGTGATATAGGTATAGCGGTCGGCCATCGACTGCCTGCCGACCTGGACCAAACCGATGACAGGTACGAGCGTGCCGAGATACCAGAACCAGCCGGTAAAGAGATATCGATGGTTTTTAGCAAATCGAATTACCAGAATTGTTACAGTCAACAGCACAACTGCCGATACTACGGCATATAGAATCGATATGTCCCGGCCGGAATGCGGATAAAATACTGCCAAACGGCTCGGCCAAATCATTTTGATAATGTACTGCATATAAGAAATAGAGGCATTGGCCAATTGAAGAGGAAAACTTAAATCTTTCGTTAAACGCATCGCTCCGCTTTCTTTCTGAGTAATGAAAGTGGCTACGCATCCTGCAGCAGTCATCATAAACAATGGAATCTTCTCAATAAGAAGATAAACCAGCGAACGTTTCGAGCCGAGCCTGTTTAACGGCCAGTAATCTAAAATCAGAAACACAAAAGGCAAAGTAACAAGCATAGGCTTGGACATCAGACCAAGAGCAAAAAATACAACTATCCATAAATAACGAGCAACTTTCGGCTGCTCGACATAACGAACATAAGCCCACATTGCCAGCAGCCAGAAAAATGTGCTCAAGACATCTTTACGTTCAGCAATCCAGGCAACAGATTCAACGTGCAGCGGATGAAGTGCAAACAGAGCAGCCACAAACGCGCTTTGCCAAAGCACATTTGTCATTTTTTTAAAAACAATAAAAACAAGCAACGTATTTAAAATATGAAAGATAAGATTGATAATATGATGACCTTCAGCGTTAGCACCAAAAAGCTGCCAGTCCAGCATATGAGAAAGCCAGGTCAAGGGATGCCAGTTGTCGGCATAACCAGAGGTGAAAGCCCATTTGACTGCCTTGAATGTTATACCGGCCTGAATACTGGGGTTTGCGTAGACGTAAGTGTTGTCATCGTAATTCACGAATTCAAAACTGTGCACCTGGTAATAAATGATAAATGCGATTATCGCCAAAACCAGGCAAATGATGAGGGACCAGTTTATGTTCGAGTTTTTATTCATCTTACTTTCCCAAATTACTTCTCTATATTTTCCAGATTCCGGAGTTTCAGTTTTTCGGCCAAGGCGGCATTGAGACTGTTTTTCGCATCAGAGTATTGCGGGTTTATTCGAACAGCCTGCCTAAAATGTGTAATAGCCTCGTTGATTTCACCCTGCCGAATAAGGACTACGCCCAGGTCGTTGTGCACAACAGCATTATCAGGCTGAATAAGCAGGAGTTTTTCATATTCTTTCGCAGCTTCTTTCAATTTGCCCCTGTCAGCCAAAATAAATCCAAGATTAAGATATGCGTCAACTAAATTAGGATCGATTTGTATTGCTGTATTGAAATATGAAACAGCCTGGTCAATCTTGCCCGTATGATAGAGCGCTCCTCCGAGTCCATTGAGGGCATCGACATAATCAGGTTTGATTCGAACAGTCTGAGAATAATGTTCTATCGCCTTATCGTATTCGTGCTGCAAAGAATAAGCCTTTGCCAACTGGCAGTGGGCATACCAGTCTTCGGGGTTATTGTTCAGAAGCTGCGTATAATATGCGACGGCCTGGGCGAGCTGGCCCTGTTTGGCACGAACATCTAAATCTGAATAATACACTGCATTTACCTGTCCGGGGCTTACAAAAAAAGACAGCAGTATCGCCATAATCAATGTACCGAACCAGCCATAAAGAACCATTCGCAGAAGAGATAACTTTTTGTCCCTTAGCCGCTGGTCAAGCCAGCCGAATCCGAACGCAAAGATCAGACTTATCGGCAATATAACACCGAGACCGAAGAAAGCCTTTGCCTGGCCGTAATATGGAACTTGAAGACTGATATAAATTATGCTGCAGGCCACAGTAAAAAGTGAACCCAGGATTAACAGCCAGATTTTGTCGGCCGTGCGTATTATATTACCAATTGCACAAATCGCGCCGATTATAACTATCAGGGCGGCAGGTATTGCGAGCAGATATACCGCAGACATATATTCGTAATTCCAGGGCGGACGGCCTGCATAGAATCCCGTGCCGCCAAGAAACGCATCGCCCCAGAACGTCGAATAAATAGAATCAAAAAATGAATAAGTGCCGGCAAAGTAAGGCACGGTAAACACCCTGCCGAATTGGCAGAAGTATTTGTACGTGTGAAATCCCGGGTCCTGCCACCATGGCATTTCTAAGAAGCGGCCGAAGTTAGAAACAAGAATTTTACCAAAATGCATCCAGTTGCGTATATAAAACCAGCCAGCTACAACAACTATAACCAGGAACATCAAACCTAAATTTCTGCCAAGTATGGTTATAGAACGCTTTTCTTCAGAAAACAATTTGTATAGCAACACCAGAAAGATGACCGGCAGTACGGCCAAAACCGTAAATTTCGTCAGCAAGGCCAACCCAATAATAAAGCCTAAAATACAATAAAGTTTTGAAGAAGTGCGATTGCCATTAAGTATCATTATTACCACGAGTATTGTCAAACTCATCAGCAAGGCGCTGAGAGACTCGTTGGAAAAGTAGCTGGAGATGTAAATGTTCATAGGTATCAGGGCCGTTATGGCCACAGAAAGAGACTGCTTGGTTTGACTGTCGGGGAAAATTATACGAGCCGCAAAGTAAGCAAGGCAAATTTGACCGAGACCGCAGAGAAATGGAATTAATTTCAACAAGTACAGAGCTTGAGCTGCGGCAAGAAACTGCCTGCCTAATAAAAAAATCATAGTAGAAGCAACATAAAACAGAGGAGGCTGATGGGTTTCCCAGCCCTCGTTTGCCAAGGGAACAGATTTATGTTCGAGAAGGTATTGGATATACTCAAGATGAGCTTGAGTATCAAAACCTACTTCAGTAGGCGATATTTTAGCCGCGTTGTTTAAGAATACTATTATCCAAACTATAATGCAAATAATCAAAATCCGCTTTGGCGTAAATATTGGAAATCGCTGACTTCGGCCGGTATTGAACTTTGTATTTCTTTGTCTGTAATTGTTCAGCCAGAAAGCTATGGAGGAAATCAAGAAAAACAAAATCAACATCGGTAATTTTTTATACAAGCCTTCTAATGGAGGCACACATTGCAAACTAATGGGATGCAGGAAACAATCATTTGCCAAACTTGCTATGACCGGCGGACTATCCGATATAGAAACTGTCCAGCTTGTATCGGTTTTAATTTCGTTCTCCATACCACAAGTATAAAGCCAAAGAGCGGGCGGACCATAGTCATTGGAAACTTCCGCTTTTATCGTATTTGTACCTTCTTTCAGGAATTTGGAAATCTCGAATTTCCGCTCTCTCTTCCAGTTTGTCCTCTCTGCAACAGCCGAAAGCTGATTATCGTTAACCCATAAGCGATACTCTTTGAAACCCCTGATATACAGGTAAACTTCCGTAGGTCTGGCGGTTAGTTCAAAATTTTTGGTAAACCCGGCAGTAAGATTAACATAGTTGTCACCTCTTAGCCTAAGTTGAGGTGTAAAAGGATACGATATCCAATTCGCTTTGACATCGGTCACTAAAAAGGGAATATTCGGATCATAGATTGCTTTTATAACTATAAACGAAAAAGACGCGACCACAATAAGAACAATGAGAATCAACATCGCCTTTAATGGTGTTTTTTGATTGGTCAATTTTGATGTTTTCTGCAAATTAATTCTTCCTTAATTGGGAGATTTCTGTTTTTCAGCCAAGGCGGCATTTAGACTATTTTTCGCATCTGTGAAGTCAGGATTTATCAGCAAAGCCTGTTTAAAATTCGTAATACCTTCATCGAGCCGACCTTTTTGCACTAATATACATCCAAGATGATAATGTGCAATCGCAGAACGAGGGTCAAGACGTAAAGCTTCAACAAAATGTTCAGCCGCCTGGTCATATTTACCCTGTAAGGTCAGGGCGTAACCGAGATTAGTGTGCGCTTCGGCAAAATTCGGATTGAATTTCAGAGCCAGTGACAAATATTTAACCGCTAAATCAGTTTTACCCTTCATACCAAATACAACACCAATACCATTAAGAGCATTCGGCTCATCAGGTTTTATCTGAAGACATTTCCAACACTCTTCGGCGGCCTCGTCCATCCTGCCGGCAAGACGAAAGAGATAACTCATCTCAATATGAGCCCGCAGAAAATCGGGCTTTAGCTGAATAGCCCGGGAACAATGATAAATAGCTTCATTCAGCTTATTGGCATTCCGTAAAGGGGCTGCCAGACAAAAGTGAGCCATATAATTTTTCTTTGTCACATCAAGAGCGTGTTGAAATAAACTCAGGTTGCTTTGCCAATAGCCGAGTTGGAAGAAAGTGCATATTGACATAACTAAAATCGCCAGAACTGCCGAGGAGATAAGCGTTATTTTTTTATATCTCCATTTCGCCAACAACTCAGGCAATCCCCAGGCGATGATAATAAACAGACCAGTCAAAGTGATATAACTGTAACGGTCTGCCATAGCCTGGTCGCCAACCTGCAGCAGACCGATGACAGGAACAAGAGTTCCGATATACCAAAACCAGCCCGTGAACAGATATTTATGTCTGCCGGCAAATCTAAGAATGAGAATCGTAACAACCAATAAGAAAATTGCTGATATTACGGCATATAAAACCGAAATATCCAGGCCGGGATGAGGATAAAAAATAGCCAGATGAACCGGCCAAATCATTTTGATGATATATTGCATATAAGAAATAAAAGCATTGGCTAAACGAATAGGAAAATTGTATTTATCCATATTCACCGCCCCGCCTTTTTTCTGAACCAGAAAAGTAATTATAGACGAGGCCAGTATCATCACAAAAAGCGGGACTTTCTCAATTAAGAGATCTAATAGCGAACGTTTAGATACGAACCTGTTCAAAGGCCAATAGTCCAACAGCAATAACACAAATGGTAAAGTAACCAGCATAGGTTTTGCCATTAAACCAAGCGTAAGAAACACAACAATTAATAAATAGTTTGCAGCCTTTGGTCGCCTGACATAATGAACATAAGCCCACATTGTAAGCATCCAAAAAAAAGTGCTTAGGATGTCTTTGCGGCTAGAAACCCATGCAACTGATTCGACGTGAAGCGGGTGAAGAGCAAACATAGCGGCCACAAAGGCACTGGGCCAGAGCGCCTGTGACATTTGTTTGAGAACCAGAAAGAGCAGCAGAGTATTTGCTATATGAAAAAACAGATTAATAATGTGATGACCAGCCGGATTAGGGCCAAAAAGCTGCCAGTCCAGCATATGCGAAAGCCAGGTCAGGGGATGCCAGTGATTTGACACATTGGAGGTAAACGCCCATTTGACAGCATTTAACGATATACCAGCCTGGATGTTAGGGTTTTGGGAGACATAAACAGGGTCGTCAAGATTAATAAAAGGAAATACTCGAACCTGATAAAAAACTATAAGGAGAGTCAGCGTCAGCAGAAGGCAAATTAGCAGAGACCAGTTTTTATCCGGGTTTTTAGTCATTAGAATTTATTTTTTGTTACTTTCTGCAGCATTATTACTGGATTTTTGTTTTTCGGCCAAGACAGCGCTGAGATTATTTTTCGCATCTGCGTATTCAGGATTAATTTGAACAGCCTGTCTAAACTGCGCGACAGCATCATCAAGCTTTCCCAGCCGGTAAAGCACTACACCAAAATCGTTGTGGGCAACGGCATTTTGAGGCTGGATGCTCAGAATTTTATCATATTCTTTTAAAACCTCCTCGAATTTGCCGCTGCTGGTCAAAGCTATTCCAAGATTCAGATGTATATTGATGTTGTCAGGGGAAATTCGCAATGCTTCGTTGTATCGCGTAATCGCCTCATCATATTTCCCACTGAGCGCCAATACATAACCAAGCTCGTTAATAACATTAGGGTCGTCGGGCGTTGTTAAAAGAACCTTATGATACTGGGCAACAGCTTCCTGGAATCTGCCAAGATTAACCAATGCGTGGGCATAATTGAAATGTACGCTGGGCGTGTCCATAGTTCTCATCGCGATTTCGTAATGCTCGATAGCTTCATTGAATTTGCCTTTACTTGCGAGAGCAACACCAAGATTGACATTGGCCATAAAGGTATGAGGATCAATTTCAATCGCTTTTTTATAGTAAACGACAGCTTCGTCCACTCTTCCTGCCTCATAAAGAGCGGCTCCAAGTCCATTGAGGGCTTCTATATAATTAGGTTTAATTCGGATAGCCTCGGAATTATGCCAGATTGCTTCATCGATGCGGCCTTGCTCAAGAAGCTCTTTAGTCATACAAAAATGCGCATTGCAATTATCCTTAGTCACTGCCAGCGCACGCTGACAAACCGTTATGGTATCTTTCCAATATTGTGTCTGAAGATATGTACATACAGTCAAGGCGAATAAAACTATCAGCGAAGAAGTCCAGAGTATAAACTTTCGTTGAGGCGACGCCGAAAGCAATTTTTCCAGCAACTGGGGCAACCCCCAGGCGATTATAATAAATAAACCTGTGAGGGTGATATAGGTATAGCGGTCGGCCATAGCCTGTTCACCTATTTGAATGAAGCGAATGACAGGCACGAGCGTTCCGAGATACCAGAACCAGCCAGTGAACAGGTATCGATGATTTTTGGTAAAAAGAAGAACAAGAACAGTAGCAGCCAACAAAAGAACAGCCGAAATTAACGCATATAAAATCGATACCTTCAGGCCGGGATGCGGATAAAAAAATGCCAGTCCGGCAGGCCAAATCATAATTCTTATATATTCGATGTAAGAAATAAAAGCACTGTAAATACGATACTTTATGGGAAGCCCGACAAAAGATACCACTGCCCCGCCGCTTTGCTGCGCTATAAATGTTAAAACAGCGGAGGCCGCTGAAAGAATGACAAAAGGAATTTTTTCCCAAATCAATTGAGAGATGGTTTTCCAGTCAACCCTTTTTATACGGTCAAAAGGCCAATAATCCAGCAAAAGCAATACAAACGGTATAGTTACCAGCATGGATTTCGCCATAAGGCCTAATGCGAAAACAAGCATCGTCAATAAATAACGGATAACACCGGGCTGTTTGACATAACGCAGGTATGCCCACATCGTCAGAATCCAAAAGAACGTACTTAAAACATCTTTACGTTCAGCCACCCAGGCAACTGATTCGACGTGAAGCGGATGAAGAGCAAAAAGAGCCGCCACAAAGGCACTTTGCCAAAGCGCATTTGTCATTCGTTTGAGAACAAGAAAAAGAAGCAATGTATTTAAAATATGAAAGATAAGATTAGTAAGATGATGACCTGCAGGATTGGAACCATAGAGCTGCCAGTCCAGCATATGCGAAAGCCAGGTTAAGGGATGCCAATTTAAAGCATACCTGGCAGTTAATGCCCATTGAATTGATTTGAAAGTGATACTATTTTGAATATTTGGATTTTTATACACATAATCAGAGTCATCAAAAGTCATGAACTTGAAATTATGCACCTGAAAATAAACAGCAAAGGTTGCTAAGGTTAATATCAGGCAAATTAAAAGGGACCAGTTTTTGTCCGGGTTTTTAGTCATTAGAATTTATTTTTTGTTACTTTCCACAGCATTATTACCGGATTTTTGTTTTTCGGCTAATACGGCATTGAGATTATTTTTCGCATCTGTTTTTGATTTTGACATAACTTTTAACGGTTCTTTAAAGGCCGTGTTTTTCATACAATTATCTGCCGGCCTTTTTCGGCCGTTTTTACAGTTTGCACTTCTCGCATAGTAAGTCAAAAACCTCGTCAACGCTGATTCGCTGCATACAAATATTATCGTCGCAGACACTCCGGCGGTTATTGTATGCGCTTACACAGGGACTGCATGGAATATTCTTCCAGAGATTGCGGCAGCGCGGCGTATTTGCGCCGAAAAGCAGCGGCGTTTCAGGCCCGAACAATGTTACGACCTTAACATCCGTCAGGGTTGCGAAATGTGCCGGCCCGCTGTCGTTAGTTACGAGTGCATCGGCAAGGTTATACAGCATCATCAATTGTCGAAGCGTTGTTTTGCCCGTCATCAGAAAGCACCTCTGTGAATCGACAGCTCGCACAAGTTTTTGAGAATTTTCAGTTTCGTCAGGTGCTCCCGTAAAGGCAATATGCACAGCAGGAGATTTTTCGAGCAGCTTCTGTGCAAGTTCCACATATCGCTCCAAAGGCCACCGCCGCAAAGGCAGCATATCTGATGCGTTTGCGTTAAGAAGTATGAGCGGCGAATAATTGCTCGTGCCTGCTTCCTTTTCCAGTATAGCCTTAAATTCTTTTAATTCCACTTCGCTTGCAGTAAATTTCGATTCCACTGCCCGCATTTTCGGCAGGTCCATATTCAGTCGCGGCATCTCTTTGGCAGGTAAATTAATCGCGTCAACCATTACCTCGAACATCTGACTCGCGTGCAGATGCGGATTATAGTTCAGCCGATGTGTCATTAAATCGCCGCGATAGGGTGACTCGTCGAAAAAAGTATGAAACCCGACACGTATGCCCGCTCCGCTCAGCCAAGTCAGGATTGCCGAACTTCGCGCGAAAAATTCAAAATCAACAGCCGCGTCAATTCGCAGTTTTCGGATGCGATGCAATACCCCGATTGTGCCGAAAAGTATCGAAATAAAATTATTGTCGGGAATTGTTAAAACATTCTCCTGCGGGATAATATTCATTACATCAAGGATAAAACGGTTTTGCCTGAAGACCAGAAAATACACATTCTCTTTTCCTACCATTTCTGCAGCGCGTCGGATTGATGCATCGGCCAAAACAGTTGCTCCCTGCTCGGCAAGTTTAACAAAGAGTATGCGTTTGACTTTTTGTGGAGAAGATTTCTGGGGGAAAGGCAGTAGATTGTAACTTTTGCGGATGACTGTTAGAACAAAACATATCGGCCTTCCGAGCCAGTGGTCGATCCATCGCATTGTCGATACTTTCACTGAAAACTCCTACAAACTCTCATAAAACAGAAGTATTACACTAATCCAATTTTATTTATTATTTAGTGTGGTGTCAAGTTGTTTATTACTCAGTTAGTGCGGTGTCAAGTCAACAAGAGGATATTGTTGTAACAGAAATTATTTTTTTATATTTTCCGTACTCTGCGATTTTTGTTTTTCGGCCAAGACGGCATTAAGGTTATTTTTCGCATCAATATAGTCGGGATTGATTTGAACAGCCTGCCTGAACTGCGCGATAGCATCATCGATCTTCCCCTGCCGGTAGAGCACTACGCCAAAATCGTTGTGGGCAACGGCATTTTGAGGCTGAATGCTCAGAATTTTATCATATTCTTTTACCGCATCTTCAAATTTGCCGCTGCTTGTCAAAGCTGTTCCAAGATTCAGATGTATATCAATACGGTCAGGAGAAATCCGCAATGCCTGATTATAGAGTGTAATCGCCTCATCAAATTTCTCGTTGCGCGCCAATACATAACCAAGTTCGTTGATAATATTAGGGTCGTTGGGCATTGTTAAAAGAGCCTTACGATACTCTGTAATAGCCTGTTCAAATCTGCCAAGATTGAACAATGCCTGGGCATAATTGCGATGTACTCGGGGCGTATCCATAGTTTTCATCGCGATTTCGTAATGCTCGATAGCTTCATTGAATTTGCCCTTGCTTGCGAGAACAAAGCCAAGGTTGGCATTGGCCTCAGGAGTATGAGGATCTATTGCAATCGCTTTTTTATAGTAAACGACAGCCTCGTCCACCCTGCCAGCCTCATGAAGAGCAACTCCCATACCGTTAAGGGCATCTATATAATCAGGTTTAATTCGAAGAGCCTGGGAATTATGCCAGATTGCTTCATCGATGCGACCTTGCTCAAGAAGCGGCGATGTCATATAGCCGTGCGCTATGTAATTGTCAGGATTTACATCAAGTGCGTGTTGAAATATAGCAAGGCTGTTTCGCCAATGATAAGTTTGAAACCACGTACATATCGACATAGCTAAAATTGTCAGCAATGCCAACTGGGTAAGTACGATTTTTTTATACCGAAATTTTGCAAACAGTTCCCAGACGCCCCAGGCGATAATTATAAATAAGCCCGTAAGGGTGATATAGGTATAGCGGTCGGCCATGGCGTGTCTGCCAACCTGAATCAGACCGATTACAGGCAAAAGTGTTCCAAGATACCAGAACCAGCCGGTAACAAGATAACGATGGTTTTTGGCAAATCGAACTATAAGAATTGTTATAACTAATAATAAAAATGCTGACATTAGGGCATAAGAAATCGAAACATTGTAGCCGGGATGCGGATAAAAGATACTTAACCCGCTTGGCCAAATCATTTTTTCTATATATTTCACGTAAGAGATAAAAGCGTTATAGATACGAAACTTCAGGCCAAGCTCAGAAAACTGCGATACCGCCCCGCCGGTTTGCTGGACGAAAAAGGCGACTACACTGAAAACAGCCGCGAGAACAACAAAAGGAATTTTTTCCAAAATCAAACGAGAAGACACTTTCCAATTTAATTGCCTGATTCGTTCTAAAGGCCAATAGTCCAGCAGCAAAAATACAAAGGGCAAAGTTACGAGCATAGGCTTTGCCATTAGGCCCAGAGCAAAAATCAGCATCGTCAAAAGATAGCGAAAAACATTCGGCTGTTTGACATATCGCAGATATGCCCACATTGCCAAAATCCAGAAAAAGGTACTCAATACTTCCTTGCGTTCAGCCACCCAGGCAACGGCTTCTATGTGTAATGGATGAAGCGCAAATAAAGCCGCTACAAACGCGCTTTGCCAAAGTGCATTTGTCATTTGTTTTAGAACTAAAAAGAGAAGCAGAGTATTTACAATATGAATGAGGAGATTAGTGAGATGAAAACCTGCGGGATTGGAACCAAACATCTGCCAGTCCAACATAAGCGAAAGCCAGGTCAAGGGGTGCCAGAAGTTAGCATAACCGGTAGTGAATGCCCACTTAACGGCGTTAAGTGTGAGACCGGCTTGAATATTCGGGTTTTCAGTAACGTAGACAGGGTCATCAAAGTTAATGAATTTAAAATTGCGCACCTGATAAAAGACCGCAACGGTTGCAAATGTCAAGGCCAGACAAATAAAGAAAGACCAGTTTTTATTGGAGTTTTTGCCCATCTACCCGGAAAAAAACCTTGAATTTATAATATTCATCTTACTCGGTCGGCAAAATATATCTGCCACTGTAACCAGACCGTCCGTAAGTTTAAGATTATCTTTGTCGGATATCAAGTAAAAATGGGGTTGAAGTGAATCCCCAACCTAAAAATGCCAGAGATGTAATTGTTGATGTGGCAACGGTAATACCCGAGCAGATTTGTTTACTTTTATATTTCCAAATTGCCGTATATCCTTTAAAATAAGCTAAAATGAGAAAGAAATTCAGGACAGTAAGGATGAAAAAGCCAATTGTCATAATAGGAGCCGGTTTCACAGGACTGGCGGCGGCGTATGAGATTGCCCACCGCGGTATGCCGGTGGTTGTACTTGAGGAAACCGGCAGCATAGGCGGTCTTGCCGCCAGTTTCGAAATAAACGGTCAGAAAATTGAAAAATTTTATCATCACTTGTTTAACAGCGATCAGTATGTAATTGAATTAATAAATGAGCTCGGATGCCGGGATAATCTGCTGTTTAGCCCCACAGCAACAGCAATTTATCTGAACAATAAATTTTTCAAATTGTCAACGCCTTTGGATCTGCTGCGATTTAGCGCACTGAATATTTTGGATCGCATCCGCCTTGGTTTGTTGGTTCTCAAAGCACGCCGTGTGAAAAACTGGCAGCCGTTAGATGCTCTGACTGCGGAACAATGGCTAATCGAGCTTTGCGGCCGCAATGTTTATAAAACCGTATGGGAGCCGCTCCTGCGAGGCAAATTCGGTCCTTACGCCGGCCAAATATCCGCTGTCTGGATTTGGAACAAGCTTGTATTGCGGGGAGGGAGCCGAAATAAAGCCGGAGGTGAAACGCTTGCCTATTATCGAGGCGGTTTTGGAATGCTGGCGGAAACTATCGCGGAAAAAATCAAATCGGCCGGCGGTGTTATTCATACATCTTCGCCTGCCAGGGAAATCATAGTCGAAAACGGCTGTGTAAAAGCTGTTAAAACGCCTGACGCGGTCTTCGATGCCCAAGCGGTCATTGCTACGCCTGCTTTGCCGGTCATTGCTGATTTATTATCGCCGCATGTTTCCGGTGAATACCTTAATAAACTCAGGGCGGTTAAATATCTGGCCAATGTGTGCCTGGTTTTGGAATTAAACAACAGGCTCTCGGATTTTTATTGGCTGAATGTAGCCGAACCGGATTTTCCATTTGTCGGCATCATCGAGCATACCAACTTTCAATCTCCACAAAACTATGGAAATCGGCATATTGTCTATCTGTCTAAATATCTGAAAAGTTCGGACGAAATGTATCGTATGAGCCCCGGGCAGGTTGCAGAACTTTCACTGCCGTATATCAAGCGAATGTTCCCGCATTTCGACGACTCCTGGATACATCGCTATTATGTTTGGAAAACCTTATATGCTCAGCCTGTTGTCAGTCGTTCATATAGTCAGATAATTCCGCCGAGTCAAACTCCGATAAAAGGCTTTCATATCGCAACTATGGCGCAGATTTACCCTGAAGACAGAGGTATTAATTATGCTGTTCGCCAGGGACGACAGATTGCCGGCATCTAAAATTTTCAGAATCTTGACAAATTCGGCATAAGTGAAAACCATGTAATAGGATGCCAGAAGTTAGCATAGCCGGTAGTGAATGCCCATTTGACGGCGTTAAGTGTTAGACCAGCCTGAATATTCGGGTTTTCTGTAACGTAGACATGGTCATCAAAGTTAATGAATTTGAAATTGCGCACCTGATTAAAAACAGCAAGGACAGCTATTATCAACGTCAGGCAAATGAAGAGGGACCGGTTTTTATCTGAATTTTTGTCCATCTATTCAGGAAATTAATACCACAGGAAAATTATTTTCATCATCGTTATGAATTACTTGTTATCCCTCATAGTGTCAAGATAACAAGAAGATATTACCGTAACGATTATGCTGCAAATTTATATTCTCAAGAGTTCCATTATATGATATAATCCTGCGAAAACAAACAACACAATGGAGAGTATGAAACGTGAAGAAATGGTTAAGTAAGATATTCGGCATTTTATTGGTTTTGTATTGTGTCGGCGTCATAATAGATATATCAAAACACAAGAATATTTATCAATGGGATTTTCTCAGCTGTTATTACAGCACCAAAGCCTACGAGGCAGGGTTAAATCCTTATGACGCAAATACAGTATCTGAAATATCCGGTAAAAAGTCGTTTGCCTATGATTATCCTCCCATTACTTTATATTTCTTCAAAATCTTTACAAAACTGGATTACAATTCTGCTTTCGATGCCTATCTCATTTTAAAATGCGTCCTGCTGGCAGGCTTAATTTTGCTATGGCGCAATGTATTCCTCAATAAACAGACAGATTTTATTTTTTATCTGTTATGTTTACTCGCATTTGATACGACTATTTATATTGATTTGAGAGCGGGTAACCCTTGTACAATTGAGCAGTTTATGATTTGGCTTGCATTATTTTTTTATTTAAAACGCAAATATACCTTCTTCTGTATTGCTGCTATTGCCGCTGCGATTTTTAAAATTCAACCCATATTCTTTCTTTTTCTGTTATTGTTTATCGAGGACAAAAACAAATATAAATATTTAATAGGTTCCTTTTGTGCTTTTGGCGCGATTTTCCTGGCGACATATTTATTTGAACCCAATTTATTTTCTAATTTTATAACCGTTGCGGTCGGCACAACAGAAGAAAATGGCATATTTAATCCGTCAACTTTTTCGTTCGCACAGGACTTATTGCAGACTTTATCAAAAATCACAGGCATCGTGATACTCAATAAAGCGTATTTAATTCTTTATCTCATAATAGTTACACCGGTACTCCTGGCAAGCAGGCTTGCTTACATTTCCATAAAAAATCTTAAAATAAAAGATGAGGAGAAATGGAAATGGATTATATTTTTAATGTGTTTTGTTTATGCTCTGATTTGCCCCCGTTTTAAGAATTATTCTTATATCATCATAATTGTTCCGGCTTATTTTGTAATAAAGAGAGCCAGTTGCATAAAACCTAATACTTTACTTTCTATTTTTACAACAATGTTCATTGTATATCTAACTTTCCCCATATTTGTATCAATACCAGGCTCTAAGACTGTAGCTTACTTCTTCTGGAACTATTATCCCCTAACAGCTGCTTATTGTTTATGGGGATTATTTCTCTGTGAAATATCATCCCATCATAAAGCCATTCAAACACCGGCATCTTGAATTTTCTTGTCAGACTGCCAGCCAATTAAAGATTATTTTTGTCTGATATAAGGAAAAATGCCCCCAAATTTACAGAAACTTGACAAGTCCGGCATAAGTGATAGAATCGCTGCACTTCAACAACTTCTATTATTTGTTTATTCTTCAGAAAGGTCAGTAGTCGTATAACCACACTGGTGAGCCGAGATGAAAGAAAAAATAAAGATAGCATTTGCACACAATAATATTAATCACAATACCGAAGGATTAATGGATGGAATATCAGAATTCATCCGCGATAAAGGAGACTGGCAGCTAATTATTTGGCCCGACAGTTCGCTGAAATCCTTGGCTTTTCTCAAAAAAAGAGGCTGCAAAGGCGCTTTTGTCAGCTCTCAAACTGCTACTAAAGCCAAAGAATTGCTTCAGATTGGCATACCAGTAGTCGCTGTATCCACATTGGAAACTATGCTGAATCTGCCTTATGTGAGCGCTAATTCAAAACAGGTCGCAGAAATGGCCGCTGATTATCTTTTAAAAAAGAAATTCAAAAATTTCGCTTTCTTTGGACTGACTCAGGCGAAATGGTCCAGTGAAAGATTGAAACACTTTTCCGACCTTTTATCTAAAGCAGGGTTTAATGTCGATGTGTTCGAGGAAAAGCAAATACCGGTTATAAATGATTTTATGCCATTTACCCGGCAATGGATTACCATGACTCTGAGCACAGGACAATCAAAACTGATAAAATGGCTTGAAGAATTGCCCAAACCTGCGGCAATACTGGCCAGTTGCGATATATTCGCCTGTCATTTAATCAATGTAGCCCAGGAGGCAGGCATAAATATTCCGGATGAAATCGCTATCCTCGGCGTCAACAACGACCAGGCAATCTGCAATATCTGCGACCCCCCGCTATCGAGCATCGCGCTTAATTTCAAAAAAGCCGGCTACAACGCCGCCAAACTGCTCGACAAATTAATCTCCGGTCAGGAAACTATGCAGGGTCAGTGCATTGAAATTCCGCCGACCCATATCGAAACCCGCGGCTCGACAGATGTTTTTGCAATCGATGACTCTGATATCGTACAAGCTATGAGATATATCAGGGAAAACAGCAACAAGCCTCTGCAGGTAAACGAAATCGCAACCAACGCCTGCATGAGCAAACGCTCCCTGCAGTTGAAATTCCATAAAGTAATCGGCAGGTCAATACACGAAGAAATCATACAGGCCCATTTCGATAACGCTAAAATTCTTCTCGTCGATACTAATCTTCCAATCGACGAGGTGGCCGTCCGTTCAGGTTTTCATTACACATCCAATATGAGACGTGCATTTAAAGAAATTACCGGCCTGCTGCCGCAAAAATACCGCCAGCTGCATCAATCCCATTCTTAGCCCATTTCCACTGTAAATTACGGCAGGTGAGAAAATCTTATTTACCGTGTCGATTTTTGCCAACGCAAAAAATGCAGAAAATATAAATTTGACATTTGCGGGATTTATCTGCATACTTATCGGTCTTAGTATTGTAGATTTCAATTATTAAAAGAGCAATTTTTTAGGAGGTCTAAAATGAAAAAACAAATTCTTTGTATTGTCGCATTATTAATATGGTTCAGTTCCGTCGCTTTCCCAAAGGCAGACCAGAATTCACCTTCATCTGAACCCAAAGCGTCAACAACAAACGCTGCAAAAGACTCATCCATTGCCCCGCCTGGGAAATTAATGGTTCCGCCTTTGGCTCTTGATGATACAAGCATTACGGTGATTTGGGAAAAACCTGCCGACTATTCCAATGTTGTCAGCTATAAGGTCTATCAAAACGGCTCTTTGGCCGGAACTACAAAAAATCTATTTTACACCATTGCAGGCCTGGAACCTAATTCTCCATATTCAATTACTGTAAAATCTGTTGACGCATCCGGAAACGAATCACAGCCCGGCAATAAAGTCGTACAATCAACGGCACCTGCGATGAAGGTATTCGATGTTACGAAGTATGGCGCTATTGGCGACGGCAACACTTTAAATACCAAAGCGATTCAAAAGGCTATTGATGAATGCACGGCAGGCGGAAAAGTTCTGGTTCCTGCCGGGACATTTTTAAGCGGTGCGCTGTTTTTGAAAAGCGATATGACGATTCAAATCGATGGAACTTTGATGGGCAGCGACGACATCAATGAGTATCCGATGACAAATTTACGCTTCCCGTATTATTTGTCAGGCAAAGGTTATATGGGACTAATCAATGCATATACCGAGAAATACGGCAGTCTGACTAATATTAAAATATGCGGCAAGGGAAATATGTGCGGCGGAAAATGGGACGGCGGCAAAAATACCGTCCTCGGCATTAAGGAGGCAGCCGTAAGTAACAATGACAGCGGCCGCAGCGACCTGATTACCGCAAAAGGCATTAATAATCTTTATATCGGCGGACTTACCTTCACCAATCCGGCGATGCATGTGATTATGATAACATACAGTAAAAATGTAACAGTAACCGGCATAACCGCCAACACCTTCGACATACACAACGCCGACGGCATTGACCTGGCTACAAGCGATACGGCTTATATTTTCAATTCAACTTTCGACACCGGCGACGATTGCATTAACTTTAACGCAGGTGTCGGCGCTGACGGCGTGAAGGAAAATTTCCCGGACCAGAACATCAGAGTCTTTAATTGTCTAACCAAACGCGGACACGGCGGCGTGGTTTTCGGAAGTTTTACGGCAGCCTGGATTCAGAATGTCCTTGTTGAAGATTGTATTTTTGACGGAACAGAGATCGGGTTGAGATTCAAAACAAATGAATCAAACGGCGGCGGAGCCAGAAATGTTCTTTGCAGGGATATCACCATTAAGAATACCATAAAAGATTCAGCTATATTCTTCGACAGCGCTTATACACATACACCTTCCGGATATCCTTCTGGAGGACCGGGACAATTTAAGGATATTACAATCAAGAATATTACCTGCGAAAATCTTAAAAAGTATGGTATCTGGATTAGCGGTCTGCCGAAGATGCCGCATACAAATATCAATATAAGCAATGTTACAATCAACGGCGGTAAGGCCGGCGGAGCTGCCATAAAATCCGCCACTAACTGTAAATTTGAAAATATCACTATTAAAAACAGCACGCCTGTCTGGATTATCGACCCCAATTCTACATCAGGACTTGAGTTTAAAAACTGTGATCCAAAACCGTAACCTTTTTTAAAATAACACGTTATAAAAGGCTGCCTATAGGCAGCCTTTTTTTATTACATAATCAATATTTTATGGTATAATGTATTTTTCAATAATTAAGGATGCGGTTGGAATGAGAAGTATAATTTTCATGGGGGGTATTTTGCTACTCTGTGTTGCCTCCAGCCTCTCTGCCGCAAATGGTTTCTACGGCGATTTCACAGATGATAATACAGTCAACATAAAGGACCTGTTCGAATTCAGCACACTATGGCTGGCGGAAGACTGCGACCCGAATGATGATTTGAATGGCGATTGCAGAATCAATTTCTATGAATTTTCAATGTTCGCAAACAACTGGCGATTGACATATACACCCAACCCAGCGGCACCTCAAAATCTGATGGTTCCGCCCGAAGCCTTCGATGATTCAAGTATCACATTGATTTGGAGCAAACCTTCTGTCTATTCAAATATCGCCAGTTATAATATTTATAAAAATGGTTTATTACTCGGCAATACAACAAAACTTTTCTACAATGTTACAGGATTAACCGCCGCTACTTCATATTCATTTACTGTAAAATCCGCAAACTCTTCCGGAACTGAATTGGCCGTCAGTAATACCATCGCTCAATCAACCGCATCTGCGATGCAAGTATTTAACGTTACCAGCTACGGTGCCCTCGGCGATAACTCAACATTAAATACCATAGCGATACAAAACACGATTAACGCCTGCACGCCTGGCGGAAAAGTTTTAATTCCATCAGGAACATTTAAAAGCGGAGCAATTTTCTTAAAAAGCAATATGACGCTTCAAATCGATGGAACGTTAATGGGAAGTGCCAGCGCCGCCGATTACCCGACAATGCCTATGCGTTTTGAAGGAGCGGAAACAACCTGCTACTCGGCGTTAATTAATGTCGGCAATACTCGATATCATACTTATGGCGGACAGATAAGCCATGTTTCCATACGCGGCTCGGGAACTGTAAACGGTAACGGCTCAGCTTTAGTTATAAGCGAAGGCGGCATAACTTCAATGCGAGGAAGATTAATTTACATGGTTAATGCTTCTTATGTAAATCTGCAGGGTCTTACATTGACAAATCCGCCCTGCTGGACCATACATCCGGTTTACAGCACACAGATTACTATACAAGGCATAACCGCCAATACTGCCGGCACTGCCAACGGCGACGGTTGCGACCCCGATTCCTCAAGTTATCTTTATATTTTCAATAACACTTTTAATACCGGCGACGATTGCATCGCGATTAAGTCAGGAATAAATGATGAAGGTTATGACATCAATATGCCTTCGGCTTATATCCGGATTACGAATTGTATTTTTAATCTGGGCCACGGCGGTGTTACTATCGGCAGTGAATCTTCCGGCGGCGTGAACAATATTTTTGCTCAGGATTGCGTCTCAAACGGTACCGAAATCGGCCTGCGAATGAAAACTCGTCCCGAACGCGGAGGTATTGTTGAAAACATTACAATAAAAGACTGGACCATAATTGGCGCTACAAAATTCGGAATCAATATTATAACTAATTACAATAACACTCCCGGCGGCCCGGCAGCTCCAACATTGCCTATCTGTCGAAATATAACCGTTGAAAATGTTACTGTCGATTCTACTTCCGCAATCGGATTTAGTATAGTAGGACGATCCAATATTCATGTTACGGATATGTTATTTAAAAACTGTGCTTTTAATAAGAATACATCGAATATACTTACTTATGTTGATAGAGCGACTTTTACCGGCTGCACAATTGTTGGCAGTATCACCCAAAGTAATTGCACAAATATCATTCGAGACTAACTATAGTTATTAAAAAAAATAAATATAGCCTTTCGTATTTTCCTGGGAAATCCTTTACTTACGCACAAAGGAAAGCCTTTTTGCGCATTTAAACCGCTAATTTGCGCAAATTTATGTTAATTTATTGTAATTTAGGTAAGCTTTCCGATATAATAATATTCGATTTGTTAAGATAAAAGGCATTATCATGATAAAAACACTCCTTGTGGTGGGGCTTTGCGTGATTTCGTTAATCTGTACTGCTCCGGTAATAGCATCTACCAATTTATACGGTGATTTCAACGGCGACAATGTCGTTGATATGAAAGACCTGGCCTACCTTTCCGGACTCTGGCTGGCGACAGACTGCAACCTGAATGTTGATTTGCATGGCGATTGCAGAATCAATTTCTACGAATTGTCAGCTTTCGCAAACAACTGGCAATTGACCTCTACACCTAACCCCGCAGCGCCTCAAAATTTAATGGTTCCGCCTATGGCCTATGACGATAATACGATTATATTAATCTGGAGCAAACCCGTTGATTACTCTTCAGTAACTGATTACAGAGTTTATAAAGACGGTGTCGCGCTTGGACTTTCAGGCAGGTTCGATGCAAGCCGGGCAAAATTATATTATAATGTTACAGGTTTAACAGCAAACACTACTTACAACTTTACAGTAAAATCTCTAAACTCATCCTTAACTGAAATAGGCACCAGCAACACTTTAACCCAAACAACAGCCGCCACACCTGCAATTTTCTATCCTGAAGATTATGGCGCCGCGGCAAACGGCACTACTAAAGATACCGCCGCAATTCAGGCAGCGATTACCGCATGCACCGCCGGTGGTAAAGTCCATCTTCGAGCCGGAAAAACTTTTTTAAGCGGTTCAATTTTCTTAAAGAGCAATATGACATTACAAATTGATGGAACAATACTCGGCAGCAGTGCTAAGGCAGATTATAAATATACCTGCTGGCGTTTTCCATATTATACTTCCGGAAAAAATTATATGGGATTAGTCAATGCTTACTATGACTATAATAATCCTGCCACTTACGGCCAGCCGTATGGTTCTATTACTAATGTTCGTATTTGCGGCTCCGGTGTTATTAATGGATGCCAGGGTTATAGCGCATCTAATCCTCATACTATTACCGGTCATAAAAATACTACCCTTGGTCAAGCCATAGGTGACACTAGCACCCGCTGCGACATGGTTACAATAAAAGGCATAAACAACGTCTATTTAGGCGGACGGACCGGCGGCGGAACTTTAACTTTGGTCTATCCCGCTGAGCATACAATCTTCGCAAGCTACTGTAATGGCTTTACCTTGGCCGATGTTAATTGTGATACCTATGATATACATAATGCAGACGGTATTGATCTTTGTACAACCAACTCCGCATATATATTTAATTCAAAGTTTGATACCGGCGATGACTGTATCAATACCAATGCCGGACAGGGACAAATGGGCGTAAACGAGAATGTGCCGGACCAGAATATCAGGGTCTTTGATTGCACTACTAACCGCGGTCACGGAGGATTTGTTATAGGGAGTTTCACAGCGGCCTGGGTCCAGGATTGCGTGGTAGAAGACCTGCTCATAAGTGGAACAGATATAGGGATACGGCAAAAAACCGGCGATAATAATGGCGGCGGCGGACGAAGAAATCTCTTTAGAGACATTAGAATTACTGGTGTTCCACAGGGAGTATTCCTGGATAGTACTTATAATCAGAGCGGTTATGGCAATGCAGCTGCCGGACAGTTCAGCGGCAACACATATAAAAATATCACAGTTAGTTCAACCGGGGAAAGTATTTTTGTTAATGGACTATCAGGCACACCCCATACCAATAATATTTTCGACCATATTACCGGCAATAATGTAGCATATCTTAATTACTGTACAAATAGTACATTTAACTATTGCACTGTTGTAGGAAGCCCCGCCTGGGATTTTGATACTGGTAACAGCGGCTTAAGCGGAACTAATAATACCCCTCAACCTACATGGCCATAAAATTACATATATCTTATAAAGAGCTATTTATATGAAAAAAATACTTTTCCTGGCGGGGTTTAGTGTCATTTTGTCATTTTTCCTCGCATCAGACCTTCTTGCCATAAATAACCCTTACGGCGATCTTACGAATAACAATATTGTTGAAATGAATGATTTGCGCCTCTTTTCTGCTCTTTGGCTGGTGAATGATTGCAACCTGACGACTGAGGGAATTGACCTGAATGACGATTGCAGGGTCAATTTTTACGAATTTTCTAAGTTCGCAAAAAACTGGCACAACACATTATCGCCTCTAAATCTGATGGTTCCGCCAATGGCCTATGACGAAAATACGATTATATTAATCTGGAGCAAACCCGTTAATTACTCTCAAGTAACTGATTACAGGGTTTACAAAAATGGTGTCGCACTTGGCCCCTCAGGCAGATTCGATACAACCAGGGCAAAATTATATTATAATGTTACAGGTTTAACAGCAAACACTACTTATAACTTCACAGTAAAATCTCTAAACTTATCCGGAACTGAATTAGGCACCAGCAACGTTTGCACTAAAACAACAGCTGCCATGCCAGCAGTATTCTATCCGGAAACTTATGGTGCCGCGGCAAACGGCACAACTAAGGATACCACCGCAATTCAGGCCGCGATTAACGCGTGCACTGCCGGAGGCAAAGTCCATCTTCGAGCCGGTAAAACATTTTTAAGCGGAGCAATTTACTTAAAGAGTAATATGACATTACAAATCGATGGAACAATACTCGGCAGCAGTTCTCCGGCTGATTATACCTGTATTTCGAAATATACGGGATTAGTCAATGCTTCTAATAGTTCTAACGTTCGCATTTGCGGTTCAGGCGTTATTAATGGATGCCAGGGTTATAGTGCATCCAGCCCTCATACTATTACCACCTCCCCCTATCTTACTACGCTTGGTATCAATGAAGCTGCTGCACATGGAGACTCTTCCCGCGGCAATTTGGTTCCAATAAATCGCATAAACAATATCTATGTAGGCGGACGGCCCGGCGGCGGCAGTTTAACTTTAGTCTATCCGGCCATGCATACAATAATTTTAGGTAACTGCAACGGTGTTACATAGCCGATGTTAATTGCGATACTTATGATATAAGTAATGGGGATGGTATTGATCTGACCACCAGCGATACCGCTTATATATTTAATTCAGTTTTTGATACCGGCGATGACTGCATCGCTACTGGTGCGGGAGTGGGACAAGCGGGTGTGGACGCAAATGTGCCGGACCAGAATATCAGGGTCTTTGATTGCACCACTCTCCGAGGTCATGGAGGATTTGTTATAGGAAGTTACACAGCAGCCTGGGTTCAGGATTGCGTGGTGGAAGATTTGCTTATGAATGGAACAAATATAGGAATACGGCAAAAAACCAGTCAAGGCGGCGGAGGCGGCGGCCGAAGAAATCTCTATAGAGATATTAGAATGACTAGTGTTGTAAGCCAGGGAATATTCTTAGATAGTACTTATGCACTGCCTAGCGGTGTTACTCCGGCCACTCCCGGACAGTTCAGCGGCAATACATACAAAAATATTTCAATTAACGCATCCGGGGATAGTATTTATATCAATGCACCAAATCCGCCGGCTCATACCAATAATACTTTCATCAATATTACCGGAAACAAAAAAGCAACTCTCAAATACTGCACAAATAGTTCATTTACTAATGTTACCGTAACCGGATGGACTATTGGCTCTGGTTGTTCAGGAAATACAAGCAGCGGCAGTCCCGGCTGTCCATTTTAAACTTTAAAACAATACCATATAAAGGGCTGTCTATGTAATGGCAGCCCTTTTTTATTAATTGCAAAATAATAAAGAAGTAAAATTTTGACAAAATAACCTTTTTAAAGTATAACAATTCACCATAGTATCTTTACCACAGTTAAAAAAGACCCTTTGTATAATATTTTGATATGGAGGTATCGGAATGAAAAGAATACTTCTTACAGCAGGACTCGCTGCAATTTCATTAATTTATGTTTTTGGAGCAACAACATCTGCCGAACCGAATTCGACAATCGCTGCAGTCAAGATTCTCAACGTCCGCCAGTTCGGCGCCAAAGGCGACGGCAATACGCTCGATACCGCTGCGATTCAAAAAGCACTCGATGAATGCGGCAAAAGCGGCAACGGCATTGTTCGCATTCCTGCGGGTACATATTTGAGCAAACCAATTTTCTTAAAAAGCAACACTACTCTTGAGCTTGAGCAGGGAGCCATTCTGAAAGCCACAGATGACCCAAATGACTTTGTGAATGAGGATAAAAAAAGTAACGACCCGCTTGCCTTTATAAACGGTATCGATCTGACCAAAATCGCAATTACCGGCAAAGGCACGATTGACGGCTCTGGCGCTAAATGGTGGCCGCCGGTTAGGGAAGCCAAAAAGAACGACCAGCCCGAACCGAGAAAGAGACCCCGATTGATCGTTTTAAATAACTGCGTCGGCGTTCATATAAAAGATATTACCCTGACTAATTCTCCCAGCTTTCATCTCTTTCCTATCGGTTGCAAAAACGTGGACATCGTACATGTAACTATCCGTGCTCCCCAGGATTCTCCGAACACCGATGCTATTGACATTGCTCAATGCCGTTATGTACAGATTTCGGATTGTGTCATCGACGTCGGCGATGATAATATCGCAATAACGGCCAATCATCAGGATTCGGCTCATCCCAATGCAGGCTCACAATATATTACCGTTACAAATTGCACAAACTTGCACGGCCACGGTATTTCCATCGGCAGCGGCACCAGGGGAGGTGTGAAAGATCTTACTGTCAGCCATTGCACTTTTGAAAATACCGACAATGGCATAAGAATCAAATCTTCACGTGAAAAAGGAGGCCTTTGCGAAAATCTGACTTACAGCGATATCACAATGAAAAACGTAAAAGAGCCGATTACCCTCTCAGCTTATTATCCCAAAATTCCCAAAGAAGATACCGCACAGCCTGTAACTTCTACGACTCCGATATATAAGAATATCCGCATTACTAATGTTACGGCTACAAGTCCGAAAAATGCCGGTTACATTGTCGGACTTCCGGAAAGCCTGGTGGAAAATGTAGTGCTGGAAAACGTCCGGATTTCCGCTCCGGTAGGACTGACTATTAGAAACGCCAAGGGAATTAAACTCAAAAACGTAAAAATTGAAACGCCGCAAGGCAAAGAGCCGTTCATATTGGAGAACGCCCAGGTCGAAGGATTAGAGCAAACAAGCAAGTAAAAATACATTATTAAAGGAATATATTTATGAGCTTCAGGAAAACTATTGGATTTATTCTGTCTGTTTGTATTCTTCATTTAGCCGGATGTGTCCAAAACGTTTCAAAGCCGGCTGAAACAAAAAAACTCGAACCGGGTCGCAAAATTAAAATCGTTCTCGTGGGCGATTCCACTGTAACTGACAAGGCTGGCTGGGGAGCCGGTTTCAAACGATTTATCATCGCCGACAAAGCGGAGTGTATCAACACGGCAGCCGGCGGCAGAAGCTCCAAAAGCTTTATTAATGAAAACCGATGGGCACAGGCACTGGAACTCAAAGGCGATTATTATTTAATTCAGTTCGGCCATAACGATGAGCCGGGCAAAGGCGACCGCTCGACAGAGCCGAATACCACTTACCGCGAATTTATGACCCGCTACGTTGACGAGGCTCGCGCAATCGGCGCCAAACCTGTCCTGGTAACCTCGCTTGTTCGAAGGCAATGGGACAAATCCGGCAGCGGAAAAATCAATTCCAGCCTCGTACCCTACGTTGAAGTCGTCAAGCAAATCGCAAAGGAAAAAAATGTCCTTCTTATTGACCTTCACGCCCGCAGCAAAGAATTATGCGAGCAATGGGGCAAAGAAAAATGCCTCGAATTCAGCCCTGTGAAAGATAATAATCAGCCTGACAATACACATCTTAACGCCAAAGGCAGCGTTATATTTGCCCGTCTGGTTATTGAGGAATTAGTCCGTGTCGTACCGGAACTGAAACCCTGTTTCCGCAGTGAACCTGCCCCTGCCGCAATCGCAGAAGCAAAGATTTTCGATGTCCGTCAATTCGGCGCCAAAGGCGACGGCAATACGCTCGATACCGCTGCGATTCAAAAAGCACTCGATGAATGCGGCAAAACCGGCAACGGCATTGTTCGCCTGACTGCAGGCACATATTTGAGCAAACCAATTTTCCTGAAAAGCAATACTTCTCTTCAGCTTGACGAGGGAGCTATTCTAAAAGCCACGGATGACCCGAATGATTTTGCAAATCCTCAGTCTAAAAGACCCGGCGACGTATTCGCTTTCGTAAACGGCATTGACCTTACTAATATAACTATAGAAGGCAAGGGAACTATCGACGGTTCCGGCGCAAAATGGTGGCCGCCGGTTAAGGAAGCGAAAAAGAACAACCAGCCGGACCCGAGACGTCGGCCGAGATTGATACTCCTGAACGGCTGCGTAACTGTACGAATCAAAGACGTCACGCTGATTAACTCGCCGAGTTTTCATCTTGTCACAAGGGATTGTGAGGACGTGAACATCGTAAGAGTAACTATCCGCGCTCCGGAGGATTCGCCCAACACCGATGCTATTGACCCAATCGACAGCCGATATGTCCGCATTTCCGACTGCGTTCTTGACGTCGGCGACGACGATGTCGCAATTAAATCCGGTCATATCGACTCGGCACATCCGAACGCCGCTTCGGAATTTACCACGGTTTCAAATTGCACGATTCTTCACGGCCATGGAATATCAATCGGCAGTGAAACGGTCGGCGGAGTGCGAAATGTTTCCGTTAAAAACTGTACTTTTGAGAATACCGACAACGGCCTCCGCATAAAATCGCCTCGCGGCCGCGGCGGCATGGTGGAAAATATTACCTACAGCGATATCACTATGAAAAATGTCAAGCCCGCCATTACAATCACCTGCTACTATCCCAAGATTCCGCAAACTGACACAAATCAGCCTATGACCAACCAGACACCAATATTCAAAAATATCAAAATTTCAAACGTCAAAGCGACGTCCCAAAAGTCGGCAGGTATAATTATTGGTTTGCCGGAGAGCCTGGTGGAAAATGTCGTTCTGGAAAACGTCCAGATTTCCGCACCCAAAGGTCTGACGATTCGAAATGCCAAAGGAATTAAACTCAATAACGTAAAAATTGAAACAGAACAAGGCAACGAGCCATTTATATTGGAGAACGCCCAGGTCGAAGGATTAGAGCAAACAAACAAGCAATAAGAATATCTATCTGAATAGACCGCTTATTTGTTTTTATTCTTTGCTTTTTCTGTCGATGCGAGAAATTTGGTCAGGGCTTTATTAAATTCAGTCGGTGTTTCCATATTTGAAAAATGGCCGGCGGCTGACAGATACTTCTTATGAGCCTTCGGTAGAATCTTTGCCAGATTTTTCTCTGATTGGATACTCTTTTTCGAATCATTTTTACCAATCAAAACAAGAACCGGCACACAGGGTTGTTTATTTTTAAGCTGAACTGCAACCGGCGGATTAATCTGCTGAAATAATTCCGTGTGCAAAACCTGCCAAGCAGACCAGTCATTTATCATTTGCTGTAATTTAGGCTGAATTTCATTTTTTTTCGGGCCGCAGATATCCAAAACATTTTCAAGCCATTGTTTTTTATACGCCTCAATCCCCTGCTTTTTTATAAACTCGGCAGCGTTAGGGTCTATAGGCCCGGAGAAGTTACGAATGCCGCCTGCAGCGACAGTTACAGAAAGAACCTCTTTTGGATACAACGTAAGAAAATCAACGGCGACAGAAGCACCCATCGACAGGCCGACAAGATGTGCTTTTGGAATGCCAAGAAACCACATCAATTTGTGCAAATCTTCGGCGTGCGAATATCTTAATCCTTCAATGGGCTTGTCCGTTTTGCCGTAGCCGCGAAGGTCATAACGAATCACCTGATAATGCTTTGCAAGTTCGGCAAACTGCGGGTCCCACATCCGGCAATCGACGGAATAAGCGTGAATCAAAATCACAGGCTCGCCCTGTCCCGCAATTTCGTAGTAAACGTAAGCATCGCCGATATCGACCCATTTTTTGGCAGCGCCTGAATTACTGTCTTTCACAGTAAGATTTACGTTTGTGTTTGTCTGATTCGGTTCAGCGGCAAAAATTAATGACGGCACAATTACAAGAAGACAAAAAGTAAATAATTTCGTTTTCATATTCAAAATAATCCTATAAAAAGTTTTAAATCATTTCAACTGGTTTTATCCGCGGCACTATCGTATGAAAAATTCCAATCGCCGCCAGATACGCCAATCCGCAAATCAGCAAAATTTTGTCATAGACTCCCGTGCCCTGAAGAATGTGCCCGACGAGCCAGGAAAATCCCATCGCGGCAACTGAAGCAAACATTCCCGCCAGTCCTACGACCGAGGCGACAGCTTTCTTTGGAAAAATATCCGAAACTACAGTGTACATTGTCGCCGACCAGCCCTGATGCGCGGCGGTGGCAAGCGCAAAAAAGCTTACTGCCAGCCAGACATACGGCGTACGAGTCGCGAAGATGACCGGCACAGTGCAGCAGGCGCAAATCAGCGCAGCGGTCTTTCTTGCCGCATTCAGCGACCAGCCGCGGCGTAAGAACCACGCCGACAGTCCTCCGCCTCCAATACTGCCCAGGCAGGCTACCGAATAAACTACAACCAGCGGCAGGCCGAAAGATTTAATGTCGAGATGAAATTGTTTACTGAAAAAGTCCGGCAGCCAGAAAAGATAAAACCACCAGACAGGCCCGACAAGAATTCCTGTCGCGATATATGCCCAGGCCTCCTTAAAGACGAGAATTTTTCTCCACGGAACTTTCTCCGCCGATTCAGCCCGTCCGCTTTGAATATAAGCCAGTTCATCAGCTTTGAGCCGTCGCGATTTTTCGGGTGAATCATAAAATATGAGCCAGAACGCCAGCCACGCAAATCCGCTTACGCCAAGAACTACAAACGCCATCTTCCAGCCGAACTGCACTGTCAGCCACGGAACAAGCACCGGCGCAAAAATCGCCCCGATGTTTGTACCTGAATTAAATAAGCCTGTGGCAACCGAACGCTCACGCTGCGGAAACCATTCCGCAACGGTTCTGATGGCCGCCGGGAAGTTTCCGGATTCGCCAAGTCCCAGTGCGAAACGCGCTGCTCCGAAACTGAAAGCTGATTTTGCCAGCGGATGCGCCATCGCCGCAATGCTCCAAAACACAATCGCGACAGCGTAAGCGCTTTTCATTCCAATCCATTCTATAAAAGGCCCAAACAGCACCTGTCCTGTCGCATAGGCCGCCTGGAAAGCCACGACGATATTGCCGTAGTCCTGCTCGTTCCAATTGAATATCTGGGCAAGGTTCGGCTTGAGCAGGCCGAGAATCTGGCGGTCCATATAGTTTATTGTGGTAGCGAAAAACAGCAGCGCACAAATGGTCCAGCGATATCGGCCTATCAATGTTTTATTATCCATAATGCCATAATCCTTTATTTCTTTATAACAGCATCCGGCTTAACATCTTTTCCAATTTGAATCCTGTCAGATATATTAGGCACATCAATATTTTTCAAATGTATCGACTGTGTCCTGCCGCCTTGAAGTTTTATAAAAACAGCATTGGAATCCGGCGGGTTTATGCTATCCATAACGAAATTTCTGCTGTTATATAATTCAAAGACGGGAGATTTTTCTGGTATTATCCTGACGTTTTTAAATGTAATCTCATTTGCGTCAATACAGGTTACGCCGCCTTTGGCGGAAATCACGATATTTTCCAAATCAATTTTTTGAATCGGCATTTCAGGCAGTCCGCGCAGCCAAATCGCTCCTGCGGCACCGCTGCAAACGATGTTTTTGATGTGAATATTTTGGAATTTCGGGGTCTCTTCGCTTGCCTGCGGAATAACTTCCAGCGAAGTTTCAGATATCTCATCGCCGGATGGAGCAATCCTGCCTCCATAATACATATCGAACTGAATTGCGTTGTTCGGAATTTCTTTCATATAAATGCCCTGGATGAAAATATTTTCAACTGTCCCGCCGCGTCCGCGAGTGCTCTTGAATCTAATCCCTACATCAGTGCCAAGAAAATCGCAATTGCGAACGTAAACATTTCGAACGCCGCCGGACATCTCGCTGCCAACGGTAAATCCGCCATGCGCGTGATAGACGATACAATCGCTGATGGCGACATCTTCAGTAGCCCTGCCTCTTTGCCGGCCGTATTCGTTTTTTCCTGATTTCATACAAATGCCGTCATCGCCGACATCGAACCGGCAGTTAGTAATTATAACATTGCGGCAGGATTCCAAATCCAAACCGTCTCCGTTTTGTGCAAACCAGGGGTTCAAAACGTTAAGATTGCGGATAATCATATTCTCGCACATCAGCGGATGAATATTCCATCCAGGCGAATTCTGAAAAGTCGGTCCGTCGAGCAAAACATTTTTGCATTCAACCAGGCCGACCAGAACCGGTCGTAAATACTGCCGCGCAGCGGCATAATCTTCTATCTTAGCGTTGCCTCGCTTATTAAGTTCCTCAACGGTTTTAGGGCCATTCATCGCTTCGGCCGACGGATACCAAACTTCTTCTTTGCTGTCCACCACTCCGCCGGAACCGATTAATTTCCCCCATTGAATCTCTGTGAGTTTTATTTTTTTAACGGGCCGCCACGCCTGGCCGCTGCCGTCAAAAATGCCGGAACCTGTGATAGCGATATTTTTAAGGTTCTCGCCAAACAGCGGCGGCGTGCAGCGAACTGCTTCCGAACCTTCCCATGTTCTTTTTACTAAAGGATAATCCTCAAAATTCGGACTGAACAAAACGACTGCGCCCTGTTCCAGATGCAGATTAAGATTGCTCTTAAGTTCAATTGAACCGGTCAGCCATAATCCGGCAGGCACCAGCACGATTCCGCCTCCGGCATCTGCGCAAGCCTTGATTGCCTTGGCGAAAGCCTGGGTATTTTTTGTTTGACCGTCGCCGATGGCGCCGAAATCAGTGATACGGAAAGTTTTATTTGGAAACTTCGGTTCTTTTATATCAGGAGTAACAAACGGCAAACTGCCAGTCGCCGAATTTTGCTTTGCGCCCATTGTCGATGTGTCGCCGGCAGTTAATAAAAAGCAAAATATGAACAGGATAAATATTCCTGATTTTCTCATCTTGTGTTTCCTGTTAAATTTTCATTATAATCATCTTACAGAAGAAGGTATTTTATTTGTTTAATCTCCATTTTCAAAGACTATTCCGGGCAGGATTTTGCGCATTTAAGAGTTATTTTTTGCGCAGTTTTATAGTGGACTTGCTCCCTTATTTCTGATATATTTCCGTGTTAACCGGATATGTTAAGCCATACAGGAAAACAAGATATATTCGCAGGGATTGCGGCAAACGCCTGATTTTCTTCTCATGTTTGTATCCACGCTATAATCTCTGAGACTTGGTATATTTGTTCTATCTATAATTGGAACCATAAACGAAAGGAATGAGATGACTATTTTGGGCCTTCAGACTATCTTAGGCTTTCATTGGGTCGACGTGCTGGTAATCGTGGCCTATCTTGGGGCGATCACCTGGGTTGGCAAAAGAAGTTCCAGCAAAGTAAAAAGTCAGGAAGACTTCTTTATGGCCGGCCGTTCGGTAGGCAAACTTCTCCAGTACTTTATGAATATGGCCACTATAGTCGATGCAAGTAACGCGGTAAATACCGCCAGTTTCGCTTTCAGCAAAGGGCTCGGCGGTGTATGGCTTATGCTCGCACCTATTGTTTCGGGACCTTATTACTGGTTTATAGCCGGCTGGTTCAGACGAGTTCGGCTTATCACAATGGCCGAGCTTTTCGATGAACGCTTCAAAAGCAAATTCCTTTCCGTTTTTTACGCCTTTGTGGGAATCTGGCTGACTATCATTCTGGCCGGTATGAGCTACATAATCACGCTGCGGACTTTTCAGGCTATGACAGTTAAACCCATAGCAGAATGCTCCGCCGCAGAAATACAAAAAATGAATTTGTATAAGGAATATCAGCAGCTTGACAAACAATACAGGGCAAAACAATTACCGGCAGAAAATACTGAAAGATACAAAGCCCTCGACAGTATGTATCAAAAAGAAGAAATCAGTTCTTATATATCTTACACAAACGCCGGATGGTTTTACGCGGTTTATACAATCTTTATAGGTGCTTATGTGATAATGGGAGGACTCAAGGCAACGGTCTGGAATAACGTGATACAAGGACTTCTGGTTTTCGCATTTTCAATAATGATGATACCGATTGCACTGACGAGACTGGGAGGCTGGAGCGTATTTTCAGCAAAGGTGCCTGCCAATATGCTGTCCCTTTTCGGCAAAGGAACGGATGAATTCTCCATCTGGTCGATCGCCGCGTTTTTAGTGGCCAATTATATCATCGGCATTACCGGCCATCAGGGCAATATGGCGCATAACGGCGCTGCTAAAGATGAAATTACCGCAAGAGTCGGCGGCCTTGGCGGCAACTATACAAAACGAATCCTTACAATTATGTGGGCGATGTGCGGCCTGCTCGCTTATGCACTCTATCAGCCCTTAATCTCCGACCCGGATACCGCATGGGGCGTAATGAGCAACAATCTGCTGGGAACAGGTCTGCGAGGCGTTATGTTGGCCGGCATCCTGGCGGCAAATATGGCTGCAATGGCCTGTAACTGTATTTACCTCTCGGCACTATTCGTCCGAAATCTGTATAAACCGTTTGTCAAAAACAAGAGCGACCATCATTACATTACTGTATCGCGATTTGCTATTGCCGCCGTTTTGCTGCTCGCCATTTACATCGCGATACACTACAAAAATCTGATTGATATAATTAAGATGCAGCCCCTGCTGAATATTATCTTCGGAGCCCCTGTAATGCTGCTGCTGTTCTGGAAGCGGCTGAGTCTAAAAGCCGTTTATACAGAGGTAATAGTCTGCACATTGCTGTTCGCGATTCTGCCGGAAATACTGCCGATGTTCAGTTCGGTTACGCAGTCGAAATGGCTCACTCAGCAAACACGTGAACAAACGACTATACGCACTGCATCGGCTTCACAGCAGGACGTCGACAAAGGACTTGCTTCTAAGGTAGGACAAAAAATAAAGAAAGAACTTATAATTCCTCCCACAAGTATATTCTTCAGTTCAGTGGCAAGGAGCAATCCTCAGGACGCCAACTCACCAATGGTCGGCATAGGGCGACTGAATACCGAACTGGCGGTTGCTAAAGCAATAGGATTTGACCTGCAAGATATGAAACCGTCCACGCTGCTGACATTACGATACACGATAGCTTCGATTTTGCCGTTTATTCTCCTCATCCCGATAAGCTTATTCACCAAAGATAAAGGTCTGGAAGAAAGCATATCTCGATTCTATGTTAAAATGAAAACTAAAGTCAATCCGGACCACGCTCTGGACAAGGCAGAACTTGATAAAAGTTACGCCAACCCGACTCGGTTTGACCATACAAAACTGTTCCCGAACTCCAGTTGGGAATTCTGCAAATGGGACAAGGACGACACATGGGGCGTTGTCGCAAGCAGCCTCCTTACCGTCGGTATATTAGGAGGTTTCTGGCTGCTTCTTAATGCTCTTTGATTTGCGCGTAATTACCTGATTTTATAACAATCATATCAGACCGGCTTTCCTCATTCGAAGGCCGGCCTGATTTTTTTTATAAGCTTTCATAAAATCGAACCAAATCCACAAAATACTATCTTTATTCATACGTTAAGAGAAATTGGCACAAATTTGAGCAAATCTACTCTTTTAATCATTTCCAAAATCTCTTTTTACACAGCACCTGCTTTTTCGCTTTCAGTCTTTCGCAGCAGTAAACTGGCTCTCGTGTCATCGCAGTCCTGCCGAAGAATGCTGGCAATAGGAAAAATGGCTGGAAACACGAAGATACTGTTAGATTATATTAAATAACAATATGCTTTTTTCTAAAGGCAGCAGGAGATATGCCTTTGTACTGTTTGAAAACCCTGATAAGATGACTGGCTGAATAGAAAGTAGAAGCGGCAGTAATCTGGTCTATCAGCATATCTGTTTCAAGAAGAAGCGAAGCAATGTGTTCGATTCGTAAACGTATTATTTCCTTCATAATCGACCGGCCGAGAACAGCCTGAAATTTTGTTTCCAGACTTCGCCTGGAACAAGCGACAGCTTTGACAACATCAGTAACCTGAATAAAAGAATTAAAATTTTTACGTATGAAGCTGAGTGCGTTTGCGACATCGACATCATTAATGGCCATAATATCAGACGACTGTCTTGTAACAACGTGAGTGGCAGGAGCGAGAATTTCCTGACCAGCCATTTTTTTCTTTCCGAGAACTATATCATTCAATAATTGCGCGGCCTGAAAACCTCCCAATTCGAGATTCACTGCAACACTCGAAAGCGGCAGTTTAGAAACGTTGCACAAAATATCATCGTTAAAAGTACCAACAACGGCGATTTCTTCAGGAATATGAATGCCGGCTTCGTAGGCGACTTCAATTAGGTCGTAACCAATCGTGTCATCGCAGGCCATAAGTCCAACAGGTTTCGGAAGAGAACGGAGCCAATTAATCGGCGATTCAAGACCTTTCATCCACGTTCGCCCGGACTGCCAATCGTACTTGTCATGTTTTTTGCCGGTAACGGCCGAATCGTAAATAAAAACTTTATAACCTGCTTTGCGAATCGTCTGGCTGAAGCTGTCTCTGCGGCGATTAGACCAAAAATAATTGACCTGACTGTAATATGCGAAATTTTTAAAGCCGCGTTCGAGCAAGTGCTCTGCGGCAAGTTTACCCGCCTGAACTGAGTCGGCAGTTAAATAAGGCAAAACTTTCGGAATTTCGAGACAATCCATAGAAATGCACGGAAGATTCATAGCGGCTACTTTTGACATAAGCTTTTTGGAATGAAGAGCGACAAACATTCCATCTATTTCATTTCTCTTCAGTGAAGGAAGGATATGCTCCGGAATACCTGAAGCGATGCGAAGATGCCAATCAGTATTTACCATAGCATAGCGATGAACGCCTTTGAGGATGTGTCTGAAATTGAGACTGATACTGGGCACAACAAAAGCTATTTTAATGTTCGATTTTTGCTTTATGGCCATAGACACTTTATAATAATCATTAAAATCAAAAAAATCAATAGTCCTGAAGAAGGTTTTGCGCAATTGTGCTATTATCCTGCGTAAAATGCACTATTTTTACTTAAATATATGTATTAAACTGGGCTATGTGGATAAGAGTCGAAAAGAAGAAACAAAACATGAAATATTATCATTTCTAAAAGGAAGGGGTATGGCCATGTGCAAGACGTTTACAAGTATATTTTCAATTTTCCTGTTCATAGCAATAGGACTGTGCGGACAAACGAAAGCAGCCAATATGACAATTACTAATCTTTTCCCCGCAAATAACGCAACGGAGGTATGCGCAGATACAAAACTTTGGATTACCTTTGCCACAACGCCAATAGTGCCGACCGACAGCAACATGTATCTGCAGATATGCAAGGTGTCAGACAATTCAGTAGTCTATCAGCTTACCCTGCATCCGATGCCCAGCGATGCTTACGGACATATAGTGCAAGGCGGCCCCTGGCCATATCAAATCACCATCGGTGGGCTGGGGTCTGTAAACTACGAGCCTTTCGCTGTAAGCAGCCAGACCGTAGAGATATATCCATCCACGCGATTGGCTTATAACACGGCGTATTACGTGAAAATGACGGACGGTTTTTGCCACGACGCCGGCGGCAACACCTCGCCTGCGATGACCGACAATACAACCTGGCAGTTTACAACCAAGGCTTCCGCACCGGCAGCAGACCACGACTATACAATAGCACTCGATGGAAGCGGAGACTTCTGCACACTGCAGGGCGCCTGCGACTATGTGACTGACAACGATGCAACCCGAACATTCATTAAAATCAAAAAAGGCACTTATAGAGAACTGATAAATATACCATCCAATAAAATCAATATAACATGGCTCGGCGAAGGCCGGGATACGGCAATTATAGCAGCATATAACCGTGATGCCTTCAACGGCGGCACAAGTACCCGAAATTTGGTAAGAAATTCCGGCAACGGGTTCAGGATGTATAATTTGACACTTCAAAACACAACGCTGAAAGGCGGCCACCAGGCGGAAACAATAAGGCAGAACGCCACGAAGTGCATTGCTAAGAACTGTAAATTCAAAAGTTATCAGGATACGCTGTATTTTAGCGGCGGACAGACATATTTTAAGGATACTTACGTCGAAGGCGATACGGACTTTATTTGGGGAAGCGGAACGGCGTATTTTGACAAATGCGAAATACGCTCGATGTCTACATCTTCATATGTAACACAACCAAGAACGGCAGGTAGCGCTAATGGGTTATTCTTTGTGGACTGCAATATGACCGTGGCGGCGGGAGTTACAGCCTCATCCTGTTACATGGCACGGCTGATGAACGCCAATGACTACGCACAGGTCGTCTATATAAACTGCACAATGCCAAAGACGTTATTCAACTCGTTAGGATGGTTCAAAAATGACCAAGTAAATATGGGTAATCTGAGACTGTGGGAGTACAAGTCGGTGGAACCAAACGGTACTTTGATTAATGTGAGCGGCAGGCTCACTCCCGGCTCAAGACAGTTAACCGATGCCGAGGCTATAACATGGAGAGATGTGAGCAACGTCTTTTCTTATAGCCCGGCGTGGAATCCCAAGGCTCTCGGCGAGCTTCCCAGTGCTTCATGGCAGCCTCAGCCGGCAGACGGGACAACGGACACTACTATGCTGGCTCATATGACGCTGATATGGGCGGCAGGCGCGGAAGCCACATCGCACGTTGTATATTTCGGAACAGACAATCCGCCGACATCCGGCACAGAGCAAACAGGTACATCGTTTGTGACTGCGAAACTGTCGCCGGGTACGACTTATTACTGGAGGGTCGATGAGAAAAATTCGACAGGAACGACGACAGGAACAGTGTGGAGCTTTACTACTTCCGCTGCATTAGACTCCATGTCGCCGAGTCCAGACCCAATGACGTGGGCGCACGAACCCAATGCGGTCAGCAGCAGTTCCATCACAATGACGGCGTCAACAGCAACTGATATATCCGGCGTCGAGTACTATTTCACCTGTACCGCAGGCGGCGGACATAACTCGGGCTGGCAGGACAGCAATACATATACGGACACGAGTCTGACCAATAACACGACCTATACTTATAAGGTCAAGGCACGCGACAAGAGCATCAATCAGAATGAGACCGCGGATTCCAATGAGAAGTCGGCAAAGACCCTGAGATATGATTGTACGGGCACACTCCTATCCGACCTTAACGGCAACTGCCAGGTGGATTTCTTAGACTTTGCCCGTTTGGCTAATGCATGGGCAGGCAATCTGCCAGAAGTAGATTTGAACGGCGACGACGTGCTGGACTTAAAAGACATTGCACAATTCGCAGCGGACTGGCTCAAATGCAACCGCAGCCCAAGCAGCGAATGCGGATTGTAAAATTATTAAATTAAAAAGACAAAGGGGTGAACCTTTTTAGTTCACCCCTTTTTTATTTGATACAAATTCGCCGTTCCCCGCGAAATTCCAACGGCTGGTTTATATACTCAATAAATCCACAATATTTTGCAATTTATCCCTCAAATAAGCCTTTTTTATGAGTTTAATTGGGCAAAACTGTTAATTTGCGTAAATTTTGTCCTTTATACCCTTGTTTTACAGTCTGTATTTTTGATACAATATTGTTAGGTGTAGAGGTACGTGAGAGGGGCGTAATAATATCATTTGTTGGAGTTTTTGTGATGAAAAGAATATCTTTCCTGGCCGGACTTATCGTTGTTTTATGTTTATCCTTTACATCAAGTGTCTTTGCCGCAGCAGATGGCTGGGCTTCTGTATCCGATGCAAACGGCACACCATACAACGTTACGGGCGGTGCAGGCGGACCGACAGTAACTGTATATGATGAACCTAATCTTTTTAAGTATGCCTGCACCCTAACAGGACCATACATCATTCAGATTTCAGGCACTATCAATATCCCGCCTACAGATGGTAATAATTATAGTATACAAATTGGTTCGAACAAAACCCTCAGGGGCATAGGTACAAATCCTACACTCATAGGAAACCTCGGCTTTGCAAATCGCGATGGAAACATAATCGTTGAGAACCTGAACATCACCAATCCAACCTTAGGAGACTCATACGACGGCATGAGCGTAAAGATGCTGATACACAATGTTCTTATTACCAAGTGCACCTTCTATAATACCGGTGACGGCGCTTGCGATATAACCGACGGATCAGACCTTGTTACCGTTTCATGGTGCAAATTCTACTATACCTCTTCTGCTCCGAATCCCAACCATACCTTCGCATGCCTCGTCGGTGCCAGCGATAGCGATAGTGCGGCTAAAAAGGACAGAGGCCATCTACGTATCACTTACCATCACAACTGGTGGACAACCGGCGTCAAAGAAAGAATGCCTCGCGTCCGTTTCGGCCATGTCCACGTCTATAACAATTACTATAGCGATCTTGTAGCCGGGGACGGTAGTTATTGTATTGGAGTAGGCGTCGAATCCAACATTCGGGTTGAGAACAACTACTTCAATAGCGTACCCAAACTCTGGGAAGATTACTATACCGGAAATGGAGCTGATGGGTACATAGGTTGGAATACCGGCAATATATTTTATAATTGCTCAGACCCGGGCTGGGCAACAAACAATTACGCCACTATTTTTACACTGCCGTATCCTTATACGCTTGAAGATACTAACGATATCCCGGCTGTTGTTCAGGCGTATGCAGGTGCCGGGACTCCTTATCCGCCGCACTGGTATTACACAGTTTACGGCGATTTCGACCGCAGCGGCAAAGTGGACAGGAAAGACCTTTCAACATTTGCCCATTACTGGCTGGTTACTGATTGCAATGCAATTACCGATGCGGATTACTATCCTGATTGTATAGTAAACTTCCGTGAATTTGCTCTGATGGCGGAAAACTGGCTTAAATAATATAATTTCAGGCTATCTATCGACGCGTGCGGTGCCGCCGGCCATTACTTTTTCGACATCAGCCAGACTAACCGTTGTCGTATCGCCCGGCGTTGTCATCGCCAATGCTCCGTGCGCAGCGCCATATTCAACAGCCTGCTGAGGAGTTTTGTCTTCCATCAGGCCGTAAATCAAACCTGAAGCGAAACTATCGCCGCCGCCGACACGGTCATAAATTTCAAGATTTTCACGCAGCGCCGCTTCGTAAAATTTGCCGTCCATATAAAGTATCGCACCCCAGTCGTTTATAGTTGCCGTCTTGGCATTTCGCAAAGTTGTCGCGACCGCTTTGAAGTTCGGAAATTGTTTTACCGCTTCGAGAATCATCTTCTTGAAATTAGATGAGTCGAGCTTTGAATGATTTTTATCAAGGCCGGGCACTTCCAGACCCAGACAAGCGGTAAAATCCTCTTCGTTGCCCATCATTACATCAACATACGGGGCGAGTTTGCGGTTTATTTCCTGCGCTTTTTTCTGTCCGCCGATTGATTTCCAGAGACTCGCACGATAATTAAGGTCATAAGAAACAATCGTTCCATACTTTTTTGCGGTCATCACCGCTTCTATAATTAAATCCGCTGTCGTTTCTGAAAGAGCGGCAAAAATTCCGCCGGTATGAAACCACCGGACTCCCGCTTTGCCGAAAATTTCTTCCCAGTCAATATCGCCCCTCTTTAATTGTGACGCCGCCGTATGGCCCCTGTCGGAGCAGCCTTTGGCCGCTCTAACGCCAAAGCCTCTTTCGGTAAAATTCAGACCTACACGCCCCTGCTTTCCTATTCCGTCAAACGGAACCCACTTAACGAGTTCCATATGGACACCGCCCTGCAGTATCAAATCTTCCAGCAGTCTGCCGACAGGATTATCGGGTATCGCGGTTACGACTGCCGCTCGTTTGTTAAAACAGCGGCGCAGGCCTCTTGCGACATTGTATTCTCCGCCGCCTTCCCAGACTTTAAATTCTCTTGTTGTATGAATCCTGTTATCGCCCGGGTCAAGACGAATCATCACCTCGCCAAGCGAAAGAATATCATATCTGCAATCCGAAGCGAGTCTGGGTCTAAGCGTTGACATTTTATTTGCCTCCACGGATTTGCTTTATAATCGCGATTGTTTCTTTAACTTTTTTTGTCAGGCCCGCCCAGTCTTTTGCCGCGACGAGTTCTTTTGTTATCAGCTTTGCGCCCATACCTGCACAGACAATCCCAGCGTCGAACCATTCTTTAAGATTTTCTTTTGTCGGCGAAACGCCTCCGGTGGGCATAATATCCGTCCACGGGCAGGGACCTTTGACCGCTTTAATAAACGCAGGGCCTCCGACAGTATCGGCCGGAAAAATTTTTACAATATCAACACCGAAAACATGAGCTTTTTGAATTTCAGTTACCGTTCCGCAGCCGGGCGAATATGGAATTTTCCTGCCGTTGCAAAGTCTTGCGGTATCCTCGTCGAGCATTGGGCCGACGACAAAATCCGTTCCTGCGGAAATATACATCGCCGCGGTGGGAGCATCGCAAATCGACCCGATTCCCAGAATAATATCCGGTCTTTCTTTGTCCCTGTATTCGGCAATTTTTGTGAAAATATTGACCGCCCTGTCGCCGCGGTTTGTAAACTCGACGCATTCAGCGCCGCCATCGGCACAGGCCGCGACAATATTTTTTGCGGTTTCAAAATCAGAATTGTAAAAGACCGGCACAAGTCCAGTCCGCTTCATCGCTGTCAAAACCTCAAGCCTTGAGTGTCTGGCCATACGGTTCTCCTTTCAAAATTACTGATAAATTTTGCCTTGCCTGTAATCGGTCCAGGCCGGTTCAAAGGCCTTTCTGTCTTTAGGGGCAGGCCTGACCGCAACAGTTTGGCTTTCAAACTTGCCTGCGGCCTGGTTAAATTGTATCCTGATTATTGTATTTCTCAAGTCTTTGTTTTCCTGCTTGAATTTCAACAGTTTGCCGGTGTCAGGGTCTTTGACATCAGGATGAATCCCGCTGCCGTCTTCGCTTAAAACAAGATGCGAACCGCGCGACCCGCTGCCTGCCTTCAAAAGTTCGACAACCGCCGTTAAATACCCGATGCTCGAAAATGCCAGATGCCGTGCCTGTATCGCGGCTACAATATCTTTCGGCTCTTTTACCTTCAGACCATTATTTTCTATTTCTTTATAAAGTTTTATCGCCTCAGTCAGTGCTTTTTCGGCATTTTCTTTCTTTCTTATATGTCCGCCGAAAGTCGTCATACGATACTGTATTTGAGAAATCACTTCTTCCGCAGTTAAATTGCTCTTGCCGCCTGCGAGTTTTTCAATTCTTTCAATGACCGGTAGAATCTGCGATTGCTCCGCGGAAATATCAGGAATTTCATTGCTGTAAGCATTGGCGATAAATTCAGCCGCTCTGCAGGCTCCAACCTGTCCTGCATTCAAAGCCGAACCGCCCGGCCGTTTGATGCCGTGAGAGCCAGCCATTTCGCCAATCACAAATGTGTGCTTTATGCTGGATTCCCACCAGCGATTTATCGCAAATCCGCCGTTGTTATGCTGAGCGCAAACCGAAATTTCCAGCGGCTCGGAGAACAAATCTATATCGTGCTCACGATAAATATCTATCGCAGGAGGATTCATATGCTCGAGCCGCTCTATCGGCAGCTTCTGCATCGCGCCCGTGGCTTTTAAATAATTCAGTGCCTCAGGCTCAAGCTCTTCAATCGCAAACGGTTTCATTTCTTTGGCGCCGATTGGATTGTGCAGGAAATCCATAAATACGCGTCTGCCTTTTTGATTCTCATTGAAAACGATAATATCTACCAGCGACGACTGAAGACCTTCAATCCTCTGCGGGTCGAACGGCCATTGATAACCCTTTAAGAAAATATCCGTAGCCATTTTGCTCATCGTCGGGAAAAACGGAGTCAGGAATTCCTTCTCGTCGCCGCCGTTTGCGTCTGTGCTGAATATTCTCGGTATAACCTGCATATAAGTGCCGGAAACATTCCAGCGGAATTTTGTGCTCGCAAGGCCGAACTGCGATTCGGTAAGATTTTCGCCTGCAAGGCCCGCCATAAAAGCAAGGCCGTGAATGCCGACCTGACCGCGAGGATAAACGCTTGTCTGATACAATTCGCCCGGCCCGCCTGCCGCCAGCACAAGATTTTCGCAATAAAATATGTTTATGCCGTAATCGTCTTTGGTAATTTCTTTGCTGTCTACCGTTACAACGCCGGTTATTCTTTTGCCGATACTGCTTCCTGTCGTAAGAAATTCCGCCGCTTCCTGGTTATCGAAAATCTCTATGCCGTACCTGCGGACGATTTTTTCGAGACATTCGCTCATAAATTTGCTGGTCTTTGGTCCTGCCGATGTCGCCCTTTCATACGGGTCGTGGTCGGTCTTATAGCCGATATATGTGCCCATCGGGTCGTGCGGGAAAGGAACGCCGGCCTCGACAAGATTATAAAAGCCACGAAGAGAACCAATCGCTTCAGCCATCGCCAAATCGCCGTGACAGCCGCCGGCCGCGGTAAGAGACGAAGCGAAACTTTCTGCGCTATCGGCAGTTTCCGGGCTTGTGCCCATCTTGTAATATGTCTGCTTATCCGAGCCGCTCATACGTGATGCGCCAAACGCCAGACCGCGGGTAATGACCGCGATTCTGGATGCGGCATCTTTTATACCTTTGCCCTCGAGAAATTCATATAATTTCTTCGCGCAATTCATACCGGCCGCGCCTGAGCCGACTATTATCGTATTAAATCTGTGAATTCGTATCTTTTGACTGCCAATTTTTTTCACGTTCATTTTATTTCCTTTATAATCTTCTCAAATGGAAACCGCCGTCCACATTAATTACCTGTCCTGTCGAATAATCCAATCTTCCTTCCGCTATCGCGCCGACTGCCTTTGCGATATCCTCAGGATAGCCCCATCGCTTTGTCGGCAGAAGACCTTCAGCTATCATTTTGTCATATTTTTCCTTAACGACGCTGGTCATATCCGTCATTATTATGCCCGGCCGAACTTCAAAAACGCCGATGCCGAATTCCGATAATCTGTCGGCGTAAAGCTGCGTCATCATACTTATTCCGGCCTTGCTGAGGCAATATTCGCCGCGGGCAGGACTGCTTGTATAAGCCGATATACTGCTTGTATTGCAAATTCTGTAATTCCTGTCTGGAAATTTCTTTTTCTGTTCAATCATCCAGTTTGCGACAAGCTGAGTAAGAAAATACGGGCCGCGAAGATTTATATTCATAACGCGGTCGTAACTTTCCTGTGTGGCTTCGAGTATGTCCATTCTCTTTGTTGGTGCGACGCCTGCGTTATTGCAGAGCATATCGCATCGGCCGAATTTTGCCTTTGCCAAATCCACTAATTTTTTTCTCTCCTCTGGATTTGAAACATCGGCACGAATAACTTCACATTCAGCGCCTAACGCATTGATTTCTTTTTGCGTTTTCTGGCCTGTTGCATCATCGGGCTTGCCTTGTGCATCAAAGTCAAAATGACTAATCATCAGGTTAAATCCGAGTTTCGCCAATTCTGCGACAATGCCTTTGCCGATGCCCCGGCTTGCTCCGGTAACTATTGCCAATGGTCTTTCAGCCATAATTTTACCTTTCTATTGAAAATTAACCTTTAAGAAACTGATTTATCTGCTCGGCCGCTTTCGTGCCGTCGCTTACCGCCGTTACAACCATTTTTCCGCCGTTGATAATGTCGCCGCCTGCGTAAACGCCTTTTCGGCTCGTCGCGAAACTGCCGTTCTTGACCGCAACAAGATTATTAGCGGTAAGTTCAACGCCGGGCAAAATAGTTTTTAAATCTTTCACGGACTTCTGGCCCAGGGACTCGATAATCACATCGACATCAATCATAATTTCCGCTCCGGGAATTTCAATCGGTGCGCGGAAACCTTTTTCATCCGGCTCGGCAAGATTGACATGATTAATTTTTATGCCTCTGACTTTACCGTTGCCGTTCACATATTCTTTTGGCATAAACTGGTTCATAAACGACACATCTTCCGTCAAAGTATGCTGCCGTTCACTCAGCCATGCAGGCATTGTAACAAACGATTCGAAGCAAATCATATAAACGCTGCTTGCTCCGGCCTGTTTTGCCGCGACGCAAACGTCCATTCCGGTATTTCCGCCGCCGATTACAGCGACTCGTTTGCCGGTAAGGTCAACTTTCTTTCCGGCTTTTATATCGCCCAGAAATTCCAGTGCGCCCCACAAGCCGTCAAGTTTTCCGCCTTTGTGCAGCGTTTTGGATTCCCAAAGTCCCATTCCAACAAACGCCGCATCGAAACCTTCCGCCATTATTTTATCGAGGTTATAATTTGAGGTAAGAGCTTTTCCAAAACGAAATTCAAGACTCTTTGCCGGTGCCGATTCGAATATCGCTTTCAGCTCATTTTCAATGCTCATACCCTGCTTTTCGCGAGCGACAACTCCTTTTACCATACCGCCCGATTCGTTTCTCGATTCAAATACCGTTACTTTATGTCCCATTTCGGCAAGCCTTGCCGCACAAGTCAATCCCGCCGGGCCGGCGCCTAAAACAGCAACTTTCTTGCCGGTTGATTTAGAAGGTATTCGCAGTTTCGCCCAGCCGTTTCTATTGGCCTGAACAGCCAGGTAACGCTGAATATCAGATATCGACATCGCCATATCGCCGAGGAAATTCTGCATACAGCTTCCTTCACAAAGGTCCTGCGTCGGGCACAGCCACGCACAAACTTCCGGCAATATATTCGCTTCTCTTATAACTTCGTAAGCGCCCCTGTCGTCGCCGTCGAGGAACAGCTTGATGAATTTCGGAATATCAACTCCAGCCGGGCAGGCTCTCTTGCAGGTAGCATCGCCGCATTCTCTGCACGCGTCGGCAAGCCGCACAAGATTTGTCCTGTCGCCCATTCTGCCGCGCTCGAATATCGGGCCGTAAACTTTATTATCGCGAACAACGCAACCGGCCATTCCGCCGTCGCGCATAATCTGCGTGCATGCGCTGCAGCCTATACAACATTTTTCAGGGTCTAATCTTCCCTTCTTAATAATATCATTTGGGAAATCCGGATAAGCGAAACTCATTCTGCCTGCGCCAACGACCGTAACTCTGCCATTTTTCTTGCTCGCCGCGCCGACATAAGGCAATAGCGACCGCAGCCAGCTATAACCTGTGCCGACGACAACCATATCCGGCACAGCTTTTTGAATTTCCGCGGTAATATTGAGAATCCTTGTAAGTGCAATTAACGGATGCTCCGGCGACTCATAAGCGCCGATAATCGGCTCATTGTAAGGTCTGCCCATATGCGGGCTGTAATAAGGATTGCCGACAGTAGTATTGATGAATTTTACGCCCTTTTCCGCCAGAAGTTTGAGCAGCTTTTTAGGCTCAGTAAAATCAGGTTTAGTATAATCGTTCTTATCAACGCCCCATCCGTAAGGATACGGTATAGCGTCATACATCGGGAAACGCGTGGTAACTAATTTATCTTTGCCGAGCTTGGCCTGAATCTTTTCCATAATCTCAAGCAGAATTCTTGTTCGGTTCTCAAAACTTCCGCCGTATTTGCCGGGACGATTAAAGCAGGCAAATATTTCATTTATCAAATAGCCGTGACATGCTTTTATATCAACTGCGTCGAATCCCGCTTCAAACGCTATTTGCGCAGCCTCGACAAATCGCTCCTGCAACTGGTCAAGATATTCATCTGTCGCAACCGGCCAGTCAGGCGACAGATTCTTTTTAGCATTTGCGTTTGGCGGATACTGTGGAACCATCACGTCCCTGTATGGGTCGTGCTGTGGAATTATTGGTTCAGATATGCCCTTAGGTTTTGAATATCTTCCGCTGTGAGTCAATTGAGCAACAAAAATCGGATTATGATTTTTGCCAAATCGTGCCCACGCAGCTTCGCGAGCCTTGCTTATCATATCTTTAAACGTTGCCAGACTGTCTTTATTAAACCAAAGCTGGCGAGGATTGGCTCTTCCCTCAGGAACAACCGCTATCGCTTCAGACCAGATAATGCCTGCTCCGCCGGCGGCAAAACGTTTATATCGCCTGAAAGTCAATGGCCCCGGCCTGCCTTGCGAATCGCCGTCGCAGCCTTCCATCGCCTGTGTCGCAAAAGAGTTTGGCGCGGTGAGCTTGCCAATTTTTACCGGCTGAGCCAGAATTGAAATGTCTTCGCTTGTTTCGATTTTGACTGAAAGCGAATTGGCAAGCTTGTGCAATTGCTCGATACCGCTTAAATCAAAATCCCATACGTTCTGTTTCTTTGGTCTGATGCGTAATGCTTCCATAAGTCCTTCTTTTTAAAAAAATAAAGGGTTTCTAATAAAAATATCCTATCTGTAAACTGATATTTTGTCTTTGTAAAAGCGGAAAATATTCATTGGCGTTTTAGGCAATTTTTCTTGATTTTCCTGAAAACACTGCTATAATAAGCAGTTATGGAAAGTGAAAATACACAAAAATCGCATATTTTCAGCCAAAACACCGATTTACCGGACTACGGAGTGCTGGCCGAAAGTCATATAGCAAGACTGCCGACTTTAAACGCCGCCCACAAGCATAACCACCCAAGTATTCTTTATGTGGCATCGGGACAAGGGGTATTTGAATTTGAAAACAAATCATTCCCTGTCAATGCTGATTCGGTCATCACTCTCGAAAAAGAAAAAAATCATAAACTCTCAGATAAACCCCGCAAGGCTATGACCGTATTTTCTCTTTACTTTGACACAGCAGTTTCGGGGCTAAATAAATATATAATCGATTATCTGTTTGCCTCGACAGAACCTTTTGCGCTGCCATTATACTACTCTGAAAATATCAAAAGATATCTAAGGCAGATGCTGTATGAACAGAACACAAAACCGCCGGGATACAAACTATCCATAAAACAATATCTGAGTCTTGCTATTCTGCAAATCTACCGAGCCAGACTGCAGCAGGCCAAACAAAAGACTTCCGGGAATCCTTCGACCAGCCGCGAGAGAGTTAAAGCTGTAATCGATTTTATTTCTCAAAACTCCCACGAACAATACAGTCTCTCTGATGCGGCAAGGCTGGCAAAAGTATCTCAAAGACAATTTACAAACTTGTGCAGAAATTTGACCGGAAGCAGTTTTATAAAATTTCTGAATTCTATTAGATGTATAAAGGCATCTGAACTGATTAAACATACCGACAAATCGGTAGCGGCCATTGCCTTCGAAGTTGGCTATGAAGATCTGTCAACGTTCTATAGAACGTTCAAGAAAATCTATAAAATGTCGCCGCTGCAGTTCCGCTGACAGACAAAAAAATTATGTAAGTCTTTTATTTTCGAGGAGGATTTTTTTGTAAGTTTTTGGCAGGACAAGTTTTAGTAAAGATTTTGAAAATTTTTCGTTTTTAGCCACAGATTTGCACAGATTTTTAATTATTTCGACGTTTTTTTGATCTGAGATTTCGTAGATATAAAAGATATATTTTCACCACCCCGATGAGATAGCGAATTGCATCTCACGGGGTAAACTCCAGACGCACGAAGAATATATCAAATATTAAAAAGTAAAATGACAAAGCAAAATTAAAAAATAGGTAGGCAGACTAGTTCCTAATTCCTCTATTTATCCTCTTGACAAGTAAGTACGTTAGTTAGTAGTATAGGATCCACATGGTAGTTAACAAGTTCCTTTGCGGATTTCTTTTTTTCTGACCTGTGCTTATATTCTTCGTATAGATAATCCAACACTTTAACTGCCATTCCTCCGCTGAATGCACTCGATACAAGTTCAAACCAAGTCATATAACCCTTCAAATTCGGGAATACCATATTCGTATTTTATGATATCTCCAATTTATAATACATACTAAACCCCGCAAAGCGGGGCATCCCTCCGGCACAGATCCGGGGGTTAAGCAATTTTTTATTTCAATCGAATTTGGCAATAGTTGGGAACTTTTTATAGCCTTTTAAATCGAATTTTTTCGGCTTTTTGGCCCAGGGTGCGCCGACTTCGGAGAAGAGTTTGCCTTTTTCGTGGGCTTCTTTCAAGACATTATCAATACCATTGATTACCGTCTTGATCGTATCGGCTGCCGGCGGCTCGGCCTGTTTGGAAAGTGTAATATATTTTTTGTCAATCGCAGGAGGATTTCCGCCGCAGGATTCAAATGCACCGTTTACAACGAGCACAAACGGGCGGCAGGTCTGCAGAGTAACGATAAAAGGTTTTTTGTTTTCATAGCAGTCTGCAAGATTTTTGAGCATATTGACGCGCTTTTCGACGGGGTCGTCAATTTTTTCGACTTCGCCGGTTGAAAGAGTTATTGTCGCTTTGCAGAAGGCGTTATATTCAATTTTGGCTTTTTCACATTCGATAATAACAGACGTATCGAGTTTCGCATCAGAGCAAACCGTGGTATTAAACAAAACCTCGATGCCTTTATCTGTAATAATCCTGATGCTGCTGGTATCTTCGCTTTCGATATTATGGGCGTGATACAATTCGGCTTCGATACTTACGGGCTGGACCATTTCGCCTGCCTTGTCGGAGGCAAGGTAAAGCTGGTCGGCCAGCATATGAGCAAGAGGATTGTTAATCGTGCCATCGAGAATCCATTCGCCGTTGAGGCGGAGTTTGCCTGCCCAGTCGCTTCGACTGAAATATGAATCGAACCTTGGCCAGCCGGCCATACCTTTTACGCGTTTAACTTTGCCGTATCGGCCTTCGACGATTCGTTTTTTCAATTCCTGAACGATTGTCGAATGAAGATATTGAAACGCAACGGGCACTTTTTTACCGTGCTGCGAGGTGAATTTTATCAGCTCGTCGAGCTCCTGTATAATGGCTACAGGCGGCTTTTCGAGAAAAACGTCGAAGCCTGCGGCGATGCACTTTTTTGTCAGGTTGAAATGCGTGTTAATCGGAGTTGGAATATATATTACGTTTGCTTTGCCTTTGACTTTTTCGATGAGCTGGTCTTCAGTGTCATAAACCGGAATGCCCTTTTCCTGACAGGCGGTCCTGCCGGGCGATATGCTGGTGGGTCTGCTCTTAGCAGCTACGATTTGGTACTTATCTGGAATCTCCCACATCCATTTCATTAAATTGAAAGCGTATCCGCCCGCACCTATCATCGCTAACTTTATCATTACAACCTCCGTAAAAAATAATTACCCCCTATTTCCTTTAATAGCCTATTTAATACCTTTAAATGTCTTCAACGTCAATCAAAATCTGATTAATGTGCCATTACAGGAGAGGCTGAATGTATCGGGCGTTTAAGTAAAAACACGAGCGGCAGAATACAAGCTATTATCACAGCTGCGATATAATAAGCATCCGTGAAAGAAAACAAGTTTGACTCCTGCATCAACCTTTGATAAATCAAGCCGTTGGCGGCCATCTCATTTGCGACTCCAGTCTTTGCCTGCACGAGAGCCGTCGCGTTATGCAGAGCCATTTGATAACGGGGGTCATAGAGATTAAGATGCTCGACAAAGCGATAATTGTGAAATTGCACTCTTTGCGCCAGAATTGTTGTCATAATCGCAATACCGAAACTGCCGGCGATATTTCGCAGCAAAGCGAATATACTGGTGGCGTTTCCCATTTCTTCTTTGGGAATTGTGGCGAAAGCCATGCTCATCAGCGGGACGAAAACCATCGCCATACCAAACCCCATAACAATTCTTGGTAAAGCGGCCATTTGGAAATCGATGGAAAGGTTAAAACGTATCATCATAACCATCGAATAACCAAGAATAACCAGGCCTAAAAACAAAATGTACTTGGGATTAATTTTAGTTGTGAGTTTTCCGACGATGGGCATCATAATGAGGGTTGCTACGCCGCCGGGGGCAAGAGCCATGCCGGCAAGAAAGGCGTTGTATCCCATAAGACTCTGAAGAAAAATTGGAAGCAATATGATACTTCCGAAGAGCACAAAAAAAACAAAAAACTGAATAATATTGGCGGAAGCATAGGGTATATTTTTAAATTCCCTTAAATTTAATATCGGCTCGCGTATTCTAAGCTCGACAATAACAAACAGAACAAGAGAAACTACCGCTATTATGGCAAGTCTTGTAATAAAAGCGGATGAGAACCAGTCTTCGCGCTGCCCTTTGTCGAGAACTATTTGCAGAGCTCCGATACCAACGACGATGAGCCCCAGTCCCCAATAATCGATTTTCTCTCTGAGTTTTTTTACATAAGCCGGGTCGTGTATGAAAATCGTAATCATAATAATTGAAATAATTCCGATTGGAATGTTGACGTAGAAAACCCAGGGCCAGGACCAGTTATCTGTAATCCATCCGCCCATCACCGGCCCGGCAATCGGGCCGAACATCACTCCGACGCCAAACATTGCCATCGCCATACCATACTCAGCGGGAGGAAACGCCTCGAGAAGAATTGCCTGGGACAAAGGCTGCAACGCCCCGCCGCCGATGCCCTGGACGATTCTGAAAAAGACGAGCATCGCCAGGCTTGTTGCACTACCGCACATAAAAGAACTAAAAGTAAAGAGCACAACAGAGAACATAAGATAACGTTTTCTGCCGAAAACGCTGCAGAGCCAGCCGGTCATGGGAATAATTATGGCGTTGGACACAAGATAAGCGGTAACGGTCCATGTCGCTTCATCGACGCCAGCCGATAAGCTGCCGCGTATATGATTGAGCGAAACATTAACAACAGAAGTATCGATGACTTCGAGAAGAGTCGGAAGCACAACCGATATAGCGACAATCCACTTGTTTACCTTGCCCATTTTTAATCTTTGGTAATGATGGTTGGGACACAGGACATACCAATCCGCATCACGTCGGCGTTGTTGGGGTCCTTATCGAAAACAATTTTTACCGGGACTCGCTGAACGACTTTCACATAATTGCCGAGGGCATTTTCAGGCGGGAAAAGCGAAAAGACCGCACCAGTTCCGGCCATAATGCTGTCCACTTTGCCGGAGAAAATTTTGCCGGGGAAAGTATCGATTTTAATTTTTACGCGCTGGCCGGGCCTGACTTTCTCCAACTGCGTCTCTTTGTAATTGGCGACTATCCATATATCATCGAGAGCAACAACCGCCATAAGCGGCTGGCTGGGCTGAATCTGATTGCCAACTTCTACGGATTTCTGGGTTACATAACCGCTGGATGGCGCATAAATTATTGTGTAGGTAAGGTCACGCTGGGCAGTATCCAGAAACGCCTGTTTCTGTTTTATCAGGGCCTGCTCAACGATTTCAAATGATTTGGCTTTTTCGAGTTGCTGATTTGCGGCCTTTACCTGCGCAGCGGCAATATCATACGCTGTGAAAACTTTTTCATATTGCTCTTTGGGCATCGCACTTTTTTGATAAAGTGCTTCGGCTCTGTTTTTGTCGAGATTCGCCTGGTTCAGCGAAGCCTGCTGAAGTTCCAGATTGGCCTGGGCAACTTTTACCCCGGCGTTGGCGTCGAGGAGCCGTGCGTTTTCGGCATCCAAATCGGCCTGTGCACGGTGCATTGCCAACTCATAGTCGGCGGGGTCAATCTTCACAAGGACATCGCCCTGCTTAACATTCTGATTATCATTTATATTTACATCGCTGACCGTGCCCATAATCCTGGCTGCGATAGTATGGGTTCTGCCGGTTATATAGGCATCGTCGGTGGAAACGCGGCTGAAGCTGCGAATAATATAAATCGTCACAAATATGCCGACTAACACTGTCACTATCGCGATAGCGACCAGATGACTGGTTTTTCCCTTTTTAATGTTTTTTAGATTCATTTTTTTTCTCGTCAATTGATTGTATATCAGTAATTCCCATCACATTTTGAAGCGTCGCTATGCAAACCTGCAAACGGAAGTTGCTGTTCATAAATTCCATTTGCGCGTTGTCTTTTTCAGCCATCATATTGAGCATTTCGGAGCTTTGGACCTGGCCCTGTTTCCATTTTTCATATATTTCATCGGAATGTTTTGAAATAACATCAAACGACCTGCCGGCAAAGAGCTGCTCGTCTTTGGCGTTTTCGAGATTGAGATACGCCTTTAAAACCTGGAGCATTACGACCAGCGTTTGCTGCTCTCTTTCGATGAATGAAACTTTTCTTCGTTCCTTTGCCGCATTATACTCGTTTATATTCGCGAATCCGTTAAATATCGTCATAGTTCCGGCAAAACCGTAAGACCATAAAGCACTAGGAACCTCAAACGAATCCGAAGTTGTCGAGTGGTTTGCAAATACTGTCAGCCTCGGCAGAAACGCTGCCAAAGCGACTTTAACTTTTTCCTCTTCGATAGCGACGTTCCTGTCGGCGATTTGAAGCTGCGGATTTTCAATCAGCGCTTTGTAAACGAGATTCTCCAAAGGTTCATTGGGTTCTTTTAACGGCTGTTCAATATTAAGCTGAATCTCTGCCAAAGGCGACAGGCTCATTGAAGCCAGCAAATCGGCATAAGCCTGTTTCAAGGCATAATCAGTTCGATTAAAGTTTGTCTGACGCGAAAGAACAGCAACCTGAGTCTGCTGATACTGCCATTCGACGACCTGGCCCTGGCTATAAAGCTGGCCGGTTTCTTTTTCGAGTTCTTTGGCCGCATCGAGATGGCTATGTAAAGCCTGTAACTCCTGCTGCAGCATCAAGCAGTGATAGTAATTGATGACAACATCGAGAACAGTCAACTGCGCCGTGTATTTAGTAACAATCTGGGCGGTTTCCTCGCCTCTCTGGTGCATTGCGTACAAGAACCACGTTGACGGGTCGAATATGGACATCTGGAATTGCCAGGTGATATCTCTTATAGACTGGTCCTGCATGGCAACAGGACTCCCTCCGGACATTATTTTCGGCTGTTGGCTCCATCTTGTAGAAGTATAGTCGAGGTTTACAGCGGGCAGGAAATTGGCAAAGGAAACTTTTCTTTCGAGCTTTGCTATTTTCTGCTGAATCTGCGAGGCTCTAACCTGCAGATTGTTTTGTAAAGCAATTGAAATGCAGTCATTTAGTCCAAAAGACTGCTTGGTCGAAAGAATTTCGTTAGTTTCGCTTACAAGATTACTGCGATACTCTTTTGCATTTTTTTCTCTGACCGCCCTGCCGTCAAAATGGCTGCAGCCGGCAAGGAAAATTAATGACAGCGACCCAATAAACAATATTTTATTCATTGCTCTAACCATTGCTGCGATTCTCCGGTATCAAAAGAGTATCGACGAAGAGCTGCTCTATTTTTTTCAGACCCTGTTCGACCTTGGCCTTATTAAATTCCTTTGACGATTCAAATATGAAAGACCTGATTGTTGACAGCAGCGCCAGCGTTATAATTTCAGTATCCACAGGACGAAAGATATTATTTTTTATTCCTGATTTAATAATATCCGAGATTTTCGCGTCTATGACTGCTTTAATCTTCTCGGCATGGCCGTCGTGCGGCAGTATAAGTGTTAAAGTTCCATATTCGGAAATATACAGTCTTATGAATTCGATGTTATCTTCGGCAAATTTGGCGTATGCCCGAACAAATGTTCTGAGTTTCTCATCCTGGCGGAGATTGCTTTCCAGAATAGGCCAGAGCGTATTATAAATTTTATCAGCGCAATTATTCATCAGTTCGGTGAATAACTGCTCCTTGCTCTGGAAAAAGTTGTAGAGAGTGCCGACGGCAAACTCTGATTCCTCGGCGATATCCTGCATAGAAACATTATGAAATCCTTTATCGGAAAACAGACGCACAGACGCATTAAGGATAGCATCCTTATGCATCAGTTTTTCCCTTTCTTTCCGTGTCATTTCAACATTAGCCATAAAATATTCCTTATTCTTAATTATGGGTATCATCCATGAGATATGAGCTCATATTCATATTATGAATTATCGTTCATATAAAGTCAAATAAAAACCTGCTCTTTCAAATCAATTATCGTTAAATATCAATAAGTCCTTTAAATATAAATAATTACACGCTTATATCTCTCATGGAATTTGCGGATTTTTTAAGGTATAGTCCTATAAGTAAAGGCTCAAACCACATACTTACAATTGCCCCCTCGTCAAAAAGGAGTATATGGAATTAAGCATAATAGTTTTCAAAGGCAATGTGTGTTATAATCCCCCATTTGCAGAATACTTTCGGTTAATTAGAACCGGATTAGGAATAAAAATGACAACGGAAAATAATGGTTCGCAGTCGGCGAGCAATTTTAAATTAATACTGCGAGCTTTAAAGCACAGAAATTACAGACTATTTTTTGTCGGCCAGGGCATATCGGTTATCGGCACATGGATGCAGATGGCTGCGCTCGGGTGGCTGGTTTACAGGCTGACCGGCTCAGAATTTTATCTTGGTCTTGTTTCATTCAGCGGACAGATTCCCATTTTGCTCGGCTGCCTGATAGGTGGAGATTTCGCCGACCGCTGGCCGCGGCGGAGAATTGTCATTATCACTCAAATCCTGGCGATGATTCAGGCACTTACTCTTGCCTTAATTGTCGCCTTTCACATCGTAACAATACCGAAGATTATTCTGCTTTCGATTTTCCTGGGAATAGTAAATGCTTTCGATATGCCGACACGACAGGCCTTTGTCGTGGAAATGGTTGATGATAAAAAAGATTTGCCTAATGCTATTGCACTGAATTCCCTGATATTCAATCTTGCAAGGCAAATCGGGCCTATGGTAGCAGGCTTTTTAATTGCTCAAGTCGGCGAAGCGTCCTGTTTCTTTATTAACGCTATAAGTTTCATTGCTGTTATTTACTCTCTGGCCGCAATGAGGCTGACGTACAGTACCCAAACAAAACATAACGGCGCTATGCTTTCCGGCATTAAAGACGGCCTGTCTTATGCGTTTGGTTTTATGCCAATACGCTCGATTCTTTTATACACGGCGGCTATGTGTTTTGTATCGATGCCGTACGCGGTCTTATTGCCCGTATTTGCCAAGAGCATTTTACATGGAGGGCCTCAAACTTACGGTTTTCTTTTATGGTCAACGGGTATCGGCGCATTCATCGGCGCACTGCTCCTTGCAAGACGGAAAACTGTGCACGGACTGGATAAGGTCGTTGTTACGGCAGCAGGCATTTTCTCGGCAGGAGTTATCGGTTTTTCGTTTTCGAGAAATATCTGGCTGTCTGTATTATTTATTGCACTGCCGGGATATGGAATAATGGTGCAATTGGCGTCAATAAACACAATTCTTCAATCGATAGTTGATGATAATATGCGAGGCCGAGTGCTTAGCCTTCATGTAATGGCATTTATAGGAATGGCTCCATTCGGCAGCCTGCTTAGCGGATATTTGGCCGAGCATATCGGGGCTCCGCATACTGTGCTGATTAGCGGAATTTTAAGTTTTATAATTATGCTGTTTTTTGCCAAAAAGCTGCCGGCTATCCGCATGCTGGTTCACCCGATATACGCGCGAAAAGGAATTATACCTGAAGTTGCAGCCGGACTGCAAACAGCGGAAAGATTTTCAGCAGAAGCGAAGGAATGAAAATTTCAATTTAGTGGATGGATAAATAGCGGCCCATCGGCATCCTTTTATTTTTTGTGTTTCAAATTCAATTCTAATTCGATAGCCAACTGAAATAAGATATTATTCTCAATATCAATGTGTTCGTTGAGATTTGTTTCAATATCTTTCAGGCCATCATAAAGAGCTTTCAGCTCATCGCCGGAATTGGGCGGCAGCTGATAATTGTTAGTTATATCGCGAATTTTAGCCAGCATAATATTTTCTGTCAGGTCATGCTCGTATTCCATCTGGCTGATAGGATTTTTTATGCTGCCGGAGTGGAACTGGGGTTTGGGACCGCGATTATTATTAAAATCAACCATCTGACGAATATAAGGCAGGAGTATCCGCTCTTCACTGACAAAATGGTTTTCCAATTTAGTTTTAAAGTCGGGAAAAAATTCCCGCAAAGAATTTAATGTCCCGCTCAACTCTGCGCCCTGAATCAGCGTTTGCAATTTCTGCAATTTTTCTCTTAATATGAAATGCTGCTGCTGAATATATTCGATTAATTCTATTTCAGATGCTTTCGACCAATCTTTATGAGCCATAAAAATATTTCCTAAAATCCGATTTTAAAAACAGCCGGATATGGATTGTAGCGTTATATTTTTACTGAGCAAGAGAGAATAATTTAACTTCCCACGATTTGTTCTCTGTTGCATTCAATGCCAGACGAGCCTACAAAGTTTACAGCCATTATCTGAATAGATAGAGATAAAAACTGCAATATAACAGATCGCAATATGTAAAATAGAAAATGCCATGATACCTGTGCGGACACATTATGAAAGTATTGAAAAAACAGCGATAAAACAATCTGAACAAGAAAAACTGCCAATAGCGGCTTTGCCTTCAACAGCCTGATTTGTCTCATAAAACCAAAACTTTTGAATAAGTCGCAATCACCAACGATTATTAACGCAGGAACCAGCAAAATCGGTTTGGCCAAAATAAATTTTATAATCGTGCTGCCTGCCTGATTAACAAGTCGGAAAATATTCGAATCCATACTTAGAACTGTTATTTGAGATATCCAATAAAGCCCACCGAACCAAAACATAAAGACAGCCGCATACAATATGCGAAATCTAAAAAGTCTTGAGAAAAAGTGATTGCCAATCCGTATCAGGTTAAGCAGCGATTGCCGCTTTTTCTGTTCGAGATAAACAGTTCGCAGGAAACCGCCCGTAATTAACAGAACAAACAACAATACACATATATTTACTAAATATATGCTCATATTTATAAATCTAATATTTCGTGGGTGAAATATACGTGGTAATAGATAAATTAACTGTTCACTGAGAGCCAAAAGCCCGATTATTAAGACAGCCTCAAGCCAGCGACTTTTGAGAATGGATAGTGTTTTTCTGATTTCGTCCAATTATATCTCCTGTATTACATCCTTGTTTTCATATCGGGGGAAATTATAGCGTTAAAAATTCGTCAAAACAACCATAAACCGCACTCTTAAAGGCAGGAGAATCTAAAATCGAGGTTGGAAATTTAAAATATCAGGCGGTATAATGGTATTTTATGGCAGAAACAGGCAAAAACAATTCGCTTTTTTCGGATATGGAAAAGGCGCAACTCCAGTCAAATGCACCGCTTGCGGCGAGGATGCGGCCGCAGACTCTGGACGAATTTGCCGGCCAAAAAGACTTCATCGGCCCCGGCAAACTCCTGCGGCGAATGCTTGACGCCGGTTCGCTTAGCAGCCTTATATTTTTCGGCCCGCCCGGCACAGGAAAAACATCGCTGGCGACGATAATCACCAATATAATCAACGCCAAATTTCATTACCTAAGTGCCCCTGCCGCTTCTGTCGCCGACATTCGCACGGTTATTCAGCAGGCAAGAGACAGACTCATAACCAGCAGCGGAAAAACCGTTTTATTTATAGATGAGATTCACCGATTCAACCGCGCCCAGCAGGATGTCCTATTAAACGATGTCGAAACCGGCGTAATCCTTCTTATCGGTGCGACGACCGAGAATCCATACTTCGCAATCAATTCGCCTTTGATTTCCCGCAGCACAATTTTTGAATTTAAGCCTTTGGAAAAATCCGAAATTATGGAACTGCTTAAAAGAGCACTGGCAGACAAGAAAAGAGGCTTGGGCGGTTTAAATGTTCGCGCAACAGAAGATGCGTTGGAATATGTCGCGATAATGAGCGACGGCGATGGCCGAAAGGCACTGACCGCACTTGAAATCGGCGTGATGTCGCAAAAAAATTCAGGAATAGAATCTATAAAATTCGACATTGAAGTCGCCAAAGAATCCATCCAGCAAAAAGCAATCGTGTTCGACCCGACAGGCGATTCTCATTACGACCTCGCCAGCGCGCTGCAGAAAAGTATGCGAGGCTCGGACCCGGACGCGACAGTTTACTGGCTGGCAAGACTCATCGCAGGCGGTCAGGACCCCCGTTTCATCGCCCGCCGAATAGCGGTTTGCGCAGCCGAAGATGTGGGAAATGCAGACCCGATGGCTACGGTTCTCGCTGCCGCGGCAATCCAGGTATCGGAATTTGTCGGATTTCCCGAGGCCCAGCTTCCGCTTGCCCAGGCGGCGATTTATATCGCCTGCGCGCCGAAGTCGAACGCCTCGGCAAAGGCGATATGGTCGGCTTTGAGCGATGTAAAAACCAAACGAACCATCCCTGTGCCCAAGCACTTGAAGGATTCTCACTACGCAGGTGCGAAAAAGCAGGGTTACGGCGCGGAATATAAGTATCCGCACGACTGGCCGGAAGGATTTGTGGGTCAGGAATATCTGCCGGGCAAAACGGCTTATTACAGCCCTACGGCCCGGGGAAGGGAAAAAATTATGAAGGATTATTTGCAAAAGCTCGAAAATATGTTAAAAGAGGTAAAGTCCTGATTACGAATCCAGCGGAGGGATACTGAATGGACGACAAACAGCAGCTTCGGCAGCAAATAAGGACGCAGCTTGGCAGGATGACTGAAGAGCAGCGGATAGACAAAAGTCAAAAGGCGTGCAAACTCCTGATTGAAACGCCCCAATTCCATAGTGCCAACACGATAATGACATTTCTTTCGCTTCCGCACGAGGTGGACACAGCGAATTTTATTCTCTTTTCGTGGCAGCACAGCAAGACAATCGCAGTGCCCAAAATTTCCTGGCAGCAGAGGCATATGATAGCTGTCGAGATAACTTCTTTGGAAACCGGAATCGCCACCGAAGCAGGCGGACTTCGAAATCCGGTAACAGGCACGCCGGTTCTGCTCGAAGATATCGACCTTATCGTAACGCCGGGTATGGCATTTGACATCAAAGGCAACCGGCTCGGACGCGGCGGCTCTTACTACGACAGATTTTTCTCGAATGAAAAACTTCGCGCTATAAAATGCGGATTCAGCTTCTCCGAGCAGTTATTGGATAGCGTGCCGATAACGGAACATGACCGGCCGGTAGATATGCTCGTTACCGACGAGGGAGTAACGTATTTCAAGAAAAAATAATTTTATGTTTAGCCCCCACTTTTAGTGGGGGTTCAGAGATTGTAAAGGATTATTAAAATGGCAATTTCCAGTTACGGACCAAACAGAAATAAAACAATAATTTATTATTCGATAATCGCTCTTATTATCATCGCCGCGGCTGGATTATTTTTCTATCCGTTCGGCAGAAAACAAGCTGTCCAGAATACTGCGCCTGTTACAGATACAACTCAGCAGACCGCAAAGACTGCAAAGCCCGGCAAAACCGCTTCCGTTACTGATGCAAACATCGCAGCAAGCCCGCACGTAATGGAATTGCTTAAACAGGCACAAAACGATGCCGACAGCGGCAAGATTATAGTCGCAAGGAACTCTTATAACGATATTCTTAATATGTCGCCGCTGCCCGACTCTGTCAGAGAAATGGTAAAAAAGCAGATGACCGCCCTGGCCGACCAATGGCTTTTCACAAAGACGATTCAGCTCGGCGACGACCTGTGCTCGAGTTATAAGGTCCAGCCCGGCGATTCGCTCGCTCAAATCGCCGCCAAATGCAAAGTGCCGTATGAGTTTATTATGAGAATAAATAATATAGCCAGCGACAAGGGTCTTCGAGCAGACCAGGTAATAAAAATTGCGCAAGGCCCTTTCCACGCAATTATTTACAAATCAGCGTTTACGATGGACCTCTACCTGCAAAATATTTATATAAAAAGTTATAAAATCGGCCTCGGCAAAGAGGGTCACGATACACCTGTCGGACTATGGCGCGCCAAAGTCGGCGGCAAACTCATTAAGCCGACCTGGACAGACCCGGACACCGGAAAAACATATCACGCTGACGACCCCGATTATCCGCTCGGCTCCGGCTGGATTAGGCTGGAAGGAACAGATAACAGGACTCGCGGCATAGAGGGCATCGCAATCCACGGCACAAACGATGAATCGACAATCGGCACAAAAAGCTCCCGCGGCTGCATCCGCCTCTACAACGGCGAACTAAAAGAAGTATATGATATGTTCGAAGCAGGTTTCTCCGAACTCCGTGTCGTTGAATAAAATTTGATTTGCTTAACCCCCGCACCTGTGCCGGAGGTCACTATTCTAAAAACTCTTTTATCTTACTGACGATTTTTTCAGGTCTTTTAGTCTGGCATTCCCAGATAATCAGTATCTGCCACCCCAGTTTTTTTAATTTGCTTTTATTTTGTTTGTCTCTTTCAATTGTTCTTTTAAATTTTTCCTGCCAGAATTTTTTTCTTGTCGCCGGCATTGAAATGCCTTTTTTGCAACTATGTCGATGCCAAAAACAGCCGTTAATAAAAATAACCTTTTTACTTTTTGGAAAAACTATATCAGGACAACCAGGTAAATCTTTTCTATGTAAACTAAAACGTAATTTTTGCAAAGAAACAAGTTTTCGCACAAATAACTCTGGTGATGTGCCTTTGCCTTGATTGTGAGACATACAAAGCTGACGTTGTAATATTGTCAGAGTATCGACCATGATTTAATCTAAAATATTTACTGGAAGCTTCAACCTGCCTGAATGTACTTTAACATGACAACTGCTACATAAAAGAATTATGTTATTAGCTGAATTCTTCCCGCCCTTTGCATGCTCTTCGACATGATGAAGCTCTAATATCCTTGGATTCTCTTTTGTCCACCTTTTGCGGTTCCAGCCATCAAGCCTGCATGAATTTTTATCTCTTTGATATACTTCTTTTTGTATTTCAAAAGGAATTTTGCGATCATGGGGCTCTGCCACTCTCTTTAGTGATTCGAGAACATACTCTCCCATTTTTAAATCCGGCCTGCCCGTAAAATTGGTAGCTATAGCATAACCATCTTCAGTTCGCAGTTCTCTGATTCTTCGACCATATTCTTTGGCTCTGGCAACATACAATAATTCTTCACTTGTTACCACCTCTCCTACGAATTCTTTTAAATATTTCAATATACGGCCTCTACTGCCGCCTTGATTTTCTTTCCTGATTCTATTGGCTATATGCCATCTGCTGGCTGCTTTACGATCAGGCCCTCTATCTATTAGGACATATTGAGTAGGTTTAAGTTTAATAGTAAAATCTTCTAGGTTACTTGCACCTGTAATTATTTTATAACCGTCCTGAATTCTTAATTCTCTAATTCTTCTGGCATATTCAGAAATTCCCGCAACAATTTCTAATTCTTTTGCTTCAATTACTTGTCCGACATTTTCCAAAAAATATAGTCGTAACCGCTCTCTGGCACTGACTTTTATCATTTCAGGATTAGAATATATTCCAAGATCTATTACCGGTTTATTAAGCTCTACCAGCAAAAGTATTTTCTCTCGCCATGAAAGTCCTTTATATTTCCTCTTATATTCTGAAAGCTTAGATTCTACGGCAGCAATTAAGAGATTAATTGTTTCACTTGGATTCTTAAGCAGTTTTTTTGATGACATTATTTTTGTGTCTCCATCTTTCAATTTCTTTCTTTACAGCTAAACCAATTTGATATGCAAGAGGTGGCGGAACTGCATTTCCGATCTGTATTCCTACCTCAATTTTTTTTCCAATAAATGCAAAATCATCATCAAAACCTTGTAATCTTGCCGCTTCTCGATGGGTAATAGGACGATGCTCCACCGGATGCAAATATCTGCCTTTTTCTGGTTTGTAAAATTCTGTTCTGATAGTTACTGAAGGCTTGTTCCACCAAAGACGGCCGAAAAGATCGGTTCCTCCTTTAGTTTTACGTTTCCAACATTCGGGGGTGAGTGATAGAGGCAAATCCCAACGATTTCCCCCCTCAGGAACACAACGATATCTTTTCTCGGATAGTTCGGTCGGACTTCTCCCAATATGCCAGTTTTCACCATCAGGTTTTTTAGCCATATCACCTATGGCATCTTTGACTGTTTTCCAGATTGGCAAATCAGTTTGATTATTGTCATTCGGTGATCGATGCGTAGGTTTTGGAAATATAGGTTTTCCGATTCGACTGCCAACAATTATTGCTCTTTTTCTTTGTTGAGGCGCTCCATAAAATGCGGCATTTAAAACTCTACCTTCTACTTCATATCCTAGTTTTCGAGCTTGTTTAACAATTTCCAGGTATTCCGCAGATTTTAAAATAGGCGGAACATTTTCCATAACAAATATTAGAGGATTAGCATCCTTGATAGCTTTTAAGAAATACCGCCAAAGCTGCCTGCGAGGGTCATGGGGAACTTTTTCACCGAGATTGCTAAACCCCTGACATGGAGGGCCCCCAACGAGTAAGTCGGTTTCAGGAAAAGTTTCTATTTCTTGAATAGCACAATTAAGTATTCTTGGACTTATATTAGTCTTAAATGTGTCACAACACGATTTGTCCCATTCCACAGACAAGAGATTTTCAAAGCCAGCCTTTTTGAGTCCATAAGAGAATCCGCCACAACCGGCAAAAAGATCTATAACCTTTAATTTGTTTGGCGAAAGCTTGGACCAATGCAAATGTGTTTCGCAACCATCACGAACGTTTTTAGCCTCGAAGGGAGATACTTTGTATTTGTATTTGGCAATCTTCTCAATAGCTATAACATCCCCTTCGCAAATGTCATGATGCTTAAAGAACTCGCCTACCCAATCTCTTCTACGGAAAAAATTTCTTGGTTTTCCATTTGTACCATCAAGAGAAATGTCTGTTTCAATTTCTTTGTTCAATCCTTCAGGTAAAAGTGTTAGAGGTTTACCTAATCCCTTTTTGCTTTCATAACATTCTAAAGGGAAAAAATCATGATGACGACTTATATAAATATGGCCATTACGGATATTTCCGCCAGTTATAGAAATGAGCCTTTTTTTACTTGCTACATCTCCGCTCATAAAATTCTTTCTGTTTTACTTTGTACATTTAGCATATGATTAAAATAATTCCTTTATATTGATTTTTGGCATCTTTGTAATTTTCCCCCATTTTCTACTCTTTTTAATTTTTGTCAAAACTTCTTTCCAAACTCAACCAAATAAGTTCGCTTAAAAAACTTGTCCGCCTAAGGCGGATTCCCCTCGGAGCGAAGCATCGGAGCAGAGCGTCGGAGTCGCAACGTAGACCCCGTAGGGGGAGACCCCCGCCCCAATGAAGCTCTCCGATTTAATTTCGCAAGAAATTGCGGGGGCAATTCTGGATATTAAAGATTCATCAATTTTCTCCCCAAAAACCCTGATTTTCCTCGGAGCAAAGCGCAGATCCCGACGCATCGGGACTCACTTTTCATCATTTTTGCCTCATTTTCTGTAAATTTCGACGTGTTTTTTTAGCTTTTCGAGGAGCAAAACAATTAAAACATACACGTTTGTTAAAAAAAATGACGTTTTTGTTCGAACTTTTTTCCATAACTCCTTTATTCAGGAGGATAAATTTATTGTAACTCCTTATTTTCCGCCTGCCCTGAGCGCAGTCGAATGGGTCATAACTCCTTATTTTTAAAAATAAAATAACGACTTGTCGGAGCGGAGCGGAGACCCCTCAGGGGGCGCCATTATTTATCTGAATTTTATATTTTGTGTCTTCGTGTCTTAGTGGCTATTTTTAGCGATTTTTTGCAAAAAAACCTATTTAATTGTTCACATTAAGACCGATAATATAGTATAGTATTTCCGATTTGGTAATTAAGGTAAGTTGTTTTTGTTATTTTATATCTCTTTATTTTTACTATACTTATGGTGTACGGAGGCATCTTTTGAGACTTGAGAAGATTGTTTTGGACGGCTTTAAAAGTTTTGCTGACAAGACGGAATTCCATTTTAATCAGCAGATTACAGCTATAGTTGGCCCCAATGGTTGCGGCAAAAGCAATGTTGTTGACGCCTTAAAATGGGTCTTAGGCGAGCAGAGCACAAAGAGTTTGCGTTCCGGCCAGATGTCGGACGTTATTTTCAGTGGTTCTGCGGCTCGTAAACCTATGGGAATGGCAGAGGTTTGTCTGCATTTCTCGCAGGCAAATTCACTCGGCCTTGAGCAGGATGAACTTGTAATTACACGCCGTCTTTATCGCAGCGGTGAAAGCGAATATCTCATCAACAATAAAGCTTCCCGCCTGAAAGACATTCGCGAACTCTTTATGGACACCGGAGTCGGGGTAAGAGCATATTCCATTATTGAGCAGGGTCAAATCGCACAAATCCTTACCAGTTCAAAAACCGACAGAAGATTTATTTTTGAGGAAGCCGCCGGAATCAGCAAATACAAGGCGCAAAAAAAAGAAGCCCTGCGTCGGCTTGAAAACACAGAACAAAATCTGCTTAGATTGGCTGATATAGTTGGCGAAGTTCAAAAACAGTTAAGAAGCATAAAACTCCAGGCCGGCAAAGCAAGAAGCTATCTGCAATACAATCAAAGACTCAAAGAATTGCGCGTAACTTTTTCACTGGCTCAATATCATCAAATAAAAACCGAAACTACACAGAAAACCGCTCAGGCAGACGAGCTTCAGAACCAGTTAGCCGCTGTCGTTGCGCAGGTTTCGCAAAATGACGCTAATTTAAGTACTCTTGCCGCTGCGATTACCGAAAAAGAAAACGAAATCAATCGCTGCGATAACAGTCTTGTCAGCATAACAGGCCGGATAGAGCAGCAGCAGCAGAAAATCGAGTTCCTCCGTAAAAGAATTCAGGAGATGCAGGACAGAAGCAAGCTCGAAGAGCACAATATCAGTCAGATTCAGCAACGGCTGGCGGATTTTGAAACGGAAATTACACAAAGCGTTTCCAAACTTGAGCACATCAGCACAATTCTCGAGCATAAATCCGCTGACCTTGAAAAACTTCAGGAGCAGATAAGAACAATCAACCTGTCCTGCGCAGAGACTGAATCAGAACTGCAGGACGAAAAAACCGGAATAATAGATATCGTCCGACACACCGCACAGCTTCATAACGAAATTCAGAGCACAAACATATACCGCAATAATCTCAGCGGCCAGAAAAACAGACTGGCCGACAGGGTCAGCCAGACGCAGCAGCAATTCGAATCTCTGCTGGGCGGCAAAGCACAGAACCAGGCCCGGCTCGACGACATAAACAAAGTCATTACCGAACTGCAGCAGCAGCTCGAAAGCAAACGCCAGCAGATAAACCAGATTGACCAGGATGTCGCCCAGACAAATGAAATGCTGGCGCAGGCAAGAGAACAGCGAAGCGCGATACAAAGCGAGCTTAAAGTCATCTCCGATATGGAAGACCGGCGCGAAGGCATTGACAACGCTGTTAAGAAAATCCTCGCGACAAACAAACCGTTCATCAAAGGCATTATCGCAGATATCATCCGCGCAAAGCCGCAATACGCCGCCGCGATAGAAGCCGCCCTTGAAGGCAAAGCCGACGCACTCGTAGCTAATAGCTGGCAGCAGGTTTTAAACGATAAGGCGTTAGCTCAGGCCGGCGGAAGAGTCAGATTCATCTGCACCGACAGACTTGAGCCTTTCGTCGAAAGCATCGGCCTGCCGCAAACAGACGCCATTTTAGGCAGAGCCGTGGAATTCGTAAGTTTCGACCACGAATACGCCCAGCTTGTCTGGCAGATGCTCGGGAAAACTATTATCGTTGAAAATATTCAAAACGCTTTCGAGCTCGCCTCGTTCTGCTCTTTCGGCTACAGCTTTGTAACCATCGACGGCGATATACTTAACAGCGACGCAAGTTTCAGCACAGGCCCAATCGGAAAAACAGTCGGCCTGATTTCAAGAAAAAGCAGGCTCGTCCAGCTCACAGGCGAACTGGAGCAAATCTCGGCGAAGATTTCAGGTCTTGAAGACAAATTGGCCGCGGGCATCAGGGAAAACGAACATCTCGAAAGACTCTGCAAGGATTTCAGAACTTCGGTTTACGAAGCCAACACTGAAAAAACAAATGTCGCTTCGGACCTGAACGTAATCGAGCAAAACATAAAGAGACTTTCAGATGAACAGCCGATTCTGACAGGCGAAATTCAGTCGCTTGAAAAACAGATTTCCGAAACCGTTAACAAGGAATACCAGTCCAAACAGCAGCTTCAGGAACTTGAAACCGTAAACGCCCAGCGAACTGCGCACATCGAACAGCTCGAAATGCAGCTTACCGAAAAGAAAAAGACACTCGAACAAAACAGCGCCGAACTTACCGAACTGAAAGTCTTTATCGGCCAGGGCCAGGAACAGAAAAAGGCTATCGAACAGAAAATCGCCGGCCTCAATATCCAGATTGAGCACAGCAAAGGCGAACTTGCCTCTGCGCAGAGCAATATTAAATCCTGCGTTGAGCAGATTGACCAGAGTCAAAAAGATATCAACGGCACCGAATCGGAAATTTCCGAACTTCTTACTCAAAAACAGGCAGCTCACGAGCAGAGTGTTAAACTTCACGAAGAAGTTAATGCAATGATCGAGCAGCGCAGGCAGACAGAAGAAACGCTCCGGCAGGACAGGCTTAAACAAACCGAACTCGACCAGCAGATTGGCCAGCTTAAACTGGAATTGGGTCAGCTCGATGTCAGAGCCGCAGACCTTACGCAGCGGGTAACTGAAGAACTCACGATGGATTTGGCCGCTGAATATCAGAACTATAACGCAACGGGCGAAATTAACTGGGATGCCGTCAAGGACGAAATCGCCGAGCTGCGAGGAAAAATCGAAAGGCTCGGAAATGTCAATGTTGACGCAATCGAACAGCAGCAGGAGCTTGAAAAGAGAAATGATTTCCTCTCAAGTCAGATTGAAGACCTTAACAATAGCAAAAATCAGCTTCAGCAATTGATTAACCGCCTTAATAAAGAATCGATAGACAAATTCGCTGTAACTTTCGAGCAGATAAGAATCAATTTCCAGGAAGTATTCCGCAAACTCTTCGGCGGCGGCAAAGCCGATGTTATCCTCGAACAGCCTGAAGATATTCTCGAAAGCGGCATCGAAATTATCGCCCGTCCTCCGGGCAAAGAGCCCAGAAGCATCAGCCTTCTCAGCGGCGGCGAAAAAACAATGACTGCTATCGCCCTGCTGTTTGCCATATTTAAAACAAAGCCTTCGCCGTTCTGTTTCCTCGACGAAGTTGACGCGGCTCTGGACGAAGCAAATAACGAGCGGTTCGACCTGATTGTGCAGGAATTTAAAAAGAATTCCCAGTTCGTAATTATTACGCACGCCAAACGAACAATGAGTATTGCCGATATGCTTTTCGGAATCACTATGCAGCAGAAAGGCATCAGCAAGAAGATTAGCGTAACGTTTGACAGCTATGAGGCCGAGAAGGAAGATGAAGAAGCCGCTGTTGCGTAATTTCGCTATCTGCCCTTAAAAACAAGGTTGCAAATACAGGAGAAACCTTTATATTCTTTACCTGTCTTTTTTGATATTTATTTTTTATGCCTGAAAAAACTGATATATACAAACTTGCCAACGGAATGACGATTATCGGCGTTCCTGTGGCCGGAGTGCAATCTGCCGCGTTTGAGTTTCTTCTGCCGGGCGGTGCTTCTCTAATGCCCGACGGCTGCTGCGGTGCACCTGCGGTAATTGAAGACTGGATTTTCAGAGGAGCAGGCGGCAAAAGCAGCAGAGAGCTTACTGACCTTCTCGACGGCTTGGGTCTTCATCGCGGAAGCGCAGTCGAATCGAAACATATCGCCCTGGCGGCGGCACTCGAAGCGGAAAATTTGCTCAAAGCCATTGAGCTTTACGCTGATATCATCCTCAAACCTGCTCTCGAACCTCAGCAGTTCGAATATTCAAAACAACTCGCGCTGCAGGGACTGCTCAGCCTTGACGACGACCCAAGACATAAAACGATGCTTTTGCTCAGGGAGCATTTTTATCCCGACCCGCTGGGCAGAAACACCGCAGGCAAACAGGAAGATTTGCAGAATCTTACAGCCCAAAAAGCAAAACAGATATTCGATGAAAATTTCAGTCTTTCGCAGACAATTCTGGCTGTCGCAGGAAAATATGATTTCAAAACACTTTGCTCTGCTGGAGAAAAACTCTTCGCCGCCGAAAAACCAAAAAAAACAAAAGATATAACCGCAAAAAAACAATCGCTTGCCCATCATCATTATCCGCACGAAGGCGCTCAGGTGCATATCGGCCTGATGACAGGCTCTGTAACAGCTCAAAGCAAGGATTATTATAACGCCAGGCTCGCTGTCGCCGTTCTTTCAGGCGGTATGAGCTCAAGACTTTTTACCGAGGTCAGAGAAAAAAGAGGTCTTTGTTACGCTATCGGCGCTAGTTTCCACAGCCTCAAAGAAATGGCCGGCATCGGCTGTTACGCCGGCTGTGCTCCCGAAAAGGCACAGGAAACTTACGATGTGATAATTCAGCAATTTAAAAGTCTTGCCGACGGCGTAAGCGAACAGGAACTTGCGCGGGCAAAAATCGGACTGCAAAGCGCACTGGTTATGCAAAGCGAATCTACTTCAGCAAGGTCTGGTGCTGCCGCATCGGATTACTATATGCTCGGAAAAGTCCGCAGCCTTGACGAAATAAAACAGAATATAGAAAAAACCACCGTTAAAAGCGTTCTCGAATATCTGAAAAATAATCCTTTCGATAAATTCTGCTCTGTAACTATAGGACCGACAGAAATAAAAACGATACAATAATGGAATTAAAACATAAAAAACTTGCCAACGGCCTGAATATCATCGGCGAAGTCAATAAAGACGCCCAGTCGGCGGCAGCAGGCTTTTTTGTAAAAACCGGCTCAAGGGATGAGACCGACGACATCAACGGCGTAAGCCATTTTCTCGAGCATATGATTTTTAAAGGCACAGACAAACTTTCAGCTCACGATGTTAACCGCATCTTCGACGATATTGGCGCACAATACAACGCCTGCACTACAGAAGAAAATACCATTTACTATGCAGCGACTTTGCCTGAACAACTCGCCGGAACCGTAAAGTTATGGTGTCAATTGATGCGTCCCGCTCTGAGGGATGACGATTTCAATATGGAAAAAAATGTCATCCTCGAAGAAATCGCGATGTATAAGGATTTGCCGGAGTTCGATGTCCGCGAAAGCTGCAGAACTTTGCATTTCGGTTCGCATCCCTGCGGAAAAAGCGTGCTCGGTTCGGTCGAAAGCATAAAGGCTCTGAAAAGCAAACAGATGAGAGAATATTTCGAAAGCAGATATGCTCCGAATAATATGACCGCTGCGATTGCGGGAAATTTCGACTTCGAAAAAATCTGCGATTACATAGAAAGCCTATGCGGAAACTGGACACCCAAACAGGCCGAACGAAAAACCGAATATTTCGCCGGAACCGGAAAGAAAGAATCTCAGAAAAAAAATAATCTTAATATTCAGCATATTTGCCTGATGAGTCCGACCGTTTCATACCAGGACGACAGGGCTTATGCCGCTATGCTGCTTGCGAAAATTATCGGCGACGAGGTCGGATCACGGTTTTTCTGGGAATTGGTAGATACTGCCATTGCTGAAACCGCCAGTATGCATTGTGAAGCGATGGACGGCGTAGGTGCTTTTTACACTTATGTCCGGGCCGATGCGAAAAATAGCTCAAAAGCTATGCAAATTGTCGAGAATATTTTCAAGTCGCTGAATAAAGATAAAATCACGGCAGCCGAACTCCAGAAAGCCAAAAATAAGGTCCTGTCGGGCGTTACGATTAAAAACGAGATTCCGATGGGAAGGCTGGTTGAGCTTGGTCTAAACTGGGTCTATTTAGGCAAGTATAGGCCTATTGAAGACGAAATTCAGCGGGTTAAACGCGTAACCCTGGAAGATTTACAAAATCTTATTGTTCAATATCCGCCTATAAATTTCACTCAGTTTTCGATAGGGCCGGAATAATTTTAATTTCACCAATTTTTTGCTTTTTTCATAATTTATGGTATAATACGTTCTCAAGGAGTAATTGTCAGTTATGGAAAACAAAAATGATGACAATGGCAGAATTGCACGGATAGAAGTTCCTTCTATGCCTACGTTCGAAGAAATATTGAGAAATAAAAAACCTGCTGCATACGCATCTATACGAAACTCCGACGAAAAAGAGTTTGTCAGCAAAATCGTCGAAAAAATCAGCCGGGGCGACGGGCAGGATTTCTCAGAAGAAGTTCCATCTTTCAATCTCGGTCAGCAGATTCTCTCGCAGCAAAGAAAAATAGCCGGTCTTAAAAGAAAATCCCCTTCATCAACTGATGCAGGCAATACTCAACCATCTCCATCGATAAAACTTCCTTCGATACAATCTATACAACCCCCGGCATCGCCGCAGCAGCAGATTATCTCTGAAATAATCGCCAGGGAAATTAAAAATTTAACCTCTGTTCGGTAGCCGGCCGCACGTAAAGTCTTTGTTGACAATACCCTTGCTTTACTTTAACATATTCTGTTTTTACTGGAGATATTCTAATTATGACAACGGTTACACTGATTACAGGCGATGGAATTGGTCCCGAAATCGCTGAGGCAGCAAAAAGATGTATTGACGCGACAGGCGTCGACATTAAATGGGAAATGGCCGAGGCCGGCGTGGACGTTATGGCCAAAACCGGTACGCCTCTTCCGCAGGCTACTATTGACTCGGTAAAGAAAAACGGAATCGGATTAAAAGCCCCCATCACAACTCCGGTCGGCACAGGTTTTCGAAGCATTAATGTTTTTTTGAGACAGGAGCTTGAGCTTTACGCATGCCTGCGGCCGTGCAAAAGCTACAAAGGCGTGCGCAGCAGATACAGCAATATCGACCTTGTGCTTGTCCGCGAAAATACCGAAGACCTTTACGCGGGCATCGAATTTGAAAAAGGCAAAGACGATACGATAGAACTTATCAACTGGCTCAACAATCACAGCAAAAGAAAAATCGGTAACGATGCCGGAATAAGTATCAAGCCAATCAGCGTTAAAGGCACGGAAAAAATAGTGCGTTTCGCATTCGAATACGCCAGAAAAAATAAAAGAAAAAAAGTAACAAGCGTTCACAAAGCCAACATTATGAAATACACCGACGGCCTGTGGCTTGAAATAAGCAGAAAAATAGCAAAGAAATATTCTGATATCGAATTCGAAGACCGCATCGTAGATAATATGTGTATGCAGCTTATACAAAAGCCGGAGCTTTATGATGTTCTGGTTCTGCCGAATCTTTACGGCGATATTCTCAGCGACCTTTGTGCAGGACTTGTCGGCGGACTTGGCGTTGCGCCGGGCGCGAACATCGGCGACAAGGGCGCTATCTTCGAAGCCACTCACGGAAGCGCACCGAAATACGCAGGCCAAAATAAAGTCAATCCGTGCGCTTTGATTCTTTCCGGCGTTCTGCTGCTGCGGCATATTGGCAAAACAAAAGAGGCGGATAAACTCGAAAAGGCAGTCGCGGATGTTATAGCCCAGGGCAAAGATGTAACTTATGATATGAAAGCCGACAGGAACGATCCGACCGCCGTCGGAACAAGCCAAATGGCTGACGCAATAATCCGAAAAATTAAAAACGGCTAAATATTATTTCAGGAGCCTGATTTGTACGCGACTTTCTGGCGAAAACTGGTTGCATCCCAAAATCCGCCGCTGGTCTATAGGATTCTGCGATGGGCGTTGCTTGTGCCTTCATTTTTTTACCGCATCGCTGTCGCTCTGCGCAATCAGCTCTATGACAAGTCCGTTTTAAAAACGGTAAAAGTTCCCGCCGCAGTAATAAGCATCGGCAACATCACTACCGGCGGCACCGGCAAAACACCTCTGGTCGCCTGGCTTTGCAATCATTACACCGCCAAAGGTGTTTCGACCGCTGTGCTGACAAGAGGCTATAAAACTAAGGATTCTGTCTTTGCCGACGAGCCTGCGATGCTCGCCAAGGCATCACCGGACGCAAAAGTTATTGTCAACCCCGACAGAATAGCCGGCGCCCAAAAAGCGATTAGCGAATACAATGCAAAACTTCTGATTATGGATGACGGCTTTCAGCATCGAAAACTTGCCAGAGATATCGATATTGTCGCTGTCGATGCGACTGAACCGTTCGGCTACGAAAAACTTCTGCCCGCCGGCCTGTTAAGAGAGCCGCTCGATTCGCTCAAAAGAGCGGATGCAGTTGTGATAACGCGTTCCAACCAGAACAGCCCTGAAATAATCAGTGAAATAAAAGATAGAATATCCCAGATTAACTCTGATATTGTCTTTGCCTCTGCTGTTCATAAGCCTTTGGGCGTAAAACTCATAAAAGACGACCAAATGCAGTTAAAAGAGCTTATCGGCAAAAAAATATATGCCTTTTGCGGCATCGGCAACCCGGCTTCTTTTTTTCAAACTCTCTCGGATATGGCTCTTAACATTGTCGGCACAAAAGTATATAATGATCACTATATGTATACCGACGCCGACATCGCGGCCATCTACGAAGACGCTTCATATAAGCATGCACAGCTTGTTCTTACAACGCATAAGGATTGGATAAAAACCGCTCTTTTGAGTATTGATAAATTTGAAATACCGTTCGCTGCCCTGCTGATAGAGCTTGAGTTTATCGGCGGACAGGAAAATATTATTGCTCTTGTTGATAAGGCTATTGAAAAATATGTATGACGAACTGATAAATATTGTTCAAAACCTCGGCTCACCGAAAGTACTGCTGGCCGGAGACTTTTTGCTGGATATTTATGTCTATGGCGACGCACTAAGAATTAGTCCCGAAGCACCTGTTCCGGTGCTAAAGGTCATCAGCAGAGAATACCGCCCCGGCGGAGCCGCCTCCGTCGCCGCAGACCTTGCGGCTCTGGGCGCAAAAACGATTTGCCTGGGAGCGGTTGGAAAAGATACTAACGCTCAAACTCTTAAAATGCTCCTCGAAGGCGTCGGCGCTGATATATCCGGCATGGTCGAAGTCCTCGACAGACCCACAATCACAAAAGAAAGATTCGTCGGCCTTGCTCAGCACATCCATCCCCAGCAGCTTTTAAGAGTGGACGAAGAAAATGATTCGCCTTTAAGCGAACAGATTTATCAAAAACTTCTCGATATGTATAAAAAGAAGCTCCCGCAGGTGGATATCGTCTGTCTGCAGGATTATAATAAAGGATTGTTCGAAAAAGATTTTTGCATTTCATTGATTAAACTCGCCAAAGCAGCCGGCAAAAAAGTTCTTATAGACCCGGCCCCGAAAGCGGACTTTGCAAAATACTCCAATGCCTCGGTAATTACACCAAACCGTCTTGAAGCTTCCGCTGCATCTGGAATTAGTATAAAAACCATTGACGATGCCGCCAAAGCCGCTGCCAAACTCAGTAAAGAACTTAAACTCGACGCTGTTGTGATAACTCTCGACAAAGAAGGCGCGTATCTGAAAACAAATTCCATCGGACAGCATATTCCTACAATTACAAGAAAAGTTTATGACGTTACTGGTGCAGGCGATGTGGTCCTTGCCGCCCTTGCCGCCTCGCTTGCGGCAGGAGTCGATTACAAATTGGCCGTTGAAATCTGCAATATCGCAGGCGGTATTGAGGTCGAGAAATTCGGCACCGCGACTGTTACAATCGACGAAATTATTAACGAACTTATTAGCAGAAAACAAAAAAGCGGCTCAAAACTCAAAAGCTTCGAGCAGCTCGAAAATCAGCTTAAATGGCACAGAAGCCTCAAACATAAAATCGTATTTACTAACGGCTGTTTTGACGTTTTGCACAGGGGACACATTGAATTTTTGAACTTCTGCAAAAAACAGGGCGACATTGTTGTGCTGGCCCTTAACAGCGACAAAAGCGTAAAAAAAATTAAAGATCCAGACAGGCCGATTAACAACCAGCTCGACAGAGCGGCTGTTCTTTCTGCGATTGAAAGCGTTGATTATATCGTAATCTTCGACGATCCCGACCCTCTGAACACTGTCAAAAAAGTTAAGCCGGATGTGCTTGTCAAAGGTCAGGACTGGGAACATAAAGGCGTTATCGGCAGAGAATTTGTCGAATCTAACGGCGGGAAAGTCGTGCTTGCTCCTCTGGTCGAGGGAAAAAGTTCCACCGACACCATCGAAAAAATGAAATCGCTCAAGAAGGAGAAGAAAAAATGAAAGAACTCATCAGGCAAACGCTCGCGGAACATCGCAAAATGCTTGAAAACCTTCAGCAGACAGGTATCGATACCATTGAGAAAGCGGCTAATACAATAATCAATTGCGTTAAGAAAGGCGGAGTAGTGTATATCTGCGGCAACGGAGGCTCGGCCGCCGATGCTCAGCATATCGCCGCCGAACTTATCGGCAGATTCCTGAAAAACAGAAAAGCTCTGCCCGCCGTCGCCCTTTCAACTGATACTTCCGTTTTAACTGCAGTCGCAAATGATACCGGCTTCGATAAAATTTTTGCAAGACAGGTTGAAGGGCTTGTAAAAAAAGGAGACTGCCTCTGGGCATTATCCACAAGCGGCAAAAGTCCGAATGTATTAGCCGCGGCGAAACTGGCCAAAAAACGCGGCGCTAAAATTATAGCTTTCACCGGAAAAACAAACAGCCCGCTTGAAAAAATCGCGGATGTCTGTTTTTGTGCCCCGAATGACAAAACCTTCGCTGTGCAGGAAATGCATCAGATTGCGTATCATATTATATGCGGCCTGGTCGAAAGGCATTTTGCTTAGGAAATTATTATGCCAGATAAAGCGATATTTCTCGACAGGGATGACACAATTATCGAGGACCCCGGCTATATAAACAGCGCCGAACAGGTGAAACTTGTCCCCGCGGCGGCGCAGGCATTAGTCGAGCTTCGAAAACTTGGTTTTAAACTAATCGTTGTTTCGAATCAGTCCGGCATTGCCCGCGGTATTATCCAGGAACAGGCCATTGGGCAGATACACGATAGACTAAAGCAGCTTCTTGCCGAACATAACGCCTATTTGGACAGAATATATTTCTGCCCCTTTCATCCCGACGGAGCGGTGCAGAAATTCCGAAAAGACAGCGATTGGCGAAAACCAAAACCCGGAATGCTCCTTGCCGCTTCGAAGGAAATGAAAATCAGTCTGGCCGATTCGTGGATGATTGGCAACGGCTATGCTGACATCGCAGCCGGAAAAGCCGCAGGATGCAGAACTGTCCTTATTAAATCGAACATAAAACCGCCTGAAAAAAAACCCGGCGACCCAGACCCCAATTTCGAGGTAATAAATATGCGAGAAGCGGTCAATGTAGTCAAAAGAGAAATTACACGAAAGCCCGCTCCCCCGCAGATGCAAACAATACAACAGCCCGAAATTCCGCAGTCGCCGTCCCCTGTTCCTGCCCCTGCCCTTCAAGAGCAGATAACAATAGATGAAGCGCAGCAGGAACCCGACAATGAGATACAAATTGAACCATCTCCACCGGCCGAACCCCCTGTTGCTTCCAACAGAACAGAACAATTATTGGAAGATATTAAACTTCTTCTTAAAAGCCATCAGAGGAACGAGCAGTTTTCCGAATTTTCAGCTATGAAGCTTCTCGCAGGTGTCTTGCAGGTTCTTTCGCTGTTCTGCATCGTTGTGGCCGTATGGTATAAACTGTCCCCGACCGGAAAAGACGACGCCGTCTTTTCAGCTATCGGCTTTGCGGTTGTTTTCCAGCTCATAACCCTTACACTTTATATTATGCACAGAGACAAGTGACGCGGCAGGCGCATTATGAGCACTAAAAATATTTTAGTCTGGCTGCCTTCACCGATGGGCGACGCCATAATGGCAACGCCGAGCCTGCGATGCATCAGAAGTCTCTATGAAAAAGATAAAATCTTCTTCTTCGCAAACAAAACGGTCACAGAAATCATGGCCGGCTGTCCGTCTGTCGACCTGTCTATAACCATAGAGAAAAATAATCCTTTCGCAATCGCTGCCAAACTTAAAAAATATAATTTCGACACTGCGATTCTTTTCAAAAACTCATTCGCTTCCGCACTTGCCGTGTATCTTGCGGGCATTAAAACGCGAATAGGATACGCCAGAGAATTCAGAGGTTATTTCCTCACTGAAAAACTTATTCCGCCCAAAATCAGCCGTTCACGCTTTAAACCTCTTTCAGCGGTTGATTACTATCTCGCTATCGCCTCGCGCCTTGGCCGTGATACTTCGAACAGAAGAACAGAACTTAGCGTCAATGAAAACGACATAAAAACAGTTTGCGAAAAGTTCGGCGAAAAAATTACCGGCCGCAATCCTCTTGTCATTCTCGTGCCGGGCGGCGCTTTCGGACCCAGCAAACTCTGGCCCGAAGACAGATTCGCGAAAGTATCCGACTTTCTCACGAATAAATTTTCCGCCAATGTCTTTATTTCGGTAAGCCCTCACAAAAATGAAGTTCAGATTGCCGAAAACATCTGCTCTGCTGCGAAAAAACCTGTTGTAAACCTGGCAAAGCATCCTCTTACGCTTGGCCAGTTAAAGGCTCTCTTTTCATACGCCAACCTTGTAATCACCAATGACACCGGCCCTCGCCATATCGCCATTGCGCTTAATCGAAAAATTGTTTCGCTTTTCGGACCGAATAATCCAAAATGGACTGAATATGATTATCCTGACGAAATAAAAATTATCGCAGACGTCCCCTGTGCTCCCTGCAATAAACCCGTATGCAAAGAGGGTAAACACTATTGTATGGAATCCATAACAGCAGATTCCGTCTGCCAGGCCGCGGAAAAATTGCTTTCAGGAAACAAAAATGAGTGAATTTATTGAAATCGCTCCTGATTTTTCCGTCCGCAGCGACTTTGTCGATTGCTTTAAAAGACTTGGTCTTGACAGCATAGAGAAGATTTTTTCCTTTGAAAAAGGAAAAGACCTGACCAAGGATAATCTCCCCGCTTCCCGCCGGCGGATTATGTTCGAAACCGACAACCCCAAAACTACTTTGTTTTTAAAAAGATATGAAAGTGTTCCAAAATTTACTCAATTAAAAAACTCCCTTGCCAGGCGAAAAAAAATATCGACAATGGCCTGCGACTTGGAGCCTGCCGAAATTCTTCGCCAGCTCGGCATTAATACCCCGCAAACAATAGCTTTCGGCCAACAGTGGCAGGGATTTTTTGAAAAGCGAAGCTTCATCATAACTGAAAAAATACCCGATTCTTCCAGTCTCGAAGTAAAACTCCAGAAAAAAACTAAAAATTTCATCGAAAACCTCGCCTCTTTCGTAAGAAAATTCCACAATACCGGCTTTCGTCATCGCGATTTGTATCTGTGCCATATTTTCTGCGATTCGCGGGGGCAATTTACACTCATAGACCTCAGCAGAGTCTTCAAACCACTTGTTTTCTCCAAAAAATTTCTTGTAAAAGACCTCGCTCAGCTTTATTATTCCGCTCCGGGCAATTTTTTTACAAAAACAGACCGCCTGAGATTCTTATTGTGCTATCTGCAAAAAGATAAACTTACAAGACAGGATAAAATACTTATAAAAAATATTAAATCGAAGGCAAAGCAAATGGCAACGCACGACAAAAAGCACGGCCGAGTCGCGCCATTTGAAAAATAACCGAAAAATATGAAACTTGCGATAATCACGGAACGGGCGAACATAACTTTAGGCGGAGCCGAAAAGAGCGTCTTTGAGCTTGCCGCCAGAATGGCTTTGCTCGGAGTTGACGTAAAAATTCTCGCCGCTACAGGCACCGAATCATCTCACCGGGTTAAAATCCTTTGCGGCGATACTGAAAAACGCGTCTCTTTCAAAACCTTTGGAAATGCCCTTCGCAGCCATCTTGCCGAAGAACATTACGACATAATTCACTCTGTGCTTCCGTTCGATTTTGCCGACGTTTATCAGCCCAGAGGCGGCAGTTATCCCGAAGCGGCCATCCGCAACGCCGCAAGTTATAACAATCCTGCTGCGAGGTTTTTCAAACTTATTACCAGTTTCGCGAATATCAGAAGAACTATTCTCGCCCATTGCGAAAAAAAAATGTGTAAAAAAGAAAACGCTCCCATTGTTGCCGCTTTGAGCGAATATGTAAAATCGCAATTCAAAATTCATTACAATATGCCGGATGAAAAAATCCGCGTTATCCCCAATGGAATCAAACTGTCTCCGAACCCGGACAAAATTCGCAGCGACAAACTTCGTTCTGCGATATTATCGAGTCTGAACCTTAAAGAAGCCGACGAACCTGTCTTTTTCTTTTTTGCCGCGCACAATTTCAGGCTTAAAGGGCTCGGCCCTCTTATCCGGGCGATGAAAATCCTCTCTGAAAAACTTACTAAAAGGCCTCCATATCTTGTCGTGGCAGGAAAAGGCTCTCCATCTGATTATCGCCGTCTCGCTCGCAGATTAAAAATAGAAAACAGGCTAATATTTCTCGGCCCTGCGCCGCATATCCAGTCTGCTCTGGACGTTATCGATATCGCCGTGCTGCCGACTTATTACGACCCTTCAAGCAGATTCATCCTCGAATCGCTTGCGGCCGGCAAACCGGTCATAACAACCAGATATAACGGCGCCGCAGATTTATTCACTGCCGATAGGCACGGCAAAATATACGATTCACCCGACGATATAGATTCACTTGCCGAGGCAATGAGATATTTTTGCAGTACTGAGAATATTTCCGCCGCAAAAAAGGCTATTGAGAATGACGATATCAAAACGAAAGTGTCGATTGAAACGCACTGCGCCAAACTCCTCGATTTATACAACACCATAATCAAAAACAGGACGCAAAAATGAAGGCCATTGTCTTAATAATTATTTCTTATTTTGTCGGCTCAATCTCGTTTGCCTGGATAATCGCAAAACTGCACGGCGTTGACCTTCGCGCAATCGGTTCAGGAAACCTGGGGGCGACAAATCTATCGAGAGCCTGCGGAAAAAAATGGGCTTATATTTGCTTCTTCCTCGATGTGCTTAAAGGTTTCATCCCTGCCATCGCCGCTAAACAATTACTGAATATTTCCGACTCGCCGTCTGCCCACGTTCTTGCAGTCTGGCTGGCGGTCGGCATCGCTGCGATTTTAGGCCACATCTTTCCATTCTATCTAAAATTCAAAGGCGGAAAAGGTGTCGCCACAAGTTTCGGCGTCGCTTTGGGTATCTGGCCTTATTATACAATTCCCAGTGTCATAGTTTTTGCTTTGTGGGCCGTTATTGTTCTTATCTGGCGATACATTTCGCTCGCCTCTGTTATCGCCGCCGCCGTTTTTCCTGTGGTAATGATTATTTTCACGATGACTTATGACAACTGGAATTTCAATGTCCTTTGGCCGTTGATTTTAATGGCGGTAATTCTTTGCTCGCTAGTTATTTTCCTTCACCGCGACAACATAAAAAGACTCATCGACGGCACCGAGCACAAAGTTCTGCAGAAAAAAGACACTGATTAAATTTTCAGCTTCGCTGCCAGAATCTTCGCCACTACCTGCGGATTTGCCGTCCCTTTTGATTTTTGCATTACCTGCCCCATTAAAAAGCCATAAGCTTTTTTGCTCTTCTTGTCGCCGCTTTTTGCGTCCTCAACCGCTTGCGCGTTTGCCGCGATTACTTCATCGACAATTTTCTCAAGCTCTCCCGCATCGCTTTTTTGAATAAGATTTAGTTTCTCGGCAATTTTGTCAGGCTCATCTTCGCTTTCAGTCATTTTTTCAAAAATTATAACCGCCGAAGTAGCGCTTATCTGCCCCGCATCTGCCAATTTCGCAAGCTGAGCAAGTCTCTGCGGACTAATTCCAAGTTCTGACACTTTACAGTTTTTCTCATTGGCTATTTTCAGCCCCTTCTGCGTGATAAGATTGCACACTCGCTTCGCATCGCCGCCGGCTTTTACGCTGCTGTCGAAAAATTCCGCCGTCGCTTTATCTGCAGTCAACACACCAGCGTCATAATCGCTCAAACCATATCCGCTCACAAAACGCCCCTGCATTTTCAGCGGCAATTCGCAAAGTTTCGAATTTATTTCCTTTAGCCACTTTTTGTCCGCGACAACCGGCACAAGGTCAGGGTCGGGAAAATATCGGTAATCGTGCGCCTCTTCCTTTTCTCTCTGCAGAACGGTAACTTCCTTTATATCGTCCCAGCCGAAAGTCTTTTTATTTCCGCTTTGCATGACTTCACCGGACTCGAGAAAATTATCAAGCTGTCTTTGTGCCTCGAATGCTACACTTTTTTCAAGTGCCTTGAAGCTGTTAAGATTTTTAACTTCCGTAATCGGCGTTTTATGTTCACCGCCGCCTTTTTTAATATGAAGATTAACATTCGGCTCGAACCGCATATGCCCTTTTTGCATGTCCGCTTCCGAAACGCCCAGGAATCGCACTATTCGCTGTAATTCCTCCGCAAGCATTTTCACTTCTTCGGCACTATTCAAATCCGGCTCAGTCACAATTTCCATCAGCGGCGTTCCCGCCCTATTAAGGTCAACCTGTGAAAAAGGCCCTGCCGTATGAATATTTTTGCCCGCGTCCTCTTCGAGATGCACCCTGCGAATACGAATTTTCTTTGCGCCGGCTTTAGTCGGAATTTCTATAAATCCGTTCGACCCGATTGGCAAATCGTATTGGCTTATCTGATAATTTTTCGGCAAATCGGGATAATAATAACTCTTTCTGTCCCACTTGGTAAATTCCGCGATTTTACATCCAAGAGCCGTTGCGGTCAGTATCGCGAATTCCACCGCCTTTTTATTCATCACCGGCAGTGCACCCGGCAGTCCCAGACATACCGGACAAACCTTGCTGTTCGGCTCCGCCGCAAATGCAAGCTCACATCCGCAGAACATCTTCGTCCGCACAGCCATCTGCACATGAATCTCAAGCCCAACAATAATTTTATAATCAACATTTGTCATAGTTGAGGTTTTTTCTTATGGAAGTCCGTCTGATTTTCGAACATTTTCGCAATTCTCAATAATTTTTCTTCCTGGAATGTCGAACCGATTATCTGCAATCCTATCGGCAGATTGTTTTTATCGAACCCGCAGGGAACACTCATACCCGGAACTCCCGCAAGATTTACAGCCAGGGTATAAACATCCAAAAGATACATCTGCAGCGGGTCTGCCATCTTTTCCCCGATTTTAAACGCTGTCGTCGGACTTATCGGCATCATAATGCAATCGGCTTTTTGGAACGCAGCGATAAAATCGCTTCGTATAAGGTTTCGCACCTTTAGCGCCTTTAAATAATACGCATCATAATAGCCGCTTGACAGCGCGTATGTGCCGATCATTATACGCCTTTTAACTTCCGGCCCGAACGCTTCCGCTCGCGATTTGGTATAAACCTCAATATAATCGCCTGCTTTTTTAGTCCTGTATCCGTAATGCACGCCGTCATATCTCGCAAGATTGCTCGACGCTTCTGCCGTTGCGATTATGTAATATGCAGCCACAGAATATTCGAAGTGCGGCATTTTAATTTCGATAATTTCCGCGCCGCTTTTTTTATAAAGTTCAATCGCACCTTTTACAGCCGCAACAACTTCACCGTCGGCGCCCTGGAATAATTCCGGCACAACAGCGATTTTCAAACCTTTCACAGGTTCGTCAATTTTGGCAAGATAATCGCATTTAGGCGCCGTCTTTTCGTCAACGCTTGTGCTGTCTTTTTCATCGTGTCCTGCGATAACATTCAGCATCAACGCGCAATCAGCAGCATCTTTTGTCAGCGGCCCGATTTGGTCAAGACTCGAACCAAAAGCGACAAGCCCGTATCGCGACACTCTGCCGTAAGTTGGTTTTAGCCCCGCGACTCCGCATAAACTCGCCGGCTGCCTGATAGACCCGCCCGTATCGCTGCCCAGCGCCGCAAAGCACATCTGCGCCGCCACCGCCGCCGCCGAACCGCCGCTGCTTCCGCCCGGCACTCTGCTTTTATCCCACGGATTGACTGTTTTTTTCAATCCCGAATTTTCTGTACTCGAACCCATCGCAAATTCGTCGAGATTTGTTTTGCCGATGATAACCGCGTCAGCCGCCAGCAATTTATCGATTACCGTTGCGTTGTATGGCGAATGAAAATTTTCAAGTATTTTTGATGCGCAGGTAGTCGCGCCGAATGCTGTGCACATATTATCTTTAACTGCTATCGGCACACCCGCAAGAGCGCCGACACTTTGCCCTTTTGCGATTTTACCGTCAATTTCTTTCGCCCTGGCCAGTGCGTCTTGTTTAAAGGTGCTTAAAAATGCCCCGATTTGTGCATCGTGTTTTTCTATCCGCGTAAAAACTGCCGAAACAGCTTCGCTGCTTTTTATTTCGCCTTTGGCGATTTTCCTCTGCAATTCTCTGCAGCTAAGTTTCAGTATTTCTTCGCTCATAACCCGCCCGGCTCTTCCAGAATTTTCGGCACGATAAAGAATTGTCCGTCGCTTTGGGGCGCATTGGCAAGGGTCTTTTCAGTGCCAAGCGATTGTTTAACTACATCTTCTCTGAGACAATTATTTATGGGCAGGCAATGCGCCAGCGGCTCGACTTTGCTCGTATCGAGCTGATTGAGTTTTTCTATATATTCGAGAATTGCGCTAAGCTGACCGCTGAATTGTGCGATTTCGTCCTCGCTCAGGTCAAGTCTGCTCAATTTGGCTACCTGTCTTACCTGCTCGATATCTATTTTTTTCTGACCCATAAACAAGCCCTGACAACAAAAAAGCAGGATTAAAAATCCTGCTTTTAAAATAACCGAAATGTATTAAATCTTCAATGTCTTATTATGCTTTTTTATAGTTCCGTTTCAGCGGTTTTTGTATCAATCCCATCTTTATCGCCTTGGCCGAAACCCTTACTCTGCAGACATTGCCATCGATAACCGCACGGACCTTCTGGATATTCGCCTTGAATGTCCGTTTCGTGATACCGGTAGTCTTTACGCCTACTCCGCCGAGGTATTTCGCCTTGCCGCGATGGGTAATCTGGTTGCCGCTGCTCGTTTTTTTACCTAAAAAATGACATACTCGTGACATAAACTATCGCTCCGATTAAATTTAGCTTTGCTGAAACCTTTAAAGTCTTACAAGTATAAGAATTTACAGTCCCTTTGCAAGGCTAAAATTAAATACTTATAACCTCTTTTAAATAAACAGGTTGCGCCAAAATTACCGCGCCTTTATTTCTTCGGATACCCGACCGTCTGCGCAAGAATTACCTTTTGGTCGCTCTTCAGTTTCATCGTCGCCGCCAGCGCCGGCTTATCAACCATTCCCCGTACTACCGTTGCCAATCCTTCCGATGCGCAGAAAAGATAAACATTCTGGCTGATATAGCCCGTATCGGTAGCCGAATAGAACACCTTTTGGTCTTCAGACATATTTCCCATCTTTGCGAAATCCGCCACAAAAATCAAATTTACAGGCGCATCCTTCACAAATGGCTGTTTCCCTGTTGCTTCGCGAATATCCCCTGCCAGAACGCCGATCAGTTTATTTTCCTTGGCGTCATATAGATAAAGTCCATCAGCCATAGCGACATAAACATCGATTTCCTGTTTATTCATCGCCGTAGGTGCGGTTCGTTTTCCATCCGGCCGGTTTATTCCATTTGCCGCCCACAGCATATTTGAAAGAACCTGCAAAGGCAGTTTTTCGCCGCTGAATTCTCGCGACGTTTTTCTTTCCTTCAGCGCCTCCATCAATGGCTTGCCGCCTTCCATCTTTGGCTTCGGCAATTCAATGGACTTTACCGTCCCCGCCGAATTCGCATCCGCCGCAAATATCTGCACCGGATAAACAAAAAGAACAGCCATTAACAAAACAATAGCTAAAAACATTTTCGTATTCATAATATTTTCCCTTTAAAGATATATCCGTTATTTGATATTTATTACTTGCTGCCCCTTTAGCACTTTCCCCGTCAGGTAGTCTGTAAATTGTGCTTTTAACGTAAGGTCTTTTTCTTTGCCTGTCAGGACAGAGTTTACATCGAACTGCAGTTTATAATAGCATGTCATAAGCGAGCCTGACCAGTTTTTCTTAAGTTCTTTCGGCTCGATTGCCCAGCTCTTCAAGAGTGCCTCTTGCGGCTTTGCGTTTAGATTCCACAGTTCTACATCAATCGCGCCTGCCGCCTTTATAACATCGCCCATATCGTCGATTGGTCTTAGATATACGATTAACGTCTCTTTTTTATTATCTTTGTTTGTATCGTACAAACCGCTTCGGCTTGTGATTTCAATTGCCGTTATCGTCGAAAGCGCCTCTGTCCTTGCCGGCTTGTCGATTCCCATTAATGTTGCAACTTGTTCCTTGAGTTGTTTGTTTTCAGCCGCAAGTCTGGCGCGATTCCCGGCCGAATTCATATCTTCCGCGCTTTTTTGTTTTACTTGTCCAGTTTTCCCGCTTGCTTTAGTGCCTTTCGGATTTGCTTTAACTTCTTTTTGTTTTAGCGCCGGCGGCTGCTTAGCTGTCTTTATCTGCTTTTTCTCTTCACATCCCGCGATAAGAAAAAGCGACAAAAGAATTACAAAACTTGTCTTGCAGGTCTGTATTTTTTTCATTTTATCTTTCCCTTTCTTACGTAATATTACCGCCCAATAACCTGCATTGTCAACTATATATCTCCGTCATTATTTAGCCTTTTTCACTTCTTACTTCTCACTTCTCCACTTTCTCACTCTCTGGCGTAACGGACAATAATGTTCGTTTGCTTTAAGGCAAACCCCTTAGGGGTAAAAAAGTCAAACATTAAACCCGGTTGAAGCTTGCTTCAGAAAGGGTTTTGTTTGAATTTTTTAAGTGTTCGCAGAACACTGCCTTAAAGCAATAGCGTATCTGCGAACTCTGTGACTCGGTGGTGAGATTAATTTTATTCTTCGTGTTCCTTCGTGAGCTTCGTGTTCTTCGTGGTGAAAAAATCTGCGAAAATCAGCGCAATCAGCGTCTAAAATCCTCGTGTCTTCGCGCCTTAGTGGCCTTAATCTTCTTTATTCGGTCTTTCTACCGGCTGAGGTGCTTTTTGCAGAATTTCATCTGCAATTCCATACTCGACAGCCTCTTTTGCTTCGAGCCAGCGGTTTCTATCGCAGTCAGCGGTGATTTTTTCTACTGATTTGCCGGTATGGTGTGCCAGTATTTCATAGATTCTGCCGCGAATCCTGATAATTTCTTTAGCCTGGATATCCAAATCTGTTGCAGGCCCTTCGAGAACGCCGTTTATCAGAGGCTGGTGCAGCAGTATTCTGCTGTTATTGAGCATAAATCTTTTTCCTTTTGCCCCTGCCGTAAACAGTATTGCTCCCATACTTGCCGCTTGTCCTATGCAGTAGGTTGCGACCTGGCATCGCAGGAATCTCATTGTGTCATAGACAGCCAGTCCTGCCGTTACGCTTCCGCCCGGCGAATTGATATAGAAGTTGATATCGCTTTTGGCATCTTCGTTGCTCAGGAACAGCATTTGAGCGATAACAAGGTTTGCCGACTCGTCATCGACTTGCCCGCCGAGGAAAATTATCCGGTCTTTCAGCAGTCTTGAATAGATATCATAAGCTCGTTCGCCTCTGCCGGTCTTTTCTACTACTATAGGTACAAGATTTTGATTTAGTGTCATCTTTTTTCCTTTTTAATTATTTTAGCCGCTCTATATTCGTGGCCTGTCGCGTCGAAGCCTTAGCGAAGACGGATTATTTTTTATTCTTTATTTTTTCCTTTGTTGTTTCTTCTGTTTCATGTAAGACTTCATCGATTAGTCCATATTTTTTCGCTTCATCTGCAGTCATATATCTGTCGCGTTCTGTTTCCTTGGAGATTTTCTCGATTGGTTGTCCTGTCAGTTGTGCAAGGACTTCATTTATCATTTGTTTTGACTTTAATATTTCTTCCGCCTGAATCTGAATATCCGCCGCTTGTCCCGTCACACCGCCCCAGGGCTGGTGGAGCATGATTTTTGCATGAGGCAGAGCGTGGCGGCGGCCTTTTGAGCCGGCGGCAAGAACTATTGCGCCGCCGGATTCTGCCCGGCCGATACAATACGTCGCGACAGGCGAACCAATATATTTCATCGTATCAAAAATGGCCATCGTGTCGTCAACACTGCCGCCCGGCGAATTAATATACAAACTTATCTCAGTGCCGCGCTTCTGGTTGTCCAGGTATAACATCTTCATTATCACATTCGTGGCCGAGGCGTAATTTATCTCGCCAATCAAAAAGATAATCCTGTTCTCAAGCAGCATATCATCAAGCGTCATCTCACGTGTCCGCTGATAACTCTGCTGCATCTGAAGCTGTAGATTATTGTTATTAATGCGATTAATCATATTCTTGTGAGGTTCTATAATCATTTTATTTCCTTAACATCTTTTTAAATAAGGAGTTATAACTAAAATTATTTAGAATTTAGATATTCGGATTTAGTATTTATCTTATTATATCGTCTTTTTTCCCATTTAACTTTCCTTTGTTAGAGTCGAATTTTAAGCATTATTCAACATCTTGAAAGCCCCGTCAATAGGTTTTAACCGAAAGCCCGCCGATTTATTCGGCGGGTTATGTTTTCGTCGTGGTTAGCCCCGCCATCCCCGCATGGCGGGGTCCGTTGTTGCGGGGTTCGCCTGATAACTGATAACCGATAACCGAGATCTGATAACTGATTTATCCGTTGTATTTAAGAACAAAAAGAGATAAAATTTCGTTTTTAATAAGGAGAGTTGAATATGAAATGTCCCGTATGTAACGCCGAGATGGTGATAGAGAACTTCGGTATCGAAGTTTACGTTTGTGAGAATGGATGTAAGGGAATATGGTTCGATCAGGGCGAACTAAGAAAGCTGGACGCGAAAAATGAAGGTTTAGGTTCCGCACTCGAAGAGGCACTTCGGTCTCCCCGAAATAACCATGGCCAAAGAGGCCAAATTAACTGCCCCCGCTGCTCTATTCCTATGCATACACATAAGTACGACAAGGCGAAAGAAGTAAATGTTGACGAGTGCTATAACTGCGGTGGTTTCTTTTTAGATTCCGGAGAACTCACCGAAATCCGGGACAACCGCATGAGCGATGCGGAAATTGACGCATACACCGACCAGATGGCAAACTCTATTCCCGAGTATAAACAGGAGTTGAAGGATATAGATGCCGAAAAGAGACGCGCCGAAGACATACGGGGATTCATAAAAATGATGACTATAGGTTATTGGCATAGAAGATTTTAATATCGGCGGGTTATTTTGTTTAAATAACTTGAATTTCGGTAATTCGGATTTGTTTCGGTTTAGATATTAGGATTTCGGATTTATCCTTTCGTCTGTAATCTATAATCTGTAATCTGTAATCTGATTTATCCGTTGTCTTCCTAAAGAAAAAGAGTAGAATTTTGGCAGACATCGAGGAAGCAACAAGGAAAAAATTAAACGCAAGAAAATTGAAAGCAGATTCCAATGGAACTATTTAACGAACCGTTAAATAAACTTATAATTGATAATATAAAAATAATTGTTCAAGACAAAATCCCGGAAAGCAGAACTCTGGATTACAAAAGGGAATTGCCACCGCAAACAGATGCCGGCAATAAGGAGTTACTTAAAGATATTAGTGCTTTTGCTAATACGGTTGGTGGGTATCTTATATATGGCATTGAGGAAAAAGAAGGTGTACCAACGGAAATTCTCGGAGTAGAGGTTAACAATTTTGATGGGCTCAAGCAGCGTTTTGAAAATTTACTCAGGACAGGAGTTGACCCTGTAATTAGAGGCGTTGATTACTGTGCCATTAATATAAACGATTTAAAAAAAATTGTAATTCTCAAAATACCAAGAAGTATTGCACGACCGCATGTAGTTAAGATTAAAGAACATTTTCGATTTTATGGCAGAAATCCAAGTGGAGTTCATCAGCTTGAAATAGAAGATTTAAGAAGAGCATTTTTAGAGTCAGAATCACTTGCTGCAAAAATTCAAAATTTCAGGGCCGATAGACTTTCGGCAATATCAACGAATGAAACTTTTGTGCCTTTGTATAATGGAGCAAAAATTGTACTTCATATAATCCCGGATTCGTCTTTTGAGCTCGCGAAAAAATACGATTTTGGAGATTCTTGGACGATGGATTTTCCACCTATTTCTAGTAGCGGTTGGAACCGGAGAATAACTTTTGATGGAATAATGATATACTGGGATAACCAACAGAATGGTCTCATATATGATTACACACATGTATTTTATAACGGAATTTTAGAAGCTATAGACACTTATTGTCTTACTAAAAGTAAAACAATACCTGCTAGTGATTTTGAAAGAATAATCATAGATGCTGTTAATAAATATTTAAAATTTTTCAAAAAATATCAAATCGATTTCCCTGCCTGGATATGTTTATCACTTATAGGTGTTAAAGGTTATACCATGTTGGAAAATGCTTTCGTATATACTGGCGAAATTCATCCTATAGATAGAGATGAATTATTTATTCCACCAATTAGAATAGAAAGCTATGATTTGTCAGCGGAGAGAATTTTGAAATCGGCGTTTGATTCGGTTTGGAATGCGTGTGGTTATAAACAATCTTCAAATTATGATGAAAAAGGAAATTGGAAACCTAAGTAACAATAAGCACAATAAAAACCCCGCCGAAATTTTGGCGGGGTTTTGTAATAACAATTCTATTTTTTCTTTGTCGGCGGTTTACGGGCCGGCTTTCCGGCTTTGTCGGCTTTCTTTTCTGCTTTCTCGGCCTTGTCGACTGCCTTTTCAGCTTTCTCAGCTTTCTTCTCGGCCTTTTCGACTTTCTTTTCTGCCCTTTCTACTTTCTTTTCAGCTCTGTCAACTTCCTTCTCCGCCCTTTCAACTTTCTTTTCGGCCCTGTCAGCTTTTTCTTCCGCCTTTTCGGTTCGATGATGCTCAGCGCTGGCTTTCTTCGCTGGTTTTGCTGCGGCTTTGGCGTGTTTCTCGGCCAGTTTTTCAGGTGCGACTTCAGTAATCTTTGCCGTCTCTAAAATCTTATCGATGCACTTTATTTCCCTGATTTCCAGAGCGGCCTCGGCAAGTGAACCATCGCGGGACATCTGCTCACGCAGTTTTTCCGGCCGAACTTGTCTATACATAGCGGCCTGTGCGATGTAGCCGTTGATTTCCTCGTCGGTAGCCTCAATGCCGAACTTCTTCGCGACCGCATCCATTATAAAGAACGCCTTGAGGCTCTCTACCGCCTGCTCCTGGCTTGAGGCCTTTAACTGCTCCATCTGCTTCTTTATATCTTCAGCCTTTGCGCCCTGCAGCAGCATTCTCGTATATTGGCGCTGCAGAATATGGCTCGACTGGTCGGCGACAACATCGGCTGGCAAATCTAAAGTTATCTTGCCGAGCAGGTAATTGCGGACTTCCTGCCTCATCGCGTCCTGCTGCTGGCGTTGCAAATTCTGTTCGTTTCTCTTGCGGAGATTGGTCTTAAGCTCGTTAATATCAGCAATGCCGACTCTCTTGAAGAATTCCTCGTTCAGTTCGACTGGAACAAGGGCTTTGACGTCATTGATTTTAATTTCGACTTGGACTTTTTTGCCGCGATACTTTTCCTCGAAGAATGTCGGTGGAACATCTACCGTCGTGGTTTTGGTATCGCCTGCCTTTGCGCCGACAAGCAGTTTATCCAAATCGTCTATTACCACCTTGCCCGCAAAGCCGCGTGGTCGGATATAAATTTCGGAATTGGCGATTTTTTCCGATTCGCCGTCTGCCTTTAGAGTAACGTCAGCAACAATCTGGTCGTCCAGTGCGATTTTGCCGTCTTTGGGCCTCCATGTGCCCATTCGTTTCTGAAGTTCTAAAACGTCTTGCTGGACATGCTCATCGGTAACTTCGAGTTTCGGTTTTTCGACTTCAATGCCTTCAAGCTGGGGCAGTGTAAAGTCCGGCCTTGTTTCAATTTCAAACTCGAATTTCATTGGTCCTTTTTCCGGCAGTTCGACTTTTTCATGTTCGATATTTGGTTCGCCGATAGCTTCGACGTTATTATCTTTCAGAGCCGCTTCGCTTGCGTCCATAAGGAGTTTTAGCTTTACCTGCAGCGTTGATTCTTTTCCGTATCGTTTTTCAAGTAGTCTGCGCGGTGCTCTGCCTTTGCGGAAGCCCGACACAAGAGCGTTTTTCCTGAGGTCTTCGTATTGTTCATCGAGTGCTTTGCTGATTTTTTCAGGTGGTATTTCGATGCTGACTTTCTTTTTACACGGGCCTGCCTCGGTAATTTTTACAATGTTCTCTTTGATTTTGGTTTCAGTCTCGGCCTGTGGTTCTTTCTTTTCTTTTGCCATTTGTTGCTCCCTATGTTTTTAAAAATGTATAAAATTACTGACCGCTCATTTACATTCGCGGCTCTGCCCCCCGCCGCGGGTGCGGGGGCTAACCATAAAACAAAAAAGCTTCAGGTCGTTATATGTCCTGAAGCCATCAATGGCCTTATGACATATCAGCGACCAGCGCCTGGCTATTTTAGCCGGTACCTCACTGATAATTTTTCACAGCGGGTGATGAGGCTCGAACTCACGACATTCACGTTGGCAACGTGACGCTCTACCACTGAGCTACACCCGCGACAGAAATAACAGTATAAACAGATTTTTATGATGTTTCAAGAGGTTTTTGCAGAGTTTTTCGGCATCGGGAGGGTCAAAAATTGAAGATTTAAGATTGAAAATTGAAGATTTAATGAAGATTGCTTCGTCCCCCTAAGGGATCCTCGCAATGACATTTCCTTAAATATCAAAGAATTGGCGGTTCAGGACGGCATATTGGCCGCGAAGTAATTGGGCGGCATTGTCGAAGGCGCGGGCGGCCTCGATTTCAGTAGAAAATGTGCCAAGATGGACATATGTGCCATTATGTCTTATGCGAGCAGACCATGTGCCGTAGCGTTTGTCGCGGCGGACGCCTTTGTATTTGGAAGAGCCTGTGTTTATGCCCCTGTCGCTGTTCCAGCAGTTCTGCTGGTTTGTGACGATACGCAGATTTTTTTTGCGGTTGTCAAGGCCGTTGCGGTTTATATGGTCAACCAAAGCGTCTTTGGGAGCGTTCATAATGCGGCGGTGCATAAAGACATTTCTGCGGTATTCGGTGCGGGCGGCGTAAAAATTGTTCATATTCCTGTTTTCAAAGAGATGCCATTTGTCGGCGGCCAGTTTATCGTAATCATCCGGGTCAACGATTGCGGGTTTGCCACTCATAAGCTCAATCCTGCGAAATGCGAGACCATATTTTTCTTTCCTATAGCGCAGCAAAATCCGCAGGCCAAGACGCATTAGAAACGTCGGCAGAAAATAAGGTATAGATGGAATGTTTAGATAGAGGATGGGCACAAAAGAAAATGAAAAGTTAAAAATGAAAAATTAAAAGTTGAGGAATCGCCATAGGCGATGACAGTTTCTAATATTAACTAAACATATAACAATACCGGTATTTTACCATATTTTTAACAAAAGTCAAGAAAAATGACACTTTTTTCTTAAAAAAGTGTCATCCTGAGCGAAGCGAAGGAACTCTTTTTTTGAAAAAATAGGGATTTTAGAGTAATACTATCTTTTAAAAAGATTTTTCTTGACATTAGCCTAAAATCTGTTATAATATTAGTTTACTGGGTCGAGTTCTGGCTAAAAGTCAGGACGAAATCGAAGCTGGTTCATCTCATGAATTCTCCCGACCCTCTTATATGGACAGTTTCTGTTTATAGTTAAACGTTCGTAATGGTCTATTTTCTTAATGCTATATTAAGCACAGAAAGGAGATGCGAGATGAATATTATTCGTCCACCGCCTATGGCGACATTTAGATAAGTTGTTAAGTCATTTAGTTTAAAAATAAAATTTAATCCGATTCGGCTTTAAGTCGAATCCAAAGGAGCTAAAAAATGATTGATGAAAAATTTACTATCGTTCAAGAAGAACGATTCATAGAAGCAACCCGCGACAGCGGATACAAATCTACAGCAAGCGCTATCTCAGAAAATGCAGATAATGCCTTTCAAGCAGGAGCAAACCGGTTTGTCGTCCACTTCATTAGTGATAAGCAAGCATATTCGGGCAAAGGAAAACCTCCATCACCAAAAGTTTCAGAAGTTGTGTGTATAGACGATGGCTCTGGGATGTCATCGTTAGTTTTAAGAAATGCTCTTCGTTTCGGAGGAACAACAAGGTTCAATGACCGGAGTGGAATGGGTCGTTTCGGAATGGGCTTACCAAATTCCGCAGCAAGTCAATGCAGACGACTTGAAGTATATACCTGGCAAAAAAAGGGGGTAGTCCACTTCTGTTATCTAGACATCGACGAGATTATAAGTGGCAAAATGTTAGTCGTACCTGAACCGCTAATAAGACCTTTGCCGAAAGAGTACGAACCCTTCGTGATTGCAGATACTGGAACTATGGTGATTTGGAAGAAGTGTGACCGGCTTGACTACTCTGCTCGAGAGGACACTCTAACGCGTGAGTTACCCAAGACTTTGGGCCAGATATACCGATATTACCTCGCTCATGGCAAGGAAATACAGGTGAACGATCGAAAGGTAAAACCATTTGACCCGCTCTACCTTATGCCAGAGGCCGAGTTTACTGGTGCCACACAACACGGAGCGCCTATTAAGTTCGATGTGAAAATCCCCGGAGGTGATGGACAGACTTCGCCTGTAATAGTGAAGTTTTCTCTTTTACCAGAAAAATGGCAAATAGAGTTAGGAAGAAGTAAATCTGAGCGGCAGAAAATAGGCATTGGCAGATCAACAGGTTTTTCAGTGCTCCGTGCCGGGCGAGAAATAGATTACGCGTACTTTGGATTGCGAGGTCGTCACTGGACAGACTCATGGTGGAGTTGCGAGATCTCTTTTCAGTCGGAACTTGATGAATTATTTGGCGTCACCCATACAAAGCAACAAATGAAACTTAGCGAACAAATAAGGACTACTATAGAAAAGGATGTCAATGCCAATATTGCGACCCTCGCTGATATCATAGTGAGTCGTGGCAAAAAGCAACATAGCAAAGACACGCATATCGCTGAGGAGATTGCTAAAGAACAAGACAAGTTCCTCAGAACTTCACCTGAGCTTAGGGACAAGGATGAAAAAGTGGTTGAAAAGGAGTTACTACAATATGCTGAAGAAAAAGTAAGCGATGATAAGTCTGTCAAAGACTTGGTAACGGAAATGCGTGAGCGACCTTTTCTATTGGACTTTGAAGACCTCCCTGGAGCTCCATTTTATCGCGTAAGGACGTTTGGACAGACAACCGTCGTTAGCCTCAATCGCAGCCATTTGTTTTTTGAGAAGTTATATTCCCCACTATGCGATGCGGAACCAGCCAGTAAAACCGCGCTTGAATTACTTCTTTTCTCCCTTGCAAAAGCTGAAACTTTGGCCAGCCAAGAAGGAAAAACATGGTATGAATCGCAAAGAGCAGAGTGGGGTCGAATACTTTCGATTTATTTGATGGGAATCGAGTCCATATCAGACCTTAAACAAGAATAGACAAACACACATATCTTGGATCTAAAAGGCGGACTGGCTATAATGGCCAGTCCGCTTTGTTTTTATCAAAATAACTTAGGATTTCCAAAATAAACAATTCATACTTGCATTGTTTGACAAGTGCGCTAAAATGTCAGGGATGGAAAAATTGCTTAATAAAATTATAGACGGCGACTGTATAGAGATACTGAACGGAATTAAAGAGCCGTTTGCAGACCTGATTTTCGCCGATCCACCATTCAATATTGGATTCAAGTATGACAACTATGAGGACAATAAAGAGCACGATAGTTATGCTAACTGGACTTATGAGTGGATGAACGTATGCAATAATGTCCTTAAGCCAGAAGGCTCATTTTATATCGCTATTGGCGACGAGCACGTCACAGATGTGAAAAATGCGGCAGATAGAATCGGCCTATTCATGCGCAACTGGATCATCTGGCACTACACCTTCGGCCAGCAAATGAAAAACAAATTCGCACGCTCTCATACCCATATCCTTTATTTCGTTAAGAACAAAGACGATTTCTTATTTAAAGGCGATGAGGTTCGAATAATATCAGACAGACAGAAAGTTTACAAAGACAAACGAGCTAATCCGGATGGTAAGATGCCTGATGACGTTTGGAATGAATATCCCAGGTTATGTGGAACTTTTGATGAACGAGTTAATTTCCCGTGCCAGATGCCAGAAAGTTTGTTAGCCCGCATAATAAGAGTGAGTTCCGAAAAAAATAGTTGGGTATTAGACCCCTTCAGTGGTTCAGGAACTACCGCCGCCGTCGCCGCAAAATTAAAACGACATTACACTGGGATTGAACTTTCTCCTAAATATGCTGAGGAATCCCGACAACGAATAAAGGAGTTCGGTAATGCTTCGATTGAAGGAGAAGGTACACCTCCATGGACAGAGCAAATGGAAAAGGAACTTAAATGGTTATATCATGAAAACAAAGTCCCAACCGAACAACTTCGTGATGACGACTATTTGTTGAGCCTTTTTACAGAGAAGTTTAATAACCGCATTGGAAATAAATCCAATAGACTTAGTCAAAACCAAGTTTGGAAACGTTTGAGAAAAATACAGAAGACTGGAAAACTAGGGTCTCTTCGGGGGGAGAGAGTACAAACAAATGGAGTCAAAGCTAATTAAAATTTAAATTGCTTTGGATATTTGGTAACTAAAAAAAATATATTGATTATCGTTTGTTTTACACTGTCCGCCCTTCTGCTGACGGTCATTCAGCCTCCTTATTGTGTCAGTTTTCTTGCGTGGATTGCACTTGTGCCGTTTGTAATCGGGGCATTGTCGAGGCCAACCCATTCGACAGGCTCAGGGCAGGTTCTTTTATGGTCGTATATCATTTCGCTTATCTACTGGCTGTTTAACGCTTACTGGCTTATGCAGGTAACAATGCCCGGCTGGCTTACGCTTTGCATTTATATGGCGTTTTACTGGCCGATTCTTGTTCTGTGTCTGCGTTTCTGCTGCGAAAGGAAAATGCCGTTGTGGTTTTCGCTGCCGATACTGATTATCGGCACTGAAGCGCTGCAGGGCGTGTTCTTCAAAGGGTTCGGATATCTGATGCTGGGCCACAGCCAGTTCAGAAATATCGCGATTATCCAGATTGCAGATATTTTCGGCGCTGCGGGAGTAAGTTTTCTTGTCGCGATGGTCAACGGCCTAATAGCAGATATACTTTATAGCCACCAAGACACCAAGACACGAAGAACAAATATTATTATTGGTGTTTTTGTTACACTTATTGCTGTTGCCGCAACCATTCTATACGGGCATTACAGAATCAGCGAGACTCCGCGATTTACGCAGGCCGGGCCGGTAATCGGAGTCGTTCAGTCGAACGTGCCTGTCGAGGCGGGCAAAGATTGCGAACCGGTCGAAACGACATTTTTGAATATGCTCGTTGACAGCAGGAAATGCTTTTTGACGGCTCGGCCTCAATTGATTATCTGGCCCGAGACGATGATCGATGCCGTGCTGGATGAAAGTTACCTCAAACTGATATCGCAAAGCGAAAACGCAATGATTTTTCATAACGCCCTTGTCCGGCACGCAAACGAAGGGGTTTATGTTCTTGTCGGGTCATTCGCGGGCCAGGCCGTTGTGGCGGACGATAATATAATTAAACTTAAAACCAGTTATAACTCCGCGTTTCTATATGAGCCCAACGACATCGGCTCACGCCGGCATTACAATAAAATTCAGCTTGTGCCGTTCGGCGAATTTCTTCCTTTCAAAGATTCACTGCCGTTTCTGCAAAAACTGCTGATGATACTTACACCTTATACGTATGACTACACGCTGGATGCGGGCACCGATTACACGATTTTTGAAATGCCGGTGCAGAATAAAATTTACCGCTTCGCATGCTCGATTTGTTTCGAGGATACGCAGCCCAGAATTATTCGCGGATTTGTGCTCGATAAAAACGGAAACAAACAGACCGATTGGCTGGTAAACATAAGCAACGACGGCTGGTTTGTGAAAAAATCCGGCGACCGCATAATACCCGGCGGAGAATTGAGTCAGCATATGGCGGCCTGTGTTTTTCGCGCGGTTGAAAACAGGCTTTCTGTAATCCGATGCGCAAATACAGGCATCAGTTGTCTGATAGATTCAACCGGAAAGATAAAAGATGATTTTCTGGCCGGAACGCTGGAAAAAAAAGAGATTCAGAGAACCTGCCAGCGCGGCTGGTTTGCAGATGCGGTTGTTATAGATAAAAGAATTACATTTTTCACCAGGCAGGGCCAGATACTCGAAATCGGATGCGTAATATGTTTGATTTTAGCGGTTGTTATGTCGATATATAAATTAAAAGGCAGCGGAAAGTAAATTATGACTAAATTTCGTATTTTTTTTATTATAACCATTTTAACAGCAATAAATTACTGCAGTGGGTCTGAATCTGTAAAAAATCTTGTCCCCGATGCGGAAAAAATTGTATTGGATGAGCTGAAAAATCCCAATATTTCCATCAGGGACAATGTTATTGAGGTTATCGCATCAAGCCAAAAAATAGAGATGATGCCGAAAGTAGCGGCTTTTTTGGACGATTCAGCCGTGCGTGTCCGTTTTACCGCTGCTATGGCAATTGGAGATATGCAATACAGCCAAAGCGTAAGCAAGCTAAAAAAATTACTGAAAGACCCTGACTTAAATGTAGCTGCAGCAGTATGTTACGCACTTTACAGGCTTGGAGGAGGGGAAATATATCTCAAGTCGTTAGAAGATTATGCCTTAGTCAAAGACCCAATAGTTCAAGCCAACGTTGCTATGTTGCTGGGGAAGCTGAAAAGTCAGCGTTCCCTGCCGATACTTTATAAACTCAAGGATAATCCCACATCAAGCGATAGTGTCACCTATAACGCTACCGAGGCGATTGCCCGAATTGGCGATGAAAAAATATATGCCAGAATATGGACATTGCTCATAAGTGTTTATGTGGACGATAGATGTATGGGTGTCCAGGCTATGGGAGCCCTGGGCAGCGAGAAAGGAAAAAATGCCATTTTGACTATGCTCGACGACGATGACCCTCAAGTCAGGCTCATCGCCGCCGGCCAACTCGGCGAATTGGGCGATAAAAGCGGACAATCGGTCGTTCTCGAATACATGAACAATCCCTCCCAGCAGGTTGAAAAATCCGTATCCGAGCGTCGCAACATGCTTAACGTGCTTGCTGCGCTGGCGATAGGACAAATAGACACAGAACCGCTGACGGCTCATTTACCTAAATTTCTTAAAAATGAGTCGCCTTTGGTGAGGCTTGCCGCAAGCAAAAGCGTTTTTATTCTTGCTAAAACCGCTAAACAGCCCTGAAACAAGTAAAAAACACTTGACCTTATTACGTTCATTCCTTAAAATTAGTTCAAGCCTGATGATATAATCAGTAATAGGTTTACCCGCGTTTGGCGGGCGAATGTTTCCTAAAGTTTTCTAATAGTTTCGTAAATTACTAATCAGCCTGGCAACCAACAGCGAAAGGAGTAAAAGCTTGAGTGCTCTTACAAAGATTCTAATAGTTCTGTTGTCATTATTTTCTATTTTCCTCTGCGGAACAGTTGTAACTTATGTCGGGACTGCTAAAAATTATAAACAGGCCTTCGAAAGCGCGCAGACTGAGATAGCATCACTGAAACAGACAAGCACAAGTGACAAAAAACAACTCGAAGAAAAAAAACGTGAGATGCAGGAGCTTTCCGACAAACTCACCGGCGAAATGTCCAGTCTGAAAATAGAAAAAACCAAACTCGAACAGGATTTGGATTCTGTCAAGCGCGATAAGGCCACCCTCGATGAGAAAGTTCAGACCCTTGCCGCAGCGGCATTGAAATTCGAAGGAACTGTCAGCGGTATGGAAGGCTCGCTGAAAGAAACAAGAGCCGAACTCGATAAGGCACGCGCAGAAGGAGTCAAACTTAGTAAAAACCTGGGCGATATAACGGCAAGTCTCGAAGAAAAAATGGTTCAGATTGAAACCTTAAACGCTGAGAAGAAGAGGCTGCTTGAAGATAAAGCAAAGCTGGAAAATCAGCTTGCCGGAAAAGCTCCGACACCGGAAACCACTGAGCCGATAACTCCAATGCCTGCCGAGTCGGCAACAAAGGCAATCGAGCCGGCGGCCAGCACGACCAGCACCGCTATTCAGGGTAAAATTACGGCTATTGAAGGAAAACTTGTAACACTTTCGATTGGCAAGGCTGACGGTATCCAAAAAGGTATGATATTTCACGTAACGCGAAACGACGCCTTTATTTGCGATATTAAAATAACGGAAGTGGACGCCGAAGTATCGGCCGGAACACTGCAATTAGTTCAGCAGCAGCCGCAAATAGGCGATATCGCCGCGACAACATGGTAATATAAAGAAGAAATTCGAAATACGAATATAGGAATTAAAATGAGCGCATTAGATACAAATACAACCGGTACAACCGTCAAAGTGAAGGCATCGAGTAATCTTTATACGGCTCTGTTGGCACTGGCCTGCGGGATTACCGCGGCTACCGCCGGTTTTGTCGCTCTTAAATGTCTTTCCGTTTATGAAACACTTTTTAGTATTGTGGAGAAGGTTCGTTAAACAACAGCACTGACAGATTTATAGAGGTCGCTGGACTTTTTGAAAGGGATTCGACGTGTTTTTGGACACGATATTAGGCTGGTTTAGCATGGATATGGGGATTGACCTCGGGACCTGTAACACCCTTGTCTGTGTCCGTAATGAAGGTATCGTCCTCAATGAGCCAAGCGTGGTGGCAGTCCGCAAAGGAACCAATATAGTTTTGAATAACGGCGAAGCTGTAGGTCTGGTCGCCCGCGAAATGCTCGGCAAAACACCGGGCAGCATTTCCGCAATTCGTCCAATGAAAGACGGAGTCATAAGCGATTTTGAAATTACCGAAGCGATGCTCAGCTATTTTATCCGTAAAGTTCACGGCCGCGGCGGACGGCTTGTCAGGCCGCGAGTCGTTATCGCGGTTCCAAGCGGTATTACCGCAGTTGAACGCCGGGCTGTTATCGACAGCGCAGAACGTGCCGGAGCAAGAAGGGTCTTTCTTGTCGATGAGCCAATGGCCGCAGGTATCGGAGCGGGACTTCCCATTACCGAACCGACCGCGTCGATGATTATCGATATCGGCGGAGGAACTACGGAAGTTGCCATTATGAGTCTTGCAGACATCAGCTCGTGCGAATCCGTGCGAATCGGCGGCGACGATATGGACGAAGCAATAATCAACCATCTCAAACGAACATATAATCTTCTCATCGGCGAGCCGCGTGCAGAACAAGTGAAAATTCAACTGGGTTCGGCCGCCCCGCTTGCAGAAGAACTTACAATGGAAATCGCCGGCAGGGATACGATTTCAGGTTTGCCCAGAAAAATAGTAATCACAAGCGAAGAAATCCGCGAAGCACTCAAAGAGCCTATCGCGGGAATTATCGAAGCGGTTACAAAAACTCTGGAAAAAGCGGAACCTGAACTTGCTGCAGATTTAATTGATAACGGTATGCATCTTTGTGGCGGCGGATCGCTGCTGCGGGAAATGGATAAAGTCCTGGCCAACGCTACGGGTCTTAAAGTCATACGAGTCGATGAGCCGCTGACCTGCGTGGCCAGAGGCACCAGTGTTTACCTCGAAAACCTCGAAATGTGGAAAGACACTATGGACCATAGCGGCGGATGGGAATAGTAATATTTCTATGAGTCAATGGCACGTAAACATTTCAAACTTTCGAAATTAACCTTATTCATAAGTCTCTTTTTGTTCGGATGCATACTCTTTCTGCTGCCGCAAACTGCAACATCAAAGCTGAATTTCGCCTTCATCGATATTTTCGGCTACTTTCTGAATATGGGCTCGTCTGCGACTTATTATCACGCACCGCAAAGCGCTTCGCCGGACTTTGTGTCCCGGCAGGACTACAACCGCCTGCAAACAGCATACGCAAATCTGCAGGAGGAACTTTCCGAACAGAAAAGACAGCTTGAGAAACTCAGTAATGTCCGGCTCACGGAACCAGACCCCTCGACAGGACTTGTGCTGGCAAAAGTCGTTAACAGAAAAGAAAACGAGTTTATCATAAATCGCGGCTCAGGGGACGGTCTGAAGGCCGGGCAGTATGTGCTGGGAGATAACGCGGTAATCGGGCTGGTCGAACAGGTCTCGGCGGATATTTCGATCGTTCGGCTGATTACAAGTTCCGCCTGCAAAATACCAGTTAAAATTTCAGCGACAGACGTCAACACATATTTCAACGGCACAATGCAGGGCAACGATAAAAAAGAAGCGGTGATTTTGAATATCCCGCAGAAATATAAATTAAAAGCCGGCATTAACGTTTACGCCTCACCAAAAGCGGGCCTTCTCCAGTCGTCGCGAATCGTCGGACGAATTTCCAAATGCGCACCCGGTGAACGAAACCCGGTCGTATGGGATATCACTGTCGAACCCGCTTACGAATTCAATGACATTACCGATGTCGCGGTGATTGTGCTGAAAATGCCGGGGCAACTATGAAATGGCTAAGATTCGCATTTCTGATAACAGCCGGGGCGGTGATTCAATCAAGCGCATTGATGAATGTTGTTTCGGTTACGGATATGCATATAAAACCAGACCTGTTGCTGATACTGCTGGTCTATTTCGCGATAAACTGCGATAGTTACGATGTGATAATAGCTTCTTTCGCAATTGGTTTTGCGGCGGACATAACAGGGACACTTATCGGTCCGCATATTATCAGCTATGGAATAGTCGGCACTTCGCTGGCTTATATCAGGAAGGTGATTTTACTGAAGCATACCCGCCAGCAATCGCTGACGATTTTTGCTACGGGAATTTTAACTTATCTAATCGCAATAGTTCTTGTAAAATTAAAAGTTCCATCGGCGACGGGCGAATTATTCAGAGCTTTTGCGGTCTCAATTTATTCGGCTATTTTATGGTTCCTTATCAGATGGCCGGTTATAACGACAGGCAAATGGATCGGCGTAGGCGCTCACCGCTTCGGCAAAAAGCCTGAAGAATTATAGTGAAAAATGTCTAATAAGCGGTTAAAAATATTCGCAATTTTCTGCACCCTGTTTGCCGGGGTATGCATCTTACGGCTTGCTTACATTCAACTCAATCCGCATTCGGTCTGGCAGGGTCAGCTCGAAAAAATCAGGACCGGCAAAAGCACCGAGTTAAATCCTCTTCGCGGCAAAATCCTCGACAGGAACGGAAAAATCCTCGCAACCAACGAGGCCTGCTTTACTCTCGGCATTGATTATCGTTTCGCACGCCTTGCCGACCGCAGGTTCTGGCAGGTGCAATTGCTGAAATGTTCCAATGAAACCGAAAGAGAAAAAGTAAAAGCAAAATTCCAGCAGGATTACAGCACTTTAAATGAAATCATCGCCTTGTGCGCCGAGTTCAAAAAATGCACGCCCGAACAGATAACCGAGATGATAAATAAACAGATTAACGACCCGCTCTGGGAGCTTAGGCTTTACCTGGCCGGCAAACGAAAATCTCCTAATCAGGAACTCGAGCAGACTTCGGGCGACGCAAACGAATTGCTGCTTGCCGCTTCGGAAATAGACATCGCAGAAATGCACCAGTTCCAGCCGCTATTCAAACTTGAAAATGAAGACGAAGTTTTGGCCGCGCAGCTAAAATTTATAGATATCGACGGCGTTGAGGTCCAGCCGGGGAGCGAGAGGATATATCCGTATAAAGATGCAGCAAGCCTTGTTATCGGCTGGGTCAAACCGTGGAATTCCACCGACCAGCAGAACAGCGACGAAGATGATAAATACAGCCCAGGCGATATGACCGGCTTTTGCGGCATCGAATACGTCTGCGAGCCGTATCTCAAAGGCAGGCAGGGAAAAATCGTTTACAGCATCGATAACGAGGTTGTCAGCAGAACGGAAAGAGTGCCCGGAGGCGATGTAAAATTAACAATCGATATCGACCTGCAAAATAAAACCGAAGACCTGCTCAAAAATCCGAACCTCAATCCGGTTTTCGGCAAGGCAATCGGCATCGTAATTATCGACGTCAACTCAACCGATATCCTGACGATGGCGTCGATACCGGATTTCGACCTCAACACCGCAAGGCAGGATTATTCAAAATTGCTTAAAGGCGAAAATCAGCCGCTGCTGAACCGTGTTTTAAACTCTTATCCGCCGGGCTCATCTGCCAAACCGATAATCCTGTCCGCCGGTTTGTCGGACAAAAAAATTACGCCGAGCGAAGTTATTTCCTGCCCAGCCGCTCCTGCGCCGACCGGCTGGCCGAATTGTATGATTTTCAGAACTCAGAACTCCAGCCACGACCAGCTATGGGAATATGAAGGCGGCAACAACGCACGAAACGCGCTGCGAGGAAGCTGTAATATTTATTTTTCACGTCTCGCATCGAGAGTCGAACCTGAAACGCTGCAGCACTGGCTGTATAAATTCGGATTCGGACAACCTGCTCTGGAAATAAAAGACCCTGCGATAATCGATTCATTCAGAGACCGGCCCGTCAGAAAATTCCCGCAGCCGAATGGAATTATATCCAGCTCGATTCCAAAGGTAGGAAATATTCCATTTGAGGATTTGCCGCCGCTTGACCCGGAAGAGAGAAAATTTTTCGGAATAGGCCAGGGTAATTTTCGCGCTACGCCTTTGCAGGTGGCAAACGCGTTTGCGGCGATTGCAAGAGGAGGCGTTTTTAAATATTCACGCATCATCGCGACGCAGCCAGCAGATGCAGGATATAATCTGAATTTAAGCCAGCAGACTCTTGCGACAATTTATGACGGTATGCACGCTGTCGTTAACGAGGCACACGGAACAGCCAATGCGCAATTTGCCGGCAGCGGCTTCGAGGGAAAAGGAATTAAGGTTTACGGCAAGACCGGCTCAACCGAAAAACCATATCACGCATGGTTCGCGGGCTTTGCGAAAGATAGTTCGGGAAAAGAGGTTGTATTTGTGGTTCTCGTCGAAGGCGGCCAGCACGGCGGAAGCGACGCAGGGCCCCTTGCCAGAGATGTCGTGGCGCTTTGCATTGAACAGGGATACCTGAAGTAATTTAAAATTTATAATTTAAAATTTAAAACTAATTCGCCGCAGGCGGTTCCACAAATTTTCAATCTTAAATTTTCAATCTTCAATTTAAAGTTTCAGGTATATCAGTGTATTCTCCAGTATTTCTTTGGCAACCGGTGCTGAAACCGCGCCACCGGCATAACCTTTGCCAAGACTTCTGTTTGGTTTNNGACGCTACGTAATTCTGCTCATCGTAGCCGCCTCTGCCTTTATTGGCGATATTTGCTGTGCCTGTTTTGCCCCATATCTCTCTGCCTTCAATTGCGGCTTTTTTGCCGGTGCCCTCCTGCACTACCTTCACAAGAGCTTCTTCTACAATCCATCTCGCTGTTTTTTCACTTATGATGAAACTAGCCGTCTGGGCAGGCTCTTCCATTTTTATTTTATCGCCCGCGTTATTTACTACTGCCTTTACAAGATGAGGTCTTATCGGTCTGCCATGATTGGCAAGCGTGCAAAACGCACAGGCCATCTGCATCGATGTTGTTGAAATCTCATGCCCGAAAGGAACACGGGCAATGCTGTAGCCCGTCCAGACTTTCAGCGGCCATACAATGCCCGCATCTTCGCCCGGAAGGTCGATGCCGGTCTTTCTGCCGAAGCCGAAAAGTTTGGCGCCTTCGTAAAGTTTGGCTGCGCCCATCTTCTGACCGATTTTGGCCATTCCGATATTGCTCGAATGCGCCAGGATTCCGCTTATCGGAAGATTTCCAAAACCTTCGTGGTATTCGCCGATTTTTCCGAAACCTTTGCCGCTGTAGCTGCCGTTTTCGCAGAAAATTACATCGTTTGTATGTATCGAACCCGTTTCAATCGCCCAGGAAGCTATGACCGGTTTAATAATACTGCCCGGCTCAAACGGGTCGGAAAGAATATGATTGCCAAGGCTTTTTTCATCTGCGCCTTTCAGAGTTACCGGGTCGAAATCCGGCAGCGAAACCATCGCCAGCACCGCACCGCTGCAGGGATCCATCACCATCGCCACGCCGCTTTCGGCCTGAAATTCAGCCACCTGTTTTTTCAAAGCTGAATGCGCAATCTCCTGAATTGTGGAATCCAGCGTTAAAACAACATCGCAGCCGTCCTGCGCAGAGCCTGAGAATCTTTCAAGACTTATAGGCCTTCTCGCCGCGTCTGAAAAAAATGTGCTGCCGCCGAAAGTGCCTCTGAGCTTTTTGTCGTATTCAAGCTCAAGACCTGACATCCCTTTCCCGTCTGTGCCGATAAAGCCGACCGCGTGCACAGCCGCATTGCCCATCGGATAGTATCTTTTCCATTTGCTTTCTATGCCGATGCCGTCAATTTTCTGTATCCGCTTTCGCTGCTCATTGGTGAGCCTGATGTCAGCGATTATCGGCGCGTATCCGGTATTCCTAGCGGTAAGAATTGTCTTGGTAATTTCATTTGCACTTAAGTCGATTATCGCGGCAAGCTCTTTGGCTGTCGCTTTGATGCCGCCGACCGCCCGCGGCTCGACAAAAATCGTATCGGAAACGTAACTGGCGGCAAGAATTCTTCCCCGGCAGTCGAGTATCGCTCCCCTTTTGGGCTGTTCTATAAAATTCGACTGCTGAGACCTGATTGAGGTTTGCTGATAATAATTGTTTTTATAATACTGCAAATAAAAACAACGAACAGCAACGCCGATAAATCCGATGCCGATGAATAAAAGTAAAATTAATGCTGTTTTGCTGCGCATATAACTTGTATCATTTTTTTTCATTAACTTTATCTTTGACAGTCTTGGATACCGAGGTTGGGTTGATATAACTTTCAAGCTGCAGCTGTTTTTGCCAGAGTTGCTGTTTCAGCCTTGTCGTCTTGACCTGACCGTTTCTGAATTTATAGAATGCGCAATTCTCTTCTCTGCGAAGATAAACGGCGGATACTAAAACTAAAAAGATGACAAGGACAACAAATATGTAACGATATGCATTCAAAACTGTAACAATCACTTGGCAGGTATTTTTATTTTTGTGCCGACGACAAGATTTTCAGTATCTTTTATGACGGACTCGTTCAGTTTCGCTATTTCTTCGTATCTGTTCCCATCGCCGAGGAATTTAGCGGCTATCTTCCAGAGAGTGTCCTGCTCCTTTATAACGTATTCCTGCAATGGCTTGGATGTCTTTTTCTCTGTTGCAGCAGCGGCTGGTGCAGAGGCGGGTTTTGTTTCTTTTACTACTTTTTCAAACAGGCCGGTCTTGAGAATCGCTTTTTCCTTTTCATTCAAAGGCGGAATTACCAGCTTCTGGCCGACCTGAAGTGAATCTATTGACTTGAGTGTCTTTTTGTTTGCTTCGTAAATTTTTTGGACATTGGCAAATTTCTTTCCCTCTTTCGGACCGTAAAATTTTATCGCGATGTCCGAGAGTCTGTCGCCGTCGGTTACTACATAACTCGTTCCCGATACAGGCTGGGCTTCGACCGATGCAGTAGTCGCAGGAATATCTGCTGCCACTGTTTCCGCAGCTGTTGTTGTGGACACGCTGTTGACGACTTCGCTTGCCGCAGGAAGAATCGTTTGATAGGCGGCATTAGGCTGCTGAAGCTGGATATTCGCTTCAGCGACGGCCGGCGCCATCGCCGAGGGAGTTTCTTTTCTGTTCAGTGCCGCCGCGATATTTCTGCTTTGGCCGACGATACCCGGCTCGGCAGGTTTATAATGGCTGACATAATTTACAGTATCCTGTGATTTGTCTTTCTTGTTGAGAAAATCGGGCAGGCCATTGATTACGAATGTTATCGCTACAATAAATACCAACGCTAAAAGCAATCCTATCTTTGCATCGGTTGTCATTATCGAAACTCCTTTTTCTCTATTAAATTTTAACTGCTATTCGCAATTTTGCGCTTCTCGAACGCGGATTGTCAAACATTTCCTGCCGGGAAGCGATTATCGGCTTCTTTGTTATTATATCATATACGCCGGCTGTTTTGTTAAGCCGAAAATTATTTTTTACTAATCTGTCTTCAAGGCTGTGAAAGCTTATTACAGCCGCCCGGCCGTCTTTTCTCAGCAATAATGGAATAGCTTCCAGAAATTTCTCAAGATTGTCAAGTTCATTATTGACCGCGATTCGCAACGCCTGGAATGTTTTGGTTGCCGGATGTATCCTGCTCCTTCTTGCATTCGGGTTGCAGCCAAGAGCACGACAAATTACATCTACAAGCACCGTTGTTGTTTTGATTCTCGCCGACTTGCGGTATTGAACTATGGAACGGGCTATCCTCCGTGATGCCCGTTCCTGTCCAAACTTAAATATCAAGTCCGCCAATCCCTTCTCGTCCATGTTGTTTATGATGTCAGCGGCTGTCATTTCAAGCCTGTCATCCAGCCGCATATCAAGCTTCATATCCTGCTGAAAGCTCAGGCCTCTTTCGGTATCCGCAAGCTGTCCCGAGCATACGCCCAAATCGGCAAATATCAAATCTGCCGCTTCTATGCCATTTTCCCGCAGAGAATCGGCAATTTCCGAGAAATTCCGCCGAATCAGCAGAACCTTGCACGGCAGATTACTCAAGATTTGCCGCGAGGCTTCAAGACACTTTGGGTCAACATCAAATCCAACGAGCACACCATCCGGGCCGAGAGACTGTGCGAAAATACTGCTGTGTCCGGCAAAACCGAGAGTCGCATCAACAACCACGGCATCGCTTTTGGGCTTCAGCTCTGCGCCAATCAGCTCGGCAAGAACAGGTTTGTGCTCAGCCGGCATATTATTCACTTTTAACTCCTGTATTTGACAGGTTCAAATTTAAACCGATTTAACTTATCGCAAGAAGCGATTCCTGCTCGATAAGCGCCTGCACCTGCGGTGAAAACTCTACGTCCACCAGCCGCCGATGAACCTTTTGAACAGTCTGCAGTCTCTCTGCCAGAAGATTGATTGATGTGAAGGTCTGTTCATCGGTTGGTCTTTCGCCCGCGAGGCTTTGGCTAACTACTTTACAATGGTCGATATCTTTGTGCATCGCTCGCTCCTTAAGCAATTAACTAAAACTATATTTCTTTTCCTTGTTTTTGAAGCACAGATTGTCTTGCCTGCATCGTTTGCTGCTGGAACTGGGCCGAATGGTCGGAAACGTATTTTTCCCAGTCCTCGGCATTCCAAAACTCTATATGGTCCCGGATGCCCAATAATGTTAGATTGTTTCGCAGGTTTGCTCGTTTCCTTATTTTTTCACTGATTAGTAATCGGCCTTGCCGATCCAACTCTACCTTGCTGGCCATCGCAAAATTCATTCGTTCAAATACTACCGACTCATCCGGGGCCACCGTCCCTGGTGACTCGGCAAGGGCGATTTGCTGAAAATATTTCTCTGGATAAAGGCACAATACTCCGTTTGGGCCGGTCGCGAGATAAAAACTGCTGCCGTGCTCGTCGCAATCTATCTGATTGCGGAGTTTGTTGGAGATGAAAACCCTTCCCTTTTCATCCACAGTGCCTTCGTATTCACCTGTTAGTAAAAGCATTGAAAACTTTCCACCTTTATAGGAACTTTTACCACTTAACCAACACAACGACCCAGATTCTACCACTTGCCCCCACTATGTCAATATACAAAAGCAAAATTTTTGCAGATTTATTAAAAAAATGTTATGAGACGTGGAAAACTTTTACCCGGCAAAATCTATTTATTTTGCCTATTTTAACATAAATATTTAGATTTAAAGCGGGCGATGAGAATCGAACTCACATGACCAGCTTGGAAGGCTGGAGCTTTACCATTAAGCTACGCCCGCTTATGTGGTTAGAATTTTATTATATGGTTTGAAATTGTCAATTGTAAAGAGTATAAACTTGCCTGCAAAACGGTTGTTTAATTACAGATTGCCTGTTAAAATAGTTTTTTTAATCGTCAATTATGGAAAACAGGATTTAAGATATGGATTTAAAGGCAGTTGCACAATCAGTTAAAAAAGCGTCTATTCGTCTGTCGGCGTTTAACGCCAAACGCAAAAATAATGCGCTGAAAGCTATCGCAGCGGCCCTGAAAAAGCGAACTGCCGATATTGTAAAGGCAAATAAGCAGGATTTGAACAAGGCGGCAAGTGAAAAAATCGCTCCCGCCCTGCTCAAGAGACTCAAATTCGACGAAAGCAAAATCGAAGATGTTTGCAGCGGGATTAAAAACCTCATAAAACTAGACGACCCTGCCGGCAAAACACTTTACGCAATCCAGATGGACAAAGGCCTCGACCTTTACAAGGTAAGCTGCCCTATCGGAGTCATCGGCATTATTTTCGAATCGCGACCTGACGCTCTGGTTCAGATTTCTACGCTCTGTCTTAAAAGCGGCAACGCCTGTTTACTCAAAGGCGGCGCTGAGGCCGCGAATACAAACAAAATTCTCTTTGAAATTATTCGCGACTCAAGCATCAAGGCAGGCATACCAGAAAACTGGATTCAGCTTCTGCAGACTCGCGCGGACGTTCAGGTAATTCTTGAATTAGATAAATACATCGACCTGATTATTCCAAGAGGTTCAAACGAGTTTGTCCGCTACATTATGGATAACACCAATATACCTGTTCTAGGCCATGCGGAAGGAATCTGTCATATTTACGTGGACAGCAAGGCAGATATCGATATGGCTGTTAAAATTACCGTTGACGGCAAGACTCAATACGCGGCAGTTTGCAACGCGGCTGAAACGCTTTTGGTTCACAAGGACATCGCGAAAAAATTTCTGCCTTTAGTTAAAACAGCTCTTGAGGCCAAAGACGTTGAGCTTCGCGGCTGTGAAAAAACAAGAAAAATCATAAATATAAAACGCGCCAGCGGTAAAGACTGGTCAACAGAGTATCTTACAGAGATTCTCTCAATCAAAATCGTAGATTCGCTCGATGAAGCGATAGAACATATTAATACCTACGGCTCGCATCATACGGATATAATCGTTACGCAAAACAAAGTGGTTGCGGCTGATTTTCTGGAGCTTGTCGATTCTGCAAACGTATTTTTAAACGCCAGCACAAGATTCAGCGACGGCTACCGCTACGGCCTGGGCGCAGAAGTCGGCATCAGCACAAACAAAATTCACGCCCGTGGCCCTGTAGGACTGGAAGGACTTGTAATTTACAAATGGAAACTTATCGGCAGTGGACAAATCGTCGCCGATTATTCTGGCCGGGACGCAAAACAATTTACGCACAAGAAACTGAAAAAGGATTTTCATATCTAATGCGAAACTTCACCAATTCAAAACGAATAGCTATAAAAATCGGCACAAACACGCTGAGCAAAGACGGCGGCGTTGACAGCACATTTATCCGTTCTCTCGCATCACAGGTCGCTGAACTTGCCAAAAGCGGCAGGGAAATTGTAATCATAACCTCCGGCGCAATTGGAATGGGAGCAAGTCAGTTAAAAATATCCGAAGCGATTACCGGCATACAAATGCGTCAGGCCTGTGCCGCGGTCGGCCAGCCTTTGCTGATGTCGGAATACAAAAAGGCGTTCGATAAATTTGATCTAACCTGCGCTCAGGTTCTTTTGACCGCGGAAGTGCTGAACAATCGCCAAACTTATTTGAATTTGAAAAATGCCATAGAAACGCTTTTAAAGCTCGGCGTAGTGCCTGTTCTGAATGAAAACGACTGCGTAGCGACAGATGAAATCGGCACAGCATTCGGCGATAACGATAAATTAAGCGCACTTGTCGCAAGCAAGCTCGACGCCGATGTATTGCTTATCCTGAGCGATATTGACGCTCTCTACGATAAAGACCCCCGCAAATTTGACGATGCCAAAGCTGTAAAAGTCGTCTTTGAAATTACGCCCCAGATTCAAAAAAGTGCAGGCTCGAAAGGCTCTACATTCGCAACCGGCGGAATGAAAACCAAAATTGAGGCGGCAAAAATCGCAGCCAATGCGGGATGCCGGATTATTCTTGCCGACGGCAAAATTAAAAATGTTATTACGAAAATCATAGCAGGCGAAGATATCGGCACGGTCTTTATGCCCAAACGAAAATTAGATAACCGTTCGCGATGGCTCCTGAATAGCGCCGCGGCTGGAACAATTACGATAGATGACGGCGCTGTCGAGGCAATAAAGAAGAAAAAATCACTGCTGCCGAAGGGAATTAAATCTATCTCCGGTAGTTTCAGCCCCGGTGACGTGGTTATGATTAATAATGTCGCAAAGGCGGTCAGCAATTTCAGCAGTGAAGAACTGAAGCAAATTGCCGGCAAACACAGCAGCGAAATTAAAAATATCCTCGGCGGAGGCAAAAAAGATGTTGTCGCCATACCAGAAAACATCGTATTTTTAGATTACTAAATTGACAAAGACATAAAATTATAATAGAAAATAACCTATAAGATTTAAGATTTATGGAACGCCTTCGGCGTATTTTTTTATATTTTAAATTTTCAATATTAAATCTTAAATTTACATCGCCGAAGTGGCGGAACTGGCAGACGCGCAGGATTCAAAATCCTGTCCTCGCAAGAGGGTGTGGGTTCAATTCCCACCTTCGGCATTAAAGAGAGATTATATGTTAATAAAAATTATCCTAATCAGGCGGAACATCTTATTTGCGGTACTACTCTGCTTTGCCTGCCGCGGGCTGGCAGATACCTTCACTAATAAAAAAACGGGAGAACGGTTTAACGGTTATGCCGTGAAAACAACACAGACAGCAAAGATGGCGGTGCGAAGCACTGCGCGAGAAGGAATCAGGTATATTGAGCGGGCAGATTATGATATTGTTTATAATGCCGAGGGAAGACGAAACCAAATTTTCGTAATCGATATGAATGAACCTTTGATGCTCGAATGCGAAACAGCGGCATTTGAGAAAGCCATTAAACTATCCGAGAATCAGGGGAATTTAGCGATAGTTATAAAGATTGACACTCCCGGAGGCAGGATTGACCTTATGAAGCGATACTGCACTGCTATTGCCGCGGTAGATATGACACCTGTCATCGCAGTAGTATGCGGAGGAAAAACCGGGGGAGCGTATTCGGCCGGCGCTATAATCGCGATGGGATGCGACAAGCTTTATATGGGAGAAAATACGGCAATCGGAGCCGCGACGCTTTTGGTAATAGACGCTAATGATGAGTTTAAAAGCGCCAAGGCCGCATACGGTGATGTGATAGGAGAAAAAGTCGATTCGGCTCATCGTGCGTATTGCGCAAGTGTTGCCGAACATGCCGGAAGAAGCGGATTACTCGCTCAGGCAATGATTAACAAAGAAATTGAAGTCATTGCCAGGAAAACCGAAAATGGCAAGTACGAAATTTTAGACGGCAGGGACATAAAGGACAGTAACACAAAAGATATAATAATTGTTAATCACAAAGGTTCCCTGCTGACATTGTCGGCGAAACAGGCGGTAGATATCGGCTTTGCTGACGGCCAGATAGACAGTTTTAATATTTGGAAGCAGAATGGCCCATTTACCCAGAGTAAATGGATTGTCTGCCAGGATATTCAAGCAGCGCACCGGCAATATTTGACTTATGACAGCCAATTCCAGACTGCATTGATGATTATTAAGCAGCTTAAAACCAAAATTCATATTACCCCCTCAAAGACAGAGATGCGTGATTATTTCGGCGGAATAATCGAACAATATAGACTGATTATCGCTTTGAAAAAAAATTGCAACGATTTGCCGGTGGAAATGGATTCTCTTGTTTCAGAACTGGACCAGTTTGTGATATTGTATAATAAATTGAGTAACCAATAACAGGCACGCGTCGGGCTTAACACCCGGTGTTTGTTAAATTCCCACCTTCGGCAATTCGCTTATGGCGCTGAACAGGATGGAAAATATGAACTTTTTAGAATTGGCAAATAAAAGATACAGCGTAAGAAATTACAACCAAACCCCTGTCCCTCGTGAAAAAATTGCCAGGTGTATTGAGGCTGCCAGACTTGCTCCATCTGCCTGCAACTCTCAGCCATGGAAATTTATCGTAGTGGATGAACCCGGACTTAAGACTGATGCTGCCAGTGCTACCTTTGGAGGCATATTAGACGTTAATCATTTTGCATTTAAAGCTCCCGTTTTAATTTTAATCGTTTCTCAGCGTCAAAAATTACTCGCAAAGATTGGAAGCGTAGTCAAAAGAAAAAACTTCAGTCTTATGGATATAGGTATCGCGGCAGAGCATTTCTGTCTACAGGCCGCGGAGGAAGGTTTGGGAACCTGTATACTTGGCTGGTTCAACGAGAAAAAAGTTAAGAAAATGCTCGACATTCCAAAAAACATAAGATTAGAGCTTATAATTTCTGCTGGTTTGTCCGCCGATGAAAAAATTCCGGATAAAATACGAAAAAGCCCGGAAGAAATCACATCTTACAATAAATATTTATAACAATGTGAATTCCCACCTTCGGCATTTTGTTATGGTGTAGAACCTGAATTAGATTCTCCCCTGCCTCTTGGCAAATAATACCTCGGCTGGTATCTATACCCTCGCCATATATCGTCGAGCTCGGTTTCAAATTTCAGCAACCGCTGCTGGAGAAGTTGAATCGCCAATTCGTCGCCCGTTATCTTATTACGGAGATCATTATAATCTCCGATTGCCGCGTTATTATTCGCAAGTTCCTGCCGGATAGCTGTGATATCATCCGAATTTGCGTTTATCTGTTCCTCGATTTTTTGCAGCCGAGCATCGAGCGTTGACAGCACTTCCAGTTTTCTCAAATCCGCACGGGTTTTAGCCTGCCCGGCCCATTTCTCCATATCCTTTTCTATCTCGTCTATTTTTTCGTCGAGTTCCGTAACGAGCTTATGGTCTGCCCCGACGGCTTCTTCAGCAATTGTTCTGGCCTGTTGGTAGCATCGTATCGCCTGCATATATTCGTCGGGGTCATCCTGAAAATCCCAGACTTTCTGCAGAAAATATTTACCCGTATCTCTCCAGTAATCCAGTTCGGAAACAGTTTTGTATATAATCGAATTTTTGTCTATGCCGGTTTTGAAATATGTCGAAAGCACTATCCTGCTTCCTCTTATCTCATTGATTTCAATCTGATATGGGTCTTCGCTCACAAGTTTGCCGTTAATTCTCTGTCCCCCTGTAAGATTAAACGAGATAAGCTGGACTTTTTCAATAGGCTTCCTTCGCACCGACAATGTGTTGGAATCCTGAATGTGTTTCTTTATCTCCTCTGCCCCCCCGGCCATATTGGCAAGCAATACCGTCAAAAGAAAAAACAATCCCGATGCTCCAAACGCGGGTTTAACACGCATACAGTTCTTATTTGTGTCAGCCATTTAAGCCTCCCTGTAATAAACCTTTTAAAACATATGAGGGTATATTATAGATTTGACACGAAGTGATTACAAGTTTCAATTCCGGCAAGTTTGCAGCACAAAAAACGTTATTCGCTCTTTTTTTGTTTGATTACGCCAAGTTCCACAAGCGCGTTAAAAGCGGCGTTTTGCTGAGCCTCTTTTTTGGTTGTGCCCCAGGCGCTCGGATAGTGTTTATTGTCTATGACAACGGCACTTTCGAAGCACTTGTTATGGTCGGGTCCCTTTTCGTCGAGAATTTCATAGTTTACAGACCGGTTCAAATGCTGCTGAGTGTACTGCTGAAGAAGCGACTTATAATTTTCCTGATGCTCGGCCGCGTCGGCCTGTTTTATCAGCGGCCCAAATATCCGCAGGATAAAATCCTTTGCCGCATTAAAACCTCCATCGATATATATTGCCGCTATCAATGCTTCCAGCGTAGCCGCGGCGACAGAGCCTTTCAGAGACCTGCTTTTTTCCATTCCAGGCCCTACCACAAGCAGCCCGTCGATGTCCAGCTGATTGGCAAGCAGCGAGCAGGTCTTGCGCGAAACAAACTTGCTTTTTATCTTTGTCAGGTCTCCTTCGAGATAGCCGGGAAATTTCTCAAAAAGAGCCTCGCAGATTACAAGTCCCAGCACCGAATCGCCGAGAAATTCGAGCCTTTCATTGCTGTCGAGTTTGCCGGTAGCGGCTGATGAATGGGTAAGGGCTTTTTTCAAAATAGAATTGTCGGTAAATTTATATTGAAGTGATTCTTCAATTCGCTGTACAATTTGCTTATTCATAAATGATTCCTGTTATCACGCCGCGGCTTTTATCGCAGGGCATGATGTTAGCATTTTATGCCGATGTTGTCAACTGCGGTACTTATTTGGTCAATTGCAGACCCGCGAGCGCGACGAACCTGTCCTCGACAAATTCAAAGACCTTATCAAGCCCGGTAACCTCGAAAATCCCCCTGGTTTTCGGCTTTACGCCGCAAAGAACAAACTGCTGATTCTGGTCATCAAGCACCTTCTGGAGTCTGAGCAATTGAGCAAGGCTTGAGGATGTTACGATATCGACCTCGGAAAAATCTATGACTATGCTGCAGTTTTTCCGCTGGCGAACTATATCCGTTACAACCTTAAGCTCTTCACAGAAATCGGGCTCCGGTGCTATATCAACCAATATCACATTTTCCGACCAATCCTGAATACCCATTTTAAGTCTCCTTTATTCCGGGTTTCGTCATATCTGATTTATCGGCAGACAATAAGGTCAGATTAAGGAAAAACCCTATTAATATAATCGCTGTTTTTAGCTTAATTTGAGGCTATTTATGGGTCTCCAGGCAATTAATCGACCTGAGAATTGACAAATCCGAAATTAACAGTAGGCTTGTGTAGCTTCTTAAGCTTATTTAACGGCATTAGTTAAGCGTAATACTAGGCTCAGTTTAATATTTCCGATAATCCGTCGAAGCCGTAGCGGAGACCCCGACGCATCGGGGCGGGTAAAACCTTTTAAAGTAAGATGTTGCAATTTTGATCGCGGAAATTTATTACCCTTAAGGGTATAAAATATGTCAAAACATAATATTTTTGAAGATACTAAAACCGCTCTTGTCGCAGTCGCTCATCCCGACGATGAGACTCTATGGTCGGGCGGCACAATCCTGTCGCATCCCGAAATCAATTGGACAATTTTGACTCTATGCCGAAAATCCGACCCTGACAGGGCGCCGAAGTTTTTTAAGGTTGCCAAACAACTCGGCGCAAAAGGTTTTATGGCTGACCTTGCCGATAGCCCAGACCAGAAACCTCTAAAACAAACAGACATACAAAAGACGATTTTAAGTGCGCTGTCCGAAAAGAGTTTTGATATAATCCTGACTCATAATCCCAAAGGCGAATATACCCGCCACCTTCGGCACGAGGAAACTTCTCAGGCGGTTTTGGGGCTTTGGAATGATAGTAAATTAAAGGCAAAACAGCTTTTGGTTTTTGCTTATGAAGACGGCGGCGGAAAATACGCCCCCAGGCCGGTTGAGAACGCGGATATTGTAATAAAACTGACAAAAAATGTATGGCAGAAGAAAAAAGATATTATAATCAGCAGTTATGGCTTTTCGCCAGACAGTTTTGAAGCGAAAGCGGTCTCTAAAATCGAAGCGTTCCGAATTATAGAAACATCAAAGGATATTGAAATATGAAAGTACTCGTTCTCTATGATTATCCTCCGTCGCCGGGCGGGCTGGCAACACAAGGCAGTTTGCTTTACAAGGGCCTTAAGAAAATTGGCGTTGACGTTTACTCTGTAAATTCAGAATCGGCGCAGGAAAAGGAATGGTATTTTCACTGGTTCAAGCCGGACATCGCGGTAGGAATTGGGTATTGGGGACACACCCCCGACCTTGTCGTCCATCCGCGCTCGCACGGCATAACAGCCGTCCCGTGGCTTGTCGCCGACGGCTATCTTGCCAATTATAAGGAACTTCTCGAGGATTTGCCTTTAATACTCGTTACTTCAAAGTGGGTCAAAGATGTTTATGTCCGTGACGGCCTGAGCGGAAAAAATATTGAAATTCTGCCGGTCGGCTGCGATACGGATTCGTTTTGTCCGCGTGATAAAAATGACCCGAAGGTCGCCTGTATCCGCCATTCACTCGGCGTTGACGACAATCAGATTATGATACTCACCGCCGGCGGCGATGCCGCTTCGAAAGGCGCACAGGAAGTTATGCAGGCTTTGGCGACCATTGATAAAAAGGTCCCGGATTGGAAATATGTCTGCAAAGTCTGGCCGCAGCCGCGAACAGAACAGCAGAACCTCCTGGATTTTCAGCTTGCGGCAAGTCTGGGCATCAAGGACAAAATTATTTACACAGTAAACAAAATTTCCAGAAACTTTATGCCTTATCTGCTTGCCTCGTGCGATATTTACGCCGCACCAAGCCGGCTTGAAGGTTTTGGAATGCTTCAGGTCGAAGCCAACGCCTGCGGAAAACCGGTCCTGGGAATAAATGGTATGGGGCTGCTGGATACGATGGTGCAAGGCCAAACTGCGTATCTGGCCGATATTGGCAAGGAAATTGTTCTCAAAGAAACAATTCTCGGCAGAGAATCAGGCTATGAACCCAATACTAAAATAGTTTTTAAACAGCCGCGGGTCGTGGACTATCGCGCAAGTGTTCCCGACATCGCAAAATATCTGCTGGAGCTTATGAACAATCCGAAACTTTGCAGGACTATGGGCGAAAACGGCAGAAAAAGAGCCGTGGAAAATTTCGATTACAGAGTCGTAGCGAAAAAATTTGTGAACATTATCTCCAAAAGACTTGGAATTAAATAATGGATAAAAAAGATAAAAAGCTGGTATCCGCAGCCAGGGCAACGGCAATAAAAGTTCTGCTGCACAACAATCGCGGTCCATATCACGACCTGCCTCGCGCCGCCGGCTGGGGCTATCCTGAGCCTTATACACGCGATATGATGATTTCTTCGCTTGGAGTGCTTGTATCAGGCGAAGCAAAACTTTTAAAAACCTTAAAACACGTCCTTGAAACTCTCGCATCCAATCAAACACGGCTTGGCCATATTCCATCGCTTGTTCACGACAAGCAGGACCGCGGCTCAAGCGATGCGACTCCGCTGTTTCTTATGGGTGTCGGTTTATACCGCAAGGCGACCGGCGAGAAAAAATTTCTCGAAGATGCGGTTAGTAAATCTCTGACGTGGATGGAATATCAGAGTCCGTCCGACCGCGTAATGGTCGCGCAGCTTCCGACAAGCGACTGGCGCGATGAGCAATGGGTGCTCGGCTACGGTCTTTTTGTCAATACGATTGTTTATACTTATCTTCGGCTTTTCGGTTTTAAGAAAAAAGCAAGCGAACTTCATGAGGCGATGGGCCGCTTTGCTGTTATAGCAGAACATCAGCAGCGGCACGTCCACGAAGGTCTTGTCCTGAAATACAAACCATATTATGCGCTGTGGTCGTATAAAGTTCACAGAAGCGAACGGTTCGACTTACTGGGCAATAGTATTGCGATTCTGACCGGAATAGCTTCTAAAACAAAAGCAAAAGAAATTGTCGTCTGGATTGAAACCGAATGTCAAAACCTCAGGAAAAATAAAGACCTCGCCGTAGATTTGCCGCCGTGCTTTTTCCCATATATTCAACAGGGCAACCCCGATTGGATGAGCCGATATGAGAAATACAACAGGCCGGGCGAATACCACAATGGCGGAATCTGGCCTTTTACCTGCGGTTTTTATATCGCTGCGCTTGTGGCGGCAGGCCAATACAAACTTGCAGAAAAAAAACTTATCGCACTTACGCATCTTATCCGCCAGACCAGGAAAGCAAAAGTAGATTTCGGTTTTAACGAATGGCACAAGGCACAGGACGGAAAACCCTGCGGCCAGGATTGGCAAACATGGTCGGCCGCGATGTATCTTTACGCCGCTTGTTGTGTCGAAAAAAGAAAGACTCCATTTTTTGATGATATTAGAGGGAAAAATTATGCCGTATAATATTCGAATAGTCAGTACATATCCGCCAAGAAGGTGCGGTATCGGAACTTTCAGCAGAGACCTGGCAAACGCGCTCGAGCATTTCACCAGCGAAATAGGTTATATCAGGGTCGCCGTGATTGACAAAGACCATCTGCCTTATCACATCCCCGTAGATTTGGTTATCGACCAGTACAATCCGCAGTCGTGGCGAAACGCCGCTGATGATATTATCGCTCGCGCAAAGGAAAGCTCGAACAAAACCATTGTTCTGCTCCAGCACGAGTACGGCCTCGACCCAGACGATAAAGGAAAAGACTGCCGCGGCACTAACTACGTTAATATGGCAAAAACTTTTACCGAAAACGGCTTAACCACAGTCATCTATCTGCATACGGTTCTTGACAATCCCGATGAGCACCAGAAAAAAGTCATGCAGGACCTCGCTCGCTACAGCCAGAGTCTTATCGTTACAACTGAAAGCGCCATTCACATCCTCGAATCGCCAATCTACGGCATCCACCACGACAAACTTAAGCATATCGACCACGGCATAAGAATGGAGCACCCTTCGCAATTCGACCGGCTTGAGATAAAAGAAAAACTCGGCCTGAAAAATCATGTCCTCTTAACAACAATCGGTCTGCTCTCGCCCGACAAAGGCATCCAGTTCAGCATAAAAGGTTTCGGCAGATTTATCAACGAATCCCTGACGCCTCAGCAGCGCAATTCGATTGTTTATTTAATCGCCGGCCAGTGCCATCCAGAGTTTGTCAAATCCGACAACGGCGAAAATTACAGACGTTTCCAGCAAACCCTTGCTCAGTCTCTCGAACAGGCAAATGTCCGCTGGTGCAAAGTCTCTTCTCTTTTCGAGGTTGAATATGACAAATTCGATGTCGTGTTCCTCGATGCTTTCATTGAGGAAAAGCATCTTCTCGAAATTTACGGCGCCACTAACATAATGCTTTTGCCGTATCTGAATATGCAGCAGATTTCAAGCGGCATTCTTGCCGACACTCTCGGCTCCGGCCGGATTGCGATTGCGACGAAGTTTCGTTATGCCCTTGAGCTGATTCATTCGAACCAGAAATGTCCCCCCGGAATTGTCATCGGCAGGCACGCCAGAGGAATTTTAGTTGACCCCGGCGAACCGAGCGTCGAGCAAATCGCCCAGGCCCTCGATTATCTGGTCTTCAATCAGAACAAAAGGCTGCAAATGGAAAAACAGGCCCACCAGAGAGGTTATCAAATGAGCTGGGACAATACCGCCTGGGCGCTTTTGCAGCACATCGACTTTTTGACCGAAGAAAACCAGATTCAAACCGGCAGAGGAGTAACTTTTAAAAGAGACAAACCTTCAATTTATCAGAATATTAAGGACGCCAGGTTCGACGACACTGCCGGCGCCCAACAGGAGAAAAAATCTGATGCTTAGCGATATCCTTCACACCTTTATACCGTTATTTGTGGCCGTGGACGCCATCGGCGTATTGCCGATATTCGTCGGCCTTACCGAAGACCTGGACGCAAAGCAAAAAAATCAGGTTGTAATTCAGTCTATTTGGACCGCATCGGTTGTTGCCATCATTTTTATTCTGGTCGGTAAACTGATTTTTCGTTATCTCGGCATTACCATCGCCGACTTTATGATTGCCGGCGGCGCCATTCTTTTCTGCATTTCAATAACGGACATTATCAATCCGGCCCAAAGAAGAAAAATCCCTTCTGACAATCTCGGCTCGGTCCCGATTGGTATCCCGCTGATTGTCGGCCCCGCTGTTTTGACTACCTCGCTGGTTCTCGAATCGCAATATGGCCTTCTGGTTACGATTATTTCGATTTTGCTTAACATTCTGATAGCCTCTGCCGTTTTTAGGCAGTCGCATCGTTTGATAACTATTCTCGGCGACGCAGGTTCAAAGGCTTTATCGAAGGTAATGAGTCTGTTGCTCGGTGCCATTGCCGTTATGCTGATTCGCCGCGGCATTCAGGAATTCTTCATTAAGTAAACCATTTTCTATCTCGGAGTAAAATAATGAAAACAATTGTCCTGCTGACGATTTCCAACATCTTTATGACTTTCGCCTGGTATGGCCATTTGAAATTCAAGAACAAACCTCTCATATGGGTAATTCTTATAAGCTGGCTGATAGCCTTTGCCGAATACTGTTTCCAGGTCCCCGCCAACAGAATCGGCAGTTACATTTATACCACTGCGCAGTTAAAGACCATTCAGGAAGTGATTACTCTGGTCGTATTTTCGGTGTTTTCGATACTTTATCTGAAAGAAGATTTCCGCTGGAATTATGCGGTAGGATTCTTATTAATCATCCTCGCCGTTTTTATAATCTTCAAAAAATGGTAAATTCGATAAAATCTGTTTATTTAATGTCGGCCGGATGTTAAAATCCCGAAAATGTTATTTTGGCGACTTTTTATAAATCTATTGGATGGACTTGTATTATGAAAACCGGTTCAAACGCTTCATCGACCCTGGCACAATTTTTCGCTTTATCGTATTTGCTGCTTCTGATTAACGCTTCCGCATTTCTCAGGCATATTCATTATATAAATTTCTCTACTTATCTTTTTGCAGGCGTTGTTTATCTTTCTTACTGTTTTCTTTATATCCTTCCGATTCTTCTTTTATTCGGGATTTTGCAAAAAATTCTCTCTTACAGTCGTTTGCCGTTGTTTTTAAAATCTCCATGGTTCCTCGGCCCCCTGGCCGTCATAGCGGCAACCGCTCTTCAAATACTGATTTATACTGACTATTTTGTCTTCAAAATTTTCGGGTTCCACTTCAACAGCTTTGTCTGGAATCTCATTTTTACAAAAGGCGGCATCGATTCGATGGGCAGCAGTCAGGCGACAATGCGAAGCTTCATTATGATTATGCTGTTTTTCTTCATCGCACAGGGAGCGATTTTAGTATTGCTGATGACGGTTGGCCGGGTAAAAAAATTCTGCGATAATTTGCTTTCCCGCCGCAGGCTTATCGCTGCCGTCGTTATTATTATAATGTTGTTTGTTTCACAGTTCATTGCCTTTGGCATCAGTTCCTTATACAACTACAGCCCTGTGCTTACGATTTCGCAATCCTTTCCTTTTTATGTTCCTGTTACCTTCCGCAAACTCGTTAAATCCCTTGGATTAAAGCCTCCTCGCCAGACTGCTTTCAATATGAAATTCAAAGAAATTAATTTACATTATCCTTTGAAGCCCATCAATCAGAAGCCCGACCATAAAAACTACAATATAGTTATCCTTATGGCCGAATCCCTTCGCGCTGCTATGCTCGACCCTCAAATTATGCCCAAAACCTGGGCTTTCTCTCAGCAAGGCCTTCGTTTCACACAGCATTACAGCGCAGGCAACGGCACGCGAATGGCTATGTTTGGCGCCTTTTACGGCCTATATGGTAATTATTGGTTTAAATTTCTTGACGAGCAAAGGGGGCCTGTTTTCATTGATTTGCTGCTCAATAATAACTACCAGATGAGTGTTTACAGCAGCGCAAAATTTTCTTATCCCGAATTCGATAAAACTATTTTTGCTCGCTTGCCGCAGGGCAGCCTCCATGACTCAACGGAGCTTGACAAAAGTCTGACCAGCTGGCAGTTTGACAGGCTGAATGTTGACCGTCTGCTTGATTTTCTCGAACATCGCGACAAGTCGCGCCCATTTATGACTTTTATGTTTTTTGAATCTCCGCATGCCCCTTATAATTTCCCGCCGGAAAATGAAATACGAACTCCCTGCCTTGCGCAATTCGATTACGCCGCCGTTGACCTGAAAAAAGACATCCAACTGATAAAGAACCGGTATATCAATTCCAGCAATCATCTCGACAGTCAGTACGAACGGGTATTTAAATATCTGCGCGATAATTCTCTGCTCGATTCGACGATTGTCATAATCACCGGAGACCACGGAGAAGAGTTTATGGAGCATGACCGATGGGGACACAACTCAGATTACAGCGATGAGCAAACCATTGTTCCAATGGTTCTTTGGGCACCGACAGTTAAGCCCGGCCAAATAGACAGCATAACAAGTCATCTGGATATACCGGTAACTATTCTTAATCTTCTGGGCGTTACTAATCCGCCGCAGGATTATTCACAGGGCTTCGATTTGCTTGGCAATGAAAAACGCCGGTTTACTGTTATTAGCGATTGGGATGCCATAGTTTACGTTGACGGCGAATACAAAGCCACATTCCCTATGAATATTTTCAGTCCCAAAATTGTTACTACAAAATCATATATCGAAATATCCGACAAAGCCGCTTTCTATCAGACGCATCAATTACCTCTGGTTGAAATTATGAAGGGATTGTCTAATTTCAGTCAATGATATTTTATAGCGCTCTGTCTAATTTCCGATAGCTGACCGCCTCTGCGATATGTTCTGCGCTGATATTTTCCTTTTCGTCAAGGTCTGCTATTGTCCGTGCGACCTTGCAGATTTTATCGTGTGCCCTTGCCGAGAGGCCGAATTCCGTCATAGCGTTTTTCAAAACCATTTCCGCCGCCGTATCCAAATCACAGTATTTACTCACCTGCCTATGAACCATCGTAGCGTTTGTCGTCGTCTTCTTTTCGCCGAACCGCTGTCTTTGGATTTCTCTTGCCGATATAACCTTCGCTCGTATTTCCGCTGAACCGTCGCTGATTTGTTTTGAGCGCAGCTTGCTGAACGTTACGCTCGGCACATCGATATGAATATCTATCCTGTCAAGCATCGGCCCGGATATTTTTGCCAAATACCGTTCAATCTTGTTCGGCGTGCACTTGCACCGCTTCTGCATCGACCCGAAATACCCGCACGGACACGGATTCGTCGCCGCAACAAGCATAAAATTCGCCGGAAACGTAACCGACCCTTTAGCCCGCGAAACCGTTACCTTTTTTTCCTCCAAAGGCTGACGAATCATTTCCAATACGTGCCTTGGAAACTCCGCGAACTCATCGAGAAATAAAATCCCGTTATGCGCAAGCGATAATTCTCCGCATCGAGGATTCGTCCCGCCTCCTACCAGCGCCGCTCCCGTCGCGGTATGGTGCGGCGTTCTCACCGGCCTTGTCGCCATCAGCCCCTTGCCGTCAAGCAGACCGGCCGAAGAATAAACCCGTGTCGTCCCAAGCGATTCAGTCAACCCCAGCGGCGGCAAAATCGTCGCAAGCCTCTGTGCCAGCATTGTCTTTCCCGCGCCCGGCGGACCAATCATCAGAATATTATGTCCGCCCGCCGCGGCTATCGTCAGTGCGCGTTTGACATTCTCCTGCCCTTTGACATCGGCAAAATCAACATCATAAGCGCCCGCCTGCTTTAAAATCTTGTCGATATCGACATAAGCGGACTCCAGGGATAATTTGCCCGCCAGAAAAGATGCCGCCTGCGCCAGCGACCCGACCCCGAAAACTTCAATATCCTCGACAACAGCGGCCTCGCGAACATTTTCCAATGGCACAATCATACTCTTAAATCCTTTTGCCTGTGCTGCCATTGCCATACTCAAAACTCCGTTTACCGGCCGGACCCTGCCGTCGAGCGCAAGTTCGCCGATAATGACAAAATCTTTTGCAACGGAGCTTTCAATCGCTTTGGTGCTAAGCAGAATTCCCAGCGCAATTGGCAAATCGAATCCTGGCCCGACTTTTTTGATATCCGCCGGCGCAAGGTTGATTACGCTTTTTGTCTTTGGATAGACGAAACCTGAATTTGTGACTGCCGATTGAACGCGTTCGATGCTTTCCTTTACTGCCGTATCCGGCAAACCGACTATGAGTGATTTTTCAAATCCGCTGCGTTTTATATGCACTTCAACTTCGCAGATTACCCCCTCGATACCTTCAAGCGTTACGCTAAACAGTTTGCTAAGCATATCTCCATCCTTGTGCTCGTGTCATTCTGAACGGAGCGAAGCGCAGTGAAGAATCTCGTTGTTGCGTTCAATAATGACAAATTACATTATTCGTATTATTAGAGTTTTCTTTAAGGCTTATATAATACAGAATAACCGATCCATTTTCCAATATAATTCGTCATTATTATTCCGCCCCCTTTTGGGGGGCAATCTCCATTGAATCGTCTTCTCTGAAGATGGGGGGCCGTCATTGCGAGGCCCGCAGGCCGTGGTAATCTAAATCCATTTTTTAAAAAACATAATTATAACTCCTGTAGAAACGCAAAAAACTCATCAAATGTTTTGGAATCTTTCCAAATAGGTTTATTTATTTTGATACGAATAGGACCTTCATTTATCACGATTTCAATATCACCAGAACTCGCTATTTTCTCTTGTTCCTCTTTAATATTTTCTGCCTCATCAACTTTATCTTGTATCTTACTTCCAATATCAGTAACAAATCTTGCACTCTTTTTTATGCTCTCTTCGTTGGGTTGTGAGTTATCCACTTCAATTACACATAGAACATGATTGTCTGGATTATCCCGTGCCTCTTTAGCTTGAGGAAGTGTCATTTTTACATAATCTTGAGTAGTAGATTTAAGTTCAATATAATAAGCTTTATTCTCTTTCTTGATTTCAAAAACTGTTTCTGCGTTATCTTTTACACAGTCATATTCTATCAAAAAGTCGCTTCCTACTCTAATTTTTTCTACTTTGAAACCTTCTTTTTCAAGCACGCTTTTAAGAAGGTCTTCAACTAAAGCGCCCATAAATTGATTCCTTCGAATTTGTTCTCTGGTCTCTATCCGCTCTTCCATTTCCGCTATGAATAACTCTGATTCACTTTCTGCTAATTCGGCAATCTTACTTAATTGATGTGGATTTGACATGAATGTATTGAATAGCGAACCCATTGCTTTATCCAGTTCAAGTTTAACTTTTTCGTCCTTAGTCACAAAATGCATCATAAGTTCGCCAATACTTATGTTAAGTCTACTCAACAATCTTGAAGGTTTATCTTGTGTACAATTTTATATTAATTCTCCATGTCCTTCCCCTTCAAAAAGTACGGCTAAATTTTGCGCACTTGCTATATCACTTTTATCCTTTTTAATAGGGACCCACTTTCGATTTTTAAGTCGAGCCATCCAGAATGCCGGATAAATTCTATGGTTTATGCCACATCCACAGCTAACTTCTAAAGTACAATCCCATTTATTGTCTTTTTCGATGATATATACAAAAAGAAACTCTAAAAATTTCCTAGCTTTATTTTTAGTTTTTCTCATCGTTTCAATAATGCCTATGTCTTCTGTATCAAGAAAAGCTATTTTACTTACCGCAACATCATCCATTATTTCATGTTCTTTTTCTTCATCCAATTTTTCTCCAGATAATAAAGATTCTAAATTATCTTGGGACAATTTTTCATTCTCATTATATAATGGATCAGTTAAAATCAATGTTTCATTTTCAAGTTTGTTCCAATCATCTCTGTTTGAATTTTTTTCATAGTATAAAGAAGAAACGATAAATTCTTGTGGAAAAAGTTCTGCATATTTTTTTGCAGTTTCATTCCAAATCTCTTTAGGCGCAAGAAGTCTCCCTTTAAGTTGTTTGCTTAAAGATGTAAACGTCTTATCTTTCGAGGAAAGAACGGGATAACCATCAAAACATTCAAATTTATTATGTTTTAATAACCAATCGAACAGTTCTATATTGGCTTGGACATATTGAATATCATCTGGCGAAGATTGTTTAATTTTAGATGAAATTTGATCCAGAACTTCTTCTTGTTTTTTTACTGAGAGTAAATTTTGAATTACTTCATCAATGCTTAAATGAAGCAATTGACTCCGAACACCTATCTTTAATTTGTCAGAAATATCTTTTAATATTTCATCTATTCCTTCGTCTTTATGCAATTGAGTCTTTTTTGTTAATATCCCATTTTGGTCCGGTACGATATTTTTTTCGTCAAGCAATTCTCTTTTTTCTGCTCCAAGCAGAAGTCCATAGAAAACGTTAAGTGTGTCAATTTCATCTACATCACCGCTCAATTCATTTTTGAAATCTTTAAGACTTCCACACTCCTCTATTAAGGCTGCAATTTTTACAATTGTGATTTCTATTTTTGTTATTAAATCTAAGTCTAGAAATTTCCACCCATTGATTATTTGCATCCACTCAAAGGCGAGTTCCTTTGCGGGCATCTTTTTCTTGTAGTTCAAAAATCGATAGCAAATATCCCACAATATTTTAACTTTTCCCTCATTCAAACCATCAAAATTTGGTATGAGTCCTTCATTGAGATTTATAAAGGTTCCAAGTTCTGTTTTAAGAACTTTTGATTTACAGATTCCTTCAATACATGTCTTTAAGAGGCTATTATACCAATCTTTATCCTTCAGCCATTCGGGCGGACAACTAAATTTTAGTATAACATGAAGATTGCTCCATTTGTTTGAATCTGAACTAGAAATAAAATCACCAAATAACTCATTTGCCTCCTCTAAAAGTTTTTTATTTTGTTTAATATCGTCGGTATCTTCTCTACCAAGAAATATGCCATCTCTCTCTGCAGTTGGTTTGAATTTCCTACTATTAATCACTGCGGGAAACGATAAATCTCGAGTGCCAAAAAGGGGAAAAGCAAGAAATATTTTTGGGATATCAAATAAATCATCTATTTGATAGGTTTCATCATTTTCCTTTTTTCCCTTTATAGCTATTTCAACATCTTCATTTTTAATAATCCATAATTCATGATCTATGTCGATTTGTGCTTCCCTTTTTTGTTTAATTGTTTTCTGTGTGTAGGCAGTTTCATTGCTTTCATTAACCAATTCAAATTTTAACTCGCTACCATTTTCTGTAATTTTAATGCAACCTAATTTATCATTAAACGCAAGCACATAGGGTGCAATTTTAGTTAAGTCTTCAATGCCCGCTTCAACAGTTTTTAAACTAATATCGTTTAAAGGATATTTGTACTCGGCACTGTAAGAAGTGGAAGCCGATTTTGAGTCTACAAGTGATTTTTGATATGTCTCCCAAGTTTCTTCCATTTTAGTTTTGATTCCATCGGGCGAATTACTTTCTCTGTCTAATTCAAAACTAAAGCTTTTATTATCTTCTCGGACTCCATTGACAATTATTTTTTTTGATAAAAGATGGGATGTAATAAAACCTGTTCCAAATTTCCCAATGTCTTGCTCTCCTTTAGTGGAGCCATGATAAATAAGATGCGATACTTCTTCACGTTTGAATGGGCGACCGTTATGTCGGAAAATTATTTGCGTATCATTTTTGATTATTTCAACTTCTATTTTTCTATCTGACGGAGCTGTATCTAAAGCATTTTGCATGAGTTCCCATATCCAACATTTCTCATAGATTTCACGTTGGTTTCCTATTTCGTTTAAATGGTTAAATATTTCTTGCGCCGTGTTATCAATTAGTGTTTTCTGTTTTATTTCCTCTTCTAGTAAATTTTTAGTCATATTTTTCCTCAATTTTACTTTGTTTTTTGAAATTCAAAATTTTAAGACAGTTGTCATCATCCATAATTTTTGTTAATGCTTTTGCTATGACGTGTCCGTTACCTATTTTTCTTCTTCTTATATTTTACCTCGATTCAGTTTAGTATTATATCCCCGCTTCCTCTTTATCTCAAACTTTTTCAACAAAAGCCAAAATATATCTTTTATATTTAGTGTCTTTGTGCCTTCGTGGCTAAGGCAATTCTGGACATTAAAGATTAACCAAATTTCTCCCCAAAAACCCGTTCAAAACCTGCTCTTTTTGATGTTTTTCGTGTTATTTTCCCTCACTTTTCATCATTTTTCCCTCATTTTCCGTGAATTTCGACGTGTTTTTTTAGCTTTTCGAAGCGCAAAACAATTAAAACATACACGTTTGTTAAAAAAAAAGACGTTTTTGTTCGAACTTTTTTCCATAACTCCTTATTTTATTTTTCAAAATAACGATTTATGACAGATTCCCCCACGCAAACAAACGACTTATCGAAGCGCAGCGGAGACCCCTCAGGGGCATTAAAATCTCCCACGCATTTAAAAGACTTACAATAATCGGCTAACGACTAATTAATCCGCCGGATTTGTTTGGGTATTTACGAAATAAATCAGATTTTCTATTTCGGTTTCCAAGTTAAGGTTATGCACTACGACATCAGTGTTTTCGCTTCTAAGTCTAATTGGCGCAAAGTTTAATACGCCTTTTATGCCGGCCTGAATCAATTTATCGAAAACTTCCTGCGCAGCAAAATCGGGCACGGCTATAATTCCCAATTCAACTTCGTTTGTTTTTACATACCCAGCCAATTCGTCCATTGGAAAAACCGGAGCATCCGCTTTGCGGTTGTATTTTGAAGGGTCTAACTCAAAGCCGGCAACGATTTTAATCTCACTTTTCACAAAACCCGGATAATTTATCAATGCCCTGCCCATATTTCCCACGCCAACGACAATAAATTTCTGCAGCTTGTCTTTCCCAAGTACTTTATTCAACTGAGTTAACAACTCGTCAATCTGATAGCCGCCGCGGCGGTTGCCGGAAATGCCGAAAATCGAAAAATCCTTGCGAACCTGAGAAGCTGTAACGCCAGTGGCATCAGCTAAATTATCAGAGAAAACTTTCACAAAATTCAGTGATTTCAAACGCAATGAAGCGTTTTTGTAACGCGATAAACGTAAGATCCTGCTCCTACTGGACATATATAATACCTTTCAAATAGGCTCTTTACAGAAATATGAGCTTTTGAGACAAAAAACCAGAATTATGCACCTTAAAATATCAGTAAAATCAAAATATATAAAGTTAAAGTAATTGTCAAGATAGATTTTGTGATATTATTCACGTTAAATGAAAAAAGTATGGAGAGTGTGAAGGGTAAGGGGGCAATTAAAAAACGCTTGACTAAAGGGCCGATGGGGAGTATATTTTTCGCCTCTACAAATTTAAAAAAAGAAAGATTAATTCAGGAAACAAAAGTGAAAGCAAGCGAACTAAGGCCGGGAATGGGCGTTGTATATGAAGGAAAACTGTGTATCTGCGCCAAAGCGGTACATGTAACGCCGGGCAATCTGAGGGCGTTTGTGCAGGCAAAAATGCGAGGCGTTAAAGACGGAGTTATGTTCGAAAAAAGGCTTCGCTCGACTGAAGATATTGAGCAGGCGTTTCTGGACAGACGTGAAATGCAATACCTGTATTCCGATGCGCATGGACTTGTGCTTATGGACACCGAAAGCTTCGACCAGACTACCGTGCCGAAAGAAATGGTTGAAGATGCGACGAAATACCTCAAGCCTGATACGAAAATTAACGCTCTTTTGCATGATGGAAATGTGGTGTCAATAGAACTGCCAAATGTCGTTGAACTTGTGGTTACTGAAACGGCACCTCAGCCGCGAGGAGCGACGGCGACAAATCAGATGAAAGATGCTACGCTGGAAACGGGCTTGAATACCCGCGTTCCACCTTTTATAGAGGTTGGCGAGGTAGTAAGAATCAGTACGGAAAACGGCGAATATCTGAGCAAGGCAAAATAGTCGCTAGTTGATAGTTGGTAGTCGCTAGTACGAGGAATAGATACTAAGATTTTTTAATAAGTCTTAAAACCATATCGGCGGTTCTGGGTGGTCTTTCAAGGACGCTGGTAATATACTCAATCAGGATTTCCTCAACTTTAATAAGCGTTTGCTGCTGCGCTGATAAAATTTTCGAGGGCTGATTTAAGCAGACAGCGCATTCGAAAGGTATCATTTTTTTGTCAACAAAAGCAGATTCGCAATCGCGACAGAGGATGCCGCGAGCAGATGCGCTGAAAAAATATTGTTTCCAATCGGCATCGAATTTTCTTTTGCAGTTGGCGCAAATATCGCACAGGGGCGCAGAGCCAGTCAGGGACAACAAGGCAAACTCAAAGAGTATCAGAAACGGCAAAACTTTGTCGTCGGGATTATCGCGAAGATTTTGCAGTAAAAAAACGGCCTGGTCGAAAAGTTCGGGATGAGGGTCAAGCTCTTTTGTAAATAAATTTAATAAATCGGCGGCAAAAAATGCGCAATTAAGGGCGAGCAGTTTTTTTCGAATCTCAAGGCCGAGGAAAGTCGGATTGAACTCGGTGAGCGTGGCGAGTTTTTCGCGGTCCCTGAGCGAAAAGACCATATCGCCGATGGTGCAAATTTCGATAGTGCTGCAGAAAGAAGATTTAAGACGGCGGGAGCCTTTGGCGATGGCACCGATTTTGCCGTGGTCTCTTGTGAAGAAAGTCAGAATCTGCGAACTTTCGGAATAGTCCGTAGAGCGAATACACAAGCCTTTATCTTTTTTCAGAGGCATACACAACACCGAAACCAAATTTTTTGAGAATGTCGTCCTCTGCCCGGTGCATTTTGGCGGCCTGGGCGGCGGTTGTGTCGTCGAAGCCTAAATGATGCAGCAGGCCGTGCAGGATATAAAGCGCAAGCTCGGAGGCGGCATCGTGGCCGCGGGCGCGGGCCTGTCTTTGAGCCATCTGAGCGTTAACGGCGATATCGAAAAATTTTTCTTTGCTTTCGTCGTCGGAAACATCGAAGCTGATAACGTCCGTGACAGTGTCCTTATCAAGAAACTGACGATTTATGCCGGTTATCTTTTTATCATCGACAACGGCGATATTTATCTGAGCATTGGAGAGGCGGAAGTGCTCGGCTGTCTGACGAATGAGGTCTAAAATTTTCCGCCGGTCGAAAACAACTGCATTGCATTGGCTTGAAATATTTACCCTGATACCCGATGAGGCGATATTCTTTTTAGACATTTTCGGGCTCATCTTCGTCTTCGTCGGCGTCAGATTGCTGCTGAGGCTGCGAAGGTTTGGCTGGAGTCGCGGACGGATATGCAACTCGGCCGTGGTAATGCGCGGTCAGACTTTTCGAAATTGCCTCTTCTATCCTGCTTAATTCCTTGAGGGTAAGCTCGCACTCGTCAAACTGGCCATCCTGCAGGCGCTTAATAGCCATATTATGCACTGTAGTTTCAATTTTAGTGGGCGTAACTTCTGTAAGCGATCTTACGGAACCTTCAACGGCATCGGCAAGCATAACAATGGCGGCCTCTTTTGTCTGCGGGCGCGGGCCGGGGTATCTGAATTCCGATTCGGGCGGCAAAATACCTGTGCCATTGGCTTTCTTTTTTGCTTCCTCATAAAAATATTCAATCAAAGTCGTGCCGTGATGAGTTTCGATAAATTGCCTTATCACTGCGGGCAGGCCATATTCCTCGGCAAGCTCCAAACCGTCCCTGACATGGCCGACAATAACCAACTGACTCATAATCGGCGAAAGCAGGTCGTGACGGCTGGCAGTGCTAATCTGGTTTTCAACGAAATAGCGCGGCTTTCCGATTTTGCCGATGTCGTGATAATACGAGCCGACACGGCAGAGAAGGCCGTTTGCGCCGATGGCGTCGGCGGCAGTTTCGGCAATGGAACCAATCAGCAGGCTGTGACTGTATGTGCCGGGAGCATCCATCGCGAGCTTTTTCAGCAAAGGCTGGTTTGCGTCGCTGTAATCCAGCAGGGTCATACTCGTTGCTATGTGAAATGCCTTTTCGATAAAAGGTAAAAAGGCCTGAATGACGACGGCGACACATATTACGGCAGTTGCAGTCCAGCCGGCGTCGGCAAAAATTTTGTGGGTAAAATCGCTATCAAAAAGGTCGGTGGAAAAACTCAGGACAAAAACCGCAGCACCAGCAAAAACGCCAACTTCGAGAATTTTTACGCGAGTCCTGATTTCCCGCAGTAGAAAACAGCTTGTGATAACGCCGGCAGCCATAGTAAGAAAGAAGCCGAAATCGGTTTCAAAACCAGCAGCAAGGCAGGCGAGAGCCGAATAAAAAATACCCAAAACAAGCGCGAATCTCTGACTATAGACAATCGTCATAATAATCGCACCGGCAACGGCGGCAGCAATAGACAAATATTGGCTGGCAGCGGACAGTGTGCTTAATTTTGTAAGGAGAAGGAGAGTTAGAAGCAAGCCGGCCAGAGAAAGAACTTGCAGAGGACTTTTAATAATCCTGTAATTATAACGGTAAACATAGACAGACGCAGCGAAAGACAAAACGGAAACAAAAATAATGACGGATAATATTTGATGGCTCGGCCGACAAGTTATTCTGCCGACGTTGGTTTTAAAACTAAACAAAAATGAGCAAATCGCGATAAAAATCAGAAGTATCGAAACGGCAGTGGGCAGACCGCTATTGACAACCTCCTTAAGTTTGGCAAACCTTTCGATGGCAAGGGTCTCCCTGAGCTGTTTACGCCGGGGACTTAAATTTTTATTCAAAATTCCCATATTTATTGTGCCCGCTTTTTCTTTTTCGCTTCGTAAGCCTGGACTATATTCTGAACCAGATTGTGACGGACAATGTCGGTATCGTCAAGACCTATCAAAGAAATGCCCTCTGTTCCGGCAAGAGTCTCCATCGCGTCGAGCATACCGCTTTTGGCGCCCCTTTCGAGGTCGGTCTGAGTAATATCGCCGGTGATAATCATTTTCGAGCCGCGGCCCATTCGCGTCAGGAACATCAGCATCTGGGTCGGTGAAGTATTCTGGGCCTCGTCGCAAATGATACAGGCCTCATTGAGGGTCCTGCCCCGCATAAACGCAAGCGGAATGACTTCAATAATATCCATATCAGACAATTTTCTCATCTGGACAAATTCCATCATATCCTCGAGACTGTCGAAAAGCGGACGCAGATAGGGATTTACTTTGGCCTCTATGTCTCCAGGCAGAAAGCCCAGTTTTTCTCCAGCCTCAACGGCGGGACGGGCAAGAACAATCTTTCTAATCTGCTTTTTCTTCAACATCGAAACCGCAACGGCAACAGCAAGATAAGTTTTGCCTGTTCCGGCAGGCCCGGTGCAAAAAGTCAAATCGAAATTCAGCATCGCCTCGATATACCTTCGCTGTCCGCGAGTAAAAGGCTTGATAAGTTTCTTCGGCGAAAATACAGAAATGCCGAAATCTTCATCCGGCTCGATAGTAAGTTCAACTTTGCTCATCAGGCCGATTACGTCGTTGGCGTTAAGTTTGCCGAACCGAATCAGGTATTTTTGCATCATTCCGACAACCTGTTCGGCTTTTCTGACGGCCTGCTCCTGGCCGGAGATGATAACCGATTCATCGCGAGCGGCAATGGCCACACCGCAACGGGCGCGAACTATCCGAAGATTCTCGTCGGTCGGGCCGAATAATTCGAGTCTGTTTTTCGAAAGCAATTGAACAGTAATTTCCAAGCGAATGCCTTAAAAAATAATCCAGAAAAAAATATAAGCAAAAACCGCAGATGCAAGCGGCGAATCAATCACATCGAGAATTCCGCCAAAACCCGGAACAGCAGCGGAAGCATCTTTTTGCTCAGCAGCTCTTTTTAACATAGATTCGGCCAAGTCGCCAAGCTGACCAATAAAGGCAAAAACTATGCCGAAAACCACCGCCTGCCAAAGCGGCATTATATCAAAGAGCAAAGCAAATATCGAGGCTGCAATAACAGCAAAAATCACTCCCCCTGCCATGCCTTCCCAGGTTTTTTTCGGGCTGATAACGGGCGAAAATTTGTGTTTGCCAAAAAGTCTGCCTGACGTATAAGCCCCTATGTCACAAAACTTTACAACAAAAACAAACCATAGAAAAACGAGCGGCCCGAAATCGATTCTTATTTTAATAAAGAAACTTGCCAACGCGCCAAGATAAATTATAGAAAGAAGATTGGCGCCGCAGTTTGCAAAGGCTCCAACAGAGGCATACTTAAACCCCTGCCATAAAAATATTGCAAGAGCGCTGATACAAACCACTAAAATAAAAAACAAGGCGGCAAATTGATTTTTATCTGAAAAAAACTGAGACCAGTACCAGCCGGTAGATAGCAAAACACTGCTTATAATTGTTATGGGCAGAAAAATTTTAGCGCCTGTATTTTTTACAAGGCCGGCAAATTCAAAATTGGCCGGGATAGCAACAATAATCAAAAAAATCGCAAGAAGCGTCGCCTGCACGGCAGCGGGGTTTTGCAAATTTAAACTGCCGTCAAGCACACCGTCAAACAATACCAGACCGATGAAAAAAATCGTCATCAATGTTCCGAATATCAGTCTGTATTTAAGCATTTATAATCCTCGAATAAAATCTTAAACCAAAGAAGGTTTGATATCGCCCATACGTCTTGCACGTTTTGAAAATTCGATAATGGCCTTGTCAACGTCAGCAGGAGCGAAATCGGGCCAGAGTGTATCAGTAATATAAAACTCGGCGTAAGAAATCTGCCAAAGGAGAAAATTGCTGATTCTTTTCTCACTGGAGGTCCTTATCAGCAAGTCAGGGTCCGGCAGAGAAACAGTATAAAGATTATTTTTTATAATGTCCTCGTCGATTTGCTCGACACTTAATTTGCCCTGGATACAGGCAAGACTGATTTTTTTTGCGGCATCAATAATTTCCTCACGACTGCCGTAATTTAAAGCCAGTGCAAGGGTCATTCCCGTATAGCCTGATGTAATCTCGACGGTTTTTTGCAGTTCCCGGACAAGTTTGGGCGGGAGTTTTTCAGTCCTTCCGAGATGAACGAGCCGGACATTGTGCTCTTTTAGAGTTTTCCTTATTCCGACCAGATAACGTGTATAAAGCTGCATCAGGAAAGCAACTTCCAGTTTCGGGCGTTTCCAATTCTGCATACTGAAGGAATACAGCGTCAGACATTCTATACCAATATCGACACAGTAATCGACAATTTTTTCGACTGTTCGCGCGCCCTGGCGATGACCCTGAAAACGCGGAAGACCGCGCTGAGTAGCCCATCTGCCGTTGCCGTCCATTATAATGGCAATATGATGCGGCATATTCTGGAGGTCAATACCGAGCCTTTCGGCCGCAGCGATACGATTTTTTTTAATGTTCGATATTTCTTTAGAGACCAAAATCTACTTCCTGAAAATAGTCTGCTTTCTTGAGGGACCAACGCCGATAATCTTAACGGGAAGTCCAACGGCATCCTCAACGGCTTTGAGGTAACGCTTGGCTTCGAGAGGAAGTTTTTCATAACTATCAACCTCAGTAATTTCCTGACCGAAACCTTTTATAGTTTCATAGGTGCATTTTACTTTTGCCAGTTTGTCGATATTCGACGGAAACATTTTTACTTCTTTGCCGTCGATAGTGTAGCCTGTGCAGATTTTAACCTCATCAAGGCCTGCGAGCGTATCGAGGTGCATCATCGCGATTTCATTTATTCCACCGATTTTGGCGGCGTATTTAACTACCATCGCGTCGAACCAGCCGCAGCGCCGTGGCCGGCCGGTAGTCGTGCCATATTCGTGGCCCTTGTCGCGGATAAACTGACCGATTTCATTATTGAGTTCCGAAGGGAAAGGCCCTGCTCCTACGCGAGTCGTATAGGCCTTGACGACGCCGATAAATTTGTCAATCATCTGCACGGGGACGCCGCAGCCGGGACCAACGCCGAGAGAACTGGCGTTGGAACTGGTAACAAACGGAAAAGTGCCGTGGTCAAGGTCGAGAAGCGCACCCTGAGCGCCTTCGAAAAGGATATTTTTGCCCGCTTCAACCTGCTCGTGCAGGTATTCGGTCGTATTGCAGACATATTTTGAAAGTCTTTGAGAGTATATTTTGCATTTTTCAAAAATTTCAGAAGCCTTAATCGGCGGGGCATTATACAAAGCCGCAAATACTTTATTTTTATAATTAACTATTTTTTCAAGTTTTTGTTTCAAGCCGTCGAGATTGAGTAAGTCCGTCATCCTGACGGCGTAGCTTCTGCCGACCTTGTCGGAATAACAAGGACCGATGCCGCGAACTGTTGTGCCTATCTTATTATCGCCCAGCGCCGCTTCCCTGAATCCATCTTCCGCTTTATGGTAATCGAGGACAACATGAGCACTTTCGCTGATTAATAATCTGCCGTCAAGCGAGATGCCTCTTTTAGCCAGGCCGTCAATTTCGCCGATGAGAACCTCGGGGTCAACGACAACGCCATTAGCAATAACGCAGACGGTTTGCTCCCTGACGGCCCCGCTGGGCAAAAGATGCAGGGCGAATTTTTCATTGCCGATAACAACGGTATGGCCGGCATTGGCGCCGCCGCCGTAACGGACAACAATATTATTTTTTTCGGCAAGGATATCAACGACTTTGCCCTTGCCTTCATCGCCCCACTGCAGACCTACAACGCAGACATTCATAATAACATTTCCTAAAAAATACGAATGGATATAAATACGATTTATTCCGGTCAGCCGGTGATTTTAGATACAAGCAATTCAAGAACGGCATCGAGATTATCATAATTACGGTTGCTTATTTTTTTCTGCTGCGAGTTACCGGAATCATCCTTGTAAATCACAACAAAAAAACCTTTCGAATCGTAGTTGGTCTTGTCAATGCTCTCAATGGAGCTATAGGATATTTTTTCCTTCTCGCTGAGGACAAGCTGCCCGTCGTCTGCGATAATTTTTTTGTTCCTTACCGTCCAGGCGTAAATAGCAATAGCAATCGCCGCTGCCAGCATATAAGGCGGAGACTTTTGATTAAAAACAAGCGTAGAGTTTGGTTTTCCATTAAGGGTGTGCGTAGCGATAAACTTTTTATTATATTTGGCGTCGTATCCAAAATAAACCGCGAAAACCAGCAAGAGGCCGATATAAATTTTAAAATTCGTTTTTTTGTATTTGGCAAGCGGGGCAACTACAGCCATTTTCAGTCTCCAGAAAATCCTTTAAAATTAAAATCCTTTTATCTTCTGTGCGCTATCGCGCTTGTAAGCGGCATAATGATATTGGGCACAACTTTTTCATCCATAAAATCAACAGCCAGTCCGCAGAGCCTGTTAAAAACAGAGGCCATTTCAAAATCCTGTCCTCGCTGCGGATACTGCCTGATAGTCAAATACAGGCTGATGGGTTTGTCGGCATCGAATTTTCCGGTTCGTATCTCAGTTTCTTCTGTCCGCGCTTCGACGCTGAGCCTTGCCCTGGTCGAACAATCATCGTCAAGTGCAAGTATGACCGAAGGCGAAAGATTCAACGGGCCGGGGCCGGAAACGTCAAAAACTTTTGAAAAAGCCGAGCCGCCAAAAAGAGCCTCAGCAATAATCTCATTATGATTTCCGGCATAATCAAAATCCATTCCGAAAGTCAAATCGAGCGATTCAATATCGAGACTTCGAACGCCGAGCATATAAGGAATAAGGTCAATCACAAATTTGGGCAGTTCAAACGCCTGCTGAAAAGTTTCAGGATTGACACAGCCTGCGCCGAGCCGATCGATATCGACACTGGCCCAGCGGTTCTGGCCGGACCCGGGGTCCTGCTCAAGGCTGAATTCTATGCCGTCCCTGCCGAGAGTTGTCATCATGGGAAACTGCTTTTTGATTCTCTCGAAAAAGGCAAGCAGAATATCCCTGTCGGACGGCAGGTCAAAACGTGTATTAATATACATATCGACGTAAAAATCGTCACAAAACGAGTTATAACTAATCGGCATAACACCTCGCTCCATAAAACCAGTTACGGCATTATTATCTCATAAAAGAGCGATAAAAACAAATAAATTTCTTATGTATAATTGTTTTCGACATCCGGTAGCGACAATTCGGTTAAAATCGCTCCAGTTACCATCATTAAAGCAAAGGTAAAACAATGCCAAATTGTGAAGATAATCATATTCGGTTTCGGCGAGGCGGGCACTGAACCCTTAAAGTATGTAACAAAAAAGGTAAGAAAAATAGCCGTCAGGACACCAGTAAAGGCGGCAGCGGAAAATCTTTTCCAAATCGCCGCTCTGCCGCAGTAAATTGTTACAAGAGAGCCGCTGATAAGAGAAATCAAGGCGGCAGCAGGTTTAAAGTGCCAATTGGCAAAAAACATCAGGCAGGCAGCGGCAAGAATTGCAATTAACAATACATGCCAGTATCGCGGAGATAATTTTTCGCGAAGAACAGCTCTTGCATTCATTCGCCTGCGGATTGTCAACGGCCAATTATAAAACACACAAAATATCGAATGCTCAAACAATGCGCCTCTTTCGCCGAAGACCGGCACCGTATGAACAGCATCCGTCGCCCAGTGAGCGGCCATAAACCTGGCAAGTGCGGGATAGCGATATGTCATTTGTATCGGAAAGGCAAGATAGCCGATGATTTTGAAAAAAGCCAGGACAACGGCAATATTGTAATCCTTAAAACTTTTGTCTCTTAAGCCTACATAAATGACATATAATCCGCGTGCAATAGAACCGGGAGAAACAGGAATAACATGGAAAATCAGCATAATGGCCCCTGCCGCGGCAATGCTCTCTTTCCAGGTTAAGCCGGGATGTTTTATAATATATACAACGGCAACTATCATCGAAACAATCTGCGTTATCGGCAGGCAGCAAATATGAACCGCCAGACTTTTGAGATACTTGTCAATGTAAGGCTCGTTAATCTGCAGCAGGATTGTTTTGGCATCTTCATCGGTGAGAATATGTTTGTGCTGACCCTGCTTGACCATATCCAAAAGCCATTGTTTTCGAAGCTGTTCATTGAAATATAACTGAACTGGCCTTACCGTAAGGAAATACAATTTTTCTTTGGCAAACCGCCGGTCAGTTAAAAGCCTGTGCAGGGACGGAAATATCAAAAGCAGAAACGGCAAATGATATAAAATCCGCCAGGGCTGCCGCGAAAGCAATTCTCCGGTTTGGCGCGAAATTCTGCCTTTTCTGTGCCAGGAAATAAGCAATTCGATGATTTTGCCGTTAAGAGCCTTTTTGAAATATTCGGCACTTGTCAAAATACTGACATAATGTTTTCGCCAGTCACTATGCCAGATAAATTTTCGCAGAACTGCGCCGAGAACCGGCAAAAGACCTATCAAAAAGAAAATGGAAGTTTTGAATTTACTCTGCCGTAATTTTTCAAAACTATTATCATCAATAATATTTTTTACTTTCCAGCCGACAACGGCCGAAGAAAAAATTGTCGACCAGAGTTTGCCGCTGGATAAAAGACGAATGTGGTTGTGCGTGATGTCAGGCATTGAATTTCGATAAATATCATCGGCCTGGGCAAGCTTTTCGAATAATCCCGGCATATCGGTAAAATGCTCTTTGTGATTTTCTATAAAACTTTTTAATTTATTTAAATCGCCTCTGTCGAACTGCACCAGCGAGCCGCGTTTTAAGCCCTGCCAGATAAGTTTAAAATCGCCGGGACTCATCGGCAAAAACGGAAGCAAAGCCAGACCCGCCCTGAAATCCACGGCGACAAGCCCTTTGTCCGGTTCGGCGTGACAATCGTCGAGACGTTTGAGGCAATTCGGCTGACTTTTGCAGGTTGTCCATTCATACTGGCGGGCAAATTCATGAGCGCCGACCTCGTGCAGCAAATTTACAAATTCATGCATAAAGACATATTTTGCGCGGTATTCAGGGGACCCAAGTTTTTGCGGGTCGAGTTTTTGACCTTTTCGCCACTTTTTGAGCAAATTAATATGGTCGTCAACTTCGAGCCGCCAGGTTCTGCCGTGAATCCACTGGCTAAGTTCACCGCAGCTTCCCATCTGACTATCGACGAATGTGCCAAAGATATCGACGACGCTGTTTTCGTCACCGAATTTTATTTTCGCGCCCCTGCGGATAAATTTTTGCCACAGTGCGCCGGCTTTTGCCGCGGCAGGATTGACCTGAAGCTGAAATGGAGCGCCGAAGCCGACCCAGTAAAGAATATTGCGGAAAAGTTTACTCAAGCCCGAAGGCGGGACGAGAATTTTCATTGCGCAGATTTTGCCGACAGTCAAATCCGGGCAAAGCTGAGGCCGATTAATATCGAGGATTTTGACTTTGTAAACCTGGCCTGCGAAGCCGCCGCCGACAAAATTTTCAATTACCAGTTTCACTTTGACTTTTTCGCTGCCGCCGAGAGGCTCGAAATCATAGACAAGCTCTGTGCCGGACTCGTAGCGCCCCTGGTGAGCGGGCCGAAACAGCGACAACTGCTCTAAGCTTAAATTTAAACTTTTGCAAAATTCTGCGGAATATTCCGATGCCATAAAGTCCTTTAAAGGCTTACAAAACCTGTGAAATGATACTTAATAAGAGATGAATTTTCAATCACTTATCGAATAAATTCTAAAAGGAATATAATTATACACAATACGGTTCCGGCCATAATGCCTGCGACCAAATCATCGATAAGAACACCAAGACCACCTTCGATTTGCTGGATTTCGTGTATTGGAGGAGGTTTGAGAATGTCCAAAATCCTGAAAAGCACAAAAGCGGCGATGGCAGAGGCCGCAACTTTTCCTCTTCCACTAAGTAAAGCTGCAGGCAAAAGCGCAATAGATTGACCGGCAAATTCATCTATTACAATCCAGGACGGATCTTTTTTGCCTTCAAGCTTCTCGGCCTGGCCGGCAAACATCAGGCAAAGAACGCTTGATATAATCATCGCAAGGACAAGGAAGATAAGAGCAATGATATCTATCGGGCAATAATAACGACATAGTAGAAATGCCGCCAATGGCAGCAAACTGGCAAATGTCCCCGGCGCAAATGGGAGAAAACCGACGCCAAAACAGGAAAGTATAAGTTTTTTTATTTTCATAAAATCAATCCTTTATCATTTCGAGGCAATACCAGTCTGTCATACCTGCGACATAATCGCAAATGGTTCTTTCGAGGCCGAACTCGCCAATCAGACCCTGATAATATGGCGGCATTAATTTGGAGTTGGTTTTGAATTTGTTAAAGACCTTCGCCAGCCAGTCTGCGGCCTGGGCGGAAACGGCTTTTACAGACGGATGCTCATACATATTGTCCCAGAGAAAATCCTCAAGCTGAATAAGGCCAGTCTCGGCATCATCACTTAATACTATAAAATTGTCAGTATGGTTCAAAACCTGCTGCAAATTTTCAATATGTTCACCCGTAATCGCCGTCCTGGCAGCCTCGATGCAGTCGCCGACGAGCATATCGATGATAGTTTTGGCGATTCGCGTGTTCCTGATGAAGGTATCGCTGATATCATCGGCCTGGCATCTGGCGGCGGCCTGAACGCAAAGCTCGATTTTCATAATCATTTCATAATTCAATAATTTTGCCCGCAGGCCGTCTTCGAGGTCGTGGCAGTTATACGCAATTCTGTCTGCCAGGTCGATAATCTGGCCTTCGAGCGAACAGTTCTTTTCGATAAAACTTTTTTTATGCGGGCTGTCAAAAGCGGTTTTGTGTTTGGCCAGGGCCAGCCTTGTCTCATACATAAGATTAAGCCCTACAAAATCGGGATAAGGCCTTTCGAGCAGGTCAACGATTCTAAGGGTCTGGTCGTTGTGCTCGAACCCGCCGAAATTTTTCATCAGGTCGTTAAGTGCCGCTTCGCCGCTGTGGCCGAAGGGACTGTGACCAAGGTCGTGAGCAAGGCCCGCCGCTTCGGTAAGAGCTTCATTCAGGCCGAGCGATTTGGCAATCGTTCTGCCGATTTGCGCGACTTCGATGCTGTGAGTAAGGCGAGTGCGGTAATGGTCGTTGGTCTGCGGCATAAAGACCTGAGTTTTGCCTTCGAGCCGCCGAAACGCGGATGTATGAATTATCCTGTCCCTGTCGCGCTCGAACGGCATACGATATGCGTGACCAGGCTCGGAGAATCTTCTGCCTTTGCTGTTGGCTTCCGTTACGGCATAGTTTTGCAGAAAATCGGACATAATTAAAGCCCGGGCAGATTATTTTGTGCGCTTGCGGTTTTGAACTGGTTATATAAATCCTTCATCCCCTGGCTTATCACATCCGTGCCTGCACAAACATCCATAAAATTGGTATCGCCGTCCCATCTGGGAACAATATGAAGATGCAAATGGCCCGGCAGTCCTGCTCCGGCACATCTGCCGAAATTAAAGCCGACATTAAAGCCGTGCGGCTTAACCGTCAGATTCAAAACCTTCTGCGAGGCAACGATAAGTTTTGTAATCTCCAGCATCTGACTGTCATTTAATTCGTCAAGACCGAAAACGTGCTGTATGGGAGCTATAAGCAGATGGCCGTTGTTGTAGGGAAATTTGTTGAGCATAACAAGCGACAAGCCGGTTCGCCAAAGCACAAGATTATCGCTGTCGGAGACGGGATTTTTTACGTTATCGCAGATAAAGCAATCGCGTTTTTCAGCCAATCCTTTTATATATCCAATCCTCCACGGCGCCCAAAGATTAATCCTTTTCATCCCGCACCTTCTTTTAATTCAATCTTTTTGAATCTGTTGTATTTTATATTGATCTTTTCGATTCTTAAAAAAATATACATAATTCATTGAATATTTAGAAGGTGCGGGATTCATTCGTTAATTCATTTTATTCAACCAAGATCATAGTAATCGTCTGGTCGATTTTAATGTTCGGTTCAAGTGTATCGCTTCCCAGACCAAAAATTGAGGCGCTGACTTTCGCGTTATAGTGCTGAGTATCGCTTTTAATCAGACCTTTTTTGATATCAAAAAGCTGCCTGCCGTCGCCATCAATGGAAAGTACTTTATAGTTCTGCAAAAAGCCAAAGGTGCCTCTCATCTGAAATGACGAGCTGCCGTAAGGCCAAGGGGCATCCGTCAGCTGAAGCTTACTGAGACTATAAGTACTTGTAATGTCGGCGCAAGAAACATTGTTTATATCAACGATACCGGCCAATTTATACGCGACGTCTCTGCCGGTTTTAGAGACAAAAGGCATCGGGGCCAGAAGCTGCGAGTTCCACTTGCTGTCTTTTTTTACTCCCTTGAGCGGTTTTTTTATACTCGCCGTCGAGTCCCAGATTCGCCACTGGGCAGCGACAAAATCCATAATCATATCCGGGTCTTTAATCTTGCCTCTTTGAGATTGTCCGGCAAAAGCTTTGCCGCCAAGCTCCTTAACAAGTGAAACAAAGTTCGAATCATCGGCTATTTTGCCTGTCGGGGTAATTTTAAATATAAAACTTCTGCCGGCAAGAGATTCGACCGCATCGGGCCTCTCGCCGTGTCCCGCAGTGTGTATTACTTTAGCGGAATTGCAGGTTGCCTCGATTGTGGAATAGCCATACGGATCCACCTTCAGGGCCTTATAAGTAATTTCCATCTCAAGTTTATCAATATATTCCTCATCCTTTTCCGTGTCCGGCCCCTTTGTCTTAGAATATTTTCCGGTCGGGTCAAGATCAAGCTTAGTACGTCTGTCGCAGATAAATTTATACTTGAGAGGAGCAACAGTATTAAAATCAACTGTCAAAAGCAGCGGGTATTTAACTTTGGGTGATTGCGATTTCGGCTGTTTTTTCTCTTTGGCGCTGGCAAAACAAGCCGTGATTACGATTAAAACCAGTCCTGTAAAAATCCATTTTTTCATAAAATATTCCTGTTAAATCAATTTCTAAATAATTTTAGTTAACTTTTTTTATACTGTAAAGATACGTAAAGCCCATTGCGACTTGGTCGGAATCTTTATCGCTATCGCTTTTCTGTTCCTCACGCGGTACGACCGCAACCTTTTCAACCAAAAGCTCCTGATAACTCTGAATTTCACCGGTTGTCAGATTGAAAATCATTTTGCCGGTATAGTTATCCTTATCATCGATTAGGAATTTACTTGCAGATGCGCCTATTGTAGACTCCTTTTCCTGCTTGTCAGCACGCTTTGAGCTTGGAACAGCGTTCATATCAATAACGGCTATCATCTGGTTGTCCTGTTTCTTCAAATCAGTCAGCGTATAAGCCTTATCAAATGATTTCGGCATAATCATTCCCGTAGGCGAAGCCGCTAAAGAACTCCATTGATTTCCTTTTTCGCATAGTCCCTTTTTAACGGCCTTAGAAGTTTTGGAGTCAGATTTTTTTCTGGAAGAATCAGCTTTAATTTTCTTCTGCCTGTCTTTTTCACTAACGTATTTATCAGCTTTATCAGCGTCAAAGAGAGCCATCACCTGATGCCGCCTTGCAATTTCTTCATCGCTGAAAAGTCCGGTGGCAACTGCAGCGGCCGAACCTTCTTTCAAAATCGACCTCGCTGCCGATGCGTCGAGAACTTTGACAGTTCCCCTGGGCGAAATTCTGATTTTGTAACTTGCGCCTATAAGCTTCATCAGCGGGTCGGACTTATCCTTTTCTCTTAAACTGTTAAAATCGGCTACTACGCCTTTGAGGGTCTCTGAGAAATAACTTAATTGCTTAATGGTAATATTAACCACAGCATTACCCTGCTGGTCAACCGATTCAACTCTTTGCTTAAAGACCATTCCGAGAGTACCGCTTTTATGACTTTCCTTGGTTTTGTTTATAGAGGGCTGGATAAAATTGACATTCCCTGAAAAGCCAGTAACAACTTTATATACAGTTTCGCTTTTCGGCGCAAGATTCAGTTTCATCTCAATAGGCGGCGTTCCCCAGCCGACTAAAACAGACAAAGCGACTCCTAATAATATAACAGTAACAACTTTCTGGTTACTCATGATTTGCTCCTAAAACCATTAAATCTCAATATTTAATCTATAATATACAAGTCGGCAATTATAACAACAAAAATTCAATGAGCAAATTTTTTATGGACAAATGCAGCTTTTTGTAATTTTGGATTTATTTCTGTCCCGGTTATGCTTATAATAGCCCCTTTATTAATCTAACTCACTTAGGAGAAAATAGATATGAAAAGCGATATGGTCAGGAAAGGTTTTCAAAGAACTCCGCACAGGGCGCTGTTGCGGGCAACCGGACTTAAAGATGAAGATATGACTAAGCCCCTGATTGGCATAGCCAACAGCTTTTGCGAAATTGTTCCGGGACATATGCACCTGAACAAAGTAGCCCAAAGAGTCAAAAAAGCCGTTCGCGCGGCCGGCGGTGTGCCGTTCGAGTTCAATACTATCGCCATTTGCGACGGTATCGCGATGGGACATACCGGAATGAAATATTCACTGCCCTCCCGCGAGATAATCGCCGACTCGGTCGAGTCGATGGTTCGTGCGCATTGTTTCGACGGACTTATCTGTATCCCGAACTGCGATAAGATTATACCGGGAATGTTAATGGGCTCTGTACGAGTAAATATCCCGACAATTTTTGTTTCAGGCGGACCGATGGTTGTCGGCAAAGATTCGAAAGGCAATGACGTTGACCTCAGCTCTACCTTCGAAGCTGTCGCGGCTTTCAAGGCCGGCAAAATCGACGAGGCAAGGCTGCACGAAATTGAATGCGTCGCCTGCCCTTCGCAGGGAAGCTGCTCGGGAATGTATACTGCCAACAGTATGAACTGTCTTTGCGAGGCTATCGGAATGGCGCTGCCGGGCAACGGAACTATTCCGGCAATCAGTCCAAAAAGAAATAAATTATACACCGCGGCAGGCAAACAGATAATGTCCCTTATCGAAAAAGATATAAAACCGCTTGATATTATATCCGCCGAATCTATTGATAACGCCTTTATGCTCGATATGGCGATGGGCGGCTCGACAAATACCGTTCTTCACGCATTGGCAATCGCCAACGAGGCGGAAATTAAATACGACCTCGAAAGAATAAACGGTATCAGCGACAGATGCCCGAATATCTGCAAGGTTTCACCTTCGAGCAAATGGCATGTCCAGGACGTTGACGATGCCGGCGGCGTTAGTGCAATATTAAAGGAGATTAGCAAAATAAAAGGTTTGCTCAATCTCGATTGCATGACCGTAACAGGCAAAACGCTCGGTAAAAACATCGCAAGGTCAAAAATTAAAAACACCGACTGCATACATACGCTCGAAAACGCGTATTCCAAAACCGGCGGCCTTTCGATTCTCAAAGGTAATCTCGCCCCCAACGGCAGCGTAGTAAAAACCGCAGGCGTCGCCGAAAAAATGCTGCGACACAGCGGCCCTGCCGTAATTTTTGAAAGCCAGGAAGATGCCTGCGAAGGCATTCTGGCGGGCAAAGTAAAGGCCGGCGATGTTGTCGTTATCAGAAACGAAGGCCCAAAAGGCGGACCGGGAATGCAGGAAATGCTTGTGCCGACAAGTTACATTGTTGGCGCAGGCCTCGGCGAATCGGTCGCTCTGGTTACCGACGGCAGATTCAGCGGCGGAACCCGCGGTGCCTGCATCGGCCACGTAAGTCCCGAAGCATTTGTCGGCGGTCCGATTGGCCTCTTGAAAAACGGCGACATAATTGAAATCGATATCCCGGCAAGAAAACTCGGCGTCAAACTTTCCGACGATGAGCTAGCAAGAAGAAAGGCACAATTCGTACCGCCTAAGCCGAAGATCACCAAAGGCAGTCTTGCTAAATACGCCGCTATGGCGACAAGCGCCGATACCGGTGCAGTTTTGAAATGGTAGTCGATAAAAAAACAAATAAGCCCTGGTATGTCGCGGGACTGCATTTCCAGTGTGTTGCGTGCGGCCATTGCTGCTCCGGACCCGACGAAGGTGTTATCTGGATTTCAAAGCCGGAAATAAAACTACTGGCTGAGCATCTCGGATTAAGCGATTCGGACCTGAGAAAAAAATATCTCAGGAGAATCGGCTTTCGCGTATCAATACTGGAAAATCCGCAGACCAAAGACTGCATCTTTTTGAAAAATGTTAACGGCTCAAAAAAATGCACGATTTATAACTTCAGGCCGATGCAGTGTCGAACCTGGCCGTTTTGGACGTCTAATATTGACAGTTCGGACGACTGGAACAGGGCCGCAATGAAATGTCCCGGCATAAACAAAGGTAAATTTTATTCTTTAGATGAAATTGAAAAAATCAAAAATCTGTTCTGAGGTTGACTCAAAGGTCAAGGAAATTTATGACTGGCTGGATTCGAATATAAAAAATTTTAATCCCCAATGCACCACCTGCGGCAAGTGTTGCGACTTCGCAGCTTACGGCCATAAATTGTTTGTAACAACGCCGGAACTGCTCTACTTTTATAAAAATATTAAAAATTTAAAACCGATGCCGGCGCAAACCTGTCCGTATCTTGAAAATAACAAATGCACTGCGCGTGATTTCCGTTTCGCAGGATGCAGGATTTTCTTCTGCAAGGCCGATAGTGAACAATTAAATCGACTTAGCGAACAGGCGATTAAAAAATTTAAGACGCTGTGCGAAAAATATGATTTACCTTACCGTTATGCCGATTTGGCCACGGCGATGAACAGTCCTGAATTATTAGATTTGATTGAATAATGAGCTTATTTTTATTTTTGATTCAGGTTTTTGTAATTTCACTTTCCGGCGTTTTAGCGCCCGGGCCTGTTATGGCCGCAACCATCGCTGCCGGAACTAAATCCAAACATGCCGGAATTTTCATCTCCCTGGGCCATTCCTCCATCGAACTGCCGCTGCTTGCTGCGATTATATTCGGCCTGGGTTTTGTTTTTGAACATCACATCGCTAAAATAGTAATCGGCCTTGTAGGCGGCGCTTACCTGCTCTGGATGGGCTTTGAAATGTTTAAAGAAATTAAAAATTATCACGAATCGCGACCGCCTTTTAATTCCAAAGGCCCGATTATGACCGGCCTGATTCTGTCGGCATCAAATCCCTATTTTTTACTCTGGTGGGCGACGGTTGGGCTTAACCTGGCCAAAGATGCCGCCGGTTTAGGCTATATTGCGATTATTCTTTTTGCGATGGTGCATTCGCTTTGTGATATGGGCTGGCTGGAGATTTTGTCCTTCACAAGCTATAAAGGCACAAAATTTTTGAATGAAAAAAGTCAGAGGATAGTGCTTGGCGTTTGCGCCGCGGCGATAATATTCTTCGGTATTTACTTTATCCTAAAAAGTCTTTTAAGTCTTTGATTTACTTTTGCCTTTTACTGTTTCCTTCGGCACATTCGCATCTGCAGGCTTCGACGCCGGGATATTTTCAATAATCTCAGACAGTTTCTTCGTCATAGAGTCGGCCCTGACGGCAGAAATCTGGTAAATCCAGCCGCTGGTAACATCCTGAAGCTTTCTGACTTTTTCTTTTGCCAGAAGTTTGGCCTCTTTCTTTTTAAGTTCTTCCTGCGACTCTACGCCTTCTTCTTTTTTCACCTGCGTTTTGTCGGTAAAATCGGCGTTGAATTTTACAAAAGTTTTGGAATCTTTCTGAGCGATTTCGATAAGAAACAAAGTTGAGTCTTTCAGCAGACAGGCGTATTCACGGTCGAATTTCAAATCCGGCATTTCTGAAGCGGCGTTTACATCATCAAAGGTTACATCGGCAAGTGCGCTGAAAACCATATCGCATTCGCTTTTTTTCTCTTCTTTACCGGCAGGCAAATCCTTAATCGAAACTTCGGTGCCGTTGGCTTCGGGCAGGAGGGTATAAGTTCCGGCCGGTGAAGTAACCGTTACCGACGCGATATTGGCTTTGTTTACAATCGCTATAAGCTGTTTATCTATATACTCCAGCGGCGAAGCACCGGGCCAGGGCACATTGTCCATAACATAAACTTTATTATCATTGACGAGCCTGCCGTAATACGTCCCGCCGGACGGGCAATTTTTGCCGATGATTACGCCGGTGATAACATGGCTGTTGGCATCGAGAAATTTTACAACTGCCTGCGAGTCCTGCTCTGTTACGCCAAGGTCTTTGTAATTCGCTTTGTCTTCTGTGTAAACCTCAACGGTACGGATATCCATAATACCTGCAAAGAGATTATTTATTGTCTTGCTGCCGGCCGGATAATTACTTTTGTTTTCGACTTCAAAACCGTTTTGCCCCCTGCTTAGCGTGAACGTGTTTGCATCTTTGCCGATAACAATCTTTGACACCTTTGCGGGATCGAGGCCCTGGATAAGATAACCGGCCCCGGCCGATATATGTTTTGTTCTGCTTGCCATCTGCGAAACATAAACGGCAAGAATAATTGACCCTATCGCTAAAATTCCCAAAAACGAAAGTTTTTTATCGCTCATTGTAAAACTCCGGGCAAAAATTAAGCATCACTTGCGTGACTGATATAACGTCTTTTCCTTACGCTTCTGCGGGCGCCGAGAATAATCGCGATGGCGAGAATTACCGCAGGCGCCGCCAGCATATTGAAGCTTCGCAGCGTATTGCCGAGGCTTTCGATTCGCTGTCGCCGCTGCATCTTCACCTGGCGGAGATGTTTCCTTGCCTCAACAATTTTTAGCTCCAGTTCCTTTTTCTTCTGTATGATTGAAGAGCCGATAATCGCATCCTGCCCTTCTTTGGCAGAGGAGACTATCGTCTGCAGTTCATTTTCAAAACCGGCTATTTCAGCGTTGATTTTCGCTTCCTCCTCGGCGGTTTGAGCCTCGGCCTGGGCCTCTATTTTATCGACAACCACAAAAGGCCGCTTGAAGTTTCCGCGAGACCTGATGGAAATCAGCTCGCCTGAACCGCACAAATCATCGACCGTATTAATCAGCAAATTGCTGCTGTCGCCGATAACCATTGTGCCGAAGAACGTATTACTGTAAGCGACCATATCGCTGATAAAATCGACATCTGCAAAGACTGCAACCGCGCAATTTTCCTTTGCCTGGGCCAGGCCATCAATATGCTTTTTGATTTTTTTAGGTTCATTAGCGTCTTTAGCGTCCTTTGGCGCCTCGACTTCGATATCGATGCCCTGCGGAAATGCGCTTTTAAATTTTCCAGTAACCAGATAACCCATTACGACCGGCTTGGTGCCGTCGGTAAACTTTGCCATCTGGCTTGCTACATCCGGCGTCAAAACTTCTTCCAGGTTGCTGACCGACCAGCTGTTGCCGCCAGACGTGGTCGTAACCAGGGGTATTCTTTCGATGTTAGTTTGCTTTTGGTCCTCATCGGAAATTTGTAATAGCTCCAGAACGCCGCTGTAAAGAAATCTAACCTGATTAAGCTCCGCTGTGATTGGCGAATTTTTATTGAAGCAATCGCGGGTTGTTTCAAGATAACCTATAATCTTCTGCGGCCGTTCTCCGGCTTTGAGAACTCCTTCCAATGCCAGCGACCTGTCGCCGGCGAAGGTGTTCCTCGGCATTTCCAGTCCCCAGTTGACCGTTAGTTTATTAAACTCCGAAGTAGGGTCGTGCTCGGTCTTCATCGTCATCGGCGACTGCTTCGGCTGGTCTGCCACGCAGAACGGGTCTTCAAAGACTATCGTTCTGCCGCCGTTGATTACAAACTGGTCGATTGCGAAAAGCGTCTGCTGCGAAAATCCTTTCGGATGAATAACCAGCAGGATATCGACATCTTCTATTTTATTAACATTTTTCGGAACGCTTTTTACCTCATACTGCTGGCCGAGCTGCTGCACGATAGTCCAAGCTTTGCCGGGCTGCTGGCCCTGCAGCTGCATCATCCTCGCCATATATGGCGTAACCTGGTCGCCCATTATATTCATCGAGCTTAATATGCCGACGCGCTTTTTCTGCCGCGTTATAGCGGTATCTATCAGATAGCTGATATCGTATTCGATAAAATTCTGACGGTCGGGCGAAAAGAACGGAACAGTCTTTTCAACGCCGAACTGCGTCTGGACGACAAGCCCGAAAAAGAAATTTTCCTCTTCGTTTATAGGATATTTTTTCAGGCCGTGTTTTATCGCCGTCACTTCATCGTCCGAATACGGTCGGGGGTCGATTACCTCCAGTTTTATCATTCCGTTCGACGCGGCGACATACTCATCGAGTAGCGACTTGACAAAATCATAATAATTATTGAAGTATCGAATCTGGTCCGGCGCTTTCATCGCGGCCGTCCTGGAAAAATAAAGTCTCATCTTTATAGGCTGATTAAGTTTGCCGATAATTGCCTTTGTGCCGCCGGATAGAGTAAAAACCTTTTGCGCGGTTATATCGGCCTTGAGGCCTTTGCCGAGGTTCTGGCAGATACTGATTAAACTGAACATAATCACCAGGATAAACACTACTGCGACAATAGCTCGTATTGTTCGATTCATCAGCCGGCCCTCCTTTCATCCAGCACAGCGCCGCAGGCCGCTATCCAGCCGGCGATAAGAATGATAAAATATGATATATCCTTGAATTCGAGCACGCCCCTGAGAATGGATTCGAAATGTTCCTGAAAACTCATCAGCCCAACAGTATTGACTGCCCCCGCCGGCAGAAATGTCGAAAGATAATTCATCGTCGTCGGCATTCCCGCAAAGACAAGCACGCTGCAGGCCACAACCGACAGCACAAAACTGATTACCTGATTATTGCTGACAGCCGAGAAAAAGCATCCGACCGCAAGAAAGCCTCCTGCCATAAGAATTGTCGCAAGATATTCTGCCGCCATAAGTCCCAAATCCGGCTTGCCGAGATAACAAACCGTCAGTGCCATCGGAAAGGTCAGCGATATCGCGACAATAAGGAACAGCCATGCGGCAAGAAATTTTCCCAGCACCGCCTGCATAACCGTAATCGGCAGCGTGAACAGCAATTCGATTGAGCCGGTCTTTTTCTCTTCAGCCCAGAGTCTCATCGCCGCAGCAGGAACAAGAAAAACGAACAGCAGCGGCATATTCACAAAGAATATCATCATATCCGCCTGGCGGGATTCGAAGAATCCGTCTTTAAAGGCCAGATAGCCTGAAAAGAACAGATACACCACCAGGAACACATACGCAAGCGGAGTCGTAAAATACGATTTGAACTCCCTTTTGAATACTGCTAAAAAACCCTGCATCTTAATTTTCCTTTTTTATGCAACTTTATGTGCTGTTATTTTTCTAAACACTTCATCCAATGTGCAGTTATATTCTGCTTTTAATTTCTCCGGCGTGGAATCCGCCAGGATTTTCCCTTTAGAAATTATTATCGCCCTGTTGCAAACGCCTTCAACTTCTTCGAGGATATGCGTTGAAATGACTATGCATTTTTCCTTCGCCATATTTTCGATAAGCAGCCTGACCTCGTGTTTTTGATTCGGGTCAAGTCCGTCTGTCGGCTCATCGAGAATCAGCACCGGCGGCTCGTGTATGAGAGCCTGCGCAAGGCCGACTCTTCTTTTGTATCCTTTCGAGAGCGTCTCGATTGTCTGATGATAAACGGATTCGATATGACACATCGCCACCGTTTTATCGAGCGCGTCTTTGCGTCTTTTGCCTTCGAGTCCCCTTGCATCGCAGACAAAATTCAAAAACGCCCCTGCCGTCATATCGCTGTAAGACGGAACATTTTCCGCCAGGTATCCGATATTTTGGCGAACCTGGATTGGATTTTTTATAATATCGTAGCCGCAGATTGAAGCTGTTCCGCCGTCAGGCCGTAAAAAGCAGGCAAGCATCCGCATTACGGTGCTTTTCCCTGCTCCGTTTGGCCCCAGAAATCCGAGCACCTGACCTTTTTCCACCTCGAACGACACGCCGTCAACGGCGACTATCGGTCCGAAACTTTTACGCAATTCTTTTATCTTTATCATCTGTCTGTCCCCATAAATTTTCAACACCGCAGAAAATTATATCTGAAATTCTCTTATTAGAACATCTTAAAAATAGTCGGCAGTAGTCCTGCATGCTCAAGTCCATCCTGAATTTCAAGGAAGCCCAGCAGCAATACGAACCACAACACCTCAAACAGCGTCTTCCTGAAAATCTTCGGCTTTACGGTATATTCTTCCGGCTCTCTTAATAATTTAAACGATGGAAAGAACACGGGCGTTTTTTTGCAATAATCGCTGAACGCTTCTCCGTGAATCTTAGCCAATTTTTTCTGCTCTGCCTTAATCACCATTGGATAATAAAACGCGAAAGCAAGAAAGACACAGGCCGGTATCGTTAGCGTTTCTGTCGCAAGGCCAACTCCTACCGCCCCTAAAAAGCTGAAAAAATACAAAGGATTTCGGGACATCGAATATGGTCCTTCCGTTATAAGCGTTCCGCTTTTATATCCCGAAATATACATCGAGCACCACAACCGGCCTACCACTGCGAATCCTATTAAAACAGTTCCTGCCAGAAATAACACCGGCCCTACCAAACTATCTTCCCATCGGCTCTGGGATATCAATATTAATACAACAATACTGATAACAAATAGCCGGCTTATTAGTATTCTTTGCTTCCTTACAAAACTTCTTTTTGCCACTATCAATGCTCCTAAAAATAATTAGTACAGAATCATACCTTTGTTTGTTCTTTATGACAATCTTAATTTTCCCTGCCTAAAACCAGCCCATAATTCCTTATTTTATTAAAATTTTTAAACATAAGTCTTTTATTTGCAATGACTTAAAAAAATCTTAAAAATATCCCCAAAAACCCTTTACAAAAACTAGGCTTTCTACTATAATAGGTAATGTGTTAATGCTCTTTTTTTCTTATATAAGGTTTTGGTTTCGTTGAAGCGAAATGTTTATTTTATAACCCAAGTTATATATTTAAAATTCGCATGGGTTTTGCTTCAACAAGGCTCAGGTTTCCTGAGCCTTTTTTATTGCGCTTTTATCACGGGGCCGCGTTGCACAAAAGCCGACAAACCCAAATCGTTCTGGTCGGGAGCCCATCTTAAATCTTTAAGGTCTTCGGTTTTTATAAATTCGACAGTTCCATCGTTAAACAGGATATTGCAGCCCTCTTCTTTGTGATTATTGGTGGACATAATTTCCGCCCCGCCGCACTGGTTCCAGCCGCCTCTTGTCTCAAAAAGCAAAACCATATCTTCAGGAGCGCTGCTGCCGAGACTTTCAATATTTATATTAATAGCATAACTTGAACGCCATTGGCTGTCGTCGCCTGCGCACTTAAATTTCTTTGAATCAACATTTTCTTTTTCTGTAAGCAAATCGCACCACTGCGAAGAGGTTGGATATAATCCTTTGTTATCATTGGCATATGCAATCATTGCAACGCCGAGGCTCTTCATATTATTTTCGCACATAACCCGGCTGGCCATATCTCTTGCTTTCACCAGCGCGGGCATAAGTATTGCCAGCATAATAATCGGCAGTATAATCATACCAACTGATGAAACAGCAATTCCTGCCGCCGCAACTCCGTCGCCTTTTAGCTGCCCGCCGCTTCTCTTTATCGAATTTATTCCTACGATGCCGAGAATCAGACCCGCCAGTGAGGTAAGACCTGCGGTAAAGAATCCCAAAATACCCAGCACCAGGCTGCTTATAGCAAAGCCGGATGTCTTTACGTTTTCATTTATCAAACCGGCTGCAAACTTCTGCGGCTCAACTCCCGCGTCAACCAATGCGTTGACCGCGTCGCATCCTTTGGCAAAAAATATAGTCACGAGTATTAAATTGGCCAGCCCGAATATTATTCCTAAATACGGAATACCGCCAAGAATCATAAATATCGCAATAATCAGACCCAGACCTTCCGGCACAATGGGCGCATTAATCTGGCGATCTCTGACCATTTTATTGTAATCCTGAGTCCAGCCCCAATACGCCTGGAAGAACCAGTAAAAATTAAAGAACGGTATAAACAAAAACCCTACGGCTTTGCCCGGCGTAGTTCTTGCCCCGATTCCCTCGATAGCCGCCCACATCTTATAGAGCAGTACCATTCCGACAACAGTAGCGAAAATCATCGGGAAAAATGAAAATATATATAGTATTAATCCCGCCGTCGCCAGGGGCGGTGCGATTTTCTGGGCTAATAATATTGAAGCAATGCCGATTGGAAATGTAATCCAGAAGATTATATTGCCCGCAAGCCAGCCGGTCACATAAAAACTTTTTTTAACTTTTTTCATTTTTCGTCTTCTTTCTTTTCTTCTTCGAATTTACCCGCCGGTCCCCCTGCCGTAAACAGCACAGTAAACCGCGTCACCAATGCGCCGAGCAATACATATCCGAGAATTACCTGAACCATTACCAGCACCTGCCCCTGCCAGAGGCCGGGATTTGCTACAATGTCGCCGAGTCCCAGTGTCGTCATCACGACGACGGAAAAATATAAGGCCTGAACAAAGCTTTTAATATTGCCGACTACGCCGCCGACCTCGAGATAAACCGGCACCATCCAGTAAATAAGCGCAAATAACGCTGCCATGCCCAGGAAACAAATCATAATTTTTCCTGTTGACCTGCCGTAATCGCTTGTCCACCAAAAAAATCGGGCAGGCCATTTCAAAAGCCAGTGTTCTTTATACCATTCTCCCCAATTCCACCGCCTGACATTATATTCCAGCAGTTGTTTTGTTGCTGGGTCTATTCTGGCGTTATTAAGACCGACGCCGTTGAAATCCGTGCCATTCTCTCTGCCCTCGCGATGACGATTTACTCTGCACTGCCACAGCACCGTAGCGCCGTCAATGATAGCTCTGCGGAAATTCGCTTTCTGCAGATATGCATAGCTGAAATCCGCACCTTCCAGATGAGTTTGAAGAAAATTTGCGCTTTTAAGATTTGCTTCTCTAAGCACTGCGTTTTCCAGATGCGACATTTCAAGGTTGGCGTGTTCCATATCCGCGTAACCAAGATATGCGCCTTTCAAATCGGCAAAACGCATATTGGCTTCTTTAAGATTGACTACAAAAAGAACCGCCCCTTCCAGATGTGCCCTGCCGAGATATGCGCATTCAAGATTTGCGTGGCTCAGGTTGGCGTTTTCGAGGAAAATTTCACTTTTAAACTCGCAGCTCCTGCCGTCTTTGTCTTCGAATAAGCCGCTGTTCAGATAAATATCTTTGAGATGCCAGCCCAGAAAATTTCCCCCTTCGAGCATAATATCCTCGTCGGGATTTTCCAGCCGCCATTTGTTCCATTCTTTCGAATCTTTGGCGTCCGAGCATCGCCTGAGCATTTCATACTGTTTTTCGTCAAACCGCAAAGTTTTCTTCGCGCTGCTTTGCCGGCCTTTATCCTCTTTCATATAAATTCCTTAGTCTATAGTTTTATAGATTAAGGATACCCGAAATTATGAAATCTATCAACGCCAAAAAATGGGACTGAATAATAAAATCTTCCTTTGGGGGAGGATGTTTTTGGAAATGATTAGCTACACTTTTTTCTCAGATTTGCGGCCATTGCGGCAAAAAGAATGTGCCTGAGTCGGTCAACGGTAAGATTTTTGAGATATTCTTCGGTAAAATCGAGCTTGAAATTGCCCTGGAAATTTTTGATTTTGTTCTCAACTTCGCCCCTGTCGAGAGATGATATTGAAACCGCAAGCCATTCAAGGTTCTGATTATTGCTCATTTTCTCTATCCTTATATACTTTGCCGCTGCCTTTATTATCGGATTTAACTGCTTAAGGTTTTATTAAAAAACATCCACAATTAAAATATTTTTGTCCGCAAACAAATCAGCCAAATTCTTTTTGTTATTTTCCTTAAGGTCTGATAATTTATTAATATGGACACAGAAAAACTAAATTATGACCTCCCATCCGAGCTAATCGCGCAAACGCCCTCTAGCGCTCGCAGCGGCAGCAGAATGCTTGTTCTTAACCGCTCAGCGGATATTTTGTTCGACAGCACGTTTTCACAAATCTGCGCCTTTCTCCGAAAAGGCGACTGTCTTGCTATAAACAATACGAAAGTCATCCCCGCCAGGTTCCTTGCAAAAAGGAAAACCGGAGCCGAAATCGAGGGTCTTTTCATAACCGAGCAGGAGAACAAATGGAAAGTGATGCTCACTAAAAGTTCACGGATAAAAGTCGGCGAAAGTATAGACCTTCTCGACAGAGACAATAAGCAATATTGCTCTGCCGCTATTGATACGAAACTTGCCGATGGCCAATGGCTCATCAGGCCGGCCAGTCCGCTCGCCGCGGAAAAAATTTTAGATAATATCGGTTTTGCTCCCCTGCCGCCTTACATCAAACGGCCGCAGCCCGCATCCGAACACGAACTTGACGTCAATCGCTATCAGACTGTCTATGCGCAGCAAAGCGGCGCCATCGCCGCCCCGACCGCAGGCCTGCATTTTACTCCTGGGCTTCTCGAACAAATCAGGGCAAAGGGAATTTCAATCGCTCAGATTACCCTGCACGTCGGTGTGGGCACTTTTCTGCCGGTGAAATCCGAAACGCTCGAAGGGCACAAGATTCACAGCGAAGAGTATTCTATCGACGAGGAAAATGCCGCGATAATCAACAACGCGATTCAGGCAGGCGGCCGGATTATCGCCGTCGGCACAACGACCGTCAGAACTCTCGAAACCGCTGCCCGTGGCCGGAAAATAATTGCCTCAAAGGGACAAACCAGCCTTTTTATAACGCCCGGCTTTAAATTTCAGGTTACCGACGCCCTGATAACGAATTTTCATCTGCCGAAATCGACTTTACTGGCTCTTGTGGCAGCTTTTGCCGGTTTGGACCAAATCCTAACAGCCTATAAACACGCCGTTGAGCATAAATACCGCTTTTATTCCTATGGCGATTGCATGTTTATCATTTAGCGGTTAAAAATTTAAATTTTTAAAAATAATGTATTGCCTTTTCATTAGATAATTCATAAAATTTTATTTTTTATATGAAAAACTGGGATTTTTATGATTCTGACACAAATTCTTCAACTTGAATGTGTAAAGGTTCCGCTCGCAGGCACAGACAAGGACTCTGTAATAAAGGAGCTTGTCGACCTGCTCGACGCCGCCAAACTTCTCCTCGACAAAGACGAAGTGCTCCAGGCGGTTCTAAGCAGGGAAAATACCAGGAGTACCGGCATCGGCTCCGGCATCGCGATTCCGCACGGAAAATGCAAAGGCGTCCGGGACCTCGTAATGGCAATAGGCGTTTCGCCCCGGGGAATAGATTTCCAGAGCATTGACGGCAAACCCGTTTATATTTTCGTGTTGTTGGTCTCTCCGATTGACAAGACCGGCCCGCACATCCAGGCACTTGCCCGCATTAGCAGATTAATGCTGGATGAGGATTTCAAAAATAAACTGCAAAGCGCCGCTTCCGCCGAGCAGCTTTATAATCTCATTAGCGAAAAAGAAGCTGAATAAAAAAGGAGGCTGCTATGAACCGCACACTTACAATCGTTGTATTATGCCTGATTGTATCAACAAATATTTTTGCCTCGACTAAGCCGGCCAAACCATTCAAGCCTGATATCACAGTTGCCAAAGATGGCTCAGGCGACTTCAATAGTCTCCAGGCTGCCATTAATTCTATCCCAAAGGGCAACACCGAACGCAAGGTCATCTTCATTAAAAATGGAACTTATGTTGAACATATCCTGATTGAGAATTCGTTTCTGACTCTTCGCGGCCAAGACCGTAAAAAGACCCGCATCCAGTGGGAGATAAATGATGAGCGCCTTGCCCCCCAGCAGCACAAAGACGGCAAAGGCATTGCCACCCTCAATCTCAAAGACTCTAACGATATCATTATAGAAAATCTTACTATCGACAATCCCGCCAACCTCGGCAAAAAACCTTTTACAGTTTCCTCCACGGGAAAAGGCACGCGGATAATAATCCAAAATGCTGATATCCTCGGCTTGGGCGGCGATACATTATCGCTCTGGTCGCGAGGTATGTATTATCACCGTAATCTCTACGTCACAGGCACATATCATTTCGTCGGCCCGCGAGGCACCTGCTATATTTCCGATTCTACCCTCAAAGTCCTTTCAAAAGTCAGCAATGCTCTCTTCAATGAGGGTATGGACGACCAGCGGGAGAAGTTCGTCCTCCGCAACTGCACGCTTATTTCTAAAGAACATTTCGGCCTTGGCTCCTTTTTCCGCGATACCGCCTGGTATTTCGTAGATTGTAAATTCCCCAAAACTCTCGACCCCAATGGCGCTATTTTCATCAAAGCAGCTAAAGACTACAAGTTCAAGTGGCCGACAGACCGCATTTATTTTTCCAACTGCAAAGGCCCCGATTACAAATGGCTTAAGGACAATATCGAAAAGTCTGATGCAAAGACAGCCGCAGCAGTTACAGCAAAATGGACGTTCTCGGACCAGTGGGACCCTGAAAGCACTGTTGCTCCGGAAATTGCAGGGATTTGGGGCATAGGCGGAGTTATGAATGTAACGTTTTCCGAATCAGTTACTGTTAAAGGCTCGCCTGTGATAAGACTCGCCGACGGTAATGTCGCCACCTATTTATCTGGTTCCGGCACTAACATACTCGCATTCAAGGCCCCGGCGTTCGCCGCGCTCGAAACGCTCGATTCAAATGGCGGCCAGATACTTGCGTCCGCCGCTTCCGCCCAGCCCCGCTGCGTCCCCAGTCAAGTCAGGTTAGACAAGTAATCCACATGTTTAGCCCCCACTTTTAGTGGGGGTCCCGTCGTCCTCGTTGCCTGAATTTCCTTGATTTTTAACTGCAAATATGATATAATTATTATTTGTAACTATATATACAAAAGCATTTTAAGGTTTTATGAGAAGATTTTTAAGATTAGCGGTCATATTATCGGCTCTGCTCTGCATACAGACGGTTTGCCTGTCAGCAGTACATAATCCCCGCGTCGTTCTGGAAACCAATCTTGGCAATATTGTTATTGAGCTTTTCCCCAGCCAGGCCCCGATAACAGTGGACAATTTTCTCGGATATGTAAACAGCGGATTCTATGACTACCTGTTGTTTCATCGTTCCATCCCGGGTTTTATGATTCAGGGCGGCGCTTATTATTACTATAATGGGAGCATCTATTATTGGCCGCCTGACCAGCCGAATATAATCAATGAAAGCCATAACGGCCTGAGTAACGTTCGCGGCACAATCGCTATGGCTCGCACTTCCGACCCCAACTCGGCCAACTCACAGTTTTTTATTAATATCGTTAACAACCCTTCTCTCGACCGCGCAAATGCCGCCGACCATTTTGGCTATTGTGTCTTCGGACAGGTTGTCCAGGGTATGGATGTCGTTGACGCTATTGCCGCTGTGCCAACTCGTTATATTAATGATTCGCTTCAAAATTTCCCTGACCCGATGGTGGGAATATATACCGCTCATGTCCTGCCCTGCTCCAGTCCTGATTGCAGTAACTTTAACTCCGATACAAAAGTGAACTTTCAGGATTTTGCGTTTTTCGCTTCGCAATGGCTCAATAGTGGTTGCAATTCAGCAAATAATTTCTGCCAGCAGCGCGACCTCAATTATGACGGCTTTGTTGACGTTGACGATTTAACCATTTTCGTTAACAATTGGCTTTGGGGAACGATACCTGCCGACATTGATATTGATGGAAACGTGGATTTTATTGACTACGCGCACTTCGCTTCGCATTGGATGGAGCAGAACTGTAGTTCATCGGACTGGTGCGGCCACGCTGACTTCGATAGAAGCGGACAGGTAGATATGTCCGACCTTGAAATCCTTATCAGCAACTGGCTTGTTAATACCACGCCCTGATACTTTTCACACCTGCCTGCCCTGAGCAACCCGTGGTGAGCATGGTCGAACCAAGTCGAAGGGTTCACACCCTTCACACTTTTCTTACTTTTCGCACATTTTAAGGCCGTGGCAATCTATTTTCTCAAATTTCAACATTTATCTACTGTACGATTACCGCCCGACTTTTTGTTTCTTTGCGGTTGTTCTCGTAGCGGTAGTATTAACTTTATATTAGGGAGTACCTTTGAGGAAAGACTTACGCATTTATTATTTTGCTCTGTATGGCTTCTAAGTCTTTGCCTTTAGGCATTACAAACAAACACTTGCTGCCGCTTCGCTATTGTAGCGGCACAAGCCCGCGTTGCAAGCCGTCTTTTTGCATCTTTTTATGGAGTCCGAAAATTCCGAAAATTACCGCTTAGCGACGGCGGATGTTAATCTGTGTCTAAAAATTCATGTCTTAGAAGAGCTTATACAGACACAAAAAGTCCGGCGATATATTTGCCATTGAGACAGACAGCAAAGGCAAGGTTTTAAATACTTCCGGCACGTTTTTGACAAAAGACCTTAGCGGTTCGGATTTGCTGCGTTTTGTGGAGTCTCATAAAAAGCTTCTAAACATACTGGGCACAGTAGATGGCCTGATTCGATACGGGTCATTTCTTCATTCAGAATACCGCAACAGTCACAGAAATTATATATCTGTTTGTTGTCTTCGGGAGTTTGAACAGAAGTATTGTCCGGAGGTGCCGATTCTTGAGATTTCTCTTGAATACTGCCATTAATCTTAATAATCAATTTGCGACAATCGGAAAGCGTCTGTGCTTGTTTCTTTTTAATAAACTCTGGTATCATTCAAGAGTCCCCATAACTAATTCTCATACATTCTCAGAAATACTATCGGCACGTTAAATGTCGACCTTAACAAAAGCTTGGGTGCTTATACGATTAGAAAGCGGAAATAATTCTTATGCCTTTTTGCCGCATAAAAATAAATAGGGCATTGGGGCTATAAAAAAATCCCGCGGTCAATCGCGGGATTTAGGATTTTATTTTCTCTGAGTTCGGTGCCTGTGAAATGCAAATTAGTTGTGCGTCAGGATTACGATTAACGTAAGACGATTGCCGAAACGAGCCGCGTCACCGTAACCATATTACAAGTTACTTCTTATTTCCGTCGCCGTTGGTTGATTCCCATATTATCATGCCCGGCTCATACGGGTCTGCCAGTTCTTTTGCTCCCGGCAGGACGCGCACGGCGAATCCGCACTTACCGCTGCGGGCGCATTTTATTGTTCCCGTAAATACGCAGGTATTTTGGCTGCTCTTTTCAGTCGAATGGCTCATTTCTTTGACGCTTCCGCGGTTTATATTGCCCCACGAATCAACGGCTCCGTGATATATTTGCACTGAGACATCGTCGGGTCCCAATCCGCCAAGTCTTACTGAAGCGGTTATTTCCAGTTCGCTTCCGACTTCGAGTCCGTTTGCGTTTCCATTAAGGGTTACTGCCGTATTGCCGGTTTTAACCTGGACATCGACATCTTCTATTTTTATATTTTTCCATTCTTCTTTCAGCCTATTTTTCAAAGTGGCCGCCGCTTTAACTTTTTCCATATCTGAGGACGCCAGCGACTCCCATTTTTCCGCTGCTATTTTGTAGAATCTTGCTGTGTATTCAGCTACCATTCTATGGGTATTGAATCGTGGCACGATAAACTTTATCGAATTTTTCATTCGGCTTATCCACGCTCTTGGCAGGTTATCTGTTGAGTGGGTATAGAACAGCGGGACTATTTCATTTTCGAACAGGTTAAATATAGCTTCTGACTCTACTTTATCTTGGTATTCGAAATCATCGTACGTTTCACCTGCTCCGATTACCCATCCGCCGTTTAGCGTATATCCTTCGCACCACCATCCATCGAGCGTGCTTACATTAAGCGCCCCGTTCAGTGCCGCTTTCATCCCGCTCGTCCCGCTTGCCTCTAATGGGACCCGCGGGTTGTTGAGCCAGATGTCGACGCCCTGGACCATGTAACGGGCGATGTCGATATTATAATCCTCAAGGAAAACAAGTCTCCTTCGGACATCGTTCCTTGTCGCGAAATGGATGAGCTGCCTGATTATCTCCTTGCCCTCCGCATCATTGGGATGAGCCTTGCCGGCAAAAATAAACTGAACCGGCTTGTCAGTCCTGTTCAATAACTTGACAAACCTTTCAACATCCTTCAATAAAAGATTGCCCCTCTTATATGTCGCAAACCTCCGGGCAAAACCAACTGTCAAAGCCTCCGGGTCCAAAACCTGCTCGGCCCAGCCTAACTCGGTGTGATACGTGCCGCGACGCTGCATCTGATTCTTAATCTGCTTGCGAACAAAACTAATCAGATTCTCCTTGTTCCTTCTATGTATCCGCCATAATTCCTCGTCGGGAATCTGGTCGGCATTCTGCCAGGTAGACTCTTCAGCAATTTCCTCGGCCCAGTTGAAACCCAAATACCTTTCAAAAAGCTGATTCATCTCCGAAGAAATAAAACTCTTGGCGTGTATGCCATTAGTAATCGACTGAATCGGCACTTCATCTACCGGTAAATTCGGCCATAACTCGGCCCACATCGCACGCGAAACCCTGCCGTGCAATTTGCTGACACCATTTCGCCAGGTGCTTAATTTCAAAGCCAAAACCGGCATCTTAAATGTTTCGCTGTCCTTCGACGGGTCAACTCTGCCAAGGGCAAGAAATTGATTCCGGTCAAGACCAAGCTTCGGAAAATAATTGCCGAAATATTTTAACATAAGCTCCGGACTAAACTCATCATTGCCGGCCTTTACGGGAGTGTGAACGGTAAAAACATTGCAGGCTTTAGTCGCTTCCAGGGCCTGGTCGAAACTGAGATTCTTCGTAACGCAAAGATGCCTCATCCGCTCAAGAGCCATAAACGCGGCGTGGCCTTCGTTCATGTGACATACGGACGGCTCAAGACCCATCGCTAAAAGCGCTTTGAAGCCGCCAATGCCGATAAGTATCTCCTGCTGAATTCTAAATTCAGTATTGCCGGCGTAAAGAGCGGAAGTAATCAGCCTGTCCTGCTCCGAATTAGCGGGAATATTAGTGTCGAGCAAAAAGAGCTTCACCCTGCCGACAGTAATTTTCCAGATTTGAGCGACGACCTGCCTTGCGGGAAACTCCAGCTTGATAGTCAGCGGCGTTTCACTTTTCTTGCGGACAAGCTCTGCGGGCATATTGAAAAAATCATTGTCCTCATAACGCTCCTGCTGCCAGCCGTCAGCGTTAAGATACTGCCTGAAATATCCTTTCTGATACATCAGGCCGACGCCGACAAGAGGCAACCCTAAATCAGATGCGCTTTTTAAATGGTCTCCTGCGAGTATGCCAAGACCGCCGGCGTAAACCGGCAGCGATTCGTGAACGCCAAATTCAAGACTGAAATACGCGATGACAGGCTTGTGCTCCTTTGTCCAAATTCTGTCAAACCAGCCGGGCGAAGTCGTATAGTGATTTAACTTTTCCTCGGCCTGCTTCAACTGATATATGTAACCCTGCATCGAGGCAAGGTCGTTAAGCCTGCTCTGACTTACGGTGCCGAGAAGCTTTACCGGATTGTGGCCGCACAGCTCCCATTTTTCAGGGTCAATCTGACGGAATAATTCGATAAATTCCGGATTCCACGACCAGAACATATTGTGCGCGATAGCCCTAAGACCTTTAAGCTGCTCAGGCAGAGACGGTAAAACCGTAAAATTACGAATTTTTTGCATAATCTTTGATTCCTTCACCCTAATTATCGTCATTATAAGGTATTTGCTTAATTGACGGTAATAAAAAGGGAATAAGTTATCGGACGCGGAAATGTAAGAATTAACTGCGGATTTATAGCCACTAAGGCACTAAGACACGAAGATTTTAGACGCTGATCCGCCTCCGTCAAAGACTATGGCGGACAAGTTTCGCTGATTTATTTGATTTAATTATTTAACACGAAGAACACGAAGCGACACGAAGAATTATAATATATTGTTTTTTTAATTATATAGATTTTCCCTTCGTGGTTCTTCAATTCTTCGTGGTGGAATGGTTTTTTCAGGAAACGGCGTCTGACACTTTTAATCCTGTCTTATTTCTGTCCCCCTTTTTCTTTTTGTTTATCGATGAACTCACAGATTTCATATAGAATCTCATCTGTATCTCGATGAGCATACATGAACCTACATCCATTTGTCCAAAGAAGATAGTTAATGCAATGCCCCCATTGTTCATCTAATTTAAAATACTTGTTGTCTTCTCTTGGCCCTCCGATTTCCAATACTCGATAAGGTGTTATTGGAAAATAGATTATTGTTCCTTCAGTGCCAATTCCGAATTTGTCTTTATTAAAATTAACTGTGATAACAGGATAATCACTTGTTGCAAGAATAGGTTTTTGAAATATTAAAAAACTCCATTTTTTTTCCAACAAGATATTTGCAAATTCAAAAGTTCCTTCTTTGATGCTCTCTACAAAGGACCGCTTTAAGTCTTCTTCGGAGGCATTTTTAAAAATAAACCAATCAGAGAATACAACTTCTTGTTCTTTATCGTTGTATATTATTTTTCTTATAGGTAACCCAGATTTGTTTTTTGGAAGACAATCAATTTGCTTCAGCATATTACGATAAATATCTTTTTGCAATTCGAAAGAATTATTACAACGAAGTATAGTAGTTGCAAGAAAAACACTTATGATTCTCCGAATCAAATTGGAAATATCTATATATTCGTAACACACTTCTTGCCAGATTCTGGCTACTATTTGTTCCAGTTCGGCCAAACGGTTTTCCATATAAAAATCACGATTACCTTTATCATCAAGAGGAGAATACATAAATCGGCTTGATGCAGCATCCAAAATAGATATTATTACTGGTTCCGGATCTTGATGTTTTTTTGAATATGCCCAAACTTTTGGAATCTTAGAATTTTTTGTTTCAGGAATTGCAAACTGTTTAAGGTAAAAACGAGGTATCCAATGCTGTTTTTTGGGAACATTCATTTTGTTTATATTGTTCTTATGTTTTTATTCGTTTTATACTTATCAATCCACCAACAAGATGGATATTCAGAACAGGAATTCGGCAAAATAGCTACATGATATTCTGCCAACTTAATTAAGTAATCAAGATGAAAGCTAATCATTCTTTTTATCTCATTATTCATCAATCTTCCTATATAACTAATCCTCGCATCTTTTCTACTTGGCGGAACATGAGTTATATATTTGGCAGCACAATATTCATGAGAATATCCGCATCGCAACCTTTCGTAAATTAAAGAAGCGTAGCAATGTTCTTGAAGTAGATCAGGTGAAGTTGGATGGTATTTTTCCATAGCATCCTCTATACTAAGATCAATTTCATCATCACAGTAAATGTTACAACCATATCCCGGTTTTCCATATGGAGTCTGATTATTGGTGATTAGCCCAGCATTAAGAAGGGATGGAACGCTAACCCATGATGTTCTAAAATCAGGTGATGAATATATTACCAATAATTCAATAAATTTTTTTCTATCTATACCGATAACTCGATTTGGCCAACGACGTGACGCACATGCCGATAAGACCGTACATACAATGAGAACCAAATCTGCATAATGAACTTCTATATCGCTACGAAGAAGTTCTTTAATTAAATTTATACGGCCTTGTAGAAACTCATTCATAATGTATCTTAAGCTAATTTATATGCGATTTGTTCGTCTAAAATATCTTTGACGGTAATGGGGCGAATTATCTTGCCGGTCTTTTTGAAAAAGGCCTGAATCTCACTCATCGCATCCTGCGAATAATCAAACGAAACGAAAAAGCCCTGCGTGCGGTCTTCGCGCATCATAACCGCTTCAAAGGCATCTATATCAGGTCTGCCAACCTTGTCTTTCTGCTTGACCTGGATTGGATACCATACATCCATAAATTCCAGTTCGCCTTCCTTTTTCTTAGGCACGGCAGAGACAGGGTAAATCCGGCCGTCAATTCCCATATCGCCGACCTGCGCTTTATTGGGTCTGCCGCCAAGTGCGATAACTGCCCAGTTCTCAAATTCAAAGTGCGGCAATTCCCGCAGTTTCTTTTCAGACCAAGGCAAATCACGAACAACAAAGCCCCGACCAATTTTCCAGAGTTTATCATCTTCTTTAATTTTGCATACATCGCGCAGACGTTTTGCCATAACACGGCAGGCAGTCGGCGATACGTCAATGCCAATCCACTGCCGATTTAAATTTTCAGCGGCAACAAGAGCCGTGCCGCAACCGCAAAAGGCATCAAGGACGATATCATTGGGATTACTTGAAGCCTTAATTATTCTTTCGAGTAGTGCTAAAGGTTTTTGTGTCGGATAGCCAAGACGTTCTGCATCTGCACCACGAAGTTGAGGAATATCTGTCCAGACATTGCCAATTATTGCTCCTTTTTGTTCATCAAGATATCTCTTACGCATAATTCTGCCAGTTTTGTCTTTAGGGAAAAGCAATAAACCTTTCTTATCTAATTCTTGCATCGTTTCAAGAGAGTACCGCCAACCTTTTGGGGGAAATGGATATCCCTTATAATCATACATAAGATTAGGTCTAGGATTAGGACTTGTCATATTATCAGCGTTAAATCTTCTCGCGTCTGGAGGAATTGTTTGAGTATCACGTTCATCTTTGGTCATTTTCCGAATAGTACCATCAGGAAGTTCTAAAAATTGATACCAATCGTGTAGCGTCTGATCAGCATATAAACCATGCTGAGGATTGAAAATTGCTTCTTCTGACTTTGTATAGAAAAAGATATAATCATTAACAACTGGAAATTGCCCTTTAGCATCATTATGTGTATCTGACCTTTTCCATATAATTTCATTTTGGAAACTATCTTCGCCAAAAATCTGGTCGAGCATAATTTTGACGTAGTGTGAGGCGTGCCAGTCGCAGTGGAAATAAAACGAGCCGGTAGTTTTTAGAACTCGGTGCAATTCTTCGCAGCGCGGGCGCATAAATTCGATATAGGCCTGTGTTGAGGCGTGGCGGTCTTCAAATGAGCGTTTTTCTTTTGTTTCGCCCCAGAAGACTTCATAGTTTCGGTTGGAGTTAAAGGGTGGGTCGATATAAATAAGGTCAACGCAGTTTTCGGGCAGTTTTTTCAGTTGTTCGAGGTTGTCGCCGCAGTAGATTACCCGCGTATCGACCAAAGCCGACGGTTTACCGGCAGGCGTAGTTTTCTTTGAATCGGATGCAGGTTTCTTTGCCATAAGTCATTAGTTTAAAGTGAAAAAGGAAAAATGCAAAGGGAATTTTGGATTGATTTAGACGAGATTGCCGCGCTGCGCTCGCAATGACACCCCGCCTCAAGTGGCGGGGGCTAAATATTTTATGGAAAGTTTAAAGAAGCAAAGTCCCCATGATATAATTTAGCAGCGGCGTCATAAGCACGGGCGGCATCAATTTCGGTGTCGAAATCGCCGAGATATTCGCGCACGCCGTTGCGGCCAATTCTGGCGATCCATTTGCCAGAACGTTTTCGCTGATGAACGCCTTTGTATTTCGAACGGGCGAAAGAATATTTCCTTCGGTTTGCACTATTCTGGGACAGAGTCGCAAGTCTGAGATTCTGCCTGCTGTTGTCGAGGCCGTTGTGATTTTTGTGGTCAACAATAAAACCTTTCGGCGGAGACATAACCTGATTGTGCATATAAACGGCTTTTCCTTTTTCTATTCTAAAGGCATAAAAATTCCGGCCGGCGATTTTTAAACTCCATCTTTTCTGATTCAGGTTTTCATAATCTTCCAAAGAAACAATAGCGTATTTCCCGCCAGTAAGCCTGATAGCGCGAAATTGGCTGCGGTATCGGATTTTTTTGCAGCGCAGCATCGCTCCTATGCAGAGGCGCATAAGGAAATCGGGAATTGGAATGTGAAAGGAAATATAGGACAAAATAATTTTGAATTCTTAATTTTAAATTAAGGAGTTCACCCCCCATAGTTTCCTTCGCTACGGCGAGAAAACTAAGCATGGGGGGTTCTTCTTATATATGTGTTTCCATATATAAGAAGAACTTGCGCGCTTTGTGCGAAAACTCGAACAAAATTCGAGAGGTGAAATTTGTAAGTCTTTTCAGGATAAGGAGATAAATTTTTTTATTTTTTTAAAGCGCGCACTTTTTATATTGCGCGCTTTGTCTTATGTGGAGGCTGGTTATCGGAAACTCGATTATCCGCTTTTGCAGATAAAACTGATACCTATGGCATGGCATAAATAGCCATTGAGTTTAAAAAGAAAAAGAGTACGATTTACCATGACCCCAGGCATATCCGGGGGCTGAATATGTAAGAAATTGATGCGGTTCGATGTTTTTATAAATAGTAAAGGCGAATGAAATGAAGAAAATACCTCTTATCATATCGTTGATTGTCAATGTTTTGCTTATCGCGGCAGTGTTTAATCTTCGTCTTCGTTACCACAGGATGATATTTCAAACACTTTATGACACTACCACATCTGAAGTCCGTCTTCAAGAGGGCATCCTGGCTGAACTTCGGTCAGAAGATGAATACAAAATCATAGCAGTTAAGACCCTGCTCGAGCATAATATTCGAGAGGAAAAGAAATCCGCGGAAATCTGGAAAGCCGCATCAGAGAGATAAAAAAGATATACGAACCTCTAAATAACACAAAAAAAACATCGCGGCTTTGTCCCCACTGAGGTCGGACAAAGCCGCGACAATCCGCTGTGTCGAACCGGCGACACAGCGAATCCCCTTTTACTTATACTTTAGCCAGGCGGCAATCGTTTGCTAAAAAGAGCCCGCCGGAGAATAAGATCGGCGGGCTCTGCGTTCCCGTAATAGGTGTACGGGGACTGCTGTTGGTTCTTATAACTTATTCTTTAGGAGGCATAACTTCTTTTAATTTAGCGTCTTTTTCCTCATCAGAAAGTTTATCCCATTGAGGCGGACACATCGGACAGCAGAAACCGACTTTCATACCTTTATACATCCGGGTGTGGTCGGCAGGGGTATTCATTTTGTCAAACTCTTTGCCTGAAATCGGGCATTTGCCGTTGACACAGGGCATTTTTTCCACGTTTTCTTTCATACACTTATGGGCTTTTGCCAAAAGCTTGTCGGCTTTTTCAAGCTCACTTTTAGCAGTCGCTTTGTCGTCTTTATCAAGAGCTGCGATAGCAGCCTTTATAGCGGCCTTTGCGGAGGCAATATCGTCCATACTGGCATTGCAGTCCTTGACGCAGGCCATCATACACTTGTGCATACCTTTCTCTTTTTCATGGTGCATAGGCATTTTGTTCGGGTCGTCCATCGCCTTAACCGGCGATAACGCCACAATACCTATTACAACAGCAGCAATAAGAGCCAAAACAAATACTGGAACTATGTTTTTACTGTTCATTTTTTCCCTTTCAGTTTTTAAAATTTTGTCCCCTGTTTTCTACATATATCTTTTATATAATCCGGCGCAAATTGAGAATAGGGAATTTCCTTGTTTTGGATGGGTTATTTGCTTAAGCCGATGTGACAAAAAAATTAGTATAAAAAAAGGTCTGAATAAACAGACCTTTTTAAAGCTTGGCAGCCTCCACCTGTGCCGATGAAAGGCCATTTTTAGAACCCAAATTTAAAAGCGGTAAGTCAGCTTCAAGCGTCCGAAAGTCCTGTCGAGCAGGCGTTTTCGAGCCGGCAGGTTCCGACTCCCTAAAAATGGGCATAGGTTCAAAAATAAAACCTTCCTGTCGAACACCGCAGGGGCAACCTTGCTAAAGTATTATATCGGAAAAGACATTCAATTACAATGAATTTATGCACCCCTGGCTTTATACTGATAAAACAAATGCGATATTCTGGACTTTTACCTGGGAATCTGGTATACTATTGTGGTGTGTATAAATACGAGAGGCTCTTTTACAATTGGCGTGTAATTTTCGGGGGCGAAAGGCTTCGACCGGACGGGTAGAGAAGCAGGTCGCATGTCCAGGACGTCGGTTGGCCTGGCTAATCATCCGACACAAATTTAATTGGCAACTACCAATTAAGTATGGCTGCCTAATTTAGGCGCCCGTCCTGCGGAATTGCTCCTGCCAGTTTCGTAAGGGCGTCAAAATGCGGGATAGCTCTGCATGGCTGTTCGTCAATGCAGTGCGAAAAATATTAACGAACTGGCTGAGTTGAAAGCCTGTTGATCGGCGTTCGGCAAGGCGAGATACAAACGACCAACTAAACATGTAGAAGCCTGTTTTGAAACGTTTCGGGACGGGGGTTCGAATCCCCCCGCCTCCAGTTTTCCGCTGAAAATGCGGGTGTGCATTCTCTTTCTGAAAATGGGGTTTCTTTGCGGTTTAAAGCCTCAAAACCGCTATTTCGTGAAGTTATAACCCCACTGGAATTGTTAGGATTTGTTAGGCTTTTATAGCCTTCGTGGGCAGTTTTTGGGCAGTAAATTTTTGACTTATTTTCTGCAATACAATCATCAGTGCCGGTCTTAATAGCCTCGGTCTGCTTAACGATAAAATCGGGCAGGCTTTCGATAGTTTCCCTCTGCTGTCCAGCGTATAGGTGCGTATATTTGCTCAGGGTTAAATTTATGTCTGTATGCCTCATCAGGCTTTGAATAACCTTTGGGTTCGCCCCTGTTTGGATTAAAAGGCTTGCTGTGCTGTGTCTCAAAGAATGAAAATCGGCAAACTTGCCGTCAACCTCATAGGGTATTGCTTCAGTAAGCACTTTTCCCTCTTTGTCTCGTATCGCTGTTGCTTCAAGGTCGGTCTTAATCATCAAATAGCCTTTTTTGAGAATAAAGGCCGCTGACTGTGGGGTTTTATTTCGCAGAAAATCTTTAATTATTCCAGCGGTCGTTTTTCGCAGCAGCAATACCGCTCCCCGCCGCGCCTTTTCGTTTGCGTCCCTGACTTCGACAGTTCCAGCCTTAAAATCAAAATCTGACACTTTCAGGGTCTTTATTTCGTTGTATCTTAGGCCGCTTTCAACGGCCAGCCGGTAAATCAAAGCCCGCTCCGCTCCAGATATACCCCTGAACGGCTTGCCAGTTTCCGCTGCCCTTATAAGCCTTGCGACTTCATCGACGGTTAAAGCTCTGCGCGGGTGTCTTTGGTCGGCCTGTAAAACCTGCGGCAATTTAATCAATTTAAAGTTATTCTTTGGCAATAAGCCTGTTTCGCAAAGGTAAGTTGTAAACTGCTTAAAGCAGGCGATATGGTCGCGCTTTGTCTTTGTCGCAATAGTCAGGCCGTTTATGTAAGCTGTGAATCTAACAGCGTCAAGGTCTGATATAACATTAAACTTGCATTTTTCGCAGATATGGTTAATCCGGTTTTCGACGCGCTGTAAATGTTCGCCTGTGATTTGTTTGATTTTCAGACTTTCAATAAAATTCTTTATATGACCTTCTAACTGGTTTTTCCCTGCCGCCCTTGCCGCTGATAGTAAACCAATACCATTAAGTTTTCTGACAATTCTTGACGGCATACAATCAATAGCCCGCTGTAAATCCAAAGAGATAACACCGTTTGAGTAGTAAACATCTATAAGTTGTTCGATTGTATGGGCAAGACTCTGGCTTGTCTTTTCAGTTTCAAAGGCTATTAGCCTGAAACGCTCGTCCCGAAAACGAAAATCCAGATAAAATTTATTGCCGCTTTTAAATATCTTCATTTTTTAGCCCTCTTTGGTTTTTTAGACATAAGCTCAAGCCCAAAATACTTGCATAGCATATCCGCTGTTTCACAATATAGGTCTTTGCCTTGCATTATCTTGCAAAGCTGACTTTGTATTTTGCTATGAGAAACACCGGCCTTAGCTAAATCCTTTGCTATCTCATACCGGCTTTTACCGCTTTTACTTATCTCTTTTCTTATGGTATCTAAAATCATAATCATATTTTACCTCTCTACTTTATTGCTGTAAAGCAAAAAATAAAATTTTTTTCTTTTTTATTATAAAATCTTGCTCATTCGTTCGCTTGCTTTCGCTCTCTTAACGGCTTCGCTTCGCTTACTCTTTCGCAGTACCCGATTTTCTAATAAAGTGCTGTTAAGGGTGGCTTATTATAAAATACTTTAGTTTCTGAAGTCGTAAACAGTCTTAACGCCTTTAATTTCTGAAGTTATTAAGCGATTTTTTGTATTTTTTTGCCCTGAACAGCTTTAGTTTCTAAAGTTATACCTGCTTTAGTTTCTGAAGTTGTTTCTAAATTTTTCCGTTTTTTAAATCCGCCGTTTATAGGCACGTTTGACTTTCCCTTACCGGCTTTGAAATTATCAGTTCCGTATTCCTGCCAGTTAGTTATCAAAGCTATTTTGTGGCTCTGCCGCTTAACTCCGCAGCCAAGCACGGCTATTTCAATAAAGCCTTTGGCAACAAGCTGGTCTATTGCCTTGCTTATAGTAGCGGTCGAATACCCAAACTGCTTATGTATTGATTTATAGGTCAATTTAAGTTCGCCGTTATTTTCTGCGAAAAATCGCTGGTTTTTTCCTTTGCCGGTCGAATTGACTTTCAGCCGCATATACAGTTCCAGCAGTATTTGTTTTGCCGCTCCGGTAAGTTTAATAAATGCCTTATGTCGTATTAACAGCTTGTTAATATAAAACATTTCTATTTGAGAAAGTGTAGTTTCATATAGCCAGTTTTCCTTTTTTTCTGCCATAACCCTATCCGATGTACCCCTGCCCTGTATTTTTCGATTCTGCGCCGGAAAAAGCCTCATTATGGCCGTCCTGTAAGATTTGGTAAGGCCGGACAGCGTATAACGGGCAAGCCAAGTCTGTACATAGACGTACTTCTTCCCTTTGCCAGTAAACGCACATCAAACATTGAGCATTTACGCAGGCTCTTAGGCTCTTGCCTTGTACAGCCTTTTTATAAATCCCCCGATATGCCTTTGGTATTCCTGCAAGTCGCTGTTCTATTTTCTGTATCCTGTCGATATTCTTCATTTTGAATTATCCTTTAAAAAATCGGCAATCTGCTCCGCTGTCCAGTATCGCCGCTTATTGATTATCTTTGCAGCGGCGGGCAACTGTTCACTATAAAGCCATTCATAAAGCGTAGTCCGGCTTATACCCAAAAGACGCGCAAGAGATGTAAGGCTGATTAACTGTTTGTCAATCATTGCCGTCCCCTTTGGCTGCAAGACCGGCAAGTGCCTTTTCGACTGCCTCAAAATCAAAAAACATCTTATTGCCTATGAAAAGGCAGGGAATTTTCCCTTTTTTGGCTTGTGTTTTCAGCCAACCGGCAGGAATTTTAAATTCAGCGGATAGTCTTAACAGATTGTATAGTTTAGCTTTCATATACCGCTATTCTATCTTGCGGTATGTGCGCTAACTGTGTCTCTAACTGTGATTTTTCTGTGATTTTATTTTATTTTCAGACAGCTTAAAAATGCCTTTGCCGTCTGACACTATTATTTTATCCCAAGCGGGGTGTGATTTTGATTTGTTTCTAAAAGTATGTATAAGCCGATAATTTTGATTTACCGAGCCTATACGTTCGCCGATTGTTTTTTCAGACAAACGCCCATTTTCCCATAAAAGGCTGACACAAAGAGCCTGTGTTTTGTTGAAGGTGTATTCTTTGCCATACCATACAACAGACAAAAAATCTTCCGAGTGCCAGCAGTCTTTGCCCTTAATCGCAGTTTGTTTTTCCCTCAAAGGATTTTTATTCCCGCCGTTTTGCTCCGTGTCGGTCAAATTTCCCTTTGCAGGTGTGCCGGTATCTGGTTTGTCTTTTAAAAGATTTTCCGCTTTCAAATAGGCTTTAACATAGCTCAAATAATCATTAAGCCGGTTAAATAGAAATCCATTTGTATTTTGTTCGGGGTCATCGCCATTTTTTAAAAAATCTTTAAACAATGGCGGTTTTGGGGCTAAGGTTAAATTATATATTCCTAAAGCATTATCTTTAATTTGTTTATATAGCTGCGGGCTAACAGAATAATCATAAGCAAGAAACAATGCAGCGCAATACTTGCCTATGTCATTATTTGAGAACGATAGTGTTTCATTAGCTAAGCTGTTAAGGTTATTGACAAAATCCATAACCTTTTCGGTGTTTCCGAAAACCTCTAAATGTTTTAGTTTCTTTTCAAGAATATGTGAATTTATTAAAAATCTTGTGGCTTTATCTATCAGCGGAAGTCTTATTTTATCCCAATCAGTGTTAAGTATTTTTTCAGTCTCTTTGGCAATTTGATATAGCTTATCGCTGTATTTGCCGCTGTCTGAAATTTCAGGTTTTTTCAAGTTCTCTTTATTGCGTTCTTTTTCAACAAAACTGCTTAAACTATCGCATATTTCAGGCAGACGATTGATAGAGTCATTCAACCATACTGAAATATACCCTGAATCATTGCCTCTTAATTTATCGTTCATAGCCGTTTCGGCTCTAATCCATAGATTTTCTATTATTCCTGACGCTTCGCAAAAAAGGTCAGTTATCGGCAAGTCTATAAATCCTTGCCGGTTCATTATTTCTTCGCTGTCTGTACGAAATATTAAATGCACGTGGGACAGGTCTGTCAAAGTATCTTCTGTTATTTGAGATTGACCTTGCTGTTTGTAATTTATTTCTTTAAGAATAGTAACTAAGTGCCTTATGCTGCGGGCAAATATTTCGATTTTTTTTAGGTTTTCGGCAGGTGGTTTTTCGTCATTCCATTGATTTAATAAATCATAGACTTTAAACAGGTTTCCTTTTGTCTCTTTGATAAGTTTTTCATCGTTCAAGTATTTATCAAAGCCGTTTAATTCCGTTAATTCAAGCAGAGTTTTATTAACTGCTTCAATACTGGCAATAATATTTTCGGGTATGTTAGCCCGTCTTAAAGCGGGCATAAATTGAAATATAATCCAGTCCCATTCTTTTTTGCTTACTGTATCCGGCCATTCAAAATGGGGCAGTTCCTCTTTGGGTGTTTTTTTCCAAGAGTAGATACAATCTTCTAATCCCTCTGCTGCACTCTTTACAAGACTTTGATATTTTTCGATGTATGATAAAAGGTGTTTATCTTCACGAGTCAATATCTTACTGCAATCCGCCCGACTTTTTTCTATGCTGCGATTGTTCTGTGGAACATCTACAAGTTTTTTTTCCGCCGGAGTACCTTTTTGATATTTTTCAATGTCTTTTTTTTCACGCTCAGTACGAGGTATTTCACCATAAACGGCATTGCGAATAATTTCATCGCTCAATTCTTTAATTTTTTCATTACCCTCTCTTACGGGAGTCCAAAGAGCTTCCAAAGCCCTTTCAATCCTTGTTTTGTTATAATATTTTTTTGCCATTTTTTCACTTGTCTTTTTTCGGGTCGGTCTGAACAGCGGCAGGTACAGGTGAAAGACAAAAACCTTACCGCTGTTCAAACCGCTTAGCGGTTAATTACTCCGCTGTCCCTATTATTCTTAACTTTCACGCTATTTTATCACAAAAACCCGTATATTAGAAAACTTTTTTACTTCTGTTTTGCAGTTTGTAAAGAGCTTATATAGTCAGGTAACAATGTCCGGCGGAACGGTGGGTGGTTCGGTGTGGGCAACTGGTATGAGTTTTGATCACGCCTACAATGCCGTAATGTAAGCCTGCAATGCTTTTTTATTTTTTTTGCGTAAACAGGTCAAATGTCTGCGTAAGTGTTTCCCTGCCTTTTTTCTGAATAAAATCTAATCTGTATTTGTTTTTTATTTTCCCGTTGTTGTCTAAACGGTCTAAAATCATTTGATAATAGTCAGGATGGATTTCGCAACAAATAAAATTTCTTTTTAGATATTTACACAAAACAATCTCAGAGCCACTACCGCCAAAGAGAATAAAAACATCATCATTGTCTTGTGTGCAAGATTTAATAAGCATTTCAACGAGAGCCAATGGAATTTGACAAGCGTGAAATGTCTTGTCTTTAGAAACATTTTTTACAAGGTCAAAATAAAACCAAGAATAAGGCATACGCCCTTTTGAACCATTTGCCAAATTATTAAGAATGCGTTTGTCAGTGGGATTTTTATAGGGAACGGCAACCTGGTCTTTGTAAAAATGATTGTCTTTGCTTTTTGTTGCGTGAAGAATAGAACGGTGGGCAGTAGTAAATTTTTTCGGACTGTGTCCGACATTCGTATTATACGCCCATACATAATCGTGCACACCATAAGCGTTGTCATCCAAATACTTTACTCTTAAATGAGCGTTTTGCTTGGGGTAATTCATCATAAACAAATTGCCAGTTGGCTTTAACACACGCATACTTTCTTTTGTCAGTTCAATATACCAATCAATATATTCATTCCATTTTGTCGTATAATTTTTCCCAGCATAATTAATTCCTACATTGTAGTCAGGATCACCATAAACCATATCCAAACTACCGTCAGGCAATTTTTTTAGAACTTGTAAAACGTCTTCATTGAAAACTTGATTTCTGAAATTATTTAATATTTTATTACTCATCACCATTTTCTAAATAAGGGGTTAATTGTTTCAATAATTCTTTATTTGCAAGAACACAAATGCCTCTTGACTTTGCAAACATTTGTATGGTAGATGTAATCAACCGTACATCTATAATTCCTTTGTTTTCCGTTTTATGAATTATTTCTAAAATAAAATTACTAATCATTAGCGGTGCACTAATCACACTTAGTATTGTATTTACTCTGCCAACTTTTTTGTCGTATTCTATGAAATCAGGTTTTCCATTTACAATATGATATTTTACATCTTCATTCCAACCAAGTAAATCTATAAAATGTAAATACTCTAATAGTCCTATTTCCTTTGACTTAAATTTATCCATAAATCCGTCTTTTAATACAAATGTTTCAATGTTATTAATGTAATCTGATATATCTTTGGAAGGTAAATATCGCAACTTGCCTTCTTCAATTTCTTGGTGGTCTAATAGAAAACAATTCCGATAAAGCAACACTAAAACCTTTTTGAAAGTAGATTGACTGATGATGGAAATTTTAATCAGGTATTCCCAGACTTTTTCAAACGCCCAACTTCCAGTTTCGCTTATTCCATTCGCACCAACATTCGGCGACATATCATATACATTTGGAACTTTTCTTAATGTTTCTTTTCCAGGTTTAAAAAAATATATTTCTTTTCCATTTAACAAAGAGGATATTAAATGTTTTTTCGGATTTTCAATAGTGCCGCCTTCAAAAGCAATTGCCTCTCTAATTCTTTTTGCTCTTTTGTCAATAAATTCTCTATTGCTCTTAAAGATTTTTGTTTTTATTATATCGTGTTCTGTCATATTACTTACACCTGTCTTTTATTGTCAAAATTAAAGTTATTGTTTTAAAGATAGTCATTTTATTGTTCCGCTTCAAGAGCCGAAACGGCACTTGATTATGATGATTTTCAACAGCTTCTTTCCCTATCCAGTTAAGAGTCGGCATTTCAAAATCCTTTTGGCAACTTCATTGATAGTGAAATTATACGATTTTTGGACTTGTTAGCAATACAATTCAGCTCTTGGCAAAACCTTAACTTTTCTTAACACCCTTGACAGTTCTTGCCCCTTTTTAGGGAGTCAAAAAATAGCGGAAAATGTGCGTTTTTATATACAGTTAAAAACTCTAAAGTGTAAGGTTTTGTAAGGTTCTTTCAGCCGCTAAAAAGTCAACATTTGTCAATAGGTTCAGAGGTAACAAAAAGATACATTTTGAGCCTTTTTAAGTGGCGACATTCAGCGGTTAAAGTATATTTAATCTTTCCATTGCTATTTTGGCTTGTAAACCCAATATTTCTATTTTTCGCTCAAGAGATTGAAGCTTTCTAACCTTTCTGGTGGGTCTTCCTCTCCAAGTCCAACGTTTAATTTGGTCTCGAAGTTCTTCTTTCTGTCTTTCAGCTTTTAAGTAATATCCCATCTGGCCAAATCTGCCTGAATGGTTTTCATTGCGGCTTTCATAGGACAGGTCGTAACAATGCCGACAGCCAAAGTAATTTCCGCCCGATACAATATAAAGCGTTCCTGTTCTGCGTCCGCAATATGCACCGTTTATAACCAGCGGACAAATAAACCAGTAACGAACACCCCCGAAGTGACAAGGGGTTGTTGTAAGTTGGATTTTATAATCATAATCTGTTTTTTTACCAGTGCTTCGGTTTGTATTGGTATAATTCACTTTTGCATATAATTCATTGGTATCCACAATTATGCCTATAGAGTTTTGTCTGCCTGAAAGCCTATACGTCCAAGTCAGAGTTGACGCACCATAGCCCTTTAGAAGGCCAAATTCTTTCAGCTTGACTATATTAAGCTTTGTTGCCTCTTCGACAGTTATTTTAGCCCCTAAACGGTATCCGCCCATATTTTCCCCCTTTTTTGTGATTTACCGAAATCAATAAGGATTCTATACATTTTTTATTACTCGATTAGCCTTTTGGGGCTGTTATATTAGCTTCAATCAGGGTTTTAATTGTTTTTCTGATATGCTCTGGCAGGTTAGGCCAAGCGGAAATTACTTGCTTTAAATCAGGACAAGGGTTATCTTTTGGGCAGTTTTTGGCCAGTGCCGCTTCTTGGTTTTGTTGTAAGTTATGATTTGATAAAGGATTGTGATTTTCTGGCGGTAGGTTCGAATCCCCCCGCCTCCAGTCTTCGTTCGGAGAATGAAGACTGCCACGTCGGAGTCCCTATTAGGGACGAAGACGGGCATTCTGTATTTTATTAGAATTTTTTGCTCCGAACTTCGACTCGGCAGGCCATTCTACTATTAATTGCAGGAAGGTTAGTAATGAAAACGCGCAAATTACTTTTGAATTTGATTTGTCTAACACTTTTTTCTTTCCTGATGCCAAGCACATCCTCTGCGCAGGACAATCTTGTTTTCTTCGGAACTCATTCTGTTGGTCCGCAAAAAGGAATTTCGGTCGCTCACTTTAATTCCAAGACAGGAACCTTAACAAAACCGAAACTTGCAGCAGAAGCACCGGCACCTGCATATTTTATCATACATCCCAATGGTAAATTTCTTTATACGTGCAACTCAAATGATTTTTCCAAAAAATGTACCGGTGAAACAATAACCGCATACTCAATTAATAAAAAGACCGGCAAGCTTACTCTTATTAATAAACAATCAAGCGGCGGTGCGGACCCAAGTTATATTTTTATGGACGCAGAATGCAAACATGTTCTTGTTGCAGATTATGCAGGCGGAAGCATCGCAGTGATTGCACTCAATCCCGACGGCAGTCTGGGCGAGATAACCGCCAACATTAAACATACCGGAAAAAGCATCGATCCAAAACGACAAACAAAACCATACGCACACTCAATCCAGCTGGATCCAACAAACAGTTTCGCATTAGCCGCAGATCTCGGCACAGATAAACTTTTTATTTACAAATATAACAAAGCTACCGGGACACTGACGCCAAATGAGCCGCCATTTGTGCAGGTAACAGGCGGAGCCGGGCCGCGTCATTTTGCTTTTCATCCTAACGGACATTTTGTTTATCTTCTTACAGAGATGGGTAATACGGTAATAACTTACGCATGGGACGGCTCAAAAGGGATTCTCACTGAACTTCAAACATCATCTACTCTTCCTGCTGATTTTAAGGGAGACAGCAAATGCGCGGAAATTTTAATTCATCCAAACGGAAAATTTCTTTACGCTTCAAATCGCGGACATGACAGCATTGCTGTCTTTGCTATCGATTCATCAACCGGAAAGATTTCTTTAGCTGAAAACATTCCAACGCAAGGTAATTCACCTCGCAATTTTGAATTTGACCCGACATACAAATGGCTGATAGTTACAAACCATAAGAGTAATAACGCTGTAGTCTTTAGTGTGAATGACCAGACAGGACATTTAACACCAAACGGGCAAAAACAGGATATTGATTCTCCTTTCTGCGTTCGGTTTCTTCCGGTACAATAAAAAAAATAATCGATTAATAAACCTTTTCTGACTATGAGTTTTCGACAAAATAAGATAATGAAGTTTATCTCAAAAACCGCAACATACGGGCTGTTTTGCCTTGCCCTTGCAGTAATAATCATAATGTATACGCCTTTAGTCAATAGTCTATCCCGACCGCTCATGGTTAAAGCCGACCTGCAAAAGGCTAACGTAATAGTTGTTCTTGAGGGCGGCATGTATCCCGGCGGCGAACTGCCGTTGTTTTCACTAATGCGAACGGTAAAAGGTATAGAACTTTACAAAAAGGGATATGCGAATAAAATTCTGTTTAGCGGCCGCACGGGCAATCCCAACCCTTTGAAAATCCCTGAGGAAAACGGCATGGCCAGGGTCGCGGTTAATCTTGGCGTACCGCGACAGGCAATTCTGCTTGAAGATAAATCTACCCGCACATATGAAAGCGCCTTACAAACCGCCAAAATGATGAAAGAAAATAATCTTACAACAGCTCTTCTTGTAACATCCGCTGCACACATGAAAAGGTCGATGCTCAGTTTTGAACATGCAGGTGTTAAGGTTTTTGCCGCTCCGGTAGAACCGGTCGAAACGTATGTCAATGACTCTATGGAAAGATTGTTATTCTTCAGAGCGGTTATGAGAGAATATGCGGGTTTGGTACTCTATAAGGTCAAAGGATGGAATTAAATTCCATTGTCCTAATTGAAAAGTCACAAGTTTATTTCATACCTAATAAATTATTTCCCCTTTGGCGGCGGAATATTAATGTCAATTTCGCGCACCTGCCCTAATACCGATAACGGTTCATTGAAATCCTGCGGGCGGCCGATAGCGAGGATTTGCATCTTGTCGGGCCTGAGATGTTTTCTGGCAACCTGCAGAACATCCTTTTTGGATACTTTCTCGATATTCTCTTTGGTTTTCTGGAGAAAATCAGCGGGATAACCGAAATACTCGAAAGTCATCATTCGATTAACAATCTTGCTCTTGGTATCGAAATTAAAAACATACGAATTGAGATAGCTTTCTTTGGCTATGGCCAACTCCTCGTCTGTAACCTCACTTTCGGTCATCAACTTAACCTGTTCCATCATAGCGCGAATAGCCCGCACAGTAGTCGCCGATTTAGTCTGGCAGCCAACATAAAAAATGCCCGGATGGTCATAGTCGGCTCTATACGCACCGTAAACATCATATGCCAGGCCCTGGCGTGAACGGACATTTTTAAACAGCCGGCTCGTGAAACCCTCACCGAGAACCCGGTTCATCACGACCAGCGCATAAAAGTCCGGGTCGCTCCTGAGACCATCGATATGCCCCAGGTAAACGCCCGTCTGATTGGTGTCCTTCTTGCGAATCAGATTAACGGTCTGGCGATATTCATACTGCACTTTCGGAACATCGGGTAACTGCACTTCCATCTTTTGCCAGTCTTTGAAGGCTGCCTGTATTTTTTTAATCATCTGTGCGGCGTTAAAATCTCCGCAAACGCTGAGCATTACATTATTGGGATGATAGAATTTTTTATGAAAGGCAATTAAATCGTCCCTGCTGATGCCGTCGATAGTGTCGTATTCGATTTGCCTGGCCCAGACGCTGTTTGGGCCGTAAATAAGTTTTTTAAACTCGCGGGAACCGATTGAGAATAACTCATCGTTACGCTGGGCGATTTCGGTGCGAAAACCGATTTTGGCCAGTTCGATTTTGTCCTGGCGAAAAACAGGATTCATCAGCACATCAGCCAGAACCGGCAGGACGGTATCGAAGTTTTCCTTAATCGACCATAAATCGGCATAGCCGCAATTTTGCTCAACCCTTGTTTCGACAGTAGCGGCGGCATTTTCGAGCAGGCGGTCAATTTCGTCGCCGGTTTTGGCAGCGGTTCCGCCTGTGCGCATCACCTTTGCAGTAACAGCGGCCAGACCGATTTTATCAGCGGGGTCATAAATCGAACCTGTCCGAATCATCGCCTGAATTTGAATCACCGGCAACTGGCGGTCTTCGACCACAAACAACTGCATTCCATTGTCCAGCGTTACCCGCTGAATTTTAGGAATTTCGATATCGCGCAGTTTCGGACTTTTTAACTGCCCTGCCAGCGATATCTGCCGGGCGGCGACAAACAATAGAAAGCTGCCAACGATGAAAAATTTTATTTTACAGAAATATTTAAGTTTCATTTTTTTCGCTCCTGAAAAAATCAGTTTGAAGCAGTTGTTTTAATTTCGCCGACCGTTTGATTTTTGGTTACGAAATATTCTTTTGCTACCCGCTGAACATCGGCGGCAGTAACGAGATTAATTTTATCGAGCTGAGCAAAAAGGTTGTGCCAGTCTCCTGTTACGACTTCATAGAAAGCCAATTCAGCGGCAAGCGGCCCATCGGTATCAAGCTGCTTGAGCAAATCCGCCCTGCTGAGAGCCTTTGCTTTCTGCAGCTCTTCGGCGGAGACAGGCTGGGTTTTGAATTTCTCAATCTCGTCATTAATCGCTTTTTCGCACTCGTCGGGAGTATGGCCTTTAGCTGGCTGGGCTCCAAATACAAACAGAGATGGATATTTACTTCTGTCCGAACCTGCCCAAACTTCAACGGCAATTTTCTTTTCCTTGACGAGACTTTCATATAATCGGCAAGTTCTTCCGGCGCCGGTAATTTGCGAGATTGCGTCAAAGACAGCGTTATCGGGATGATTTACATTAGGTCTGTGATAACCAATCAGAAGCATCGGCTGGGCGGTATCCTCAATGGTTACGCAGCGGCGGCCTAACTGCGGCGGTTCAACCGTTTCAACCGGCTGGGGTTTGGTGCCGCCCGGAATTCGACCGAAATATTTTTCCGCAAGTTTTTTAATCTCCTGCGGATTGACATCTCCGACAATTGCGATGGTAAGATTTGCCGGTGAATAATATTTTTTGAAAAAGGCCTGTGCCTGGGGCCGAGAAATATTCTCGAGGTCGCTCATCCAACCCAGTGTCGGGTTTCCGTAAGGATGCGCTTTGAAGGCGATTGCCCCAAACTCCTCGAACAAGCGGCCCATAGGCCTGTTCTCCGACATTCGCCGCTCTTCCATCACGACGCTTCTTTCCTTATAAAATTCCCGCAGAACAGGATTTAAAAATCTGTCCGATTCCATCGACATCCAAAGTTCCACTTTGTTCGATGGAAGACTGACAATATATTGCGTCGCGTCATCACTTGTATATGCATTGAAGCGTTTGCCCCCTTCGCGAGTGATTGTTTCTTCATACTGGTCGGGAATTATATATTTTCCAGCTTCCTGCTCTTGCTGCTTGAATTGCTTGTTCAACTGCTCGAGGCGTTTTTTGTCCGGCTGAATTTTGCTGCGTTCCGTTTTAATGGCTTCAAAGGTTTCATCCACTTTTGCCATTGCGCGAGCCTCTGCCTTATAGTCTTTTGTGCCGATGGTCGTAGTTCCTTTAAAAGCCATATGTTCGAACAGATGCGCCATACCGGTCTGGCCTTTGGCATCATCGACTGAGCCGACATCGGCGTAAGTATGGAATGAAACTACCGGCGCTTCATGCCGCTCGAAGACGAGGAATTTCAGGCCATTGGGCAAAGTAAATTTGGTCATCTGCTTTTCAAGTTCCGACAGGTCCTGGGCCTTTGCTGACTTCAGAGGAATCGTAACTGCGGCAAAAAACAGCAGTGTCGAAAAAATAACAGCATTACAAAATTTTCGTATTTTATGTCCCATAGGTTTTTCTCCGTTTACATAATGCGGATATACTATCACAATATCTCTTTACAAGTTAGCCGTAAATTATCGAAATTTTTGTCGCCAAATCAAGAAAACTGCGGCTTTTTTGCTAAAATTCAGGCCTAATTTGCCTGGTAATAAAACTAAAAATACCACTATAAATGAACGTTATTTGTCCAGATTTAACTCTTGTATATTAAAGATGTTATCACAACAAATTCTCTTTTTTGTCAAAACCGCCTTCAATCTGGGTAAAATTGTTAAAATCGTTGCTATCATTATATGCTTCTGATATAATAATATAGGTAATTATCATACAAGAATGGGTAAAGGCAAATATTGGTCGTAAAAATTCGGCATTCTTGTGAAGGGACATAAAAATCATGCAAACAAATCTCCAACGACAATCATTCCTTATCCTCATTCTTGGGATACTTTTCGCGGTCAGTCCTGCATATTGCAGCACTTATTTTGTCGACCCAAACGGAAATGACACTACCGGCGACGGTTCCATAGACTCCCCCTGGAAAACGATTCCCAAAGCCGCGGGACTAGTCGTGGCCGGCGATACAATTTATGTTCGCGGCGGGACTCATGTATATACAACGACCATTAATCTTACGGCAAGCGGGACATCCGGAGCCAAATATAATCTGCTTGCCTATGGCAGCGAGAAACCAATCCTCGATTTCTCCGGTATGGCAGATGCTGATTCGAACAGAGGAATTAAGTTAAGCGGAAGTTACTGGTATCTCAAAGGTATCAACATTAAAGGTGCCGGCGATAATGGAATGAATTTGACGGGTTCAAATAACATTCTTGAATGTTGCTCCTTTTATGAGAATCGAGATTCAGGTTTACAATTAGATAACGGGGCATCATATAATCAAATGATAAATTGCGATTCATATTATAACTATGACGCTCCGAATCAAGGAGGTAATGCTGATGGGTTTGCAACGAAGATGGGTGTAGGAACCGGCAATTCTTATTATGGCTGCAGGTCATGGCAAAACTCCGATGATGGGTATGATGGATATCTCAGGGGCGCCGATGATGTAAACACAACATTTACAAACTGCTGGGCTTTCAAAAACGGTTATTTCAAAGATGGAACCGCAGGCATCGGTAATGGCAATGGATTTAAGATGGGCGGGTGCGATGCGGATGCTAATGGTCAAAAACACTTGAGACATAATGTGACTTTAAAAAATTGTCTCTCTTTTCAAAATTTGCAAAAAGGATTTGACCAAAATAGCGATAAAGGTTCAATGACTCTCATCAATTGCACGGCATTTAACAATGGCGGGAATAATTTTAGCATATCTACATCGCCGCTGGAACCCGGTAAGACGGCATCCGTTACCAATAGCATTTATTTTACAGGCGGGAATAGTCTCGGCAGTTTTGTTGTGCAAACAACAGATAGCTGGCAGAGCCCGTTTTCTGTTTCAAGTGCTGATTTTATCACTATTGACCCAACACAGGCTTATGCACCGAGAAAAGCTGACGGAAGTTTGCCGGATATCAGTTTTATGCATTTGGCACCGGGCAGCGATTTGATTGACGGAGGAACCAATGCAGGCTTACCATATAACGGCCTTGGGCCGGATTTGGGATGCTTCGAATATTATGCAGCAGATACTGGTGAAACAACGCCGCCGACACCGAATCCGGCGATGTGGAATTTAATACCAAGCATAGTCAATTCAAGTTCAATAACAATGAGCGCAATTCCAGTAGGTGATGCCACAGGACCGGTACAGTATTACTTCGAATGCACCACTGACAACAGCAAAAGCAGCGGCTGGCAGACAAGCACTACGTATACGGTAACAGGCTTGGTACGGAATACCTCATATTCATTCAGAGTTAAGGCAAAAGATAACGCAACTGTTCCAAATGAAACAGGCTGGTCCAGTACTAAATCAGCGACGGCAGTTTTAATACCCTGGTTCGTCGCGGCCGGAACTGCTCAATCAGCTGTAGGTGCGATTACCGTCCCCTGGCCGACGCATCAGGCAGGTGATGTTGCACTTCTTTTTGTTGAATCATGCGGAGGTCAGGCGGCAACACTTTCGACACCGGCAGGTTTCGTGAATGTAACCAACAGCCCACAGGCAACCGGAACAGGAACGGCCGGAACGCGACTCACCGTGTTCTGGTGCCGGGCGACATCGTCATCAATGAGTTCGCCGACCGTGGCTAATCCGGGAGACCACGTTTATGGAAGGATACTAACATTCCGCAACGTTATCTCAACCGGCGACCCATGGGACGTGACGGCAGGCGGAATAAAAGCAACGGTGTCATTTAGTACGACATGCGAAGCGGTTACTACAACTGTCGACAACACGTTAATAGTTCTTGCAGCATCAAGAGATAATGACTCAACCGCAACGGCATGGGCAAATTGGACTAATGCAAATCTCACCATTCTTACAGAGCAAACGGACGGAGGAACTACATCAGGAAACGGCGGAGGCATAGGAGTGGCAACAGGCTTCAAATTAACTGCCGGAGATACCGGTCAGACTATAGGAGCGTCAACATTTGCAACCGCTGGCACTGTTGACGGACATATGACTATCGCGCTTAAGCCAGAACCGGGCAGCAACCCGGCAGCGCCTACCGGCCTGACAGCAACAGCCGGTTATATACCCGTTAAGCTCGACTGGAACAACAATAGCGAAGGCGACCTGGCAGGCTATAACGTGTATCGTTCGACAACTTCAGGCAGCGGCTACAGCAAGCTGAACAGCACACTTTTAACTGATTCGAACTATATTGACGATATTACCTCTACCAACATAACCTATTATTATGTTGTTACAGCCGTAAATACAACCTCGAATGAGTCCACTTATTCGGGCCAGGTATTTGGCGGCCTTTACGGCGATTTTACAGGCAATAAAATAGTAAAATTGGATGACCTTGCCGAATTTGCAACGTACTGGCTATTAGAGAATTGCACTGAAACCGCCGGAGTGGATTTGAATGGCGACTGTATCGTCAATTTCGACGAATTTTCAGTGTTAGCGGATAACTGGATGAAATAAATCAAGTAAGTAGGGAAATAAAAATGCAAAGAAATAAGAAAGCAAGAAAACACAGTTTTGTCCTGATAATGTTGTGGATGCTTTTGGCGGTCTGTCCTGCATATTGCAATACTTATTATGTCGACCCCAATGGAAGTAACGGCAACCCTGGCGATATAGACCATCCATATCAAACGATTAACAAAGGCGTGAGCATGGCTGCGGCAGGCGACACTGTTTACGTGCGAGCCGGAACATACACATACTCAGGCTCAGCGCTCACTCTTTCTACCAAGAGCGGGTCAAGTCCAACCAATAGACCTAAATTGTTCTCTTACCAGAATGAACGGCCGCTTGTGGATCTCTCGGCAATGGGGACTGGCAGCACCAATGGTATTAGAATCAACGGCAACTATTGGTATATCAAGGGAATAGATTTCAGAGGAGCCCCGAATAACGGTATAGCAATTACTGGTGGAAGTTATAATATCATAGAATTCTGCCGCGCATACGAAAACAGGGATAGCGGCGTTCAATTGGGTAATGGTGCATCGTATAATCAAATCATAAATTGCGATTCCTATTACAACTATGATCCTGATACTGGCGGCCAAAACGCCGATGGTTTTTCACCGAAGATGGATGTCGGCACAGGCGATTATTTTTACGGCTGCAGGTCGTGGCAGAACTCGGATGACGGATATGATGGATATCTCAGGGGCAGCGATAACGTAGATGTTACTTATGAAAACTGCTGGGCTTTTAAAAATGGTTACCTTAAAGATGCAAACTCAACGGTCCATGGCAACGGCAATGGATTTAAGATGGGTGGAAGCGATGATAAGACTTTGAGACATAATGTCACTCTGATAAACTGCCTGTCATTCCTGAATCTGGTCAAAGGATTTGACCAAAACAATAATAGAGGTTCAATGACACTCTACAATTGCACAGCATACAATAATGGCGGGAACAATTATTACTTCTCGAACTCGGAACCGCTGGCCGATGGTAAGACGGCAACAGTTGCTAATTGCGTTTATTTTACAGGAACGATAAGTTTAGCAGATTTTGTTGTGCAAATGACAAATAGCTGGCTGAGCCCGTTTGTTGTTACCAGTGATGATTTTAACAGCATTGATCCTTCCGCGGCTTACGGGCCACGAAATGCCGACGGCAGTTTGCCTGACATTACTTTTATGCACCCTGTGGTCGGAAGCGACCTCATCGATGGAGGAACTAATGTCTGGCTGCCATACTGCGGCAGTGCACCAGACCTGGGATACTTTGAGTACTGCACAGGCATTTATCCCGGCGTAGCAAGCAATCCGACGCCGGCTTCCGGCACAACAGGCGTAAGCAATACTCAAACCCTCAGTTGGACCGCAGGGGCAAACACTACTTCGCACGATGTATATTTCGGACCTTATATTTATCCGCCATTTATAGGCAATCAAACCGGTACAACTTATGACACCGGAACGATGGTCCAGGGCATAACTTATTACTGGCGTATAACTGAAAAGAACACAGACTGCACAACTCCGGGGGTAGTCTGGAGCTTTACTACTGCTCCTCCTCCGCCGCCGGGCCCGGCAACTGATCCGACACCGACCAATGGCGCAACAGGCGTAAGCCAGACTCAGGACCTCAGCTGGACTGCAGGCAGCGGTATAGTAGACTCATACAATGTATATTTCGGAACAGCGGCTTCTCCGCCGCTGGTACTCAGCCATCAGCTAAGCACATCTTATGGCGACACCGGAACGATGGTCCCGGGCATAACTTATTACTGGCGTATAGACGAAAATAATTTAGGCGGCACAACCACAGGGGCAGTCTGGCACTTTACTATTGCTCCTCCTCCGCTACCGGGTCCAGCAAGCAACCTGATACCGGCTGACGGCGCAATAAATGTCAGCCAGACTCAGGACCTACTCTGGACAGCGGGCAGCGGTATAGTAGACTCACACGATGTTTATTTCGGAACTGCAGCTTCTCCGCCGCTGGTAAGCAGCCATCAGACAGCCACAAGTTATGACACCGGAATAATGACACAGGGGACAACATATTATTGGCATATAGACGAAAATAATTTAGGCGGCACAACCACAGGGGCAGTCCAGAGCTTTACCACTACAGCCCAGCAGAATGTCATAATCATAGGCTCGTGGGTAAAAGGCACAACTCATGCAAAAGAAACAGGCACTAATCGCGGATTAATTTTCATTGCGCACGCCAAGCAGACTTCTTCGCCTGATCCAAACCTGACTGCCGTAAAATACGGCGGCCAGAGTATGACCAGGATTATTACGAAACTCCAGGGTTCAGGTACATCCAACACACCATATGTGGCGGCATTTTATCTTAATGAAGCCGGTATAGCTGCTGCAACTAATACCACCTTTACGCCCACATGGACTAACTTGCCGACTTATGTCGATTATACAAGTGCTTTTGTTGAAAATGTTAATCAAACAACCAGTATTGGCGCTACTGACAGCAACGGCACAGGGACAGGGACTGGCGCTACTATAGGAGCCTCTCCGCCGCTGACTACCACAGCAGGTGATATAGTTATCGAAGCTTCTGCTACTACCTCTTCAAGTGCAGGCACATATACCGCAAACAATGGTTTTACTAAAGATTTTGACAATTCAAATTCCAGCTTTGATGCTATGGATGGACACAAAACGGCAACAGGTGTACCTGAAACACCAAGCGTAACGCACTCTATCAATTCCAACGTCAAAGTACTCATTGGCTTTGTTGTCAAGGACATGGTAGCTTCACCACCGGATGCAGCAAGCAATCCATCGCCGTCTGCCGGCGCAACAAATGTCAGCTTGACTCAAGACTTAAGCTGGACACCGGGCTCAGGAGCAACATCACACGATGTATATTTCGGAACTGCAGCTTCTCCGCCGCAGGTAAGCAGCAGTCAGACAGGCACAACCTACGATACCGGCACAATGACGTCGCTGACAACATATTACTGGCGTATAGATGAAGAGAATTCGAGCGGCACAAACACAGGTCCAGTCTGGAGCTTTACAACTGCGGACACTATACCGCCGACACCGAACCCGATGACATGGGCACACGAGCCTAATACAGTCAATAGCAGTTCCATCACAATGACGGCAACTACAGCGTCGGATGATTCCGGAGTCCAATATTACTTTGCCAACATAACAGACTCAAATCATGATTCCGGCTGGGTATCAAATTCAGCGTGGACAGATACGGGCCTTACAAATAACACGAAATACTTCTATAAGGTCAAGGCTCGTGATATGAGCGCAAACCATAATGAAACCGGCTTGTCGTTGGCAGATGCAAACGCTACAACTTTGGTGTGGAACTGCGCTATGTCGATCGCTTCTGATCTTACCGGCAATTGCCAGGTGGACTTCCTTGATTTTGTCCGATTAGCCGACGCCTGGGCAGGCAATCCGCCGGATGTCGATTTGAACGGCGACAATGTTCTGGACTTAAAAGACCTTGCACAATTCGCAGCAGACTGGCTGACGTGCAACCGCGTCCCTGCCGGAGAATGCTGGAAATAGAATGACTTAATAGAAATTTTGCCGGGCATTAAATTTGCTGTAATTTAATGCCCGGTTTTGTATATTGACATAGAACTGGATGAAATAAACTAAGCAAGGAAGCAAATATGAAAAGAAATAATGGGTTAAGGAATTTTTGTTTCATTCTATTTATACTTTTCGCGGTTTGTCCGGCGTTTTGCGGCAGTTATTTTGTCGCACCGGACGGAAACGACAGCGGCAACGGCACTATCAAACATCCCTTTAAAACGATTCCCAAGGCAGTGAGCATAGCTGCCCCGGGCGATACTATTTTTCTGCGCGGCGGCGTGCACGACTATAATAGCACTATCTCGATTTCAAAAAGCGGAACACCGAAAAAACTCATAACACTGCAGGGGTATCGAAATGAGAACGTCATCCTGGATTTCGCAAAGCAGGCGGAAGAAAAAGGAAATAATGGGATTTACCTGACGGGAAGTTATTGGCACCTTAAGAGTGTTATTATTCAGCACGCCGGGTCTTACGGTTTCTGCACAATCGGAACTCATAATATTTTCGAGCAGATTATAACACGAATGAACAGAAACGCCGGTTTCCGTATGTCGGCCGGCTCTGCTTATAACCTGATTTTAAACTGCGATTCATATCTGAACTACGACCCGAAAAAGCACGGCGAAGACGCTGACGGCTTCGCAACCAAAGGCTCAACCGGATGCACGGCCTGTCTTGGACCGGGGAATATAATTCGCGGCTGCCGGGCGTGGAGCAATTCCGATGACGGCTTCGATTTGTGGTGGGCAAACAATGCTATCAGGGTTGAGGATTGCTGGGCATTTCGCAACGGCGAAAATATCTGGAATGACCCTAATTTTCAGGGAGATGGCAACGGGTTTAAACTGGGACAAGGCGGCGGCAATCATATTGTTATCCGGTGTATAGCTTATAATCAGGAACATAACGGATTCGATTTAAACCGAAAAAGAACAGATGCTACGGGAGTTACCGTTTATAATTGCACAGGCGTCGGTAACCGGGAGAAAAATTTTAGCTTCAATAATCCCACTACCGCAGGCGCTCATCATATATTACGCAATAACATTTCATATTTAGGTATAGATACAATCGGCACTGAGATTGATAATTCGCATAATTCATGGAACAAAGGCTTCACTGTCAGCGCTGCGGATTTCACAAGCCTTGACGCTAATGGAATCGACGGCCCGCGCGGGCCGAAAGGCGAACTGCCTAAACTGAAGTTTCTCCATCTTGCCGAAAAAAGCCCGCTGATAGACGCTGGAACTGATGTGAAACTACCCTTTAAAGGCAAATCGCCCGACCTGGGAGCGTTTGAATATTAAGATACCAACTGCCTGTATTTAAATCAGTTTACCCCCACAGAATTTCGTTAATAAAAATCGTGATTTTTTAAGATAGGTTTGATATTCTATTGGAAATGAGGTTCAACGGTATAGTTGAGCAGATTTAAATAGATTAACAGAATGCAAAATTTAATGGCACCGGAACAAAAAGGGATTTTTAAGAGCAATTGGCTGTCTGCAATTTTTATTGCTGCAGGCGTCCTGTGTCTATATCTTCTGATTGCAAGCCGAAGTACGCTGTGGGACAGAGATGAGCCGAGGTATGCAAGAGCGACGGTTGAGATGATCGAAAGCGGCAACTACCTTGTGCCCACCTTAAACGGTAATATCTGGTTCGACAAACCGATTCTGATTTACTGGCTGATGTCTGTGCCGGTGCGGCTGCTGGGGGCAAGTGAAATTTCCTGCCGGTTTTGCGGAGCGGTGGGAACCGCGATAACGTGCCTGCTGACATTTTTTATAGGCAAACGACTTTTTAATGCAAAGATCGGGTTATGGGCGGAAATAATTCTGGCAACAACATTATTAATGACGGTTGTAGGAAGTGCCGCGCTAGTGGATGGTATACTGCTGCCTCTTATCGTTGGAGTGATGGCAATTTTTATTGGATGGGACCGGAATAGAATTCGAATTCCAGATGTTGCTGCAGTCGGGGTGCTGATGGGTTTAGGAATGCTCGCGAAAGGACCGGGAGGATTGCTGCCGGTGCCTGTGATGATTATTTTCCTCTGGTTTGACCGCAGGAACATCGGCGATTTTATTCGCGGCTTCTCAGGAATCGCATTTTCAGCGGTTATTGCGGCCGTAATTTTTCTCTTATGGGCAATTCCAGCCAACAATGCTTCAGGCGGCGAGTTTGTACGCACCTTTATCGGCCGGCACGTATTGTCGTGGGCGGTCCATCCTCTGCATAGTCATGGCGGGAACTTTTTCCTCTACCTGCCATATTATCTGCCTGTTATTCTGGTAGGGTTTTTCCCGTGGATACTGTTCCTGCCCGGAGCCATATCGGTTGTAGTCGGCGGACGAACAGGCGATGGAAAATCCCGTATTCTCCTGATAGTCTGGGGCGCGTCGATGTTTATTCTTGTGAGTATACTAAAGACCAAATTACCCCATTATATATTATTCATCTGGCCGGGGCTGGCTTTATCAGTGGCTGCGACAATTGCTGCCCAACAGAATAACACTCTGACCAACCGTGACCGAAAATGGTTAAGAGGCGGCGTATGGTTCTTTGGAACAGCAGCAGTTATGATAGCTGCAGGGCTTATTGCAGGTCCGTGGTTTACGCAGGTAAAAATGCTGCGGCTGTCCGGCGCAGTCAGCGGTATAGTGCTACTGGCGATGGCTGCGACTGCTATTCGCTTTCAGTTAGCAGAGAAATTCGCACAAAGCGCCAAGACACTGCTGGCCGGATTTCTCATTTTTCTAATCCTAATTTTGTTCGGCGTATTGCCGGGACTTGAGCAGACAAAAATAACTCCTTCCATTTCACAAGCAATAAATAAAAATACAGCAGCAGATGTGCCGGTGGCAGCATACAAATTCGCAGAGCCAAGTCTGAATTTTTATATTGGACGAAAACTTGAGAAGCTCAATGACAAAGAAGCCGTTATAAGCTGGGCCAACCAGCCGCAGTCTGGAGTTCTGATTATCCCTGCAGATATCCTGGCGGATATTCTACAGGGCAGCGGACCTTTGCCCCTACTTGAAATAGCATCGAAAAAAGGTTATAATTATTCTAACGGTAAGGAAGTCAAAATTCTGGCAATGATTCGTGGAAAGGATAATCCAAAATGAATGAAATATCCCCCAGGTCAACATCCAATCGATTCGGTTTGACAATCTTTGTGTCTATTATTGTTCTGGGGATTGGGGCATTGCTCGCTTATTACTTTATTGATGAACGTGTTATTTCCTGGATATCGTCCAGAGATTTGGACAGTTTTACCGGCGCGAAATTAATCAAAATATTGGGTAAAGTCTGTGTGCCGCTCTGGCTGCTGTTTTTGTGGGGTTATCTAAAAAACAGGTTACAAATAGTTCTGGCAGGTTCGCTGTCCATGCTGCTGGCACTGGCAATTGTAGGGCCGGGTAAAATTCTAACACATAGAGAAAGGCCTCGTGAGCTTCTTAAACATTCAGAAATAGTGCAGGATTCGCAGGGAAAAACTACGATAAAAAATCTGTTATCTGAGTCGGCATATGGTCGTTTTAATATGCAGCATTTTCGCAAGACGCGATATCAGTCATTTCCTTCCGGCGACACTGCCACGGTATTTGCTCCTACTATCACGGTAGTACCATTCGTTTCGGGATTGAGTTTATCGATACTGTTCATTCTTTCCACCATGGTCGGTTCTATGACAGTAACAGGACTGTCTCACTATCCATCAGACATTTTTGCCGGGGCGGTTGTCGGTATTTTTTGCGGCTGGCTCGCATTAAAAATCAGCCGCCAGTGGATATCGCAAAACTCGTTCCGCATAAATGAATGGTGGCGGAAAGTTGTACTCATCGGGCTTATTCTCATACCTTTGATAAATTTTTCTTCCGGTAATTTTAGAAGTCCGCTCATTTTTTTTGGCAGCAGCGCGGCATTGGCAGGTTGCGTTTATGCAGCAAATAAAATTTCGGCGTTATGGCATAAAAATACAAATGATACTGAATGAAGAACACAATAAAAATTGAAGAATGGAAGCGAAACAATGCCACATCATAAACGACTGCGGATAATTGCTATAGCCCTCCTCTGTCTTATCGGAAGCTTTGGCCTATGGGAGGGGCTGCTAAAGAACGATTTCGTTCCAAAAAGATTTGGTATAGTGGAAGATGGTAAGATTTATCGCAGCGGACAATTATCAAGATGGTTAGTTGAAAGGACTTTGCGTAAGTATAATATAAAAGTAATTGTATGCCTGACTGGTGATTCAAATCAGACTGCTGACAAAGACGAAGAACAGGAAGCTGCTGAAAAACTTGGCATTGAAAGATACAACTTCTCGTTAAGCGGCAATGGAACAGGAGACATTAACGATTATGCCAAAGCAATAGCAGCAATATGCCAGGCAAAGGAAAAAGGTAAACCTGTATTAGTTCACTGCGGAGCAGGAACCCAGCGAGCAGGCGGCGTAATTGCTACTTATCGCTTGCTTATTGAAAAAAAGGATGTGCCTTTTATTCTTAATGAGATGAGAAGTTATGACTGGAGTCCCAAAAAAAATCCTTATCTCTTGCCCTATCTTAATGGCAACATGGAAAAACTGGCTTTTCTGCTTAATCAAATGGGAGTAATAGATAAAATTCCTAATCCGGTGCCGCAAATCGTCATTACAGACCGCAAATAGTATTAAAATGATAACAACCTGACCTATGAAAAATAAAAACATAATTCTGATTTCGACATTAGTCCTGTCGGCACTAACCGCCGTTTGGGATATTTCCGGCAGAGCAATGGAAAATCATGAGTGTCTTGTTTCCATTACTTCGCGTGAAATGCTTGTGAGCAATGATTGGATTTTACCTTCCTGCAATGGACAGCTTCGACTTGAAAAAACGCCGCTTTCTTACTGGCTCGTAGCCGGCTTAGGAAAAATAACAGGCAATATTGACGAATTTACCGCAAGATTTCCAAGCGCTTTATTCGCATTTTTATCTGCTCTGATCATTTTATATTTTGTCAAACAATGGCTGGATATTCGTGTCGCAATAATTTCCGCCCTGGTCTGGTCAACATCATTTGGATATATCAATTATGCTCATAACGCAAGGCCGGAAATGATTTTTACATTTTTTGTAATTTTATGCTTTCTTTCTTTCTACTCTGCCGCTATCGAACAAATTCGCAAAAAACAAATAATATATATGCTTGTTTTCTGGATAAGTTTCGGGCTGTCAATGCTCGCTAAAGGTCCTGCGCCGATTCCATTAGTTTTAATCCCACTGTTTTTCTACATCGCCATATTCAAACAATGGAAAATTCTGCCTAAACTGCTGCCCGTTGTCGGAGTAATCATCTTTCTCGCTATAGTATTACCGTGGCCGCTTGTTATCGGCTACAGAGTAAACTGGAATTTAGTAGTTTGGAAACATAACTTTTTTGACCGTTTGTTCGGTAATTACGCTCCGGGTAATTATCCATTTTATTTATACATAATTTATACTTTCGCATTCATCGCACCCTGGGTAGCCCTTGTCCCTGTCGCCTTGATATCTCCGTTTTACAAAATCTGGGGAAAAAAGCAAAAAGTTATGCTGTTTCTATGGCTTTGTTTTATAACAGACTTGATTTTTTTAACTATCTGCGGCGGCAAACGCAAACATTATATGCTGCCGATAATGCCCGTTATCGCCATCCTGGTTGGTATTGTTTTAGAAGATATGATTTACACACGAAAAGCCTTTACGGGCAAATTTACAAAAAGGTTTCTTGTTTTCCATATGATAATTATTGCCTTGTCTGTTATTACAGGGGTAATTTACTTTGCCGCCGTTCATTCTGAGCTTTTCGTTAAAGTATTAATCCTTGGCATAACAGCGATTATATTAACAGTGTGGATTCCGGCGTCATTTGCAAAAAACAAAACGACTCTCGGTGGCGGATTAATCTTTGGCGGTTATTGCCTGTTTGCAATTTGTTTTATCAGCTTTTCGGCTCCGTTTGATAATAACAATTATACCAGAAAATTTGCCGTTGAAATATCTAAAAAAATACCATCAGATAATAACCTTGTGGCATATGGCTATGTTTCTCCAAAAATAGTCCATTATTTCGGAAGAGAAATTCCTAAAATAAAAGACGTAAATATGATTTATCAGCTTTACGATAAAGGCGATTGGATTCTTGCCACCGATGACGAATTGAAAGAACTCCAATCTAATAATCGGCTCAATATGGTTTACTACGACGAAAAGGCTGAAGTGCAAATCGATAGAAATGTAGCCGGCGCTTTGTTTAGAAAATCAGAAAATGCGAAATAAAAAAATGGAGCCCGCTTAAAATAAGCGAGCTCCAAATTATATGGTCTAAAGCCCTAGGCTTTAGTTTATTTATTTAGCTACACAGGCAGGATCGCCCGGAGTTTGCTGACAATCAATTAACCAGTTTTCGGCTAACGCAGCATAATCCCTGAAATTAACAATGCCGTCGCCCGGCATCGGAACAATATCCGCTGTCGAATCGCTCTTGAGCCAATTCTCAAACATAATACTCAAATCGTCCCAGCCAACTTTGCAATTGCTATTTAAATCACCGATAAGTGTGTATGGACAATATAATTTTAACGCGATAGCCATTCCACTGCCTGCTCCGACATCTAAATATGAGTATCCCGCAGGAGCAGTTCCTGACCCCCAGGCGATAGCAGAACCATCGGACTTCAAAGCCAAACTGAAGTTATCTCCTGCGCTAATTTTCACAAAATTGTTCCCAGCCGGCGCCGTTGACTGACTGCCCCAGCAGACGATTGAGCCGTCATTTCTCAATGCAACACCGTGAGACAAACCTGCCGCTACCGCTGTAAAATTATTTCCTGCCGGAGTATTTGAAACCTGGCTGGAAGAATTATCGCCCCAGCTAACGATAGAACCGTCTGATTTTAAAGCGACACTGAAATAACCGTTTGTGGCCGCACTAATGGCAACAAAATTATTTCCTGACGGATTGCCTGATACTTCCCCTTTGGAATTATCACCCCAGGTGACTACAGAGCCGTCTGTTTTAATGCCGACACTATGGAGACGTCCTGCCGCAACTGCTGTATAAGTTCCCGCAGGAATGGATATTTGTCCGACAGAATTGTAGCCCCAGCCGACGACCGAACCGTCAAATTTTAAGGCAAGACTATGATAACCGCCTGCGGAAACTGACGCATAATTGTTTCCGGCCGGGACATTCGTCTGACCGGTATTGTTAAGGCCCCAGCCAAAAAGAGAGTTGTCATTTTTTATCACAATGCCATGGTTTCTGCCCATAGATATTATTTTAAAATCGTAACCGGACGGCGGATTTGCCCCGGCAAAAGTATTATAACCCCAGCCGACAAATGTGCCGTCTGTTTTCACCGCAAGACAGTGCATAAAACCTGCGCCGATTGCCTTAAAATTATTTCCTGCCGGAGTATTTGAAACCTGGCCTGAAGAATTATCGCCCCAGCAAACAATGGAACCATCTGTTCTCAAAGCAATGCCATGATTTTGACCTGCGGCAATTGCCTTGAAAGTGCCTGCCGGCGGCGTTAACTGACCGGCGGAATTGCTGCCCCAGCAAATCAGAGAGCCGTCTGCTTTTATCGCGATACTAAAATAATCACCTGCGGCAATTGCGGTAAAGTCATTTCCTGCCGGCGGTGTTGCCTGACCGTAAGAGTTATCTCCCCAGCAAACGATAGAGCCATCAGCCTTCAACGCAATCTCGTGCGCGTAACCGACAGCAATGGCCGTAAAATCATTTCCTGCAGGAGGCGTTAAAGCTGAATAAGGAAAACCACCGCCCCAGGCGACAAGAGAGCCATCCGTTTTTAATGCAAGAGAATAATCATGTTGTGAAGCAATGGCTTTAAAATCATTTCCAGCCGGTACAGAAGTCTGTCCGTAAGCATTGCTGCCCCAGGCAACAAGTGAGCCGTCTGTTTTCAAGGCAATGCAGCCTCCGCCGCTTGCTGCTACAGCAGCAAAATCGTTGCCTGACGGACAGCTAACCTGGCTGGCGCCATTATAGCCCCAACCGCAAAGAGAGCCGTCGGTTTTTAAGGCAACACTGTGTGAGCCGCCGCCGCTGACTGTGGCAAAATCGTGTGCAGCCATTTTTTCGCTGTCAAAAAACGAATTGCCCCACCCTACAATTGTGTCGGCTTTAACATTAATTGAAACCAATAGTGTGATTGCAATAACTGAAATGTAAAATAACTTTTTCATACTTATTTCCTCCTAATATATAGATAAAATTGATTAATCTCTCAAATAATCAACGCAGTGTACCCAGTTTAACTATTTTAACAGTTATTATTGAAAAATCAAGTTAAAACTACTAAAAAAAGCATACCTATATCTATAATTTTGTTTACAAAACCCTGTTTTTTGTAAAAAAATGGCGATTTTCCGATTTAATCTCAAATATTCTGCTCTAAACTTTTCCCCTTTACATATTCCCCAATCTATATTAAAAAGATTTATCGCTCATTTTTGAAAGGTAACAATAATGAAATCGACTATTCTTTTCCTGGGGTTAATCACATTTTTTGCAAATAATGTCTTCGGCGGAGATATCGAATACAAAAACAGCTCATTCATTATTTCCTCTCCACATTTAAAACAGCCGCTGTCGATAGGCTGTGAAAAGTTTCCTATGTTTTTGAAAACCAAACAAGGAAAACTCCTCCTTAAAGGGACTCCCTCGGACATATCAAAAACCAAAAACGGTCTGACCGCTGTCTGGTCATTCGACAAAGGGAAAAAAGTAACAGTCAGTTTCACTAAAGATAAAGATTTATTCCGCATTAATTTCAAGGCGGCAGGTATTAAGGATGTTAATCAATGGGGCTTATCGCTGCCGGCCGAGAAAAACGAATATTTCACCGGCCTGATGGAACGCACAGTTGACGGCAATCAGGTGCTTTCCTGGACACCGGGCATAAAAGAGACAATGAATATGCGAGGCCAATATGCCACGACGTTAGTCAAGCCGACAGTTGCACTCTATAGCCCGTTTTTTATTTCATCGCGAAATTACAGTTATTTTGTCGAAGGAACATGGCCTGGCAGTTTTGATTTCTGCAAGGCCGATGCAAACACAATACAAATAACTAACGAAGGCCCTGCCCTTTCAATAATTATTAATACCGCTAAAAATCCCGCCGAATTAGTGAAGGCGCATTCACTCGACGTTGGGCCGACAATAGTGCCGCCGAAATGGATTTTCGGCTCCTGGCGATGGCGAGATGAACTTACACAAAGAAAAACTTACTACGACGGCACGCCTGTTGCCGCGCCTTATAACAGCGAAGCTGTTGAAGATATACTTATGATGAAGGCTTTCGATATTCCATTGAGCATTTATTGGGTTGACAGACCATGGGCAATAGGACCGGAAGGTTACAGCGATTTTATCTGGGACCCGAACCGCTTTCCAAACGCACCGGAAATGATTAAATGGATTAACAAAAAAAATATCCGCTTTGTGCTCTGGATAGCTCCGTGGATTATGGGAAATATGGCAAACGAAGCTGCCGAAAAAGGCTACATCCTTAAAGGACAGCCCCAAACGCACGAAGGCAACTTCCGCGTTAACCTGGACTTTACGAATCCTGCGGCCGTAAAATGGTGGCAGGACAAATATATCGCCAAATTGCTTAAGCAAGGAGTCGTCGGATTTAAGATGGACCGCGCCGAAGAGACAATGTCAAACAGTCCTGATATAAAGGCTTTTGACGGCAGGAGCGGAAGAGAATATTACAACGATTATTCGGTTATGTACGCCAAGGCTGCTTACGATATCTGCAAAAAGATTCGCGGCAATGACTTTGTAACAATGCCTCGGGCAGGCTATACCAACAGCAGCCGATATGCAGTGTTCTGGGGCGGCGATATCGGCAACGGCGGCGAAAGCAAAGTTACCGTGCCCGAAGCTCTTCGCGCTGCGATTATAGCATTGCAGAAGTCCGCTGTAATCGGTTATCCGATTTGGGGCTCCGATACGGGCGGATATACAAAAATTAAAGACCACGAAATTATGGCAAGATGGCTGGGCTTCAGCTGCTTTTGCCCGATAATGGAAGTCGGACCGACAGAAAACAAAGGTTTGTGGAATCTTGAACTTGAGCCGCATTACGATACGCAGCTTATCGCTGCCTGGAGACTCTACGCGAAAGTCCATGAAAAACTTGCCGATTACTCTTATGAGCTTGTGAAGGAAGCCGCTAAAACAGGAATGCCTGTGGCAAGGCCGTTGTTTTTGATGTATCCCGACCAGCCGCAAGCATGGAACGATTGGCAGACTTATATGTATGGGCCGGATATTCTTGTCTCGGCAATCTGGGAAAAAGGAAAAACGCAGCATACTCTTTATCTGCCTGCAGGCGAAAAATGGGTCGATGCGTGGGACACAAAGAAAATCTATGCCGGCGGTAAAACTATTACTGTGGACGCTCCTATTTATAAGATGCCGATATTTATCCGTCAGGGTTCAAAAATTAACCTTGGCGATTTGAACGTTCTTTATAATGAGTCGTTAAAAATCGCCGCTAAAAAACCTGACCTTGACAAACTGCAAAAGCTCGAATTTCCGAAAAAATAGAAGAGAAGGACCTTATAAAGAGGGTGCGATATGAAAATTGTGCGATTTTTGACAATTATCGTATTTGCTACTGTGTTTTTATCAATCATTTGGTTTGCAGGCTACAAGGGGAATAAACAGTCACATAATCAAATAATAACAGGGGATGACAATATGTATAAAAAACTTACTCCGGAAGAAGAACGGGTAATTGTATATAAAGGCACTGAACCGCCCTTTACAGGAAAGTATAATAACTTTTCCGAAAATGGGCTTTATATCTGCAAAAGGTGCGGTTTTCCACTTTTTGAATCAAACGCAAAGTTTAAATCCGAATGTGGCTGGCCGAGTTTTGACGAGCAAATTACCGGCGCGGTAATCTCACAGCGCGACGCTGACGGAGTGCGAACGGAAAATTTGTGCGCAAACTGCGGATCGCATCTGGGGCACGTATTTACTGGTGAAGGCTATACAAAAAAAAATACGCGGTTCTGCATCAATTCAGTTTCAATGGATTTTGTGTCCAACGGCCAGCGCGCGATTTTCTCCGGCGGGTGTTTTTGGGGCGTTCAATATTATTTCAAAAATGCCCTGGGCGTTATTTCAACAACGGTCGGCTACACAGGCGGTAAAACAGAAAGGCAGACTTACGAGCAGGTCTGCAGCGGCAAAACCGGCCACGCTGAGGCGATTGAAGTTGTCTTCGACCCAAACAAAACAAGCTATGAAAATCTGGCAAAGCTGTTCTTCGAGATACACGATTTTACTCAGTTAGACAGGCAGGGTCCTGACATCGGAATACAGTATCGCAGCGGAATTTTTTATCTGAATGACGAGCAAAAGGAAACCGCTGAAAAATTAGTGCAGATACTAAAACAAAAAGGATATGACGTAAAAACCGAAATCAAGCCGGCTGCTGCATTCTGGCCCGCTGAACAATATCATCAGAAATACTACGAGAAAAACGGCGAAACACCTTATTGCCACATCTACAAAAAAATCTTTTAGAAAAAGCAATTCCGATTACATACATAAAAGCCGGAAAGTTTTGATTGATTGTTCGGCGGCGGTTTGCGAATCGGGCCAAGGCAGTGCCTCAGCGGAAAGATAACCTTCGTAGCCAATATGCTTAAGAGCGTCAACTGCGGATTTCAAATCAATATGTCCCATTCCCGCGGGCTTGCGGTCGCTGTCGACAAAATCAACATAACCGATAAATCCGGCGGCCTGTTTTATGCTTTTAGCGATGTCCGACTCTTCGATATCCATATGATATAAATCGGCAAGAAGTTTTATATTATCCGCGCCTGCTTTTTTTATAATTTCGATGCCGTCCGCGACCGTATTTATCACATCGGTACTTAAATGGCTTAAAGGTTCGAAAAGAAGTTCGACATTTCTCTGGCCGGCGTATCGGCCTAATTCATTAAGACTTTCAGTTAATTGGACCAAAGCATCTTCTCTGTTATTTTTGCCGATATTGCCCTGCATCGAGCCAATTTTGGCAGGAGCATTGAAAAGTGCTCCGAAATCAATCATTCTTTTGATATAGTCAATCGCCTTTGCGCAGATAGTTTTGTCAGGACTTGTTAAAGTAAGATTATGCAGTGTTTTTCCAGCGCCTGTCGCCACTGCAGAGAGATTTATCCGATTATCGTCGAGAAGCCGGCGTAAAAGCTTTGCGTCAACATCGTCTGCGCCACCCATAAAAAGCTCAACGCCGTCAAAACCGATTCTCTTTGCCTTAGGGATACATATCGAAATGTCTTCCTGAAAAATCCAGGCCGCTTTTGAAGACTTCATCAAAGAAATTGTTACACTCGATTTCATAAAACATTATCATCCTTATGTTACATTAAAAAAACAGCTGAAAAGAGTAGCAAAAATCTTTATTTGATTTCCGGCTTTTTAAGCATCCATTGCCATGCATTTTACCAATTAAGTTTGTAGATTTCCACAGGTCCATACTGCTCATTGTAAAATTCGTATACTTTAGTGCCAAACCTTTTGCACAAAAAACCGCTAAAATCATTATTATTTAAGTCCGGCATCTTGTTAGGGATTTTTCTGAATCCTTGAGGGGGTCTGCCATAATCCCATGAAGTTCTGATAACATAATCGAAAGATTGAGAATAAGCCCACTGTAATCTATCTTTAAAAGCAGTGTTAATCCTAAAATATGTTCTATAGTCATACCTGATAAGATATGGACCATAGATATATCTATCATGACCAACCCAAAAAACAGGATCCGCGTACACCCTTTTTTTTGGGCCAACCACTTTGGCCACTTCATCAATAACACGATTAAAATCGGCACCGTGCTGCTTATACAGTAAAAGCATAATCGGAGGCAGTGAAGATATTATATATATCAGTATTATGGCACTTTTGATAGTCCAATATAGTTTTTTCGAGTTGTCGAAACAGGTAAATTCATGTAAGCGATAAACAAGCCTGACAACGAGTATGCCAAAGAAAGGTATTACAGCAACAAGGTAATCCGGAAATTGGTTAACACTGAATAAGGGCAAAATCAATATATAAACGGTCACAATAGTCGCTGCGAACTTATCCTCAGCAGTGGATTTCCACCAGGCCGCCAGCCAGCCTGCAAACATAACCAGGGCTATCGGAATACCAAATGGTAACTGAAAAAAACTCCTCCATCGGACTATTTCTCTTGATATTACCGAGTTGTATAAAAGGCCCATCTGATTCTGCTCAAGAAAACTTACGTTCGGCTGCCCGGATGCCCAAAAGACATAAATCACATAAGGCAGAATCGTTAAAACAAAACCCGCCAGGCTCCATATTACGAATTTATACAAATGCGGTCTTTCTTTCCATATAATCCAGCTTATGCTGATTGCGGCTACTATGATAAAGCCGTTCGGATGAGACAGAGAAGCCAATGCTGCCGTTATCCCTGCAAGAAAAGCCATCAATGCCCGAACCTGCCGAAAATACGAAATTACCAGCCACAGAAAAAGTAAAGCCATAGCAGCGTAGTAAATTTCCGGTCGGCAGCGACGAGAATTTATCCAGAACCATATATTTACAATAAGAGCCAGAGTTATAAAAAAGCTCTGCCTGCTGCCGAAAAACTTCTCTGCAATATGATAAAGAGCAATTACCGCCAGGACCCCCATCAGGACAGACGGCAGCCTGGAAAAAATAATACTATAACCTGTAAACTTAAACACGCCCGCACAGACTATGGGCAATAAAACTCTTGGTTGAACAAAATAAACATCCATTCCCCCGAAGTTATGTATAAATGGATGCCGTAATACGCCTGTTTGGGCTAATTCGTAACCAATTGAAGCGTCCCATGCCTCATCCATATAAATCCGCGGCACAGAGCCGAGATAAAATATCCCCAGCAAAAGCTGAACAGCACACAATATCAATAAATGCTTAAATCTAACCTTGTGAGTCGGTGCATCCAATTTTAAACCTTATTCAAGATTTTACAAATGGGCTCAATTCCCTTAAGCGTTTGACAATCACAGGCATCTTTTCAATCACAAAATCCACTTCTTCCTCTGTGTTATATTTGCTCAGGCTGAATCTGATTGAGCCGTGAGCGGCGGTAAACGGCACGCCCATCGCGCGCATAACGTGACTCGGCTCCAATGAGCCGCTGGTGCAGGCGCTTCCGCTGCTTGCGCAAATTCCAAACTGGTCGAGCAGCAGCAAAATCGCTTCGCCTTCGATAAACTCAAAACTGATATTAGCTGTATTCGGCAGACGATTAATCTTATCGCCGTTAAGCATCGCGTCTGTGCAGGTTTTCAAAATCGCATTTTCGAGTTTGTCGCGAAGTTTTTTAACCTTTGTATTTTCAATCACTATATTTTCACCGGCAAGCTGGGCTGCTTTGCCAAGTCCCACGATACTTGCGACGTTTTCTGTGCCGGCGCGTCTGCTTTTTTCCTGATGCCCGCCGACCATAAACGGTGAAATTCTTGTGCCCTTCCTGATATAAAGAACACCGACCCCCTTTGGTGCGTGAAGCTTATGGCCGCTAAGACTAAGTAAATCGATATTGCTTTTTTCGAGATTCAACGGAATTTTGCCGACCGCCTGAACGGCATCGGTATGAAAAACTACTCCCTTTGCCTTAACTATTTCAGCGATTTTNNTGAGTTCCTCAAGGTCTATTTGGCCATACTTATCAACGCCAAGTTCAACAAGGCTGTAACCAAGCGATTGCATTTCTCTGCATGTAGTAAGAACCGCAGGATGTTCGACTCTGGTAGTAATAATTTTTTTCTTTTCAGGCGTCGCGGCAAGAACGCCTTTTATCGCGGCATTATCGCTTTCCGTTCCGCAGCTCGTAAAAACAATTTCAGAACTGTCGCAGCCCAGAAGTTTGGCGATTGCCTCTCTGCTGCGGCTGATATATTTTTCGACCTGGCCGCCAAAGGTGTGCATACTCGATGGATTGCCGTAAAGGTCTGTCAAAAACGGCTTCATAGCCTCAAAAACTTCCGGGGCAACTTTCGTTGTGGCATTGTTATCGAAATATATTACTTTTGACATTTTTCTTACTCGCTTTGTTCTTCAACAATAATATCGTCACTGACAAACTCGTGCAATCTCGCTTCTACGACGTCTTTCAATGTAAATTCAGCCGTCGCACACCGCGAACACATTCCGCGAAACGCGATGATAACTTTGCTGCCTTCGACATCGATAAGATCGATATCACCGCCGTCGGCTTTCAGCAGCGGCCTGATTTGTTCACTTATTGTCCGCTGGATTAACTGAATCTTCTGCAGATTGGTGAGTTTTTTCGGTTTAGCTTCAGTCGCTGCGCCTTTTTCTTTTTTGCCACGAATTTTATCTATAATCATCTGGATTTCGCCTCGGCAGGAACCGCAGCCGCCGCCTGCCTTGCAGAAATTCGTAACCTGCTCGACAGCATTAAGGTCATTTTCGATAATTACCTTTTCAATTTCCTTGTCCGTTACGCCAAAACAGGTGCAGACGATTTTGCCTTCGGTAATTTTCCCGGCCTTCCCGCCGCGATAATTAGCTATCGCCGCCTGCAAAGCTTCCATTCCCATAACCGAACAATGCATTTTCTGCTCCGGCAGGCCGCCGAGTTTGTCAACAATGTCCTTGTTGGTTATCTTCGAGGCTTCTTCAAGTGTAAGACCTTTTACCATTTCCGTCATTACCGAGGATGAAGCGATTGCGCTTGCGCAGCCGAAAGTTTTAAACTTCACGTCAGCTATCCGGCCGTCTTTGCCGAGTTTGAAAGTCAGCTTCAGCATATCGCCGCAGGCAAGAGAGCCTTCTTCTCCGACGCCGTCGGGATTTTCAATCTCCCCGGCATTTACCGGATGAAGGAAATATTCTATAACTTTTTTATTATAATCCCACATATTTTTAGTCCTTAGCCTTGAGCTTTTTTAAGAGCCTGGTCAAAGTCAGCAATAATATCATCAATATGTTCTGTTCCAACCGATACACGAATAAAGTCCGGGCTTACGCCGGCAGCAATCTGCTCGGCTTCGCTTAACTGCTGATGAGTCGTGCTCGCCGGATGAATCACAAGCGTCTTGCTGTCGAGTATATTGGCAAGATGGCTGGCAAGTTCGACGCTGTTGATAAATTTTTCGCCGGCCTTTCTGCCGCCTTTTATTCCAAAGCCCAGCATTGCACCCTGCCCATTCGGAAAATATTTTTTCGCAAGCTTGTAATCAGGATGAGATTCCAGGCCGGGATAATTAACCCAGCTTACAGCTTTGTGCTTTTCAAGCCATTTGGCAAGAGCCAGAGCATTTTCGCAATGCCGTGGCACTCGCAGATGCAGAGTTTCAATGCCCTGCAAAAACAAAAACGAATTAAACGGCGACAAACATGCGCCCATATCGCGCAGCAATTCCACCCTTGCTTTCAAAATATAAGCTAAATTGGCGAACTGCTCGACAAATTTTATGCCGTGATAGCTCGGGTCCGGCTCGGTAAGCTCAGGGAATTTCCCGTTCGCCCAGTTGAATTTTCCTGAATCGATAATAATTCCGCCAATGCTTGTGCCGTGTCCGCCGATTATTTTGGTACAGCTGTGCACAACGATATCAATGCCGTATTCAATCGGACGAAACAGTATCGGCGACATTGTAGTATTATCGCAAATCACCGGCAGATTATTCTTATGAGCGATTTTAACTATCTTTTCAAAGTCCGGAATATTGTTTTTCGGGTTGCCGCAGGTTTCGATATACAGTAAACGGGTATTTTTCTTTATCGCCTTTTCGAAATTCTCCGGCTTCGACGGGTCAACAAGGCTTACTTCAATTCCCAGTTTGGGCAAAGTATGTCCGAACAGCGTAACTGTGCCGCCATAAAGTGTGCTTGCCGAGACAAAATGCTCGCCTGCTTTGCAGATATTCAGAATCGCCGCGGTAATCGCCGCCATTCCGGAACTGAACGCAAGGCCCGCGACTCCGCCTTCGAGCGCAGCAAGTCTTTTTTCGAGAACATCCGTCGTCGGATTCATCAGCCTTGTATAAATATTGCCGAACTGCTTTAAACCGAAAAGGTCCGCGGCATGTGCGGTATCCTTAAACATATAGCTTGTTGTCTGATAAATCGGCACCGCCCTGCTCAAAGTGTCCTTGTCAACACTTTGACCCGCATGCAATGCCAGCGTTTCAACATGATATTTTTTTTCTTCCATTTCTACTTATCCCTTCGGTAAAACCGCCACCATTCTATCAAGTGCTTTTCTCGCCTTTTCGGCGACATCGTATGGCACTTTTATAACATATTCATTATCTTCGAGCGAAAATAAAACTTTTTCGAGCGTAATCTTTTTCATATTCGGACAAATGAACTTGGCCGACGCCGGATAAAAAGTTTTTTCCGGGTTCTGTTTTTTCAGCGTATATAAAATACCAATTTCAGTCGCTATAATAAATTCTTTTTTATCGCTGCTTTTGACAAATTTCAACATCTGCCCGGTGCTCAAAAGCTCATCGGCACAGTCCCTGACAGGCCTTGGGCATTCCGGATGAGCCAGAGTTACCGCCGCCGGATGAGCAGCCTGTATTTTTTTGACATCTTCGGCCGTGGCTAAAACGTGCGTCGGGCAATATCCCGGCCAAAGAACCATATCTCTGCCCGTTTTCTGTTGGACAAATTCGCCCAGGTTCTTGTCCGGCACAAAAATAATTTTCTTTGTCGCGTCTATCGAATTTACGACATTGACCGCATTTGAGCTTGTGCAGCAATAATCACTTAGCGATTTGACGTCCGCTGAGCTGTTTACATAGCAGACAACAATCGCGCCGGGATATTTTTCTTTCAGTTCCGCAAGCTGTTCGGCGGTAATCATGTCGGCCATCGGGCAACCAGCGGTCTTATCCGGAATCAACACAGTTTTGTTCGGCGAAAGAATCGACGCGGTTTCTGCCATAAACAAAACGCCGCAAAAAACTATAACATCCGCAGATATACTTGCAGCCTTACGGCTCAATTCAAGCGAGTCGCCGGTAAAATCGGCGATATCCTGAATCTCCGCGGATTGATAGTTGTGCGCGAGGATTACTGCGTTTTTTTCTTTCTTAAGATTATTTATTTTTTCAATGATGCTCTGAGCCATCTTATTTTTTCGTTTTCTTCTGGATATAAACAAGTTCAGGCCTTGACATCGAGACTATAACGCCCGGCGGCACAGAATCTTTAATCCAGACGTTTCCGCTGATTATCGAGCCTTTGCCGATAGTTATATCGCCGAGAATCGTCGCGGCAGCATAAATCGTAACGTCGTCTTCTATGGTCGGATGTCTTTTAACGCCTCGCAGGCTCTGCCCTTTTGCCGGAGCCAGAGCGCCAAGCGTTACGCCCTGATATATTTTTACGTTATTGCCTATAATCGAAGTTTCACCGATTACGATTCCTGTGCCGTGGTCGATGAAAAATCGCTCGCCTATTTGGGCACCGGGATTTATATCGATTCCGGTTCTATGATGAGCATGTTCGCTCATAATTCGCGGAATCAACGGCACATTTTTCAAATAAAGCTCATGCGCAATCCTGTGAACCGCGATTGCCTTCAATCCCGGGTAGCTCAGAACGATTTCTTCGTAACTGCTCGCCGCAGGGTCGCCGTCAAAGGCAGCCTGTATATCCGTCTTAAGTATTCTTCGAATCTTAGGCAACTGCTCTAAAAGATAGTTCGTAACTTCCTGCGACATATTATGGCAGCCGGTGCAATCGGCTTTCTTCAGCCTGCACTGATGAAGAAACGCCCTTTCAATCTGCTCGTTCAGCTGGCTTTGCACCTGAGAGAGAATATCGCCCACCACAAAACCGATGTTCGAGCTGGTAACGTCCCGTGCGCCGGTATAACCCGGAAAAACAACTTCCATAAGCAAATCGAGAATCTCAAGTATCCGGTCGCGCAGCGGCAGATTCGTCGTGTCGATTAAATTTATGCCCGACTCGTCCTGATAAGTTTCGACAATTGCCTTGACATAATTCTTAATATTATTGTTTTCCATATTCGAGCCTTTTACTGAAATAGTTCCGTTGAAATATATCTCTCGCCGGTATCGCAAATAATCGTTACGATAACTTTTCCTTTATTTTCTTTTCGCTTTGCGACCTGCACAGCGGCAAAAACATTCGCCCCTGAGCTTATGCCGGCAAGTATTCCTTCTTTTACGGCAAGCTTTTTAGCGGTCTCTATCGCGTCTTCATTTTTAACGCAGATAATTTCATCCAGAATCGCAGTATCAAGAACCTTCGGAACGAAACCTGCTCCAATGCCCTGAATTTTGTGCGAGCCGGGTTTGCCGCCCGAAAGCACAGGCGAATCGGCCGGCTCAACTGCTATCACTTTAACCGCCGGCTTATATTTCTTCAGAACCTGTCCGCAGCCGGTAATTGTACCACCTGTTCCGACACCGGCAACAAATATATCTACCTTGCCCTCCGTATCTTTCCATATTTCCTCGGCCGTTGTTTTGCGGTGTATCTCCGGATTGGCCGGATTTTCAAACTGCTCAAGGATTATCATATTCCCGCCGTTGCTGACCATCCTGTGAGCATGAGCAACTGCGCCCTTCATTCCTTCGGCCGCAGGCGTTAGGACTAATTCAGCACCGAATATTTTAAACAGTTTTCTTCTTTCGATGCTCATCGACTCCGGCATAACCAATGTGAGTTTGTAACCCTTTACGGCACAGACGAAAGCAAGACCAATTCCGGTATTTCCGCTGGTCGGCTCAACAATGGTTGTATGCTTGTTAAGCTTACCCTGCTTCTCGGCTGCTTCAATCATCGCAATGCCTATTCTGTCCTTGACACTGCCGCACGGATTGAAATATTCGAGTTTCACTAATACTTCAGCGTCTTCGACATCGAATCTGTTCAGGCGAACCAGTGGCGTCCGTCCAATTGTTTCTACAATGTTATTGTAAATTTTACTCATAAACATTCTCCTGTTACTTGCAGTGCTTTACGAGCATCAAATCTGATAACTCATAGTTTGTTTGCTTTTTTCCGCCATTTCCACAAGGTCGAGCAGCGTCTTGTTTTCAAGCACACCTAATATCGCTTCATCCATCTCCACCCACAGCTTTCTTGTTACACAATCGGCCGAGTTCGGACAGACACTTGCATCCTCGACGCATTCGGTGGTTAGAACCGGTCCTTCGAGTGTCCGGAAAACTTGACTCAGTTTTATTTCTTCCGGCGGTGCCGCCAGAACATAGCCGCCATGCGGCCCACGGATGCTCCTGACCAGGCCGGCTGTTTTTAGAATCGCAACAAGCTGCTCGAGATATTTGTTGGATATCTTCTGCCGCTCAGCTATTACCTTTATCTGCAACGGACCTGTATTATTGGCAATCGCAAGCTCAAGCAAAGCCCGCATACCATATCTTGTTCTTGTTGAAAGTTTCATGACTTTCTCCTTAATTCCTGGGGTTTTAGTAGTCTATTCTATTATATATTACGATATATGTCAATAAAAGTGCATAAAAAAATAAAAGTATATAAAATTAATCCACAATACTCAAATGCTGTTTTTTTAACTGCTTGACATAATTTTATGTCTGCAATAGAATTAAATCGCTTTTATAGGACAAAAAGAGGTTCGACCTATGCCAAAAGATTCGCCCGGAAAAGCAGATAATGGTCTGCCAAAACCATCCATAGAACATCTTAAACGTTTAACAGATGATACAGGCCTTTTTCAGCACGCCAGGTTCATTGTCCCCGACCGCCTGAACGGCTACACCACCGACGACAACGCCAGAGCCCTTATCGTTATGGCTAAATATTACAAGCAATTTTCCGACCCCCAGGCTTTGAGGCTTTTTGAGATTTATTTAGCTTTTCTATGCCATGCTTTAAAACCCGATGGCACAGTTCATAATTTTATGGATTACAACAGGAACTGGAGGACAGGCGATACTGAACACGATGCAATCGGCAGAACTCTGTGGGCTTTCGGCTCGGCAATCGCATCGCCGCCATCCCCTGTTTATCTTTCAGTAACCAAACAGCTTTTCGAAGAGGCGGCAAAACATATACCAATCCTTTCGCCAAGAGGGATGTCTTATGCGATTCTCGGATTGGTTGAATATCTTGGTGCATTCCCGCAGGAAGACGATTTAAAAAGACAGCTTGCCGATGTATCCGAGAAACTGGCAAATCTTCACCGCCGTTACGCTACTAAAAATTGGGACTGGTTTGAGAATATCCTCTCCTATGATAACGCGATATTGCCCGCTGCCCTCTTCGCGGCAGGTATAGCACTGGAAGAAAAAAAATATCTCGATATTGCCGAAAGAGCCTGTAAATTTCTGCTTGCCAATACTTATAATGGAAAACATTTCAGTTTTGTCGGCTCGGATAACTGGTATTTGAAAGGCAAAGAACGCTCGAAGTTCGACCAGCAGCCAATTGAAGTTGCCGGAACTGTTTTAATGTTAAGAAACGCTTACCTGGCAACAAAGAATCAAGAATATCTCAAGCTTGAGCGAAAGGCATTCGATTGGTTCCTCGGCGAAAACGACCTGCACCTGCCGATGTATGATTCTCAAACCAAAGGCTGCTGCGACGGCCTGGGCCCGGACAACATTAATACTAACCAGGGAGCAGAAAGCATCGTTAGTTTCCTGTTGGCTCTGTTGAATATATCTGAACCAGTATGAAAGTCGCAACTTTTAACGCTAATTCGATAAGGGCCCGGACAGAGATAATCGTAAACTGGCTGGCGGAAAACAAACCTGATATTCTCTGCCTCCAGGAGACAAAGGTTCAGGACAAAGACTTTTCCGCCAATGCTTTTGCAAAAACCGGCTATGAATTTGTCTTCAAAGGCGAAAAAAGCTACAACGGTGTTGCAGTCTTCAGCAAACATAAGATTACTAATGTCGAATTCGGCCTCGACACTCCGCCCCAGGACCAGGCCCGAATGATAACCGCCCGCACAGCCGGAATTACAATCGTTAATACCTATATTCCGCAGGGCTTCGAGATGGAATCCGAGAAATATCAATATAAACTCAACTGGCTCAAAAGACTGCTTGACTATTTTAATAAACATTTCAAGCCGACTGAGAAATTGTTATGGACAGGCGATTTAAACATCGCTTTTGAGGCAAAGGATGTTTACGACCCTGCCGCTCTTGATGGAACGGTCTGTTTTAATCGCGGACTTTCACAAACTTTAAAAAAGTTTATGGAATGGGGATTTGTTGACCTTTTCAGAAAGCACTGCGACGAGCCGGGCCAGTTTACTTTCTGGGATTATCGTGAGCCCAACGGCCTTAAAAGAAATCGCGGCTGGCGGCTGGATTATATAATGGGAACAGAACCGATAGCGAAAAAATGCACGAATTGTTACATCGATAAGAAACCCCGCGAACTTGAAAAGCCCAGCGACCACACATTTCTTGTCGCTGAATTTAAGAGCCTTTAGTCTGAATCTTTTTGCTTTCTTCGGTCTTTGCCTTTTCTGCGATCTGAGCCGGGATAGTCATAGGAAAATTTTCTGCGGTCGAAACCGCTGCGTTTTTCTCCGCTGCCTTTTTGATTATTCTGCCCAGAAGATTCTTTGGATAATTGAACTTTTTTTACATTATCGGACATAAAAATCTCCGTTAATTATGTAAAATTTCGCAAAAAGTCACAAAAATCAATAGAAAGCGCAAAAAATACATATTTATTTCGTCAAAATTTAAAATTTCTATGAGTTTTTATTCTTTTTTTCCTAAAATTTCTGCCCGCAGGCATTTCAGCCCGATTTTCCTTTTTCAAATATTCAATCTCACTGGCCGTCAGAGGCCTGTAATCGCCAATAGCAAGATGATGCAGAGAAATATTGCCAATGTGCGTTCTCTTAATCGCCATTACTTTGTAATCTAACCTTGCCATAATTCTCTGAATCTGCCTGTTAAGACTCTGGCGAATTTTAACCTCAATCACCGACTCCTTCTCAGATGATTTTAAAACCTTTAACTTCGCAGGCGCAGTTCTGCCTTCCGAAAACCACATACCTTTTTTAAACTTCTCAATAATTTCCGCTGTTATCCTGCCCCTGATTTCCACTAAATAAGTCTTTTCAAGACAATAGCGCGGATGCGTTAAACGGTCAGCAAGGGCCGAATCGTTAGTTAATACTATCGCGCCGGTAGTATCGGCATCGAGCCGGCCGGCACAAAAAATCCGCTGGTCGGTATCAATAAAATCAATCGCTTTTCTCCTGCCTTGCGGGTCATCGTTTGTGCAGATAACGCCTTTGGGCTTATTGAAAAGATAATAAACCTTTTTGACTGAATGTATCTTTCTGCCTTCAACAATAATAACGTCTTTATCAATATCCGCAAAGGCCGGCAGTGTATCCATAATTTTCCCATTGACTCTTACCAGTCCCTGAAGGATAAGCTGCTCGCAATTTCTACGCGAATCGACACCCGCCGCGGCAAGTATTTTGTGTAATCGTTCTGTAGCCATATCAAATCCTTATAAAAACTGACATAACTATACAGGCTCAAAGATACTTATGCTACGAGAAGTTTGTGAATTTAGGCAAGATTTTAGTTGACTTGAGGGGTGGTTTTGCCGATAATTAAGAGGCTGTTTTAGTGCATAAGTATCGAAATTAACTGATTTAACATCAATTTCAGGAGATTTTAAATGGCAGTGGCTCGTCAGGAACAGAGCAATGTAATGCTTTATACGGTTATAACTTTCGTCGGTCTTTTTATTGTCGCCGCGGTTCTGGCGGTTCTTTTTTATATAAAATCCGAAGACTGGCGAAACCAATTCCTCACATCTCAGCAAAATCAGGAAGAATTCGCCACGTCATCTGAGGTCCAAAACGTCGGCACACTTATCGGCCAAAAAGAACGCAAGGCAAGCCGAACACGCCAATTGCTCGGATACATAAACAAAATATACAAGATGGACACCGGCAGCGAGTCTGGCGAAACAAGCGCAGAAGCAAAGCTCGGCGAGCTGGATGCAAAATATAAAGATATCGTCGCAAGCCTTGAGAGGGGTTTTGTTCCGCCACCGGCAGCAGCAGAGGCTAACGCGCCAGTCGTAACGGATGCAAATGCGCCGGCACAGGCCGCTGTAACGGATATCAATAAGCCAGTAACAGCCGCTGTAACGAATCCGGTAATGGCCGCTGCTGTAACAGATATTAACAGCACGCCGGGCCTGTTCAGGATTGTTGAAATATATAACAATAAGCTCAGACAGATGGACGAGACTACCAATCAGTTAAATACGCAGATTGCGAATCTCAACAGCAAACTGGAAACAATCCAAAAAGGCGCTGCGGAAAGAGAAAGCTCACTGCTGACCCAGGTTCGTTCAGTGCAGCAGGACGCCAACAGCGTTCAGGAGAGCTATAATCAGCTTCGCGACCTGATGGACAAGAAAAGCAACGAGCAGGTCCAGGCGATTACGCAGCAGCGAGACCAGTCAGTCGAGGAAAAAAATAAATCCAAACAGGAATTGCTCGATGCAATGAACAAACTTTCCGTCACACAAAACAGATTACAGGAAACGCTAAGCAAACTGGACGTATCAAAGTCCCGGCCAAAAGAAGACATCGCGGCATATAAGCCTGACGGGCATATAATTTCAATCGATACATTGTCAAATGTGGCCTTCATAGATATCGGAATCCAGGACAAGGTATATCCGGGCCTGACTTTTTCCGTATATAACAAAAATGCCCCTATCCCGACAGACGGAAACAGCGGGAACAAAATAGAAGTCCTCAACGTGGACAAAAATACTTCAATGGCCAGAATTAATAAAATGAGCAAAAAGAACCCCATCTCGGAAGGCGATATAATTGTCAATCTAATCTGGGACAGCAAGGCGACAAACAGATTTGTCGTCGCGGGCGATTTTGATTTTAACGGCGACGGTGAAATCGACCCGGACGGCGCAGCGAAAATCGAACAATTGATTCAAAACTGGGGCGGCAAAGCTGAAGATACAGTAACGACCAACACGGACTTTGTAATACTCGGCGCTCAACCCCAAGTAAAGAAAAAACCGACACTCGATGAAACAGAAGTCGACCCGATGGCTACCGAAAAATACGATGCCTCGGTCAAGGCGTCAGAAAAATATCTGGAAGTCAAAAATCAGGCTAAAGACCTTTACATTCCAATATTTAACCTGAAAAGATTTCTGAACTTCATCGGGTATGAATCCTTAGCCTCAGGGCCAAAGACACAGCAGGCACAGACGCAAACAAAGCCAGCGGCCCAGCCAAAGCCGCAAGCACAAACACCGACGCCGGCAACAAAGCCAAAGGCAAAAGCAAAACCGTAAATTTATCTTTGCTGTTCAGGTTCGATGCCGATAGAGGCGATATAAACCTGGCCTGTGAACTGGGCGGAGCGCGGATTTAAAAATCCCTTTTTTGCCGCGGCAAATGTAACTGTCGATATCGCTTTTATCGCAGCACCTAAAGATTCGCCGGTATCGCAGTCAAGTCCCGAAGGAATATCCACCGCCACAATCGGTTTGTTGAGTGAATTAATCGCGTTGATAAACCTGACAAAATCATTCCGAAGCACGCCTGTCAGGCCGGTGCCGAAAATCGCATCCACAATCAAATCGCTGTCACCGGCAAAAGTTTCGACTTCTTTTTCGATATTCGCAGATGCAATATCTAATTCTGTAATTTTAATTTCCATTTTGTTTTTGACAATTTTATAATTAACCTCGGCGTCGTCTTTAATCTTTGAGACCGGTCCGCAAAGAGCGATGGCAACATCAACGCCGGCATTTTTTAAATGGCGAACGATTACGAATCCGTCGCCGCCATTATTGCCTGGGCCGCAGAAAACACAGACCTTTGAGCCGATGCGTTTTTCCAGCTGCGCTAAGACAATTTCCGCACAGCCGCTGCCGGCGTTCTCCATCAGCACAACACCGGGTACGGAGGCTGTATTTATCGCCCAGGTGTCGAAATCGCGAACCTGCTGACGAGTCAAAATCAAATCTTTGCGTCTGTCAAACTCCCTTATCATGCCACTGATTATACTCCCGCTGGACAAAGCGTCAATAAACTGATTTATTGTTGAATATTTGAAGTTTAACGTTACCATACCGGATATGAATATTCTTTTAACAAATGATGACGGGATTTTAGCACCGGGAATAGCAGCGGCCTATAAAGAGCTGTGCAAACTCGGCGATGTAACCGTTGTCGCACCTTCCGATAGGATGAGCGGCGCAGGTCACAGCATAACGGTATTCGAGCCGCTGCTTTGCGAGAAAATAAACGTAGAAGGCCAGTTCAGCGGATACAGTGTCAGCGGTTCACCGGCAGACTGCGTTAAACTGGCCGTTATGGAAATTTGCCCTAAAAAGCCCGACCTTGTCGTCAGCGGCATAAACCACGGAGCAAATGTCGGCATTAACGTTTATTATTCCGGCACAGTGGCGGCAGCGATAGAGGCGGCGTTTTTTAAAATTCCGGCTGTCGCGCTGAGCGCCGTCCGCGAAGAACAGACGGATTTTGAAAATGCCGCAAAACATTGTGTCAAAGTCATAAATAAACTTCTGCCGGCAGGTATCGAGGGCGTGATAAATATTAATATCCCGGCTCTTTCAAGCGGCCAGCCGAAAGGCGTAAAGGTCGTGCCGCAGTCAACGATGGGTTTCGATGAGCATTTTGTTAAAGAGAAAAATGATAAAGGTCAAATACTTTATCAGCTTTCGGGCGGATATCATCGCGATAAAGACCTGCCCAGCGATACCCTGGCGATTAATGAGGGATTTATAACCGTTACCTCGCTCGGCTTCGATATGACAGATTATAATGGAATGAAAATACTTAATAAGATTAAGTGGTAATTTAAGGAATAAACAATGGCCGCGAAAAAACAATCTCAGATTTGCATAGTAACCGTTACCGGCAAAGACAGAGTAGGCATCATCGCTAAACTTGCCAACGCAATGGCAAAGGCAAACATTAATATTGTCGACGTTAATCAGAAGATTATGGAAAACTATTTTGTTATGACAATGGCCGTCGATATCGCAAAAGCGGCTATCAGCATTCCTCAGATTCATAAGAGACTGGACAAAATCGGTCAGGAAATGAAACTGAAAATTACCTTTCAGGATGAAAAGATTTTCAAGATGATGCACCGTATCTAATCTTCTTGCAAAACAGACACCGGAGATGTAAAGTATGCTCAAAACAGCTCTTTGGATAAGAAATATTTTCTTAATATATTGTCAAAAATAGACTTGCGTCCGTAGCTCAACTGGATAGAGTGCCGGCCTACGAAGCCAGAGGTTGCAGGTTCGATTCCTGCCGGACGCATTCAGTTGTTTTAATAATAGAATATTCTTATAAAGAAAAAACTATGGAAACAAATAAAGATTTTTCATCGCAGATTATCGAAAAAGCCGCAACACTTTTCAAGCATATCGTCCTGCCGGAAGGCTGCGATGAGCGAACAATAGAAGCGGCAAAAAAAATCGCCGACCTTAAAATGGCAAGGCTCACAATTCTCGGCGATGAAAAACAAATCGGCGATGCTCTTAAAAAGATTGGGGCAAAAACAAACGACATCAATATCATAAATAATCAAACCAGCAGCAAACTAAAAGACTACGCAGAACAATTTTATCAGCTTCGCAAAAATAAAGGCGTTACTCCTGAATCAGCTCTTAAAACCATACAAGCTATGGTCTATTTCGGCACAATGATGGTAAAGAACAGCGAAGTTGACGGCCTTGTTTCCGGAGCGACACACTCGACCGCCGATACAGTCCGCCCCGCTTTGCAAATCATAAAAGCAGCCAAAGGCATCGAAACTGTTTCAAGTATGTTCTTTATGACAAATAGCAAAATGACAATTCTGTTCGCAGACTCCGGCCTTAACGAAGACCCTGATGCCGAGCAGCTTGCAGACATCGTCCTTGCGACGGCAAGAACCGCAAAACAGTTCGGCATTGTGCCGAAAATCGCGATGCTTTCATATTCCACAAAAGGCTCGGCCAAAGGCATAGGGCCGGATAAAGTCATTAAAGCAACCGAACTTGCCAAAGAGAAACTTTCCAAAGAATTTGCCGGTGAATATTTAATAGACGGCGAATTGCAATTTGATTCCGCATTTGTGCCGAAGATCGCTGTGAAAAAGTGTCCCGACAGCCCGTTAAAAGGCCAGGCCAATGTATTTATCTTCCCGGATTTGGGAGCTGGAAATATCTGCTACAAAATGGCCGAAAGACTGGCAGGCCTGAACGCCTACGGCCCAATTTTGCAGGGCCTCGCAAAGCCGGTAAATGATTTATCACGCGGCTGTAACAGCGATGACATTGTTGCTGCGGTGGCAATAACGGCAATACAAGCCGCAGGCTAAATGGAAATCCATGGCAAAACTCGATTTGTCATCCATAAGCATACCAAAGGAAGCGAAACTCACTGGGATTTAATGATTGAATGGGGAGAGAAGCTCAAAACCTGGCGATTGGAAAACCCGCCTGAAAAATTAGCATCTGAAAAAATAAAAGCCACACTTATTTTCGACCACGATAAAAAATTCCTAACTTATCAAGGCCCTGTCAATAACGGTAAGGGTAATGTTGAAATTGTCGATGAAGGAACTTGCATAATCGAATCTGCCGCTGAAAAGGAATTGAAGATAAATTTCAATGGCAGAAAATTAAAAAATAATTTCAGACTTGTTCAACAAGAAAATAATTGGTTCTTTGAGCCAATAATCACTTAGTTTTCAAATACTCATTAATCGCCGCAGCGGCGGTGCGGCCCTGACCCATAGCTAAAATAACTGTCGCGGCGCCTAAAACAATATCTCCGCCGGCGTAAACACCATCGAGAGATGTTTTGCAGTTGTCATCGACAACAATATTTCCCCATTTATTCAAATTCAACCCCGGCGTTGTCTGGCCGATGAGCGGATTTGCACCGTTGCCGATGGCGACAACCACCGTATCGACATCAATCGTAAATTCAGAACCTTCTATCGGAACAGGTCTGCGCCTGCCGGATGAATCCGGCTCGCCAAGCTCGTATTTTAAACATTCAATCGCTTTTACAATGCCGTCAGCATTGCCGATAATCTGTTTTGGATTTCGCAAGAGATGAAATTCGATGCCTTCTTCTTTTGCGTGATGGACTTCCTCGACACGAGCAGGCATTTCCTTTTCGCTGCGTCTATATATTAGATAAACCTTTTCGGCACCGAGCCTGACAGCCGTTCTGGCAGAGTCCATAGCGACGTTTCCGCCGCCGATAACCGCGACTTTTTTCGACATCGCGATAGGAGTATCGGCTCCTTTGCCGAAATCATAAGCCCGCATAAGATTCGCACGGGTCAGGTATTCATTAGCGCTGTAAACGCCGACAAGGTGTTCGCCCTGGATATTCATAAACATTGGCAAACCTGCGCCAACGCCGATATAAACGGCCGAAAAGCCATCTTCTTCCATTAGCTGTTTTATGGTTTTTGTTCTGCCGACAACGAAATTGCGGATGATTTTAACGCCCATTTTTTCAAGGCCGTCGATTTCTTCCTGCACAATCGCTTTTGGCAGACGAAATTCCGGAATGCCGTAAACCATAACGCCGCCGGGCTTGTGAAACGCTTCGAATAAAGTCACATCATGGCCTGCCCTGCGAACATCGGTAGCAACGACGATTCCGCCGGGTCCTGAGCCTATCACGGCAACTTTTTTGCCTGTCGTTGCCGCAACTGCAGGCGATGACTGATTTTTTTGTTTTCTGCCCCAGTCGGAGACGAATCTTTCGAGCCTTCCGATTGAGACAGACATATCGACATTCTTAAATTTTTTGCCAACGGTGCAGGGAAGCTGGCACTGCACTTCCTGCGGACAAACTCTGCCGCAAACTGCGGGCAGAAGTGAATTTTCCCTGATGATATCGAGAGATTTCTGGAAATTTCCCTCGGCAATTTCACCGACGAAATCTCTTATCTGTATTCTTACAGGACAGCCCGCTACGCAGGGAGCATTTTTGCACTGTAAACATCGCAGAGCCTCAAGACGTGCCTGTGTTTCGGTGTATCCTGTTGCAACTTCATCAACATTGGAACGTCTTGTCGTAGAGTCCTGCTGCGGCATCGGCTGAGTCGGAATATCATATCTGTCGGCGGGTTTTAATGTGCCGTCTTTGTGTTTTTTCAATAGTTCGTTAAGTAATTGCTGCTCGTTCAATTCCATCCCCTATTTATCAAGGCCGATTTTGCATTTATGTTTCTTGTATTCTTCCATCGCCTGGGCTTCCTGTTTTTTATAAGCCTGCATACGTTTCATCATTAAATCGAAATTAACTAAATGTCCGTCGAATTCCGGTCCGTCAACGCATACAAATTTTGTCTGTCCGCCGACATCGACCCTGCATCCGCCGCACATTCCCGTTCCGTCAATCATAATCGTATTAAGTGAAACAACGGTCGGAACATCGTATTTTTTAGTAGTCGCACAGCAGAACTTCATCATAATCGCCGGCCCTATCGCGACAGCAAGATTTGGTCTTGGCGTTCTTTGACAGATTTCTTCGAGCGGTTGCGTAACCAGCGCCTTTTTGCCGTAAGAGCCGTCATCGGTAACAACAATCAATTCATCGCTTATAGCTTTAAAATCGTCTTCGAGGATTAAAAGCTCTTTTGTCCTTGCGCCGAGGATGCTGACGACTTTATTGCCTGCTTTTTTCATTGCAGTCGCAATCGGCAAAAGCGGCGCACTGCCGATTCCACCGCCGACACAAACAACCGTCCCGAATTTTTCGACGTGGGTAGGTTTACCGAGCGGTCCAAGGATATTTTCCACTTTGTCGCCGACGTTCAAATTGCCAAGTTCGGCGGTGCTTTTTCCGACTGCCTGCCAGATAAGGCGGATTGTTCCTTTTTTCGCGTCGCTGCCGGCTATGGTCAGGGGGATTCTTTCACTGTATCCGCCGAACAAACAGACAATTACAAACTGTCCCGGCTTTGCGGCCGCAGCTATCAGCGGCGCCTCGATATCAGCCATATAGACATTAGGGCATAACTGATTTTTTGATAATATGTTATGAGCCAATTTTATCGCCTTAAACTGTAATAAAACAGAAGCGGAATTATGGCAGATTTTCAACAACTGGTCAAGTGAATATACCACTTTTTTGGCAAATTGGTCATTTTTGGCGCAAAAATAGCGTTTTTCGGCTGTTTTGCATATTTTTTAACTAATAAAATTCCTGCAAAAAATTGCTTGCTGAATAGAAGTCTTTGCTGTATAGTGATTTGCGGTCTTTGAAACAAATGTTTTTTTCAACCTTTAATGATAAAAATTTAATAAGGATTTGGTTAGAGCTATTAAAGCTTTTTAAAAATATTTTAGAAACTCTCTGATGATACGAGGTAAACTATGACAACCATTACGAAGAAAGAATTAATCGACCGGATTGCCGAACAGACTCAGGCCAAAAGAGTTGTGGTCAAGCGCGTTGTTCAGTTGTTTCTCGACGAGATTATCGCCGAGTTAATCAAGAGCAACCGCCTTGAATTCCGCGATTTCGGAGTCTTTGAAGTCAGGACTCGCGAGGCCAGGGTGGCTCAGAATCCCAAGACGCTTGAAAGAGTGGATGTTCCCTCCAAGCGGACTGTGAAATTCAAGATGGGCCGGCTGATGAAGGAAAAACTCGGCAGTAAAATCCAGTCGGCTGCCGGAGAGTAGAAACTCTGAAAATATTCCTGCGGAATTTAAAGGCATATACAGGCTGGGGTTGCATATCGGCCTGATATGACCGCAGATAGCGTAAGGAGTATATCGATGGCAGAAGGAGTTATAAAATGGTTCGACCCAAAGAAGGGTTATGGTTTTATAGACGGCAATGGACAGCCTGATATTTTTATTCATCATACGAATTTTAAAACCAAAGGCCTTAGAATCCTCAACCAGGGCGATAAAATAAGCTTTGAAATCGTTCAGGGCGAAAAAGGCCCAAGGGCCGATGCGGTGGAGCTTGTGGAAGTTGTAAAATAAGCAGCCGCCGCCCGTAATTTTTTTGTAGAAGCTCCGGTTTCTGGTATTTAGCACCTGAAAAGAGTGGGCAGGAGGAAATGGCGTTAATTGAAACTCAATCTGGTTTGAGTTGTAACGTACTTGTCCTTAATAAGTACTATATGCCTTTGCGCATCATAGATGTCAAAAGAGCGCTATGTATGCTGTGCAGGGAACTTGCCGAAGTCATATCCTACGAACAGGGCCAGTATTACAATTACGATTTTGAAAGCTGGCGGGATGTCAGCCAGATAAAAAGGTCTTTCGAGCCTGGCGAACACGACTGGATTTCAACAGTCAATTATCATATAGCTGTGCCCCGAATAGTCAGATTGTTATTCTATGACCGTTTGCCGAGAAATGAAGTCAAATTCAACCGGCGCAACATTTTCGCCCGCGACGCCAATCGATGTCAATACTGCGGAAAAAAATTCCCCACTAATGAACTATCTCTCGACCATGTCATTCCGAAAAGCAGCGGCGGAACCGCATCCTGGGAAAATCTCGTTTGTGCCTGCACTGATTGCAACGCCAGAAAAGGAGGCAGGACGCCCAGGCAGGCCGGAATGACCCTTGTCAAACTGCCGGTAAAACCAAAACGCAATCCGACCGTTCATCTTCATTTGAGCAGCCAAAAATATCATAGCTGGAAACAATTCCTCGACCACGCATACTGGTCTGTCGAACTGACATAAAAATATTCTTCCATAAAAAAGGAGTTTTATGAAAACGCTTCTTTATATAAAAGCTTCGCCCAGAGATGACAGAAGTCATTCTCATGCAACGGCCAAAGCCTTTCTGTCCGCTTATCAGCAGAAAAATCCTCAGGATAAGATTATTACTATCGATTTGTTTAAGGAATCTTTGCCTGAATTCGACAATTTCGCGGCGGAATCCAAATACGCTATTATGCACGGCAGAGAAAAAACCGCTGAACAGGTGAAAAAATGGTCGCAGATTGAAAAAGTAATTGAAAAGTTCAAATCCGCTGATAAATATCTCATTTCGACCCCGATGTGGAACTTCGGCATACCCTACAAACTTAAACAGTATATCGATATTATAGTTCAGCCGAGTTATACATTTACAGTTACCGACAGCGGCTACAAAGGTCTTGCGGGCGGAAAACCGATATGCGTAATTCATGCTCGCGGCGGTAATTACGATGACAATTCACCGATGGACTTCCAGAAAAAATATATTGATTTTATTTTGGGCTTTATCGGTTTTACGGATATTAAAACAGTAGTTTGCCAGCCTACGCTGGTTGATGAGGAAACCGTTAAAAAGGCACAACAGGCGGCTATAAATAATGCAAAGTCAATGGCTGCCGCATTTTAACAATGCCTTTGGCAGATAATCAATGACATCCGTCGCGATTAAACTAACCTGACCTTTTTCCTGTGCCGCCAAATCACCCGCCAGTCCGTGAACGTAAACTCCCAATACAGCGGCATCAAAATTATTGAATCCCTGTCCGCATAATGACGTGATTATTCCAGTAAGCACATCGCCTGTGCCCGCTGTCGCCATTCCGGGATTGCCGGTAGTGTTGACATAAATTTTTTTCGCATCGGTAACCACTGTGCCCTGCCCTTTTAATACGACAACAGCTTTGGACTCAGAGGCAAATTCAGAGGCGATAGTTTCCCTGTTGAGCGGCATCTTTTTTCGCAGCAATCCCGACCATAGTCTTCCCATTTCCCCGGGATGCGGTGTAAGAATCACATTCGCTTTGCATATATCGGGCCAATTTCCCAAAGTCGCAAGATTATTCAGTCCGTCTGCGTCAATAACAAGTCTTATCCCATCCAGACGCAGCAGATTTTCAAGAATCGTTTTTACTCCGCTGGAAACTCCGAGGCCCGGCCCAAAAGCCGTAATATCATTTTCCTCAACAGCTTCTAAAACCGCATCTACCGCCTTTACACTGATTTTCCCTGATGAATCCTCGGCAAGCGGAATCGTCGTATAGCAAGGCTCAATCGCCGCGACAATCGGCAGAATACTTTGCGGCACAGCAAGTCTTACAAGGCCGCTGCCGCTTCGCAGCGCGCTTTTCGCCGCAATTGCCGCTGCGCCGCTGAATCCGATACTGCCGGCGATGATGCAGATTTTTCCGAACTCGCCCTTGTGGGAATCGAGTTTGCGAACCGTCATTTTGGGTATTGTCGTTATTTTTTGCATATAAAACTCCTTTTCCAAAGTATATTACAGATAATAAAAGTTATGGTCAATAAAAGATTTGACAGGTATATTGCAGGATTTACAATTCTTGAGATAGAAAGGCTTGACTATGAAACGAATTATTGTAATCGCCGCTCTTCTTATTCTATGCAATTCACTTTTTGCACAAACTACTTCTCTTTTTCCGGCAGATAAAGCCAAGCAGGTAAATCCAGACACGCATCTGGTCCTGGCTTTCCCCAGCGAGCCAACCTTAGGTAAATCAGGACAGATTCGTATTATAGACGGGGCAGACGACCGGCTGGTTGACGTTTTGGATATGAACATCCCGCCCGGCCCGACAACCGGCAACAAGACCCCGGCGGCGCCTCCTTACACTACGGTTCCTTACGAATACGTCCCCGGCCATTTTACTAATGCCAACACTAAGCCGGGAACTCCATCCGGCGGTGCAGTTGCCACGCCGAACACCTATCAGCTTACGATAATCGGAGGCTTCACTGATGCGTTTCATTTTTACCCCGTGATTGTCCATAACAACGTGGCAACAATATACCCCCACAATAATCTTCTGGAATACAATAAAACTTATTACGTACAAATCGACCCCGGAGTACTGACCCTAAAAGATAACAGCTTTTCTGGAATCACAGGGAAAACAGGATGGACGTTCACAACTAAAAAAACGCCACCTCCAGTGAATTCCCAGCGGCTCGTAGTCAGCGCGGATGGCAGCGGCGATTTCAGCACCGTGCAGGGAGCGGTCGATTTCATCCCAGATAAAAATCCCAAGCGAGTAACTATATTCATCAAAAATGGCACGTATGAGGAGATCGTTTATTTCCGCAACAAGACGAACATCACATTCCTCGGCCAGAATCGGGACAAAGTCATTGTGTGTTACGCCAATAATGAAGTCTTTAATCCGCATCCATCGAACGTAGCCACTAACGAAATGCCGGGGACATTTCCTTCCCGTCGTGCTGCGTTCATGGGAGATAATTCACAAGGGATTCACCTGATCAACATGACTATCAAAACCACAGCGAAAGGTCAGGCCGAAGGACTGCTTCTAATGGGCGAGCAAAATATCGTCAGCAATGTTAATATTGAAGGTTCAGGCGATGCCTTACAGGTGAACGGATCGGTTTACCTGACCAACTGCCAAATTACAGGCGACGGAGATATAATTCTCGGCCGCGGGCCGGCGTTCTTCAACCATTGCGAGCTTATTTCACATGGCGGGACCTATATGTGGATACGCAACACATCCGCTAACCACGGCAATGTCTTTCTAAATTGCAGGTTTCAAACTATAGCGGGTAAAGAGACTGAAATTGCCCGTGCGCCCACCAATCACGGCAAGGATTACCCATACTGCGAAGCGGTATTGATAAATTGCGCGCTTGCGGGCATCAGCCCCGTTGGGTGGGGTCCGGTAGGCGGCGACACATCGAATGTTCATTATTGGGAATACAACAGCACGAATATCAGCGATGGCAAACCAGTTGATGTAAGCCAACGCAGTCCCATTTCCAGACAACTGACTAAAGAGAAAGACGCCGAAACAATCGTCAACTACAGCAATCCCGCTTATGTGCTTGGCGGCTGGAAGCCGAAATTTTAATCGTCAGAGCCGGCTTTGGCTTCGAGCGACATATCGGCAAAAAGGCCTGCTTTGTATTTATGATACGCAAGTGAGGCAATCATTACGGCGTTGTCCGTACAATATTTTTTAGGCGCGACAAGCAAAACTCTACCTGTGTCTTTTGCCATTTTTTCAAGTTCGTTTCGCAAATGATTATTTGCCGCGACGCCTCCGCCGAGCAGAATTGTTTTCGCCCCTATTTTATCCGCAGCCATTTGCATTTTTCTGACAAGAACATCTATTACAGCCGCCTGGAACGAAGCGGCGATATCGGCAATTTCCCTCTGGCTCATTTTACCTACGCGATTTCCCCCTTTCATATCCTTGCCGCAGCAATGATAAAGAACCGCGGTCTTTAAACCGCTGAACGAAAAATCGAGTGAATCTTTGGCGAGCATTGTCCTGGGAAAATTAATCGCATCGGGATTGCCGTTTTTGGCGGCTTTTTCAATACTCGGTCCACCCGGATAAGGAAGATTAAGAATTGACGCCACTTTGTCAAACGCCTCGCCTGCCGCATCGTCGATTGTCGAGCCCAACAGCCGAAGTTCAAGTGCGCTTTCACAGTCATAAAGGCTCGTATGTCCGCCGGAAACAACCAGCGCAATCGCAGGAAGATGCAAATCTTTCGTATCCATCATCGCAGACTGAAGATGAGCGTGAATATGGTTAATGGCAATTAAAGGTTTTTCCAAGACAAGCGCAAGCGTCTTTGCTGCCGTTAATCCGATGATTAGTGCAACGGTAAGGCCCGGCTGATTGGCAACTGCCACCGCGTCAATATCGCTTTTGTCGATATGCGATTGTTCGATTGCCTGTTCGATAATCGGATAAATCTTCTCAATATGTGCTCTTGACGCAATTTCGGGCACAACGCCGCCGTATTTCTGATGAATTTCGATTTGCGAGGAGACGACATTCGAGAGCACTTCCGAGCCGTTGCGAACCACCGCCGCGGCAGTTTCATCGCAGCTTGTTTCTATCCCGAGGATATTTATATCCGTTTTCATTTGGCGGAAATGATAATATAAATATGAGAATAAGTCAATTCAGACAGTTTTTATTGTTTCCGGCCTGTTTTGACAAGTATAAATATCTGTCGAAAAATACTTTTAATGATTCTTGCAGATGAAAACCTGAGCGGCGTCAGTTCCGCAGGGGCAAGCACAATACGCTCGCCGACCGCAAAAGAGTCGCCAACAACCTGGATATTCTGTTTATCCGTGCAGCCAAAACCTAATATTTCAGCGGTTTTAATTATAGGCAACTGGCCGGGAGAAATCCCGATTAAATCGCAGCATATAACTTCCGCCGCGATTGGGTCAACAGACGCAACCAGCCAGCCGAGTTTTTTTGGATTGCCTCTTATCGGCCCCGGCCCTTCCATCGCGACAATCGCGTCGATAATCGTTATCACGGGATTGAGCAATTTATAAATATCTATCAGCATCGTGCAAAAATCGTCGAATGTCGCTCCTTTTTTGTAATGCCAGATTGCCTTTGCCTTGCCGCTCACGCAGCCGAACATATTTTTTACCGCGATTGTCGCCACAAGCTGCTGATGAGTTTTAAGTTTTGGCAGATTTATTATTTTATCTGCGTCAAGAGCGATAGAGCTTATTCCGATTTTCGCCCCTGAATGTTCAAGCACCCGATTCACAGGTCTGCCGAGCTGTCTTATCCGCACGCCCAGTTTGTTCAAAGGTTCGACAATGCCCAGCGACTCGGCGCAGGCTCTCGTATTTGACCACGCCGGCGAATCTCCAACAAATGGTTTTGCACCAAAGTCGAGTAGAATTTTCGCAAGTTCTATAATTACTGCCGGGTCGGTTTGTGCCGCGCATTGGCTCGGCCGGGGTGCTATCATATTAGGTTTTATTAATACACTGTCGCCCTTGCTTATGAATGACTCTATCCCCCCATGAAGCTCAAAATGCCTTAATATCGCAGACCTCACGGCCTGGCCATCATAATTGGGACATCTTACCAGCGATACTTTTGCTTTATTCATATTAGATACTTTATACAATTTTTGTAATTGTTCAAGAAAATCAAAGTGCAAAACCGTTAATTACAGTGTAAAATTATAGAATTATGAAAGAGCTTTTGAAAAATCTGATTAGGGCAAAATCCACATTGGACACCGGCGAAATCAAATGCGCCAATGTATTGGCTGATTTTTTCCGCTCGGCTGGAATAAAGCCGAATGTCGAGGTTTGGAACAAAACCCGCGCAAATATCACCGTCAGAATTAAGTCCACAGGCAAAAAACCCGCACTGTTATTCGTCAGCCATCTTGACGTTGTCCCGGCTCAGCAGGCAGGTGCTTTCGAGCCTATTGAGCGCGGCGGCAAAATCTTCGGCAGAGGCGCCTGTGATATGAAAGGCGGCATCACATCGGTGGCAGTCGCGATGGCGGAAATCTTGCATTCCAAAGTCAAACTTCAGGGTGATGTAATCTTTACCGCTACGGCAGGAGAAGAAACAGATAGCGCCGGCGTCAAAAAATTTCTCAAATCCCAAAAGACCTGGCCCAAGTTTGCCGGAATAATCGTCCCTGAGCCGACTAATTTCGACCTTGTTTACGCTCATCGCGGACTTTTATGGCTCCAAATTATTACAAAAGGCAAATCCGCTCACAGTTCAATGCCGCAGCTTGGAATCAACGCCATTGACTCGATGAAAATGTTTCTAAACAAACTTGAGAATTTTAAAATCCCCGGCGTTAATAAATTGCTCGGCAAAGCATCTATCAGCGTAAATAAAATCATCGGCGGCTCGGCGGCAAATATCGTTCCGGATTTATGCTCTGTCCAGATTGATATCCGCACTATACCCGGCCAGAAAACAAGCTGGATTGTCGGCGAAATTAACAAAATTCTTGCCCGGCTCTCGAAACAAAATCCTCGCTTCCAGGCGGACTTAAAAGTTCTCCGCGATTCAGGCTCCCTGCAGACCGACGAGAAATGTGAATTCGTAAAACGCTCAAAACAAATCTTAAATAAACACCTTACGGCCGTGCCTTTCACAACCGATGCACCGTATTTAACCGTATTTAAATCGCCGATAGTTATTTTCGGGCCGGGAAAACCGCAATTATGCCACAAGCCGGGCGAATACATCGATATTAAAGATTTGAAAAAAGCGGTGGAGCTTTACAAAAAAATTATTTTGCACTTTTTGGGCTGATTCGTTTACGCGATTGTCTGGCTCAGTTGCGCCAGAATATCCTGGGCATTTGCGACCTTATTGCCGTTGGGACTCTGCCAGTTCACAGATGAATTATTCTTGAGATGTTCCTCTATTTTCCTGCACGCAAGGATTACCGTTGCGTGATTTTTATTGCCCATCAGTCTGCCGATTTCAGGAAAAGACATATCGGTATACTTCCTGGCAAGATACATACTGAAAGACCGCGCTAAACTTACAGTCCTGTCCTTTTTGGATGAATGAACATCTGCCGGCGTGATGCCGAAATATGTTGTTACCGTCGCCTCGATATCGGAAATATGGACTATCGGGTCCGTCCTGGAAATATGCTCTGCAAGAACCTGTCTTGCCATCTCCGGCGAAATCTTCTCATTGCACAGCGACGAATATGCGATAAGTTTCAGTATCGCACCTTCCAGCTCTCTTATATTCGAGCGGATATTCTCGGCGATATAGACAACAACCTTGTCCGGCAGCTCCTTATTCATCGCGGCGGCCTTTTGGCTGATTATTTTGCACCGCGTCTTGACATCCGGCGGCTCAATCTTGACCACCATTCCCGATACAAACCTGTTTACAAGGCTCTCGCAGAGCTGGCCGATTAATTTCGGATGGGCGTCCGAGGCCAGCACTACTTTTTTACCCGCAAGATTTATCGTATTAAAAGTATGCAGGAATTCCTCCTGCGTTGAAGGCTTGCTGGCCAGGAAGTGTATATCGTCAATAGCCAACAAATCCGTTTGCCGGTATCGCCTCCGGAAAGCCTCCAGCTTTTTGGTCTTCAAGGCCAGCACAAACTGATTGGTAAAATCCTCCGCTGATACATAAAGCCAATTGGCAGTCGGTTTGGTCCGGCTCATCGTGTTGCATATCCCTTGCATCAGATGAGTCTTGCCCAAACCATATCCTCCGTGAATAAACAGCGGATTGAAAGGACTTACCTCATCAGATATCATACTCATCGACGCGTTGTAGGCTAATTGATTCGACGGCCCTACAATAAATGATTCCAGCGTCATTTTCAGCGGCCGTTCACCGGCTCGCTCGTCACGAAATCTGCTTCGCGTCGTTTTATTCTGAGCCTGCTGAACAAGCTGCGCCTGTCCGTCAAGTTGCGTCTTCCTTTGATTGCCTGCAAGCTGCGGCTCTATATTAAACGCGATTTTTTTTGCAGAACCCGTTACTGATTCGACAGCGGCCGCTATGTCAGACAAAAAATGACTCTCAATCCAGCTTCCGACGAATGGATTGGGAACGCCAATCTTCAGATAGTCATCAGCTACCGTGAACCTGGTTGAATTTCTAAACCAGACACGATATTTCTGCTGTCCTATCTTTTCAGCCAGATGCTGATTGATCGCAACTATTTCATCCGTGATTGTTGTCTGCATATAAACTTCAGTTTACTTCTTAAGTTTTTTCGTCTTGCTGTCCGATAAATTAAAGAACGAGTTTGAATATACTTCTTTACTATTAGGAAATCAATGCAGTTCTGCCAAAATTCTTTTCCACAGCTACAGAATTATTAAATACATAACGTTGTGAGATAAAAAAAATTATTTTGAACAGGTTTTGCACAGCCAAAAATGATTTTGTGGAAAAAATGTGGATAGTTAAAAAAATAAATTTTCAAAAATCTAAAATTTAAATTGTAAAAACACGTCCGATAGTTTAATTTTTACGTTTTTACTAATACTGCAGTATATCCGCCGTCAAAATCCCAAGTTCCGGCACAAGGTAAAATTAATTTCTCCTGTTCGAGCACAAATCCTCTTTTTTTACTGATAAAATTTTTCACAATTTCGCTGTTTTCCTGGTTCAATATACTGCAGGTGCTGTAACAGATTTTACCGCCCTTCTTTACAAGCGGACCGGCGAATTCGAGCAGTTCAATTTGTATTTTGACAATCTCCTCAATGCGTTTTTTATCCAACCTGAGTCTTACTTCAGGTCTTTTCGCCAGCACACCTGTATTTGAACAGGGCACATCGAGCAACACCGCATCTGCTTCAGCTCGGCCCGCCTCTTTGAGAAAATCCTCGTAAGTTAATATTTTTACCGATGTTATGCCAAGCCTTCGAACGTTTTCGCCAATCCTGCCAAGCCTTGAATTGTCTATATCGGTAGCGATTATAACCCCTTTATCGCCAATTACTTCTGCGATTTGCGTAGTCTTTGTGCCAGGCGCCGCACAGATATCAAATATTTTCCAGCCCAGCTGAGGATTCAACACCTTCGCAACTAACGATGATGTCAAGTCTTGTATCGTAAATAAACCTGCTTTGAAACTTTCAAGCCCTGCGATATTGCCCGACTTGTTTATCCTGACCATTTTGTATTCTTTCGCAAGTTCGCAATCGACTTCCTGGCTTTTCAGAGTTTCAAAAAGTTTTTTTGCATTTATTTTAAGCTTATTGGGTCTTGCGTAAACTGATGGTCTACGATTAGACGCGAAACAAATATTTTTCGTCTGTTCAAAACTAAATTGACTGAGCCATTGTTCTACGAGCCACAAAGGCAGTGAAAATGCACTGCTAAGATATTCTGCTTTTTGTTTATCTGCATCCGGCAGAATAGCAATATAAAATTCGCACCCGACCGCCGGGCTCAGCGGCAGCGTTTTTCGCAAATCCGCTTTGCTCAAATCCGCTGTTTTGTTTTTTATCGAAGCGCACGCTTTTCTCAATACTGCGTTTGCAAACCCCGCTCCTTTTTTGGAACCGATTGCCTTTGCAAGGTTTACCGCTTCGTTGACAATCGCGTAATCTGCCTGACTTGTAAAAATAAGTTCATAGACTGCGATTCTGATGCAATTAAGAAGTTTCTCAGGAATATTTTTTAACGGCTTAACCGAAACCAGCGAGATGAGGTTATCGATAAATACTGAATTTCTTATTATGCCGAATGCGATATCGACCAGGCTCGCGCGGTTTTGAGTTTGTTCGCCGAATTTTTCGACAAGCTCGGCGCAGTTATGTTCTGCCGCGTTAAAATTACTTAAAACCTCCCATGCCGCCCGCCGCGGACTCAATTGTGTTAATTTCATCGCTCGCTTTCCTCAAGAGGCACAAAGAAATCCCCTTCACCGCCTGCCCTGCCGTTCAAAAATGATTTAAAATTCATAAGTTTTCCCCCGTGCGGTTTTAATTCCAGAATTTCCAAACTGCCCGTCCCGCAGTCAATATTAAGATTAGCATCAATCAGCCCTGCCGGCCGGCCTTTGCAGGATTCATCTGCGACTTTTGTCTTTACCAGCGTAACAGGAAATTTTTTGCCGCTTTTTGCCGAAACAAAACACGCTGCCGCTCCCGGCCATGGCCAAAGACCTCTTACCTTATTATGAATTGTTTTTGCCGGCTGACTGAAATCTATAACACCATCTGATTTTTTCAGTTTCGGAGCAGCCGTCGCTTTTGAATTATCCTGTTTCGCATAAACCGCGGTTCCCGCTTCTATTTTATCAATCGTTTCTATCAGCACTGGCGCCGCCAGTTTGCCAAGTTCATTATGAACGATATCGAATGAATCGTCATCTGTGATTTTCATTTTCCCCTGTGCCAGTATTTCGCCCGCGTCCATTTTTTGCGCCAATGTAATAATACTTATTCCGGTTTCAGTTTCTCCGTTGATAATCGCCCAGTTAATCGGCGCCGCTCCCCGGTATTTCGGCAGTAGCGAGCCGTGAACGTTTATCGCACCTTTGGCAGGGATATTTATGATTTCAGCGGAAATTTTCTGGCCGAACGCGATAACGACAATCAAGTCAGGAGCGAATTTTTTAGCGATTTCCATTCCCTTGTCGCAATTTACATCCTCGATAGTTGTAAATGGTATATTATTTTTAATTGCCCATTGTTCAACATCGTTTGCGCGTATTTTCCTTCCTCTGCCTGCCTGTTTTTCGGGATGAGTTATAATATGTACAAGCTGATGCTTAGATGCCTTTAAGGCATTTAACGAATCAATTCCAAACCGACCGCAGCCGCAATAGACTATTCTCATTTGTTCTGATTCTCATAATCTTCGCGAAGTTGTTTGAGCTTCCTGCGTGCAGCAATTTTCGCAACCGTTGAGAGCTTATCTGCTATAAGTGTACCGTCAAGATGGTCGCATTCGTGCTGAAAAATCCTCACAAGAAGTCCCTGGCCCTCTTCGGTAAATTCCTTGCCGTCAAGTCCCTGGGCTTTTATCGAACATTCGGAATACCTATGTACATTGCCCCAAATTCCCGGCAGAGACAAACAGCCTTCTTCGTTTGTTACAAGTGTCCCCGATGGCGTAATAACAGGATTAATATAAACTTTCGCGTTTTCTTTCGTGCCGTCCGGCGACGCGACAAAAATTCTCAAACCCACTCCCGCCTGCGGCCCGGCCAATCCCACGCCTTTATTCTCAACCATTATATCCTTCATTTTATCGGCAAGAGCGCGGAGGCTATCGTCAAACTCCTCCACTGGTTTTGCTTTTTGAGCAAGCACAGGCGCCGGGTATCTGGTTATACAGCATTTTTCAACCTCAATCATTACCCGCTCCTGTCGGCCGTATCGTCAAATTCATCGCCTTTGAATGTATGGCCAAGATAACTTTTGCGAACAAGCTCATTTTTTACTATCTCAGCCGGGCTGCCCTCGGCTATTACTCTGCCGTGGTCAATTATGTATGCCTTATCGGAAACTTCAAGTGTCCTTTCGACGTTATGGTCCGTAATAAGAATACTTACTCCCGATGCAACTAATCTGTGAATTTCAGTCTGAAGTTCTTCGACCGCAATCGGGTCAACGCCGCTGAACGGCTCATCGAGCAAAATCAATGACGGATTTGTAACCATCGCCCGTGCAATTTCAAGTTTCCTTCGTTCGCCGCCCGAAAGAAATCTCGCCTGGCTGTCGGCAACTTCGTCAAGAGCAAAACGTTCGATAAGCTCATTGGCTTTTCGATTCCGCTCCGTTGCCGTCAGCGACATCGTCTCAAGAATAGCGAGCAGATTATCTTTTACGCTAAGCCGCTGAAATACGCTCGGCTCCTGCGATAGATAACCCATTCCCAAACGGGCACGTTTATACATCGGCAGATTTGTTATATCAGAACCTTCGAATACTACCGCCCCGCCGTTTGGCGAAATCATTCCCATAACCATTCTGAATGTGGTTGTCTTTCCCGCTCCGTTTCTGCCCAGAAGTCCGATTATGCTTCGCTGTTCAACAGTTATCGAAACATCATTTACGACTGTTCTGCCGGAATATTTCTTTACCAGACTATGCGTTTCAAGAAGAATCATATCTGCTCCAATTATTTAAGCTGCTATTATAACAGCACTTTCAAAACCTGAAAACATCATTTTTGGATAATCAGGCCGCCAAATGCCCGCAAAGACTATATTGGCTGCTTGGCTATTTAGGATTTAATATACTCTTTATTTTCAGAATAGTCCAGATGAAAGGTTTTTGCATTTAAAGGGAGAAAAGCCCGCCGCGAAGGAAAACGCTCGGCTCATATTATTGATTCGACAAAGTTAAGGATAAAATAAGGTCATAGATAGTGAAAAAAACATGAAATTAATTGTTGACAGGATTTTTTAAAAGCGTTAGCATCATCTTGTGTTATTAAGAAGGTTGCTTTAAAGGCAAAACTTTTTTGTCATCCACAAAGCAACCTTTTTTATTTCCTGAAATTCCTCATCCTCTGAAACAGCAGTTTTGTTTTTGCAACTGCCTTAACTATTTTCAGTCCCAATCCGGCCTTTCCTGATTTTATTGTCGTCAGCACTTCGAGAGCCTTTTGAGGCATCCCCATATCAAGGTAAACCAGCGACACCCCTTTGACCAGCTCAGAATCTGCCGCGCTCAGCTCAATCGCATAATCAAGAAACTGTGCCGCGTCTTCCTGTTCACCTCGCACAGCGAGCACTTTAGCCAGATACAGATAATTTAACGCGCTCGTCGGCTCAAGCTCCGATACTCTTAAAAAACAATGCGTCGCATAGTCTGCCTGTCCCAGCTCCATCATCATTATACCTATCGCCTGCAAAATCTCCGGCTGGCTTATATCTAATTCGAGCTCAGCCCCAAGCAGTGAAAACGCTTCACCTTTCTCTTTTCGTTCTATCGCCATCTGGGCAAGGCGAAATCTGGGTCCTACAGTATTTCTGTCTATCTTTAACGCCTCAAGATATAGTTTTGCGGCTTCTCTTTTTCTGCCGGCGCTTAATTCTATTTCGCCAAGATAAAATACTGCCGGTGCGCAATCCGGCTCGATTTCCAGTATTCTGCGGAATTTCTCGCCTGCCGAAACCGTATCTCCGCAACCGAGAAGAAATAGCCCGAAATCAAAAATAACTTCTTTATCGCCCGGATTTTTTTTAAGCTCCTCGATAAAATGTCGCCACGCCATTTGCTTTTCGCCCAGGTTCCAGTAGCCTCGCGCGATGTGGTAATTAATTTGCGGATGGTTCGGCTCGAAGCCGGCTGTCTTTTCCCAGCACCAGATGGCTTTTTTAAAATTGCCCTGGATAAAAAATGAATTGCCTATATTGTAAAAACACAGCGGACAATTTTCGTTTATCTGCTGGGCAAGATAAAACATATGCTCGGCCATTTCATAATTGCCCATCTCGGTATAGGTAATTATCCTGTTGCAGTAGCCCGGCTCGAATTCAGGGTCGATTATTTCTATTTGTTCGAATACAGACAACGCCAAATCGTATTGACCTGTGCGGGTATAATCGACCGCAAGACAGTTCAGCGTCTCGATATCTTCAGGACTAAGCTCCAGCGCAAGTTTATATTCCTCTATCGCCTGCTCGTATCTATCCATCGCGTCAAGCGTTAATGCTTTATTGAAATGCCATCTGTCATTGGATGGATTGATATCGATTGCCTCGTTCATCGCAGATAGAGCCTCATTCATTTTCCCCTCTTCGTAAAGTTCATAAGCCTTTACAGCCTTCTGCTCTGCCTGGTCCCAGGAGTTAAATTCCTCGTTCTGCTCGAATCCGTTGTCAAAATTCATATAATATCCCTGCAATTCAATAGTTACCCACAATTCAAATCGGCAGAAAAAAGGATGCGGTTAATCATAAATAAGGCTTTTTTAAAATCTAAATAAAGCAGACAAAACCCCGCCAAAATACTCATAACACATTACTAAATAACAACTTATATAAATTCTAAATCTTAAATCTTAAATTTTAAATCTTGGAATGTGCCTTTTTGTGGAAAATTATTGGTTTTGGTCTTATAATGCCTTTGATATTTTTAAAATTGCATAAGGAGTATTAGGTTATGATAAAACAGATACAGGGAAAGCTTACCGTAGGTAAGGCTAAATTTGCCATAGTTATCAGCCGCTTCAACGAGTTTATTTCCTCGAAGCTTCTTTCAGGCGCTATCGATGCTCTGCAGAGACACGGCGCCGAAGAAGGGCAGATTACAGTTGTCTGGGTTCCAGGCTCGATTGAAATCACGCCCGTTGCGAAAAAACTCGCTGCAGGCGGAAAATGCGATGCGGTAATCTGTCTCGGCGTGGTTATTCGCGGCCACACGAATCATTATGAATATGTTTGTCAGCAGGTTAGCCGCGGCATCAGCCAGATTAACTATGATACCGGCGTTCCGACAATTTTTGGTATCCTTACCTGTGATACCATTGAGCAGGCAATTGAACGTGCAGGCACCAAGTCTGGCAATGCAGGCGCTACAGCCGCTGCCAGCGCGATAGAAATGGTCAACGTGCTCTCTCAAATATAATCAGAAACCGGATTAGTATGCCTTCAACCGACAGAAGAACCAGGGCAAGAGAGCTTGTTATGCAGGCTATCTGCCAGATGGATGTTCAGGGCGCCTCCGTCCTGGAGATGCTCGCCGTTTTCTTTTCTGAGAATACCGATGACGGCGCTACTCGGCAGCTTGCGGAAAAATGGTCGAAGGGCGTTTGGGATTCCCTCGCCGAGTGCGACAAACTTATTACTACCGCAGCGGCCAAATGGGAGCTTTCAAGATTAAATCAGGTCGACAGAAGTATTCTCAGGCTCGGGGCATACCAGTTAAAATACTGTCCAGACATCCCGGCTAAAGTTGTGATTAATGAGGCGATAGAGCTTGCCAAAAAATACAGCGCTGAGTCGTCGCCGGCATTTGTTAATGGTGTAATGGATGCAATCTATAAAAAATTAAAAACGGATTCAGACAGCAAATGCGAAAAATAGTTTTACTCAACCAGAAAGGCGGCGTAGGAAAGACAACCTCAGTCGTCAACATCGCTGCCGCTCTGGCGCAAAAGGGGGCAAAAGTCGTCGCTGCCGATTTTGACCCGCAGGCCCATCTTACAATACATCTCGGCATCGAGCCCGACAAAATCGAGTTCGGCACATACAAGGTCCTGACCGGCTCTGCTGATTTTGACCAGGCTCTTATCGAAGCAAGGCCCAACCTCTTTCTGCTCGGTTCCAATATTCACCTTGTCGGAGCGGAAAGCGAACTTGTCAGCGTCGTCGGCAGAGAAATCATATTTCGCGAAGCTATCGCAAAATCAAAACTTAATTTCGACTATCTGATTATCGATTGCCCTCCCTCGCTGGGTCTTTTAACTTTAAACGCTCTTGCCGCTGCGGAAGAAGTTATTATCCCGCTCCAGCCGCATTTTCTCGCACTCCAGGGTCTGGGAAAACTGCTCCAGACCATTACGCTTGTCAGCAAAAGAATTAATCCGTCTCTCAAGGTAAGCGGAATACTTCTCTGTATGTTCGACAGCAGAACTTCGCTTTCGGAAGAGATTAAAAGCGATATCGATAAATTCCTCGACAGCGCACGCACTAATCAGTGTCCCTGGAGTAACGCCAAAATTATTCCTTCCTTTGTGCGAAGAAATATCAAACTCGCCGAAGCCCCGAGCTACGGTAAAACCATTTTCGAATACGAACCGGACTGTCACGGCGCCGAAGACTACAATAAAATCGCTGAATACCTGGGTAATGGGGCGGTTTTAAACACCAGTTTATGAGTCCCGCACCTTCTAAATATTCAATGAATTCTCAGTGTCTTTTATATAGTTTAAAGTTTAACTGCATTACATCCCATTTAATAAATATAGAATATAAAGAAGGTGCGGGATGAGAACGACAAGATTCTTTTGCGATAATATAAATCCCGATACTGCCGCCGTCATTTCCGATGCGCAGTTTCGTCACCTCACAAAAGTTCTCAGGCTCAGCATCGGCGATTCTGTCGAATTATTCGATGGCAACGGCACTATCGCGCAGGCCGTTATTGGCAAAATCGAAAAAAATATTGCCAGTTTGACTATTAAAGATATTAAAAGTTATCCAAAACCTCAAAAAAACAGAATCATAATAGCGTCCAGTATTGCCAAAGGCGAGCGATTTGAGATGCTTGTGGCAAAATGCACCGAATTAGGCGTTGACCGGATTGTTCCTGTCATTTTCGAAAGAACTGTTAAGCAATCGATTCAGCAGCAGCGGCTCGATACAATCGCTCTCGAATCGGCAAAACAGTGCCAAAGGTTATTTCTGCCTGTAATTGACAAACCCGCGGATTTCAAAAATGTAATAGAAAAACTGAAAATTGATTATCCTGACGCTAAAATTATTTTCGGTTCTTTAACATCTGATACTAAATCAATTACAATTTTTAGTCCTGCCGAAAATGACGTAATCGCCTTTGTCGGTCCTGAAGGCGGCCTGACGGAAGCCGAAGAGAATATGCTGAAAAAAATTAACGCGCAATCCGTCAGACTAACTGATACGATATTGAGAGTTGAAACAGCGGCTATTGCTTTTGCTGCTGTCCTGACCGCAAAAAGGATTTTGATAAAATAATATGATTGAAACTAATAATTCAAAGATTTTTTTGGTTATCGCGGTGATGGTTTATGCTGTCGTTGTTGCCTTTTGGGCGCTTTCTGATGGTCCGCTGGACAATCACGAGTGCCTCGTATCCGTAACCGCAAGAGAAATGCTCCAAACCGGCGACTGGATTTTGCCCAAATACAACGGCCAGGTGCGATTGCAAAAAACTCCGCTCAGCTACTGGCTTGTCGCCTCTATTGCCAAAATTACCGGCACTGTCGATGAGTTTTCAACCCGTCTGCCAAGCGCTGCAACCGCCGTTTTTTCTGCCGCGGTTATTTTGTTTTTCACCGCCAAATGGTTCCAGTTTCCCATTGCGATTCTCTCAACTGCCGTTTGGATTTCAACTCTGGGGTTTATCAGATATTCGCACAATGGCAGGCCTGAAATGCTGCTTTGTTCGATGGTTACTATTTCTATGATGAGTTTTTACACTGCGATGGAGTCAAAATCTCGTCGCCGGCAGGTTCTATATATGCTTGTCTTCTGGCTCAGCTTCTCCCTGGGTATGCTCGCGAAAGGTCCTGTTCCGCTGGCTCTTGTCGCACCGCCGATTTTCCTTTATTTCGTCGTTTCCAAAAAATGGGACAAAGTAAAACTCACCCTGCCGATAATCGGCACGATTTTATTTCTTCTGATTTTTCTACCCTGGCTGTTTATGATTGCCTCCAAAACCACCGGCAGCATGGCCTTCTGGAAAAGAGAATTCATTGACCGCTTCACCGGCGATTACGCTTCAGGCCAAAAACCGTTCTGGTTTTATCTGATGATTATCTTTCTGTTTACCGCTCCTTTTTCCGCTTTTGTGCTTCACACGGTTATAGAGCCTTTCCGTTCCATCTGGGACAAAAAAAAGCCGGTTATGGGGTATCTGTGGTTATGGTTAGTTATACAGCTTGTGGTTATGAGCATCTCCGGCGGAAAACGCCAGCACTACATCCTGCCGGCAATTCCTGCTTTCTCAATTTTAGCCGCTATTTGTCTGCACGATATGATATTTGAGAATAGAGTTTTCAATCTTAAATACGTTAAATTGTTTTTTACCGGCCATTTAATCGCTTTTGCCGCCGGAACGATTGCACTTATATATTGGACGTTCACAAAACAAAAATCTTTTATCTGGCCTGCGATTCATATCTTTTTGATGTTTTGTATTATTACCGCCCTTGTGGTTGTTTTGTTTGTCCAAAAGCGCAAAATCGCCGCGACTGTTCTGCTTTTCGCCGGCTATTGCGCAATTATAATGATGTTCTTTACTTATTTCTTTGTCCCGATGGATTACAACAATCCTTCTAGAATTTTTTCGCTAAAAATCGGCAAAATCGTCGCCCCAAATGAAAAACTTGTCGCTTACAACGGCGCCTCTGCTCGCACAATTCATTACACGGGCAGAATCATTCCTAAAATCACCGATATTGCCGAGATTTACAAAAAATATGAAGATGGCCAGTATATTATCGCTACCGGTGACGACTACAAAAAATTAATTGCAGATGGCAGGTATAATTCAATTTTTTATCAGCAGGAAGCCGAACGTAGCGGCCAAAAACACATCGAAGGAGCCCTCTTCCACAAAAATTAAGTTCGCCTAATGCGCAAGAGATTTCACGAAATCCATCTCCTGCTCCGTTAGCGGCTGACCTTTTATCTGCTTGATTCTCTCTATTGCCTGCTCCAGATTAAATCCGCCCGATTTCAGCATCCATATCGCCGCAAGATATGAAACCCTCTCTTTTCCGCTACCGTCGTGCAAAAGTATCGGCAGATTGATGCGTTCGCTCATTATTTCCAGAAATTGTCGGGATGTTTCCGTATCGGGAATGCCAACATCTCTTGACATGGGAAGTTCTATATATTTTGCGCCGTTGCTTTTCATCCACGATATCTCTTCATTGTGCCAGTTTTGGTCCTGATGTTCGTCGGCGCTGCGAAGATTGACAAATGTGGCAATATGATATTTGTATAAAAGGCGGGTATAATCCATTCCTCGCGGCTGACCGCTCGTATAAAGCACACCCGGCTCTATTACATGAAAATTCTTTATACTGAAATGTCTCACAAGCCCCGTTATAGATAGAACTATTACTATCAGCCACAGCCATACAAAAATTGGACTTTTCTTTTTCATCCCGCACCTTCTTTTTATTCGTTTTTCTTGAAATCTTTCATAATCACACAACCGCTTCACTTCTTAATAAAATCCGAATAATTCCTGAATATTTAGAAGGTGCGGGATTCATTGTTTACCTGCTTTGTTTCCTGAAAATTTTCCTGACCGCGTAAATTTTTCTATCGGTCGCCTCAAAATAAACTCTGCTTATCATCTCGCCCAGTAATCCTGTCGAAATAAAAATCATACCCATAAGCAAAAGACTAATCCCCGCCGCTGTCAGCGGCCCGTGCGCCATAAATATTGGAACATTAAAATACAGCTTATCGAAAAGTACATAAGCTAAAATCAGACACGCCGCCACAATACAGTAAAACGCCGCCTTGCCGAAAAAATGCAGCGGCCGCGTAATATATCCCAGCAAAAATCGCAGCGTTATCAAATCGAACGCCACCCTGAACGTCCGCGATATCCCGTAATTGCTCTTGCCAGCCTGCCTTTCAATATTCTTGATTGGTATTTCGATAATTTTCGCCCCGCTGGACGAAACAAGCGCCGGTATAAATCGATGCATCTCGCCGTATAGCCGCAAATCCTGAATTATCTGCCGCTTGTATGCCTTAAACGTCGTGCCGAAATCATGAATATCCACCCCACTGATTTTTGACGCCAGCCAGTTCGCCGCCCTGCTCGGAATCTTTCGCATAATCAGGTTATCGACCCGCTTCTCGCGCCATCCGCTGACAACATCATACCCCTCTTCAATCTTTTCCAGAAACGCCGGTATCTCCTCCGGCAAATGCTGCAAATCTCCGTCCATACTGACTATCACTTCGCCACGCGAGCAATCGAATCCCGCCGCAAGCGCAGGCGTCTGCCCGAAATTCCTCCGAAGCCCAACTACCACAACATGCTCATCCTTCTCGGCAATTTCTTTCAGCTTTTCGAGCGTCGAGTCTGCGCTTCCGTCTTCGACAAGCACAAGCTCATAGCTTCCGCCAAGTTGCTTCATTACCCGCGTCAGCCGTTGATAAAGCTCATCGACTACCGACTCTTCGTTATACAGCGGCACAACAACCGAATATTTCACGCTTGCTTCACTCATTTTCATTTCCCGTCAATATTTCCGTAATGCACAAGCTCAATTCCCGCTTCGCCAAGAATCTTTTTCGTCCCCGCATCGCAAAGCCATTTCAGCTCAGCTTCCCGCTCCTTAACAAGCCGCGTATGCGTTAGCCCATTCGGATATCCCGGATGCGTCATTACCTCCGCCACACCTTCGAACTGCGTCTTGCCGATTTCCGCCCAGAATTTATCGTCAATCCGCCCCGTATGAAGTACACCGAAGAATATATCGTTTTTTATAAAACGGCTGTCAATCTTCTGACAGTTCAGCGTCAAATATCGCAGCAGCATCGCCCGCATCTTATCGCCAAATCCTCCTACCCGCGGCCAATCCCCATACCCGACTGTCGCCGGCTCCCACGGCCAACGAATCGCCCGAATCCCAAACCGCTCGGCCAGCGAACATACTATCCTATATATGGGCCCAAAGCAATGGAAGTGTTTATGCGAATCCAGATGCGTCGGCACAATCCCTTTATCGATAATCGACTCAATCTGCGCCGCAAGTTCGATTTCCAGTGCCTTGAGCACTTTTTTATCCACAAGGCTTTTCATCGCAAGTGTATATGCCGAATATTTGAATTCCCCATCTTCGCCGACAAGCACCCCGCCTGACGAAAGAGGCCTGCCTTCCGTCGCATTCAGATGAACGCCCATACCCAGGCTCGGCGTTTTTCTCGCAATCGCTATCGCCTCATCCACCGCCGGCATATTAGCCATAATCGTTGTGCTGGTCAGCACCCCGCGGGTATGCGCTTCGTAAACAGCCCTGTTCACGCCTTCACAAAGCCCGAAATCGTCCGCATTTATAATCATCTTCCTTGTCGTCATAAGGGGATAAAGTTTACGTCCCAAACGTCTTAAGGTCAAATGAAATGAATTGGCCCCAATTCCTCGTTCAATTTGTCACGTTATTTAAAAAAGAAGGTGTGGGACTATTTTTGTTGCAAAAACCACCAATTTGACGAAAATGACTACAGAAAATTATGGTTTTTATCCTACACAGATACATATTCAAGGAATTGCTCAAGGTTTTCGTCCTAACGTCATTGGCATTAGGCGTTATCATGAGTCTGGGCAGTCTCTTACGGCCAATTCAGGAATTCGGCGTAGGTCCGAATCAGGTCTTTGATTTGCTTTCCTATTTTATGCCCATTACCTTTACATTTGTTTTGCCGGTCGCTGCTCTTTTCGCCACTTCTCTTGTTTACGGCCGTTTCGCCGCCGACAACGAATTTGACGCCTGCAAAGCAAGCGGCATAAGTCCAGCGATGCTTTTTTATCCCGGCCTTGTGCTTGCGATTATAATTTCCATAGCCAATCTGATATTAAGTTTTCACGTCGTGCCGGTTTACGTTCAAAAAGCTGAAATGGCGATGAAGGCCGACGCCAAGCAGATTTTGTTTCGCAATATCCAGCGGCAGGGCTACTATTGTCTGCCCGGCGGGAGTTTCAGAATTTACGCCGACGCAACAGACGTCAAAAATTCCGGCCTGCTGGGCGTGGTAATTATCAACTCCGCCGGAGGACAGGAGAAAAAACTAATTACCGCTGAATCGGCAACGGTTAATTTCGACAGCACAGCAAAAACAAACGAAGTAAAGGTTTTCGCAAGGAACGCATTTCAGTTTGACGAGCACGGCGGAGTATTCTTCAAAGCAATTTCCGTCCTCGGCGAATTTGCATCGCCTATGGGCGACAGTGTAGCATTCCGTAAAATCGATCAGATAAACGCCATTAAGGCTTCACCTATAACTTATTATCCTATCGCTGTTTGTGCATGGAACGCCTATGAGCAGTTGACGCTCGAACTGCTGGCTCAGGATATCAATAGCGTAATAATATCAAAAAGCGATAATCTTTATCAGCTCAGCAACGATGAGTCTCAGATACGTTTCAGGGGCGAAAAATCTGTGCTTACCGGACAGGGCGCAATCGAACTGCTCGGAAAGGTTCAATTGTTCGAATACGACAGGAAGAGCGGCGAACTTACAAGAAGTTACCACGGCGAAAAACTGACGCTTCAACTTTCAACTGAAACTCAAACCAGGCCCAGCAATAAAATCCTGCTTACTTTTCCAAATGCAGTCTGGCTTGACCGCGGTATGGAATATATTAAATCTCGCTATTCTGCAAAAGACTTATGCCTGCCGGATTCCGTCACCGCAAAACTGGGAGACGATATTATCGACACTGCCAAAAATCACAGTTACCTCGCTGCGCCGTCATTAAGGCTCAAAGGGCTTATTAATGAACTGAAACGAAAAATCCATGTGACGCTTATGGATATCAAGGCCGAAATTCACTCAAGACTCGTCTTTGGCATAGGCTGTATAACCCTGATAATAATCGGCATCGAACTCGGCATTAAATTCAGAGGCGGTCATTTACTGACAGCTTTTGGCGTCAGCTCTATTCCTGCTGCCGCTTTACTTGTTATTATTATGACCGGAAAAAATATTACAAGAAACCATTCTGTACATTTAGGCGCAGACCTCGGCGTGTCATTCATGTGGGCAGGATTGCTGCTTCTGACAATTTTCGCTGTCTCGCTTTACAGAAAAATGCTGAAAAATTAAATATGAAGATACTTGATAAATACGTAGCGAAAAACTTTCTTACAGGATATCTGATAGCATTCCTTGTGCTGATGGGGCTGCGCATAATGACAGACTTGTTTGTCAATATTGACGAATTTTATGAAAATGCACAGCTTACAGCAGGCCAGATTATGGCAAACATCATCTTATATTACGGCAGAAGCAGCTTGCTGTATTTTCGCGACTTCGCGGGAATGATTACCGTAGTGGCGGCAGTGTTTTCGCTGGGCAAAATGACCCGAAGCAATGAGTTGGTGGCAATTATGGCATCAGGTGTAAGTCTCAAGCGGGTGATAGCACCAATCCTGTTATTATCTCTGGCGTTTACAGGCCTGCACGTAATCGACCAGGAGCTTTTAATCCCTCCCATAGCCGATAAGCTCGTCCGTTCACAGGATGCCGTCATCGAAACGCTCACTTATAATATGTGGTTCATCAGCGACAGTAACGGCAGCCTGTTTTGCTCGCCGACGTTCAGAGTGAAGGATTCTGTAATAATAAACCCGACGATAATAACGCGAAAGATGAAAGATAATCGGGTGCTTTGGGACGTCACCGGCATTATCAAGGCCGACTCGGCCTCTTATGACTATGACAGCAAATCATGGATTCTCAAAAACGGTACGTATCTGACGGTCTCGAAGGAAATTTCGGACAAACCTTATCAGCCGATAAAAGCCTGCCGCAGCGACCTTACTCCGAAGGATATTCCGGTAAGGCGAAATTCGTCTAACATGGATTTGCTCAGCTCTTACGACCTTATCAAACTTGCCAAACAGAGCCCGAAAGACCTCGCCCGGCTCTACGCTCAGAAAAATTTCAGGCTGACAGACCCGATAATTAATTTTATTATGCTGATGATTTCGTTGCCGATACTCGTCTGCAGAGACCCGAAAAGTCTTAAATCCGCCGTCTTTATAAGTTTTGGCCTGACTGGGGCGTGCTATGTTTTGACTTTCGTAAGCAAAATTTTTGCTCCGGAAATAATGATTGCAGGCAGGGTTATGCCGGAATTGTGGGCCTGGATGCCGATTTTCATCTTTGTGCCGATAGCCGTTAACGAATTGGATTCGCTGAAAACATAAAGGCTGTTCAGCGGTAAAATTTGACTTTTAAAATTCATCTCTTTTGCATATACTTGTCGATACAAATTAAGATTATTGTATTTTAGTGAGTATAAAATATGGAAGAATTCAAAATAGAACCGGCAGAACGTATAAAAAGGTTGCCGCCGTATTTATTCGGCAGACTCAATGCGCTTAAACTTGCCAAACGCCAGCAGCAGATTGACATTATCGACCTGGGTATGGGAAATCCATCCGACCCGACTCCGCAGGTTATTGTCGATAAGCTTTGCGAAGCCGCACGCGACCCGCGCAACCAGCGTTACAGCGCAAGCAGAGGCATCTTCAATCTCAGAAGAGAAGTGGCGATAAAATACGCCAAAAAATATAACGTCGAGCTCGACCCAAATACAGAGGTCCTGGCCTGCATTGGAAGCAAGGAAGGTTTCAGTCATATGTGCCTTGCGATGCTCGGCCCCGGCGATACCGCTATCGTCGCGGACCCGGCGTTTCCAATTCATATTTACGCTGTCAATTTGGCCGGCGCAAATGTCGTTACAGTTCCGCTTGGCAATACTCTGGATTCTTTAAAAAATATCCACGAGACCTGCGAAAAGCTTTATCCGCGTCCGAAAGTAATGATTTTAAACTTTCCGCATAATCCAACTGCAATGACAATCGACATACCGGGTTATTTTGAGACCGTTGTCGATATCGCCAGAAAACTTAATATCGCTGTCATTCACGACTTTGCTTACGGCGATACCTGTTTTGACGGATACAAGGCGCCGAGTTTTCTTTCCGCAAAGGGAGCCAAGGACGTCGGCGTTGAATTTTCCACGATGAGTAAGGCTTTCAATATGGCAGGCTGGCGCATCGGCTTTGCCGCAGGAAACAAGCAGATGATTGAGGCCCTCGCCACAATAAAAGGCTATTACGATTACGGCATTTTCCAGGCCATTCAGATTGCGAGCATTGTCGCGATGCGTCAGTGCGAAAAAGACACCGATGAACAGAACCAAAAATATCAGTTCCGCAGGGATGTCGTTTGCGAGTGTCTCAGCCGTCTCGGCTGGCAGGTCGAAAAACCTCGTGCCTCGATGTTCGTCTGGGCAAGAGTGCCTGACGACCAGTTAAAAGGTAAGGGAACTATCGATTTCGCGATGGATTTGGTTGAAAACGCCAATGTCGTCATCTCGCCCGGCAGAGCCTTCGGCGAAAACGGCGAAGGTTATATGCGAATCGCGCTTGTCGAAAACGAAAATCGTCTCCGCCAGGCTTTTCGCAACATCAAAAAATACGTCCAAAAAGGTTAAAATATTAATTGACCCCGCCAAAATGGCGGGGTTTTTTATTGGTTATTTAATCACGATTTTCACTCACTCGTTTCCGCTTTTTACCTCTAATATTGCCGTTGATGCCAACTGTATTTTTATTTGTTTAAAAAATTTTTGTGCTTTTTTATATCTGACTGCAAAAACCCCATTTTTACCGGACAAACGCAGATTCTATGTTAAAATGGGTAAAATCACTTGACTTTTCATATTTATTATGTTCTAATAGTCATAGATATATTTCACACTAAGTTGGGGTAGGAGTAGGCTTTTGTATAAGCTTCGTTGATGAGCCGCTGTTGGTATTGTTACACATTTTATTGACTTAGCTGCAGCCTTTTTTCTCATTACTCTGCGGCAAAGGTCTTTTGGGGAAATCTAAAACTTCAATGCGGAGATACTGCGCATATTGTCAGGCGTTTTAAATCGGAACAACGATTATGAAAACTATAAAAGGAAATATTACCATTTTTCTCGCTTGTGCGCTCACATGTGCATTTGTTTTTGCCGTAAGCGCCAAAGCTTCTCTCTGCAACGACACGAATGCAATGACAGGTTTTACAGGCACAACATCTTTCGATATTACGGTGTCAAATGTCAGTTTGAACGCTGATGTCGAATATGCAGTTTATGCTCCCGGCATATATCCCGGCAAAGACCTTACCGGCGACAGTGAATACATTTACGCATATCAGATTCTCAGCCGATCTCATACTAATGTCGCGATTGATTTTTTCTCAGTGGGAATCTCCAGCGGCGTGGTAATCGACAATATTTACACCGATAATACATACGGGTCCGGCGTTGATCCTCTATTGTCCAATATTTTTGCACAAAGTGCCTGGTTCATATTTGCAGATCAGAGCCTGAACAAAAGAGAATGTTCCAATGTTCTGATTTTCACTTCCGTCCATTCGCCGACAATGGGATTTGGAACCATTAGCGGCGGCGGAGCCAGCGAGATGGCAGCGCTGCCGACACCCTCAACGTCACCCATACCCGAGCCGGCTACTATCGCTCTGCTTTTGCTGGCGATTCTTATATTTACATTTAATCGCAGGAAAACATCCGCAATCAAATGAAATCCTGGCATCTTATAATCTGTTTTATCCTCGCATTAAGCCTTAAAACATTGGCAAACAGCAATTACGCTGTATTTGTGCAGGAAAGTCCCGCCGGAGCCGGCGATATCAAACCCGGCATCGGTGTCCATAACTTCGGTATCAATGAAACTGTTACATTGACTACCGTTGCGAATTCAGGATGGAAATTTGTTTATTGGCTTGGCGATGTAAGCGACCCGACGTCAAACCGCACAATGATGTCTGTTGACGGGCCAAAGATAATTATAGCGGTTTTTCAGAGAGATGGATATGCTATGCCCGGCGACAACGGTTCGGCGCCCGCAAGTCGAGGCGAGCAAAAATTAACAGGACGTAGTGATTATTACGACTCAAGTCTTGAAGAAGCCACTACGTCTCCTTCGGATCCTCATTATTATCCGCCAACCACACCGGTTGAGCCTGTTCCTGAACCGCAGACTTTGGTCTTGCTGATAACTGGTATTTATTTCTGGCGTAATAAACTTTTAATGAAAAGGCAATTTTCTTAATTTTTTATGACATCTGCATAAAAGGACCCGTCCCCGGAATCTTTAATGCGGACTCATTTTGGAAGCACTTAAGTGCTCGGAGAAGGAAGAAGTAGGGCCGGCAGTTTAACCGCTGCTGGCCCATTTTTTTGCGCCTTAAAAGTTTTTCACGACCTTCTAAACACCGCCACGATATTTTCCACTTCGACGACGAACAGTCTATTGTCGCCTTCGAAATCGACTGGTATTGCACCTTTAGGATTGAACAGAACTTTGTCGTATTGTTTAAGAGGGATTTCCGGCATACTGTCAACTTCTGCCGAGACTGCTACGACTCTGCCGGTGATGGTTGGTATTTCGATATTATCGGGGAGCTTGATACCGCCTTTTGTTTCTTTTTTATCTTCATCTTTGCGGATAAGGACTCTTTTGCCGATAGGTTCGACTGTTTCTATGGGCTTACGTTCGGAGTTATTTGTATCTTTTTCAGGTATCATAATAGTTCAAAAATTTAGCATATCCTTTATCTATAATTCTTTTATTAACAGGTTTTTTGTGAATAAAGTCTAATTATATAGTTTATATCGCAGAAAAACGCCATCAAAAAGTTAAAATGCGTTGTTGTCGTAACTTCTTTTTGCACAATAAGATACAATTTTAATAAAACTTTACTCATCTCTAAATTCCCCCTTTTAACAGCAAATTTCCTTTAAAATCAAAAAATTGTATTATTGCTTTTAATTTATTGGTAAATTTTTAATGAAACATTGAACAAACTGCCGATTATTAAATATATATAAAAGTGAATATGTAAAACTGTAATCTTCTTCTTCCTCCTCCTGCGAGCAGTGGCGTTTCTTCACCGGGCGCAACTGCTCGTTTTTTTTATTCCATTTTTTAATCGCTTTTGGCAGATTCGATTTCTTTTTTCTTTCCGGCGGATTCGACTTTGCTTTTCTTTACTTTTGCCGGGGATTTATCGTCCTGCTTTTCTGAGGATTTATCTGATTTTTCCGGAGATTCGTCCTCCTGCTTAACAGAGGATTTTGCTAATTTCGCAGAACCTTTTTTGACCCTGCCAAGCAGTTCATCGGCTTTTTCAAAACTCTTCGGAGGCCAAATACCTTTGGCCTGAAGATCCTTCAATTCATCCATTTTCTTGAAACTTACTATTGTCCTGCACCGTGGAAATTTATTACAGCCCAGGAAAGGACCCTTTTTGCTCTGTCTGATAACAAGCTCGCCCTTTTCACATTTATAACATTTTATGCCCGTCGGCTCTGCCGGCGGCTTAGGCGGAAGAATATTGCCAGCCTTGTCAATACGCATAGTCGTCTTGCAATTCGGATAATCCGAGCAGCCCAAAAACTCACCGAACCTGCTCCGCTTTTTCACCATAGGCTTGCCGCACTTTGTACATTTAAATTCGGTTACTTCATCTACCATCATTTTTCCGCTTCTGTCGCAGGGGCCGGAAAATTTACAATCCGGATAAGTCGAACAACTTAAAAATTTGCCGTTCCTGCCAAACCTGTAAACCAGCGGCTTGCCGCATTTCGGGCAGGTATATTCGCTCGGAGTAGTCTCGGCCTTTGCGTGCTCCATCTCCTTGCCGGCAATTTCAAGGTCCTTTTTGAACGGACCATAAAATTCGCTTAGAACCTTGACCCAGTCAAGATGCTGCTCTTCAATCTTGTCGAGCTGCTCCTCCATATGCCGTGTAAAAGCCATATCCATAATTTTGGGGAAAAATTCGCTGAGCTTGTCGGTAACAACTTCGCCAACATCGGTAGTATGAAACTGCCTGTCTAACTGCTCAACATATCCTCTGTCCTGGATAGTGCTGATAATCGAGGCGTAAGTGCTCGGCCTGCCGATTCCTTCTTTTTCAAGAGCCTTTACAAGAGACGCCTCATTGAAACGAGCCGGCGGCTTTGTGAAATGCTGGTCGGCCTTTATATCGATAGCCGCGACTTTATCGTTCTGATTCAATTGCGGCAATTGCTGCTCTGCTGAACCTGTCTGCCAAATCTTTGTAAAGCCATCGAAGACAAGCACCCTGCCCTGCGCCTTATAGCAGCATTTGCCCACGGCTGTATCGGCTGCAATTTCGAGCGTTGTCGTATTCCACTGGGCAGCGGACATCTGCGAAGAGACAAACCTGCGCCAAATAAGGTCGTAAAGTTTATACAACTCATCGCTGAGCAAATCCCTTATCTGCCCGGGAACAATATCAACATCTGTCGGCCTGATTGCTTCGTGAGCCTGCTGCGCGTTTTTGCCTGAGGCATAATAATTCGGTTTTTCAGGTAAATACTTTTCGCCGATGTTGCCGGCAATATATCTTCTTGAATCGTTAATCGCTTCCGGCGCAAGATGCGTGCTGTCGGTTCGCATATATGTAATCAAACCCAGCGAACCCATCGAGCCCAGGTCGATACCTTCATATAACTGCTGCGCGACCCGCATCGTTCGCTTTGTCGCAAAGCCGAGCCGGTTGGCCGCCGATTGCTGAAGCGTCGATGTAATAAATGGAGGAGCAGGCCGTGAAGTTGAACTTTTAACCTGAATATTGCTGATAATAAACTGGGCATCTTTAAGAGCCTGATAAATCTTTTGTGACTCCTGCTGGTTGTCTGCAGAAAAAGTTTTGCCGTTAACTGTAGAAAGCTCTGCCATAAACGCACTGCGGGCGGCAAGCCAATCGTTTTGCTGAGCAATCGTCGGGCCTTTGTCTTTTTCATCTTTGGTCTGTATCAACTGCTGCCATTGTTTTGAGTATTCCGATTGTTTGTCAATCTTATTGGTGAAAATGGCAGGTATGAGCCAGTATTCGACGGGCTTAAACGCGCGTATTTCTCTTTCGCGATCGACAACCATTTTAACCGCGACCGACTGAACGCGACCGGCCGAGAGTCCCATTGCGACTTTTTTCCAAAGCAGCGGACTGATTTTATAACCGACAATCCGGTCGAGGATTCTTCTTGCCTGCTGAGCCATCACCTTGTCCATATCGATTTTGCCGGGATTTGCGAAAGCCTGCTCGATTGCTTTTTTTGTTATTTCGTTAAAAATCACACGATATGTGTCATCGTCCGGCACACCAAGCACCTCTGACAGATGCCAGGCAATCGCCTCGCCCTCTCTATCAAGGTCTGTCGCCAGATATAATTTTTTGCAGTTCTTCGCCTCGGCCTTTAAAGTGCCGACGAGTTTTCTTCTGCCGGCCGTAATTTCATAAGTCGGCTCGAAATTATTTTCAATATCGACGCTCAAACCTTTGGATGGCAGATCCCTGACGTGCCCCATCGATGCATAGACTTTGAAATCATCGCCGAGATATTTGTTGATGGTCTTGGCCTTGGCGGGGGATTCTACAATAACAAGATTTTTTCCTGACGAATTTTTAGAACGGGTCTTTTTTGCCATAAGATAAGGACAAATACATACCAAAACCGATATTGTCAAGGAAAAACGATTTTTTATACCGGACGTTGCCCCAGACAGACAATTTATTACCCTATTTTTGAACGCAACTTACGCCGCGAACGTAGTATACATAGATAGGATATAGTTAGGAGGGTTAAAAATGAATATTAGAAACGACATAAGACTAATAGACCATAAAATACATCTGTGGGAACATAACTTAGCATTGTCATCTGAAAGACTTATGCATCAGGAGGCATTTTGGCCGATTGCCGTTGTGGCAATAATACTTTTAGGGCTGATTTTGTTAAGCCATTTTGCCGGGAACACAGTACCGCCGAGGATGTATCCGGGCCCATTTGGTCCGATGTATTAAACCGATTAATGCTTATAGTTTTTTATAAGCGTTTGAAAAATGGGGGCAAATGATCGAATGGCATTTCCGCGATGAGAAATGCCATTTTTTTCTTCAGTCCCCAATTGCGCAACTGTCTTATTTAAAGCCGGCACAAAAAAAACCGGGTCATATCCAAAACCATTGCTGCCAGCTTCTTTATCAGCGATTATTCCTTCAAGTTTTCCTTCTGTTTCAATCAAGACTTTTTCAGGACTTGCTAAACACAGACAGCAGACAAATCTGGCTGTTCTTTTTTCTTTTGGAACATTCTTGAGCAGGTCTAAAAGCTTTGCCATATTTTTATGGTCGAGAAGTTTCCTGTCCTTCTCCTTTTCCCCGCTAAAGCGCGCCGATTTTACTCCGGGCTGTCCGCCAATCGCATCGACAACTAAACCGGAATCATCAGCTAAAGTCCAAAGGCCTGTTTGTTTTGTGTAGCCGAGAGCTTTTTTGCGTGCGTTCTCGGCAAAAGTTTTGCCGTCCTCTTCTACTTCTTTTATGTTGGGAAATTCAGCAAGACTTTGCCATTCAATATCGAAATCCAGCATTTCTGATATTTCTTTCAGTTTGCCCGGATTTGTTGTCGCTACCAGAATTTTCATTGGCTCAGGAGTTTTTTCAATAATGCCCGCTGGAAGTGCAGACGGTTTTCGGCCTCATCAAAAACGATTGAATTTGCCGATTCCATAGCCTCCTCGGTTATTTCGTAGCCGCGATAAGCAGGCAGACAATGCATTATTTTTGCCTTTGGCGCCTCGCTAAGCAATTTTGAATCGACGGCAAAGCCCTGAAAATCTGCGACCCTCTTTGTCTTTTCGTCTTCCTGGCCCATACTTACCCAGGTATCGGTGTAAATCACATCAGCGCCTTTTACGGCATCGTGAGGATTATTAATCTGAGTTGTTGTGCCGGCGGCTATCTTGTTTGTGCCGTCAATCGATTCTTTGTCGAGCTGGTAACCTTTCGGCGAAGCAATCACAATTTTCATACCTAACTTTGCGCAGCCATAGGCCAGCGAACGCGCAACATTATTGCCGTCGCCGATATAAGCGATTTTAATTCCTGCCAGTTTTCCAAAATGTTCGCGAATCGTCATAATATCCGCCATCGCCTGGCACGGATGTGACCAGTCGGTCAGCGCGTTTATCACGGGAATCTCGGCGAATTTCGCAAGCTCAATAACCGTTTCGTGTGCGAATGTTCGTGCCATAATACCATTGGCGTAACGGTCCAGAACACGGGCCATATCTTTTATCGGCTCACGTTTGCCGATGCCGCCGATATCTTCAGGTTTGACATAAATAGGATGTCCGCCGAGCTGTGCCATCGCAATCTGAAAGCTCATCCGCGTCCGCAGAGATGGCTTTTCAAAAAGCATAACCAGACTCTTGCCGACAAGACAAAGGTCGCGGTTGCCCTTCTTGTAGTATTTTTTGAGCTTGTCGCTCAAATCGAGCAATTCGAGAAGCTCATCGGCCGTGCAGCTGCTTACAGATAAGAAATCTTTCATTTTTTCATCTCGCTAAGAACATTATCGAGAATTTTAACCGCTTCGTCAATCTGTTTTGCGGTAACATTCATCGCAGGCATAAATCGCAGAACGGTATCCTGCGTGCAATTTACCCGCAGACCGTTTTTGAGGCAATTACTAACTATTTCGGCGCCCGGCGATTTTAGCTGAATGCCAATCATCAGGCCTTTGCCGCGAATATGGTCTATTATACTGTGTTTGCTCTTTAACTTATTAAGTTTGTCGACTGCGTATTGACCTATTTTGACTGCATTTTGGAGCAGATTTTCTTCTTCGATTGCTTCAATTACCGCAACACCGGCTGCACAGGCAATACAATTTCCGCCAAAAGTCGATGCGTGCGTACCCGGGGTAAGCGAAGCGGCAATTTCCGGCTTTGCCATCATCGCGCCGATTGCAACGCCGCCGCCAAGCGCCTTTGCCAGAGTGATAATATCAGGCACAACATCATAATGCTGATATCCGAACCATTTTCCGGTCCGGCCCATACCTGTCTGGACTTCATCGAGTATCATCATCGCCTGGTTCTTATCGCAAAGCTGACGAATCGCTTTCATATATTCAGGTGTCGCGACATTTATGCCGCCTTCGCCCTGAATCGGCTCAATCATTACCGCGGCCACTTCGTCGTCAAACGCTTTTTTCAACGTATCGACATCGTTAAAAGGCACATAAACAAAGCCCGGCACAACAGGCTGAAAACTTTCAAATTTTTTCGGCTGAGCCGTGGCAGTCATAGCGCCGAATGTTCTGCCGTGAAAGCTGCCCAGTGCGGTAATATACTTATATTTGCCTTTCGGCGTATGGATTCTCGCAAGTTTCAGCGCCGCTTCGTTGGCCTCGGCGCCGCTGTTGCAGAAAAAGCTTTTGCCTCCGAACGCCCGCTCGCCCAGCATTTGGGCAAGGCGTCCCTGCAACTCGGTGTAAAAGGTATTATCCATATGCAACAGAATTTTCGCCTGCTTCTGGATGGCTTTTACAACCTTCGGATGGCAGTGTCCTATTCCGCTGACCGCCCAGCCGGGAAACATATCGAGAATCTTATTGCCGTCCGTATCATATATATAGCTTCCCCTGCCGCTTTCGATAACCTTCGGCAATCGGTTGTAATTGGCGATAACATACTTATTGAACATTTCGATTACTTCATTTGTAGTCATTTTTTATTCTTCTTTATCCTTATTTAATTATCTGTGTTCCAATACCTTCTTCGGTATATATTTCCAGCAGCAGAGAGTGGCGGATTCTTCCGTCGATTATATGAGCCTTCTTTGCACCGCCATCGAGGGCGATAAGGCAGGCCTCGACTTTCGGCAGCATACCTTCGGTTATAATGCCCGATTCAATCATCTGCTTTATTTCCGTTTCGGTCGCGCTTGATATATTGCTTTCCGGGTCGTTCACATCCTTGAGGATGCCGTTAGTATCGCTTACCGAGACAAATTTTTCCGCATCAACAGCCGCGGCAACTCTGCCCGCTGCGGTGTCGGCATTGACGTTGAGCTTTCCGCCGCCCCGGTCGATTGCGACAGGTGCGATTACCGGAATCGTTTCGCTTGCGCAGAGGTTCTTCAGCAATTGACTGTTTACGTTCTTGACTTCGCCGACAAGGCCGAGGTCGATTTTTCTGCCCTGCGAATCGGTCATCCGCAGCGGCTCAGCGAAAAGAACGCAGCTGCTTAACGAATGCAGTCCCATCGCTTCGCACCCCAGCTGCTTTATCGTCTCGCAGATGGAGGCGTTTATATCGTGTATCAGGACGTGCTCTACGATAGCCATAGTCCGCTCGTCGGTATATCGTCTTCCGTTGACCCACTGCGGCTCAAGGCCTGACTCGTTCATAGCCTTTGTTATAGCCTTGCCTCCGCCGTGGACCAGAACAGGTCTAATGCCGACGGTAGCCATAAAGACTACGTCAGCCAGGAGCTTCTTCTGATACTCAGGCTCGTCAATAACGCTTCCGCCGAGCTTGACGACAACAATTTTGCCGCGAAACTGACGGATATACTCCATCGCGTCAACCAGTGCCTTTGCCTTTTCAATCGCCTTTTTCAACTTGTTTCTCCGTAAAATTACCTATTCTGGAAACGAGTAATTATATATATTTTAATCCGAGGGGGTCAAGAAAGATTTGCCTTTTTATCGGTCTTTTTACTTAAAATGCTCCGAAAGCCAACGATCGGATTCGAACCGATAACCCCCGGTTTACAAAACCGGAGCTCCACCGTTGAGCTACGTTGGCGATAAGAAAGAATTAGTTTACAGAATATCCCTGTATTTTTCAAGTAAAAATACGCCGGGGAGTCTATCAAAATTCAAATACGTCGCCGGGTGAAGGAATATGGACGTTTTGCATGCCCGCTTCGCGCAGCTTTGTACTGAAAAACTCAAGGGCGTTCTGTTCGCCGTGGACGCAGAAAGCGTGCTCAATGTGCGAGGCTCCGCACTTATCGAAATAGTCGAGCATCTCGAATTCGTCAGCATGGGCGCTCAAAGCGGCGATTTCCTCAACGCCGGCCCTGAGCGGCTGGACAGTACCGAAAATTTTGACCAGCTTCTGGTGCTCGGCAATCCGACGGCCAAGAGTATTTTCAGCCATATAGCCGACAACCAAAATGATATTCCTGGGGTCTTCGATATTGTTCCTGAGGTGATGAAGTATCCTGCCGGCTTCGCACATTCCCGACGCTGAAATAATAATCATCGGGCCGGACATATCGTTCAATGTCCGGGACTCCTCGACACTTTCGGTATATCGCAGCTTTTCAAAGTCGAAAGGCTCGTGGCCGTCAATCAAAAACTCCAGCGCGGCCGCGTCCCAGCACTCCTTATGCTTTCTATAAACTTCGGTTGCTGCGCTGGACAGGGGCGAATCGACAAAAATCGGAAGCGTGCGAAGCTGGCCTTCGCTGTGCAGTTTATTGAGCAGATAAACAATATATTGCGTTCTGCCAATGCTAAAGGCGGGGATAATCAGCTTGCCTCTGGTTTGGAAAATTTTATCGACAACTGCCTTGAGAGCGGCCTTGGCATCCGCGGCGGGCGGGTGCTTGCGGTCGCCATAAGTGCTTTCGGTAATTAAATAATCAATATCCTTTATAACGACAGGGTCTTGCAAAATAGGAATGTCTCGTCTGCCGATGTCGCCGGTGAAGACAATCTTTTTTGCGCCAGTGCCGTTTTCTTTGTAATTTATCTCCACAAACGCCGAGCCTAAAATATGGCCTGCGTCGTGGAAGCAAACCTCGACATTATCAAAAATTTTAAACGGTTTCGAATACGGAATCGGCACAAGATGCTTTGACGCAATATCGGCGTCCTCAACTGTATAAAGCGGCTCGAAAGGAGCTTTGCCCTGACTGATGCGCTTTTTATTGATATATTCAACATCGTGAACCTGGATGCGGGCGCAATCCTGAAACATTACGTCGCACAGGTCGGCGGTCGCTTCGGTGCAGAAGATTTTGCCTTTGTAGCCTCTTTTAACGAGCGTCGGAATATTGCCGCTGTGGTCCATATGGGCGTGCGAAAGCAGCATTACGTCGATTTTGGCCGGGTCAAACTGGAAATTGCGGTTCTTTTCGAACGCTTCTTTTCTTCTGCCCTGAAACAACCCGCAGTCGAGCAGAATGTTTTTACCGTTGATTGTAACTATGTGAGCCGAGCCGGTTACTTCCCGTGCAGCCCCGTGAAATGTAATTTTCATTAATTATCCTTAAAGCAGATATATGATTATTATAGCAAAAAGGAAGTAAAGAAGCAAGGAGAGAAAAAACACGTCCTTCGGTTACGGTTACGCTGCTCGTTAAGTCTTTCGTTTTACGGGTTATGTGACTGCTTAGCCCCCATAAATTCTGTTTGATAAAGCAATTTTTAAGGGTATAATCTACTATGATTTTAAAATAGGAGGACGAGTATGGCAATACCACTGGTTATTTTGTTGGTCGTAATACTTGCAGTTGTAATATTTCTGCTTTTCTTGCTTTCTTCATCTCAAAAACAAATCTCATCTCTCGATGCCGAATTATCTAATCAAAAAACAAAATACCAAGAAGATATTCAAAAATGTGCAAAATATATTTCAGACCTAAAAGCAAAGATTCAAAGTCTTGCTAAATGGGCAACGGTTGCAGATGCTGATGCAAAAGCACAAGAAATAATTCAAACAGCTAAAAATATTTTGGATAAGGCAAACTCCTACGCACAACAATTAACAGCAACTTCACAGCAACAGGTTGATACGCTTTTAACAACGGCTAAAAATGATGCAGATCTTATTATGTTGGAAGCAAAGCAGCAAGTTAAGGTAATAAAAGCTGAAGCTCAACTGACTCAGGATTCCGTTACTACTCAGGCAAAACAGATTATTGATGCGGCCAATGCCAAAGCAAAAGAAATCGCAGGTGGTGCTTATGAAATAATGAAAAATGCCACGCTTTATGAACATACAGCCAAGGCAATGAAAAATATTATCAGAGGATATGGTGATCAATATGTTATTCCTACACATAGTTTATTAGACGATTTAGCTGAAGATTTCGGTCATGTTCAGGCCGGTCAAGAGTTGAAAACGGCAAGAGAACATACAAAGGCGATGATTCGAAATAACACAGCAGCTACATGTGAATATGTAGAAATGAGCCGCCGTGATACGGCCACTAATTTTGTTATCGATGCGTTCAATGGAAAGGTCGATTCTATTCTCTCCAGAGTTAAACATGATAATATTGGGACATTAGAACAAGAAATTCGCGATGCTTTTGCAGTTGTTAATTACAATGGAAAAGCGTTTAGGGATGCGAGGATTACCGAGGAATATCTTAATGCGAGGATTAATGAATTGAAGTGGGCAACTATTGCACAAGAACTTAAATTACAGGAACGTGAAGAACAAAGACGCATTAAAGAACAGATGCGTGAAGAGGAAAAGGCTCGTCGAGAATATGAACAAGCTATGCTTGATGCAGCAAAAGAACAAGAAATGTTGCGAAAGGCAATGGATAAAGCTCAACAACAGATCGAACAAGCCACTTCTGAACAAAAGGTACAATATGAAAAGCAACTTCAAGAACTTTCAGAAAAGCTTAAGGAGGCGGAAGAACGAAATCAGCGTGCTTTATCTATGGCCCAACAAACAAAACGAGGTCATGTCTATATTATTTCGAATATAGGTTCGTTCGGGGAAGATGTATATAAAATCGGGTTGACGCGTAGATTGGAGCCACAGGATAGAGTAGATGAACTCGGAGATTCAAGTGTACCTTTTGAATTTGATGTTCATGCACTGATTTTTAGTGAAGATGCTCCAGCATTAGAACACCAGTTGCATAGACATTTTGTAATGATGCAAATGAACAAAGTAAATCATCGTAAGGAATTTTTCAGAGTTGATCTTAAACACATTCGTGAAGAAGTTGAAAAATTTGGCCTTACCGTGAAATGGACTATGATGGCGGAAGCGAAAGAATATCATGAAAGTCTTTCCATTGAAAAGGCCATTAAAGAGACTCCGGCTTTGCGTGAATCATGGCTCAAACGACAACTTGAACTTGAGCCTATTGGTAGCGAGATTCCAGATGAAGACATATTAACTTCAGATGTACCTACTACAACTTAAAAATGGAAGAATTAAAGGGGATAGAAAAAAATGAATCTGATGGAATGGTTTTAGGTAAAATTAAAAAAACGAACCCTGTTTTTTTAATTTTTAGCAAAGTGTTTTTGCGAGCTGACAAACAGGGGTAGTGAGGCGGCCTGGGAAACAACTGAAAAAACGATAAGAGCCGGAATAGAAAAATCATAAAGAACGCCCATCAGAGCACTTCCCAAAAACCAGCAAATACCGTAGCCTGCGTTAAAGATGCCGTAGCCTGTGCCGCGTTTGACTGTTGGGACAAAATCGGCTACCGCGGCCCTTATAATAGATTCCTGTGCGCCCATGCCGACAGACCAGAGCATAATCCCGACGATAATCCATATCGGCGAAAGCGAAAAAGCGAAAATCGCAAAGAGAGACGAAATCACCACCGCTGTCGCCAGCGAAAGCAGTTTCTTTTTGTCATATAATTTGCCAAAGAAAAGAGCCGCCAGGCCGTCAACACCCATAGCGATTGCGTAAAGAAGCGGAATCCATTTGTCGGCGAAAATATTGTGCTGTTTTATATGAAACGCAATCAGCGGATAATCGGCAAAACCGGCGGCGACAAGGCCAACGGCAGCGAGATAAAGCCAGAACGCTTTGGGAAGTTTGACATCCTGTTTGTTATCCTCTGGAGCCTTTTCGAGTTTTTGCGGATGCGGATAAATATTTCGAGCAATCAAAAGCACTGTAATCGCCAAACAAGCCGGTATGGCCAAAACCGCAAAGGCATAACGATACGAGCCGTTAATCGCCAGGACAATCATAACAATCAGTGGGCCGGTCATTGCGCCGATTTGGTCCATCGCCTCGTGAATCCCAAATCCCCATCCCCTGCCGACTGTCGCAGTCGCGTGCGAAAGCATCACATCGCGGGCAGGTGTTCGAATCGATTTGCCGATTCTCTCGGTTATCATCAGTGCGACCGCCAGCGGCCAATGATGCGTCAGCGCCAGCAGCGGAACCGCCAGAAGATTTACCACATATCCGACAATGGTAATAAGCCAGTATCGCCGTGTTTTATCGCTCAATAGGCCCGAAAAATACCTCAGCCCGTATCCCAGCAATTCGCCCAGCCCTGCCGTTATTCCTACAACTGCCCCTGTTGCGCCGAGGGTGGAAAGATAAGGCCCGGCCAGACTTCTCGCCGATTCATAAGTCATATCCGCAAGAAGGCTGACAACCCCAAGCAGCAAAATAAATCTCATTGCCGATTTTCGATTATTATCTATCTGAGCCATACAAGTATAAATAAACGATAACTGCAATATTTTCAAGACTAATCAATGTGTTAACTGCCGTTTTCCAACTCGACAAGGTCTTCTTCTTCGACAGGCATAAACCATTTTTGCGCAATGAATGTGGGTATAACGGCGCTGGCTATGACTACTCCTACAAGGATTGAATACTGCGTCTGATTAATGATGCCGGCCGTCAAGCCGAATACGCTCGAAATCGTTCCAAATGTAAGACCGGTACTCATAAGAAGCGTTGTGTAGATACTGCCGCGCGGAATGTATTTTTTCGCGAGGAAATAAACGCCGATAAATTTTGCTGCAATCTTGAGAATAAAAAGAATCAAAAACAGGCCGAATGCCGCAATAATCATCGGGACCGAAACTTTCAATCCGCCGACAATGAAAAATATCGGCGTAATAAACGCATAGGCAACGGTTCGCAGACGGTTCCTGACAACTTTTGTTTCGCTTGTCTCCTTGAAATGGCCTGACATCAGCAAACCCAAGAAAAACGCCGGCAAAACAGCGTGGCCGTCGCCAAGTTTGGCGAAATACATAAACAGCAATAGCAGTACGAAAATATATTTTATCTCAGGCTCGATGACTTTGTTTTTTAAGGTGCGGCTGTGAAAAACAAGATGAGAAAATTTTGTCGCAAATATTATGACGATAACGGAGACGACAAGAAAAACGGCGGTGTAGATAGTAGGTTTGGCGAAAAGAATACTCAAGGCAATAGCGGTACCCATATCTGTAATGAAAGTGGCGGCCATAAGAAGTTTGCCGATTTCAGTTTTCGACAGGCCTGTTTCCACCAGCACTGAATAAACAACCGCAAGTGAAGTTGTCGAAAGAGCAGTGCCTGCGATAAGCGATGCCTGCAATGTCCAATGCGCTACATAAAAAGTATAAAGAAAAACTATTGCGAAAGGAAACAGAAATGAGCAAGTGCCGATAAGGAAGCTTTCCTTGAATTTTTCCTTCATAAGATGAGTGTCGATTTCGGATCCCGCCAGAAAAGTAAGAACTATGCCGCCGAAACCTGCAATGTATAACATCCAATCTTCTGCCTTGAGGCCGAAATAAGCGGCAGCCGCGCCGATAAGAATTTCTATGATGGCGACAGAAAGCCCTGCCTTTAGGGAGATAATACTCGATAGAAATACCAATAAGCCGACGATTAATGGAACGGCATCAACTTTAATATCCATAATCCTGTCCTTTCAAAATAAAAACCCCTATCACTTTTATGATAGAGGCATAAAAAAACCTCTACCTTTGCCGGTAGAGGTTATCATCCTTTTTATAGGCGGTTTATTAGGCGAACCTCATCGCCCTACAATCTTCAATTCTAAAGATAAGATATAACGAAATAGTCGTATTTTCAATCTAAAAATAATAAAATTTACATATCAAGCGGCAGTATTATTCATATATGGGCCGCCAAAGGCAATGGTACCCAGCTTAAGGAACAACTCAGAACGTAATCTGAATCGCCAAATAACCGATAAGAAGATTTGGCCCTTTGATGTCCTGTCCAACCGAGAAGAGCAGATGATAGTTTTCTGTAAAATCATAAGTGCCGCCGAAATTCACGCCGGTCCGGCTATCGCCGTTTTCCTCGCTTGGTGTGGCATGAAAAATTTCTCCGCCGAGCGCGAGTTTTTCCGTAATCTGCCGTTGCAGCACCCAGCCGGTGAACCAATAGTTTTTGTTGCCCTCACCAGGGTTAAGCCAGTAGCCTCCGCCGCCATAACTCTTCCACTTGCCCCAGCTTTTTTGTCCCCACAAGGGCAAAAATACTTGCGGTTTCCCGTTGCCAAGGCCCTGGTCTTTATTGCCGGTAGGCATTTCGATAAGGGGAAAAACACCTATTTGCGGCATCTTATCAGTCTCGTGAATGAATCGCCACTTGACACCCAACTCTGTATCGCCATAGCCGTAATGCCTTTTATCTCCGCGAGGATTGTCATACTCAAAGGGAGTTATTACATGTAACTGTAGGTCTGGTAATGCCCCGTAATTGATTTCGATATGCGGCGCCGTGACGTTTGTGCCTTTGCGGGTCACAGCAGTTTGGGTGGCAGTGTAAAATTCCCAGTGGTGCAGCTCTACCGGTTCAGGATCATCTGTCAAAAAAGGAGGGCCTGCCGGTGCTATATTGGTAGTTTGTGCAAAAAAAATCAATAATAATGCAATGAAACAAATTCGCAACTGCAGTAATTTTCCGCACCAGCCCATTGTCATATTACCCCGCTTTTCGCAAGTCCTATTTATACCTTCGCTGCGGTCTTGCATTAAACTACCTCATTGCCGATTTTTTATTATCTTCTATTTATTCAGTATAAACAATATAACATCTCATATAAAGTATTTCTTCTTTATCCAAAGGCTCACATTCACAAGACTAATTAACGCCGGCACTTCAACCAGCGGCCCGATAACGGCAGCGAATGCCTGACCGGAGTTAATGCCGAAAACCGCAACCGCTACCGCGATAGCCAATTCGAAATTATTGCTGGCCGCGGTGAAAGACAGCGTAGCCGATTTGGCATAATTTGCGCCGGCTTTTGCGCTGATATAAAACGTAATAAAAAACATCACTACAAAATAAATCAGCAGCGGAACCGCTATCCGCAGCACATCCATCGGCAGCGAAACTATAAATTCGCCTTTAAGGCTGAACATCACAATGATTGTAAAAAGAAGAGCGATCAATGTAATGGGGCTGATTTTAGGGATGAATTTATTTTGATACCAGTCTTTGCCTTTAAGATTAATAAGACTAAATCGCGTTATTACTCCTGCGATAAACGGGACGCCGAGATAGACAAAAACGCTTTTGGCGATTTGAACGATGCTGACATTTACGACAGTCCCCTTCAGGCCGACCATCGGCGGCAGAACCGTAATGAAAACATACGCGTAAACCGAAAAGAAAAGAACCTGAAAAATAGAATTAAACGCGACAAGTCCCGCGGCATATTCGCTGTCGCCGCCCGCAAGTTCATTCCATACGATAACCATCGCGATGCACCGGGCAAGGCCGATTAGAATAAGACCAATCATATATTCCGGATAGCCTCGCAGAAATATAATCGCCAGCAAAAACATCAGAACCGGCCCGATGAGCCAGTTCTGTATCAGAGACAGGCCCAGAATTTTATAATTTTTAAATACTTCGCCAAGCTCTTCATACTTCACCTTGGCCAACGGCGGATACATCATCAGAATTAAACCTATCGCGATTGGAATATTCGTTGTGTCATATTGAAATGCGTTCCAGAATTTTACTATCGGCGGATAAAGATACCCTGCCCCGACGCCGATGAACATCGCCAAAAAAATCCACAGCGTCAGAAATCTGTCGAGAAACGATAAACGTTTTGTTATGCCTGTCGTCATTGCAATATCCTTAATTTTTAATTTTTATTTACGTGTTCTTGTGCCTTTATTGCCAGTCCTGCTCCTGCAATGAGCAGCAACCCGAAAAACCATTGCGGCCCGTTGAGATGTTCGTTAAACATAGCCTGTGAAACCAGCAAAACAAGAAACGGCTGAGCCAGAACAACAAGTGTCGGAATAGATGAACCAATTCTCTTTATCGCAGAGTAAAAAGTTACGTGCGCCGCGGATATGCTTGTCAAAGAACTTAAAATCAGCAAAAACCATATATTTCCTGAAAAGTTTACGCATTGCATAGGTTTTCCAAACCAAAATGCCAAAATGCCCAGTCCTATCGTCGAATAAATCGATACAATCGTAAAACTTGTTACTGAATCCTCATTTTTCAGCAGTGCCTTTATCGAAATAGTATAAAACGCCCAGCTAATCGCAAAGCCCAATGTCAAAACTATTCCTATAATAGACGCCTTCGTCGAAAAATCCTGTTTGAAAACCATAACGCCGGCAAGTCCGATTATCACGATAATAAATGAAGCCCAGAAAGCCCAGCTTTTTACCAGTGGCCTCTCGTCTGCGAAGAAAATTAATGATATTGCTACAGTCCACAGGATTGACGACTTGGATAGCAGCGTAACAAACGCGGGATTGATATAATAAAATGCAGCGCCCCAGCAGCATTGCACCACGACGTTGATTACTGCTATTATCAGTGCCTTTCGCCAAAGTTCTTTTGAATAGAAATCTTTTTTTTGCGAAAGAAAAATAAACGGAAGCATTGTTAAGACAGCAACCACATATCGCAGAAAATTCTGTGTCCAGAAGTCCATATCGGGCGCGATATATTTTATGATTAACGGCCCCGGCACCCCGCAAAGCAGCGACAGCACGGCAAACGCCGTCCCAGCAAAATTTAATTTCTTATTTTTCATATTTGCCCCATTATTATCATTATTTTCGCCCATAATGCCAATCAAAATTCACAACTTCGGAGCGATTCATCATTGGACGTTGGACGTTCGATGTTGGGTGTTGGACGTTAAAATTGTTTTGAACATTTGAATTTTGGTAATTTGAATTTGTTTAGGATTTAGATATTAGGATTTAGGATTTATTCCCTTTGTGCCTTTGTGTCTTAGTGGCTATAACCATTAAAAATTCAATACTGCGAATCTTCCTCTAAATAGTTTCGCCGCCTCATCGTATGCCTTTGCCGCCTCTATTTCACTGTCAAAATAGCCCAAATGTTCTTTTGCCCCGTTACGCCTGATACTGGCCCGCCATTTTTTGCGATGTTCGCACCATCGCACGCCGGTATATTTTGAGCTTCCGCCGACCTTTTCTTTTTTGCGGTTCCAGCTATTCTGCTCCGGCGTTACGCATTGCAGGTTTTCCCTCCGGTTATCCAGCCCGTTATGATTTATATGATCGACATATTTATCCCTCGCAGGCCGCATAATCTGCCGGTGCATTTTTATCGTCGTTCTTTTGTAATTTTCATTATAGCCCGGCCGAACAGCGTAAAAAGTATGCCCCCCGTTTACTGCGTACCATTTATATTTGTTTAGTTCCTCGAAATCTTCCGGCTCGACTATAGCATATTGATTTTGCGTCAGTTTTATTTTGCGGTACGGATGCCCGCATTTCAATTTTCGCCAGCGCAGCAAAAACCACACGCCAATAAGCGCAACGACATCCTGATAATAATATGTGAAATATGATTTCTGCATGGGGAATGAATTGTCGAAGCGAAGCGGAGACCCCCGCCCCAATGAAGTTCTCCGATTTAATTTTCTTTTCCGCAGAAAAGGAAATTGCGGGGGTAAATTTGTTTAGCCCCCACTTTCAGTGGGGGTCCGTGGTTAGCCCCCGGACCTGCCTGCCCTGTGAGATGCCGCAGCTATCTCATCGGGGTGCCGGGGGTTCGTTAAATGTTTAGCCCCCAGACGTGTCTGGGGGTTGCTTTTAATAATCCGAAAGCCCCCAAGTTCATCTTGGGGGTTCACCGTATACAAAATACAGTTCTCTACCCTTATGCAGAACTTGCGCGCTTTTGCAAAAAAATGACCAATAATTTTTTGTCCACAATTCGCAACTTGTTGTAGTCAAACGAGATAAATTTTTTTATTTTTTTGAAGCGCGCAAGTTTTTACATGCGCTTTTTGTAAAAAATATCCTCTAAATCATACCCCCTATACCCTAATTTTCCCTTTGTTTTTTAGCTTTTTAAGGATATAATTTATCCCAATAATAAAAAACAAAGAAACATAACAAGTAATTTAGAATATTGAAACTAGCAAATACTTATTTAGTAGTCAGAGAATCAAGCAATGACGGAGAATTGGAAAAAGATTTATCAAGATATAGAAGACTTGCTCTTTCCACAGTATAAAATTGATGTCCAAGAGCGAGCATTGTACTACTATCTTCTTCGCCAAACTCGTCTTCATGACGTCGAATCAACAACTATACCAATTCCCCAAATGGCTTCTGCGTTGGATTTTTCAAATTATACAGCGCGTGGAAGAATCCGATCGCTTAATAATAAAGGTTGCATAAAAATAGAGCAGACTAGAAAAGGTTATATAGTCAAGGTCTTGTTGCCTGAAGAATTGGGTTTAGAAGTTCCGCAAAAAACCATCATTGAAGTTGATATTGAAACATTAGATTTTTTTACAAGCCGTAAGTACGTTACCCAGTTGATCAAAAGAGAGCAAGGACGCTGTTTTTACTGTTTGAAAGAAATTTCAACTGACACTTGCGAACTCGACCACGTTATTCCACAAGTGAATGACGGTAATAATTCTTATAAAAATATTGTGGCAGCCTGCCACAAATGTAATACCAGGAAACAAGGACAAACTACAGAAAACTTTTTGAGATCTTTGTATCGCCAAGATTTGCTTTCTGATGTTGAGTTTGAAGATAGATTAAAAGCCTTAGAGGCATTACGAAGTGGTAAACTGGTTCCTGAAATTTAAACGACCTTTAGGAATAATAGGGGACGTTGGAATAATAGGGGACGTTTACCTATTTTTTTAATCTTAATATGTCATTTTGCACTTTGATTTTTGAGATTATTTTTTATCGTCTGAGTCTGATACTTCCAATTTAATCATAAACATACACCATAGCATTAATAATGATATTATCAGAAATATTATGTTTATTAAATCTTTTGTAGCTTCTATTTTTGAAACCAGTAAACTAATAAAAAGAAGACAGCCGCTAATGCACCCTATATTTATCATTCTCCAAGGCCACTTTGACCAGATAAGAAGTTTTCCGCAATTAGGACAAGGCGAGGATTTTCTAAAACCAGTCCAACTAGTAAACTTGAATCTTTGTCTCCAACTTATTCGTTTGCCGCAAGAAGGACAATAATATTTTGATATCGTCATAATTTCACCTATTTTTAGCCTAATACATACAACAATATAATAGCAGCAATTCTTTTACCGTATTTTGTATTCTTCTTTATTTATTGTTATTTCTTTCTCAAACACTTTTGAACTTTCAAATTCAAATTTTTTCTCCACTTCCACAACAACGCTGCCGCCGTTTATCCTGACTGAAATTTCTTTCTCCGGCTCTCTTTTATGCAGGATATTGGCAAGTGTAATCGCCTTTTCAATCCCATCTCCCCTGCCGTAATTGGCCACCTCGTCCGGCTGCGCCAGTCTCTTGCCGTCATATATCGATTCATTCGGCATATCTTTCAGCCATTGATAAGTCTGCTCAATACTTTTATCTTTGGCCATTTCGATAGAGACCGGGCTTCGCTCAATTGCCGATTTTACAAAAGGCTTCCAGTCGCAGCTTTCCATATCGCGGTATGCGTAAAATGCAAGGTCTGCGACAATATTTGTGCCTCTTATGCTTTTCAGGTAATCGATTATCTGCTCTCTGGACATATCTGCCGAGATTTTTATCGGCTGACTTGGAATATAATTCTTCTCTCCGGCCTGCCCGGATGTAGGCAGTTTCGGTTCAATATGTATAAAGTCGATAAGCTCGCTTACAAACTTTTTTGCATCAGGCATAAATTTTGCGAAAACTTCCGTAATATCCGCCCTGCCCTGTTCGGTTCTGATATCCGGCTTTTTCTTTCTCATAAATTCTTCGAACTGGTCGCAGCGGATTCTATTCGGGGAAGGCACGGTTGAAAATTCGCCGTCAAAAACCTCGTCGAGCAGTTGTTTATGCGAGCAGTCGCTAACTTTCAGCGGACTTAGATGTTCGTAGTTGAAAAGGTCTTCTGCATTGACAAATTGCGGATTGGTTCGGCATTCTTTACAGAACTGAAAATACTTTTGATAATCAGGATTGGCCCGCAGGAAATTAACCATCATAGCCGTTGACAATTCCTCCCGCAGAAACCCCTTAAGTTTGCCGCAAAAGCCCTCGTAAATATTTTTATCGATTGTCGCGTCGGAATAAAGGCAGTGAACAAGTCCGCTTGTGTGTTCGACTATGGTTATCTGTTCGTTTCTAAGTGCCCTCTGGGCCTTATTTGAAAGTTCGGTGCCGTTGAACCACATCGATTTGCTAACTAATCTTCTGTTATTGGTAATGACTCCGCCGTTGACATCTATGAAGTTTTGCGAGTGCAGCGGCGTTAGAACCATATAAATATCTTCCAGCGGTATTCCGCAGACGATAAAAGCCGCCGCCGCGTATAGCGTTGACAGCGATACGCACTCGCCTGCTCCGGTTTTATAGCCTTTTTTATGGCGAAAGGCGTTCATAGCCTCTACTGTTTCGGTTTTCCAGTATGGGATTATATCGCTGTTATATTTATCAAGGCCGAAGTGTTTGCGGATATCGACGTCGTAGTAATATGTATCGCCTTCGTAGCCGAAAAGTGCGTTGCTTTTGGAGATTTCCCCGGCTGGGAGGAATTTTTCGAATCTTTTTATTTCTGAATTTTTATCAGTCAGTCCCCAGGTCTCCAAATCGAGGTTAAACTCAAATTCATCCATAATATACTGGCGGAGGCGCATCAGTTTTTTGTATGGGTCTTTGCCGGCCAGTTTTTTAAATGAACTTTCTTCTCGCCACTGCCATACAAGTGGGCTCATTATATTCGCCAATAGAAGTGAATACATAAGCTCTGGAAATACGAATATTTCCATGTCCGACAGAGTGAATGCGGATGAGTATTTTTCCAGTTCGATATCTTTCATATTTGTATCCCCAAAGTCGAGTTGATTTTAGACTATCTGCGTCAAATTGCAATAATTAGTTGAAGTTAGTAAATGATTATAATTTTAGTTGATACTAGTGAATGAGTTGAGGCTAGTGAATAATAATCTTAGTTGAAACTGTTGAATGATTTTGATGATTACTGAATGATTTTTTTGGGGAGAGGAAAGTACCCTGACGAAGTGGTTTTCTAAATGCGCAAAAAAATTGGCCCCGACCTAAGACCGAACAGTGATCTGTGGCCGGGGCCCAACATTGGGTGATGCTTCATTCCATAAGAACTATCTTCGACATGGTCAAGCCATGTTACCTTCTGCGGGTTGCGGGCTAATTATCACTTTCGGCCAACAACCCTAATTTCGTAGAGGAGAAAATGAATCTTTTAAGCTGTATTCTTTCACGGCTTCGCCGTGCTTGCTTTCGAGAGGGTTAAAACCATCTTTATCACTGTCCGGTCATAACCCTACTCGTTGGGAGGAGGAGAAAACTCTTTGTGAGCTTTGCCCGCCTTACGCGGTATATACTTATCACGGTCCCATACCGTGGTTGCTCTCGAGAGGGCTGCAACCGACGATTTTCACTGTCCGATCACAAGCCCTACTCATTTGGGAGGAGGAGAAAACTTCCTGAGCCCATTATATGGACATGGCTCAAAAGCCATGATTGCTCTCAGTAGGCTGTAATCTTCTATCACTGTCCGATCACAACCCACTATTGGAGGAGGAGAAGAAGTTATTTTTTTTTCTCAACCATCCCTCCCTATAACCAGTGCCTTGCCTGCTGACACAACGGGTCCACTGTTCGGTCTTGGCCCGTGTCATACGTGACGATGGTCTAGGTCGTCAGCAATGGCACAAAGTTTCTGAAGTTCTTGAGTATCACCAAGTCCAAGGACACCTGTTATGGTCAGCCTTAAAACTTCATCCGACACATCACTGCTTAACACCGCAGTTGTTCCGATGCTTCTGGCTGCGATTTCCTGCCGCACATTGTTTGCGTCAACCACGGCGATAATCGGCATATAAGGTTTTGCCAGCCGCAGGTTTTTCAGGAATTGCCCGTCCGGAGCATCCGGCAGGTCCCAGGTACTGATGACACTATTCACATTTTCATTTTTCAAAGAACGTCCGGCTTTTAAACCGGTATCTATAAACAAAACTCGGATGGGCAACCTTTTCAGGCCACCACTTCTTCCTCCGAGTCCTACTACTAAAACATTCGCTTTTACAAGGACGAGCATTTCATAACCTTTTAAAGAAGCCCTCACTTCTGCTCGGCCTCAACGACTTCTGACTTATATATAAAGCAACGTGTGTGCCAGAAGATATTTTGTTGAAAATAATTTTTTAAGTCATTTACGCATAAGTAGTTATGAAACGAATAATTTTTTGCCGCAAAATATAACTTTTCGGCAAACGGCCATAATGGTCGCTAAAAATTCGTTAATTTTCGCGTAAGTTTCCTGCTTAAATCGAGTAAAAAAATACTGACCATTTTGGGAGACCCTGACCATTTTGGTCGGTTTCGCAACTGCATAGCCACGAAGGCACAAAGACACGAATAAATTGAGACGCTGATCCGCCGTCGCCAAAGGCTATGGCGGACAAGTTACGCTGATTTTCGCAGATTTTTTCACCACGAAGAACACGAAGCGACACCCCAATTAGATAGCGAAGCGCATCTAACGGGGTAAACTCCGGACGCACGAAGGATTGCTTTAAGACATCCCTACGGGATTTAATAATTTCAAAATAGACCCTATATCAAGCAAGCTTGACCCGGGCCAATATTTTGAAATTATTGCCGCTACGCTCCCTTGTCTTAAAGCAAACGAATTAACCCGCTCGATGTTCGCCGGAGACGGGCAAGTTAAAGCAAATATCATCACTATGCTTTAATGCAGTATACTGTATTGCAGTATACTGCATACGAGTATAGATACTTGAGATTTTTTGTATTAGGGGGTTTTAGAGGGTGGGGAATTAGGCCCCGCAATTTCCTTTTCTGCCCCCCTGCGGGGGTCTACGTTGCCCCCTGCGGGGGTTTGCGCTGCGGCTTCAACGACTCCGACGGAAAAGAAAATTAAATCGGAGAACTTCATTGGGGCGGGGTTTTCGCCTCGCTTCAACGAAGAAATCTTAACCTGGGGGGTCTTTTTTGTTATTGAAGCCAATTGAAAGCGGGGGTATAATTTCTCGTAGCCACTAAGGCACTAAGACACAAAAATATAAGGAGAAGGCAGGAAACAGGAAAGCAGAGGACAATAAAAAAGCAAAAAGGTAAAAATGATGGAAAGAAATAAGTATGGTGTCCTCGGAATTCCCGTAAGTTTAATAAGGTAAAGATCGAATCTGTAAATAGTTAAATCTTCGAGTAAAGGATATATATGGGCAGGAAATTCGGGTTTTCATTTTCATGGAAGCGAGCCGTTGGCATTTCGGGCATAAAAAATCGCATTTCGCGAAAGATTGGTATACCTCTAACAAGGCAGGGACGGCAAAGGAGAGTTGGACGTGCCGTAGGGTGCTTTGTGGCGACAGCCGTATATGAAAGCGAGAATGCTGCCGAAGTCCGTTTACTTCGCCAGTTTAGAGATGAAGTTCTACTTCGCAATTGTTTCGGGCGTTTTGCTATTAACTGCTATTATTGGATTGGCCCTTGTCTTGCCTATCTGACAGTCAGAATACCGTTCTTGAAACGAATGTTTAGATATACACTCGATAGACTGATTCGGTTTCTTGAGGTAACCACGTTCCGCAATTCGATAGATAAGAACAACCGCCTATAAATAGGTGGGAAGGATTTTATACAGACTTTGTAATCATTATTAGGCAGTACGGCTCGATTCATCAGGGTAACTCGCGATGAAAAATGATGAAATAAATGGAGTACTGATTCTTGAATGCATTGAGCAGAGCGACCCTGGATCGGAGGGGCGATTTCTTTCCCATATGTTCAACCTTATGGAAGTCAAATCGCAATATATAGAGGTCCATACACCGGCACAAATACTGTCCTTAATAGATTGCAGCCCTTACAAGTACATCCACATTACTACCCATGGAGTTGTATCTAATAAGAAGTTTGTCGGCTGGTGGACGCCAAAGGGCACCGTTAGCAAAGAAGATTTGATGGTACTGGAAGGCAAACTCACTGACAAAATTATCATAAGCACTGCCTGCAAGTCTGGCAAAAAGGCGTTCTGTAACTATATAGTTCACAAACTTAGGTGCAAATACTACGTGGCTCCGAAAAGAAGCCCGCGGTTTAGGAACTCCATCTTTTTTGCGCATATCTTTTATCACAAACTATTCGTTCGAAAACACAGCGTGGAGGATAGCTATAACGCCTACGACAAAAAATACAGAAATCCGCATTACTTTACGATTTACAAACGGAAGAATCGCCCCAACTGAGAACCTTTTTCGTAAATTTGGAGATACAATGTTACACTTCCTTTTTGGATTTAAATGGCAAAAGTCGCAAGCACATTTACTTCTTTTAAGTAAGTTTATTCGTCCACATACAATTGAAGATTATGAAAATTCGTGGGCGAATGTGCAATCTCAGTTTTGGCCATCATGGACAAAGGTATTGGGTGAAACACCGTCAAAAGCTATCAATCGCTTCTTGGATGAGGGCATGCTAAAAAACGCAGATATTCCGAAAAAACTTGAATGGAAATATAAAATTCCAGACTTGAAGAGAATGTTAAAAGAACGCAATTTGCCTGTGTCGGGGAATAAAGGTAATTTGATTTTACGGTTAATTAAAGCAGACCCAAACGGAATGAAGGAAGATGTTTATGGGTTGAATGTTTTGATTTGTTCTGAAAAAGGCCGTAAAATAGTTGATGATTATTTAGCAATTGAAAAAGAAAAATGGCAAAACCTTAATCAACAAGTTTTAAACGCACTTCAAAAACGCAAATTCAAAGAAGCCAGTTTGTTGGTTTTATCGTTCAATGCTGAACAAGTATTCCCAACTATGTTAGGTGCTGATTTGCGAAATCCAGAGCACTTTTCAATGTGCAACACTCACGACATTGCAGTTCTGAAAATAATATTTGCAAGCAACCCTAAGATTTTAAAAAATCTTAACAAAGAATGGTTAGAGCATTTACGTCTCGCGGCAGGAATGAGGCTGTTGGGTCAAGTTGTGACAAAGGACGTTATTCCACCGAATTTAGAAACAGGATTAGTTCTGGATGGTATTGCGGCAGCGAGCATGATTTTGCGTCACGCTCAAAATCAAGAACGATTAGCTCAACTTCGAGAATTGGAAGGAAAATTGGTTGAAATATTAGGATGCGACGATGGCTGTATCTGCGAAGCCTGCGAGGAAATAGCAGGTAAGAAGTTCAAAATTGATGAGGTTCCAGAATTGCCCTATGAAAAATGCACTGAGGAAATGGGGTGTCGTTGCGTTTATTCTATAGTTATAGATTAAAAATTAGGTTATAGATATGGTTATATAAAAAGAAGCCTGGGACAGACACCGATTTTTTCTAAAATTCATTGAGCTATATAAGGACGAGATTCTTCACTTCGTTCAGAATGACGGTGAAACTCCCCGCCTCAAGTGGCGGGGGCTAAATGACAAACGACGAACCCCCTGGCACAGGTCCAGGGGCTAAACAAATTAAACTTTGACAAAGGGGTAAAAAAAGGGGAAAATCCCTGTTATTATAAAGAGAGGCAGGATATATGACAGAACAAGAGCAGCCACAAGGGCAACCTCAACCCCAAGGGCAAGGTGGCGGCGGCGTAACGCACGAAATACTCAAAAGCGCATTGAAGGCTTTTAAGAAACGGCTCAAACTCACCTCGCTGGACGATGACTCCCGACTTGGCCGCGGCGCATTCTCAGGCGGACATACCGGCGTTTATGCTATAAAGCCGCCAAATCAGTTTCCTCAAGAAGTATGGAATGAATTGTGCCATCAGGGAAAACTGCGAGACAGCGGACACGGCTTGTATGAACTGCCAAAAGGTGAACAAGATAGAGCGTAGAGATTAGTGCATAAGAGCAGAAGTGCATAAGTCATAAGATAATTTAAGATTTAAAATTTAAGATTTAAAATTTGAGGAATGCCTGCGGCGGAGATTTTAAATTTCACCACGAAGCGGCACGAAGACTTAAGTATGGTGCTGCCGGAATTCGCCTGGAATTTGCGGCGAAATGACAATAGACGACATTACTTTTTTGAATTAGGCAGGAAGCGGTTTACTATCATCGCCGCGACAGTATCGCCGGAAGAGTTAATCATCGTCGCCGGCGAATCAACAACTGTGCCAATCATTGAGATTATAGGCAGTGCCTCGGGCCCAAATCCATAGAGCGTTACAATCAGCATTTCACCCATAACCCCGCCGCTGGGTATGCCGCTTATTACAACGCCGCAAAGAATCGACACACCGACAGCACCGGCCAAAGTTTGAAATCCGGAAAAATCCCGGTGATACAGCGCAAAGAGCACTGCAATTTTCATAATTGCCGCCAGACACGAACCATCCATATGAATCGTCGCACCCAGCGGAAGGACAATCTCGCGCACATCTTCGGGAACGCCGATTTGCCTGGCAGCTTCGAGATTGGCCGGCAGAGCAGCAAGACTGCTTCCGGTGCCAAACGCCGTTAATGCGGCCGGAGGAATGAACGTCCAGAAATCTTTGACGCCTTTACTGCCGCCGCCGATAAATGCATAAATGGTAAATCCGAAAAGAAAATACAAAATTGCCAAAGGATAATACAGCGCGACCGCTCTGGCGTATGAGCCCAAAATCTGCTCTCCGAACGTGCCGACAAGATATGCGAAATACGCTCCAAGGCCAATCGGAGCATAGAACATTATCATTTTTATCAGCTGGGCCATCACTTCCGAGCCGCTAACCAGAAATTCGCGAAACTTTCGGCCCTTCTCGCCCGCCGCCTGGGAGGCAAATCCGGTAAGAACGGAAAAAACTATCAGGGCAAGCATATTTCTGCGGGTCAACAGACCGGCAAAATCGCTTACGGTAACAGTATTGACAATTTTGGTCGCAAGACCGCCGCTCTCTGTCGCCGCGGGCTCAGCAAGCTGTAACGTTAATCCTTTTGCCGGGTCGAAGATTTTCACCGCAAAGACCATCAGGGTCGATGATACTACGCCCGTCAGAAAAAACACAACGAGCATAATCCCCGCTATTCGGCCGAGACGCCTGATGTTGTTACTTGCCGCTATTGCAGAGGATAGAGAAAAGAAAATCAGCGGCACAACAGAGGTGAATAAAAGATTTAAAAACACATCCCCAAAAGGCTTTAATGCCCCCGCTTTGGCGCCGATTAAATAACCTAATAAAGCACCTGCCGCCACCGCGGACATCAGAATCAGCGTAAACCGCCATCTCTTTAAAAATGTTTTTGCATCCATGCGATGTCTTAAAATAATCAGATCGCGGAATCTTTTTCGATAACTTTCTGGCGCTGGGCTTTTCTGAAATCGACCAGTTTAGCGGCAATTTTTTCATCGCTTAGAGCAAGAATCTGGACAGCGAAAACCGCGGCGTTTATCGCCCCTGCTTTTCCGATAGCCATAGAAGCTACGGGAATGCCCGGCGGCATCTGAACGGTACTTAATAACGCGTCAATGCCCGCAGGCGACTGGTCGGCGGCGAGCGGAACGCCAATAACAGGCAAAGCCGTCCTTGCGGCAATGGCTCCGGCAAGGTGAGCGGCCATTCCTGCGGCGGCTATTATGACTTTTATGCCATTTTGGGCGGCAGCTTCAGCAAATTCGGCAGCGATGTCGGGCGTCCTGTGCGCCGAGATAATCCTGACAATCGGCTCAATACCAAAATCCTTCAACTTATCGATACAGGCCTTCATAACAGGCATATCACTGTCAGAACCCATTACAACCGCGACGTTTTTATCATTTTTAGCCATTGTATTTTTTCCTAAAAAAGCAGTATAATATCATAGTAATTTTATCGTGAGTATGCAAGTGCGGAGAAAATAATTATGGCAGTAAGAAAACCCATCGCGGCAGGCAGGTTCTATCCTGACAGCGAAAAAGAGTGCATAAGCGAAATTGAAATATGCCTGGCCAATCGTCCTATCAATGCAAAATTACCTGAAAATATTGTCGCGGGCATCGTCCCGCACGCAGGCTGGGTGTTTAGCGGCGATTTAGCAGGTATGGTTTTTTCAGCAATCAAGAAAGTTAATAAAACCGTCGATACTTTCGTCATCTTCGGAGCGGTGCACAGTATTTGCGGCCCTAACGCGGCAGTATATGACAGCGGCTCGTGGCTTACGCCATTGGGCCAAGTAAATATCGATGAAGAGCTTGCCGCGGCCATAACAAAAAAAAGCAAAGTCGCACGGCCCAATCCGGACGCACATAAAAATGAACACAGTATCGAAGTGCAAATTCCATTTATCCAGTATCTTTTCAAAAATGCCAAAATTCTGCCGATAATGACTCCGCCTGCTGAATCGGCAACGGCTGTCGGAAATGACGTTGCTGAATGCATTAAAGCGGCCGGGAACAAAAAAATCGTATGTATCGGCTCAACCGATTTAACGCATTACGGGCCGGGGTATGGTTTTAATCCCCAAGGAAACGGACAGGCGGGAATCGAATGGGCAAAAGATGTAAATGACCGTTCGTTCATAACGCTGGCGGTAGAAATGAGGGGTGAGCGGATACTTACCGAGTCGATGGAAAATCAAAATGCCTGCGGGCCGGGCGCTGCCGGTGCGACAATCGCTGCGGCAAAGGCACTTGGCAGGACAAAAGGCATTTTACTCGCTCACACGCACAGCAGCGAAGTAATGGAAATAAAATTCGGGCAGAGCAGCGAAGAAAGCGTCGGCTACGCGGCAATAGTTTATTGAAAATCTAAAATTTAAAAACTCCTAAAAGGATGCGTTCTAAAAAATTTTCTAAGTTTTTTGTTGCTTAACGGGGAGTCTTACAGGTATAAAACGAGTCTAAAAGTTGTGGCAGAAGCAGGAATCCGGCTTGATAACTCTACAGCAGAAAAACGCGATATTTCAGTTAGTAATGCTGGTCATAGTTATTTTATTATTGGGCTGGTATATACTAATTTGCTGCGATTATCCCTACTATTCCATGTGGGATATGGACCTTACCACCACGCTGGATTCCGTATTAATCCACAGCGGATTACTGCCCGACCATTTACATCTTACCGGTTTCGGGATGTATTTATTTCTGTTTTTCAGCGAGAAAATCGCTCATTTCTTTAATATTGTTTCGGTGTTAAACCTTGAAGATGTGACCAACTCGCTCAATCCTGTGGCGGCAATGGCAGAACTGACAGATTTTGTCAGGTTCCATTCTCCATTTTTATCTATCGGCATCGTTGTTCTGCTGTGCTCGGCGATACAGGTAGTGTCCGGCATATCTCGATGGTATTTTTTATTTTTTCTTGTTATTTTGGGGATTCAGGAGTCGCTGGCTTACCATTCGAGTATGGTGCGAACCGAGGTTTACAGTATTTTTTATTGGAGCGCCGCATTTCTGACACTGACGACAGCTGTTAAGACCGGCAACTCTGTCGGCAGATACGGATGGCTTCTGTTAACAGGACTTCTATTAGGATTATCACTACAGACCAAAATACAAGCACTGTTTTACGTTGGTTCATTTCTGCTTTTGCTGCCACTGATGTTTTCTATCTTTCAGGACAGCCGAGAACAACCTTATCGGAGCCCGACACGAAAAGGCGCATACCTGATATTAGTATTAAGCTTCATCAATATTATTGTTTCTGTAATCCTTGGTATCGCTGCACAATTAACAACTGTGCCGGCAGGGATTCCTACATGGGCAATCTCTTTCCGTATTACACCGATATCAGCCATTTTATTCCTGGCGATGATCGCCCTGTTTCTCTGTCAACTCTATTGGTGTCTGAAAAACAGGATATCTTCAACTGCTTTCGGGTATTCCTCATTCTTCAGTATTGTTGTAACGGGATTTATTCTCTCTTTTGCTTTACATTTTGTTTTATATTCAAACGCAGCATTGTCGCTGCAATACCTGCTGCTTGATTTCAAAATGACGTTTTTGCGCAATACAATACAGGTTCTGAACCTTTCCGATTATATCTCCGATTTTCTGTTGTATCTGCGCTACAATCCTGTGCTGTTTATCGTGAATATCATTTTGAATCTGCTTTTGGTTCTGGGATATTATTTCAAATTTGTCAGAATAACCCGGAGCCAGTTGATAATGTGCCTACTTATTACCGCTATTGCACTGGTAAATATTTTTGTTGGTACGAGGTATATGCTCAGAGATATTATTTGGAAGGAATTGCTTCTTAATTTCCTGAGTTTGTTATATTTTGCCATTCTGGTAACGCGAACCACCCGATACCATCGGGTATTAGTCGGAACCGGCTGTGGTTTGTTCATAGTCTTGTTTTTTGTAAACTGCGCTCACTGCTTGCGTATGCCCGACAGGATAGATGCCAATTTAAACCAATATGGATGGTGGCAGGACAGATGGTTTAGCGAGGTCTATGGCCAGAATCAGCCCAAATACCAGCAGATTATGCAGAAAAAGTATAATGGAACTACGATGCGGGTGGCAGAGATTAAAGCCACCGAACACAGACAAATCAGAAGCATAGTGGACTTTGTATTCAAAAACCAGGACATCACACTCCGCAATATTGGAATCGTTTTTGAGGGGTTTAGCGTCTGGAGTACGGATTTGGACTACAGGATTGCGGAAGCTCCACCCGAGATGAAAGGCGCGATACTGGTGGATAATGCTTCAATCGAACCTCAAAGAAATATATTTTTCAAAGAAAACGATGTCAGGGAAAATTCAGAATACCTGGATAAATTCAAAAGTCCTTCACCGGCAAAACAGATATCCATCCTGACTCGGCGTGATTTGAAAATATTTATTTTTGTCTCAGCAGACGATATTTCGCATCTGGCCAGCGACCAGATAACCCCAACATCTTACAAGATAACTCTGCAAAACACCAAACAGTCTATCGAGCTGCAGGGACTGGAAATAAATAATTATAGTGAAATACCGCTGGATAAAATCACGCAGAAGTTTTTCTTTGTGATTTGTAAAATATAACGGCTTTAAACCTCTCTACTTGCATTTTTCGAGAGTTTACTTTATCTTTAAGATGTAACGGCGGTCGCCAAGAAATATTTATTTATATAAGGTAATTAAAAATTATGCGTGAGACAACCAATAATGACCGGTTAATTCACGAGAAGGAGCATGCAAAAGTTCTTCTAAAGGACCCGGAAAAAATCTGGGGCTGGGGAACACCGGCGGGACGGGCACGCGCTGAGCGACGGGCAAAACTAATCATTCAGGCGGGAAATATTAACAGCGGCAGTACGACACTGGAAATAGGCTGCGGCACCGGCACCTTTACGGAACTTGTTAGCAAAAGCGGAGCCAGTATAATCGCCTGTGAGCTGTGCGAAGAACTTATCGAGCTTGCCAAACAAAGGTCTTATGCTTCAAAAGTCAGTTTTATAACCGAAGATTTTGCAGGATTGGGGCCGGAACATGACGGGCGCTATGACGTAGTTTGGGGCAGTTCGGTTTTGCATCACCTCGACCTGAAGAAATCTCTTCCAAAAATGCTCAGGCTCATTAAACCCGGCGGCCGGCTTGTTTTTGCTGAGCCCAATATGCTCAATCCGCAGATATGGATGGAACGTCATGTGGGTTTCATTCGCAAGATTGCCGGCGCAAGCCCGGATGAGACAGCTTTTTACCGATGGCAAATCAAGAAGCTTCTTCTGGGCGAAGAGTTCATCAATGTCTCGGCTCGCCCTCACGAATTTCTACACCCTTTAATTCCTAAACCGTTCATACCGCTGTTTACTTCGCTGACCACCTTTGCCGAATGGCTCTGGCCCGTACGGGAAATCGGCGGTTCCTTGTTAATCAGTGCGGAAAAACCCAATTTATGAAAAGTTACCAGCAAAACGACAAGCCATTTTGTGAAAGCCCTGATATAGGTTCGGTCGAGTGGAAGCGGCGTAAAACCCCTCTCTACTATCGCGAAGCTGACCAATGCTGCACCTCTATCATACCTCCGGGCGTCAGAGTTCTTGAGCTGGGCTGCGCTACGGGAAGGCTGCTTGCAGCAACTCGGCCATCATACGGGCTTGGCATCGATATAGATGCCAAACAAATTGAGGCTGCGCGACTCATTCATTCCGATAAAAGCAACCTGGAGTTTCGTGTCGATAATGTCGAAGAGATGGATTATTCCGGCATACAACCTTTTGACTATATCATTATTTCCGATGTTGTGCCCCTTTTGCATGATATTCAAGACACGTTAAACCGGCTGCATACAGTCTGTATGCCGCAGACACGGCTGATTATTGTTTATCACTCCAACCTCTGGCGGCCGGTGCTTGCTTTGGCAACGCTGCTGGGACGCCGTTCGCCGGACCCGTCTTATAACTGGCTTTCCACAAATGACTTAGAAAACTTGTTACATCTTTCAGATTTTGAAACAGTGACCACTTCCGGACGGACATTACTGCCTGTTGGCATACCTGTTCTCGACTGGATATTCAACCGTCTGCTGGCCAAGATGCCCTTTTTCAACTTGTTCTGTCTGAGCTGGAGAATCGTGGCTCGGCCATGCCCTCAGGGCCGGGGCGAAACGGAGAATTCCGATAAGCCGAGTGTCTCTATAGTTGTTCCCACCCGCAACGAAAAAGGCAATATCGAACAGATTTTCACGCGAACTCCAAAGATGGGCAAATGGACAGAACTAATCTTCGTGGATGGAAATTCCGATGACGGCACAGTCGAGGAAATCAACAGATGTTTCGAAAAGTATGGTCAAGATTGGAACCACCTGATACTGCAGCATCAAAGCGGCAAAGGCAAAGGCCAGGCAGTTCGCCAGGGATTTGCCGAATGCAAAGGTGATATCCTGATGATTCTCGATTCAGACCTGACAATGCCGCCGGAGGATTTGCCTAAATATTACGAAGCGATTGTTACAGGCAAAGGCGAATTTATCAACGGCTGCCGGCTGGTCTATCCTATGGAGAAAGAAGCGATGCGATTTCTAAATATGGTTGCCAATTACCTCTTCGCACATTTGTTCACGTGGCTGCTGGGACAAAAAATCAAGGACACCCTTTGCGGAACGAAAGTTTTGTGGAAGCACGATTATGACAGAATCGCCGCCAACCGTGCGTATTTCGGCGATTTCGACCCATTCGGCGATTTTGACCTTCTCTTCGGCGCTTCCCGTCTGAATCACAAAATTGTTGACGTGCCAATTCATTATTGCCAGCGCAGTTACGGCGAAATCAAGATACAAAGATGGCGGCACGGCTGGCTGCTGCTGCGTATGAGCTTTATCGCGTTTAGAAAATTAAAGCTGTCCTGAAGAAACTGATGATGGAAATAAAATTCTGGAAAGCATCGAATTTTCAAGGTCATCGACTATTTTTTCAACTACACTTCTAAGTTCCTGGCTTTGGTTTTTACTTTGAATTGATTTCATAACCATTTATCAGCCTAAAAAGATTTACTATAAAGATTTTTCATACCGGCTTTACCATCAGATAATTTACCAAATGCATGAGTATCCATATTGCAGCCGAAAATATCAGAAGAGTGAATGCATATTTGCGCCAATTGGCTATCGAGGCAGGCTCGCCTGATGCGGTAAGCCCGTTATAAAACTTAATGTCGAGATACCTGAACAGAACAAGAGTCGCAACAGTGCCCCAGAAAAACGCATCGGCGGTATGAAACTGCCAATCCTTACCCTGGAAAATGAATATCGCCGAAACTATGAGTATTACATTTCCCAGAAGCATCCAGAAAAGTCTTAATATGAGGCTCAATATGCTGTCGTGTTTCTCGGTGATTTGCTGGTCTTTTGGGGTCATGTGCCATCTCCTAAAAAATCGCCATATTCGATTAATTAGGCGGCGGCCCGACCACCTTGACAGTCCTCCGAGGCTATTGTAAGCCTCGAACCCTTTGTTAATAGATTATAACGAAACTTGAATTCCCGTGTCAATATTATTTTACAACATATAATTGCCTGGAACCTGAAAAATAGTCTGCACGGCGTTTTCTTCTTTCTCCACGCACCACTTCTTATTCCACCTCTTTTCCCTCTTCACCTGACTGTCTAATTTCCCGTATGTACTATCTCTACAAGCTTGTAAAGGTAATCAGGAACAGCGATACCGAGTTTCTGTGCCGTGTCTATATTGAGCATTTTTCGCCCGTGAGCGCCGCTCTCAACAATTGGAAATTCCGATGCTTTTCTGCCTCCAAGAATCATTTTGGCCAGTTGACCGGCACGAAGTCCCTGTTCCTCAGCTGATTCCACCACGCCGCAAAGGGCGCCATCCTCAATCACAAAATCCAGGAACCCGACTACCGGAATCGTACTGTTGTCCA
>PLMU01000009.1 GCA_003142595.1 Phycisphaerales bacterium
AGTGCCGATTGCCACCAAACACAGTACTGCACAAATTGTAATTAACTTTTTCATAATTATTCTCCAAAATTTTGTTTGTTCTAAATTTTTTTAATTAACTTCTTCACGCTCACATACTTCACTGTTCTGTCGAAAAATGGAGAGCTGAGTTGCCGATTCGCGGCTCAGCCCTTTTTATAATTTCAATCACTATCCTTCTTACGCATCACTGTTTTTCTTATAATCCTTTATATACCCTTCTGTGGGTTAACTCCGTCCCTTATTTTTTTCTTCTAACAAGACTCAAAGCACCAAGGCCAAGCAGACAAATCGTTGCAGGTTCGGGAATGATGGTGAGGTTGTCTAATTCGAACGCATACGGCGCAGAGGTGTCGGGATACCCGGGTTGGCCAAAGCTTGTAATTTTAATCGCATCAAAGGCTGATGTACTAAAGAAATTCACATATTGATTAGTATTGAGAATTGCTTGGCCGCCAGCGGGACCGTCGTTAATCCATACTTGGTCTCCTGTAATCGTCTCAACTACACTTCCACCAATTCCACCCGATAGGAACTCAATCTGGTTGTATGCATCCATCGATCCCCAGTGGAGACCCAGATAATTTAGGCTGCCCGCACCAAAATCTACCGTTACTACATAGGGAAATCCAGAAGACGTCCCGTCTGAGGGTACCGCTAAATAGGGAGTGTTGTCTTTGGCATTATCCAAGGCGCTCCACGGAGCTGAGGCTTTGTTAGCCACGTCGCTGGTATAGATAACGGCATTGCCAGTGTAAGTCCATCCGGGTCTCGTGCCGCTGAATGTGTCAACAATAGCCCCAGGATAGGGACTCGTAAGTGAGGTGCCATCGCCGTCTGCAAATAAATAGTCCCAGGTCAAACTTGCCATCGCCGGACTGGCTAAGGCAGACATAAGTGCCGCGCCCACTAAAATCATTAGTAACTTTTTCATTTTACTTCTCCATTTCATAGTTTAACTTGTTTAAAATTTTTCAATTAACTTCTTTACGCCCACATACTTCACTGTTCTTCTTACACTCCATTTAATTCTTCTTCATATTTCCATCAGATTGTTCGGTCTTACATACCCAATAACTTCTCTACTCCTTTTACTGAATCCGGCCCTCATACCTCCTTTCTTCCTGATATGTGCAGGATGTCAGTTTTCTCCATCTACTGTTTATTTTTTCCTTCCTATAAGGACTAATAGACCAATTGATAAAATTGTGATGGTTGCTGGTTGGGGGATTATCCGGATGACTGCCGGAGTGTCTGCCTTGTAAAATCGGGATAAAGGGAAAGAACGACGGCAGAATAGCAGCGCTGAAGTGAAAATGGGAAATGTCTCCGGAACTTCTTCTCTCGTGCATCTCTATTTGCCTCTTCTTTCTACTCATAAAACTTCTTCCTAATTAGCTCCAACAAATGCTTTCGCCTATTTTCTTCCCTATTGGCGCGCAGAATCTACCCTCAAGTCCAGCTAAACCAGATGAAAAACAGACAAGCAAATTAACAAACTACACAAAACCAAAGAATCGCGCAAAACAAGCACTTAAAGCTTTGGTGAGTTCTCCTTTAATCAGCGGGTAAATGCCAAAAAACGCGCAAAGACCAACCTATCCCAATAACGCGTTTTGCTCCTAATTCCCAATTTGTGTTTTCTCGTACTTTTGTTTTCTTCTCCCACCCCATTATTGATAGGAATTATACCATAAAAATACGTGTTGTCAATAGAGAAAATAAAAAATTATTTTGAGGTAGTTTTGTTACATATAGACTTATTCCAATTTATCTATAAAGTAGTGAATTAGAAAAGGCCTTTAAACGCTATCTTAAAGGCCTTCGGCGGGAAAAGCTGGCGCAAAAAAAGAGCCCCGAAAACCGGGGCCCTGTGTAATTTTTATATAAAAAACACTTTTGGTAATATTTTATTTGCCGTTTTTCCTTCTTAGAAAGGCCAAAGCGCCGGTGCAAAGCAGAGTAATAGTTGCCGGTTCGGGTATGGGGTCGTAGGTATAAATTACTTCAATATATCCACTGGCGGCCGGAGGAGGGGTGGCAGAATATTCGATTTTGCCGGTAATGTTATAATTGGTCCAAAGGTAAGTTTTAATGTTAATGTTACAAGAGCCGCTTCCTTCATATTGGCTCCAGCAGGAACTATCTATGAGACCTGATTTTGGACCAGGAGAAACAATACCGCCGTTATATACATCGTTATCATTGCCTTCTATGTGAACTGATAGATAATTTAAAGCTTGTGTTATACCTGGCCCGCCGAGCAAAGCTATATCGGTTGAACCCAGCACGGCATTTGTGCCGAATTCAAAAGTTCCAATGGCAGGGTCACTGCTGTCATTAGTAATTGTCAGGATGCCGCCAGTTATCTGCAAATTTACGATTATCTCGACAGAAGTTAATGTGCCGCTCGTGTTAAATTTGTCGAAAGCCAGATTTGCAGAAAAACCGGTGATTTCATTGAAATCCTTTTGTTGTTGTTGCAATAATGGATTTGCCATAGATGGATGATTAATTATCAGGAGAATAACAAATGCCGTAAGAGTTATTTTAGGGGTCATATTACTTAGTGATAAAAAAATCCTTTTTTTTAAAAAAGAGCCGATCTAACGACCGGCTCTGGTTTTATATATAAAAATCCTGCTCCGCAATGTTAAGGATTATTTGCTGTTTTTTCTCTTTAGCAATGCCAAGGCGCCCATTGTCAGCAGGGCAATTGTTGCCGGTTCAGGAACTGGCAAAACTGTCATATTTGTGCTGGCCAGAAAACTGGAGGAGAAATTACTGATAGTGTTCGGTGTGACGGAAAACGTGATGTCAACCAGCTTGCCGAGCGAACCTATCGAACCAAAGTCCGGCTGTAGAGTCCCACCTGAAACATTAAAGTAGCCCTGCCCTGCGAACATTCCGGAATTATCATATATTTCGGTCAGGTTAAAGGACACGATTGTGCCTGAAAGCAGCACATTAGAACCAGCGTCCATATAGGAGAAGGACCCGCCGGCAAAATCTCCGCTGGCTATGCTGCCAGATGAATTATCGCTCATAAGGGTCGTATTCAGGCCGAACTGAGCGTTGCCATACGTGTTCACAAAACCTGATAAATACTCGCAATTGATTCCACCCACACCGCTCATAGCCAACACACTGCCGATGCCGCCCCCGAACGATGTTCTTACATTAGTTGCGCTCATCGATTTTACCGGTTCTGCCTGAACCATCGAACCTGCGGCTATCAGCACTACGGTAAAAACGATTAAAAATTTTCTTATCATACTGTTTGTACCTCACTTTCGATCTTAAAAGTTATTCTTTCGCTTTAAAAAAGCGCGCAAACTCTCCATTGAACAACTCTTCTCCTGGATTAAAAGCGTAGGGTCTGTAGAAAATCAGTGTTGCGGTACAATAGAAAAACTCAAAACAAAAACCTAATGATACCTTCTTCTCCTGTGTGTTTTCACCATGCCCCAAATCTTAAAGTATTATATCACAGTAAACGGATAAATGCAAGAAAAAAATAAAACAAAAATCATTTTTGCTAAAAAAATTGATATATGAAACAGGTTAAAAGCCTATCGATGCCTCAAAAAAACGAAATAAGCGGTAAAGATATGAAAAAAGCCCTGATTTATCGGGGTTTTTTTGTATTAATCGTTTTTTAGGTTTTTCCTGTGAAAAACAGGCTTTAATGTTTAGAGAAAATTTTGCCAAAAAAGCCTGACTTGCGGCTAAGCAAACTATGATTGATTTTTTCAATATGCTTCTGTACCATTTCTGAAACTTCATGAAGTTTAAAAGGTTTAATAATGTAATCGATAGCGCCTTTGCTGTTGGCCAACTCGACGTCGCCGGATTTTTCCTTTGAAGTGAGCATAATTACAGGAATATCCTCAGTATCGCCATCGTGTTTCAACTCTGTAAGCACTTCAATACCATCCATTTCAGGCATCATCCAATCCAGGAGTATAAGGTCAATATCCTGTGTTTTAGCGATTTCCAGTCCCTGATGGCCATTTTCGGCGGCAATGATCTTAAAACCCTTGTTGGTCAGAGTGCTCTGAAGCAGAGTTCTGATTGTGATGTCATCGTCTATCACAAGTATGGTTATGGTTTTCTGCATAATTTACCTCTGTGAATTTTATCCAGTGATATTATCGGCAAAGAAAAGAGGGGACTTGACACTGTAAAGCTCAAAATTGCAGAATTTACGCCAAAACGCACCAGGCATAGGGATAATTTTTTAATATCAAGTCCTATAAAATATCTTTAAAAAATTGTATTATTCGTTTACCGCTTCCAGAAGCTGAGATTATGGAGAAGTAACTTGAAAAAACTGGTCTTTTCTGATATAATCAGGTTTGAATAAGGAGATAAGCCCAAAAAATTAATAAAGCCATATTATTCAATTTCTTTTTGCCCTTTCCCGCATTTTCCTTTAATGCGGGATTTTTTTTGCGCCGTTGACGATAGACGAATATTCGCATAACATAATCGCATAATGCGAGCGGTAGTTCAAAGAGTTAAAAACGCACGGGTATCTGTGGACGGCAATATAGTCGGACAAATAAATGCCGGGCTGCTTGTTTATCTTGGCGTTGGCAAAGATGACGGCCAGTCCGATGCCGAGTTTATCGCTGACAAAATTGTAAACCTCAGAATATTTGCCGACAGCGACGGCAAGATGAATTTGAGCGTAAAAGACACGGCAGGGCAGATTCTTGTCGTCAGCAACTTTACACTTTTCGGAGATTGCAGAAAAGGCAGAAGGCCAGGCTTCGATTTGGCCGCTGAACCGGTAATCGCCGAAAAACTCTATGGAAAAGTTGTCCAGCTAATAAAAGACCAGGGACTCGATGTTCAAAAAGGGGTTTTTGCGGCTTATATGGATGTTGCAGCCTCAAATGACGGGCCGATTAATTTCCTCATCGACAGCAAAAAGCTATTTTAACCCGTAAATCATTTCCATTGATTGAAAACAGGCTTTCGATTAAAATAACTCCTCCTTTGAGGTAATTATGACAGATATAAAAACTCAAGTTGAACAGCTTAAGCGCGGCACAGTTGAGATTTTCAGCGAGAATGAACTTGCCGAGCGCCTTGCCGAGGCGGCAAAAGACAAACACCAGCTTCGTATTAAGCTCGGTATGGATCCGACTGCGCCGGATATCCATCTTGGTCACACCGTAGTAATGCGGAAAATGAGACAGTTTCAGGATATGGGGCATAAAGCAGTCCTTATTATAGGCGACTATACCGCTCGAATCGGCGACCCGACCGGACAGAACACCACAAGGCCGATGCTTACTCCTGAACAGATTGATAAAAACGCAAAAACTTATATTGCCCAGGCCGGCAAAGTCCTTGATATGTCAAAAGATAAATTTGAAGTAAGGCCGAACAGCGAATGGCTGGCGGATTTGAGACTTGCTGATATTATAAAACTTACCAGCTCTACAACTGTGGCCAGAATGCTTGAACGGGATACGTTTGAAATCCGTTACAAAGCAGGAGATGCCATAAGTTTGCATGAATTTCTGTATCCGCTGATGCAGGGGTATGATTCTGTTATGGTAAAGGCGGATGTCGAGCTTGGCGGGACTGACCAGACGTTTAATAATCTTGTCGGAAGAGATCTGCAGAGAATTAACAACCAGAAGCCGCAGATTGTAATGACAATGCCGATACTTGTCGGACTCGACGGCAAAGAAAAGATGAGTAAATCCAAGGGCAATTACATCGGCGTAACAGATTCACCTAAAGATATGTTCGGCAAGATAATGAGCATAAGCGACGAAATGATGGAAAATTATTATACGCTGCTGACAGATATTCCTACCGCAAAAATAAAAGAGCTTGTCGATTCACAAAAAACTCATCCGAAACAGGCAAAGGTATTTTTAGGCAAGACGGTTATAAAGCAATTTTACGATGAAGCTGCCGGCGAAACAGCGGCGGCGGAATTTGAAAACGTCTTCGCTCAAAAACAAATGCCGCAGGATATTCCTGAAGTCAAAATATCGCCCGAGCCGATAGCGGCAGCGAAACTGCTTGCGGCGTGCAATCTTGTCACAAGCGGCGGCGAAGCCAAAAGACTTATCGCAGGCGGCGGGATGAGTATCGACAGCGAAAAAGTAACCGACCCAAATAAATTGATAACGCCCGCAAATGGTATGATTGTCCGAGCGGGAAAACTGAAATTTGCTAAATTAACGGTTAAATAAATGAAACTACCACAAATAAAAAATACGGATAAATATGTTGACCTTTACGTTGTTGACTTCGGCGACCATAGCGGGACAGGTTTTACCGCTGATGAGGTCGCGGAACTTCTTGAGAGCGAAAAATTCAAAGATGTAAAGGTTTACAGAATTTATAAAGCGTATCCTGACGGCAAAATGGAACTTAAAGGCGTGCCGAGCGAGATATTCCAGCTTGAAGCGGGAATGTTCTTTTATGAATCTGATGAAACTATCGCACGGGGCGATTATAAAAAGCTGATAAGCTCCGCTGTGAAAACGGCTCCGCCTGCAAAGGCGAAAGTTCATCTTGCAAAATACAGCAACGATAAATTTGTTACCGCTATTGTTTTCCCAGCGGAATACGACGATCAAATCAGCAGATGGCTTTTGGATATTGATTATAAAACGGCAGGGGCGGTAAAAGGGGGCATAGAATCAGTAAAAAGATATTATACTGATGGGCCTGAAATTCTGGAAAGGCATCAGTTGTTCAGTCAGGAGCAAATTGAAAGCCTGACGGGCGCCCAGCTTCTGGCTGCGACAAAAACGGCATTAGTCAGATGAAACGAATTGAAGATTTAAGATTGAAGATTGAAAATTTCAAAATTTCGTTCGTAATCTTCATTTCTTCCCTATTCAAAAAGAAACTAAAATCAAAGAATTTAAAAGAAATAGATTTTTCGAGCTCAACACAAAAGATGGGGGTTAGATTTACAGATAGAATAAGAGATATTTTTCGGCACAGGTGGGTGAAAAAATCTTAATCCGCCTGAGGCGGACAAGTTAGGCGTTTTTGCCGCAGCATTTCTTGTATTTTTTGCCGCTGCCGCATGGGCACGGGTCGTTTCTGCCGGTTTTGGGCTGATCGAGAACAATCTGCTTAACCTTTGTCGCTTCGCCCTGCGGGGCCTGTGCTGCCGCCCGCTGCTGTTCGGCCATTTCAAATTGGCTGACTTCCTCATGCTGTGTCTGGCCTGAGCCCCAAACACTTCTTGCCCTTGTGCCGGCCTCAAGACGAACCTTGAAGATTGTGTCGGTAACCTTGTCTTCTATCAAATCCAGCATTTCGCTGAACATCCGGAAGCCTTCCTGTTTATATTCAATCTTGGGGTCCTTTTCCGCGTAGGCCCGCATAAAGATGCTTTCCTTCATATGGTCCATCGCGTATAAATGGTCTTTCCACGCTGAGTCGTAAAATTGCAGAAGGACATATTTTTCAAGCTCACTAAGCTCTATCCGCAAAAATTCCTTACCAGCCTCGATGAGTTTTTCCTTAGCGGTCTCTTTATTCTCAAGGTCGGCGGCGGTAAGCTTTGCTTTGAATCTTTTGTTTACCCATTCGACAAGCTCATTGGTGGTCATACGGGCAATCTGATGCTCAATTTCTTTTTCGAGGCCTGAGCTGTGATAATTTTCACTGATTTTCATCAGCTCTTTGTGGATAGCGGCAGGGGAAGTTTCCTGCAGATATGAAACGGAGATTTCAGTGCCGAATCTATCATTTACCCATGCGGCAAGAGCTTCGAATGCATAAACATTTACGCTGTCGCCGCGATAAGTCATGCTCATCGCGAACTCAACCGGATATTCGATTTCCCGACTGGCGTAAAGGGTTTGCACTTCCTGAAGCAATTTTTCGTAAATTTGCTCAGGCTTTAAAGCGGTCAGCTCTTTAATGTCCAGTTTAATGCCGAATTTATTAAATGCCCAGTTGGCAAAAGACTTAATCCCGAAATCGGCGTCGAGAAACGCCGACAGGGGAGAGCAGTCTTTTTTCTCTATCTGCTCGGCAGAGGCCTCGATAAGATTCTGCTCGATTTCCTCGGCTGTCATTTGCCTGATTTTACTGCCGGAAAGCTGGACGCTGAACGCACTCATCGCCCATTTAACCAGAGATTCGATATTCCATGTTGTCTTGTCCTGATAATCCTCAAGATATTCACCCAACGTGACGGAAATATTAGTTGCAGCTTCGTTTTTAGCGTTTTTCTTTATCGACTCTTCTATCAGCTCGGCCTGAAGACTGGAGAAACGACTCGGACCCATATCGACGCCGAAAGTTGTTCTTGCCCATTCAGCGATGCATTTAAGGCGATACTTTTCGTCGAGCATTGTGCCGCAAGCCTTGTCGATTGTCGAGTCAATCATCGCGGTAATCGTATCCTTAAGACCGATGCCCTCGATTACCTGTCTTCTGCGGGAATAAAAAGTTTTTCTCTGATAATCCATCACCTCATCGTATTCGAGCAGGCTCTTGCGAGCTTCGAAGTTTCGCTGCTCGACTTTTTTCTGAGCCTTTTCAACGCCCTTGCTAATCTGGCGGTGCTGAATCGGCATACCTTCTTCCCAGCCGACCCAGGAAAGGGCTTTGACAGTCCATTCAGGCGAAAAGATTTTCAGCAGGTCGTCATCAAAACTCAGGAAGAATTGGGTTGAGCCGGCATCTCCTTGCCTTCCGCAGCGTCCGCGAAGCTGATTGTCGATTCTTCTTGCCTCGTGACGCTCAGTGCCGACAATGTGCAGACCGCCGATGTCCGCTACGCCGGGGCCGAGTTTAATATCTGTGCCGCGACCTGCCATATTTGTGGCGATTGTAACGTTGCCGCAGAGTTTTCCGCCGCGGTCTGTGTGCTGCTGGCCCGCTTTTTCAACGATTAACGCTTCTCTTGCGTGCTGTTTTGCATTTAAGACTTCGTGCTCTATACCGTATTTTCTGGTCAGAGCGTTTGAAATCGCTTCGCTTTTTTCGACGCTGATTGTGCCGACAAGGACAGGTTTGCCCGCTGCGCTTGTCTCGTGAATTTCCTCTACGATAGCGTTGAATTTTTCCTTTAAGGATTTGTAAATCATATCTTCTTTGTCTTCGCGGATGCACGGCTTATTTGTGGGGATAGTGACGACTTCGAGTTTATATATCTGCATAAACTCGTCGGCTTCGGTAATTGCTGTGCCGGTCATACCGGAAATTTTGTCGTAAAGGCGGAAAAAGTTCTGCAGCGTAATTGTCGCAAGGGTCTGAGTCTCTTCCTTTACCGTAACGTCTTCCTTTGCTTCAATCGCCTGGTGAAGGCCGTCGGACCATTGTCTGCCTTGCATTAATCTGCCTGTGAACTCATCGACAATTATGATTTTGCCGTCCATTACGACATAGTCTTTTTCTCTCTCAAATGTTATATGTGCCCGCAAACTCTGCTCAATGAGATGCTTCCATTCGGTATTTGCGCCGACGAAAAACGAGCCGACGCCGACCAAATCCTGAGCGGCTCCTGTGCCGTCATGATTCAAGTGGACGCTTTTTTTGTCGTATTCGACTTCGTAATATTGCTTTGCGGACTCCTGACGAGTCTGGAGATTTTCAATGTCCTGTTTGGCTTTTTCGATAGCTTCCTGAGCCGTTTTTACGCGGATGTCGTCTTTGGCCTTTTTTGAGTCCGACAATTCGCCCTGAGCGTTTGCCAGAGTCTTTTGCGCGGTATCGAGCTGCTTGTTTATTCGGCTGTAGTCGCTATTCATTTTTATAAGCTGTTCTGTGACGGCATTGGCTTTTTTGTATTTGCTGACGTCGTCGAAAGCGGGGCCGGAAATAATCAGCGGTGTTCTGGCCTCGTCGATAAGAATCGAATCGACCTCGTCAATAATTGCGTATTGCAGCGGACCCTGTGCGAGCTGCTCGGCGGAAACTTTCATATTGTCGCGAAGATAATCGAAGCCGAACTCGTTATTTGTGCCGTAAGTTATATCGCAGCCGTATTGCTCTTTGCGGACGGATGTTCCCGAAGCGTCGGGGAAGGTATCCATATCAGCCTGAATCGCGCCGACGGTAAGGCCGAGCGCTTTATAAATCGGGCCCATCCATTCACTGTCGCGTTTTGCCAGATAATCATTGACGGTGACAACGTGCACCTTTCGTCCCGTAAGATGAACAAGATATGCCGCCAGAGTTGCGACAAGAGTTTTTCCTTCGCCGGTTGTCATTTCAGCTATTTTGCCGTCATAGAGAACGTGGCCGCCGATGAGCTGGACATCGAAATGACGCATATTGACGGTTCTTCTTGCGGCTTCACGGACGACGGCAAAGGCTTCAGAAAGAATTTCTTCAGGATTTGTGCCGTCAGATAAACGATTTTTAAATTCCGCCGTTTTGGCTAATAAGGCGTTATCGTCAAGGGCTTTAATATCTTCTTCATATTGGGCCGCTTCAAGCGCGATGCGCATATAGCCTTTAACGAGCCTCTCGTTGCGAGAGCCGAAAATTTTAATGAGAAACTTACTTATTGCGCTTTGTGCCATATATAATTTAGATTAAAAGTTAAAACTAAAAAGTTAAAATTGTAAAAAGATAAGTATCATCCATAAGGGGCCAAAAGTCAAGAAAGGATTAAGCGTGGTCTCCTGCCGGCTCTTCTCTTCGTTTGCAGCAGTATTTGCTTGGCTGCAGTCATTATTTCAGGCGCGACGTCAGGGCGTTCTTGATCTCATCGCCGATGTTATTTTTTCCGAGGTAAATATCCCAGATAGCCTGTGCGAAGGCGACATCCTTGATGAGAGTTTTGCCGCCGGGCATAACGCATTCAAAGCCGACACCGGAGACATGCGTCAGCCAGACCCGGTCGCCGCTTTTAAGGTTCTTGTTTTTCATGAAGTCGAGCAGGGCCTTACATTGATCGACGAATTTCGGTTCTGGATAGTTAAGGCGTACGCCCTCGAGGAAGGCCTCAGCCATAACCTGACCGTCGACATCGCGTTTCATGACCAGGTTCATCTGCTTGGCGCAGTCCTTGGCGACAAGTTCGGCGGCGGAATGCACTTCGACGCCTTGCTCAACATAGCTGCCGATTGTATAGACCTTGAAGATGGCCTTCTTTCGCATGGCGACTCCGGTGAGCGTCAGTTTGACCTCCTTGTCTCCAATTTTGCTCTGAATATCGATTGGGTACCTGGTGCTGCTGCCGCCGACATCGCCATCCGCGGCGCCTATCGTACCGATTCCGAGCACCAGCAGAAACAAGGCGTGCAAACAGAGGATTCTTATGAGGAATTTACTCATTGCGTTCTGTACCATATTAAAGATAAGTTAAAACTAAAAAGTTGAAATTACAAAAAGTAAGCATAACTCATAAGAGGCGGAAGTCAAGAATTCATATGGCATGAATATATAACGTTTCCGATGAACAAATAAAGGAATTTCCCTATTCTCAATAACGACAGGAACGCAGTAGTATATTTTCAGGAAAATTATCGCATAAGTATTTGTGAAATGTATTTTTAAGAATGGAAAAAGATATGAAAAAGATTTTACTAATTGCGCTGTTTGTGCTTTCTCTGTTCATTATGTCCAGTTGTCATGAAGAGCACGAACGGCACGAACATCATGGCACGAATATAGATGTGGACATACATTAGTATCTGAATATCAGGCCCTTGTAACGTATTGGCCTGTGCGGGTATCGACACGGACAACATCGCCGACCTTTATGAAAGCCGGCACATTGATGACGGCGCCGGTATCCAGCGTTGCCGATTTTTTCTGGCCTGAAGCCGTTGCGCCTTTTATTTCAGGAGGCGTTTCGACCACGGTAAGGTCGACAGTGTTCGGCAGGACAACAGAAATCAGTTTTCCGTCATACATATTGACCACAACTTCGGTGTTCGGCTTGAGATATTTTTTGCCATCACCAAAAGCGTCATTGTCGAGCGTTATCTGGTCGAAAGTCTCAATGTCCATAAGGATATGGCCGTTGGGCTGGGAATAAAGATACTCGTATTTGCGCTTATCCAAAGTAACATCTTCGATGGTTTCCTCTGACCTGATTCTTGCGTTCTGTATCAGGCCGTCGGTGATGCACTTGAGTTTCGTCTGATAAATTGCGCCGCCTTTGCCGCATTTGACGTGCTCGAAGTCTATAATTATGTAGAGCTTGCCATCCATAAGAATGGTTGTGCCCTTTTCCATCTCTGACGCTTTCATTGTCCAGTTTCTCCGAAATCTAAATTTAAGTGATAGTATCACCCAAATGAGGCTGAAAGTCAAGAAAGGTTCTTTGGCGGGGAGACGACCGTAGAACGGTTGCGTCGAAAGTAATTAAATGTGTTCCTGTCCCTGGTTAAATGATATGCCGCGGTTAATCATATCTTTTCGTAATTGGCCAACATTGACAAATTGTATCGCTTCCAAACCTGCATCCATCGCTCCTTGTACGTTCTCTATCAGGTCATCAATATATAAACACCGCGATGCCGCTGCACCGACATTTCTTGCAGCCGCAAGATACGCCTCTTTTTCGGGTTTTCGAAAACCCGTTTCAAAGCTCAATGTCGGCCTTTCTATCAGTGCAATAACCTCAAATCGCCGGCGGATATATTTCCAATGCAGAGGGTCGGTATCCGAAAGCAAGCCAAGCCGCACCTTGCCGCTAAGCTCTTTTACAAGTTCATACATTCCATCCATTGGATCAAAAATATCACACCACTGCCTTGCAAATTCCGCAAAATCCGCATCGAGCGAGAATTTAATCTTCATTGCTTTATAGAATTGCTGCGGTGTCAATTTTCCGGCGTTGTATGCCGCGTATGCCGGTTCCTGCATCATCTGAGCCACGGCTGCTTCGGTGCTATTTGCCAATGAGTGGCCAAACAGTTCGAATATTCCGCGTGTAATATCCACTTGGACAAGAACCTGCCCCAGATCAAACACTACCGCTTCTATTTTACTCATATAGGATTTACCATATAACCTGTGTATATTTCTGCTCAGCTGAACCGCTGGGCCTCATTTCCGAAAGCTTTGCCACAGGTAGAATGTCAAACCTGTATTGAAAAATCAAGAACTTTAATGTTTACTTATTAATCAAATTAAACAATTTGTTTGCCAATTCAGGGTCTAAGGTTTTTAAGATTTTATATTCCTCAATGGCGGAACTTTTGTCGCCAGTTTCTAAATAGACAACGCCAAGATTATAGTGTGCCATAGCAACATCCGGCTTAATTCGGATGGCCTGCTTATAGACTTCTACCGCATCGGGATAGCGGCCAAGTTTGCCGTAGGCAACGCCAAGATTAATATATGCATCGGCATAATCCGGCTTAATTCGGATGGCTTGCTTATAGGCTTCTACCGCATCGGGATAGCGGCCAAGTTTGCGGTAGGCAACGCCAAGATTATAGTGTACCGTGGCTAAATCCGGATTGATTCGGATGGCCTGCTTATAGGCTTCTATCGCATCGGTGTCACGGCCAAGACCGTCATATGCATTGCCGAGATTATTGTGTGCCTCGGCGTAATACGGCCTGATTCGAATGGCCTGCTTATGGGCGTCTATCGCATCGTTATAGCGGCCAAGATTGCTGTAAACAATGCCGAGATCAGTATACGCTTCGGCGTAATCCGGCTTGATTCGGATGGCCTGGCTGAGATCCTCTATCGCCTCCTTGTAGCGGCCAAGGCTGTTGTAGGCAACGCCACGACTATTGTGCGCGAGCCAATTGTTTGGCGTTACCTCAATGGCATGCGAAAAAAGTGTAAAATTGTTTTTCCAATAACTTGCCTGGCGATGGGCGCATATTCCGAGGGTTGTCAGCACAATCACCATCGATAGGCCGAGAGCTATTTTTCGTTGAGGCGACACCGAAATCCATTTTGAAAGAAGCTGCGGCAGGCCCCAGGCAAGCATTAGAAAGAGGCCTATGTACGGGATATACGTGTAGCGGTCGGCATAGGCCTGCGAACCGACCTGAACAATGCCGATGACGGGAATAAGAGTTCCAAGATACCAGAACCAGCCTACCGGCAAGTACCTTTGATTGCGTCCAAGGCGGACCACGAAAACAGATATGCCAATTAGCAACAAAGCACACATCACAACCTGCCAAAATGAGATGCTTCCAGCGACGTTAAAAGGGTAAAATGCGGCCAGATTCCGCGGCCAGAACATTTTAGCCATATATTCTGCGTACGATAAAAAGGCGTTGGCGATTCTGTTGTTCAAAGAAATGATATCGATACTGATTACCGCGCCGCTGCTTCGCTGAATTAAAAAGGTGATAACGCTTGAGATAACCGAAAGAACGAAGAAAGGAATTTTTTCCCAGACCAGATTATAAATATTTTTCCGATTAAAACGGCCGATACGATTAAGCGGCCAATAGTCGAGCAGCAGTAGCAAAAATGGCAATGTAACGAGCATCGGCTTGGCCATAAGACCCAGCGCAAACAGCACAAGGGATAATATGTATCGATATACAGAAGGACGTTTGACATAGCCGACGTAAGAGGCCAAAGTGAGCAGCAGGAAAAAAGTGCTTAAAACATCTTTGCGTTCGGCAATCCACGCAACCGATTCGACATGCATCGGATGAATCGCAAAGGCCGCTGCGACAAATGCGCTCGGCCAGAGCGAGCCGGTCATTTTCTTGAGGACCGCAAAGAGCAGCAAGGTATTTACGAGGTGCAGAAAAAGATTTACAAGATGAATCCAGCCGGGGTTTGCACCTCCCGGAAGGGACAATTGACAATCGAGCATTAGAGACAGCCATGTCAAAGGGTGCCAGTTAGCCGCATGACCGGTTGTGAAAGCCCAGATGGCGCCGCCTGCGGTCAGGCCGTTTAGAACGTGTGGATTTTCGTATACGTAGTCACTATCGTCATAACTAACGAACTCGAAATTGCGGACCTGCCGGAAGACCAGAAAGGTACTCAATATCAGGACAAAATACGTGAAAATGACGAAAGATTTTTTCACAGATTCAGACATAACTCATAATGTATTTGTTGTAAGAGGTGTTGTCAATGACCTGCTCCGTTCACAGGGCAAGGATTTAAAATTTATTTTCTTTTTCTCAAAACCTGTCCTGAGCGGAGTCGAAGGACCAATCCGCCTAGGCCGAGCGGTAAAAACGTGGTCATTTTTTCTATTGCCAGCATTCTCCGCTGGGGCTGCGGCCGCAACTCAGCCAGTCTATTGCGAATTGTGCAAGGTCTTTGAAGTTCAGCTTGCCGTCATTGTTCAAATCAACCGAAGGCGGATTACCCGCCCATGCGTCAGCCATACGAACGAAATCAGAGAAATTTACCTGACAGTCGCCATCAATATCAGAGGCAATCGGACTTGTGCAAGTCCATCCATATCGCATTATCGTTCCGTGTCCAATTTGTACGGCTGTAGAATTGTCAGTGCATAAAACCGGAGCTGTCCAGGTTTTCCAATTATCGTTGGATTCACTCCAATATGACGCTCCTATTGTCCTTTGAAAATATACTCGCCAACTCGTACCGCCAAGCCAAATCACACAAGGGCCTTCTATGCCCCAACCACCAATCGCCGGAACCGCATTAGCCCTCCAACCTGCCCAATCGTTCACGTCTGTTGTTTTTGTATAAGTCCCTGCAATAGTTGCACAAGCGGCAACTTCGATGTAATTTCCGTTAACATAAAACATATAATAATTAGGGTCATTTGGTCTTTGAACTATGTAAGAATCGTAACCGCCAAAGACAGAAACTGGCGTTGACCAATTATTAAAATCGCCAACAACAGTATGGTGCATTTCTTTTATAGTATAATTTGTCATAACAAAAATATGGACAATGCCTGCTGGATCAACATACCATTCGGGAGCCCACGCTGTGGTAATATTTGGGAATTTAACATAACATACTTTAGTCCACGTTACTAAATCAGACGACTTAATAATTCCAATTTGGTTTCCATCAAAGCCGCCTAAATTGTTAGTTGTATATGTGATATAATAATTGCCGTTAGTATGCCTGAATATCGAAGGGTCTCTAAATTGATATACTGGTTCGTGATAAGAAGAACCGCCATTTAACAGCCTCCACGCCTTACCATCATTAGAATCAAACAAATAAAGGTCATTCGAGTCGTACATTCCGACTAAATTTGAGTTGTGACAAGCCATTAAATAATAAGGTGTACCTGCCAAATAAGCCTTTGTTGCTGACTGTTGGTCAAATATCACATTGCTGTCGTTGACCTCGTTTAATGGATAATAACTGATAAGATTGGAATCAGCAACACCCGCAGAACAGAGATTCGTCAAAGACAAGATTAAAAAGCAAATTGCCTTTTTCACTTTCTTTTTCTTAAAAGCAAACCGCCCAGACCGAGCAGTAAAAGCGTCGCGGGTTCGGGGATTGGCTCCCAGAGAATTGCATGGTCATTAGCTGTACCTGTTGCATAATCTGCTGCATAGCCAACGATATTCCCATAACTATCGATATAATTAGCAGAAGAATTAGTTAATCCGGCTGGCAGGAATTGATTCAGGTCGATGAAGTTATCCGCACTACCATTCCAGAGTAAAGCGTGGCTCTCTCCTCCTGTGGCCGAACCATAACCAAAGCCGACTTGTTGTGTACCATTGGTTCCATTAGCACAAGAAATATCGAATCCGCTGGGATTCAAATCGACATAGCCTGCTGCACTACCGTTCCAAAGCAAGGCGTGGTAGCCTGTGCCCGAACCATGACCATAACCAACCTGCTGCGTGCCGCTGATTCCGTAAGCATAAGAATTAGTGAATCCGCTGGGATTCAAATCGACATAGCTTGCGGCACTTCCGCTCCAAAGTAGAGCATGATTTTTGTTGCTTGTGGTCGGACCCGAACCATTGCCAGCCTGTTGCGTACCACTGGTTGCATTAGCACCAGAGGAAGTAAATCCGCTGGGATTCAAATCGACATAACTTGCTGCACTGCCGCTCCAAAGCAAGGCGTGGTCTTGGCCTCCTGTGGCCGAACCATAGCCAACCTGCTGTGTGCCGCTGATTGCATTAGCACGAGAGGAAGCAAATCCGCTGGGATTCAAATCGATACAGCTTGCGGCACTGCCGTTCCAAAGCAAGGCATGGGCGAAGGCAATAGTCGAACTCCATCCAAAGCCAACCTGCTGTGTACCATTGGTTCCGGCAGCATGAGAATTACTGAGTCCGCTGGGATTCAAATCAACATAACTTGCGGCACTGCCGTTCCAAAGCAAGGCGTGGGCTGGGTTACCTGTGGCCGGACTATAACCGTATCCGACTTGCTGCGTGCCGTTGGTTCCGGTAGCATAAGAATTAGTGAATCCGCTGAGGGTCAAGTCAATTGCTATATAGCTTGTGCCCCAGACTTGGCTTACTGCTATGGCCGCCAAAACCGTTAAGACTATTACGATTCTAAATTGTGAATTAGTTTTCATTTTCTTCTCCTTCCAAAAATTTGCGCAGAAATACCGCTGGATTGTGAACGAATGGAAAATCCTCCGTAATCGCATTTTCTTCCTGCCTCCGTTAATAACTGCCCCCTATTATAGACGTTTCCTGCCGTAAATCAAGGAAAAAGCGGTTTTTTGAAAGGTTCTTGCATAAGCAATTCTTATCTATTATATTATGCCGTCTCGTCGTATTGTGAGACTGTTAATTGATAATCCTATAATTGACAGGTAAAAAAATGGCTAAGTCCACAAAGCCCAAAAAAACAGATGAAATTGTAATTGATAAAACGCCTAAAGACCCGTTTCTGACGGAGTTGGCGAGGCTTGCCAAGCAGAACAATAAAATAGACCCTGAGCTTTTTGAAAAGTTCAGCGTCAAGCGCGGTCTGCGCAACTCCGACGGCACAGGCGTTCTTGTCGGCCTGACGGAAATCGGCGACGTCCACGGCTATATCATGAGCGAAAAAGAAAAAGTCGCGGTCGAAGGCAGACTGAGATATCGCGGCATAGAAATAGAAGATATCGTCGGCGGATTCCAAAAGGAAAAAAGGCCGGGCTACGAAGAAACAGCTTACCTGCTGATGTTCGGCGAAATGCCGAAGAAAAAAGAGCTGACGAAGTTCTGCCATCTTCTGGGCAGGAAGAGAATGCTGCCGGAAGGTTTTACGGAAAATATGACGCTCAAGGCTCCCAGCAGCAACGTGATGAATAAGCTGGCGCGGAGCGTTTTGGCTTATTATTCCTACGACAAAGACCCGGAAGGACGGTCGCTGAAAAATATAGTTCGCCAGTGCATCGGACTGATTGCGAAATTTCCGGTGTTCGCGGCTTACGGCTATCAGGCGAAGGTTCACTACTACGACGGCGAAAGCCTTTATATCCATACGCCTGACGAGAAACTTTCTACTGCTGAAAATTTTCTGATGCTCACAAGGCCGGATAAAAAATATACCAAAACCGAGGCGGAACTTCTCGATTTGTGTCTTGTTCTGCACGCTGAGCACGGCGGAGGCAACAACTCAACCTTTGTCGCACACGTAGTTACCTCGTCAGATACCGATGTTTATTCGTCTATCGCAGGCGCTATAGGCTCGCTGAAGGGTTATAAGCACGGCGGAGCGAATATACAGGTTGTTCAGATGATGGAAGACATCAAAAAGAACGTCAAAAAATATGATAACGAGGGTGAAGTAGCTGATTATCTGGCGAAGATTATTAAAAAAGAGGCGTTCGACGGAACAGGCCTGATTTACGGTATGGGTCACGCGGTCTATACGATATCCGACCCGAGAGCGGCACTGCTCAGAGGACAGGCGGCAAGACTGGCGAAAGAAAAAGACCTCGAATGGGAATATGACCTTTACGCGCTGGTTGAAAGACTTGCGCCTGAAGTTTTCAAAAAGGTGAAACAATCCGACAAATCGTTTTGTTCAAATGTGGATTTATATTCCGGATTTGTTTACAGGATGCTCGGAATACCTGCCGACCTTTACACGCCGCTGTTTGCGATATCGCGAGTGGCCGGCTGGTGCGCTCATATCATCGAAGAAAACGTCAGCGGCGGACGCATCATCAGACCTGCATATAAAAATGTCGCTGAAGTTCGGGAATATATTCCGCTAAACAAAAGGTAAATTGAAACCTTATTGGGCATTACTATCAGAGGGTTTCTTTGGATATAAAGCGATTACAAAACCGTCGTCAAATTTTTCTATTACTTTCATATTACAAAATTCCTGAAGCTGTGGAATGTTATAAATATATTTACGAATGTTATTAAAAAACCATATCAGGTAAACATCTTCTTTGGACTCAAGAACAGAATTGAATTCGGCCAGTTGTGTACTATCGCCGCGAAAGGGGCTTTGGTCCAAATTCTTGAAATAATTAAGTTTAGTCGGAACCATGTAAGCGTTGATATCCGTCAGAAGAGAAATAATACGCGGCTCATCAGAGTATATTCGGCCTTTAGGCCGGTTTGCTTTGAGCCAGGCGATTGTTTTGGAATTTTTCCAGGAAGTATTTGCGAAGCCAAACCCCTCGTTGAATGATTGCTTGCATATTGTTACGGTATAATCGAAACCGGGTTCAAACCATAAACCTGTGCCGATTCCGGCCAGAAAGCCATATATAAGAATTCTTTGGCCGGGATGGTTTCCTGTCTGAGAAAATTTAAAGTCCGTTTGGGACAATTTTGTAAGAAAAACGCCCAGACAGATTACAATTGCAGGATATACAGGGGATAATAGTCTGTCGCATAGTGAATCCATACCGATTTTTGTTACGATATAAATCATTGCTGCCAGATAAATGAAAATGAATAAAGAAGCTGTAATCAATAACCAGTCAAATTCTTTCGACTTTATTATTTTATAAGCAATGAAAACAAAAATCGCCAAAATAAATACACATAATATAATAAAAGACAGCCATCCGAATACAGAATTTTGGGGCTGTAAAGGAGTGAACCATGCTCCAATAACGTTACCCATTAATGGGACATTTTCACTAAATTTTATCTTGGCGGCAGGTCGACCACCGGTTAAAGTTCCAGTTAAAATATGATTCCTTAGAATCCATATTCCAGGGAGAAGTACAGAAACAATACTCCAAAAAATTGTGAAAATAAATTTTTTGCGAAAATGTTTTATGCCGCAAAAAAGTACAATAGCGCCAAGGGGCAAAAACACGACTCCGATATAACGAGTCAGGCAAATAGCAGATGTAACGACAGCCAATAACAGCGTTGATTTGAATGTCGGTTTGTTAATTACATCCGTCACAAGGAGCAGGAAAGCTATTATGAAGAATATAAATAAAGGCTCGCTCCACGCGTAGCTGCAGGCCATAACCAGCGGTTCTGAAAGCAGTGCGGCAAGTGAGCATATTATGGAAATGATCAGTGAGCCGGAATACTTTAACATCAATAATCCGGATAGAAAAATAATAAAACCGAATGATATGTTGCTAATCAGCCGTACGGCCAGAAAGTCATCGATCCGGCACAATTTGAAACAGGCAATAAATATTGGATATAACGGAGGCCACGCTAAAAGAGATGAACCATCCTGTTTCGAGAATGAATGATTTTCCAGCAGGTTGCGTGCCCAGGAAATATAATCGACCGAATCACCGGAAAGGCCTACACCGTAATTGCTGGTGCACCAAAATAACAACACAAAACCTATAATCCCTATCAGCAAAGGACCGAGAAATAATAATCGCCGGGGTTTTTGAAGCAGGCCGGTTTCCTGTATTTTAAAAGTTTTGTCGGGAATCTGTTCTTGTTGTATGTTTTTTTCCATTCGCTCATCTTTTTGAATAGGTATCATCACCATTCTCCGGGCATAAGAGCGTCTGAAATTGGCTGATTCCACCAGGCCGAGTCTCTAAGATACTGTTTTGTCATCATCGCAGCGTTTACGCCGTCGCCGACGGCTGTTGCAAGCTGCATCGCGGCGCCAATTCGGCAGTCGCCTGCGACAAAAACGCCGGGCACTTTAGTCCGCAAAAAGCCGACATCGCATTTGACAAAGCCGGCATCGGTTAAATCGAGAAAACCTTTAAGAAATGCTGTATGAGGCACCGTTCCGACAAAGATAAAAACGCCGTCGCAGGGCAGGATTTCCTCGTTGTTTGTTTTTGTATTTTTTACTTTGACCCTTTCAACCTTTTTATCACCTTCAATTGCGGTAACGATAGTATCGAGTTTCAGTTTAATATTGCTATTGGGACTGTTTACCTTCTGCATAAACTCTTCAGCGAGGACTTTTGTCGCTCTAAATTCCTGCCGCCTGTGAACAAGGGTCAAATCTGCAGCGAATTTTGCCACGTGGAGTGATTCTTCAACAGCGGTATTTCCGCCTCCGACAGTAACGACTTTTTTGCCTTTAAAGAAAGGCGCATCGCAGATTCCGCAATAGCTGACTCCCGCGCCGGCATTTCTAAACTCAGTTTCGCCGGGGACGCCGAGTTTGCGATAGTCGCTTCCGCAGGCAATAATGACAGAGCGGGCGATAAAGATTTTTTTGTCGCAGGTTATCCGGATTTTGCCGTCGCCGAGCCTTTGCATATTTTTTACTTCAGAGCCCATTTCAAATTCCGCGCCGAAACTTTTAGCCTGATTGGACATTTTTTCAACCAGGTCAGCGCCTGAAACGACTTGAAAACCCGGGTAGTTTTCAATGCGGTCAGTGTTCATTATTTGTCCGCCGGGGTAAAATTTATCAATAACCAGGGTTTTGAGCCTGTCTCTTGAGTTGTAAAGCGCCGCCGCCAGTCCTGCCGGACCTGCTCCGATGATTATGCTGTCGTAAATGGTGTCAGCCATTGGATTTCCTTTCATTCCGCCTTGCCGCTTTGCTTCTTTACATCCTTTTTAAGCCGATATTGTTCCATCTGCTGAATTTTGTCAAGCCACTGAGGAAAATCAGCGATGATATCCGCTCTTGAAGTCCTTTCAATTCTGTAAGACAGGCCGCTCTGGACGTCGGCAGAGAGCAGTTTGCTTTCGCCGAAGTACATTTTTTGAGTGGTAGGGGTTGTCGTAAAAAGCTCTACATTTGCGGCGGATTCGGCGGGCAGGACGGAAGTTTCTGGCGAATTAATCCTGGAAAGAATGACCGGAGCTATTTTGCCTTCAGAAATAACCACATCGAACATAACCGAATCAAAATTACTTTTGAGAAACGCTTCAACGGCCAAATCAAAGAATGGTTCCGGCAGCATAGAGCCGGTAAAGCCTAATTTTTCAGCAATGTTCTGCTTCTGGATGGTCAGCATCTGGTCGTTGAGCTGGATATGTATGGGGACTTCGCGATTTGTCCGCAGGTCGCCCTGTTTTACTATCCAGTCGAATTTACTCAGCGAAATGTTCGAGTAAAAAATCGACTGCTCGGTAAAGACATTAAATCCGGAACTAAGAAACAATAAACCGGCAGCGGAAATTACTGAATTTTCATTCGCGTCCGTGAAATGTCCGATTGAGTCTGTGGTAAAGCCGATGGATGTGCCGCGGGTGTCTTTCAGGCGGTAGTAATTTTGAGATGTGCCTTGCGGCAGAAGGGTGCCAAGCGAGGTTTTGAAGGTTTTTAAAAACTCGGCGCCTTTTACAACAGGATTGTCCGGATTGTATTTAACCGAAGCGAGCAGATTCCTGAAGATTTTTTCAGCCAAATCGACGCCTCTGCCGCTCTGGCCTACTCCAAGCATAAGGATTCTTCCGTCCGGCAGGACGGTAGTGCCGTAGAAAGCAGTGATTTTTTCCGAAACTATTTTTGCGTAATCAAAATTATAATCGCCGAATTTTTCTGACGCGGAAGATTCGATGCGACCCTTAATAGATTCTGCCTCGGCCTGAAGCCTTTCTGGAACCGTTTTTGTCGCAGGAAGCAGAGAATAATGCCACTGCATCGTAATAACCGAATCGCCGCTTATCTGCATCAGGCAGGAGAATGTGAATTCATTGTTTTCATATTTGAAGCCGTTTGAAAGACGTTTCCAACTGTCGCCGAATGGAACTGAAACCTCAAGGCCCGTGCCTTTGAGCGCAAGCGGCTGGGAAAGCTCAAGCTTTGACCCATAAGAGATGATAAACTTTGCCAAAACAAAGCCGAGCAGCAGCAAAACTAAAAATGCAACTTTGTCGAGCCCTAACCGTCTGAGTTTTTCTTGGTCCATATTATTTCTCACTATGATTTTTGTTTTTTTCAAGACTTTCCGGCAGGCCAAGAACAAAATCCCTGATTTCATCCCGCACTTTGCGAAAAGCGTTCATTACGGTTTCATCAGAACCTGTTAAAAAAGACGGGTCTGAAAAAGGTTTGTGTATCATCTTTGTTTTGCCGGGATACACAGGGCAAATTTCCTTTGCATTATCGCAAAGAGTAATCACATAGTCAAAGTCGATATTCAGCAGGTCATCGACGTGCTTGGGGTACTGACCGGAGACATCAACGCCGGCCTCGATCATTACCTGTATGGCTCTTAAGTTTACCGCGACAGGATAGACGCCGGCGGAAAAAGGCTCAATACAATCGCTTTTCAGTTTCCTTGCCCAGCCCTCGGCCATCTGGCTGCGGCAGGAATTGCCGGTGCATAAAAACAATATCTTTAATTTGTCTTTTTCAGTCATAATCGTCAGCTATTCTAATTGTTTTAAGACGGATTTTCCAGCGAGAAAACCGCTTGAAAACGCAAATTGAAGATTATATCCGCCGCAGGGGCCATCAACATTTATAACCTCGCCGGCAAAAAACAACCCTTTACACAGTTTTGACTGCATAGTTTTGCTGTCGATCTCGGAAATATCAACGCCGCCCCTGGTTACAGTTGCCTTTTCAATCGGCTCGGCTGAAATAATAGTAAGGGGAAGATTTTTGAATTTTTCAATAAGCGTTTTACGCATTTGTTTACTCATTTGACCGGCGGCAGTATCCGGTATTTTATTTTCATCGCATAATGTTTGTATCAGAGCCTTAGGCAGAAATTGAGAAAGTAATGAAATAATATTACGCTTTGGATTTTTGCCGATTAAATCGGCGACCATTTTGTCTAACTGGTTAAAAGCGGGGAGTAAATCGATATGTATTTTTAAATTATTATATGAAAGCCCCGCGATTTCTCTGCTCAAGTCAAAGACGGCAGGGCCGCCGATTCCTTTGTGAGTGAAAATTAACGGGCCGGCATAAGAAAATTTTTTGTTATCAATTTTACAGGATATCAAAACGTTCCCGATTCCAACACCGGCAAGGTCGCGGCAGAATTTTTCCGCGGCAACCAGCGGCACAACCGAAGCAACAGGCTTTATGATTTTGTGGCCGAGTATTTGGGCAAATTTGTAGCCGTCGCCCGTTGAGCCTGTCTGCGGCCAGCTTAGGCCTCCCGTGGCGATAATTACCGATTTTGCCGAAATGTCTAATTTTTCTGAAAGAACTTCAAAACCCTCATCGCGTTTTTCTATGGATTTTACTTTTTTGCCGTAAAGTATTTTGACGTTTAGTTTTTCCAACTCTTCAAGAAGTATCTGCTGGACGTCGCTTGCACGCTGAGTTTTTGGAAAGACGCAGCCATCTTCTTCCACAACAGTATCGAGACCACGCTGAGCAAAAAAATCGCGTAACTTTTGCGGCGATAATTCATAAATGCAATGGCGGACAAACCTGTCGAAGGGTTTATACGCTCTTATAATCTCATCAGGCTTTCCGGTATGCGTCAGGTTGCACCTGCTGCCGCCTGTGAGCAGAAGTTTTCTGCCTGCGGTGGTGTTTGACTCAAAGATGACTATTTTCTTTGAGCCTTCACAAGCCGCGATAGCAGCGGTCATTCCGGCAGGGCCGGCGCCAATTATACATAAATCTGTTTCAGTCATAATTACTTTGAAAAAAATAGAACTTGAGTTTAACATAACCGGCTCAAAACAATGAATGAAAATTCTGAAAAAATTGTGATAAACCAAGGCGGGCCAGGGCAGGTCTTAAAGATTGCTTTTCCGCTGATTTTAAGCTCATCGGCGTTTACGCTGCAGATGTTTGTCGATAGAGTTTTCCTGATGTGGTACGACCGGGACGCGATGAGCGCGGCGATGATGGGCGGAATACTGAATTTTGTTTTTTTCAGCTTCTTTATGGGAACCGCTTCTTACGCTAATACCTTTGTTTCGCAGTATAACGGCGCAAATTTGAAAAAAAGGATAGGGCCGGCGGTCTGGCAAAGCCTGTATTTCTCGATTATTGCAGGTTTTCTTATGGCCGCGATTACATTATTCGATAAAAAAATTATGACTCTTATCGGCCATCCGCCATTAATCGCCGGTTATGAATTAATATATTTCAGGATTTTGAATTTAGGAGCAATAACCGGCCTTATCGGCTCCTCGCTTTCCAGTTTTTTAACCGGCAGAGGCAAAACGTGGACTGTTTGCTGGGTCAATATCGCGGCGACTGTTGCAAATATTGTTCTGGATTACGTAATGATTTTTGGAAAGTTTGGTTTTCCCCGCTGGGGAATCGGCGGGGCGGCAATCGCAACGGTAATCTCCGGCGCCGTCAGCAGCATAATATATTTTATAATATTTCTTTCGCAGGAGAACCGGCGAAGTTTCGGCTCTGCAATTTATAAAGTTGATTTTGAACTGTTCGGCAGATTAATGAAATACGGCGTGCCGAGCGGCGTGCAGTTTATGCTCGATATTCTGGGCTTTTCATTGTTCATCGCGTTTGTCGGCAGAATCAATCCTGTCGCTTTTGCCGCGACGTCGATGGCGTTTCAGATTAACTCGCTTGCGTTTATGCCGATGATAGGTTTCGGTATCGCCACCAGCGTTCTTGTCGGCAACGCTATCGGAGCTAATAAACCGCACATCGCGCAGAAAAGCACCTTTTCGGCATCTTATATTACATTCGGCTATATGATAGTTATAGCTATCGGCTACATTGTAGTGCCGAATTTGTTTATGCTGCCTTTTGAATTGAGGGCATCTGCAGAACAAATCGCGGTGATTAAGCCGATGGTCAAAACGCTGCTGATATTTGTCGCGTTTTATAGTTTGTTCGATACGGGCAATATAATTTTTTCAGCGGCCCTGAAAGGCGCAGGCGATACGAGGTTTGTAATGTATGTTTCTCTTGTTCTTAATTGGCTGATTATGGTTATTCCAAGCTGGCTTGCTATAACATATCTAAAAGGCGACGCCAGGCTTTACGGCGCCTGGTTTGCGCTGACAGGTTATGTTTGCGCACTTGCGATATTATTTTTGCTTCGTTTTCTTACCGGCAAGTGGAAGACAATGCGTGTGATAGAAAAAACTCCTGTCCTGCCCGGCATTATGCCGTCGGTGCCGACATTAGGAACTGAATCGACATAAATTTTTTTGTCCGGTGGGTCTATAAGCCGGGTTCTGTAATAAGCGACCATTTCTCTGGGATTGCCGTTGCCGACAACCTCAAGCGATCTACCCGCCGAGTTAACGCTCGGGCAGAGCATCTCGGCATACTTGATCTTGCAGGCGGTGGGGTTTGCCGTGCCGGTTCTGTCGCCAGAACCGCGGTGCGCTCTTACCGCACCTTTTCACCATTGCCCGAAGGCTGTGTATTTTCTGTGGCACTTTCCCGCGGATTACTCCGGGTGGCTGTTAGCCATCACCGCGCCCTGTCCTGCCCGGACTTTCCTCTATATGGTTTCCCATACAGCGGCCGCCCGACCCGCCGGACAAAAAAATTATTAAATTTTAAATCACTGAAATCTATCTTATAGCGGATATTATATCAAAAACTGTATTTTATACAAGTCTAGTAATAAAAAGGCGTTATTAACGGTTTAAAGCTTGATTTTTAGCCTGTTTTATGGTATAATACCCGGGTAAAAATATGAAAATACTGTAAAAACGACTTTTTTCCATTTCCAATTTTTTAACCCACAATTTTTTTAAGGATCCCCTATGAACAACGCTATTTTTCTATCATCAGACCGGATTACAAAGGCAAACAATCTTTATGAAACGCTTAGAAAAACAAGGCCGCGGACAAAAGCCGATTTGAAAAATTATTTTCAGGCTTTTCTGGGCCTTGGCATCGGCGATACGAAAATATGCCCTGAACATAATTCACCGATGGATTATCTGTGGCACTGCTATAACAGCGATTTTGACGGAAGCAAAAACGGAGATTGCGTCGTCTGGGCAGGCAGAGGCGGCGGAAAAACACTTATTGCCGCTGCCGCTACACTTGCGGATTGTATTTTTAAGCCGAACTGCAAGGTGAGAATCCTGGCCGGAAGCGAAATGCAGGCGCAAAGGATGTATGATTATCTGCTCGGATTTTTAAGAAACGGTTTTGAAGGTTTTCTTGCCGAACCTGTTCATAAAAATAAATGCTGCTTTGCCAACGGCTCAGATGTTGAAGTCCTGCCTCAGTCGGCGGCGTCTGTCCGCGGCAGTCATATTCAAAAACTGCGGTGCGATGAGGTGGAACTGTTTGACAGGTAGATTTTTGAGGCGGCGAAATTTGTCACCAAAAGCACAGATAAAATAATCGGCGCGATGGAAACGTTAAGCACAATGCATCAGCCTTTCGGCATTATGCACGAACTTGTCGGCAAGGCACAGGACAGCGGAACAAAGATTTTTAAATGGTGCGTCTGGGAAGTGATTGAAAACTGCCCACCGGAAAGAAATTGCTCAAGATGCCCGCTAAACAGCGATTGTCAGGGAAAGGCAAGAAAAGCAAACGGCTATCTGAAAATCGACGATTGCATAGCTCAAATGAAACGCTCGAGCAGGGCGGCATTTGAATCTGAAATGCTTTGCGTCAGGCCGTCGCTTGAAAATGTCGTCTTTGCCGAGTTCGAGCCGCAAATTCATATCGCGCCGGTCGAGTATAACCAGAATCTGCCTTTGTATCGCGCGATTGATTTTGGATTTGTTAATCCGTTTGTGTGTTTGTGGATTCAGATTGACGCGCAAGGCAGGGTTCGAGTTATCGATGAATATATAAAAAGCAGAATGACGATTGATTCACACGCCGATGAGATTAAAAACAGAAAGCCTTATATAGAGGATAATGTGATTGCGACTTTCTGCGACCCTGCAGGGGCAGGCGTAAATGATGTAACGGGCACAAGTCCTGTTTTTCAGTTAAGACAGGTGGGTGTAAAACTCCGTTTCAAAAGAAGTTCTATTCTTGAAGGTATTGAGCTGATAAGAAGGGCACTTCGCAATGGCGAAGGCAGCAGCAATCTGATAATCAATCCGCGCTGCGGCAGATTGATTGAAGCGATGCAGAGTTATCATTATCCTCAGGCAGGGTGCGAAGAGCTGCCATTAAAAGACGGCATTTACGACCACCCGATAGATGCTCTGCGGTATTTCTTTGTGAATTACAATAGTGCAGGTGCAGCAAAGAGCAGGAAATACTGACAAACAAAAAAGGCTGTCCTGGTTTGCCGGTGGAGGAGGTTAATCTGGCTTATCAGAACAGTCTTTATATTTTAAATTACACTCCTCTATTCTGAAGGGCATAATTTAAAAACTTTAGATTACATCAGCCAATGTTTCTGATGTAATCGATTTTCATATTTGGGAATTGTGAATTCCCTCCTTCCAAAATCCGTACCCACTCATCTCGGTGAAACGGCACCGACAAACTTTCTCTCAAAAAATTCCCATGCCAATCGAGAACAATTATAAAAAGAGATTAAAAATCTTGCAATCGTGGTAAATACGGAGATTAAATATAAAGCTTGTTTTCGTGCCCCCAAGCGATGTTTTATGGAGATATTTCTTGTGAAAAATGGGAAAATCAGTTTTTTCTAAATTTTTTCCGGCGCAATTCCGGAGTCTATCGCTTTTTTTGTCAGTTCAACAAGATTATGGGCCCCCAGTTTTTGCATAATATGGGCTCGGTGGTCTTCGATGGTTCTGATGGAACGCTTTAGTTGAAAGGCTATTTCTTTGTTACATTTACCCTGCATTACCAGTTCCAGTATTTCGTTTTCTACCCGCGTTAATATTTTAGACGTAGTGATATCCCATATGGCACCTTCGATGTAGCCTTCTTCCGGACATATCTTCGCTGAAACTTTTATCCAATACTCCTCCCCGTTTAGCCGCCTGGCTTTCAGCTCGAAGCTATCAACCTGTCCTTTCTCTTTCAATATCGCTATCAACTCATCACGGCGTTTAATGTCCGTGTAATATTTCGCCGAGCAGTATTCAGCCAGGCATTTTTCCCGGCTTTTATAACCCAGGTGCTTTACCAGAGTTTCATTGCATTCAAGCAATTTACCATCGCTGATTCGTGTTCTATATAACGCTACCCGGGCATTATTATATAGAGACTTGTAATCATTCAACGACGACTCTAATTTCTGCTGCAGTAATTTTATTTCCGTGATATCCCGAATGTTGCCGACAACTGCCTCGATTTTACCGTTGGCGCCGATTAGAAAAGTTCTGTTAATGCCGAACCAGACCCAATGTCCTGCTTTGTGTTTGAATCTCTGTTCTATGTAACCAAAAAAATTCCTCGGTGGGATTTTTTCCGCCAATACCTCCATAATTTTTTTTTCAACCATTCCAAGGTCGTCGGGATGCACTCTTTTGCTTATTCCCTCCATACCCATTTCTCTTATTTCTTCGGGCGTGAAACCGCTAATTTCGGTTGTAGAAGGACTTACATATTCAAATTTGCCTGTTTTCGCATTCATCAGGTAAAATATGTCTTTGGAGTTTTCAATGAGATTCAAATAGTAATCGCTTGATTTGCCAGATAAAGAACTTTCCCTGCTGTCGTCTGAAGAATTTTTACCCATACTGGTTATCTATCTTGTCCTTATATACAAAATTAATACTGTTTTTTCAATGTAATCAGAATAAATGTATTTTCGCCAAATTCAATGGAAAACAAAAATAAAATTATAACAGAAAACACTAATTACATAAAAAACCCCGGCAAAATCAGACCGGGGTTTTAATTTACTTTTTATAATTTTACGGGCAGCTGCTTTGCGGCTGAAGATTGCATTTAAGCCAGTTTTCAGCCATAACTGCAAAATCCTGAAAATTCACTGTGCCATCACCACTCGGCGAAGGTGCGATATCAGCAGATGGAGAACCCGGCGTCTGTAGCCATTGGTTGACTAATATCGCCATGTCTTTAAAATCGACTCTGCAATCGCCGTTCAAATCGCCGGCTAACGTCTCAGGGCAATAGCTTGTCGCGACAAAGTTAACTCGGCCGATGTCTCCGCCGGTAAGTTGGATACTTAATCCATCCACCAATCCTGTGAACCCGTTGGCCCATGCAGAGCCTGTTTGAACGGAAAACAAAAGAACCTTCTGATTTTTATAGGCTGCGTTGGCGGTTAAATCTGATAAGAAGCCGTCTGTGTAGCTGCCGAAATACAGATTATTGGTTGAATCAAAGAACCGCAGTCTGTTGTTTTGGCTCGCGCCGGTAACCCATCGGTTCCATGTGTTGCAGGGGTCGAGAAGGTTTTGTGAGAAATAAGGTTCGCTGCCGATTCGTTTGCCATACCATGAGCCGTGGATAGGCAGATTAGTATCGGGCATAGTGTAAATATTTAGGAACCAATCCGCTGCGTTAACGGTATGAGTTGTATTTTTTTTAGTAAAATAACTGATGCTTGAAAGTTCTCCAATGTTCACATCGCGTCCGAACAACGCCTGAGGACTGACATAATATTCGGATTTTTGTCCTGCGACTGTGGCGTTACCCTGCCAGCTTCCCGGGGCAAACTCTGCGGCATAATCGGCAGAGCCTATCGAATTCGCGACTGGTAATGCGGTAACAGTTGTGGTGGTCGGTGGAACGGCTGTTGCCACGACCCAGGGATAAACAGTTCCTATGTCGCCCCCGAAACCGAGGCCGGATCCGTGGCCGGCTCCTTCAAACCCCATATAGGCTCGATAGGGATAAAAGCCCGCAGTCCATGGATCGGGGGGTATGTACCATTGCAAAGACTCTGTGTAGCCGCCGTTCACACCTTTTAAGTAGATGCATCCGTACGTCTCATTCAGCACGATTTGCGTTGGAGTGACGGAAAACGCATAGATGGAATTCGAGTTGATATATGGGTTGACCTCGACATTGGAGGCAGTGTAGGACTGCGTCCCCGACGAGATGGTGAATGAGGCAGAATCGATGACACCCGTCGTCGGATCGGCCATGATCGTGCCCGACACATGGATAGTATTTCTCGTCGCTGTATCAATCTGGCTGACCGGGTAGTCGACTATGTAGTAAGTTTGAACTGCCGCCGAGGCAATAGTCGCCAGGACAAGTATCACACAAATTATTGTAAACTTTTTCATTTTAGTCTTCTCCAATTTTTTTCCTGATTATTATTTAGGCACACAAGCAGGGTCGGAAGGATTCGTGTCACAATCTATCAACCAGTTGGCGGCCATAACTGCAAAATCCTGAAAGTTTACTCTACCATCACCGCTCGGCGAAGGTGCAATATCAGCAGATGGAGAACCTGGCGACTGTAACCATTGATTGACTAATATCGCCAGGTCTTTAAAATCTACCCTGCAATCGCCGTTCAGATCGCCGGCCAGAATAAACATACAATCTGAAACGGTGTTGGCGTATACGATGAGACTGCCATCATTCATGTTGCCCACAAACCTGAAAGTGTCCTGGTAGTCATAGAGTGTAAGGTCGGCTGTGTTAGGGCTATGGGCCCAATGTATTCCGCCATCGGATACGAGGGTGCCGGAGAATTCGGAACCGTTAAGCACAAAGTCCGTGATGGAGGCGCCTCGGAGGGGACTGTTGTAATATGGAGATGATATAGACCAAGCGCAACCTAACACGTTACGGGATGGACCAGCGCTGCTGTCTCTGTCCCAGGCAGCCACGTTCGCCTGGTTCATGGAAATATTGATGGTGAACTGGTTCAGCGACGATTGATACAGGTGGTGCGTGTTGTAATTAGTGTAGGGGCCGGGGTAAAGATAGTCCCAGAGATGAGGATCCGTGGATAGTGCGAAATTAAACGCGCTAGGTTCGTACTCGGGGGGGCCAGACAAATCCTGGCTATACGTAAAATATTCCGTAGTCACATTCCCATCTGACGAGGACCCGTGGCTTATGTCACCATAGGTGGTTCTTCCAAGCTCAAACTCATAGGCTTGGGCAGTGCTAATTGTGCCCAGGCACAGCATCGCGATTGTTACTACTGCACAAATTGTAATTAACTTTTTCATTTTAGTCTTCTCCAATTTCTTTGAGCCACGAAAACTCAAAGTTATTTTTTCACTATGCCGTTTCAAAAAGAACTGCCGGCGTGAAAGTTTTTTCAACGGCCGCAACATTCCTATTTTTTCCTGATTGTTATTTAGGCACACAAGCAGGGTCGGAAGGATTTGTGTCACAATCTATCAGCCAGTTGGCAGCCATAACTGCAAAATCCTGAAAGTTCACTCTACCATCACCGCTCGGCGAAGGTGTAATATCGGCAGAAGGCAATCCGGGTGGTTGTAGCCATTGTTCGCACAAAACTTTCAGGTCCATAAAATCCACCCTGCAGTCATCGTTCAGATCGCCTGCTATAACAAACAGACACGTAGCAGCATAGCTCGTGCCGTTAAGTTCCACACTTGAAACAATAGCTTTCATGCCGTCAAAATTGCCGCTGGTACCCACGACAAAGTCGATTGAATAGACTAAATCTGTCCCGTCGATGTCATTGACCGGCAACATACCAGGAACGATCGTTGAGAAAGGGCTCCAAAAATTGCCGAAACCATTGCGAGCGTCGTTGGCGTTCCAATAGTAATAGTTTCCCAGGGCATCCCTGGTGACGAACGTCAAATCTGGAGTCCCCGCACCAGGGGGGTTGTTGTCGCCAGATAAGAAATTGTCCCCGCGGTTTGAACTAGCTACATAGCCGAGGGTTGCCGGGTTGTGGTTCTGCGCCATCCAGTCGATTCCCGTTCCTTCGAGGGTTGCATCGCCGTCCGCATCGGTATTCAACACGACTTCCAAAGCAAAGCCGCCCGCGCCAGCGGTTGTGATCTTCGAAGTGTACGAAAGCGACGTGATGGCATTGAGTGCTATCCCTCCGTCGATATTCAGCCGGACGTAAGCACTTCCAGCAGTGCCGGTGCCTATTGCAGTGGACAGTTCAACGCCGACAGGGGTAACAGTCGCCGTTGCTCCGGTACCTACGGTACCGTATGAAATTTTGTTTACAGCAGAGGAAACCCCATTTACTGTTAGAATGACTGCAATTGCTGCACAAATTGCAATTAACTTTTTCATTTTCTCTTCCTCCAGAGATAAATTCTTGTCTTTCAAATAATGAAAGACTGAAACGGCTTAGCAGAAGCGCGGAGAGATAATATAGATAACTTAGAAAACAGCGGTCCTTGCCTTGAAGTGGTTCCTGTTGAACAAATCTTCATCTACTCCAACCTCCTGGCCTATTTTAACATATCTATCATAATTATACCCCTCGGCAGAGGTATATGTAAAGAGAAAACAAAATTATATTTCTTAACCTCTTGTTTTAAAAGAAGTTAAGGTGATTATTAGGATAGTAAATCCAAAATTTAAAGACTGTTTATAAATAAGTTGTCAAAACGCCTGCTTTGGTGTAAAAAATGCAGGACTGAATAAATGAAAATAAAACTTACACTCGTAATATTTGTTTTGGGCTTTTGCTGTTGTCAGGCGGTGCAGGCGTCTGAAAAGACAACTGGCGATAGTAACGCTGCGCCGCGTGACTGGAAACATCCTGCCGACTGGATTGAACTGAGCGGAGATTTCAGGTTCAGGTTTTTGTATGATAATAATGCCAAGAAGCTCGACAACCAGGCCGTTGGACACGAGAGGATTCAAACCCGCTATCGCATCAGGGAACAAGCAAAATTCAAACTTACCGACGACCTCGATTTTAATATCCGAATTGTAACAGAGCCGCGTTATTATACCGAAGCTCATTCAGAGCATCATCACTGGGCATATAACGAGGCGTTATTTGATTTGTTTAATTTGACATGGCGCAACGCTTTCAATGCACCTTTGACTGTTGTCGCCGGCCGGCAGGAAATAAGACTCGGCAGCAACTGGCTTATATTAGACGGCACACCGCTGGACGGCGGACGAACAGCTTTTTTTGATGCGCTGCGGTTTACATACAATTGGGCTGATAAAGATACAACAGCCGATTTTATATTGATTGACAATCACGCCGACAGCGGAAAATGGTTTGAGCCTTTTAACGACAAAGACATCGACCTTTCAGAACAGGACGAGCAGGGCGCTATTTTGTATCTGGCCAAAAAGACTTCAAAAGATTCCGGCATTGATTTATATCTCATTTACAAACACGATGCCCATCGAATCATAAAAAGCAGCGGGGCAGATGGTGAAATTTATACGCTCGGCGCAAGGTTCTACGGCAAATTAAATGAACACTGGGGATATAATTTAGAGTTCGCGCCGCAGTTCGGCAGAAAAAATCTAAAGAATTTTGCGGCCTTTGCGGCGAATAATCAGTTGATTTACAATTTCAACGATGAAAAACAAAACAAAATCTATATCGGCCATGAGTTTCTTTCCGGCAATAAGGACCCAGACAAATATTTCGACAAGGCATGGGGACGGGTAGACTCCTGGAGCGTGCTGTATCAGGGCAACATAGATACAATCGACGGCAAGGCCTATGAAAGCTCCAATCTGCATAGGGTTTATCTTGACTGGGGGACCAAATTGAATGAAAAGACGGAGATGAAAGCCGGTTATGCCGTTTTGTTCGCCGACAAAAATACTAATAAGGCGGGCACCGGCGGTTTGAGCAAAAACGGAAAATTACGCGGCCAATTGGCCAGAGTTATAATTTCATACAAGCCGACCAACTGGCTGGAGCACCGTGTTGAAGGTGAAGTATTTGCGCCGGGTGATTATTACAACAAACCCAAAACAGCCACCGCAGCCTTTTTCAGATATTCTCTGATACTCACCTGGTAAAACGATTTGCTTGACCTATTGTCCGCGTCCGGGACCACCGCCGCGTCCGCCGCCACCGGGAGCGGGCATTGATATACCGCGCTGCTGCATTCTTGCCCGCATATCATTCATAAACTGCTGGCGCTGTGCTCTCTGCAGTGCAGTGCCTCTTTCAGCCATTGCCCGCGCATTGGAAGGATTCGACCTTGCGGCCTGACGCTGCTGCTGGCGAGCTATCCGCTTCTGAACATTGGGGTCGTTTGCGTCTCGCGGCGGTCTTGGCGGCATCTGCTGACGCATCTGTTCCATATTTGCCCGCTGAGCCTGCATTTCATCTATCATTTGATCGAGATACGCGGTCTTTTGCTCTTTTGGCAATGTGAAATAAGTCTCCATTTTGTATTCCATTACCTGCCTGCCGCTCATCATTGAATACATCATCTGCTCTTGCTGCGATAATTGTTTAAATTGATCGCTGTTTTTGTAATCTATAATTTCTTTGGCGTTCTGCTTGTGCGGATCAGGCATATTAGCGTCATGCCATTGGCGCCTTGGCCGGTCAAAATCGTTTGGGTCTTCATTGCTGCCTTTGGATATATAATGATGTATTGTGCCCCATGTCGAAAGGCTGACAACCGCTATAATCGCTATAATGAGCGCGATTTTTTTTCTGTTTGGTTCAGGCCGTTTGAGTTTGCCATGTATAGTATGTTTACCATTTAAATTTGCCATTGTTAATTCCTTGTTCTGTCACCGACTAATGTATCGGCGAAAAGATACATAAATGAACCGAGTGAATATACGGTGCTGTTTTGGGCATTTATAAAATCATAATTTATTTCACCGGTGCTCACATTTTTCTTGCCATGAAATCCGTCATAATCGTGAAGCATCCATACTTCCATCGTGCCGAATCTTTTTGCGAACCAATCGTCTTCAATTTTCTTTCCGCCCAACATAGTATTGTATTCGTAACTTGAGTGTTCTTCCTTGAAATAAGATGAATTTTTATCCGGCCATCTGTCGGCAGGACATTTGAGGGCTTGGGGGCCGGAAAGATATTTGCCGATAACGCCATAAAGAGAAACAGAGTTTGGGTCATCCTGTTTGTTGGAATAAGGCATATTATAAATTATCGGCATAACGTTTTTGTTGTCGTTGAGATACATTTGAAACCCGACCATGCAGCCGTGGAGATTTTCTTTGCACATGGTTCTGTAAGCGGTTCTGCGGGCTGCCGACAATGCCGGAATTAAAATACCCAGCAGCATTGCGATTATCGACATAACAACCATCAGCTCAACGAGGGTAAACCCACTTGCCAATTTATGGCAAAACCCCGGCTTAACCTCCGCATCGGGGTATTGATGCGGAGGTTTTAAAGCCGTGGCTGTACAAAAAAATGAGTGGGTAAAGGTTTTTTTTATATCTTTCATATTTTTTTTACTTGTTTACAGACTTTCAGATTTAATTCTGCCATTAGCAACAGTGGCGGGTTTTAAACGCCGGTAACAACTTTTTTTATTTTTTCAGCCATTGCCTATGCATCCCTTAGCGGATTGCGTCTTTCCAAGGTAAAAAGACGCTTAAAAGAGCGGGAATATTGCAGTGGAATGAGGATTTTTATAATTTTTTGTCGGCAAAGCCCGCCCAAATTGCCTATTTTATATTTTATTGCTGATTTGGTTTATCCTTGTCGACACAAGCCAATGCGGCTAATAATTTTGATGCTGTTGCCGGGTCGATTGCTGCTGACGGTTCGGCAGAATCATTTACATCATCAGTGTTTAATCCATCCTTCTGCAAAGTTATAATATCCATAGCGGCTTTGCGGGCTGTCTCCTGATTCTCACTGCCGCAAAGCTCAATCAGCTTTGACGCGGCAAAAGGCGAATACTTCGACAATATTATCCTGCTCTGTCTTCTCGAAGCTCCGATTCTCTCTGCCATCTCATCGGCAAAATCCTTACCGGCCAGCCATTTATGCCAGAGTTTTCTGGAGATGTCGTAGCGTTTCAAAACAACGATCTCATCTCCGCCGTTTTCAAATAATTCATCTAAAACGATTAATTGTTGTTTTGTTAATGACATAGTAAGACTCCTTAAAAAAAATGAAGATTGAAAAATTGTAGATTGAGGAATTAGCCACAAAGGCATGAAGAAAAGTAATAAATAAATATATGTCAAAAAACTTTGTGTCTTCGTGCCTTAGCGGCTATTGGTTATTTATTTTTTGCGTCGCAGCATAAGTCCTGCGAATGCAAACAGACAAATCGTCGCCGGTTCAGGAACGACAACGATGTCATCGCTTGTAAGTGCCCCTATGTAAAAATCGTTATCCAATGCCGAACCGTTCTGCAATGTACCGGTTATTCTGCCGGTGAAATAGTCGTATCCTGACGGTATTGTTGCGTAACTCCTGAGACTGTCGCCGTGGTTTAAGGTCTGACCATCGATTTGGAAATTACTGCCGTAAAGATAGATTATGCCGTTGTCAGCCGTTCCTAAAATGCCGTCAATTGTACCGCCCCTGATTACACATATGCTATTGTCATATGCGTAAATATCACTTATACTGCCTTTCGGGGAATTAATAATCGAACCGCCGTTCATATAAATTCTGCTGTTATTATGAGCGGAAACATCCCCAATGAGTGAGCCGCTGTTAATCGTAATTATATTGTCGCCGTGCGTATCAATCGATACATTGAAGCCGTCAAGTGAACCGCCGTTAATAGTGACTGTACTTTTGTTAAAAGGCAGAATTATGCTTGCCTTTCCGCCGCTTAGCAGCTCAAGGTGTGTGCCCGGGTCGTTGGTTGTATTTTCATCCAGCCAGATAGTATCGTTTTGATATGTGTTATTATTTATTGAATGAGTTTGGCCATCGTCAAAATAAACAGGATTTGCTGAAACAAAGTTAATTATTGTCAGCATACAAACAAAAACTGCTAAAACCATCGTTTTCATAACTTCTCTCCTTAAAAAATATTATTTATTTCTGTCCGTGGAATCTTCCGGTTACGTTGAGAATTTAAAAAATGGAAATATAAGGATAGACTAAAACTCTCTGCTGCGTGAATTTCACTTCTTCGGCCTCCAACCATAACTTCTCCGACTTCTGCTCCAAATACTAATGCGATATTATACCATAAAAAGTATAATTGTTAACAAAAAATGTCTTAATGTCTTATTTTTCTGCGCCGGATAAATGCTTGTCGCATAGAGGATAAACGATAACCAGTTTTTCCGCCGCTAAACCCTGATACTTTGCGTAAATTGTAAATTGCTGCTGCTGATTTTGCTTGAACGTCTCAATAATTCCGCCCAGATTAATCACCGCATGCTTATCAGGATTAACCGTAATGCTTGCATCAGGAGTAACCTCTACGATTGAGCCGTTATCATAGATTGCTGCGACGTGAAAAACGTTTTGTGTATTTTCAGGCACGGCATTTGGGCCGATGATGTTAATGCTCGTTAATTTTGGTTTCACCTGCCCTGACGATGCAAAAACACAAAAGCCGGCGATTGCAAGAACCGCAAGAATCGTGGAAAGTAATATTATCTTCTTCATAACCTTCTCTTGAATTTAAAAAAAATGGGATTATTCTTCCTGCCTTTTAATTCTCCGTCGTCCATTACAGAACAAGAAGATATTATATCTTCTTTTAATGCAAAATCAAGCAAAATATACGGTTATTTCTTAGTAAAATCGCCGAATTCCGACTTAAATCTGCTGACAAAATAGGCGAGCGGGTTTTTAATGCCGGGCTTGCTCTTTGCTTCTTTAGCCAAATCGGATGCCTTGGCAAAAAGCTCATCTGTCATCGGGCTGTGCTTTTCATACAGGTGCTTTATCATTTCATAAAATGTCGTAGTATCGCTGTTGATGTTTTTGCTGTGCGGAAAATACCTCTGCATGACAAGCGACCATTCATATTTTGCCCTGTTCCAGTCCCAGAGCGGCCGAGCCGAATCCGAACTGGAAGAAGAATTTTTTAACGACTTCTGCGAAGAATCCTTTGCTTTCAAAAGAATATCGCTCAGACAATTGCCCAGATTTCCTGATGCCTGTTTTTTAGGCTCCTGCTGTTGAGTTTCGTTCTGTTCTGTTTGGTTCTCTTCGGTTTCGTTATATAACAATTTGACATCACTGTCATCGTTTGTCTGGAAGTCAGACAGTTTCAGCCAGTTTATTCTTTCATCAGTAAGAATCGCCAGCGCCTTTTCAATAATCTGGTTTTCACAGCCAAACTCAAACGCCAAATCTTCTGCCGACAAAGGCTTTTGCTGTTCATCGAGCAGCCAGCCGCGGAAAGCTCTGTCCCTGTTTGCGGCAATTTCCAGAAACATACAGAAAAAGCCCAGAACCGCCGGTGCGTCTTTGCCCGCCGCTCTCAGCAGCTTGCGGTAAGCCATGCCGTTGCTTTCGCTGAAAATTTTCAGCCTTACAAAGGGGAGAGAACTTTTGCGGTATCTCTTTGTCTGTTCATTGGCCGGCTTGCCCTCAGGCCCTACCTCATATTTACTGTCCCAGTCAGTTATTCTGTATGCATTCATTTTTCAGTCCCTTGATATATGATTTTGATATTTTTGTTATTGCCGCGGCAAGTTTTTCAGATTTGGTTTGAGAAGATTTATTTTCAATCGCTTTTTCTAATGCCGACTCGACTGTTTTAATCTGTTCATCGGTAAGGAAGAAAATCAATGTATTCAAAAACGCTTTTGCATTGTCCGCAAACTGCGGCAGCGATTTTGTAATGTCTTTTAATCTCTCTATCGCCTGCTTGGTATCAGGCAGTAATTTACAAAGCTCCGGAACGCTGAATTTTTCTGAAAGATTCTTGTAAAGAGACGCTTTGGAAGCCAGTTCATCTTTGCCGCCAAGTCTGTTGAGCGTCGCAAGAAGCAATCTTGCCGCATCGTCGTCAACATCCCACTGGACGCAGTTAGCAAATGTTTCGCCGATTTGTTTAAGAGCCGCTGCGCGATGATGGCCGTTGATGATTTGAAAATGATTTTCTCCCGCCAAATCGGGATCAGGATGTTTTCTGACAATCAGCGGCTCATAGTTGTGCGATTGTTTGATATGGCGTTTGAGTTTTTCAAAGTTAGCCTTTGCCATCCTGTTCGGATTTTCAGGATGCGGCAAAAGCTTGTCTAATGGGATACGAATGATTGTATTTTGCATAGAGGATTTTCCTTATAGAAAAAAGTTTGATTTATGTTCTACTAAGAGATAGATTGAATTTATGGAAACGGATAAATTGAGTAAGAAAGCAAAACCTTTCATTTTGTTCACTCTGCTGGTTTCGTTACTGAATCTTGTCGGCGGATGCGCATCTCTGCCAAATGTTTCTAAAATGATTATCGAGAAGCAGGACGCGAACAAACCGCATCAAATCATTTCGGCACAGGGGCCGCTATCTGACAGTGAAAGCCAGGCCATTATTGAACAGTTAAAAAGAACTGTTCCTCCTACCGATATTCTGACTGACTATTTGGCGGTTATGGATACATGGGGCATAACACCTCTGACAAGCGGCAACAAGGTCACGCTCCTGGCCAATGATACTGCTTCTTACGCCGCGATGTTCAAAGCGATACAGAACGCTAAAGACCATATTAATATTGAAACCTTTTTCATTGAAGATGACGAGATCGGCCACAAATTTTCGCAGCTCCTGCAGCAGAAACAGCTGCAAGGTGTCCAGGTTAATATTATCTATGACAGCTTTGGCAGCAGCAAAACTCCCGTTTCCTTTTTCAAACACCTGCAGGACGCCGGGATTAACTTAGTAGAATTTCATTCGACAAGTCCGCCCGGGACTTCGGGGCCATGGCTGCAATTGCGTTTCGATCACCGCAAGATTCTGATTGTCGATGGTACTCTGGCAATCACTGGAGGTGCCAATGTAAGTCGGGGTTGCTCGCTGAAGGGTTTTGGAGCGAAAAATGGCAAGAAACCAGCAGTAACCTGGCGTGATACCGACGTTCAAATTGAAGGTCCTGCTGTTGGGCAGCTTCAAAAGCACTTTCTCGACACCTGGCAGCAGCGAGGCGGACAAAAACTCGCCAAACGGAGCTATCTCCCACAGCTGAAAGAAGAAGGAAACGTTCTTGTTCGAATAGTCGCCAACTCTCCCGGAGAGCATAAAAGACAGACCTTTGTTATGTATGTCTCGGCCATCACCTTTGCCCGGCATTCCGTGCATCTGACTACCGCATATTTCGTCCCCGACAAGCAGATAACCAAAGCCTTGACAGATGCAGCCAAACGCGGCGTCGACGTAAAACTAATTCTCCCCGCGCTCAGCGATTCCCCGATGTCCGTAGAAGCCGGACGGTCTTATTATTCCGGGCTTTTGAAGGCAGGCGTGAAAATATACGAATACCGCAAAGCCATTCTGCATGCCAAGACCGCCGTAATTGACGGCATCTGGTCAACGGTCGGCTCAACCAATATGGATTATTGGAGTTTTTTAAGTAATGATGAGATCAACGCCGTTGTTCTGGATGGCCAATTCGCGGCTGAAATGGAATCGCTGTTCGAAAAGGACATCGGGCAATCCGATCAGATTAAATTGAAGGACTGGAAAAAACGCCCATTCTTCTCCCGCCTCGGCGAGTCATTCGCACGCCTATTCGTCTATTGGCTGTAAACATTATTTGCCTCTTTTTTGTTTTTTCTCGATTTGCAGCAGAAAAGGTCTATAATAGCAAACCTCTTTTTGAAAAGGTGGACAATGATTTCAATTATAATTGGTTTGATAACTTTTGCCTGTGTCTTCGGCGGGGCGATGCTTGGTATGTGGCTTCGCGGTGTTTTGCCTGACCATCATCTGCGTGATGATTCGAAGGATGCTATGAAGGCCGGGATTGCAATAGTTGCCACGCTGTCTGCCCTTGTCCTTGGTCTGCTGATTAGCTCGGCAAAGGATTCATTGGACTCGATGAATGCCGCCTTTACGCAAAACGGCGCCAGGATAATTATGCTTGACCGCGTCCTTTGCTTCTACGGGCCCGAAACGCAGGAAATCCGCCGGCAATTGAAGGACACCGTGCAAACAATGGTCGACAGGATGTGGCACAGGGACAAAATTAAAAAAAATAATGATATTAATAATGCAAAAACGCAAACCGCAAAGAGGACCGATGGAATGGAGCTTATTGTAGATGACCTGCGGAAACTGACTCCACAAAACGATTCTCAGCGGCTGCTTCAAGCCCAGGCTTTGCAGATAGGCAACGACCTGCTGCAATCGCGCTGGATGGTAATAGAGCAGGCGCAGATTACGCTGCCTACGGTATTTCTTGTGATACTTATATTCTGGCTTACAATTCTTTTCATCAGCAGCGGCCTGTTCTCTCCATATAATTCAACGGTTATCATAGTTTTGCTTATATGCGCGATGTCGGTATCCTCGGCAATTTATTTGGTTGAGGATATGAGCCGTCCATTCCAGGGGATGATGAAAGTTTCCAGCGCTCCGCTTGAAAAAGCACTCGAACGTCTCGGCAAATAAAAGATAAAAGGCCGGCCTAAAACCGGCCTTTTTTATTTATTTTTTCTCATATGAACTTGTAAAATAACTGAAATACTTTTCTTAAATCTTTAATTTCACATCAGCGTTTCGCCAAAGATAATAAACAGGTCTGTCTGAAAGTCTGCTGATGAATAATTCCGTTCTTTTTGAACAATCCGGCAGATTTCTCGCCCCTCTGCCGTAGGCGGTAAGAAAATCGGTAATCTGTTTATCAATAAAACTCTTTGCCTTTCCGCCAAGGCTTTGCAGTTTATTGTGCGTTGCTTCAATATCGACAAGATCGCTGGTTTCAATGCCGACGGCGCTGAGAGCCTGTCGCAGTTTTACGCTTCTTGTCGGCTCAGTTCCTTCAAACTTCATCATTCCCGCTTTTTCAAAAAAAGGATTTACCTTTCCCATCACGGCCAGAGCCTCGATATAAGGCATATTCAAAAGCGGCATTGTCTTTTCGACCAATTCATACGCAAGGCCCAAAGCTCTGTATCGCGGCTCAATTACAACCCTTGCTATTGTGCGTATGTTTTGATTGATTAGCTGCATATTTACAGAGCTTGAGCCAAGCTGGGTGAATAATCCTTTTGTCGCGATATTGCGGAGCTGAACCGCACAGGCAGGCATTGAATAAATTATTATCCCGACGATTGGTTCAATTTGTTCTCGCATTGGGTGGGTGTCGATGATTTTATAAACAGCCGATACAGGACCGGTCTTGCCGTCGCGGTAGTGGAATCTGCTCAACGGTTTGTAGTCAGCGATAGTTCCGGGAACGATTTTCAGATATTTTTTTATTGTGCATTGCATAAAATTACCTTTGATTTTTATAAACAACTTCAGCGTCGCCCGCTAAATGTTTAATGACAATCACTTCCGGCAGCAAATCAGCCAGTAAATCATCGTGTGAGCTTGCAAGGATAAAGATTTTGCCTGTCTTTGTTGCGAATTTTCGCAGGTTATGACTGATTACGGCAGCGGTTACCCTGTCTAATTGGCTGCAGAACTCATCTGCGAAGATGAATTGTTTGTCGTCTGCCAGTGCTTTTGCGATTCGGTAGCGGTATTTCTGTCCTTCGCTCAGATTTGCCGGTGAATTAAGAACGCAAAAGACATCTGTCAGGCCCGCATTGCTTAAATTCCTGAGAGTATCAAGAAATCCGCCCGGCACACAGTCAACGCAGGATTTATCGCTCGGCAGGGGGGGATGTCGTCGATGTTAATTTTATTATCGCAGGCAAATGAATTGAAAAATTCTCTAAGCAGAACGCTTTTGCCGCTGCCTGACGGGCCGGTGATGTAGGCAATTTCGCCGGTGGATATTTTAATCTCACATTTGTGTGTGACAGTATTATTTTTCAGTCTCTGGACTGTTATGCCGAACGCCCGCATAACATCGGAGATTTTTTCGGTTACAGGCAGAACCCAGTCGAATTTTTTATTTGCGGATAATGTAGTAGTCATAAATTCCTCATCTGATTTATTATTTTTCTCACTTTGTATCGCGACAGGTTTTTGTTTCTTGAGATATCTGTAATTGTCAGACCGTTTACAAAATGGTCTCTGGTTATTTCCATCTCTTTGGTTGACAGGTCATTTGTCTCTATCAGGGCGGTAATGAAGTCATCGCGGCTGATTAGCCTGGCGATTTTTTTCAGTCTTCTTGCCATTGTTGCATCACTGACGGCTGCTGATTTTGCCATCGTTCTGAATTTCTGGCTGTCCATAAAGAGCCGGACCAAAGCCTTTTCCCTCTCAGCCAAAAGGTCTATTCTTCCTGCCGATTTCTCAAAAAGGTTCAAAAGCTCGTTTTTAGTAATTTTTTGTTGTTTCTTATGGTTCATAATGAAATCCGCAAAAATAGGCGGTATTATATGACTTTAAGTTATATATACATCTAACTTATGCGTATTTTAACAAAAAATACTTAAAAAGCAAGGAAAAAGTTCATAAAAATTGCAAATATTTCAATAAGTTCACTAAATACTTAACAAGAATAGACTTAAAAAGTAGGATTTATAAAGAATTTGCTTTTCACTCGGAATTTTGGTATTTTTATTGGGTTAATAAGAGCAGGCAAGTATCCAGCCTGTTCGGGACAAAGATATGGGACAGTCAATACGACTTATTGTGAAACGGGGCGACCAAACTGTCAATAGATACAAGTTTGACAACACTCCTATTTATATCGGCCGAAAAGCAGACCTTCAGGTAGTCCTGCCGGATATGGCGGTATCGCGTGAGCATACCATGATTGATTTCAAGGAAGGCAAATGGACAGTCGAGGATTTGGAATCTGCCAACAAGACATACTTGAACAGCGAGATAATCCGTAAAGCGCCGCTCAAAAGCGGAGATGTTATTAAGATAACAGGTTTTTCCATTGGAATAGATTTTGTTGAGTCTGCGGATGCTTCCGATAAAGAACAAACGGGCTCAACGAGCGATGATACTGTATCTTTAGATGATACGCAGACAGCAGCGGCAGCCCAGACAGACGACACAGAAGAGACAGAAAAGAAAGAGGTGACGGCAGGGGCTGAGGCGGCATCATTGTCAACGCCTCGCGATGAGGTAATCGTCAGAAAACCTGACGCAGCGCACGCACCGGCGATGAGACTGGCGGCAAGAAGATTAAGTGATTTTGCTCAGGCAGTCGAGATGCTGGGCGATACTAAAAATCTTGATGAGATGGTAAAGGTTTTGCTTGATGTTTCTTTGAAGCAGTTTACCGCTTTTCGCATATGGTGCGGCTTGAGAAGCCAGAAGGCCGGCCCAATAACATATCAGGCAGGCAAAAGACGCGACGGCAAGCCTGTGCAGCTGAGCGAAATAAAAATGAGTCCAAAGATTATTGAAACATTTGAACGGGGTCAGTCTATCGTTCTGCCTCAAGTCTCAGCCAAGCTCGAACAGACAGAAAGAATACGCTCAGCGATGATAGCGAGCATCAAGACGCCGAAAGGCTGTTTCGGCGTAATATATGTGGACAACTCTATGGTGCATAACCATTTCAGCCTAAGCGATTTGGATTACCTGATGGTTCTGGCGATGCATACCGCCGCGGTTCTAAAGAGCCATCTGTAATAGGGGAGATTGCGGCACATTAATTCAGGATGTTTCCTGTATTTTTTTGAATTTAGCAAACCTGAAAAAGACCCTTATTGTAACTACTGGAACAACAAATATTGCTGTGTTGTACATATTAGAATAGAGGATTTTGAACGCTCTAATTTTAAATAGACGTTTTATTGCCGGTGCAATTCACCTGTCTTGCCTGTCTTAACAGGGCATTAAAAATATTAGCACGATTTTAAAAATTTTATGCGCTTTTACTTAATTTTTTATGGCCGATTGACGAACTAATACGTATAGGCAGTAGTGAGTGTTTTAGAATTGTGCGTGTTTACCGAAACAGAGCTTGCCACAGCGCAGGGTATTTGTTGAAAGGAGGCACGGCCATGGAAAAAGCACGGAAGCTAGCCGAGATATTAGAACGAGTAAGAAGTGGGGAAGACCCAGCCAAAATAAGACAACAAGCCCGACAGTTGTTATCCACACTAAGATTAAGCGATATCAGTAGAGCCCATAAGTATCTTGTGGGTTCTGGTGTGTCTTTTGACCAATTGCGGACGCTTGTTTATGCGTTTGCATCAATTTTAGGGGACCAGTTTGCGCTTTTGCGGTCAAACCTCGGGTCTGACCATCCTGTCCGCAGAATCCTTGCCGAGCATCAGATGTTCGAATGTTTTCTGTCGGACCTTGAAGGTGTAAATCTGATGATCCAGGAGGCGGAGGAACTGACAGAGTTGTCAAGCGAGTTTCGCAGACTTGAACATATCACAGGCCATCTGCAGGCGTTTGATGTTCACAGTCAGCGGGAAGACGACCTTGTTTTTCCGGCACTGGAAAGTTATCCCTGCAAGAGCATTTGCGCAGTTCTGCAAAAATCGCACTGGCGAATCAAAAATATGGTAAGCAACCTGACAATGGCGGTGAATAATTTCAAGCATTTTGAGCCGGTGCAGTTCAAGATTCAGGTCAGCGCACTGTCTTCAGCTATAATTCCGATTATGCGGGAACATATGTTCCAGGAAGACAATATACTTTTTCCAATTGCGATTGATGTAATTAAGGATGAGAAAGTCTGGTGGAGAATAAAACAGCTTAGTGATGAAATGGGCTATTGCGGTTTTGATGCCCAACCATGCTGCACATAAATCTCGCACCTATTTTCTATACCTGCTCTGCCTATGAAAATGGCGTGCGAAAGAAAATAGGTGCGGGATTAAATTGAACTTGCGGGGGGTTGAAGAAGAATGCTTTCTCAACCTCCGAGAAAGCGTTGCGTATAAGCTCCTCTACGGGGTATAGAGGAGCTTTTTTTAGTAAATTCAAAATTATGCGACTGCCTTTGGCGAATTATTCTTTATTAATTGCCGATAGATTGTTTCTTTCACGCGTTTTTCAGGGGTGTTGGTTTATCACGTTTGAGATGTTTGAGGATAAAACCCTCTATGGCATAAAGAATGTATTGTTTTTCTTTAGCCGGGCTTTGTGCGACCCATACTGTAAAATTATAAAATTCCTGAACGTCAACGTCCATCCACTTCTTATTTTTAAGGAGAAATATCAACAGGGTGGTAATGGCAATTCTTTTGTTACCATTTTGAAAAGGATGATTTTTTATCATCAGATAGAACAGCATCGCCGCTTTTAAGGCAAATGTCTGATATAAATGTTTTTTACCAAACTTTTGAAAAGGTGCGAATAGACTACTTTCAAGTATATTAGGAAACCTTGTGGTGAAGTCTGGAATCGGCTCATCAAAACTGAAATGTTCCTGTGCCAGTCTAAAGGCGATACGCTCAACTTCTCCCACATCAAGCGGCCGCATTATTCACTTCCCAGCTTTTTAAGTAGTTTTCCATACTGACGGACAACTTTTTTAACAGCAAGGTCGATTTGTTTCTTTTTGCTTTCTGAAAGTTCTTTGCCCAGTATTTCGTTGGCTATTTTGTCAGTTATGACGTAATTTCTGCCGATTTTTTCAGCGGGGATTTTACCGGCCTTTACCTTTTTATAAACGGCTATTCTGCTTATGCCCAAAAGGTCGGCAAATTCAGGTATTGTTAAGTGCTTTTTCATAACTTATTTGTATTAAACAGCTTACTATGTTAACCACTATCTAATAGGTTAACCTATGTTAACCTATATAATAAAGGTTAACATACGAAAATTCTGTTGTCAAATAATTCTTAGCGTTGCCAATTGATAGCTTCCTTTGGCACATTGGCCAAATCGGGAGCATAGAAATCTGCGCCGGGGAGTTTTTCCGGCGTGAAACTTGAAGTTATCGCAAGGCATTTTGCCCCAGCGGCCTTGGCAGCCTGTATTCCGCTGAGAGCGTCCTCAATAACAAGGCAATCCTTCGGGTCAATACCCATTTTTTCCGCTGCGAGCAAAAATATGTCAGGGGCGGGTTTGGTATGTTTGACATTATTGCCATAAATAATAGCGTCAAAAGTTTCAGGCGGAATTTTCAGCTCTGCAAAGTTGCCGGCGGCCTTCCGTATATCAGCGCTTGTAGCGACCGAGATTTTCTTTCCAAGCCGTTTACATTCAGTAATAAATTCTTTTGCGCCGGGCAGGGGCTTGAGATTTCCTCTGATTAGCTCAAGATAGATATCGTAGGTTCGCGTTGTAGCCTTTTCGATGTCGATTGGGAAGTTGTGGTTTTTGGCCATTCCGCGGACACAGTTTTTTTCACCTGTTCCTGTAAAGGGATGAAAATCCTCAGCTGTGATTTTCAGGCCGAACTCGGCAAGTGCCTGTATTACGGCCTTTATTATGAAAGGTTCCGAATCGACCAGAACGCCGTCCATATCGAAGATTATGCCTTTAGGGGATATTGCCATATTATTCCTTTTCAACAGCTTTTCTAATCAAGTCCGGCCGGTCTGTTATTATCCCTGCGATGCGGCAATCGGCAAGGAATTTTGCTATTTCTGTATCGTTTACCGTCCAGGCAAAAATTTTCAAATTCGACTTTTTGCACATATCAGTGAAATCGGCGGTTATAAAATTATATTCCAGAGCAAAACCTGAAAATTTATTATCGCAGGCACGTTTGATAAGTTCGCTGCCATTTAAACCTTTTTTCGCCCTTACAGAAAGACAAACACATATATCAGGCATATTCATTTTCGCCTGTTTCATCGTCTGGAAGTCAAAGCCGATAAGGACAATCTGCCGCTGTTTTGCACATCTCTGGATTTCGGTTTTCAACGCGGGGATAATTTCGCTTTTACATTTTATCTCTATAAAGACTCTTTTGTTTTCCGGCAAAACGTCAAAAATTTGACTAAGACTTGCTATGCCGGTTTTTTCAAGCTGCTGAAAATCAGCGGCAGAAACTCGAATACCATTTGTATTTGCATCGTGAATTACAGCAACTGTGTCGTCTTTTGACAATCTTACATCAATTTCAACTGCGTCGGCGCCAATCTGCCAGGCGGCCAGAACTGCAGCCGGCGTATTCTCAACGGCTTGTATGCAGAAACCTCTATGTGCGATTATTTCCATTATTTAAGTCTGTCAGCGCCTAATTGGCCGCAGGCGGCCTTTATGCTGGTGCCGCGGCGGAATCTTATTATTGTCTCAATGCCGGCCTGCATCAGAATATCCTTAAACATTTTTATCCTGTCGCGGTCGGCAGGTTTAAAATCGGCGCCTGGATGAGGATTGTATTCAATAAGATTGACGCTTGCGTGCAGACCTCTTAAAAGCTGAATAAGTTTGCGAGCCAATTCCAAACTGTCGTTAACGTCTTCCATCATACAGTATTCAATGGTTATTCTGCGATCTGTTTTTTGATTGTAATGCTTCATCGCGGCCAGTAACACAGGCAGAGGATATTTTTTCGCTGCCGGCACAATTTTTTTCCTTAATTCATCGTCAGGGGTGTGAATAGAAACCGCAAGGCGCGGATAAATATCTTCATCGGCAAGTTTCTTTATTCCGTCAGGCAGGCCGACAGTGGAAATTGTCTGTCTGCGGATACCGATATTTTTTCCTGCAGGGTCGGCTAAGATTCTCACGGCTTTTATAGTATTTTCATAATTGTCCAGCGGTTCGCCCATACCCATATAGACGATATTGTTTATTTTGCAGCCGCTGTCGGCGGAAATAACGATAACCTGGTCAACAATTTCTCCTGCGGTAAGGTTTCTGGCAAATTTAAGATAGCCTGTCGCGCAGAATCTGCAGCCCAGCCGGCAGCCGACCTGAGTTGAAACGCAGATTGTCTTTCGGCCGGACTCATCAAGCAGGACAGATTCAATTTGCTGGCAATCGGCAGTTTCAAAAAGATATTTTGCTGTGCCGTCAGGGTCTTGGAGCTTTTCTACGATTTTGAGATTAGAAATGAAAAAGCCGTCTTCGGTAAGTTTTGTGCGGAACTCCTTCGGCAGGGTGGTGAAAAGATTGATGTCGTTTATGTTGTGCTGGTGAATGAAGCTGAATACGTATTTGGCAAGATAGCTTTTGCCGCCGTAGCCGGTGATGATTGAGCCAATTTCCGCAAGCATTTTGTTTTTAAGGTCTTTATCCATATTTGTTTAGTTTAGCTTAAGTTTTGATTTTGTCGAGAAGCAAAATAGCATTTGACCTGCGAGGCGTCTATAAGTACAATTCTCGCATAATATTATGACTTTTAGGGAGTTTATTGCAGATGGACCCGACAATTTTCAAGGCTTATGACATTCGCGGGATTTATCCCGACCAGCTAAATGAGGACGCAGCGTGGAAGATAGGCAATGCATCCGCGACATTTCTAAGAGCTATGCTTCGCGGCTATGACCGCGGACTTGCCAATAAGCAAAGTCTTTGCGTTGGTCACGATATGCGGCTGCACAGCAGGGCGCTGGCTAACGCATTAATCAAAGGAATGAACGCTGCCGGCGCAAAGATTATTGATATCGGTATGATTGATACGCCGCAGATGTATTTTGCTATAAACTACCTCGGCACCTGCGGAGGCGTGCAGGTAACGGCTTCACATAATCCGGCGCAGTATAACGGTTTTAAGATTTCCGGCCTTGAGGCAAAACCTGTCGGAGTCGATACAGGTTTAAAGGAAATAAAACATATCGCAACGTCATTGCTCCATACCCGCGGGTCAACGGAAGAGATGATAGAGAAACGCGACCTGACAGAAGCGTATAAAGAGCATGTATTAAAATTTCTCGGCTCAAAAGTGAAACCTTTGAAAATTGTTATTGACGCTTCCAATGGTATGGCGGGAAAGATGGTTCCGCTGATTTTCGAGAAAATAGGCATAGAGATAATAAAAATCAATTTCGAGCATAAAGGGGTTTTTAAGCACGAGCCTAATCCGCTGATTGAAGACAATCTGAAACAGCTTAAGGATACAGTAAAAAAACGCAAGGCGGATATTGGAGTATGTTTTGACGGCGACGCGGACAGGCTTGTAGTAGTTGACGGAAAAGGAGAAACAATCAGCTGTGATATATTAACTGCCCTTATGGTTCCATATTTCCTTAAAAAATCGCCGGGTTCTGCGGTTGTTTATGATTTGCGGAGCAGCTGGGTTGTGCGCGAAGAAATTTTAAAAGCAGGCGGCATTGCCAGACGCGAAAGAGTAGGGCACGCGTATATGAAAAAGACGCTGCGGACAGCAAGAGCGGTTTTCGGCGGCGAACTGAGCGGCCATTTCTATTACCGTGATAATTTTTACGCAGATTCCGCCTTTATTACTTTTGTGCATCTAATTAATATCCTGAGTTCTTCAGACGACCCCATCAGCGAGCTTGTTAAACCGCTGCAAAGATACTATGCCAGCGGCGAGATAAATTTCGCTGTAGACGAAAAAGAAGAGATGATGAAAGAGCTGAAGCGTAAATTCAGCCAGGGCGAAATCGACGACCTTGACGGAATAACGATTCAGTTCAAAGACTGGTGGTTTAATTGCCGGCCGAGCAATACTGAACCTTTCCTGCGGCTCAATGTCGAGGCAAAAAGTAAAGAGCTGCTGGATAAGCAGCTTAAAGAAATAGAATCCCTGTTAGGCGAACCGGTTAAGCATTAATTTTTATGCTGCACAAATTTCCATACAAAGATTTTCCTTCGGTTGATGTGCCCGAAGGTAATCTTGCGGGAATTTACAAGCCTGTCGAATATCCACAGAATGAGGATGAAAGCAAAATTCTTGAAAAAGCGCTTGCCAATCCCATAGTCGTAGACCGGCTCGACAGGATGGTGAAAACCGGTATGAAAACTGTCATAGCGGTTGATGATATCACACGCTCGACAAAAACGGAGCTTATGCTGCCGCTGGTTTTAAGGCAGCTTTCGCAGGCAAAGATTAATAATAAAGACATTACAATTTTTATCGCGCTGGGCACTCACCGGCAGATGACCGAGAGCGAAATAAGGCTCAAATATACAAAAGAGGCGGCTGAAAATTATCGCATAATAAATCCCGACTGGAAAGTAATCGCAGACTACAGGGCTGTCGGCAAAAGTTCTGACGGTTTTGAAATCAAAATGCACAAAGAGATACTTAACGCTGATTTTGTAATCGGGCTTGGCCAGACAGTGCCGCATATGTATGCAGGTTTCGGAGGCGGCGGGAAAATAATCAACCCCGGCTGCTCGGATGAGCAGACAATCGGCCAAATGCACTGGCTAAGTCATACAATACCTTCAAAACAGAGATTCGGCACCCGTGATAACCCGGTAAGACAGCTTGTAAACGATGTCGCTGTAAAAAGTGGCCTGAAATTTATTCTTAATGAAGTGCCGACGATGGAAAGCAAAATTGCCGCTGCGTTTGCGGGCGACCCGATTAAGGCTCATCAGGCGGCGTGCGATTTTGCAGCCGGATTGTATATGGTCAAGGTGCAAAAGGCTGATATTGTGATTGCCGATTCATATCCTGCCGACATTGATTTCTGGCAGTCGCTAAAGGTGCTGTATTCTGCGCATTTTGCGGTAAAAAAAGGCGGCACGTTAATATTTGTTTCACCCTGTCCGGAAGGAGTCAGCTCGCAGCATCCTGAAATAACCCAAATCGGTTATAAAACAGGTTATGAACAGATAAAAAAACTTGTCGCCGAAGGCAAATTGAGCAAGGTTGTGGCGGCAAATGTGTGGATGGGAAATGAAATCCTGCAAAACAGCGAGGTTGTTTTTGTGACCAAAGGCATATCGGAAAAAGAATTAACAGCAATGGGTTTTCAATGGGCGGCAAATCCTGACATCGCGTTAAAAGCGGCAATAAAAAAGCACCGCAAAGACGCGAAAATCAGCATACTCTGCGGTGCATCGAAAATTATCTGTCAAACCTGACGGCCGTTATTTATCAAACGGCATTTTAGCCCCGCCGCTGGGGGTAATTGTTGTATCGCTTTGCGTTCCTACCGGATTTTGCTGCTCATGGCCCTGCCTTCTGCAGATTAGCCCTTCAGATAATTTAGACTCATTGCCGCCTATTAATATCGCATAGGAATAGCCTGGCATAACCTTTACAATTTTTATGGTGGCGACAGGCTCTTCGGTTTGTCCGAGCGATTCTTTTGTGTCATAATCGAAAATCTCTTCGCCTTGCTGGAGGACTTCATAAATATCCGATACGGCGATGTCTTTGCCGCCTTTATTAATGGCAATCGTTTTATTGGGCAGGATTTTTGCGATTCTGACCGGATATAGCCCCTGTGTTATATTATCGGCAATCGGACTGACAGCTAATTTAATCAGTTCATCAGCGAGCAGGCGATAATCAATCTTGTCATCCTGCCAATTAGGGATAAGTTTTCTGACGTCCCTGTCATACTGGAGCCATAAGTTTACTGAATCTGAAAATTTAATCTGGGTTGTCGCTGCGCCGATAAGAGAATAATCCAGTTTAAACTTTGCTTCGTGTTCAAAGACACACTGGCCTGTGATTTCCACATATTTTATATTTTCACTTATTGATGCTTCGTTCAGCGTCAAAGCAAGAATATAGTCGGCACCTAAAAGATTTCCCAGTTTCGCTTTTTCTTCAAGGGAAGCGTCGCCGCGCCAGACCAGACCTTTTTCCTGCATAATCTTGTCGATGTAGCTCCTGTCGAGGATGGCGAATTTATTAGTCGCTGCGAGTTTGGTGTTCAAAATATGTGAAATTTTCTTTTCGATTTCGCTGCTGCTCAAGAGGACTTCTTTGCCGCGAACAAGCTGCTCGATTTTATCGCATCCCGACTCTGAGCTTGTGATAGTGCCGAAGCGGTAAACGCTGCTTAAAGTTGTCGGCGCCACAACGGCTATTCTTACTCTGTTGTTTTTGTCCGGCGGCTGATAGTCGTATATCCAGGCTTTGACTTTTACCTCGTAGGAATTGGCGTCGTGTTTCTCTTCGAGGACATCATAGGTTTTTACAAATGCGCCAATTTGCATTTCATTTGTAGAGCCTTTGGTTCTTATTGAAACGGCGTCGAAGCCTATTTCCTTGCCGGAGCCTTTTCTATCAATATCCGCGGAAGCGGAATCATAACTGTATTCATATTCTCCGGAGCCGACACTTATTCCCTTTGCCTTGGCGACGGCCTCAAAGATGGCTCTTTTTATCGCTTCCTGCCTTGTCGGAGCGACTCCTTTGCCTTCCTGGACGATGGGTTTTGTTTCAGCAAAAGCCTGTAAAGAAAGCAGGCCAATCAACAATAGTGTTATTGTCTTTTTCATTTTTGTTCGTCCTTAAACTTTTTTTATACAGTATTACCAGGAAACTGTTTTGTTACTTCCGCGTTTTACGATAGGGACCTCTTTCTGCCAGAATCTAAGGCCGGTCTTTACATCTGTAAGCTTCAGTTGGAAATAATATTCCACCTGCTGCTTATCACTGTCATAACGCAGATTTCTCTGGAAGATTTTTCCGGACATACTTAATTCCGGAGCGATTATTTGTCCCTTTTGGGGCATAGTCGGCTGATTAAACTCTTCGCCTCTCGAAGAGTCGCGGACATCCCTCATACCATAAACAGTGTCATCGCGATTGCTCTCTTTGCCGCCAACTGCGGAAGTCATAACAACCTGTCCGCTATTCATCATATCTTCTTCGATTTTCGCGGTAAGCTGGTCGGTGTCAATCCTCTGCATCGTGTCGTTAGTAACTTTGCTTGTGGCCAGGACATATCTGCTGCCGTCCTTTTTAGACAGGACGCCTGAATGCAGAAGCGATTGAATCATATCGCTTGCGGCCTGGTCGAAATCCCTGTAATCGAGCGACATAACCTGTTTGCCGGTGTCATTTTTGGTATCTACTTTCTGAACTTCCTCACAGCCGGCAAGGAAAAATGGTATAACAAATAATACAGCAAGTTTTTTCATATAATTATCCTTTCTTTATTCGGGGGTTTTTCTCGTATCCATTCTGAAATCAGTAACTTCTTTTGACGGAGCGACGGCTTTAAAATCGAAAGTAGTCCTTGATTTTGCCGAAACCGGCATCCAGACGGCCGCTTTGGAATCGACGGTAGCGCCATTTTTGTCGAGCCAATCTACTTTGTAATCAAATCGCTTTGTATAGACGGCCCGGTTGTAGCCTGTTACCTGAATTTCAAGGAAGTCCGAGTTGTTTCTGAAGACTTTTACATCTTTTAAGTCGATTCCATGTCCTGCCAGCAGACTGAAAGCGGCGTACACAGGACGCGTGAGGTAATTGTTCGCGGCGTCAGAGCTTTTGACGTCGGAGTCGAGACTTACTCGTTTGTCTTTATATTCTTTGTTACAGCCGTTTAACAACACAATCGAAACGGCAAAAAACAACAAAAGAAAACACTTTTTCATAGTTATCTCCTTAATTATATTTTAAATTTTCTCACATAGGAATAATTTCGTAAACAGGTTTCGCATTTCTTTGCACGATTTTAATATAAACCAATACATTATTACAATTTGGCAGTTGAATGTCAAATGTCTGGCAATTGTCAGGTGTAATTTTAAGTATATTATTCTGGGGCTTTGGCATTTTTGCAACCTGGAAATCCTTCGGCAGGGCAGTCCAGATTCTGATATCGGCATCATTGGTCATAAACGAATAGGCAGCTATTCCCATCGCAAGAAGGTTGGCCCCAGTGGAACCCTGGCTTGTTAAAGCATATTGGGCGACAACTTTGGCGGTTGTTGAAACTATCGCCCTGAATAAGGCGGCATCAAAGTCTTTTTTAAATTCGCTGTGTATAACCCTGTCCATATTGCAGACAACAGAGGTATTATATATGGTTCCGTCAGAATCTATTTGCAGGGAAGTAACCGCGCCATCTCTGTATTTGAGTTTCGGCAGCGCAATTCCCGCGTAGAATACTCTGTTGGTTGCTATGAAAATCGGCAGGTCGATTCTGAATTCTTCTCTAATCGGACCTACTCCGTTCTCAAAAATCACCCATACGGTATTTTTGAAAGTGCCGTTTGCGGCGAGCAATTTTTCAGTTTCGTCAAATTCCTGAGCGATGGAATTATTTTCGGGGACAAGGCCGCAGGTTTCTTTCAACAGGTCGCGTGCTTCTGAAGTCTGACCTGTGCCGTTGAAGTAAACTGACGCCAGATAATTAACAAAAGGATTAACATAATTGCTATAGGCCTTATACGCGTCAAGTTCCGGGTATTTATCGTGCAGAGCTTGTCCTAATTTGGGGTCTTCAAGAGTCGATTTAGCGAGGCTGCCGTATTGAGCCTTGTCGAGCTGCTCTTTTTCCTTATTGATTTCTTTTTCGAAAACTTCCTTTGTTCTTCTTTGTCTGTCAAGCGCCCTGTTAAATTCGACTCTCGCAAGGTCAAAATTGCCCTGAGCCATAAAATTCAGGGCCTTATACGTATTTACCATAACTCTATCGTATTGTTCGCCTTGATAAGGAATAACATTGTCATTAACGACCATGGCGGCTACCTGGTCTCCGCCGGACCAGCGAAGGTCATAGAATTTCAGGAAATCTTCTGCTTTGTCGAAATATTTTGTGCTGCGGTTGTAATCTTTAAAGCTTCTTTTTGCCGCGGCGGTCTGAAGTATCCAGAGAAGGTCATCGTTGTCAGGATTTTTTCTGTTTTTATCAAAATGTTTTTGCGCACTAGTTGCCGCTGAATTGAAATCCGCCGCTTCAAAACGTTCATTGAAGGTTTGCAGCCGCTCCTGCATAGAGTTGCAGCCGCTAATGAGAGGCAAACTCAAAACTATTGCAGTAAAAACAATTATTAAAACGTAAATCCTTTTGTTCATCGGATTAACTCCATGAGAATAAGTGCGATACATTATACTAAGGTAACGGAAAGATATTTCAATATAAAAAAGGATTGACAGATTACGATATTATCTTACGCTAAAGAGGTATATTTGCCAGAAATGTAACTGTCTTATTTGAATAGGGTTAAGAGATAATGAAAATTACATGGATGTTGCTGGCAGCGTCGGCATTAGGATTTATTTGCAGCGGATGTGATGTTAACCCTGTAACAGGCCAGGAAGAGTTTTTACTGGTAAGCCCGGCCCAGGAAAAAAAGATGGGACTAGACGCCTCGGCGCAAGTTGAAAAAGAACTTGGCCAGAGCGTCCAGGACCAGCAGCTTCAGGATTATATAAGTTCAGTCGGTCATAAAATAGCGGCCGTCTGCCATACGCCCAATGAGGAATTCAGCTATGAGGCAATCGACCACAAATCAGTGAATGCCTTTGCGCTGCCGGGCGGATATATCTATATTACTACCGGTCTGCTGAAGGTGCTTAACAGCGAGGCTCAGCTTGCGGCGGTTTTAGCGCATGAAACGGCGCATGTAACAGCAAGGCATATCACTCAGCAAATAACCAGAGACTTTATTATTAATGCCGGCATAACTGTCGCAAGTACGCAGGTGCCGTCGCCGGCGATGAGAGTTGCAGGTATTGTGAAGCAGCTTGAGGGGATGTCTTTCACCAGAGAACAGGAACGGCAGGCTGATGAAGTCGGACTGAATTATATTGTCATAGCAGGTTATACGCCTTACGGGATGGTCGAGACGATGGAGGCGCTGCAAAAACAGAGCGATGGACGGACGATAGAATTCTTTTCTACGCATCCGAGTCCTGAACACAGGATGGAGTATATAAAGGAAGATATTATAAAAAGAGATTACATCATTTACGGCAAAACCGGCCGAAAAGGCGAGGCGGAATACAAAAGCAATGTTTTAGACCGGCTTTGAAAGTAATATCGCCACAGTAAGAGCGATACAGCCGATTGCGTGCAGTAAAATGGTATTTCTGCTCAAATCAATATAACCTTTCTGTGCCAATTTTTCAGGATTTGCATTTTTAAAACATACTGTGCTCAGAAAAATAACAGGTATAAGCAGAATTGCTGAAGCAAGAGCATTTAGATTTATAATCGCGTAAATAATCGACAGCATACAAAGCAATATGAGTATTAATTTATAAAGAGCAGCGGCGTTTTTTATGCCCAGGACGACGACAAGAGTTTTTTTGCTCACGGCGCTGTCGGCGTTAAAATCCGGAAATTCATTTGCAAAAATTATCTGGAAAATAAGAATAGCGACAATAACGGCAGGCAGAATAAAAACTGAATCAAAAGTTTTCGTCTGAATAAAAAATGCTCCCCAAACAGGTAAGATTCCAAACAGCAGTCCTATTGTTATTTCACCTGCTGTGCGGTAGCCGAGTTTAATCGGGGTCGCGGTGTAAAAATATCCGCCAAGAATACCTGCAATTCCAAGTGCAAGCACAAACAAACTTTTTGTGATTATTAGAATTACTATTCCAAGACAGGCGCCAATAGTCAGAAACACCAATGAGCCTGTCAGAATATCTTTGGGCGACAAAAGATTATTCTGAATCATTCTGCTTCCGCCTGAGAAGGGCGTTTTGTTGTCGTTGTGCTCATCGTTGCCGGAGATATGGTCGAAATAATCGTTTGCGATATTGGCTCCAAGATGGATTGCTACTGTTGAGCAAATAGCGAACAGACAAAGAGTTAGGTTAAATTGTCCTGTGTGTGAAAAAGCCAGGGCAGTGCCGACGATTACCGGCAGTGCGCTTGCAGTGCAGAAAGGCGCCCGTAATTCCTTGAGCCAGAGAATAATTTTGGATTGATTTCTTTCGATCATATATATTTTTCGATTATTTGTTTCAAATGCGGAAATTGTTTAATTAAGAGTTTTCTGTCGCCATGCTGGTAGTCAGAAAATTCGAATCCTGGCGATACAGTGCATCCTAAAAGTGCGAATTTGCCGCCTTCGATAAGTCTTGTTCCCTGCCAGACATTTTTAGGCACAACAACCTGAGGTTTTTGGTTTTTGAGCAAATCTGTGCCGAGGACAATTGTTTCTGTTTTACCGCCATCTGCGATTTTCAGCATCTCTACCGCATCTCCGAGATAAAAGTGAAAGATTTCATCGCTTTTTACACGATGAAGTTTTGAGAAACTCTGCGGCGTTATGAGATAAAGAATCGCGGTTGAGAAGTTTCTTGCCCCTTCGTATCCGGCGGGCAGGTCATTGATTTTTTCTTTTGCGCGATAGGTTTCAGTATAAAAACCGCCTTCATCAGGCAGAGGCTTGAGAGCAAATATTTTAATTATTTCTTCAGCGGTCATATAGACAAACAAACTAATCTTCTTTTAAAACAATCTGGTCGTATTCAAGCTCAAAGCGGAGTTTGTGTTTTGCTTCCTGCTGGGCGAGAGATTGGAAAAGCTGTTTATTTGTCGGGTCTGTGACGAGATTGGCCATATGGGTATAGAGCTGAAAGGCCTTTTTTTCTTTCTGCATAGCAAGGACAAGTGCAGCCTGATAGTCCATATCAGGAGTCGGCTGGGCCGCGACCGTGAATTCAGCTATTTTTAAATCAGCGATTTGTTCGCCGCTAAGCTCAACTTTCTTTCCCTTTTTGGTATCTTCCAGGAGTTTTTTGTGGTTCTGCTCCTCAGCGGCAAAATCGAGAAAGACCTGCTTGATTTCAGGATTTTTCATCTTTGCGGCGAGGTCGATATAAAACTTGTAAGCCTTGATTTCATTATCAATCGCAAAATCCAGAATGTCGTCGACGAGATTAAATTGGTTCATTGGTACTCCCATAAAAATATTCTTCAATTATTATACGATAGTTCCAGAGCAAATCAATCGATTATTCCTGTCTGTTTTTTTACAAAGCGCGCAATATAAAACTTGCGCGCTTTAAAAAAATAAAAAAATTTATCTCCATATCCGGCAAGGAGTTACAAATTTCACATCTGGAATTTTGTTCGAAATTTAGCACAAAGCGCGCAACTTCCTATGTAGGGTGGAAAGACATATAAATCAAAATTGCGGAGAAATTTAATGGCCTTTGATTTTACAAATTTAGAGACAAATAATCTCAATCCAAATTTTGTCGATTGGCTCGTCGATGAGCAGTGGGTCGATATGCAGACTCACTTCGGCAGGTTCTGGGATTATTATCAGAATCCGATGTATTCAACGATCGGCCTGTCGGCGGCTGATGCCAAACTGAATGAATCGGCGCGAACTTACGTTCAGGCTCAGGAAATGGGACTGCCTGCGAGAATTACCGGCATAAAAAGAAGCGAGGCAAGCGGACTTTTGGGCGGCAGGGCTGTTGCGGAGATAGAACGCAAAGAAGTTGTAATAGAAAATGATATAGGCTGGCGAATCAACGCTATGGTGGATTTTCTGTTCGGCAAAGGCGTTGATATTGTCTGCAGAGCGGAAGATAAAAGCAGACGCGCTGAAATCGATAAAATACTGAAACAGGTATTTAATTCCAACGGCGGGGTAAGGTTCTTTCAGGATATGGCAGTGCTCGGGGCTGTTTATGGTTTTGTGGACTGTATAGTCCGGCCGGGACAGAAAATCGCAGACTTCGTGCAAAATTTTTCATCTTCTTCATCTTTTTCTCTCCAGAAGGCGTTAGAACTTATTTCTGATTGCGGTCTGGAACTGATTGAGGCCCAAAGAGCACTGCCTGTTCTGGAAGAAAGAGATTTCAGAAAAATCAGTTTTTATGTTCAGCATTTTATCGAGCAGAAAAATGAAACAGCAAATGAAGGAAATTTTCTGCGAAGACTGCTTGGCGGCAAAGGCAGCAGCACAGCAAGGCATTCGATAGCGGTTACAGAGATTATTTCGCCCAGCTGGTGGCAGAGGTATGAGGAAAAACAACTGGCGGAAGAAGGGCCGAATATTATGGGCATTATTCCTGTCGTGCATATTCAGAATATCGCGCAGCCATTGTATTACGAGGGAATAAGCGATGTCGAGCCGTTGATACCGCTTCAAGATGAATTGAATACGAGGCTTAGCGACAGGGCGAGCAGGATAACGTTCCAGGCATTTAAAATGTATCTCGCCAAGGGGATTGAAGGCATTGAGAACAGGGCGGTATCGCCGGGCAGGATGTGGTGCACAGATAATCCTGACGCGAGCATTGAGCAGTTCGGCGGGGATTCGACAACGCCAAGCGAAGACGCTCATATCTCGGAAATAAGAGAAGCACTGGACAAGGCAAGCGGCGTTACGCCTGTGGTTGCCGGTGTGTTGAAAGATAAAGTCGGCAATCTGACAAGCGCGGTCGCTTTGAAAATGACACTGATGGGTATGCTGGCAAAGACAGAGCGGAAAAATTACGCATACGGTCAGGGGATTAAAGAGATTGCCGCGATGGTGATGCATCTGCTTGATGTAACAAATATTTATCCCAACTCGAAAGATAAAAGAGTGTTCGATGTGATTTTTCCAAGTCCGCTGCCGGAAAACACTCTTGAAAAACTCAATGAGGCAAAATTGAAACAGGAACTCGGGGTATCCAAAGAACAGGTCCTTAGAGAACTCGGTTATGAAACAAATTCATAGGAGAAATTTTTAATGAGTCAGATTGACACAGAAATTAACGGTTCGGATGAACCACAGCAGCGAAGTGAAAAGCTTGTAGATGTAAGCGAGGCTATTCGCTACCGCAAAAGAGCACAGAGTGCCGAGCAGAAGCAGAGTTTGCTTGAACAGGAACTTGCCGAGAGCAGAGGTGAAGTTGAAAGACTGAATAAAAATTTTTCACAGATGACGATTGAGCGGCAGTTGATAGAAAACCTTACTTCGGCAGGTGTTCGAGACCTGGAAGCGGCCGTGATAATCGGCAAAGCCAGACTTGAAAACAATGGAAAGGCTACAGCGGCGGATATTGTCGAGCAATTGAAGAAAGAAAAAAGTTATTTGTTCTCTGACAGTAACTTATCCGGCGCAGTCGGGACAAAGACAAGCGGAGTCAAAGACAAGTTGTCGGGCACAACAGGAGCGCTTGAACGGACTGCCAAAAAAGCGGCCAAGAGCGGCTCAAGAACGGACCTGCAGGAGTATCTGCGGGCAAGAAGAAATTTTGTGTAATAAAAATATAGATTCCCGCTTACGCGGGAATGACAACCAACATAAAGGAGAATAATTATGGCATTTACAGGTAAAGCGACATACTCGGCAGGAATAACTCTGCCGGAAATCGCAGAAGATGTATCAGACCTTATCGGGATTATTTCACCCAGTGAGGTGCCTTTGCTTGATGCGATAGGCGACCCTCTGCGCGAGGCGAAAAGCACATATCACGAATGGCTTGAGGATTCGCTTGTTCCCAATAAGGACACAGTCAGCGACAGTTCTATCAGCGACCCTGACGGTGAAACTAGCTTTGATGTCGCCAATGGCGATAGATTCAGAGCAGGCGACCAGATTCAGGCTGAAAACTCCGAAGAGCTGATACTGATAACAGGAGTAAGCGGCAATACGATTACAGTTGTTCGCGGCTATGCCGGGACAACTGCGGAAAATATCGCCAATGGTCAGGTGATTAAAATTCTCGGCAATGCCGCGCTTGAAGGCGACGATAAACCCGCGGCAAGATTTACCAATCGCGTCCGCTGCGGAAATTACACGCAGATTTTCACGGCCGGTGTCGAAGTCAGCGGCACAAATATCGCCGCCGGTCATCTTGGTATTTCAGACGAGATGGATTATCAAAAGGCCGAGAGGCTGCGCGAGTTGGTTCGCGACCTTGAAAACACTGTAATCAACGGCGGTCAGCCATCGGCAAATCCGCAGGGCGGGGCATCTGTTCGCAGGAGTATGAAGGGCATAGTCCAGAATATCACGACGAATGTTTTTCGGCCCGGCAGTTCAGGATTCCCGAGCGGGACAGGTCTTGACGAGGCAAAGATTAATTATGTGCTGCGTCAGATATGGGAGAACAGCAACGGCAATGTCGATTTGATTGTTGTCGGCGGATATCAGAAGCGCAAGATTAACTCGTTTCTGATTACCAGCAGAAGTTTCTGGCCGGCGGACAAGGCATACACCGATATGGTCAGCGTTTATGAAAGCGACTTCGGCGTTTGCAGGATTCTCACCAGCAGATGGATTCCGCAGGACGCAGTGCTGCTTCTTGATTCATCGCGGATAAGCGTTCTTCCTCTTGCAGGCAGAAGCTTCCACTTCAAACCTCTGGCAAGCGGAGGCGATTATGAAAGTGGACAACTCATCGGCGAATATACACTTGAGTTCAAAAATGAAGCCGCACACGGTCTAATCAGGGACCTTGTGTAAGTTAGAAATTTACTTTTTTCGGCCGGGCACGGATATCTACAAAACCATTGCGATTTTAAAGGTTAGATAATTCCGTCCCGGCCGGGATAAAGTTTGAGGTAAAACAATGAATAATTTTTCATACGATGTTGACATTTTGAAATATGAGCCGAGCTTGTTCGACGATTTGCATTTCGCCAGCCAGGTATTAATAAGCGGCAGCGGCGCAGAAATATCGGGGGCAACTTTTAATGCGCCGGGCGCGAATTTCAACGCCGCTAAAATTACAGCCGGGATGGTTGTATATCTGCAAAGCACCGATGGCGTTGTTGATGGGCATACGAGATAGTATCGGTGGATTCCGCAACGCAGCTTACCATTTCTGTTTTAAGAGCTGACGGGCAAAGCGATGTTATAGCTCTGGCAGACGGCGAAAATGTGAATTACAGGATTTGCACTTATCAGCCGCAAAGCTGTGAAGTGTTCCTGCAACTTACGCAGCATTTTGGATTAAGACCGGGTGCGCCTGACGGAGATTACAGCGCCGACGATATTCTTGACATCTCGGCTTTGAGACAAGTATCGGTGTATGGGGTTATGTCGATAATTTTTGCGACGCTTGCAGGCAAAGCGGATGAAGCGAATTTCTGGGCAAAGAGCAAATATTACAGGCAGCTTTTTGAAAAAGCATTGCAACGCAGCAGGGTAAGTATCGACCTGGGCGATGATGGCGTCGCGGATTCTGTCCGCAGCGGCGCAAGCGTCAGATTGTTGAGGGATTAAAATGAAAGCTGTGCTCGATAATGAAATAATTTTCAATGAAGAATCTTTCGAGCTGGAAATAAAAAGTTTTCAGAGGGAAGTTGTTCAAAGGTCTGCTGCAGGCCTTGACGGGCAGGTGAGTATCGACCTTGGTTTGCGGGGAAGAAAGCTTGTGCAGAAAGGCGAACTGCGAGCCAAAAATCAGGCTGAACTTCAGGGAATAATAGATGATATAAATGGGCTTATCGACGGCAATGAGTATATTTTGAAAAGTTCTGACGGAAGAGTATTTGAAAATCTTGTGATTGATAATTTTCAGGCCGGTTCTTTTGTCTTCGGCGGGACACAAGCCAGTTGCAAATATCAAATAACTTATACGCAGCAGGTTAGCTAATGATTTCAAGTGAAGGAATAAGCAAAGTAAGAGCATTTGCGTTGTCGGCAGGAGCGGCGGTTGTTAAATGGCATTCGACCAGCAGTGATATGCTGCATCAGGTTTATGTCAACGGCAGATTTGCAGGTGCGACAGTTGAGCCGATGCAGAGACAATTGATTGTGGCGATTCCGCTTTCTGTAAAAACTGCTGTGCAGATAGAAGTTTTTGCTGTTGAGCCGGAGTATTCTGATATTGATTATTCTGCGGGGCAATCTCAATCGGGGCGGGCGAAGATTGAATTTCCTCGAACAGATAATCTGCCGACAGGCGGAAACGTTGATTATTATCTTGAGGAAAACAAACTCAGCAATAGAAGCATAAGAATCCAACCGGAATTTGCGGACAAAGGCGGATTTGGTCTGAGCAGTTTTGCGATGAGCGATTTCGGATATGACGGCTCTGCTGCGATGGGGCTGGGCAAAGGAAATTTTGGGGTTGGCTGGTTTGGTTTTGACTGCGATATGCTCTGCTGGCAAAGCGGACAATTAGAAGCAGGCAGATATAAATTTGATATTAAAATAACTGATAAATTGGGTAATGAAACAGATGAGCAGATTGAAACGGAGGAGATGGCAGTTATCCCGCCGGCTACGCCTGCTAAAAAACTTATAATCAAGTCATTTGATAAGCAAAGCGGTAAATTAATTTTGGAAGCGATATAGGAGATTTAAAATGGCAGAAGTATATCCATCGGATAATGAACTTTTGAATATTGTAAGCGACGGCGAGACAGGCGTTGAGTATATCACCACAGGCAAGGCGCCCTATTATCTTGAGTTTCGCAAACTGCTTTACAGATTGCTTCTGGCGGCAAGACGGGCGAATGATTTGCGTCTGTTCGATGAGGGTGGGCTGGACATCGGCGTTAAGGGCGGCAAGTTCTGGCTGGGGACAACGCTGATAAATTACGCCGGCTCAAGCGGCAATACGCTGGCGGATAATAAAAGCAATATCTATATCTATCTTAATTCGTCAGGCAATCTGGTCGTGAATGAATACACAGCTTTTCCTAATATGGCGGCAAATCCTCATTTAAGACTGGCAATCGTAACAACAAACAGCGGCGATATTACGTCAATCACAGATGTCAGATGTAATTTCTATGTGCCGGGGACAGGAGCGTAAATGGCAACAATTATTTATGCAGACGGGACTTTAACGACCGGCAGTAACAACGGGACAAGCTGGGCAAACGCCTATCGGGGCTGCGCAGGTTTGCAGACCGCTCTTGACATCGCAGTCAACGGCAGCAATACAATAATTTATGTCCGCAACACTTTTTCAGTCGGCACTTACGGCAGCACGATAGATATTGATACCGCTGGCGGCGACTATACAAACAACAACTGGCTGAAAATTATCGGCTGCGATAGTATTACCGGCAATCCTTTGCCGCAGGGGCAGTATGTAATCTTGGATGGAGAAAATCTGTTAAGCGGTCATATTTTTAATATTTCCAATGTAAATATGATACATATAGAGAATATTCATTTTACAAGAGCATCGGCATCAGGCAAAGCAGGATGCTATCTTACCGCAAGCAGCGTAAGATACGGTTATAATTTTATAAACTGCAAATTTTCATTATGCAGTAACGGTTTATATGCTCCTGTAAACAATAATCGAAATGTGTATGTTTATAGATGCGAGTTTTTAAGCAACTCCACTTACGATTTTTACTCATCAATATGCATGCCGACAATAACGGCTAACAGATTCAAATCGGCCTGCCCGTCTATTTTCGCTGCGCTGGGCGGGGCGATTGCCGGGTGCATATTTGAAAATTCTCAAAACAGCGGAACAGTTGTTACGCTGAATGGGCATGTGACGCTGAGAGGCGAGGCGGTACTTACTAATTGCACTTTTTATTGCACCGGCACCGGCGGCATAACAGCGATAAACTGCAATAATCTGGTCGGGTCTGTGATAATAAATAATATTTTTCACTTTGCCCAGCCGGCAGCTGATATTCCAATATCATCGCCAAGAATAAGTTTCGAGGATTATAACTGCACAAACGCAACCGCTCATATTTTGACAGGTTCCCACAGTTTGAATTCCACAGACCCGCAATTTGCAGATTCGGCAAATGAAAATTTCAGGCCTCGAAATTGTCTTGTTCTGCGCGGCGGAATGCCGGATTATTCAGGGAATCCAGGTCAAATCGGAGCTGTCGCGGGCAAATATCAGTTCATATCAAAAGCAAAAGGCGCTAATTTCGGCAGACTTTCAATATTCAGATAGGAGTTTGGATAATGGCAAATACAGCGATAGATATTCCATTTTATGTTTCAAAAGACGGCTCGCCTTTGAGCGGTGCAGCGGCTGAAATGAATTTCGAATCTTTAAGAATGATTGGCGGGACAGACAAAAGCGGCTCGGCTCCTGCAATCAGCGAAATAGGAGGAGGCTGGTATAAATTCAGCGCTGCTTACGGCTCGGCGCCTTTCGACGGCGGAGACCTTGTCGGGGTTATTGACGCAGATAAGAACGAAAGCAATAAACTGGCAAACGCAGAGCGATACATTCCCGTTGAAGTCCGATTAGATTTTTATGCTTTAATGAGAAACGTTTATAAAATGTCACAGGACAAACTGACAGGCGATATGGAAATTAAAAATTCAGGCGGCGGAACAATTCTGATTCTCGATATTACTGACGGCGACAGTGAAGTTGTCAGAGAGCCGACGTGGAACTGATGGAAGCTAAATTCTTTGACAGTTTATCAGGCGGAGATTCCGCAAACGGCGCAAAGCTCTGTATGGGGCTTACAGACGGGGACTTCTGGTCCTGCTTGAGCGGCGTACAGCTTTTGTATAAGGGGCAGGATAGTAATAATGTTGATTTCGGCCGGATTGAGGCAGTCTCAAATATAAATAATAAAAACTTTGAGCTCTCGTCCGGCCAACCTTTATCTCTTTGGCTCTATGTCGTCAGGCGGGTGAACCGCTGCGGAATGGAAGAACAAACGCTGTCGGCGGCGGTGATGGTCGCATTCGATAGTCTGGGCAATCTGATAGGCTAATTATGAACAATTCAAACAGAATAGATTGTTATCAATGTCCAAATAATCTGCTTGCTGTCCGCGCAGCGGTAGCAAAAGTTTATATCGACGGACAATTATGCGATTTTCTTGTCGCTCAAAAGGTAACGCTGGCGGCAGATAACGATTTCAATCAGGCGATACTGAATTTTTATTCAAAAGATGATGATATAAGCTCTTTTGCGGTATGCGGGCAAAGAGTTGAAATTAAAATCGCATACGACAGCGGAATTGGAAAAACAATTCCTGATGAAATTACCGTATTTACCGGCTTTATCGAACAGATTGATACCGAGATATCTTCAAAGCAGCAGAAAATAACTGTTATCGCAAAAGATTCATCAGCCAGGCTCAGAAGAAAAACGGTTTACGGCGCAACAGTTGCAAATCAGGGACAGGGGATTTTTATCAGCGGCGCGGATACTGCTTTTAATCCGGCAGGAGCGGCAAATGCCTCACGGCAGCAAATCAGGCAAAACGGCAGAAGTTTTATGGCGTTTGCCGCTGATGAAAACGACGCTGAAGTGTTCAGTTGTGCCGATGCGATTTATTATCTTCTATGCAGTTACATTCCCGCCGACCAGCTTGTTATTCCGACTCTTGAACAGCTTAATAGTCTGACCTGCGAGCGGAGCATTATCGATATCGATGTTACAGGTCTTAATTTAATTGACGCTTTGCGGCGATGCTGCGGACAAGCAGGAGTTCGATTCAAGTTTGTTCCAAATCTCAGCCAGACAGGACCAACAGAAGCGATAGTTTTTTTCAGGCCGAGCGATTGTGCTGAAGTTGAACTGAATTGCCAGTGGCAGGGCGAGAAACTGGATATTTTAAAAACTACCGTTGCTGAAATAACAGGTCAAAAAAATCTCGCACCAATAACACACAGATATATCGTGCAGGGCGATTATAAAATTTATGAGGCGACATTTGAACTGGTAAAGGCCTGGGACCCTGCGCTTGAAGAAAATAATTATGAGCGGTATTCGCCGGTTACTAATGAAAATTTCAATGAAGTCCGCGACGTTTACCGCAAGTGGTGCCTCAATGAGGCGGGCGATTACGGCGGCAGTCCTTACAATCAGGGAACGGCGTTTGATTTTTCAAAGATTTTTGAAAACGGCTCATATGTCCGCAAAAAAAGACGGTTTCTGCCGGCACTTACCAGCGGCAAAGACGGCTCATCAATCGGTTATTATCTTGAAGTCTCATACACTAACGGAAGCCATTGGTGGCCTTATATGGCATCTTTCAAGGTTTTGCTCGACCAGTGCGGCGTGTGGCTATCGGCAGAGCAGCTCGATATGGATGTGTGGTTCGCGATTCTCAAAGGAGTTTTAAAGTTCAGAATAACCGCATCGGTAATCGCAGATGAAAGAATAAGTTTTGCCGCTGCCGATGGGCCGGTGAATTCGACTGCCGAGGTAATTGATAAAATTATTACCCTGCCGCGAAGATTCAGATATAAAAAAGTCTCGCCGGAGAGCATTTTTGCAAATAATCCTGCCGACCAGACAGACGACAGCGAATCATTAGTTGAATTTGCCAGGACAATGGCTGATGGCGGACATAGCGAAACTGAAAAGATGAATATCAAGACGCTTTTACTTATGCCTTTTTTAAGTCCCGGCAGCAGGATTGTAAACAGCCAGGACAGCAGAGATATTTTGAACATTAAATACGACAACAGAAGTTTTAGCTGGATTAAAAGCGTCGATATGGATTTTGAAAATCAGCAGACAACAATTACAGCGGTCAAAACGAGGAAATAAAATGTCGGAACAGATTTATCAAAGTGAAAATCAGCAGTTGATGGAAAGGCTCCTGCGCAGAAGCGATGAGCAGACTGAAAACGCCTTTGTAACTTCAGCGGGCGGAAAGGCTGTCGGCTTTGCGGCAAAGGTCATCAGCAGAAATAGCTTCAATTATTACAATGTAAGCTCTGTCGAGCTTGAGGGCCCGGGAGCAATTCCGATGCTGATGGGCGAGGCGGTTTTAGCTGCTAATTTGGCTGAGTCGTTCACGGCACAGGGAAATCTGCCCGCGGGCAAATATGTAATAGTGTTTAAAATAGGCGATTGCAACGCTTTTTATGCTCCGGTGTAGAAAATCAAACCACGAATGAACACGAATAAACACAAATTATTTAATTGGTATTTCAGCAGACAGATAGATCTATCGGTGCTTATACAACTCGTTTTTCTGGCGGCATTGATTGTCGGAACGTGGGTCAATCTGCAGAAGCAGCTTTCATTATTGCAGCACGACATAACAAGCCTGATTGAAACGCAAAAGGAGTTTCAGCAGCGGACTGAGGAATTAAGCAGAACAAGCATAACCTATGAATACCGTCTGCGTGCGATTGAAAAGAAAATACCCGAAGCTGATATCGGCAAAGATGGAAAAATGTGAAAATTTATTTAAGAAGGGTTTATTATGAACTGGAAAGTAATTTTATCTATTATTGTTATCGCTGCGGTTGTATTTGTTACGGGCTGTCAGTTTCTTTATGACTGCTGGCCTGCCGACATATCGCCGCTGGCGGTTAAATACGCAGGTCGTGACCCGAACAGTATTAAATGGTATGACAAAAACCTGCACACAGCCGGCGAATTAAAAAATCAGGTGATAGATACCTATACCGGCGAACAGTTGCGGCTCGATTATCTGGCTAATCTTAACAAAGAAAAATATCAGCAGGTAATCGGCATTCTCGATTTGTCCATAAAACAGGCTGAAGCCGACAGAATGGCTGCGATAGGAACGCTTGCCCAGCCGGGCTGGCTCTTGGCGGGCCTGATGACTCTGCTGCCTATCGGGTCGTATGTTGCAGGCTGGCGGACTTTGTGGCCTTCACATTATACAGAAGAAGAAGTCCAAGCCGCCGTTCAACAAGCTCAGGATGCGGCAATCGCAACTACAAAAAGCGCAAACGCATAATAAAAAGTTTTTTATCGGTCTTTAAAATAAAAAAAGCGTTTTTTTGTCTCAAATCAGATTAATCCGCAGGGCGAATAAACCGATATTTTGCAAAGGATTATCCTTTATTTGGACATGCAGATATGACTACCAGGAGACAGCGAAAAGTACTTGTTATTGATGATAGCCAACCGAACCTTGTTCTTCTCAAGGCGCATCTGAACAGTATGGGACTGATTGCGCTGCTTGCGGATAATGCCAAAGATGGCATTGCTATTGCAGCCGAACAAAAGCCGGATATTATCCTGCTTGATGTGATGATGCCGGAGATTGACGGTTTTGAAACCTGCAGGCGACTCAAAGCCGATGTTCGCACGTCATCGATACCGGTAATTTTTGTTTCAGCCAGGGACCAGAGCGAGGATAAAATCGGCGGTCTTAAACTTGGCGCTGTCGATTATGTAACCAAGCCATTTAACAAAGGCGAGTTGCAGGCCCGTGTAGGAATTGTTCTTCAGATGACGGAGCTTCAGGAAAGGCTGCTTTTACTTGCGAATACCGATGAGCTTACCGGCCTGTCGAACAGACGGCACTTTTTTGAAATTCTTGAACGTGAGGTGCTTGGGGCAAAGATACGCGGCGGTTCAGTTGCAGTGATGATGTTTGATGTTGACCATTTCAAGAATGTCAATGATTCATACGGACATTTGAGCGGCGACAGGATTCTTCAACAGGTAGGCAAAATTCTTAATGAAAATATTTATCCGCTGGATTTGGCGGCAAGGTATGGCGGCGAAGAGTTTGTTATTGTAATGCCGGGTATGCCGGCAGAAATTGCGACACAGCGGGCGGAAAAACTGTGTTCGATTGTTGATAAAAACAACTGGGAAATTGCCAGCCAGCCGATATCGATTACATGCAGTGTTGGTGTTGCGATTTTTGACGGCGACGATTCGACCGACCCTTATGAACTTATAAAAAGAGCGGATGATGCTCTCTACGCCGCCAAACATCGCGGCAGAAACTGCGTTGTCTCTTATGACAAACTGAGTCAGCAGGAGCGGGAGATGGTTCCTCATCAGGATGAGGATTTCCGCGAACTGCAGACAAAAATATCATCGCTTGCTCTGCAGATAAGAGAGCAGACTATGGGCATAATATCCGCCTTTACAAAGGCAATTGCAGCCAAAGACCCTTATCTTGCCGGTCATGTCGAAAACGTCAAAGTGTATTCGGTTGCGATAGCAAAGCAGATGGGCGTTTCTGAATCGCTTGTCGGACAGCTTTGGACCGCTGCGATGCTGCACGACCTGGGCAAAATAATTATTCCCAATCATATCCTGCACAAAACATCAGGCCTCACCGATGATGAGAGAAGAATTATTCAGCGTCATCCGATAGCAAGCGCCGATATACTTGCGCCAATCGGTATTTTCGGTCAGGAAATAGTAATTATCAGGCATCACCATGAAAACTTTGACGGCACCGGCTACCCCAACGGGCTTGTCGGTAAAAATATTCCTATCGGTTCGAGGATTCTTGCCGTCGCAAACAGTTTCGATTCGATAACATCTGTAAAACCATGGAATTCCGAAATCAAATCTGCAGAGGACGCCATCGGTGAAATAGTTAGTCTTGCCGGCTCGCAGTTTGACCCTGAAGTGGTAGAGGCTTTCAAAAAAGCGTATGCTGAAAATCACAGCCTCTGGCCGCTGGCGCAGAAACATCAGGTTGAGTGCGTCGCGCAATAGTTTGTTTTAAATTTCTCTGCCGGCAGCGGAATTTATTTTGTGATTCGTTTTGTCAGGTCCGCAAGCTGCGATTTAATCTTTTCGTTTGATTGCACCAATTCGGTAATTTTCCCGCAGGCGTGCATTACGGTAGTATGGTCTCTGCCGCCCAGATGGCCGCCGATTTCCTCAAGACTGTGATTGGTCAGACTTCGCGCCAGATACATACAAATCTGTCTTGGCATCGTGATGCTCTGGCTGCGTTTTTTGCTCTGCAGGTCGGCCGGGCGGACATCGAAATAAGTGGTTACGACTTTTATGATATCGGTTATTGATACATTTTTGTCTGTTGATTCCTTGTCGCCAAGCGCAATTCGTGCAAATTCCTTTGAGATGTCCTGCTGGCCGGGGCCGACAAGAGCGTAAAGCGTTGTAAGAGCACCTTCAATCTCGCGAATATTGGCTTTGACTCTTCCCGCGATGTATTCAGCGGCGTCATCGGCAATTTTCATTCCGCGAAGTCTTGCTTTTTTCTGCACTATTGCGATTCTTGTTTCAAAACTCGGCGTATCGATTCTGGCAACCAGTCCGCATTTGAATCTGCTTGTAAGTCTTTCCGGCAGGGAGGGTATTTCCCCCGGCGCCGCGTCGGCGCTTAGGACTATCTGGCTTCGGTTGTCGTAAAGAGCGTTGAATGTATGAAAGAATTCTTCCTGGCTCTGGTCGCGTTCCCGCAAAAACTGCACATCGTCAATCACCAGCAGGTCAACTTTTCTATACTGGTCCTTGAAATCGGGCAAAGAGCCCTGACCGATTGCGTTGATGAAGCGGTTGACGAACTCCTCGCAGCTTAAAAATTGTATTTTTGCGTTGGGATAATTATTCTGCGTCTCTCTGCAGATTGCGTGAAGCAGATGAGTCTTGCCCAGACCTACCGTTCCGAAAATAAACAGCGGATTATATGTTGTCCCCAGCGCCTTGCTTACCGCTATGCAGCTTGCATGCGCCAGCCTGTTGCAGGGCCCGACGACAAAATTATCGAATGTATAATCCGGATGAGTCCGAAACTCAGCGGCAGGAGATTTTGCCGATTTGCCTTTTGTGGTTTTGCCGTCGCTGCTGAACTTTATTGTTACAAGATGCCCTGTAATCTGCTGTGCCGCGAGAGTAAAGCCGCTGATGCACGTATCCTGCAGAAAACCTGCGCTTTGGCTGTCTGGGCAGTTTATCTCAAGCATACCACCGCTGAAATTTTTAAGCGTCAGGTTATCGAACCAGCTCCTGCTGTTTACAGGGTCAAGTACCTTTACCCGCTCGACTATCGCCTCGAATATTTCTTTTGCATCCTGTGCCAATTTCTTTACTCACCGAAAGTTTAACAAAGTTTCATTAAAAAGAAGATACATCCCTGTAAAAAACATAAGGTCCACTCACGCCGTTGAGTATTTAATTGAATTGCAAGATTCACCGTCCTTGATAACAGGAATTTACAGTCCGCCGACGATTTTGTCAAAAGAAAAATGCAATTTATCTCCCTTTGCCACATACCCTGCATTCAAAAACTTTTTTAACCTCTTTATTTTAACAATCTTGCCGTATATAATGGCCGTTTTGGAAATATCTTATGGGAATTTTTACTAAAACTCTTGATTACATAAAAACTCATCTCGGCAAGACCCGCGATAAGATAAAATCCTCTCTGCAGGCGGTTTTGACTATCGGCAGGGACATCGACGATGAGCTTCTCGACAAACTGGAGGAAACGCTTGTCAGCGACGATATCGGCGTTGAGACAACCGAAAAACTCATCTCCGACCTCCGCGCCGCCTACAAAACAAAAAAAATAGCAAAGACTGAAGACGTCATTCCATTTTTAAAAGAGCAGATAAAAAGCTACTGGCTCGCTCAGGACCGCCAATTGAACATCGCACCTGCCGGCCCGACAGTCATTCTCATCGCCGGCGTCAACGGCTCAGGCAAAACCACCAGCATCGCAAAGCTCGCTTATATTTTAAGCCGCACCGGCGAAAAGGTCATCGTCGCCGCCTGCGACACATTCCGCGCTGCGGCAGTTGAGCAGCTTTCAATCTGGGCTCAGCGCATCGGCGTTGAAATCGTCAAGCACGCCCAGAACTCCGACCCCGCCGCAGTTGCCTATGATGCCTGTTCAGCCGCAGTCGCAAGAGGCGCAAAATATCTCATCCTCGACACCGCAGGCCGATTGCACACACAGAAAAATCTTATGAAGGAGCTTACAAAAATCCGCGACGTCGTCGCAAAGCAGATTCCCACCTCGCCGCACGAAGTTTTACTTGTGCTCGACGCCACCACAGGCCAGAACGCCATCGCGCAGGCAAAAATGTTCACCGCCGCCATTAACGTCAGCGGCATATTCCTCGCAAAGCTCGACGGCACCGCCCGCGGCGGAATTGTTATCGCGATTAAAGACCAGCTCAACATTCCGGTAAAATTTGTCGGCCTTGGCGAAAAGCCCGAGGACATCGCAGAGTTTGACCCCGCCACTTTTGTCGAAGCTCTATTCAATTGATTTAAATATCAGAGCGTAGACCCCCTAGTGGACGGAGCTCTATTTAACTGATTTATATTTGAGCGTAGACCTCTTAGGGGTCGAGGCGTTATTTAACTAAAATTCGCCCCTTTTTCCCCCGGATTATTTTGCCATAACTGCATTAAAATAAGGCATTTATAAAAATTTTTCGTCTGTTTTTTGCTTTTTGCCAATTTATTTGTTATAATGCACTCATAATTAAAGAAGAAGATTATTTGAGAAGGTGTGAAGTGGCGAAAATTAGAAGTTTTTATTATGAAACATGGCTTCCGTTTACCTTTAACAAAAAGCGGATTCTTATTCTTGCGGTAGCCAGTTTTATCGCTATGTGCTGAATTTTACGCGTAGTTGCGCTCGGTGAATTATTAAAGCTGACGGCCGGTTGGAAAAATCGGCCGTTTTTTATGCGCAAAGGTTTTATTTGACAAAAACAGCTCTTTAACTTACCTTTTCTTTGTGTTTTTTGTGGCAGGATTTTTAAAATGATTATCGTAACAGGTGGCTGCGGTTTTATAGGTTCGGCTCTTGTCGCCGCTCTTAACGCCAAAGGCGTCAAGGACATCCTTGTTGTCGATATCCTTTCTAACGATGAAAAATGGAAAAATCTCCGCCGGTTATCCTTTACAGACTATCTCGAGGCTCAGGACTTTCTCGATATTATCACCGCAGGCAAATTCAATCTGCCTGTCGAGGCTGTTTTCCATCTCGGCGCCTGCTCATCGACTACCGAAATAAACGCCTCATATCTTATAAAGAACAATTTTGAGTATTCGAAAGCTGTCGCGTCTTTTGCGTTCGATAAAAAAGCCCGCTATGTTTACGCCTCCAGCGCAGCGACCTACGGCGACGGCTTGAAAGGCTTCAGCGACGACCATGAAAAATTGGCCTCGCTTGTCCCTCTCAATATGTATGGCCAGTCAAAGCAGATGTTTGATCTCTGGGCTCTGGGTAACGGAATGCTGAAAAAAATTGTCGGCCTCAAATATTTCAACGTCTTTGGTCCGAACGAATATCACAAGGCCGATATGCGAAGTTTCATCTTAAAAGGCTACCAGCAGATAAAGCAAACCGGCAAGGTCCGCCTCTTTAAGTCATACAATCCTCAGTATCCCGACGGCGGCCAGATGAGAGATTTCCTTTATGTAAAAGATGCCGTCGATATGACGCTGTTTTTCCTCGATAACAAAAAACCCGCCGGCATTTTCAATATCGGCACCGGCCGTCCGCGCACCTGGCTCGATTTGGCAAACGCCTTATTTGCCGCGATGAACCAAAAGCCGGATATTGAATTTGTCGATATGCCCCCGTCCGTTAGAAATCAGTATCAGTATTTCACACAGGCCGACATCACCAAAATCCGCGCCGCAGGATACAAAAAAGATATTACCCCTCTCGAAGACAGCGTCAAAGATTATGTGCAGAATTATTTGCAGAAAGATAATTATCTTTCCGCCGGTTAGCCGCTTTACCTGCTAAAGGGTTCGTCATTTTTAACCGGCCCTAACTGGTTTTGCTTCTTGACAACAGATGTTCGTGTAAATATATTGTTGCCTATGCCACAGCAGGTTAAAAAATCTCTTATCATTTCGATTTATTTCGCCTTAACAGTCAGCGCGTTGCTGGTCTTCTGGCAGGTCAGGAATTTTGATTTCGTCAATTATGACGATGATGCTTATGTATATAAAAATCCTTACGTTCTAAACGGTCTCACACCCGCCGGGGTCATCTGGGCTTTTACAACCGATACGTCCAGTCATTGGCATCCCTTAACCTGGCTTTCGCTTATGCTCGATTGTCAATTGTTCGGCCCAGGTCCTGCGGGGTTTCATCTTACTAATCTTTTCTTTCACATCGTAAACACTTTGCTTCTTTTCCTTGTCCTCAAGCAAATGACAAATGCGATTTGGCAAAGCGCCTTTGTGGCCGCTCTCTTTGCTCTCCACCCGATGCATGTCGAATCGGTAGCATGGATAGTGGGACGAAAGGATGTTTTGAGTGCCTTATTCTGGTTCCTTACGATGGGAGCATACTTTGCTTATATTCGTCGCCCCGGAGCGTTTCGATATACTGTGACTTTGGTGTTGTTTGCACTGGGTCTTATGGCTAAACCGATGCTCGTAACACTGCCGTTTGTTCTCCTGCTTTTTGATTATTGGCCGCTGGATCGATTTGCGGCATCTCGAATCGTCAAGACCGCAGGCGATAAATCCCATAAACCTGCCCCGATTCACGATGGACGCGCGGTTCTATATAGAATAATAATTGAAAAAATTCCTTTCTTTGCTCTTGTTGCCGTTTCAAGTATTGTTACTTTTATGATGATGCGAAGCGGCGGAAGAGTAATGAATATGGATATGCTTCCTCTGAACAGCAGGATTGTAAATGCTGTTTTATCTTACGTCAGGTATCTATACAAAATGGTCTGGCCGCAAAACCTCGCTGCGTTTTATCCGTTCGACATCGGCGAATTTCCATTTTGGCAGGTTGCGGCCTGTGTGCTGCTGCTGCTCGTTATATCCATTTTTGTGATTTCCTTTGGGCGAAAACAAAAGTATTTGCCCGTAGGCTGGTTCTGGTTTGTCGGAACACTTGTGCCGGTCATAGGATTTGTTCAGGTCGGTTTGCAGGCCTATGCTGACCGTTATACCTATATTCCGTATATAGGTCTGTTCGTAATGCTTACCTGGGGTTTGCCGCAGCTTCTTTCTAAATGGATTTCGGCGTCGCCTCAACGGAAAATCGCTCTTGGCCTATCGATGATACTGATACTGACGACCCTTGGAATATGTACTCATCGACAGACAAGCTATTGGAAAAACAGTATCACACTTTTTTCACACGTACTGGAGGTAACAGAAAACAATTATGTCGCATACAACAATCGTAGTGTTGCTTACGGCGACCTTGGCTGCTGGTCCCAGGCGGTAGAGGATGTCAGCCAGGCCGTAAGAATCAATCCGAATTACGCCAGGGGACATTATAATCTTGGCCTTGCTTACGCCAATCTTGGCCGCTTGCCAGAAGCGATAGAAGCCTATAAGCAGGCCGTAAGACTCAAGCCGAATTATATCTTGGCCTATAATAATCTCGGCGTTACTTACGGCAATCTTGACCGCTTGCCCGAAGCGATAGAGGCCTTTAAGCAGGTCATAAAAATCAAACCGGATTCGGCCGAAGCACACTATAATCTTGGCAATGCTTACCTGGCGATAGGCGACAAAAATTCCGCTCTGGCAGAATATAATATTCTTAAGTCCCTGGAATCAGAATTCGCAAATAAACTCTTAAAAAAGATTAACAAATGAAAATGTAACCTATGCCCGAACAGGTAAAAAAAACTCTTGTCCTTTCTATTTATTTCGCCTTAGCAATCAGTGCATTGCTGGTCTTCTGGCAGGTCAGGAATTTCGATTTCGTCAATTACGATGACGATTTATATGTATATGAAAATCAGCATATTGTAAGCGGCCTGACTTTCGACAATATCAAATGGGCTCTTACCAGCGGCCAGGCCGTTAACTGGCACCCTTTGACCTGGCTTTCGCTTATGCTCGATTGTCAGTTATTCGGCCCCAACGCAGGCAGAATGCATCTCGTAAATGTGCTTTTGCACATTGTAAATACTTTGCTGCTCTTTATGGTTCTTAAAAAAATGACCGGCGATCTTTGGCCAAGCGCATTTGTGGCAGCTCTCTTTGCGCTCCACCCGATGCATGTCGAATCGGTCGCCTGGATTACAGAACGCAAGGATGTCCTCAGCACGTTATTCTGGCTGCTGACGATGGCTGCATATCTGCGGTATGTTAAACGGCCCGGTGTCCCCAGTTATCTGCTGACACTGTTTGTTTTTGCGTTAGGTCTTATGTCAAAACCTATGCTGGTTACTCTTCCCTTTGTGCTTTTACTTTTGGACTATTGGCCGCTGGAGCGTATAAAACATTTTGATCCGCAGGACACCTTACGGCGCAGGCAGGTTATTTATCATTTGGTTTTAGAAAAGATTCCTTTCTTTGCGCTTTCGGTCATCTCGAGCGTAATCACCTTTTTAGTTCAGCGAAGCAGCGGCGTGGTGGTGGGCATCAATATCATTTCTTTGAACAACAGGATTGCCAACGCCTTCTTATCATACGCAGAATATATGGTTAAATTGTTTCGCCCGCAAAATCTGGCGGCATTTTATCCTTTGAACGCTGCCGCAAGTTTCTCATTCTGGCGGGTGGCGATGTGTGTTTTGTTGTTGTTTGTTATATCCATTTTTGTAATTCAGCTTGGGCGAAAACAAAAGTATTTGCCCGTGGGCTGGTTCTGGTTTGTCGGAACACTCATACCAGTTATCGGCATTGTTCAGGTCGGTGCGCAGGCATATGCCGACCGTTATACCTATATTCCATATATAGGTCTATTCATAATGCTTGCATGGGGTTTGCCGCAGCTTCTTTCAAAATGGCCGCAGCGGAAAATCGCTCTCGGCTTATCTATGGTGATTGTGCTGACGACCCTCGGAATATGCGCTCATCGGCAGACAAGCTATTGGAAAAACAGCGTTACCCTTTTTTCGCACGCCATCGAGGTAACGCAAAACAATCATCTTGCGTACAATAATCTTGGCAATGCTTACGCCATACTTGGCCGCTTGCCCGAGGCTATGGAGGACTTCAAACAGGCCATAAAAATCAAGCCGGATTATGCCGAACCACTTGATGCTCTTGGTGTTGCCTATGCCAGACTTGGTCGCTTCGCCGAGGCGATAGAGGCCTCTAAGCAGGCCATAAGAATCAAGCCCGATTTAGCCGATGCACACGAAAATCTTGGCAATGCCTACTGCGGCCTTGGCCGTTATCAAGATGCTGTAGAATCCTATGAACAAGCTATCAGGATAAAGCCGGATAATGCCGGGGCACACTATAATCTTGGCAATGCCTGCTGTGCCCTTGGCCGCTGGCCCGAGGCGATAGAGGCATTCGGTCAGGCCGTAAGAATCAATCCGGATTACGCAGAAGCATATACTAATCTCGGCATTGTTTACCGCAGACTTGGACGCTTCATCGAGGCGATAGACGCCTATAAGCAGGCTATAAAAATCAAGCCGGATTTAGCCGAAACACACTATAATCTTGGCATTGCTTACCTGGCGATAGGTGACAAAAATTCCGCTATGGCAGAATATAATATTCTGAAATATTTGAACTCAGAAATGGCAGATAAACTCTTAAATCAGATTAACAAATGAAAATATAACCTATGCCCCAACAGATAAGAAAAACTCTTGTCCTTTCGATTTATTTCGCCTTGGCAGTCAGTGCGTTGCTGGTCTTCTGGCAGGTAAGGAATTTCGATTTCGTCAATTATGACGATAATGAATATGTATATGAAAATCCTCACGTTCTAAACGGCCTGACTGCAGGCGACGTCTCTTGGGCTTTTACGACCGGCCACGCGGGAAACTGGCATCCTTTGACCTGGCTTTCGCTTATGCTCGATTGTCAGTTATTCGGCCCCGGTCCCGCAGGTTTTCATCTTACTAATCTTTTTTTTCACATCGCAAACACTTTACTTCTTTTCCTTGTCCTCAAACAAATGACAAATACGATTTGGCAAAGTGCCTTTGTGGCAGCTCTCTTTGCGCTGCATCCAATGCATGTCGAATCGGTGGCTTGGATTGCTGAGCGAAAAGATGTATTAAGCACCTTTTTCTGGATTTTGGCAATGTGGGCATATCTGCGGTATGTCAAACAGCCGAATATTATTCGCTATCTGCTGACACTATTAATTTTCGCTTTGGGTCTAATGGCAAAACCAATGCTCGTTACTTTGCCTTTTGTATTTCTTCTGCTGGACTATTGGCCGCTGGAGCGAAAAATATCCCGGCGTCTGCTGGCGGAAAAAATTCCTTTTATTGTTCTTTCGATTGCTTCGAGCGTCATCGCCTTTCTTACCCAGCAAAGCAGCAGGTTGGTAACGTCATTTGCCCAGTTCCCTTTAAAGTTTCGCATCAGCAACGCCTTTATCTCTTATATGAAATATATAGAAAAATTGTTTCGCCCAAGTCGCCTGGCCGTGTTTTATCCGCATCCCTATGAAACCGTATCTGTTTCATATGTTGTAATATCAGTTATTCTGCTATTGGCCGTAACGATTTTCATAATTCGTTTCGCCAAACTCCATCGATATCTGGTTACCGGCTGGTTCTGGTATCTTGGAACGCTCATACCCGTCATTGGCATTGTTCAGGTCGGTTCGCAGGCCTATGCCGACCGTTATACTTATGTCCCGTATATAGGCCTGTTTCTAATGCTTGCATGGGGATTGCCGCAGATTCTTTCGAAATTAATTTATCGGAAAATCGTTCTGGGCTTATCGATGATAATTGTGCTGGCGACCCTCGGAATATGCGCCCATCGACAGGCAAACTATTGGAAAAACAGCTTTACACTTTTTTCGCACACAATCGAGGTAACACAAAACAATTGGCTCGCATATAGTAATCTTGGCAATGCTTACGCCAGGCTTGGCCGCGGCACCGAAGCGATAGATGCCTATAAGCAGACTATAAAGATCAATCCGGATTTAGCCACGGTACACTATAATCTTGGCAATGTTTACAGCAAACTTGCTCGCTACCCCGAGGCGATAAATGCCTATAAGCAGGCTATAAAAATTAAGCCGGATTTAGTAGAGGCACACTATAATCTTGGCAATGCCTGCTACGCCCTTGGCCGCTACCCCGAGGCGATAAATGCCTTCGAGCAGGCCGTCAGAATCAAGCCGGATTACGCCGATGCATATTATAATCTTGGCCTTGCTTATGCTGCCCTTGGTCGCTATGCCGAGGCAATAGAAGCCTATAATCAGGTCATAAAAATCAAACCGGATTTAGCCGAATTGTATACTAATCTCGGCGTTGCTTACGGCAAGCTTGGTCGCTTGGCCGAGGCAATAGATACTTTTAAGCAGGCCATAAGAATCAAGCCGGATTTAGCCGATGCACATTATAATCTTGGCCTTGCTTACGGCAAACTTGGCCGCAGCACCGAGGCGATAGAGGCCTATAAAAATGCCGTAAGAATCAAGCCGAATTACGCTGAGGCGCACAAAAATCTTGGCGTTGCTTACCTGGC
>PLMU01000017.1 GCA_003142595.1 Phycisphaerales bacterium
GCCGACTGGCTGACCAAGCCGCGCCAGTGGACGATTGGCAAGATACTTCGTTTTATTCTGTTTATCGGGCCGATAAGCTCTCTCTTCGATTACTTGACGTTTTTCATGATGCTATATGTTTTCAACTGCTGGAACAATCCGGCACTGTTCCACACCGGCTGGTTTGTGGAGTCGCTTTTCACTCAGACGTTAATTATCCATGTCATTCGCACCAACAAGATACCGTTTATCGAAAGCCGGGCCAGTTGGCCGCTAATCTTCACTTCCGTAATCATCGTCGCGGTAGGCGCATGGCTGATAGTTTCGCCTCTGGCGAAAACGCTCGGGTTTGTCTCGCTGCCGCCGCTGTACTGGCTGTTTCTGGCAATCATGCTGCTGGGCTATGCGATTCTGACACAGGTGGTTAAGACCTGGTTTGTTCGCAGGTTTGGAGAATGATGGCCGTGGCGAAAAGAATACATTCATTGAGCAAGAAATCAAAATATGGTATTATTTTAGGAAGGTGATAATATGACGAATACAGACGACAGGCAACATCGCTCTATCTTAAAAACAATTGCGCATCGGGTGATGATAGAAAGAGGATTTTTTCCTGATTTTTCTCCCGGGGCGATCGCTGAACTCGACGGAATCCACGGACCGGCGACGCGAACTGAGGAATCGACTCGCGATTTGAGAAACCTTCTCTGGTGCTCCATCGATAATGATGATTCGCGTGATCTGGACCAGCTTACCGTTGCTCAGGCTATGCCCAACGGGGCCGCAAAAGTTCTTGTCGCAATTGCCGATGTTGACGCTGTCGTCAAGAAGCAATCGGTACTTGACGAACATGCCAAGCAAAACACCACCTCGGTCTATACTGTTGCCGAGACATTTCCGATGCTGCCCGAGAAACTCTCCACGGATCTTACTTCTCTCAACTATGAATCAGACCGCCTTGCCATCGTAATTGAAATAGTTCTCGCCGGAGATGGTTCGCTTCAGAGTTCAGACCTCTATGGAGCGACAGTCCGTAATCGTGCAAAGCTTGCCTACAACAGCGTTGCCGCCTGGCTCGAGGTTAATGCCCCGATGCCGCAAGGAATCGGCACGGTCAAAGGTCTCGACGAGAACATTCGACTTCAGGACAGCGTGGCCCAGAAACTGAAATCGCTCCGGCATCTTAACGGTGCGCTTGACCTGGAAACAATAGAAGCACGTCCGGTCTTTGACGGAGATGAGCTTAAGGACTTACAAGCCGAAAAAAAGAACAGGGCCAAAGAAATTATTGAGGAATTTATGATTGCTGCCAACGGCATTGTCGCACGATACCTCGCGTCCAAAAACTTTACATCGCTGCGGCGCGTAGTCCGTATACCCAAACACTGGGACCGAATTATCGAGCTTGCCGCAGAACGTGGCACAACGCTGCCAAAGGAGCCTGACTCAAAAGCCCTGGATCAATTCCTGGTATCGGCGAAAGCTGCCGATCCTCTCCGTTTTCCTGACCTCTCTCTGAGCGTCATCAAGCTCATGGGTGCGGGTGAATACGTCGTCGAACTTCCGGGAAGCAGTGTCGCCGGGCACTTCGGTCTTGCGGTCAAGGACTATACTCACTCCACCGCCCCGAACCGCCGATACCCCGATTTGATTGCACAACGGCTGCTTAAAGCAGCAATGGCGGGACATTCTGTGCCCTACGGGAACGACGAATTGGAATCGCTCGCAAAGCATTGCACCGAACAGGAAGACGCAGCGGAAAAAGTTGAACGGCAGGTCACAAAATCCGCAGCAGCAATACTGCTGGAATCGAGGATCGGAGAGCAGTTCGATGCCATCGTTACCGGCGCATCTGACAAAGGCACGTGGGTCCGTCTTTTTCATCCGCCCATTGAAGGAAGACTGGAGAACGGTTTTGAAGGTATGAATGTCGGCCACGAACTTCGCGTGCAATTGGTCCGCACGAATGTGGATCTTGGATATATCAATTTTAAGAGAGTGATGTAAGGAAAACCAATGCTGCAAATACCACATATTGAAGGCACGATTGTGCTGAAGGAGGCTGAGTGAAAAAGAGCAGTTCAATTACGGCATTGTTCCTGGATATTGGCGGTGTCCTGCTCACCGACGGATGGGATCATCATGCCCGCAAACGGGCGGCGAAGGCATTTGGTCTGAATATCAAGGAAATGGACGACAGACATAATATGATAATAGATACGTATGAGATAGGTAAGCTCACGCTGGAAGAATATTTAGATTGGGTGGTCTTCTACCGAAAGCGACCGTTCACACGTGCTCAATTTCGGAAATTCATGTTCGCCCAGTCGAAGCCGTATCCCGAAATGATCGAGTTGGTCCGCCGGCTTAAGGAACGGTATGGATTGAAGATTGTCGTGGTCAGCAACGAAGCACGCGAACTGAATGCGTATCGGATTCGAAAGTTCAAGCTTGATGGTTTTGTGGATTTTTTCATTTCCTCCTGCTTCGTCCACTTGCGAAAGCCTGACGTGGACATCTTTCGTATGGCGATCGATATCGCGCAGGTTCCGGCCAATCAGATAGTCTATATTGAGAACCTTCCGATGTTTGTCCAGGTCGCAAAAGGCCTGGGAATTCGAGGTATTTGTCACACGGATTACAAGTCTACATGTGTGAAACTGGCTTCGTTTGGATTGGAGGCTGCAGAATGACAAACCAGTCATCCGCACGAATGAAGAATTGATGATTGCCATCGCGATTTGTTGGTTTGGGTTTTACAATTGAAAAGGAATGATTATGAAGGCAAAAAAAGTGTCTGAAAATAAAAATGAAAATGACAAGCCGTTGTCACCCGATCTGCTGCGAAAGATAAACGCCTATTGGCGAGCCGCCAATTATTTGTCGGTCGGTCAGCTATATCTCTGTAACAATCCTTTGCTTCGGGAGCCGCTGAATTTATCACACGTCAAGTCTATGCTGCTCGGGCATTGGGGCACGACGCCGGGTCAGAACTTTATTTATGTACATTTGAACCGGGTCATCAAAAAGTACGATCTAAATATGTTTTATATTGCAGGCCCAGGCCACGGCGGCCCTGCGCTGGTAGGCAATACTTATCTCGAAGGCACTTACAGTGAAGTCTATCCGAATATCACCCAGGACGAAGCCGGTCTGAAAAAGCTGTTTAAGCAATTTTCATTTCCCGGCGGTATTTCCAGCCATGTTGCGCCGACGACGCCGGGGTCGATTCATGAAGGCGGCGAGTTAGGATATTCGCTAAGCCATGCCTTTGGTGCCGCGTTCGACAATCCCGATCTGGTCGTTGCCTGCATCATCGGCGACGGTGAAGCGGAAACCGGACCCTTGGCAACCGCATGGCACTCCAATAAATTTCTCAATCCGATAACCGACGGAGTCGTGCTGCCGATCCTGCATCTCAACGGCTATAAAATAGCCAACCCAACTGTGTCGGCCCGCATAGAGCATGAGGAATTGGAGCAATTCCTGCGAGGCTGCGGATGGACGCCTTACTTTGTCCAAGGGGACGATCCGGAAAAAATGCATCAACTCATGGCCGGTACTTTGGAAGAGGTCATCGAGAGTATTCAGCAGATCAAAAATAACGCGCGAAATAAAAACGATACCACTCGGCCACGCTGGCCGATGATAGTACTTAAGTCGCCTAAGGGCTGGACCGGACCGAAAGTCGTCGATGGTCTGCAAATCGAGGGCACCTTTCGAGCACACCAGATTCCATTACTGGTGGATTCCGAGCACCCCGGTCATCTCAAGCTCCTTGAGAGCTGGATGAAAAGCTATAAGGCGGAGGAACTCTTTGATAAAGAGGGACGTCTAATGCCGGAATTGGTCGAACTGGCACCCAAAGGTGAGCGAAGAATGGGCGCAAATCCTCACGCCAACGGCGGATTATTATTGCACGACCTGATTATGCCTGATTTTCGGAAATATGCGGTGAATGTGCCATCTCCAGGATCAGTTGAGGCCTCAGACGCGCATATGCTCGGAGAATTCTTGCGCGATGTGATTAAGCTCAATCAGGAGCAGCGAAATTTCCGGATATTCGGTCCTGATGAAACGCTTTCCAACAGGTTGAATTGTGTTTTTGAGGTTACCAACCGGCAGTGGGAAGCCCGAACAAAAGAGAACGATGAATTTCTTGCATCCGACGGTCGGGTAATGGAGATGCTTAGCGAGCATCAATGTGAAGGTTGGCTCGAGGGATATCTGCTGACAGGCAGGCACGGGTTGTTTAACTGCTATGAAGCGTTCATTCACATTATCGATTCGATGTTTAACCAGCACGCCAAGTGGCTGAAAATTACCGCGGAATTACCATGGCGGCGGAAAATTGCTTCGCTTAATTACCTGCTCGCATCGCACGTCTGGCAGCAAGCTCATAATGGTTTTACCCATCAAGATCCCGGCTTCATCGACCACGTGGTAAACAAGAAAGCTTCTATTGTGCGCGTTTACCTTCCGCCCGACGCCAACTGCCTGCTATCGGTTGGAGATCATTGTTTGAGGAGCCGACATTACGTTAACGTCATAGTCGCGGGTAAATACCAGGCACCTCAATGGTTGAGTATGGATGCCGCCATTGAACATTGCACTAAAGGGATTGGCGTATGGCAATGGGCGAGCAATGACCATAGCGTCGAGCCGGACGTGGTGATGGCTTGCTGCGGCGACGTGCCAACGCTCGAGACTCTGGCCGCTGTTTCTATCCTTCGTAAGCATCTGCCCGATTTAAAAATACGCGTGATCAATGTTGTAGATCTGATGAAACTCGAACCGAATACGGAACATCCGCACGGACTGAGTGATCAAGACTTCGATGCATTATTCACTAAAGACAAGCCAATCGTCTTCGCGTTCCACGGCTACCCCTGGCTGGTGCACAGGTTGACATACCGCCGTAACAACCACGAAAACATGCATGTTCGGGGCTATAAGGAAGAAGGCACCATCACAACATACTTCGACATGACGGTTTTAAACGATCTTGACAGATTCCACCTGGTGCAAGATGTGGTTGATCGGCTGCCGCGATTGGGCGCCAAAGGGGCTCAACTGAAGCAGATGGTGCAGGACAAACTCGTCGAACATAAACAGTATATCGACAAGTACGGCCAGGACATGCCGGAAATTCGCAACTGGAAATGGGACGTAGAAGAGGTATAACATCACCGCATTGGAATTATTGGAAATTGAATTAAGAAAGGACAGGACCAATGAATGAAAATGGACAAAATCACCATCGGCAGGAAAGGGAAGAGCACAACAAGAAGCATCATGACGATAAGCCTTACTGGAAACGGATACATCATACCTGGAGTTTTTGGGTTTTCTTGTTTTTGATGTTAGCTGCCATCATATATTACATGCTGAGCGATAACTTGTCATTGCGGCCTCGCATCCAACCACAGCAACCGCCTTCAGGTGCCGTAGGAAAATAGAACCATAGAAAAATGATAGGAGACGCCTATGAAGGAAAATGAACAAGCAACCGGAAATAAACCCGAATCGAAGCCGGGATCGAAGAACGATTTGAAATCCCTGTCCATGCCGGAATTGGAGAAAAAATTGGGCAATCCATAATGTCCATAATTAGTTATCGGTTATCAGTTATCAGTTTAAGCGGATGAATTTGGTGCCTATGGCATGGCATAATAGCCATTGTGTTTGGAAAAAGAGAGAGTAAAATAGAATACAGAATACAGTAGACAGAATAAGGAATCCCGCCGAGGGCGGGGCTGGTTCAGGAGACAGAAGAAAAAACAAGGAGAAAAATAAAATGAAAATGAAAGTGAAAGACACCTGGTTCGAATTCAAAATGGCAAGTTTTGTATCAGTTGGTATGGGGTTAACGGCGTGGGTAACTACATATGTGGATGCAAGATTGACAACGTGTTTGCCGTACCATGCCAGGGAATATCCAATGGGGTATTGGATTCTATTTATCATTCCTATTATTTTCGTTGCCATGTATTTGGGTAGTGTTTGGGATGTATCCTGGTATAAGAAAATTATGCTTGCAGAGATGGGGCTTGTAATAGTGGGAGTGATTTCATTATTTAATTTTATCCCCGGATTTCCTCACGGGAATATGTCTACATGGCTCGTTCTTTATTGCATTGCAAGTACCATTGCTTACTGGATTCATTATACCCCTGTGAGGAGTGATTACACATCATGGCCGGACATTGTGGATGATGCGAAAATAGAAAGGGCTAAAGAGTCGATCAATTTGTGGCGCATTATAGGCATAACAATAGGCGCAGGCTATTTGGGGATTATATTGCAGTGGAGCCATCTATTAGGGATTGAGGCGCCCAATAATATTGCTTCAGATGTCAACGAGAAGTCTCTTGTCGGTATATTCCTTTCGATCCAATTGGTGTTCTTTTCCATTTTTATTATATTTGGCCTGCTATATGAGAGCTACAAAAAAACTGAGGACGCAGCGAATGTTTTGTTAAGTATCAAGAAGGATAAAACTCATAAGGCTCAGGAAACTGAAGAATGATAAATTAAACCGTTTTTGTCTAATGGACTATGTCATGCGGGAGGCAGATAAGATTTGTTGATGTTTTGTTGCCGGCCCCGATGAGATAGTTGCGACATCTCACAGGGCAGGTAAAGTAAAATGTTTTCAAGCAAAAAGTGTGGTAGATTATTATGAGATCAATTGCCATGGAGGCTGAGAATAAATTTGCTAAAGAGTATGAAGCGATCTGGGAACACTGTGATACCAAAAGTGATATCGAGTGGATTGTATTAAAGGCCCATTTAGTATCAGAAAGTTATATGGATCGCTTTTTCAACACATTTTTTATGAGTGGAAAAAAGTTGCTAGATAGCGGTAACCTATCGTATCGACAAAAACTTGTCTTATCAAAAGCTATAGGCTTCTTCCCCGATGATATGTTGGATTGTCTGAGTAAATTGAACTTACTAAGAAATAAGCTCGCACATGACTTGGAATATCAAATATCAATTGAAGATGTTGATCTTATTGGACATTCTTTAGGGAGGTATTATTCAAAACTAAAAAGGGAGCGTACAGGAGGAATCAAAGATTTATTAATTGGTGTTTTGGGATTTGTGGTCGGTGGAATGGCATATGGTTTGGTTGACTATGAATGTAAAATAGATCGCGGAAAGAAAACACAAAATGAAAATCAGAATATGTCACTTCCGCTGAAAGCGGGGAATCTTCGCGTCAGGAGAGATAAACGTCCTACTAAAAGGCAACGCAATACTGTATGACAAGAATGTTGATATTAGCATAATGGCAGGATAGCCCCGCACCGGATTAGGTGCGGGATGAAATTGGTGAGAGTTGTGATAGAAATTAGTATGTTATGTAAGGAGAAAAAAGCATGTTTGGAATCGTTGTAATTTTTACCGTGCTTATGAGTGCTTTTCTGCTGGCGCTGGATACTAAATGGAGGAGAGGTAGAATTTTATATATACGTGTTATTATTGCGGTTGTTATAAATTTCATGGCTGCTGGTATAAGTGCTGGTCAAAGCGGCGTTCCTTACGATGCTGCGGATTTTGTCGTAAGGTATTTCGCAATGCTGGCTTTTTTATGGTTCATTTTTATGCGACCAAGAAAATTAGCTGATGCTTACCTGCGCAAAGGGGCATACTTACTTAATGGTGGAAGGATTCAAGAAGCGTTCACTTATTTGAATGAAGCATTGGCAGTTACGAAATCTGATGAGACTAAAGGGGCAATCCTGTACAAGATAGCTATCTGTAATCTTCGTCTTGGACAAAAAGAACTTGCGGTTAAAGCATTAACTGATGCTATTAAGGCTCAGCCATCTCTTAAAAATCAGATTGCCAAGGACAAGAATTTTGCCGAGCTTCAAGGCGATAGTGATTTCCGGAATTTAATTTCAACAGGTGTAACGGCACACTAAGTATAAAAAAAATTGTTTAGCTAATGTTCTTCTTGGTTGGCGCATATAGCTCATTTCTTATGTATTGAATAGAGGAGGATTTCATGATTTTAGATTTCTGGATTCCCGTTTGCACGGGAATGACAATTCCCTTGATTATAAGATAGTTCCATATTATTCTTATGATACGAAAGGACACGGACGGAAACACTGATAACCACAGACTGAAAAGGAAGTTATGAAAGAAGAGCTTATCAAACTGGCCAAGGAACACGGGACGCCGCTGTTTATTATTGACCACGCCAAAATACGGGAGAATTTTCAGACATTTAAGAAGAATCTGCCGAATGTTCAGGCTTATTACGCGGTAAAGGCAAACTCCAATCAGGAAATTATCAAAACCCTGTTCAACGAAGGGGCGAGTTTCGATGTCGCTTCGTATAACGAGTTTATGCAGATTTATAACCAGATAAAAAGCTTCAAAAAGGCGGAAAAAGACTTTTTTATCTGGGACAAAATCATCTTCTCCAATACCATCAAAGACAAAGACACTTTAAGAAAAATCAAAAGATATAAGCCTTTGGTAACTTATGATAATGCCGAAGAGGTGGACAAGATAAAGGAAAATTGCGAGACGGCTGGGCTGGTTTTGCGATTGAAGGTGCCGGATACGGGGTCGCAGGTTGAGATGAGCTCGAAATTCGGAGCTGAGCCGAGCGATGCGGCGGGACTGATAAAAAAAGTTTTCGATTCGGGACTTGCGGTTGAAGGTTTGAGCTTTCATGTCGGAAGTCAATGCACGAATTTCGATAATTACGCGGTCGCGCTGCAGATTACATCTGAAATTTTTAATGAAGCCAGAAAGAACGGCTATAATCTGAAAATAGTCGATATCGGCGGCGGGTTTCCGGCGTCTTATGATGCGGGTGTGCCGCGGTTCGAGCGGCTTGCGGAGATAATTGAATCGGAATGTAAAAGGCTATTTCCGGCGGATATAGAAATTATAGCTGAGCCGGGCAGGTTTATGGTTGCGACGACGGCGGTGCTGGTGTCGGAAATTATCGGCAAGGCGGTCAGAAACGGCAAGATATTCTATCATATAAACGACGGCGTATATCATACGTTTTCGGGCATTGTTTACGACCACTGGATACCGAATTTCCAGCCGTTCAGGGATGGGCCGATAGAAGTTTGCGCGGTTGTCGGGCCGACGTGCGATAGTTTCGATAAAATATCGCTGTCGGAGCAGCTGCCGGCGGACCTTAAACTCGGCGATTACCTTTATACGGAAAATATCGGAGCATACAGCGTTGCATCATCGACGAAATTCAACGGGTTCGAAGGAGCGAAGATACTGCACATTAATAATTAGTTGTTAGTTGCTGGTTGATAGTCGCTAGTATTTGGTATAAGGAATATGAGATGAAGAAAATAATTTTTGCGGCAGTAATAATCCTTAATGTTTTATCATTTGCCTGGGCGGGGGATATGAAGATGGATGTTGAATACGGGAAAGCGGGGGATGAAACACTGCTGCTGGATGTAAACTCGCCGAATGGCGCTGGGCCGTTTCCGATAGCGATAATTGTGCACGGTGGCGGGTGGACTCGCGGCGATAAGCAGGGCGATGAAAAGGTTTTATTTGCGCCGCTGACTGACGCGAATTTCGTAGTGGTTTCGATTAATTACCGGCTTGCGCCGAAGAATAAATGGCCTGCGTGTATAGATGATGTTCTAACCGCAATCAAATGGGTCAAGGCCAACGCGGCCAAATTCAAAGGCGACCCGGACAAGGTTGCGCTATTCGGCTATTCGGCCGGCGGGCAGCTTGCCTGTCTTGCGGCGGTGATTGCGGAGAAGGAGACGACTGTGCAGGCGGTGGTAGGATTAGCTGCGCCAACGGATTTGGTGTTTGACTCGCTGCGGCGCGGGAATGTATCGTCATATTTGAAAGATTTGTTTGGATTGCAGGGTGCTGACGTCAATACGCCGCAGACGGTGCAGATAATTTGGGAGGCTTCGCCGATAAATCATTTGCATACGGGTTTGCCGCCGTTTCTGCTGGTGCACGGGACAGCGGATAAGTCTGTGCCTTATCAGTTGTCGCTGAATTTTCAGGACAGGCTTAAAGAGTTTAAGGTGCCATGCGAACTTATTACGGTAAACGGAGCATCGCACAAGATTGTCGAATGGGGCAGTTTCGACGCTGATTTTACGAAGAAAATTGTCGATTGGTTGAATAAGACGCTGAATAAAAAATGATTTAACCGGAGAATTGAAAAGTGGAAACGCGATACAGTGCCGATGCGGTAAGATTTGAGAGAATGAATACAGAAGAGGTTAGAAATACTTTTCTGGTGAGAACTCTTTTTGCGCCGGACAAGGTGGAACTGATATATTGGTTTGATGACAGGGCGATAATCGGCTCGGCTGTTCCTGCGGGCAAGCCTTTGAAATTAGAGGCGGGCGAACAAATGGCGAGCAAATATTTTGCCGAGAGGCGCGAACTGGGCGTTATAAATATCGGCGATGCGGGAATTATTACGGTTGACGGGAAAAAATTTAATCTGGCTCACAAGGATTTGCTTTATATACCAAAAGGCAGCAAGGATATTCAATTCGAAAGCGCGAACGCGGGGAAAAACGCGAAATTTTATATCGTAAGTTATCCGGCGCATAAGGAATACCCTTTGGCGGCGGCGAAACAAAGCGAGACGCAGGCGGCTGCGCTTGGCAGCGAAGCAGAAGCGAATAAAAGAACCATACATAAATATGTTCATCCGGACGGGATAAAAAGCTGTCAGCTTGTGATGGGATGCACGGACATTGCGGGCGGAAGCGTTTGGAACACGATGCCGGGACATACGCATATCAGACGGACAGAAGTTTATTTGTATTTCGCGGTGGACGCGAATGCGGTTGTATTTCATTTTATGGGCAAGCCGGAGCAGACGCGGCATATCGTTGTCAGGAATGAGCAGGTTGTGCTTTCGCCGAGCTGGTCGATTCACAGCGGAGCGGGGCTGAAAAATTATAGTTTCGTTTGGGCGATGGGCGGCGAAAATCAGGATTTTTCGGATATGCAGGGATTTTCATTGGAGCAGATAAAATGATTTTAGATAAATTTAAACTCGACGGGAAAGTAGCGATAGTAACGGGTGCGGCAAAAGGGCTCGGCAGGGCGATTGCGGAAGGATTGGCTGAGGCGGGGGCGGATATTTGCGCGGTCGATATTCTCGATATGAAAGAGACGAATCGCCAGATTGAAAAGCTCGGGCGGAAATGCGTAACGGTAAAAGCAGATTTAAGCACGAAAGACTGTGTTGCGGAGATTGTTGATACTGCCGTCGAAAAATTAGGTGGAATTGATATTCTTGTGAATAACGCAGGAATAATACGCAGGGCGCCGTTCGTTGAGTTTAGCGAAAAAGACTGGGACGATGTGATGAATATAAATATTCGCACGCTGTTTTTTTTGAGCCAGGCGGTAGCGAAAATTTTTATTAAGCAGGGCAGGGGCGGAAAAATTATCAATACGGCATCGATGCTGAGCTTTCAGGGCGGGATACTTGTGCCGTCATATACAGCGTCGAAAAGCGCGGTGGCGGGATTAACGAGACTGATGGCGAATGAACTTGCGAAAAATAATATAAATGTCAACGCGATTGCGCCGGGGTATATGGCGACTGATAATACCGCACCAATCAGGCAGGATGCGGCGCGGAGCAAGACGATTCTCGATAGGATTTCTGCGGGAAGATGGGGCGAGCCGGAAGATTTGAAAGGGGCGGTTGTGTTTCTTGCGTCTGAGGCGTCGGCGTATCTGTGCGGGGCGATTATACCTGTCGACGGCGGGTGGCTGACACGATAGTAATATATGCATATTTTGAATTATATTGACATTATTTAATTGACAAATCCAGGCTTAGTGATAGCCTATAATCTATAAACAACGAGACGAGATAAGCAAAACAGGGCGCAACTAACAACGTAGTCGTGTTCACAGCCGCGGCGAAAAGTATATTAGTGTCAGTGTCAAACGGCTAAAGAACAATAGGTGGTTCTGGATAGTATTTCAGATTATGAGGAAGTAAGGACATCGAGGAGGTGTTTTAAAAATGGCAGAGGAATTGTCATGGAGCTACCCAGTAAGTGCTTGGTATAAGGTGGGGAATATATACATCGAACCCACAAACCATTGCAATTTACGATGTGTAATGTGCCCGCACAGCAAACTGACGATGAAAGAGGGGTTTATGGACTGGGATTTATTTCTAAAAATAGTGAATGATATTTCCTTATATAATCCTGAGACATTTATACAATTGTTTTATGTGGGCGAATCGCTGCTGCATCCGAGGATTTTGGAGATGTTAAAACATCTGAAGCAAAATAATTTTAGAGTCCATTTAGCCACAAACACCACTCTTTTGAATGAAAAGATGGCCTATGGCTTGATTAATGCCGGGTTGGATTTTATTACATTTTCTTTTGAGGGCGTAGATAAAGAAAGTTATGAGTCAATAAGAATAGGTGCAAATTATGAAAGTGTGTTGGAGAACATACTTGGGTTTTTGCGTATAAAGGATAAAGAAAAAACCAATATTCATGTAGCAATAGAAATAATTGGAATGAATGCTACAAAAGATAAAATTCCCGTTTTCACGGACAGATTTAAGGGATTACCGGTTGACGAAATTCGCATAAAACCGTTTCTTGGCTGGGCTGGAACAGTAGGTTATGACAAAATAGCCGTTAAATCCTCCGGCAAACCAACCTATCCGTGCAATAGACCTTGGAGGATGCTGGCAATTACATGGGACGGTTTATTTTTGCCGTGTTGTGTGGATGCTGAAAAAAAGTGCATTATAGGTGACGCGCATAACGACTCCATAGCAGATATATGGAATGGTGAAAAGATGCAAGTCCTGAGAAAAAAAATGAGAAACGGAAAATACGATGAAATCGAGTTGTGCAAAAATTGTAAAGACATAGAACTGTTGTCTGAACGCTTTACATTCCCGAAAATGAATAACAACTATGCCGCAGGCACGAAATGAAACATTCAAAATGAATAAAAAAAACTGACCCATATTGAGCTTTTTGATTTCTGATTCTGATTTTTTAGGAACGATTAAATTAGTGGAACCGGTTATTAAACGAATTTTTGATATATTAATTTCGACTTTGGCGATAGTATTTTTATTTCCGGTCATTATTCTTGTCCCTATAGTTATAAAACTGACGAGTAAAGGGTCGGCGATTTTCAGGCAGGAAAGGGTGGGTAAAAATGGCAAGCCGTTTATTTTTTATAAATTCCGAACAATGAAATTAGATGTTGACGCCTTTGGACTGAGTCCAACCTCCAGTGATGACCCAAGACTGACAAGAACAGGAAGATTTCTGCGAGAGTATTCGCTTGACGAATTGCCCCAGCTGTTCAATATTCTAAAAGGGGAGATGAGTATTGTTGGACCTCGGCCACTATACATTTCACAAATGCTGAAATGGAATGAACAACAAAAGAAACGCTTGCTTGTCAAGCCCGGTTTAACTGGATTGGCGCAGATATCCGGACGGGGAGAATTGACACATGAGGAAAAACTCAAACTCGATGTTAAGTATGTGGAGACAGCAGGTTTTTGGGCCGATGTAAAAATAGTTCTGACGACTATTATTCGGGTGTTTGGACGAAAAAATATATATGAAAAAAGACAGTTACAGTCTAAGGAACCTGAAGGGGAAATAGGAAATTAGAAGGCAGAAAATATATTGCTTATCGATAATAAACTTAGGCCAATCTGAAGTATTAACGGCGGGTGGCTGATGCGATAATCGGGTTTCCTATAAATCAATCTATCTCGGCGGCGCGACGTTTTGCCATAACACTGTGCCGACGTCCATAAAAGAAGTAAATGAGGATTCCTATTACCATCCAGATTGCCAGCCGCAGCCAATTCGCCGCTGGAAGTGAGAACATAAGAAGCAGGCACAAAAGCGCGCCGAGAATTGGTATGAGCGGCACCCAGGGACAACGAAAAGGCCGATGCGCCTCTGGGTGGTGATATCGCATAATAAGAACTGACAAACACACAATAATAAACGCAAACAGTGTTCCGATATTGACCAGTTCGGCCAGGATTCCCAGGGGAATGAGCGAGGCTAACGTTCCGACTGCCAGGCCGGTCAGGATGGTTGATTTCCAAGGCGTGCGGAAACGCAGGTGGATGTCGGCAAAGAAACTTTCGGGGAGCAAGCCATCACGTGCCATCGCGAGAAGCACACGCGGCTGGCTGAGCATAAGCACAAGGAGAACAGATGTGATGCCGGCGACGGCGCCAAGTGAGATGACGAATTGTCCCCAGTGCAGGCCGACTCTCTGGAACGCGGCGGCGACGGGGGCATCGGTGTCTATCTGGTCGTAGGGAACCATTCCGGTAAGCACAATTGTTACGGCGATATAAAGAATGGTGCAGATGATGAGCGAGGTGATGATTCCGAATGGGACGTCACGCTGAGGATTGCGCGCCTCTTCGGCGTGGGTCGAAACGGAGTCGAAACCTATGTAGGCGAAGAAAATCATCGCGGCACCGGCCATCATTCCGACGGGTGAGCCATCAGGACCGGTTTGGCCCCAGAGCGTTTTGCCAAAGAGACTCAGACCTGTCCAGCCAAATGGGGCGAATGGATGCCAATTTGCGGCTTTAACGTAGAATGCGCCTGCTGCGATAACGAGCAGCACTACGGTGACTTTTATGACGACCATTGCGTTGTTGAAACGGGAGCTTTCGCGAATGCCAATCACCAGGACGGTAGTAACAATCGCGACGATTACCAGAGCTGGCAAATCGAATAAGCTGCCGGTTGGTATAAAGAGCCCTTTGGCGGGGTCGAAATCAAATGGCGCAGTGGAAAGGGCGAGCGAAACGTGGATGTGAAAAATGCTTAGAAAATTTTGAAAATATTTCGACCAGCCGTGAGCGACAGATGCGGAGGCGACAGTGTATTCGAGGACGAGGTCCCAGCCGATTATCCAGGCGAGCAATTCGCCCAGTGTGGCGTAGGCATAAGTATAAGCTGAGCCTGCCACGGGAGCCATTGAGGCGAATTCCGCATAACAGAGGGCGGAAAAAATACAGGCAAATCCGGCGACGACGAACGAAATTAATAATGCCGGGCCTGCCTTATAGTGGGCGGCGTAACCGGTAACAACGAAAATGCCGGCTCCGATGACGCAGCCGATTCCGAGACTTGTGAGCGACCAGGGGCCAAGGACGCGTTTGAGGCGATTGTCACTTTGCATTTCCTCGTGGAGCAGACTAAGCGGTTTTCTCTTGAATAAATTTTTGTACATATCGAATCTCAGGAAGTGTAACATTTAAATATATACTTCCATCGAGCTAAGACGTTAACATTTAACTCTTGAAAAGTCAATAATTTATGCTAATCTTTCAGTGCGAATCGGCCGGTTTGGCAAATTGCTTAATCTTCTTGCAAAACTTGCAATCGGTCTGTAAATTAAGGCTGTTTAAAGGTTTTAGACAGGGCTCGTAGCTCAGTCTGGTAGAGCAGTAGACTCATAATCTATTGGTCCAAGGTTCAAATCCTTGCGGGCCCAGTAATTAAATGGTTATTGGGGAATAGTGTAACGGTAGCACGAGTGGCTCTGAACCATTTAGTCAAGGTTCGAATCCTTGTTCCCCAGTTAAATCCCCGTCATTTATGGTGGGGATATTTTTTAAAATAATGGGGGTTTTGGTTGTAAATAATTTGTTCTGCATTTAGAATTGCAATTTAAGTATAGACAATAAGACCAAAATGAAAGTTCGCCTCTGGCGGATTGATATGGGAAAAGTCAGTTTATGAATTTTTTTGCAAAATCATTTTACGAATATCGCAGAGTATGGAAAGCGATAAAGATTTTCCTGATGATTTCGGGGCCGGGGATAATCGTTATGGTCGCCGACAATGATGCCGGCGGAATCACCACTTACGGAGTTACCGGCGCCGCATACGGATACGGTCTAATCTGGTTTTTGGTGCTTCTGGGACCGATTGCATATTTTGTTCAGGAAATGACGGTCAGGCTCGGGGCGGTAACAAAACGCGGACACGCAGAGGCGATTTTCGATGGGTTCGGCGCGTTCTGGGGCTGGTTTTCGCTGCTTGATTTGTTCCTTGTCGATTTTCTAACGCTGGTTACGGAATTTATCGGTATGACGGCTGCGCTAAGTATTTTTCATATCCCGCCGGTCATAACGGTAATCGGCGTGTGTATAGTTATGAGTATTATGGTGCTGCAGGGCAGATACTGGACGTGGGAAAAAGTTGCACTGGTGTTTTGCGCGGTAAACCTGATTTATATCCCCGCAGCGTTTATTGTCCATCCATCTGTTTCGGATATAATCAGGCAGGGATTGATTCCTAACTTTCCGGGCGGATTCAATAATAAGATATTCTTTTTCCTGATGGCAAATATCGGAACGACAATCGCACCGTGGATGGTATTTTTCCAGCAAAGTGCAGTGGTTGACAAGAGTATGCAGGAAAAAGACATTTTATGGGGGAAAGTCGATACGATGGTGGGTTCGTTTTTTACAGTGCTGGTGGCGATTTTTATTGTTGTAGTTACCGGGACCGTGCTGAAGGGTCAGCCGATTGAAAGCGCCGCACAGGCGAGCATTGCACTAATGAAAGTAAATTCTCACCTTGGAACGTTTCTGGCGATAGGTCTTTTTGACGCAGGTTTCCTTGGCGCGATTTGTATTTCGCTGGCGAGTTCCTGGGCTGTCGGGGAGGTATTCGGCTGGGCACATTCGCTGAACAATAAGATTAAGGATGCGCCATGGTTTTATGCTATTTATTTTCTGACCCTTATCGGTGCCGGTATTGTTGTTCTGATTCCAAGGGCACCGCTCGTTCTTATTACGCTGTTTGTGCAGGTTATAGCGGTAACGCTGCTGCCTGCGGCACTGGTATTTTTAATACTGCTGCTTAATGACGAAAAAATGATGGGAAAATATAAGAATACGCTGTTTCAAAATATAGTAACAACAACGATTGTCCTTGGTATAATCGTGCTATCTACGCTGTATGCCATAAGTGCTATTTTTCCCAAGCTGTTTGGGTAGAATCAGATAATATTTTAGAGAAAATGTATGACACGACGATTTAGAATATTCGTTTATCAGATTGAGAAAATTCTGAAGACCAGATTCAGCAAGATAATCGAAATAAATAAAAAGTATTCTCATCCGCGTCTTGTGGTGAATAAAAGTACGGCCTTTGCACTGCTTATGCTGAGAATATATCTGCTTTTTCTGGTCGGATTGCTGATATTTAAATTTATATTAACGGCCAGAGGCAAATAGGGTGCAAAATGAATGAGCAGATTAAAACAGGCCCGGCAAAACCAGAAGCCGTGTATTTTCTCAGTGAGATAAAAGAAAAAAAAGTACTCCTCAACGGTAAAAAAATAGGGTGGCTTTCCGATATCGTTATTGTGGACGCGGATAAAGCCGCGGAAGTAACGCATATCGTTGTCGAAAGGCCGTTTGGATATCCGTCACTGCTGATACCGTGGGAGAAAGTCGTTTCGATAAACGATGTTGTTACAGTGGCCATTGAAAGTGTTGAAAAGTATGAAGGCAAACCGGCGGAGAATATGGTGCTGCTGCGAGACCATATCCTCGACAAAAAAGTGCTGGACCTGAACGGCAATGAAGTCGAAGTGGTTTACGACATCAAACTTGTCCTTCGTAATAACCGGCTTTATGTCAGCGATGTGGATTCAAGCAGGTATGGACTGCTGCGGAGAATAGGACTCAAAGGATTGGCGAATTTTATTTACGGCCTGGCGAAAAAGATAAGAAGCGACACGATTCCGTGGCGATATATCGAACGGCTGCCTGAACAGATTACGAGTTTTAGAGGGGATGTGAAATTGAAAATCCTCAAGGAAAAGCTTTCTGATATACCGCCTGTGGATTTGGCGGATATGCTCGAAGAGCTGGACCATGAGCAGCGGGTGACAATATTCAAGCAGCTTGAAAGCGACCATGCGTCAGATACACTCGAAGAAATTGAGCCGCGAGTGCAGAGAGACCTGATTTCCGCATTAAAGAAAGAAAAAGTGGCCGAACTGATAAATAAAATGACTCCCGCGCAGGCGGCAGATATCCTTGCGATTCTGCCGGGGGCGGACGCAAACGACCTTATCAAACTTCTCGATGAAATAAATCGCAATAAGGTTAAGATGATTTTAAGTGATAAAGACCAGAAAAATATAGATATCGCGACGTCGAAATTTATCAAATTCTCGCCTGAAACGATGGTGCAGGAAGTTATTGACCATCTGCGTATTATCGCGGCAGGTAAAGATGTCATAATGTATATTTATGTCGTTGATGAACAGGACACACTGCGAGGCGTGGTTGACCTGCGTGAACTGCTGCAGGCAAAGGCGGATGCAAAATTAAATGATATAATGATAACAGGGGTAAGAAGTCTTAACGCCACCAGCACACTGTATGATGCCTCGGAAATGTTTAATCATTACGGATTCCGCGCTATTCCGCTTGTCGATGACAACAACAAGATACTTGGGGTAATAACATCTAAAGATGTGACGAACTTAAAACACCTGTGTTTCATCGATTAAACGATATGAAAAAATATAGCCGCGAGTAATTGTATTTTTTGCGTAAGTAAGCCTGAAAATGGGGGTTAGGTTCGTTTGGTGGTAAATATTTCGCCGGGAATTTCTGCTTGCCCTTGACCGGTTTTTATTATATCATTTTTTCTTTTAGTCATTTATTAGGAGTATTATTGTGGCTGAAATTGATAATTTTCGCAATATAGTATTACTCGGGCACGGCGGGGCGGGCAAAACAAGTCTTGCCGAGGCGATTCTCCATAAGACCGGAAAGACCAACAGGTTAGGTTCTGTCGAGGAGAAAAACACCGTTTCCGATTATGACGATGAGGAAAAGGAACGAGGCCATTCGATTCACTCGGCTATTATGTATACAAGCTATAACGGCAAGGTTGTTAACCTGATAGATACTCCCGGCTATCCGGATTTTGTCGGTGCGGCACTGACTTCAATTCCCGCCGCCGATTGCTGCGCGATAGTAATAAATGCCGCTGCCGGTATCGAGAATAATACACGAAAACTTTTTCAGGCCGCCACAGATGCAGGAAAGGCCAGGATTATAGTCATCAATAAAATTGACGCTGAAAACGCCGACATTCCTGAACTGATTAAGATTATCCAGCAGACTTTCGGCACAAATTGCAAATGCGCAAATCTGCCGTCCGAAGACAAGTCATCCGTTATTGACTGCCTTAAAAACGACAGCGGCAAAACGCTCTTCTCGAATGTCGCATCGGCCCATACGGAGCTTATCGAAAGCGCGATTGAAGCCGACGACAAACTTATGGAAGCATATCTCGGCGGCGAGCCGGTATCTCCTGATCAAATCGCCGGCGTTTTCGCCAAGGCTCTTGCCCAGGGAAATATTATTCCTATTCTTTTCACAAATGCCCGCAAAGAAGTCGGCACAACAGAGCTTTTGGAGTTGCTGACTGCTTACGCTCCTTCGCCGGCACAGGTAAAACCGGCAAAACTTATCGATGGCGAAAAAGTGGTAGAACTCAAGGCCGATGCCTCAGGTCCGCTCGCGGGCCTTGTTTTCAGAGTCGGCAGCGACCCTCGTTCGAATATGAAATATGCGTCAATGAGAATTTTCAGCGGAACGCTCAAAAGCGATACTGGTATGCTGCTGAATACCGATAGAAAAGCTATTCGCCCCGGCCATGTCCTTAAAAATCAGGGTTCTGAAACCCATGAAATACCCGCTGGCGTCGCAGGCGATATCGTTACTCTTGCCAAACTTGAAGAGCTCAAGATGGGAGACCTTATTCACGACGGAAAAGTTTCCGGTAAATTCGAAATGCCGAAAGTGCCGGCCCCGATGTACAGTCTGGCGCTTGAGCCGACATCGAAGGGTGACGAGCAGAAATTAGGCACCGCGATGGAAAAGCTTACTGAAGAGGACGTTTGCTTCAAAGTCAGCCGCGACCATCAGACGCATGAGCTTGTTATCAGCGGTATGGGCGATTTGCATCTGCGGGTAATGCTTTCCAAAATGGAAAAGCGATTCAAACTTTCAGTTACAACCAAACGGCCCAAGATTCCATATCGTGAAACGATTACCGCAAAGGCCGACGGCCATTATCGCCACAAAAAACAAACCGGCGGTGCAGGCCAGTTCGGCGAAGTTTTCCTTACGGTCGAACCCGCTCCTCGCGGGTCGGAACCGACTCTCGTGTTTTCATGGGATATTTTCGGCGGCACAATTCCAGGCCAATTCGAAGCTCCGATTCTCAAAGGTATTCAGGAAATTATGGAAAATGGCGCAGTTGCCGGCTTCCCGATGAAAGATGTAAAAGTATCCATAACCGATGGAAAGCACCATCCTGTTGACTCGAAAGAAGTCGCTTTCCGGGCCGCAGGCAAAGGCGCATTTCTCGACGCCATTCATAAAGCAAAACCAGGTCTGCTTGAGCCGATAGTTAATATTGAAATTACAGTTCCAGCCGAGTTCGTCGGCGGAATCGCAGGCGACCTGTCAAGCCGCCGCGGCAGAGTGCAGGGTCAGGATATGCTCGCGGGAAATATGATGGTGATTAAAGCTCTAGTGCCTCTGTCTGAAGTCGCGAATTATGATAGCCAGCTCAAAAGCGTTACCGGCGGTCAGGGCAGTTATTCAATGACGCTCAGTCACTATGAAGTCGTGCCGCCCAACGTCCAGCAGCAGGTCATTGCCCAATACGCCAAGCAGAAACAGGTAGAAGCAGAATAATTATTCACTAAGTGCTTTTATTGTTGTTTTTCGCAGAACGTCCATCGGACAATCTTTGTGCGTAAACAGTTTGAATTGCTCAGCGGCCTGGCCGATAAACATTTCCGACCCCATTACGGTTTTTGCATCCGCTTGATTAGCTTGCTTTAACAATAGTGTTTCCAAGGGGTTATAAACCGTATCAAAAACAACCATTGATGGTTTCAGGTATTTGGCCGGCACAGGGCTGGCATCGATTTTTGGATACATTCCAACGCTTGTGCAGTTGACAATTATTTGCGCATCAGTTTCTTCGATTTTTTCCAGAGCCGCGAATCTGCACTTGAAATCTTCGGCAAGCTCCTGCGCCTTTGAGACGGTGCGATTGTATATTGTTACCTTTGCCCCCGCATCGACAAGTCCTGCGACGATGGCTCTTGCCGCGCCGCCTGCTCCGATAACCGCGGCGATTTTATTATAAAGCGGTTTTTTAGTCCCCATTGCTTCTGTCAACGCATTCATTGCTCCGGCATAATCAGTGTTGAAGCCGGTTATTCTTTCATTGACTCCGATTACCAGCGTATTGACCGCGCCGATTTGTATCGCTACCGGCTCGATATATTCTCCTTTTTTCTGCGAGTATTCCAGGGCGCTGACTTTATGCGGAATCGTTATGCTGAATCCCCTGAAATTCAGCCATACTCTTGCGGTAATGCTATCGAGAAATTCGTCGAATCCCGCTTGTCCATCTGTAACCAGCAGCGGCAGATAAACCTTGTTCATTTTTTCCGCGGCGAAACAGGCATTTAATACTGCCGGGCTTATCGAATGTTCCACAGGGTCTGCGATAACGCCGAAAAGCTCGGTATCGCTATTTATCGAGTCATATCGATAAAGATTTTTCATTTTTTCTATCGTTAATTGTCCCTCTGCGGTTGCCTGGTCCTCTGCGATGCTCGCGAAAGTTAAAAACGCGTTTAATTTCTTTGCGATTATCCTGCTTATAATGCCGAACCGGCCCATACAAATAGCGATAGCTTTATCGCCGTATTCCCGGAGGATATCGAACGCATCGAAACAATCGTTAATATGTTTTGCCTGGTAAGCTGTTTTGGCAATTGCATCCGGGAAAACACTGTAAATCTCTTCGTAAATTTCGTATAGATTTTCAATTGGCTCTTTAAAGTTATGTTCGGAAAGAATAAGTTTTGTTTTCTTGTTTTCGGCAAGTGCTTTTTTTATTGTCTGGCCAAAATCTTCTTTTAGGAAATTTGCGAATTCGCAGTCGATTAAATCAGCGCCGAGTTTTACGGCTTCCGTGAGGATTTGCCTGCGGAGCGGGGCAGGTAAATTATTTTGTCCGCCCTGGGCGGTATCCCGGCAGGTAACGATTATTGGAAGGCTGGTTTGTTTTGCCGCGGCGATTAACTCTTTTAATTTATTAGTATCGAGTCCCTCGATGAAATCCGTTCGCAATTCAAGCATTTCAGCGCCGGCTTTGCAGGCTGCCGCTATATGCTCTTTGCAGCTTTTTAAGTCTTTTGCTGCTATTGGTACCGCAAGATAAGTCATAAAAATAATTTATCAGAAAACCCCGGCAGTTGCGACAAAAAACTCTACATTTTATACCCTTAAATTCCTTGCCCAAACCGTCCTTTCGTCGTAAAATAAGTGTCTTATGCAAATAATAGACAAACTTGAAAAGATTGATAAGAGTTTAATGGGCTGCTGCCTGACCATAGGTAATTTTGACGGCGTTCATCTCGGTCATCAGGAAATAATCCGCACTGCCCGCAAAATTGCCGCCGATTTGGGAAATTGTCCCGTTGTAGCGGTAACTTTTGACCCTCATCCGGCCGCAATTCTTAATCCGGAAAGTATGCCGCGAGTTTTAACGCCTATGCCGTTGCGGGCGGCTCTGCTCGAAGCGGCAGGTGTTGACTATCTGGTTGTTTTAAAAGACAGTTATCAGATGCTGACACTTTCTCCGCAGGATTTTGTTGAAAAATTTTTGATGAAGTCTCTTTCTCCGCGGACTGTCGTGGAAGGCGATGATTTTCATTTCGGTTACGGCCGCAGCGGCGATTCCAAATTCCTTCAGCAGCTCGGCAAAACTTACGGCTTCGATGTTGTTATTGTCCAGTCGAAGCAGATTGATATTGATGGTGTGATGACTAAAATTTCCAGCACGCTTATTCGTCATTTGCTCCAGAAGGGCAGTGCTGCTGATGCCGCCAAAGTCCTCTCCAGGCCTTATCGTTTAATGGGCAAAGTTGTCAAAGGCCGCGGCAAGGGCACGGAACTGGGCTATCCGACCGCCAACATCGACCCGCACGAGCAGATTATTCCTGTCGAAGGCGTTTACGCGGGGTTAGTTTCTGTTGCTGATACGGCTGAAGAACTCAGCAGGCTGAATCAGAAAATTCCTGCTGTCTTTAGTCTTGGCAGGGCGAAAACTTTTGTTTCGAACCATCCTTTGCTCATTGAGGCTCATATTCTTGACGAAAAGAGCGGCGATTTATATGATAAATACCTTGCGATGGACTTTGTAGATTTCATCCGTACCCAGCAAAGATTTAAAACGCCGGAAAAACTAAAGGAACAAATCACAAAAGATTGCCGTGCGGCAAAAGATATTTTAAAAAACTAACAGGAATTTATATGGTAACAACGGATGATTTTAAAAAAGCGATTGAATTAATTAATAAATCTAAAAACTGGCTTGTAACTTCGCACACACGGCCTGACGGCGATGCGGTAGGGTGTATCAAGGCTATTTGTGAGATTGCCGGGCAATTAAACAAAAACGTCAAACCGATTTTGCTTTCGCCGCCGGCTCAATGGTATAAAAATATTTTTAATTCACCGGTGCCTGTTCTTGGCAACGATTTAAAATCTGCCGAACTCCAAAACGGCTCGTTTGGCCAGTTCGACCTTGTTATAATTGTTGATACCAATAGTTATATTCAGCTTATTCAGTTCGACAAATGGCTTAAAACCTCAAAAGTTCCCGTGCTGGTCATCGACCACCACGTTACAGGCGACAATCTCGGCACTGTCGAAGTAATCGATTCGACCGCCGCGGCAACCGGCGAAATAGTATTCGACCTGTTCAAATCGGCCGGCTGGAAAATCACGCCTGCGATTGCCGAGGCACTGTTTATCGCGATTTCAACCGATACCGGCTGGTTCAGGTTCGACAACACAGATGCCAGAGTGATGCGTAATGCTTCGTCGCTTATCGAACTGGGCGCTAAACCTTCCGACATCCATCGCAAGATGTTTCAGAATTATTCGCCTGAGCGAATTAAGCTGCTGGGCAAAATGCTCGAAAATCTTGAGCTTTACCACGACGGTAAAATCGCCTTGCAGTATATTATGCGCAGCGACTTCGACTCTACCGGCGCAACCGGCTCAGATACCGAAGATTTTGTCAATGAATGTCAGCGAGTAGGCTCTGTCCAGGCTGTCGCACTGTTCGTTGAGCTTAAAGACGGCGGTTTCCGCTGCTCGCTGCGGAGCGACGGCAGCGTCGATGTCCAGAAAATCGCCAGCGAGCTCGGCGGAGGCGGCCACAAGGTCGCTTCTGGTGTAAATCTCAAAGGTTCTCTGGCAGAGGTAAAAAAGCTTATCCTCGAAAAATTCGAAAAAAGTTTATTGAAAAAATAAAATTAGTAACCATAATAATAAAAGAAATTGAATAACTATTTTTTTGACGGGAGGTAATACTATGAAATGGTACATTACTTTAGCATTGCTTGTTTTATGTAGTTCCTGCACTCCGACAGAAAAAAGGACAGAGGTTCCTAAGACGCAGCCTGATAAGCAAAAAGTAGAAACTCCTAAGACGCAGCCTGATAAGCAAAAAGTAGAAACTCCTAAGACGCAGCCGGATAATAAAAAAGTAGTAACTCCTTATTTGCACCCTGATCAGGTTTTAACTTTTAATGGAACATTTTATGCAGATAAGGGTTCAAAAAATCCTAAATTGGAAGTCAGTCGTTATTTACGGACCAATAGGGCGGGCATGCGGGTTACTCAAGAAGGCGCCAGTTGTTTTATTGCCGTTAGTGTTCTTCAGGAGATTCCTCAGGGCAGCTATATCAAAGTTGAATTCCCTAATCCAGGTAATCCGTCAGTGCCGTCTCTTGGTGGAATTGATTATAAATCCGGCATTAAAGGTTATAAATTTACTTCGCCGAGCACAGTTGCTGGTTTGAAAATCGGGAAAGATTATAAAATTAAGATATTGGTGTTAAAAACAAGGGATTCTACTAAACCTATCGATGTCTTAGTTCAGGAGTTCCGTTCTTATTTAGATACAACAGGGGGGGGTACGAAGGCAGTTACGCTGCCGGAATATATGAAATAACGAATTTCCGTTATTTTAGTTTGGTATGAACAAAAAAAAACGCTGCCGGGAGGAGGAACGGTAGCGTTCATTTTATAAGAGGCCATGTTATTTTTACATTCCTCTATTTCAATTACAGTTTATAGTTTACTCGTAACTTTACCGGCTTGAAATAGGGAAATTCCTTATTTAGAGATTCGTAATTGCTCTATCTAAATGTTATTGTGCTCAACAAAACATTAAGGTAAGGCAATTACGTTACCGTATATTGTGTATCTATATTGTGTTGTTATTCTTCTGTAAATCTGCATTCTTTTGAAAATATTATTCTTGACTATATTTTGGAGCGTATATATACTTGCAAAATTGCAATGGGGTTGGAAATCTCATTGTAAATGGTGGTGGAAAAGATTTTCGGAGAAGAATTGCGAGAAATTTTAAAAATCGTTAATTTTTGTCCTTGACTGCTTATTAGTAAGAAATTACTATGTCGCGTCTGTTAAAATGTCGCTGGCAGTATTGAGCAGCGGCATTTTTATTTGTTCTTTAAAAAGTATGAAAATAAGGTTCAATTGAGTCCGAACAACGGCTTTAACAAAACCAGAAAAATAGTATGGTTTTGGGCTCGTAGCTCAGTTGGTTAGAGCGTGCGCCTGATAAGCGCAAGGTCGGAAGTTCGACTCTTCCCGGGCCCACTAATGTAAATTGAGATTTCAGATTTGAGATTTAAGATTTAGTATCGGCTCGGGGATGTAGCTCAACTGGGAGAGCGCCGGCTTTGCAAGCCGGAGGTTGCAGGTTCGATCCCTGTCATCTCCATTGAATTAAGGTCTCGTCGAAGACGGGACAGAAAATAGTATGATAGCTCCGGACTACGATTCGGCAGACTATCGGTAAAGTTCTTTAAAAAGTAAATAGCGTAGATGTCTCAAGGTGGGTTGTGGATTAGTATACACAACTTTCACCGAGCGCCATTATGAAAAAACCTACAATCAGTTTTTGATTGATATGGTCAAGTTACTAAGGGTGTATGGGGGATGTCTAGGTGTCGAGAGGCGATGAAGGACGTGGCAGACTGCGATAAGTTCAGGGCAGGTGTCGAGCAACCGTTAATCCTGAAATGTCCGAATGGGGAAACCCGTTCCCAAGAAATTGGGATCATCTCCGGCTGAATTCATAGGCCGGTTGAAGCGAACGCAGGGAACTGAAACATCTCAGTACCTGTAGGAAAGGAAATCAATTGAGACTCCGTCAGTAGCGGCGAGCGAAAGCGGATCAGCCTAAACCGATCTTCGGGTCGGTGTTACGGGCATTGGTTAGGAGTTACAAAGGCATCGCAAGTCAAATCAGCTGGAAAGCTGAGCCGTAGAAGGTGATAGCCCTGTAGATAAAAGCGAGAGCCCTCCGTTATGCCAGTGTTCCAAAGTAGCACGGAGCCCGTGAAACTCCGTGCGAATTCGGGGAGACCACTCTCCAAGGCTAAGTACTACTCGACAACCGATAGTGAAAAAGTAGCGCGAGCGAAAGATGAAAAGAACCCCTATTAGGGGAGTTAAAAGGACCTGAAACCATACACTTACCAGTTGCGGGAGGGCTATGACATTTCTTCGGAAATGTAATGCCTGACCACGTGCCTTTTGCATAATGAGCCGGCGAGTTATCGTTTGTGGCAAGGTTAATCCCTTCAAGGGAGTAGCCGTAGCGAAAGCGAGTCTGAATAGGGCGCAAGTCGCAGGTGATAGACGCGAAACTACGTGATCTACGCATGGCCAGGTTGAAGGGGATGTAAAAGTCTCTGGAGGACCGAACTCATTAACGTTGAAAAGTTATGGGATGAGCTGTGCGGAGGAGTAAAAGTCTAATCAAACGTAGAGATATCTCGTACTCTCCGAAATAGCTTTTGGGCTAGCCTCGAGTAAAATATTTGACGGGGGTAGAGCTACTGAATGGGGATAAGGAGCTACCCGCTTGCTTACCCCAACCAAACTCCGAATACCGTTAAATTTACCTCGGGAGTCAGACTGCGGGTGATAACATTCATGGTCAAAAGGGAAACAACCCTAACCGCCAGCTAAGGTCCCGAATTTGAGCTAAGTTCATAAGGAAGTCGGATTGCATAGACAGTCAGGATGTTGGCTTAGAAGCAGCCACCATTTAAAAAGTGCGTAATAGCTTACTGACCGAGCAATTCGGTGCCGAGAATGAACGGGAATAAGCACAAAACCGAAGCTGCGGATTTTACTATTGCCTTCGGGCAATAGCAAAGTGGTAGGAGAGCATAGCAGTCAGCATTGAAGCGATACGAAAACGAATCGTGGAGCGGCTGCTAGAGATTATGCCGGCATGAGTAACGATAAAACAGGTGAGAATCCTGTTCGCCGTAAACCTAAGGTTTCCTGGGGAAGGTAAATCCGCCCAGGGTTAGTCGGCCCCTTAGTCGAGGCTGAAAGGCGTAGACGATGGACAGCAGGTTAATATTCCTGCACTATGTTGGTGGACGAAGACAGTGACGCATTTTAAAAATTCATCCCGTGATTAGTCGTGCGGGTTCCGCAAGGTCGAGGTCGTTTTTCGTTACCGAAGTGAATAGATAAAATGCCAAGAAATAACTGTCGTAGGACGAAGCCAATGTAACCGTACTAAAACTGACACAGGTAGGTGAGGATAAATGTCCTCAGGCGCTCGAGATAACCGTTCTTAAGGAACTAGGCAATTTGACCCCGTACGTTCGCAATAAGGGGTCCCTCCAAGCTAATGTAACAGTTGGCTTGAGGGCGCAGGGAAATGGCTCTGGCGACTGTTTATCAAAAACACAGTTCTGTGCTAACACTTAACGTGGATGTATACAGAATGACGCGTGCTCGGTGCCGGAAGGTTAAGGAAGCCGGTCAGCTTGTAGCAATACAGGCAAAGCTGGCGACCGAAGCCCCGGTAAACAGCGGCCGTAACTATGACGGTCCTAAGGTAGCGAAGTTCCTTGTCGGGTAAGTTCCGACGTGCATGAACCGCGTAACGACTGGAGCAGTGTCTCAAGGACGGACTCGGTGAAATTATACTTGTGGTGAAGATACCACATACCCGCAGCAAGACGGAAAGACCCCGTGAACCTTTACTGTAACCTGGTACTGACACCTGTCATATCATGCGTAGGATAGGTAGGAGGCTTTGATCCGGCGCTTCTGGGCGTCGGGGAGCCATCGTTGAAATACTACCCTTGCTATGTTAGTTGTCTAACCGTGACCCGTGAATCCGGGCATGGAACAATGCTAGGCGGGCAGTTTGACTGGGGCGGTCTTCTCCCAAAGTGTAACGGAGAAGTTCAAAGGTACCCTCAGCGTGGTTGGCAATCACGCGTAGAGCGCAAAGGTATAAGGGTGCTTAACTGCGAGACCAATAAGTCGAGCAGATACGAAAGTAGGACTTAGTGATCCGGTGGTTCTGAGTGGAAGGGCCATCGCTCATCAGACAAAAGGTACTCTGGGGATAACAGGCTTATCGCACCCGAGCGTCCATAGCGGCGGTGCGGTTTGGCACCTCGATGTCGGCTCATCACATCCTGGGGCTGAAGGTGGTCCCAAGGGTTCGGCTGTTCGCCGATTAAAGTGGTACGCGAGCTGGGTTCAGACCGATGTGAATCAGGTCGGTCCCTATCTGCTGTGGGCGTAGGAATCTTGAGAGGATATTTCTCTAGTACGAGAGGACTGAGAAGTACTGACCTCTGGTGAACCGGTTGTCGCGCTAGCGGCACCGCCGGGTAGCTAAGTTGGGAAAGGATAAACGCTGAAAGCATCTAAGCGTGAAGCCCACCTCAAGATGAGGATTCCTTTGCCGCACCTACTTTGCTCAGTAGAGTTTATTTTGACTTTACTGGTTGAAGTTGGTGCGGCATGAAGAGCCCTGGTAGACTACCAGGTTGATAGGCCGGATGTGTAAGGCGAGAAATCGCTTCAGCTAACCGGTACTAACGCTCAAACGCTTGACCATATCAATCATTTACTGATATATGGTTTTTTTATAATACGCTCAATTGAGCATCTACGCTTTTGATATTTAAAATCTGAGATTTTAAATTTGAAATCTCAGATTAGTCAAACTTCCTGGTGACTTTACTGGCGGGGAAACGCCTGATCCCATTCCGAACTCAGAAGCTAAGCCCGTCAGGCCAATGGTAGTCCTTCGGGGCGAGAGTAGGTCATCGCCAGGATTATAAGGGCCGACGTCCTAAAGATGTCGGCCCTTTCCTTTGCGCGGTATAATATAAATTGACTTATGCATACTCAGTAGAAATTTTTTCCCGATGCGAGCATCATCAAAAATTTCTTCTTCGTCTGCCGGTAGTCGATTCCGAGAGACCTATCCCAGCCACTGCGGATTATGCGCAGTGCCGTCGAAACGATTGTTGGTCTTAAACAGCTCATAGTTGCCGGTTGCCGCCGCCTTGGCCGTTCGGCCGAGCAAATCAGCGACGTAGCCGCTGCTTAACGGTTTGAACGTTTGTGCGGCCTCAATCGCCTGGTCGAGTATTTTCATACTGTCGATTCCCGTGATTACAACCGAGGTCGGCAGATTCATTGCATAGTGCAGGCACTCGATGGGCGTAACTGTTTTACTCTGGAGAATGAATGGGTCACCCATTGATTTCATTCCCAGCACGCCAATCTCGTCTTTTACCAGAAGCGGCAAAACCTGGTGTTCGAAGCTGCGAAAATGCGCATCCATAACGTTCAATGGCATTTGCACGGTGTCGAATCGGAATTTGTGGGCTGCTGCGGTATCCAGCATCCGCAGATGGACCATCGGGTCCTTATGTCCGGTAAAGCCTATATAACGAATCTTTCCCGCCTGCTTTGCTTCCAGCATCGCCTCGATTGCTCCGCCGGCTGCGAAGATGCGGTCCGGGTCTTCCAGCCGGATAACCTCGTGAAATTGCATCAGGTCGATGTGGTCGGTCTGCAATCGCCGCAGAGATTCATTAATCTGGCTGGCCGCGGACTGTTTGGTGCGACCGTCAATTTTAGTCATTAGAAATGCCTTTTGACGGTAGCCGTCGCGCAAGGCCTTGCCCATGCGGATTTCGCTTTGTCCGTCGTTGTAGTCCCAGCAGTTATCGAGAAAATTGATTCCGTTGTCGATTGCCTTGCGGATAATACTGATGCTGTCTGACTCCGTGACTTTTGGGTCGCCGATGTGATAACCGCCAAGTCCGATGGCGGAAACTTTCTCGCCAGTGCGGCCCAGCGTTCGGAGGAGGACTACTCCCTTTGCTTTTTCTGCAAACAAAAGTGATGGGAAGGCCGCCGCAATCGATGCGCCGGCGGCAATTTCCAAAAATTCCCTGCGAGTAACCGCCATCCGCTTTTTTGTTACAGTCCGCATAAATTTTCCTTTCTTTTTTTCACCGCTTAAAGATTTCTGTCATTACTTTGCGAGAAAGTCGAGCAGGGTAGAATTAACTTTTCAGCATGGGTCCAGATGATGCCGTGCGGCCCGTCTTGAACCACTACCCGCCGGTTTTTTTTGATACACTTCGAGAGCGGGATTGCAGCAGCATCTATGGGAAGAATGCGGTCGGCATTACTGTGAAGGATAAGCGATGAGATATTGATGTTGCTGAAGTTCTCCTTGCCGACATTTGTGTAATTCATTTGAAATCTCCTTAAAACGCATTACGCATTTCAATGGACGATACAGCGATAACATAAAATAGGAAATGTGTCAAATATTCTATCTCGCTTTTTCCTGTTGCGAGACAAGCATAGCAAAGAGGGCGTAAATATGAATAAGGAAAATGCTGAATCTTGCTTCGGAATTGCTTGATGAAACCCTGAGGAATCAGCGAGGTCGTCTCGCTATACAATCAGATTTCCAGGGAATTCTTTGTTCTTCTTTTCCTGCCGTTTCTGCTGATTAAACATTTAGTATTCTAAATGTTATATTGAGCACAGACCTGCCTGAATTTATTTTTTGACACAGTCTGCTAATGCGTTTACTATTATCTCAATGAGCATTCTAAGCAATAACAGGCGGCTTTTTAAATACTGTCCGAAATGCGGCGAAGCTGCGCTGCGTTTCGTCAAAAGCAGCAAGTTAGTATGCGGCAAATGCCGATTCGAGTACTATCACAATAACGCCGCCGCTGCCGCTGCGATTATCACAGACAATAAAGGCAAAATTCTTTTTGTTAAACGGGCGCAGGAACCCAAAAAAGGAATGTTAGACCTGCCCGGCGGTTTTGCCGACCATGGCGAATCCGCAGAAGAAGCAATAAAACGGGAAATAAAAGAAGAACTGTGCCTGAAAACCGCTTCTGTCAAATACCTCTGTTCAGCCGCAAATATTTATAAATATAAAGGTGTAACATATTCAACTGTTGACTTGGGGTTTTTCTGTAAGGTAAACGATATTTCAGAGGCTAAAGCAAGTGATGACGCCCAATCCATTATTTTTATAGCACCAGATAAAATCCAAATGAAAAAAATCGCCTTCAAATCAATAAGAAAGATAATTTCCTTCTATCTTGCCGGTCTATAACACTTAATTTTTTAGCTTTTCTACGCTCCCTGATTCCCTTATAATACCCAAAATTTCATTTTTTAGGAGATATAAAATAATGGTAGAGTATTCAATCAACCCAGCAGGAGAAAAATTCGCAATTCCACAGGCCGGCGACTACGCGGCGGAACTTCAGCGTGTCCGCAAACTTGCAGATGCCGCCCGCAAAGAGGGCAAGGAAATAGTCGTAGTTATGGGAGTAGGATTTGTCGGAGCGGTAATGGCGGCAATTGTGGCCGATACTGTCGATAAAAAAACCGGAAAACCATCCAAATTCGTAATCGGCTGCCAGCGGCCAAGCCCGCGCAGCTACTGGAAGATTCCAATGCTCGACAAGGGGCAATCGCCCGTCAAGGCAGAGGACCCGGAAGTTGACCCGATGATTTCCCGCTGCGTGCTTGAGAAAAAAACACTAATTGGCACGTACAACAGCGATTGTCTCGAACTTGCCGACTGCGTTGTTGTCGATGTTCAGTGCGATTATTTAAAGAAAGACTTAGGCCAGCTCCGGACAGGTTCAACCGATATGGCAGCGCTGGAAGCGACGATTAAAACTATCGCCCAGAAAATTCAGCCGAATTGTCTGACACTGATTGAGACAACCGTAGCGCCCGGTACGACGGAATTTGTCGCCTGGCCGATAATGAAAAAGGCTTTTGCTGCGCGAGGCATCAAAACCGAGCCGCTGCTGGCTCACAGTTTCGAACGCGTTATGCCTGGCAAGCAATACGTTGCATCTATTCGCGACTTCTGGCGAGTCTGTTCCGGCTGCGATGCCGAAGCCAGAAATCGCGTTGAAAAATTCCTGCATGAAGTGCTCAACACCAAAGACTTCCCGCTGACGGTTATGGACAGACCAATCGAATCTGAAACCACCAAGATTGTCGAAAACTCTTACCGCGCAACAATCCTTGCATTTCTAAATGAATGGTCGATTTTTGCCGAACGCAACGGCGTTGACCTGATTAAAGTTATTAAAGCAATCAAAATGCGTCCTACTCACAACAATATGATTTTCCCCGGCCCCGGCATCGGCGGATACTGTCTGCCAAAGGACGGCGGTCTGGGTTTCTGGGCATACAAACACATTCTCGGATTCGACGATGATATTTTCAAACTCTCGACGATGGCCATTGACATTAACGATACCAGAGGCTTGCACGTTGCGACTCTGACGCGGGACGCTCTGCGGAATATGGGCCGATATATCGCAGGCGCAAAGGTTTTACTCTGCGGAGCAAGCTATCGGCAGGATGTAGCTGATACAAGATACAGTGGTTCAGAAATCGTTGTGCGAAAATTAACCGAAATGGGCGCGGACTTGTCCGTGCACGACCCATATCTCGAACACTGGTATGAAATGGAGCAGCAGGATACATATCCGGCTCCGGGGCATTCATGGGCCAGATTCTTCCGCAACCAGGCAAACTTGAAAGACATTCATGTTCAGAGCGACCTGCCGAAAGCTCTTAAAGGGGTAGAAGTGCTCATTCTCGCTGTGCCGCACGAACCATATTTGAAATTGAATCCTGATGATATTGTCAAATGGGCAGGCGGACCGCTGGCAGTGGTTGACTGTTTCGGTATTCTCAGCGATGACAATATTAAACGGTATTTCGAGCTTGGCTGTGAGGTCAAAGCGCTCGGCCGCGGACATATCCAGCGGATTAAGGAATCGGTTAGAAGCAAGAAATGAGCAGGATTGGTCTGCTTGCTTTTGTTCTTTCAGGAGTATAAAATGCAAAAGCGTAAATTAGGAAAAAGCGGCTTGGAAGTCTCGGCTATGGGGCTCGGCTGCATGGGAATGAGTTTTTCCTACGGTCCGCCCAAAGACAAGCAGGAGATGACCGCTCTTCTCCGGACGGCCGTGGAACGGGGCGTTACATTCTTCGACACCGCCGAAGTCTATGGCCCGTTCATAAATGAAGAACTTGTAGGTCAGGCCCTTGCCTCTTTCCGCAAGCAAGTAGTGATTGCCACCAAGTTCGGATTCGATGTCAATCCAAATTTCGATCCCCGCGGGATGAAGGGGTCACCATGCCTGAACAGTCGGCCGGAGCACATCAAACAGGCCGTCGAGGGCTCGCTCAAGCGACTCAAGATCCAGACAATCGACCTGCTCTATCAGCATCGGGTTGACCCGAACGTGCCAATTGAAGATGTAGCGGGAGCGGTTAAGGAACTGATTCAGGAAGGTAAGGTTAAGCACTTCGGCCTTTCCGAAGCAGGCGTGCAAACGATCCGTCGGGCACACGCTGTCCAGCCGCTCACGGCTCTCCAAAGCGAATACTCGCTTTGGACGAGAACACCCGAGAAGGAAGTGATACCGACTCTCGAAGAACTCGGGATCGGTTTCGTTACCTATAGCCCTTTAGGTAAAGGTTTCCTTACAGGTAAGATGAACGAAAACACAAAATTCGACAGCTCCGATTTCCGCAGCATTCTTCCGCGTTTTACGTCGGATGCTCTCAAGTCGAATCAGGCCTTGATTGAATTGCTTAACAAAATCGCAGAAAAGAAGAAGGCGACCATTGCTCAGATTGCACTTGCCTGGCTGCTTGCCCAGAAGCCATGGATTGTTCCGATTCCCGGCACTACGAAACTGGCACGACTCGACGAGAACATCGGGGCGGCAACACTTGAACTCACGCCGGACGATCTCCGTGAGATCGATATTGCCTCATCAAAGATTAAGGTGCAAGGTGCTCGGTATCCCGAAAAGCTGGAGAAAATGACCGGTCGCTGAGCGGATCTGGGCCGGATGAAAGGAAGTCAATAATATAGGAGATAAATCCATGTACAAGATAAAAGCTTACTCTGCTAACAGTGCGATATCGCCGCTTGCGGCCACCACGATCATGCGACGCGATCCGACCGAACACGACGTGCAGATAGAAATCCTTTTCTGCGGCATCTGCCACTCCGACCTCCACCAGGTGCGTAACGAGTGGAGCAGCATCATGCCCACTGTTTACCCGATTGTGCCGGGCCATGAGATCGTTGGCCGTGTCACCAAAGTCGGCTCCGCGGTCACGAAGTACAAGCCCGGCGACCTCGCCGCGGTCGGTTGCATGGTTGACTCGGACCGCACCTGCCCTCAGTGCAAGGCCAACCTCGAAAACTTGTGCCCGAACCAGACTCTCACATTCAACTCACCGGACAAGCACAAGACCGCACCGGTCACCTATGGCGGCTACTCCGACACCATCGTCGTTGATGAACACTTCGTCCTGCGCGTCCCGACCAACCTTAACCTTGCCGGCGTTGGACCGCTTTTGTGCGCGGGCATTACGACTTATTCGCCGCTGCGCCGCTGGGGCGTTACCAAGGGCAAGAAGGTTGGCATCGCTGGCCTTGGCGGCTTGGGTCACATGGGTGTGAAACTCTCGCATGCGTTTGGGGCGCACACTGTCGTCTTCACGACCTCGCCGAAAAAGAAGGAGGATGCGATTCGCCTCGGTGCTGACGAGGTCGTCGTCTCACGCAATGCTGATGAGATGAAAAAGCACGCGGGCAGCTTCGACTTCATCCTTGATACCATTGCTGCAGATCACGACGTCAATGCCTACCTCAACCTGCTCGCCCACGACAGCACGCTCACCATTGTCGGCGCGCCAGCCAAGCCAATGCCCGTCTTTGCCTTCAGCCTGTTGATGGGTCGCCGCAATCTTGCCGGCTCGCTCATCGGCGGTATTGCCGAGACCCAGGAGATGCTAGACTTTTGCGGCTCGCATAACATCACCGCCGATGTCGAAGTCATCCCCATCCAGAAGGTCAACGAAGCTTACGAAAGACTGCTTAAGTCCGATGTGAAGTACCGCTTCTCCATCGATATGGCTTCTCTCAAATCTGAATAATCAGTATGATGACGAGGCATGAAAGGGCTGAAAATGAGCAAAAATATCATTGCGATTGTCGGCACATATAGAAAAGCCGGCATGGTATTGGCCGATTAGAGAAAAATCCGGCCGTAACAAAGCGGGGGAGCAGTAGAGCAGTAGAAAGTTGACCGCCCCGACAAGTCGGGGCTCTGTTTTTTTGCAGAAGCAAAAAACGGAGAGAGCGGGATTTAATTTGCCCTCTTTTTGTAAACTCATTAAAAACCTGTAGTTAGCACTTAACACCAACTAAAACAAGGATTTGGACTCTCTTGTTTCTTTACTATCTCAGCACGATTTCTTACTATCTTGATACCCTTTTTAAGGGCAACTTTAAGGGCAACTCTGAAATGGGCTGCCCTTAGATAACAAAAGTATTGTATCAGGAACTGGTTTATCTGTCATCACTTTTTGACTTTTAATGTGATGGCATAAAGCGGTAATTATTTGGTCTAACCCCCGCCCCCATAGAGATTCCTTAAGAGTTTGTACTATTCTATTGTTATACATCTTATCCTTATCAGGGAGTACGATATTCCCTGGCTATGCAAAAAAATAAAAAATTCTCTTGCAATCATACTTACTTTGTGATATAATACTTTAAGAATTGGGGATAGGGAAAACTCATTACGATTTTGTTTCATCTTTTTGGATTCAGAGGTTGTAGAGGTTGTTATTGTTGCACCGTTCTGCGCTATTTTTCTTTGCAGAGCCTGTATTTTTAAAATGGAGAGAAGTTATTTAACAGAGAGATTGCGCGCGTCTGTGGGACTCGCGACGAAGAATAACTTAATTTAGAAATGCAGAGATCTGGAGAGAAAAACAAGATGCGATCGAAGAAGATAATAATAAAAACATTCGTGGCAGTTGCTCTAATTAGTATCGCGATAACTACGGCAGCAAGTGCGACGATTCTCGGCACTACAAACATCCAGAATCACAATAATAGTCTTTCTGACCAGGGCGACCTCTGGGGCGGCGGCCTTAACGGCGGAACCTATCGCACGGGCATCTATTCGTGGACTAACGAAATCAGCGGCAGCACTGGTTTGGGGACGCAGGTTCCTGATTGGGGCTTCTGTATAGAATTAACTCAGGGCGCAAATAATGGCAACGTGAATGTTATTCCCCTGGAAGAAGGACCTCTGCCTGTTACGGCTGTTACGCCTATGGGAACTACCAAAGCCAATTACATTCGTGAGCTTTGGGGCAGAGATTTTGACCAAAATTGGATAACCAACCCAACTACAGCAAATAAACAAATGGCGGAAGCCTTCGGTGCCTGTTTATGGGAAATTATTTACGAAACCAATGGCAGCCCTGCCACCTGGAATGTTTCCAACGGCGCAGGTTTTCATGCTACTGGAATCGAACAGGCCGCTACAGCCAATAGCTGGCTTAGCCAGTTGGATGGCAACACAGCGTATTTTGCAAACAATTTGTACGTAACCAGTACACTTAATGGTCAGGATTACTTAGTACAGATTCCCGAACCGGCCACGATTTGTCTGCTTGGCCTTGGCGCTTTGAGTCTGATTCGAAGAAGGAAGTAAAGAAGTAAATAAGGAAAGAAAAAGTTATTGCGGACAGAACAGTGAAGTATGTGAGCGTGAAGAAGTTAATTAAAAAAATTTAGAACAAACAAAATTAGGAGAATAATTATGAAAAAGTTAATTACAA